>NZ_JAHQZU010000050.1 GCF_019061185.1 Paracoccus sp. Z118
ACGCCGGTCGAGGGGCTCTATCTCAACGCGGGCTGGTGCTATGGCGGCTTCAAGGCGACGCCCGCCAGCGGCTATTGCTTCGCCCATCTGCTGGCAACCGACAAACCCCACGACACCGCCAAGGCGTATCGGCTGGACCGCTTCGAGCGCGGCTATCTGATCGACGAAAAAGGCATGGGCGCCTCGCCCAATCTGCACTGAGAGCCCGACATGCTTATCCCCCATCCCCTTCTCGGCCCCCGCGACGCGCAGGAATTCTTCTGCCTCGGCTCCGCCTCCCTGCTGGACCGCCCCGACGGGATGTCGGACGGCGCGCAGGCGGCGTTCCACGATTACGTCTATCTGCGCGACAACCCGGCGGGCGTTCATCGGGAGTTGTGGTTCCACGAACAGGGCGACCGGAGCTGGCTGGTCGTCACCCGCAACACGCTGACCCATGAAATTCTCGGGGCCGAGCTTGCCCGCGACGTGGCGCTGCGCGCGAAAGGGGGTGCGGCATGACCCGGCTTTCCGGCGGGCTGATCGACCGCTCGCGGACCCTGCGCTTCAGCTTCAACGGGCAGGCGCTCACCGGCCATCCGGGCGACACGCTCGCCTCGGCGCTGATGGCCAATGGCGTGCTGCTGGTGGGTCGCAGCTTCAAGTATCACCGCCCGCGCGGCATCTTCACGGCGGGGTCCGAGGAACCGAACGCGCTGGTCGAGATCGGCAGCGGCGCGCGGGCCGAGCCGAACACCCGCGCCACCGTGGTCGAGCTGTTCGACGGGCTTCAGGCCCGCAGCCAGAACCATGTCGGCTCGCTGAAGCGCGACCTTCTGGCGGTGAACGACTGGTTCTCGCCCTTCTTCGCGGCGGGGTTCTATTACAAGACCTTCATGTGGCCGCAAAAATTCTGGGAGAAGTTCTACGAGCCCGCGATCCGCCACGCGGCGGGGCTGGGGCGGCTGTCGGGAGAGCCGGACCCTGATGCCTATGACAAGGGCTTCCTGCATTGCGACCTGCTGGTGATCGGCGGCGGCGCGGCCGGGCTGGCGGCGGCGCTGACCGCGGCGCGGACCGGCGCGCGGGTGATCCTGGCCGACGAGGACTTCCGACTGGGCGGGCGGTTTCTGGCCGAGACTCATCCGCTGGACGACGCGCCCGCCACCGACTGGATCGCCGGGGCCGAGGCCGAGCTTTCCAGCCTGCCCAACCTGCGGATCATGCGCCGCACCACGGTTTATGGCGTCTTCGATTCCGGCGTCTACGGCGCGCTGGAGCGGGTGTCGGACCACCTGCCCGGCCCCGCGAAACTGCGCCAGACCCTCTGGCGCATCACCGCCCGCCGCGCCGTGCTGGCGGCAGGCGCGACCGAGCGGCATATCCCCTTTGCCAACAACGACCGGCCCGGCGTGATGCTGGCGGGCGCGCTGCGGGCCTATGCCAACCGCTACGCCGTCGCGCCTGCGGAGCGCGTGGCGATCTTCACCAACAACGACGATGGCCACCGGACGGCGCTGGACCTGCTGGGCAAGGACGTCGCAGTCGCGGGCGTCATCGACTCGCGCGCCGGGGCGCAGGCGCAGGGCGACTATCCGCTGTTCGCGGGCGCAACGGTGACGGACAGCAAGGGCCGCCACGGGCTGCGCGCCGTCGAGGTCACGGCGAACGGCCGCGCCGAATGGCTGGATTGCGGCGCGCTGGGGGTTTCGGGCGGGTGGAACCCGAACGTGCATCTCGCCTCGCACCACCGCGGCCGCCCGGTCTGGGATGAGGCGGCGCAGGTCTTCCTGCCGCCCCCGGACGGACCCGAGGGTCTGTTCGTGGCCGGGGCCGCCGCCGGGCATGGCTCCACCGCCGCCGCCCTGCGCTCCGGGGCCGAGGCAGCGCGGGATGCGCTGGCAGGCCTCGGCCTTGACGTCTCGCTGCCCGACCTGCCGCGGACCGAGGATGCGGGCCTGAACCTGCATCCGCTGTGGCACGTCCCCGGCAAGGGCCGCGCCTGGGTGGATTTCCAGAACGACGTGACCGTCAAGGACATCGCGCTGTCGTATCTGGAGAACATGCGCCCGGTGGAGCATCTGAAGCGCTGGACCACGCTTGGCATGGCGACCGACCAGGGCAAGACGGCGAACGTCACCGCGCTGGCGGTCATGGCGGAGCTGACCGGCCAGACCATCCCGCAGACCGGCACCACGATCTTCCGGCCGCCCTACACCCCGGTCGCGCTGTCGGCACTGGGCGGCGGCGACAATGGCGGCCATTTCAAGCCGCGCCGCCTGACGCCCACGCACCAATGGGCGGCCGCGCAGGGCGCGGTCTTCGTCGAGGTCGGCCAGTGGATGCGCGCGCAGTATTTCCCCCGCGCGGGCGAGAGCCACTGGCGCGAGACGGTGGACCGCGAGGTTCTGGCGACCCGCAAGGGCGTCGGCATCTGCGACGTGACGACGCTGGGCAAGGTCGATGTGCAGGGCGCGGATGCGGGCGAGTTCCTGAACCGCGTCTATGCCAATGCCATGGGCAGCCTGAAGGTCGGGATGGTCCGCTATGGCCTGATGCTGCGCGAGGATGGCGTCGTCTGGGACGACGGCACCTGCGCCCGGCTGGCGGACACGCATTACGTCGTGACCACTACCACCGCCAACGCCGGCACGATCTATCGCCACATGGAGTTCTGCCGTCAGTGCCTGTGGCCGGAGCTGGACGTGCAGCTGATCTCGACCACCGACGCCTGGGCGCAGATCGCGGTCGCGGGGCCGAATGCGCGCCGTCTGCTGGAACGCATCGTGGACGGCTTCGACCTGTCGAACGAGGCGTTCCCCTTCATGGCCTGCGCCAGCCTGACCATCTGCGGCGGGCTGCGCGCGCGGCTGTTCCGCATCAGCTTCTCGGGCGAGCTGGCCTATGAGATCGCGGTGCCCGCCCGCTATGGCAACGCGCTGATGGCGCGGCTGGTGGAGATCGGCGCGGACCTCGGCGCGACCCCCTATGGGACCGAGGCGCTTGGCGTCATGCGGATCGAAAAGGGCCATGCCGCGGGGAACGAACTGAACGGCCAGACCACGGCGCAGATGCTGGGACTGGGACGGATGGTGTCCACGAAGAAGGACAGCATCGGCGCGGTCATGTCGCGCCGCGAAGGGCTTGCGAGCGAACGCCGCGTGCTCGTCGGGCTGGAGCCCGTCGATCCGGCCCGGCCGGTGGTCGCGGGCGCGCATCTGTTCGCGGACGGCGCCGAGCAGAACACCGACACCGATCAGGGCTGGATCACCTCGGGCGCGCACAGCCCGCATCTGGGCCACGCCATCGGCCTTGGCTTTCTGGACAACGGCGCGGCGCGGATGGGCGAGATGATCGTCGCCGCCAACCCGCTTCAGGGCCAGACCGTCAAGGTCCGCGTCACCAGCCCCCATTTCATCGACCCCGAGGGAGAACGCCTCCGTGCCTGATCGCGTGCATGACCTGTCCCCCCTTCCCGCAACCGGCGGCGCGGCACCGGCGACGGCCCGCCACGGCGCGCTGACGCTGACCGAAAACGACGGGCTTGCCCTCGCCTCGCTGGCGCTGCGGCGGGGCGGCGCGCAGCCCGCGCCCTTCGGACTGACCCTTCCCGGCCCCGGCGGATGGGCGGCGCAGGGCGAGATCTCGGCCTTCTGGACCGGGCCGGACCAGTGGATGATCGAGGGGCACCGGCTGGCCGGAATGGACTTCGCCGCCCGCGTCGCTGCCGAGGCTTCCGGCGCGTCCGTGACCGAGCAGACCGACGGCTTCGCGGCTTTCGAGATCCGCTCGTCGGCCGGCGAGGCGCCGATCCTCGCGCTGCTGGCAAAGCTCGTGAACATCGACCCGGCAAACCTTGCGTCCGGCCGCGCCGCCCGCACCGGGCTGCATCACATGAGCGTCTTCGTCATCCGCCGCGCGCCCGACCACCTCGCGGTGGCGGGCATGCGCTCGGCCGCCGGAACGCTCTGGCATGTGCTGGAAACCGCGGTTGCGCGGCTCGACGCCGCCGCCGCATAACCGGCCCCCAGTTCCCTGCCCCATTTCCCTGAAGTCGAGAGTTCCCATGTCCCGCTACGCCCTCCGCGTCTCCTGCCAGTCCACCCGCGGCATCGTCGCCGCCATCGCGGGCTATCTCGCCGAGCAGGGCTGCAACATCACCGACAGCGCCCAGTTCGATGACGTCCACACGGGCCGCTTCTTCATGCGCACCAGCTTCCAGAGCGAGACCGGCAAGCAGCTGGACGAATTGCGGGACGGCTTCGCCCCCATCGCCGCGACGCTGGGGATGGAAGCCGAGTTCTTCGACGAGGCCCGCAAGCGCCGCGTCATCCTGATGGTCTCGCGCTTCGGACATTGCCTGAACGACCTGCTCTATCGCTGGCGCATCGGGGCGCTGCCCATCGACATCGTGGCGGTGATCTCGAACCACATGGACTACCAGAAGGTCGTCGTGAACCACGACATCCCCTATTACTGCATCAGGGTCACGCCCGAGACGAAGGCCGAGGCCGAGGCCCAGCAGATGCGGATCGTCCACGAGACGGGGGCCGAGCTGATCGTGCTGGCCCGCTACATGCAGGTGCTGTCGGACCGGATGTGCCAGGAGATGTCCGGGCGGATCATCAACATCCACCACTCGTTCCTGCCCAGCTTCAAGGGCGCGAATCCCTACAAGCAGGCGTTCGAGCGCGGGGTGAAGCTGATCGGCGCGACCTCGCATTATGTGACGACGGATCTCGACGAAGGGCCGATCATCGAACAGGACACGGTGCGCGTCACCCATGCCCAGTCGCCCGAAGATTATGTGAGCCTCGGCCGCGACGTGGAATCGGCGGTGCTCGCCCGCGCGGTCCATGCCCATGTGAACGGGCGGGTGTTCCTGAACGGGAACAAGACGATCGTGTTCCCCGCCTCGCCCGGCTCCCACGCGTCCGAGCGGATGGGGTGAGACAACCCGGACCCTTGGCGTCCCGCCCCCCCCCGCGGCATCGATGGGCCAAGGTGGCGGGTGTTGAAGCGCCGAACCGCACCGGGTTTGCCGGAGGCTCCAACTCCTGAGTAGGCTGGAGCATCATGAAAGACGACGAACAAGTTTTCCCCTGAAGTGCGCGAGCGTGCCGTGCGGCTGGTTCTCGACAATGAGGGTCAGCATGAATCGCGCTGGCAGGCGGTCGTGTCGATTTCCGCAAAGATCGGTTGCGCACCCCAGACCCTAAACGACCGTGTGAGTTCCGTTTTGCCACAGCCGGGTGGGCGTTGACGGGCGTGAAGGCGTGATCGTGGTGGGGGCGTGCAATTACCCCGACCGGATCGATCCGGCGATTACCCGTGCCGGTCGCTTTGACCAAGTAATTCACATTCGACGTCTGGATGCACCGGCGCTTGCGACGATCCTGCGCCAGCATCTCGGCGCCGAACTGGTCGGCATCGATCTCATGCCGCTCGGCGAACTGGCGTTCGGCCGGTCTGGTGCGGAATGCGCCGCCCCGGTCCGCGCCGCGAAGGCCCGCGCATGTCAGAGCCGTCGGCCGCTGGTGCTCGACGACCTCCGCGCCGCCCTTGGTCCCGACCATCAAACCCTGCCGCCAAGTCTTCGCCGACGGCTGGCCATCCATGAGGCCGGGCATGCAGTCGTCGTCGCCGCCCTCGATCTCGGCCGCGTCCTCGGGATGCGGCTCACGCCCGAGGGCGGCGAGACTCTGATCCGCTGGCACGAGCCGGAGCCGACTCTCGCCGGCGTCGAGCGGCTCTGCTTGGGCCATCTGGCCGGACGTGCCGCCGAGTTGCTGGTCCTCGGCGACATGAGCGCCGGCGGTGGAGGCGGGATGGAGAGCGACCTTGCCCGCGCGACGCAGATCCTGCTCACCATGGAACTGCAAGCCGGACTGGGCGACTACGGCCATCTCTCGATCGGTGCCGAACCGCACCCCGGAATGATCCTGTCGCTGCCGCATGCCGTGCGGGAGCAACTGCAGCACCGCCTCGACCGGACCGTGAGCACGGCGCAGGAGCTTCTGGGTCGGCATCGCCCGCTGCTCGACAGTTTGGCCGCCGCTCTCGAGGCCGCCGGGTTCCTTGGCGAGGCGGAGATCAGTGCCCGGCTTGCGGATGTCGGGCTCCTTGGCGGGTCCGAGACGGACCCGGGCCAGGCCGACGCGAAAGATGCGCACCATGCGCAATGCAGGATGACGCCGATGCTCGGCCTTTCCCCTGCTCCCGAGATCGGTCCGAGGGGGATGTGATGAAGGTTCTCGTCTGGGCCGATGTCCATTTCAACCTGTGGCAGCGTGCCAACACTGACCCTTTCGGCAAGGTGGCGGAAGAGATTGCGAGCGTGGATGCGCTGATCGTCGCCGGCGAAATCGCTGAGAGTCCCGCGCAAGGCTGGCCGGGCTTCTTCGGCTACCTGGAAGGCCTGATCGATCTTGGCAGGGTCTGGGTCATTCCAGGAAACCACGATTATTACGGACGGCGGCTCGACGATGACAGCGGCCTCGCCGGGATCGCCGCGCAAGCCGGCGTGAACTTCGCCCAAAAAAGGCGGTTCGAGATCGGCGGGAACCGCTTTCTCTGCTGCACGCTCTGGATGGATTTCGCGCTGACGGATGACGTGCCGGAAGCGATGATGTCAGCGCGGCTCACCCTGCCCGACTACGGCCGGATCACCTTCGGCCCGGAGCACCGACCGCTCAAGCCCGCAGACCTGCTCGACGTGCATCTGGATCATCTCGCCTGGCTGGAGGGCAGTGTCCCAGCGGTTGGTGTAGGAGGCCGCGCGCGGAGCCCCGGCGTAGCGCAGCGCGCGGCCGGGCGTGACGCTGGCGGCCATCGCCGAT
>NZ_JAHQZU010000051.1 GCF_019061185.1 Paracoccus sp. Z118
ACGACACCCAGTCCCTGCCACCGGCCTACGCCGAGGTGCCCTGCTGCGAAAAGCCGTTCGAGGCAAGGCGCTGCGCGGAGCTGCTGTTCAGGTGAATGGCCGCGAGATTCGCTGCTCAAACTTTCGCTGGTCTGCTTGTAGAGACGCGTCACTGACATCGGCGAGAGCGACGGCGACGGCTAGGCCATGGAACGCCCCGCGCGATCCTGCCTGGCCGACAAGATCGCGCGATCGTCGTTTCTGTTATTTCTTCGCCGTCTTCGGCACGGGTTGGCGCGGGGTGCCGTAGAGGCGAGGATCGGTCTGGCCGAGTGTGCCGTCGTCCGTGGACATGGGTTTGGGCTCGGCCAGATACTCGAACTGTCCTTTGCCATCCGGCGTGGTGCCGGCTGCCCAACCTCCTTCCTGACTCTCCGTCCCTTCCGAGCAGTTCCAGAACTGATAGCTCACGCGCTGGTCCTCGAGCGACTGCGGGAAGTTGGACGGGACAGGTGTCTCTTCCAGACCGTCGGCCTCCAGTTCCGCGATGGCAGCAAGCCACTGATTCTGGTGCATCGTGTCACGGGCGATCATGTAGGCCAGCATCTTCCGCACGCCGGGATCGTTCGTCAGGTTGTAGAGGCGCGCGACCTGAAGCCGTCCCTGGCTCTCGGCGGTGACGTTGAAGCGGAAGTCGGCAAGCAGATTGCCGCTGGCGATGGTATACTTGGCGTTCCAGGGATAGCCGACGCTGTCCGACGGCATCGCGCCGCCCCCCGAAACGATGGCGTGCTGCGGGTTCATGCCCGAAAGGATCACGTCCTCGACCCGCGCTCCTCCCATTACGGCACCCACGACACTGTTCTTGGCCGCGTCCTCTTGCGCCTCGACCGGCGAGTTTTCCAGCAGCCGGGCGATCATGGTGGCGAGCATCTCGACATGGGCGATCTCTTCGGTGCCGATGTCCATGATCATGTCCTTGTATTTCGCCGGACCGCGGCAATTCCAGCCCTGGAAGAGGTAGGTCATCATGACGCTCATCTCGCCCCATTGCCCGCCAAGAGGCTCCTGCAGCATCTTGGCGAAAACGGGATCCGGTCGCTCGGGCTTGGCGTCGATCTGAAGATGCTTGGTGCGGAAGAACATGTGAAACTCCTTGTCACGTTGCACGATGGCGGATGTCGCGGGTGATCACTGAGTCCAGCCGCGACACGGCCGCTGCTCGGGCGCATGACGTCCGTCGCAGCAGCCACGCACGGGAACTCGCGAAGGGTAGATGCGGTTGCGACATGCTTCTCATATGTTGTGGTGATAGCTGCCGAGCCGGAACGCGGCACAAAGCTGAGGTCTGCTTCCCGCGGGATTGCTGAGACGCCCGTCGCCGGCCAGCAATCTCCGCGCGTTCGCGCGGTTCAGCGTGCCGGGCCTTCGCTCCGCACACTCGCCCGCGGATAGTCACGCAGGAAGCGTGCTATTGCGTCGTTGATGTCTGGCAGCATCTGACCGCGTTCGGTGGCGAGCGTCACGTCCGCCGGCCGGGGCGCCCGCCATCCCAGGGAGGCCGCCTCGACGGCATCGACGGCGCCCGGATCGAGGCCGTCCGCCGTGGCAAGCGCGCGAGCGAACCCGGCCCAGGACAGGCCGCCGTGGCTGGCGAGATGGCGAATGCCCGTCTCCCCGTCGAGCAGCAGGTCGAGAACCGCATCCACGAGATCGGGCACATAGGTGGGCGAGACGAAGTTATCCGCGGCAGCCGCGAACCGATGCCCGGCGCGAAGCGCCAACAGCGCGTGGACGGCAAAGTTGTAGACGTCGTGCGGCGAGAAGAAGGCGGCCGTGCGGATCACCAGCGCGTCCGGATCGGCGTCGAGCACCCGACGCTCTGCTTCGGCCTTGCTGCGCCCGTAGGCGTTGAGCGGATTGGTGGCGTCCCCTTCGACATAGGCGCTGCCCTTTGCGCCATCGAACACCTGGTCCGAGGAGAAGGTCACGAGGGCGATGCCCTGCCGTTCGCAGGCGGCAGCGAGGTTTGCGGGTCCGCCGACGTTGGCAACGAAGCACACGGCCGGATCGGCTTCGGCGCCGTCGATGTCGACCAGTCCGGCGGTGTTGACCACGGCAGACGGTCCGATGCGGTCCAGCGCTGCCGTGACTGATGACGGATCGTCGATCGCCAGTGATGCGCGGTCGGTCAGCACGTAAGACAGGCCCCGGCATTCGCAATGGCGCGCGAACATCCGCCCGAGTGTGCCGCTTCTGCCGGTGACGAGGATCGGTCGGGCGTCGCGGACGGGCGGCGCAAGGCTCTGGCCCGTGGCTGCCACACCCTGCGGGGTTGCCGGTGCCGATGCTGGCGGCATCGCGCAGGCCCAAAGCCGGTTATCGCGCTCCCACCAGCCCGGCATCGCCATGATGTCGAGATGCGGCGGCTCGGCGCCGGCGGCGAGCGCCCGCAACAGCGGCACCATGGCGGTGGGGCGCGGTGTTCCGGCGCGCAGATCATAGACGCCGCATTCATAATGTCCCGCCTCGACCGTCACGAGACTGTCCCAGTCGAACGTGCCGAGCAGCGCCCATGCTGTGACCGCCTCGATTTCCGCGCCCCGCGCAGAGGCACTTTCGGCGGCCCGCCAGACCTGCAGGAACCAACGCATCTGTTCCTCGCGCGTGCAGCCGTTGTGGCATTCGGTGATTGCGATCCTGCGGCCGTAACGCGAGCACGCCTCGCCGAGCAGCGCCTCGACGCCGAGCAGCGCACCCGGCACGGTCCGCACCGCCTCGACATTGACATACCGGCCGCCGCTTTCGGCCGAGGGTCCGATCCCGGGATAGAGGCCGATCCGATCATCGAGGAAACGCTCGCTGGTCAGGTAATGGTTGATGCCGATGACGTCGGGCGGGCAGGGATCGTCGGTGATCGCCTGCAGCCGGTCCGCGAACCCGCGCGCGGACAGCCGCGACCAGAGCGGGTGGCCCGGCACAACGGTGCCGCACAGCAGATCCCAGGTGAGCCAGCGGCGGTCGTTCTCGAAGGCGGCCTCGGCGGTCAGTTCCGGGACCGCGTGGCAGAAGCCGAGATCCTCGGTCTGGATGAGCCGCGCCGCCGGATTGACGCGGCGGATCTCGCGCATGGCACCCCGGACGGCGTCGATCTGGTTCAGGAGTGCCAGCCAGCAGGCATCTTCGTCCTGCTTGTGCGGATACCAATGGCCATAGAGGCAGGCGAACCGCGCGGTCGTCAGCGGCTCGTTGACGGGAGTCCAGTCCTCGATCCACGGGTAGCGCTCGGCGGCCGCCCGCGCGTGCCCGGCAAGCCCCGTCGCGAAATCGTCGGCCAGGAGGCTCGTATAGGCCGGCCCGCTGCCGTGATGCACGAGGCCGACGATCGGTCGCAAACCAAGCCGCCGGATCTCGGCTAGCCGTTCATCGCTCCAGGCGAAGTTCACCTCACCGGCCCGATGGGGCGAAGTGCGCTCCCACAGCACGGGATAGCGCAGCGCGCGGATACCGAGCTCGGCGAACAACTGCAGATCGGCGACGCGGTCTTGGTGCCCGGAGCGAATCGTCTGGTCGAAGAAGCGGTTTCCGACACGATTGAGGGTGTATTCGCACCCGCCCCAGAGTTGCAGATCGGTCATGCGGTAATCCTCGCAGCGGTCTGTCGGAATGCAACGTATGGTTGTGCAAAAGCAAAGCGGAAGCGGGTGACGTCGGATGCCTCTCCATCATACCGAAAAAAAGCGCGGGGTGGCGCCGGGCAGCTCCAACAATTGTTGGTTTGCTGATTCGGAGCAGTGCAGGCTTTAATGACCCATGATCGTCCCATAGCCGGTCGAGTATGAAGCCGAGACTGGGGTAATGAGCGGTCAGCCGACTCTACGTTCTGGAATCAGGTCACGCCGAGCGGACATAGGCTGTTCACCGAGTGGACGCTTTGGACCGATATAACCCGTCGGGATGGGCCGGCCGGATGTCGTCCGGTTCGGAGCCGGTGCCTGAACTGATGCGGTGGATGCCCCCACCGAGCGGCATCTCGTATGCCATGATGGTTCCACTGGAACCGAACGGAGGGCACATTGATGACGACGACGATCAGCATGCTGGCGATCGACTTGGCGAAGGGCAGCTTCCAAGTCTGCGCGATCGGAGCGGATGGGGCGGTTCTATTCAACCGCATCATGAGTGCTTCGTGACCCGACGATCTCTCGACCATCCCGCGTCCTGCGTCGATGGTCCGGTATGCGAGAGGGCATTCACCCCCGACCCCCGACCGCCCTGCGGGAACGATGTCCGGGAAGCGGTAGTGCCGCGGAGCGAGGGCGTTCCTCAGCCGTCTTCCGTCAGGCGATCATAGCTGAGGTCGAGCGTCGCGCGCATTCCGCCCGGCATGAAGCTCCTTTGGAACGAGCCGTCGAGATGGTCGCGTACGGCCGCTTCGCACATCGTGGTTCCGAAGCCCTGATGCCGGGGGGGTTCTTCTGCGGACTGCCCGAAGTCTTCGGCCCAGTGAACGATCAGACGGTCGCCGAGGCGCTCGCTGGTGACCGAGAGGCGCCCGTCCTCGCGGGACAATGCGCCGTGTTTCACGGAATTGGTGCAAAGCTCATAGAACACCAGCGCCAGCGGTGTGACGGCATCACTGCTCAAGGTGATGTCCTCCACGACCACGCCGGCCGGAAGCTCACCCGTGAAAGGCTCGAGGATCGCGCCGAGAAGGGACTTCAACGGCCTTCGTCCCGACTCCACGGTTCCGTCGGCAGTGACAGGCGCGGCCAGAGAATGTGCCGCTGCCAGCGAAAGGAAGCGCCCGCGCATGAGCCCCACGAAATCATCCACCGTGGAGGACTGGCCGGCGCAGAGTCTCAGCAGCCCGCTGGCGATCGCGAAGCTGTTGCCGACACGATGCTTCATTTCGGACAGCAGCAATCGCTGCTGCTCGGCCGCACGGTGCTGCGGCGTAATGTCTCGGGCAATCTTCGACGCCCCGATGACTTTCCCGTTTCCGTCCCGGATCGGGGAAATGGTCACGGAAATCGGGAACAGTTCGCCGTTCTTCTTTCTGCGTAGCGTCTCGAAGTGCTGGATCCGCTCTCCCCGGCGCAGGCGATCCATGAAGTCCACCTCTTCGTGCTGCCGATCCTCCGGGATGAGAATGGTGATCGGCTTTCCCAGCACCTCCTCTGCCGCATAGCCGAAAATGCGCTCTGCCGCGGGATTCCAGCTCAGGATGATGCTGTCGAGGTCCTTGGCCACGATCGCGTCATCCGAGCCCTCGATGATGGCAGCGAAATGCTGCTCCAGAGCGTCTTCCAGAACTGACCTGGAATATTTTGAAGGAGGGCGCGACAGCACGATTGATTCCCGAATTGAAGAAAGGCCAGGACGGCTTGCGGAGGGCCGAAGCGAGGTAAGCTACCATGCCGACCCGGCGGAGGCGACACCCTTTGCGTTCGGGCACCATGCCTGACACCGGGAGTTCGGCCGCCCGAGATGACGGCCCGCGCGGTGCAGGTGCTCCTGTGCTGCTGGTCGCCGCGTCGTCTCTTTGTTCAGCACCGCGTCGGGAGCGCCGGCCAGGGCGACCACATGGAAGATCGCCTGCCATCCGGCCGTGCTGCCCGGCCTGCACGCGCCCCTTACAAAAATGAGGCCAGCACCTATATACATCCGGCAACACTCTTTTCGAACCTGTTCCTTCCGGCTCAGCTCTCGATCTACAGCTTTGCCGGGCCGCTGCATCATGTGAGCGGCATGCATAAGGAAACAACACGATGGCCAATGGCACCGTGAAATGGTTCAACCCCACCAAAGGCTTCGGCTTCATCGCTCCCGAAAGCGGATCGAAGGACATTTTCGTCCACGTCTCCGCACTGGAGCGCGCCGGCATTCAACAGCTGGACGACGGCCAGGCCGTCACGTTCGATCTGGAACGTGACCGGGACGGCCGTGAGTCGGCAACGAACCTCGCCCTCGCCTGAGCGAAACCTGCGAAATCATGAAGGCTGGGCGGCCATCGCGGCATCGCCCGCCTTCCCTGCGAACCGGCTGCGTTGCGATGCGCCGGTGCTCGCCTCTCCACGAAAGAACTGACGTTGATCGAAATTAACTGGGGCAAGCCCCTGTCCTTTGTCGTGTCGCCCGAGGGCGACGTCCAGAAATTCACCACCGCCGAACAGGCGCGTTATTGGCTGCGGAAGAAGTGGCCGGTCGCCGACTCCGCGAGAGATCGGGCGCTGCATCGGGTAGAGGCCGCCATGGAGTGTCTGGCACCCGTCGGAGCCGCACGCCGGGCCTTCATCTCGGCGGCGAAGACCGCCGGCTTTATGCCCGAAAACCTGATGATGCAGCCCGAGCGAGAGGCGGCGTAACCTCTGCAGCGACCTGCCCGGCAGCCCGCCCAACTGGTCCGGGCTGCCAGCCGCCGGAGCACACTGGCGCCGTTTGAACGTAAGCGCGAGGTCGTTGCCCTATGCGGCGATGCTTGACGGCTGGTTGAAGCACCAGGGCATGAGGTCCTCGATGGCGCTTTTCGGGTGACCGT
>NZ_JAHQZU010000052.1 GCF_019061185.1 Paracoccus sp. Z118
GAAAACGTTCCACTGGAACGTTTTCTGATCCTCCTCATACATGGCGGGCAGACACCCGATCAGGCCTATCTCAGCCAGCCGATGCCAATCCCGGCAGCGGCGCAACCAAGGCGGAGATCCACTTAGCACGAGCCCCGACGTTGTTCAGACGAAGCGAACCACCTCTATCGGGGAGGATCATTTGGTGTCCGTCGAACCAGAGGAAGATCAGTCGAAGGGCGATCCAGCGCATCTCGCCCTTGACGTGATGGGGTGGCAACCCGGCAGGCACTTCTGTCGTGGTCAGCTTCCATCCTTGTCGTGCACGTTCTCGAAGAAAACGTCCTGCCATGTCGCTCCTTCCAGTTTCAGCGTGCCGATGTGGGTCATGAAGTCGAGATACTTGCCGATATTGTTCGGTGTGGTGGTGTAGGTGACCTGTGGGTCGGTGATGATCTGACGCACGAGTTCGGGTGTGGACGCATCTCCGCTGAGCCTCACATATGTATCGACCGCTGCGTCCGTATCCGAGTTGATGACCCCGATCGCATCCTCGAGCGATTCCACGAAAGCCCGGTAGATAAGCGGGTTTTCGTCCTTGAACCGGCTTGATGCCCAGATCACGTTGAACGTTGCCGGTCCGCCAAGCACGTCGTAGGAATTGAGCACCGTGTGCACGCCCTCGTTCTGCAACTCCAGATCCTGGATCGGCGAGGCGGTGAAATGGCCCGTGACCTCATGACCCGCCATCAGGGCGGCCATTCCGTCGGGATGCGACATGGTGATGGTAAACGCGTCGAGACGGTCACGCTCGCCCTCGCCGAACTCCTTCTCCGCCGCCATCTGCAGCAGGATGGCCTGGATGGATACCTTGACGGCCGGCAGGGCGATCTTGTCAGCCGAGCTGAAATCGGTGATCGACTGGATCTCCTCCTTGTTGCTGTTGAGGAGAAGCGGCATCGAGTTCATGGACGAGACGCCCTTTACCTCGGCTGAGGTTCCGTCAGTTCTTTCGCGCAGGATCAGAAGCGGCGGCACCCCGCCGGCCGCGAACTGGACGCTGTTCGACAACAGCGCATCGTTCATTGCGGCGCCGCCGGCGAGAGTTGCAAAATTGACCTTGAGGCCTTCTATTCCAAGCTCCGCGGCCCGCGCCTGAAGCAGGCCGCGGTCCTCCATGATCATCAGCGGCAGATGCCCGAGACTGGGCTGCCGCGCGATCGTGATCTCGGCCATTTCGGCCTGTGCGATCGTAGCGCCAGCAAGGGTGATGGCAGCGGTGATTGCAAGATTTCGAAGCAGCATGTCATATTCCTCCCATTGATTGGACGTCGGGGCCTGATGCCCTTCTTGTCAGTGACCGCTGCCACACGGGGCGGGCAGACCAGCCATGATCACGTTGACGCACGCCACTTTGCCGCTGGTGACGGCGCGTTCCAGTGCAGCGTCGAGATCCTCGAGCCGCTCGACATACTCTCCATGTCCGCCAAGGGCGACGACCGCCAGATCGTAGCGCGCATTCGACAACTCGCAGCCGACAAGCCGCTCTGGCCCATACTGGCGAAGCTGGATCTGATGTTCCGCATTCCACCGACCGTCATTGCCGATGACAACGACAAAGGGCGTTTGCGCGCGCACTGCCGTCTCGAACTCTGCCAGATGAAAGCCCACGGTGCCGTCACCGACGAGGGCGATGACGGTGGCGTCGGGTGCGGCCATCTTGGCACCGAGCGCATAGCATGGGCCGCCGCCGATCGCGCCCGATGGGCCGTTCACGATGCGGCGCGTGCCCTGGGCGCCTGCCTGCGCCCACTGGCCGAACTCCCCGCCGTCACAGATCACGACCGAGGACGAGGCGCGATCGAGGCACCGCTGGACAGCGGCGCAAAGCGCGCCGGGGGTGAGGCGGCCGGCGGCGTCCGTGTCCTCGTAACCCGCACGCCAGCGTATCGCCTCCGTAACGCGCGCGCGCCATGCGGCCCGGTTGGATGCAGATGGCGGCTGGTCAAGCAACGCCTGCGCGACCGGACCCGCAGGAGCCTGAAGCTCATCAACGATCTTGTCGCCCAGATTTTTCCGGGCGCGCTGCAGTTCGGCGTTCTCGGCGTTGACGACTATCCATGCCGCTTGGGCGGCCGGCTTGCCGAAGCCGAGGGTGAAATCGACCGGCTTGCCGAGCGAGACGATCATGTCCGCATCGGCGACCATCTTCGCGACGGCGCCGAGCGCGGGATCGCTAAGGCCGCGCGGACTTTCCATCGCGATGACGGGAGCGTCGAGATGATCTGCCAGCCTGGCGTGAAGATCTGCCGTTCTGCTCGCTGCCATGGCCGGACCGAAGAGGACGAGGGGGCGCTCGCACTGTGCGAGCCGCCGGGAGATTGCCTTAATTGCCGCCTGATCAATGGGGTTGTCTGCAAAGCGCATGTCGTCCGCCGACGGAGGCGCAATATCCGATTCCGCCTCGAGGACATCGAAGGGCAGCGCCACATGGACCGGGCCGGGACGGCCCGACTGCGCAACCTTTGCGGCCTCGACCAGCGCATCGCGAAGCTCGCCCACAGTCTTCGGCCGGATCGACAGCTTGGTCAGCGGCGATGTAAGGGCAACCTGATCGAGTTCCTGAAACGCGCCGCTTCCATCCTGTGCGACGGAGGAATCTCCGGTCAGGAACAGGACGGGACTTTCCGAAAGCCGGGCACTGAACAGCGGCCCGAGCGCGTTCGCGGCGCCGGGTGCAGCCGCGACCAGACACACACCCAGGGTGCCGGTCAGCTGCGCATGGGCATCGGCCATGAAAACGGCGGCCGCCTCGTGGCGCGTGTGCACGATCTCAAGCCCCGTATCGAGGCAGGCATCATAGACGGGCATTATCTGGTTGCCCGACAGACTGAAGATGGTCTTCACGCCTGCTGAAGCGAGCGCCTCGGTCACAATATTAGCGCCGCGCATCAATCTGTCTCCGTTGCTTGTGGTGCTGCGCCGTCGTCCCTCGCCAGCGCTCTGCGAGGTTAGGCGATGTGGGCTTGCCATGCGGCCAAAAATACTTTCGTTTTCTGTAAGTCCTTCTTACGCGACGATTTTGCTCTGCGCGCTGATAGATTTTTTCACGCGGACCGAGACGCGGCATCTAGGGTCAGGACCCATTGATCTGCTTGAGGCTGCTGGGTCCGCGTGATTTAAGCTCCCGCACCGACGGGGGTGATGATGAGCAACCTTTTCCGGCTGACCGACGCGCAGATGGAGCGTCTGCGGCCCTTTTTCCCGAAGTCCCACGGCAAACCCCACGTTGATGATCGGCGCGTGCTGAGCGGCATAATCTTCATCAATGGCAACGTGTTAAGATGGTGCGATGCGCCCCGGGAGTATGGCCCTCCGAAGACCCTCTACAACTGTTGGAAGCGATGGGGCGACATGGGGGTCTTCGCCCGGATGATGGAGGGGCTGGCCTCCGAAGGCGGCGCGGAGAAGGTCGTCATGATCGACGCGACTTATCTGAAGGCGCATCGCACGGCCTCAAGCCTGCGGGCGAAAACGTATGGCCCGCCCCGTTGCAAGCGCTGATGGAAATGGATCGAGCAGTCTGCACAAACGTATCCGGCATGCCGGCGCTGTGGCCGCTGCCAAGATGGAGATCCGCGCGTCCCGATCCTCATAAAGGGGCCGGCCTCGAAGAGCCATTTTTCGCCGGAGGTTGTCGGAACACCGTTCGACTGTCAGGCCATCTTCCTTTCACCACTCGCAGTTCGTCGCCCCCGGCACGATGTCTGCCGGAGGCTGTTCTTATGCTGGTCTCGCCTCGGCCTGATAGATCCGGCCGTGGCGAAGCAGGGCCCAGACGGTGCGCGCCATCTTCGCCGCCAATGCGACAACGGCGACATTGGGATGGCTGCGAGCCAACAGCCCTCGCAACCACGACCCGAGGGCCGTGTCGGTCTTTGCCAGCGAGGGCATGGCAGATCGCGCGCCCTGGATCAGCATCTTGCGCAGGTATCGGCTGCCGCGCTTGGTGATCCCCATCAGCCTTGGTCTGCCGCCGGTCGTGACCTGACGCGGCACCAGCCCCAGCCATGCCGCAAGGTCGCGTCCCTTCCCGAAGGTCGCGGCACCGCCGACCGCGGCCACGAGGGCGGTCGCGTTCAGCGCCACGATGCCGGGAATGGATGTCAGGCGCCGGGCCCGATCATCGGTTCGGGCCATGGCCGCAAACTCGGCGTCGAAAGCAGCAATCCGACGGTCCAGATCGTCCCACCGCGTGCGCATGTCTTCGATCAGACGGCGCAATCGGCCATGACCTTGCGCGGCGGTGTGTCCGCGCTCCAGCAGCAGGCTCCGGATCTGGTTGGTCAACGAGGTGCGCTCGCCGACCAGACGGTCGCGCACCCGGTGCAGCGTCTGGATGTCGAGCTGTTCCTCGCTCTTGAGCTCGACAAAGCGCATGGTGGGATGGGTCGCCGCTTCGGCGATCGCCTCGGCGTCGCGATCGTCATTCTTCTAGGCCTTGACGTAGGGCCGCACATATTCCGGCGACATCAGCCGCACCTCATGCCCCAGTGCCGCCAGCGATCGGTCCATGTGATGCGCGCCGCAGCAGGCTTCCATCGCCATGGTGCAGGGCGGCAGCCTTGACGCGAAGGCGATCACGCCATCACGACGCATCCGCCGCCGCAGGATCACCGATCCGGCCGTGTCGAGGCCGACGATGCTACAGCTGTTCTTGCCCAGATCAATTCCGAGGATCACGATGCTCATGGTCCGTTCCTTCCTCTCTGAAACACCGACAATCCTACACCGGCGTCGGCCGGAGGGGCGGGCCATCCCTAAAGGAGGGTCCGACGACAAGCGCGGCCGCCTGATCGGGCGCACGAAGGGCGGGTTGAACACCAAGTTGCACGCCGTCACCGATGCCAAGGGCCACCCTCTTCGGTTCTTTATGACCGCAGGCCAGGTCAGCGACTACCGCCGGCGCTGCGGCTCTGCTGGGCAGCCTGCCTGCCGCCGAATGGCAGATCGCCGACCGGGGTTATGACGCCGACTGGTTCCGGGAAGCGCTGAAAGACAAGGGGATATGCCCATGCATCCCCGGCCGGAAGTCCCGCGGCAAACCCGTCCGCTACGACAAGCGCCGATACAAGCGGCGCAACCGGATCGAGATCATGTTTGGCCGGTTGAAGGACTGGCGCCGCATCGCCACCCGCTACCACAGATGTGCGAAAACCTTCCTCTCCGCCGTAGCACTCGCCGCAACCGTCATGTTCTGGCTATGACCATCAATGAGATGCCGTAACGGGGCCTGCGTCGCGCACCGCCCGTTACCGCTTGCATGACGAGGGGCAAGCTGTCGCCGTTCCCGTATCAGATCCACAAGGAGGACTGGGGATGAGGCTGTTTGTTGGGCTGGATGTGTCGCTGGCGAAGACCGCGATTTGCGTAATCAGCGAGCATGGGAAGATCGCGCGGGAGACTCAGGTTGCCAGTGAGCCCGAGGCGCTGCTGCGCTGGATCAAGGACCAGTACGGCGACATCGCCGCCATCGGCCTTGAAGCCCGTCCCTGGTCGCAATGGCTGCATCGCGGATTGAGTGAGGCAGGGCTGGATGTCGTGCTAATGGAGACCCGGCAGGTGAAAGGAGCTCTGAAAGCGATGCCGATCAAGACGGATCGGCGGGATGCCGAGGGTATCGCACGCCTGCTGCATCTGGGCTGGTTCCGGCCCGTTCATTGCAAATCAGTGTCGGCACAAGAGATTCGTGCCGTGCTCGGGGCCCGTAAGGCTGTTCAGCAGGGCATGATTGCGCTGGAAATGTCCTTGCGCGGGCTCCTGCGAAACTTCGGGCTCAAGGTCGGTGCCGTCTCCCGCGGCCGGTTCGAACACCGGGTCCGGGAACTGGCGGCAGGCAATCCGATGCTGGAGGCGGCGACCGATCCGATGCTCTGAGCCCGCGCGTCCCTGCGGCAGGAACTGGCCAGGCCGGAGCGGCGCGTGCGCCAGTTGGCCCAGGATGACCCGGTATGCCGGCGGCTGATGTCCATGCCGGGGATCGGCGCGGTCGTAGCGCTGACCTACCGATCAGCCGTCGATGATCCCGCCCGGTTCACGTCTTCGAAGAAGGTGGGTCCTTGGGTCGGCCTCACCCCGTCACGCAATCAATCCGGTGAGCGCGACGTCTCGGGCGGCATCACCAAGGCAGGCGAGGTCAATCTGCAACGCGCTCTGTGTCAGGCCGCCACTGTCATGATGCACCGTGGGCGGGCGACTTGGCTGAGAACATGGCCGCACATGTCGCCCGCCGCCGAGGTGCGAAACGCGCCATGGTTGCCCTGGCGCGGCGCATCGGCGTGATCCTGGGTCATGCCCCTTGGCGTGGTGTAGGAGCGCCGGCCCTCGGAGAGGTCCGAGCTTGATCAGATTGCTACAGCGGGCAGCCTGATGCCGGGATT
>NZ_JAHQZU010000053.1 GCF_019061185.1 Paracoccus sp. Z118
CGCGTCGGTCAGCCAGAACAGGTTGCTCATATATCAGGTCTCCTCGCCATGCCTGAATCACGCCAACAGCCTGAAATCAATGGGTCTGGAGCCTAACCTCGTGCGCATCGGGGCGCTCGTGCAGGCGCACGTGTGGCTGATCGCCGTGCCTATGATCTTCAGCTTTGGGCCGCACGACATTCGGTCGGGACAACGGGCAAGTGACGTTTCTGGCCTTCCTCCGGTCCCGGCTACGGCGGCCGTCCTGTTTTTGGTCGTGGCAACGGCCGTTCCCGGTTCTGACGCGGCCCGCAGTCATGCTCGGTCTGCATTGGCCATCTATATCGCCTTCGTGGTCATTGCCCCGTTCATCGGCTTGGGCGTTGCACGAATCCGGCTGCGGGGCGGGCCGTCGCCTTTTTCCACCGCGACACGAAATTCGCTCGTCGTGCTGCCGCTTGCATTGGC
Source organism: Paracoccus sp. Z118 (assembly GCF_019061185.1). Lineage (GTDB taxonomy): Bacteria > Pseudomonadota > Alphaproteobacteria > Rhodobacterales > Rhodobacteraceae > Paracoccus. Next base: position 448 of record NZ_JAHQZU010000053.1, read on the forward strand.
CGTTCCGGGTTCAATTCCTGTGTTTCCGGCAGTGATCGTGACGCAGAGGTTAGTCGAACCTGTGGCCGAGCTCAGATCCGCTCCGATGATCGAGGTTGCCAACTGGATGCCTGCCACGCATCATCATCATCATGCAGGAGTAATTTCCTGGCGCACAAGGAAATATCGGGAGGAGCCGATGGCTGACCAGCGTTTTTCCAGCGATCGTTACGGACCCGCGGAGCGGCAGATGGCCGAGGCGCTGGTCGAGATCGAGCGCCGGATCATGGCAGGCGAGGTCGCAGAGGAGGACTGTGACTGCAAGGAGGGCATGTTTCCGGGCCTGACCCGGCGGGGCCTGTTGGCGAGCGGCGCCCTCGTATCCGGGCTGCTGCTGTCCGGAGGAAGGGCGCGGGCCGACGCGCCGCCCGGCGCGATCGAATACCCGGTGCAGCCGGATCCGACCAAGGAGCAGGGGCGGCTGATCCTCGATGACGGCGGCTACGGCTCCCGCTCGCAATTCGAGAACGAGATCCGCTGGCGCTATCCGACCGACAGCCTCGATTCGAGCTGGTCGATGACGCCCCTGGCGTCAGGCCACGGGATCATCACGCCATCGGGGCTGCATTTCGAACGCCATCATGGCGGCATTCCGAATATCGACGCCGCCTCTCACAACCTGATCATTCACGGCATGGTCGACAAGCCGTTGCGCCTGACCATGGACGATCTGCGGCGCATGCCCTCGGTCAGCCGCATCCACTTCATCGAATGCTCGGGCAATGGGCTGACCGAGTGGGAGAAGCCGACGCTGAAGACCGTGCAGGGAACGCACGGGCTGACCTCGACCTCGGAATGGACCGGGGTGCTGCTGTCCACGGTGCTGAAGGAGGCGGGTGTCCAGGACAGCGCCGCATGGATTCTGGCCGAGGGCGCCGACGCCGCCGTGATGACGCGATCCTGCCCGATCGACATCGCGATGGATGACGCGATCCTGGCCTATGCGCAGAACGGCGAGGCGCTGCGTCCAGAACAGGGCTATCCGCTGCGGCTGCTGCTGCCGGGGCTGGAGGGCAACACCCATATCAAATGGCTGCGCCGGATCGAGGTCAGCGACAAGCCCTACATGACCCGCGAGGAGACGTCGAAATACACCGACCTGATGCCCGACGGCAGCGCCCGGCAATTCACGCTGGAGATGGATGCGAAGTCGGTCATCACCTTCCCGTCGGGGGCGATGAAGCTGCCGCGGCCGGGCTTCTACGAGGTGACCGGGCTGGCGTGGACGGGACGCGGCAAGATCACCAAGGCCGAGGTTTCGGCCGATGGCGGCAAGACCTGGACCGAGGCCGCCCTGCAGGAGCCGGTGCTGCACAAGAGCCACACGCGCTTCCGCATGCCCTGGATCTGGGACGGGTCCGAGGCCGTGCTCCAGAGCCGCTGCACCGACGAGACGGGCTACGTCCAGCCGACGCTCGGCGAGCTTGTCGCGGTCCGTGGCACGAAATCCGTCTACCACCTGAACGCAATCCAGAGCTGGCACGTCGCGCCGAGCGGAGAGGTGACCAATGTTCACGCGTGAGCTTGCCCTGAGCGGATTCCTGATCGTGGCCTGCACCGTCGCGCAGGCCCAGACCTCCGACACGCCGGCTGACGCAGCCATGCCCCGAACCGTCGCCGCCCTGCCGGAGCCGGTCGGGGAACTCGAGGAACCGACGCCCCCGTCCCCCGTAATCGAGGCCGAGAGTGATGTGACACCAGGGCTCGACGCCAATTTCGGGATCGGCCGCCCGGCGACGGAGGAGGAGATCGCGGCAATCGACATCGACATCATGCCCGACGGATCCGGGCTGCCGGACGGCAGCGGAACCTACGCCGAGGGCGAGACGCTCTATGTCGAGCAGTGCGCAAGCTGCCACGGCGAGAACCTGGAGGGCATCAAGGAGACCGGCGCCCCGGCCCTGATCGGTGGCCGCGACACGCTGGCGACCGACAAGCCGCTCAAGACCGTCGAAAGCTACTGGCCGCATGCCAGCACGCTGTTCGATTATGTCCACCGGGCCATGCCGATGATCGAACCCGGCTCGTTGTCGCCGGACGAGGTCTATGCGCTGTCCGCCTACATCCTCGGCCGCGCGGGCATCCTGCCCGAGGATGCCGAGCTGGACGCGGAAAGCTTCCGGCAGATCGTCATGCCGAACGCCGGCGGCTTCGTCCCGGACCCGCGTCCGGACGGGCTGTGATGACGTGAAGGTCGCCCTTGAGGGCGGCCTCTGCTCGTCGGAGGCGAAGGGGTGCCACCATTGCGCTCTCGAGGCTCCGACACTTCGTCGTCCTCGGGGACGGAAAGGCGGCGCTATGCCACGGCCAGCCGCGAAGTCCGGCAGCTCTGTGCCGGCTCAGCTGGCAGTGGTTGACGCTTCCATGTGGAGGCGACGATCCGGGCGTCAGTGGCGTCAAAGACGCGCCTGACATCCTCCATGCCCATGATGATCGCGCCGAGTCGCTGGTTCTGCGTATCGCCCGCATCGACGATGACGCCCTCCGGCCTGAAGGCCTCGAGGTTGCCCGCAGCCATGTCCTTCCACACGGTGTCGCCGGCCCGGAAAGCGCCCCTTCGCCCTCCGCCCGGAAGACGCCGCCGCAGACGGTGCCCAACCTTACACCGGCAACGTCAAGCGCCTTGGGAATGAGCCTGATCGCTGAAGGTCAGCTACGCCTGCGCGCCGTGAAAAAAGCTGGCGGCGGAGATCCCCGCCGCCAGCTCAACTCGCCAGCCTCAGAACGTCAGGATCTCGCCGTCGGCGGGGATCCGGACCTGCTCCTCGATGCCGTTCTGCTCGACATAGTCCTGCAAGGCATCGCGGCTCAGGGTCATGTGGTTGATCGCGTCCATGTGGACGGCGACCAGGGTGGCGTCCGGGGCGGCCTGCGCGGCGCGGAGCACGTCGTCCTTGCTCATGATGATGGAGCCGGTGAAGCCCTTCAGGCGTGCCTCGGCGGCGTTCAGAACGATCACGTCGGGATCGAACGCGTCGAGGCTCTCATCCACCTCGTCGCGCCAGATGGTGTCGCCGACGAAGTAGACGGTGGGCGCCTCGGGCGCCTGGAACACGACCCCCATCGCCACGCCGAGGAACGCCCCCAGTTCGCTGATGGCATACATCTCGTCGGTGCCGTGCTGGCCGCCGGTCTTCGTCAGGCTCACGCCCTCGAACTCGGCGCTTTCGCCCAGGATGCGGACGTCGGTGTAGCCTTGGCCCCGGATCATCTCGGCGTCGGCCTCGTGCTGCACGAAGAGGGGGATGTCCTTGGGCACGAACCGGTGCTCGCCGCCGTCCCAGTGGTCGAGATGGGTGTGGGTCACGATCACCGCGTCGACGCCCTCCATGACCTCCTCGGCCGGGATCGGCAGATCGACCAGCGGGTTGCGCCGCTCGCTGTGGAACGTTCCGTCGAAGCCGGGATAGGCGCCCTTCGCCGCCAGCAGCGGATCGACGAGGAAGGTCTGGCCTGCATAGGTGATCTTCGCCGTGGCATTGCGGATGTGCTGCATCTGCACGTCGGCGGTGTCGGGGGCTTCGGGCGCGGTCTGGGCGGAGGCGCTTGCCGCGCCGAGGGTCAGAAAGATCGCGACGGCGCGGATGATTGTCGTTGGCTGCATGGTGCGGCTCCGGTCAGGTTGCTGATGGGTTCAATCTGGGCGCGCCGCCCTTCCGGGGGAAGCGGCCCGATGGCCAGCGGACGAAGGTTTCGGGCCAACGGGCGAGAACGGGCACGATCGCGGCCCGTCCCGGCAGCCCGCACTTGACCGTCTGTCCGCAGCGGGTGCAGGTGGTCCGGGCGAACCTCGTCGCCAGCGTCCCGTGAGCGCCATGACCCCGCAGCGTGTTGCCGTGCTCGCCTTCGACGGCGCGAGCCTGTTCCATCTGGCCGTGCCCGGCAAGGTGTTCGGCGTCGGCCGGAACCCTGACGGCTCTCGCGCCTACGAGGTGCGCCATTGCGCGGTGACGCCCGGCATGATCCGCACCGATGCCGGGCTTGAGGTCCGCGTGGAGGACGGCCTAGACGGGCTCGCGCGCGCCGACATCGTGATCGTCCCCGCCTGGAACGATCCCGACGCCCGCGCGCCCGAACCCCTGATCCGGGCGCTGCGCGAGGCTCATGCCGAGGGAAAGCCGATCGTCGGCTTGTGCCTCGGCGCCTTCGTGCTGGGTGACGCCGGACTGCTCGACGGTCGGCAGGCGACGACGCACTGGATGGCACGAGAGACCTTTGCCCGCCGTTTTCCCGCTGCCGTCTTCCGCCCGGACGTGCTGTATGTCGAGGATGGCAACATCGTCACCTCGGCCGGGAACGTCGCAGCCATCGACTGCTGCCTGCATCTGGTGAGGATGCGGCACGGGTCGGAGGAGGCCAACCGCATGGCACGGATCCTCGTCACCCCGCCGCACCGTCAAGGCGGGCAGGCGCAGTATGTCGAACGGCCGGTGCCGCAGTTTCCCTGTCAGAGCCGGCTTCCGGGCGTGCTGGAATGGGCCTTGGCGCATCTGGCCGAGCCGCTGACGCTCGACCGGCTGGCCGGGGTCGCGCATATGAGCCGCCGGTCCTTCACCCGCCGTTTCCGCGAGGCGACGGGCATGACCGTCACCCGCTGGCTGAACGCGCAGCGCGTGGCCCGCGCGCAGCAATTGCTGGAAACGACCGACCTGCCGGTCGAGCGCATCGCCCACGAGGTCGGCTTCGGCACCGCCCTGACGATGCGCCAGCAGTTCGCCGCCCAGTTGGGCACCGCCCCCTCGGACTACCGGCGCAGCTTCCGCGAGGGCGGGCGCGCTGAAGGGGCAGTCTGATCGGGATCGTCATGCCTCGCCGACGGCGTGATGCGTGCACAGCGCGTGGTTGCCCAGCGACTCGATCACCCAACAATCCGAGACGGTGCCCGAGGCGCATTGCGCCAGCATCCGCCCCAGCTCGGCTTTCCGCGCGCGCGCAGCCCTCAAAAAATTTGTGCGCTGGCCGGGTCGTGGCGGGCCTGAGATTGTGCAGGTTGCCGGAGCCATGCCGCAGGCAGCGGTCGAGGCCGGAGGGCGAGACGCTCGGGTTGAGAAGCTCGCGCACCATCGCCGCCGCGATCGGCTGGCGCTATGCGTCCAGGGAAGATGACGGAATCCATCAAGCGCTCAGGATTCCGGACGGGCGGCGTGACAAACGCAATCCGCTTGGCCGGCACGCTGGAATACCTATGGCGCGTTGATGGAAAATCGAACAGTCGGGTGCAGCCAGTCCGATTCGAAGGCTGTTTGACGAGCATATCTCACGCTTGGCCCGGATCCATCTCATGGGTCGACTCAGGGCGGATCGGCGCAACCGCGCCCCGCACAACAGATTCGTCCGTCAGGTCGTCGTTGGGCGGCCATTTTAGCATGCGCGCCGTGGAGTTTTTCGATGGTCAATAATCGCGTGCATTTTCGGAATCGTCCCGCGAGGACGCTTCCGAAAGGTTTCTCATTTCAAATGGCTGTCGGCCGGCCAGCAGACGCGATGGACAGTATTCCCACCGCGCGACGATGACCCACCCCCAAGCCCTTGTGGCCCCGTCGCGTCTTGCCTACATCAGGCCCAGCCGATGATGAAGGACCATGACCATGCCCATGGAGGCCCATGATATCGAGGCGCTGATCCGCGCCGCGTTTCCCGACGC
>NZ_JAHQZU010000054.1 GCF_019061185.1 Paracoccus sp. Z118
ACGGTCACCCGAAAAGCGCCATCGAGGACCTCATGCCCTGGTGCTTCAACCAGCCGTCAAGCATCGCCGCATAGGGCAACGACCTCGCGCTTACGGAGCATCACGTGAGATGCTACGGTCGAAGACCAACTCTCGAAATATGCTATGCTTTCGCGTCAGCCCATTCAAAGCGAGCCTTCAACCCATTCAGGTGCGCGAAGGGCAGAATCCCGCGATGCTGAAGCATTCCAACAATGATGCCAGGATGCAGCCCCACCTCGTCTGCGAAGTTTCGCACTGCTGCTTCCGAGCGAGGCACGGTTCGACAAAATTCCGAGAAACGACTCCGGCCGACCAGCTGCTCCTCAGCCCACACGTCTGCCTCGTTTTCAGCCCCATCGCCTATGCCGCCTTGGTCATCGGCGAATGTGCGGCCACGATGAAGCGTAATATGGCCCGCCTCATGGAAGAATGTCCACCAGAAGTGATCATTTGACTTCATCCTAAGTGACATTTGAATAATTGCACGACTTCCGTCCAGCCATCGAGCGGACCCGAAAAGCCGAGTTTTTGATAATGGAGGTTCGAAGACCAGTGCGACGCCGGATTTTGCGCAAAGATTAATCATCTGAGGCGCGAACACTTCGACTTGCTCACATGTTAGGCCGCGAATTTCTCTCACAGACGCCTGAAACCGCGCCTCATCAAAGACAGGCAGTTGCATCGCGCGAGCACGCAGTTCACCAAGCATAAGCCACGCCGCAACATGACCTTCCTCCGAATTAAAGCTTCTTGAGTGGCGATGCTGAACTGCTAAGTTCCTCAGTCGGGAGGCAAATGCGTCGGGCGAGCCAATTCCTAGGAACGAAAGAAGCCGTTCGCACAACTCTTCGACCTTGGCTCCTTTCGGCAATACATTCCGTTCGACTAGCTCCTTCACCGGAAATCTATCGAGAAATTCCCTGCAGTTCTCAATCTCGCGCCGACGGGCCTCACGGGCCTCGTGTAGATCCCACTCCGCCTGAAGGGCGGTCCAGATATCCGCCTTCATGCCTAGAACATGCTCGAACTTCAGCGCAGTTTCTGCACTTACCGGATTGCTTCCATTAATTATCGTGCTGACGAGTTTAGGAGTCAGATCTGCCAAACGGGCAAACTCTGCCTGGGACCAACCTCTGCTCTCAATATACTCAGCCAGATGCTCTCCGGGGTGAACAGCCCAGTCCGGGGACCATGCTTCTGCCATTCTAGCACCCATTTCAGTTCCCTCCTACTCATCACGTCAATGGTAGTCGACGACCCCATTGATCTGAATGGCTGTAACTTTGCTAAGATCCGCCTCAGCCTGCGCCTGAGCGTCGTCTGGCGGCCACAAGGGTTCGAACAGAAGCCGCCAGTTTCCTGTTATATCGACCGCAAAACATCCGGCATCCTTGCCGGAAAGCGGATGACATCGCGTCGGAGGCTCTGTAGGAACATCTGCTAGACACCGTGCAGCCCTGAGCACACCGAGGCGCATCTGCAAGCGCTTGGCCCTGTCTCCGAAGGCCCTGGTCATCTCTGCGCCCGACTCCATCTGTCGCCGCAGTTTTCTGCTTGCAAACTCGATTCGCATCCCGGTCCTGCGTTACCTAGTAGGTAATCTCCCTTGGGGAGTTACGCAACAGGTAACACGCAAGCCCGCAGGCGAAAAGCTGAAAAAAATGGCCCTACTGTAGGCGCTCGGCGGGTCAAACAAGTGACTGGTTCCCCCTAGTTGTTGTGAACGCCACACTCCGTCGTCGTGTGTCGGTTTGCGGCCCTCGCCTGCCGGTCTGCTGCCAGAGAGGCCTGTGATGCGGCAGTTGCAGCGAACGGCAGGAAGCTTCCGCAGCGCAGACAATGCTCCGCCGTCTGGCTGTGCCAAGGACGAACGACCGCTTCAGGGATGCTGCGCTGCAGCGCGACGCTCGCGACGACCGTCCGCAAAGGGCCGAAGATATCGATGTGGCAGAGCGGCGATCCCGGAGTCGGGACGCCTGACACAGATCATGTTTGCCGGCGGCACATCAACGCCACCTCAACCCACATACGCCGTCTTCGTGCGGATGGTGCGGGCGAAACAGGGTGAAGATCGGCTAAAGTGCTAGTGGAAATTGCGCTACTTCAAACGGTTAGGGCTTAAGTCATTGATTGTGTTGTGTTCGCCAGATAATGGCGGGGTAGGCTCATAACCTGAAGGTCGTAGGTTCAAATCCTATCCCCGCAACCAACACTAATTCTCCCGTCATATCAACGGCTTCGTGGCAGCCGCCGAAGCCGCGTCGGCATGTCCGCTTGCCGTCACCTTGTGGAGCGGCTGGCCGGTCGCCAAGCAGAGCAGACCCGCCAACGCGCCCTGCAGGTCGATCGCAAGCTTCGTGCCGCCGTCTTCATCCGGCGCCTCCTCCGCGGCGCCTGGCTCGGAGAGCCCACGGATCAGTTGCGCGACACGCTCACGATACGCCTTGGCCATCGCGGGATGAAAGCGGACCGGGTCGGGGGCAGGGACTGCGGAGAGCACCCGCTCCAGCTCCTTGCGGCGGGCATCCAGTTCGATCATCCGATCCTTCACCTGCTCCGCAGGCACTCCCGCGATGATCGCGTCGACCAGCTTCTTGTGGTCTGCGGTCACGCGGGCCAGCTCCTTCTCCAGCCCTGCCCGGCCGGCATCCGCCTGCGGCTGCAGACGGTTCCGCTCGGCAGCATATTCCTGGCAGAAGATCTCTACTGCCTCGGGGTCCATCAGGTGATGCTCCAGCGCGTTCAGCACCGAGCTTTCCAGCTCCTCGCGCCGGATCGTGGCCATGTTGGTGCAAATGGCCGCACCCTTGTTTCGGGCAGCCGAGCAGCCGAAGCTGTCCTTGGAAATCTTCGAGAAGCCGGCCCCGCAGCAGCCGCAGCTCATCAGCCCCGAAAACAGGAACTTCGGCCGGCGCCGGTCCCAGACCGGGACGTCGGTGCTCTTCGACTTCAGGCCGCCCTGGCGGCTGCGCGCCTGTTCCCAGAGCGCGTCGCCGATGATCCGGAGTTCCGGCACGTCCGTGATGACCCACTCCGCCTCCGGGTTGAGGCGCGAGACCCGCTTGCCGGTGCCGGGATCCTTGACGTAGCGGAGCCGGTTCCAGATCTGCCGACCGATATAGAGCTCGTTGTTGAGGATCCCGGTGCCGCGCTCGCGGTTGCCGTGGATCGTCGATGTTCCCCAAGCGCCGCCCTGCGGGCCCGGGAACTTCTCCAGGTTCAACGCTTCCGCGATCTTCTTCGGGGAGATGCCCTTGGCATAGTCCTCGAAGATCCGCCGGACCACAATGGCCTGCACCGGGTCGATCTCGCGGTCGCCGCGGATCGGCTCGCCATTGGCCGCAAACTTCGTGACCGCCCTGTAGCCATAGGTCAGCCCGCCCGCCGACTTGCCTGCCAGCGCGCGCCCCTTCAGCCCGCGATGCGTCTTCTTGCCGAGCTCCTTCAGGAACAGGGCGTTCATGGTCCCGGTCAGGCCGATATGCAGTTCGGAGACCTGGCCCTCGCTTGAGGTCTCAATCATCACACCCCGGAACTGCAGCTGCTGATAGAGGGCGGCGACATCGGCCTGGTTGCGGCTGAGCCGGTCGAGCGCCTCGGCAACCACGATGTCGAAGGCGCCGGTCTGGCCATCCCGCAGCAGCTTCTGGATGCCGCTCCGCATCATGCTCGCGCCCGACACCGCGCGGTCAGAGTAGACCTCCACCACCTCCAGCCCCTGCCGTGCTGCGTAGTCGCGGCACGACCGGACCTGGTCGACGATCAAGGCGTCCTGCTGCAGGTCGGAGGAGAACCGCGCGTAGATCGCGTCGCGCATGGCATGGCTCATGGGTCAGTCCTCAACTGGAAGCTGGTTGGGCGTCAGCACGACAGGCGGTCCGCCTCCGCTGCATGATCGGCGCGGGCCGCCTGGCGCGCAAGCGCGCGGATGAACAGGAGCCAGGCTTCCCGGTCCGGCGACACGGGCGTGGTGGCACGGCGCGCGGGTGAAGGGGCCACCGATGCGGCCGCCTCTCCTTCCGTCCTGCTGTTGCGCCTCTTCGCCACCTGATGTGCCTCTCCGATCCGCGCGGAGTGGCTCTCCGGCGGCTGATCTCGATGTTGCGGTGGTGGGACATGGGTCCGCTGCTCTCCGGATCAGCATAGGGCATGGGCGTTCGGGCGAGCGGGAAGGGCAGGTGAAAACCCGCGCGATTGGCCGCTTATGGACAGTTGGATGTGGACAACTCCCCGGCGCGCGAGCGGACACGACGTCTCCTGCGAGGATGGGAGTGGTCGGGCGCTGCTGAGGGCTTCCCGCGGACGTGTTCTGGCGTGAGCGGGTTTGTGAAAAAGAATACGTTGTGGGATCCGGACGGGAAAAGCGGCCGAGCGAGCCGAGCTTTCCCTCTCCGTCCTCTAGGCAGCAGGACCCGGCTTTTGCCGGAGCTGACGTCGCGGCGATCTTGCGCATCGCTTGAGCCCGAAGGCGGCCCGCGCATTTTCCAGATCGTCGAGGAGCGGGCGACACCGACCCCGGATGCGCCCGATCGCCAGCGTGGCCGAGTTGATCCTGATGCTGGTCATTCCGCCATCCAGGGCTGGTCCGGCCAGAGCCGCGCGATCACCGCACGACGCATCGTGATGGCCAGCGGATCATGGAAAATCTCCAGCGCACGCGGCTCCTCCTCCGGCGTCAGCCAACCGTCGGGCAGTCGCCAACGGGTGAAGAACAGCCAGTCCAGTTCGCTCCGGCGGACGAAGATCTGCCCTCTCCGCACGGAGTCCAGGGTGATCGGCAGGTGGCTTATCAGGACAGGAAAATGTCCCCCAACCTCCTCGGCCTGACGGGCGCGTCGCCGGGCCAGCGCCTTTGCAAGGTCCTCCTTCGTGATCGTCACGAAGCGGTGCAGTTCGGCGTGGATATGTGCGGGCATGATGGTGACTGCCCGGTCGACCGCCACCGTGAAACGCGGATCACTGGCGATAACCATCCCCCACTCATCCGGCTGCTCACGCCAGAGCACCAGCTCTGCGGCCTCGGTCCACCGGCCGAATTCGATCAATCCCAAGGCTCGCAGGACCGGCGCGAGTTCGGCCGCTGCATGGGCGGGGCCAAGCCCGAAGGCGGGGGCGATGTTCGAGGGCGGCGGGGTTCTTGCCTCCCGCCCGAACCAGGCGGCGTGTTCGGGTACCTCCGGCCGTCCGGCAGCCGGTAGGACAACAGATCCTGCTGGCGGGCCAGTTTCAGGACCGCCACGCAGATGTCGTCCCATCGCGGCAGGACCTCAGGGAGGCGCGGATGGGCGAGGGGGCGGGCGCCCCGGCCGGTTTCCACCGCCTGACCCAGCGCGGCGAGCGCCTCGCAGCCGATCTGATAAGCCGTGATGTGTCGGTGATCCCAGCCGTGTGCCATGCCGTCGCCCGGCAGGTTCTGTCGAATGAAGGCGATGACGCTATCGGGCCATCCGGCCGATTGTCGATCCCTGCTCATCTCTCGTCTCCTTCATCGGGGGGGGGGAACATCGGGGATCTGGCGATCCGGGATGGGACTGCTGCCTGGTCCTTCAGACGGCGACGAGTAAGCGGTCCTCGATCATTCCCCGCAGCAGCAGGCTGCGCTCGTGTTGCGGGTCCACCTCATGGGGATATCCGAGCGAGACGTTGCGGATCAGCGTCCGCCCGACACGCGCCTCCAGCCAGCGATGGGTGTGGCCGAACAGCCAGCCGTCGGGCTGGTGACGCCGGATGAATCCGTCGAGGTTCGAGGCGAAGACGGGCATGACACTGTCGATCGGGTCAGCAATCTCCCGGTGCGGCCCGTGATGGGTGACCACGAAGGTCCGGCCAACGAACGGCTCGCGCAACCGGGCCTCCAGCCGGTCATGCCCCTTGGCGTGGTGTAGGAGCGCCGGCCCTCGGAGAGGTCCGAGCTTGATCAGATTGCCACAGCGGGCAGCCTGATGCCGGGATTG
>NZ_JAHQZU010000055.1:2500-5836 GCF_019061185.1 Paracoccus sp. Z118
TCTTCGGAAAGGGCGGGAATAGATACATGCTTTTGACCGGAGACGACCAGCTGGACCTGCCGAGGGTACCAGGAGCGATGCGCAGTGATGCGCGGGTCTTTCGTCTTCCGGGTCAAATCAAGCGCGATAAGGGCGTTTGGTGGATGCCTTGGCAGCAAGAGGCGATGAAGGACGTGATACCCTGCGATAAGCCATGGGGAGCCGGGAATAGGCTTTGATCCATGGATCTCCGAATGGGGAAACCCACCTGAAACTCGGTTATTGTCATCCTCGGATGTCAATAACGGGGTTAACCAGGTACTTATCACCTGAATACATAGGGTTTTAAGAGCGAACCCGGGGAACTGAAACATCTAAGTACCCGGAGGAAAGGAAATCAACAGATACTCCCCTAGTAGCGGCGAGCGAACGGGGACCAGCCGAGCCGTGAGACTGACCAGAATGTGCTGGAAAGCACAGCCATAGCGGGTGACAGCCCCGTATGGGAAGGTTGATCGGACGCATTAAGTAGGGCGGGACACGTGAAATCCTGTCTGAAGATCGGGGGACCACCCTCGAAGGCTAAGTACTCCTTGCTGACCGATAGCGAACCAGTACCGTGAGGGAAAGGTGAAAAGCACCCCGACGAGGGGAGTGAAACAGTTTCTGAAACCGGACGCCTACAAGCAGTCGGAGCCGCCTTGCGCGGTGACGGCGTACCTTTTGTATAATGGGTCAACGACTTGGTCTGTCTGGCAAGCTTAAGCCGTTAGGTGTAGGCGCAGCGAAAGCGAGTCTTAAAAGGGCGCTTGAGTCAGACGGATCAGACCCGAAACCAGATGATCTAGCCATGTGCAGGATGAAGGTTGGGTAACACCAACTGGAGGTCCGAACCGACACCCGTTGAAAAGGGTCCGGATGACGTGTGGCTAGGGGTGAAAGGCCAATCAAATCTGGAGATAGCTGGTTCTCCGCGAAAGCTATTTAGGTAGCGCCTCGATTGTATTCTCCCGGGGGTAGAGCACTGCATGGATGATGGGGGCCCACAGCCTTACTGAGTCTAAGCAAACTCCGAATACCGGGAAGAACTGATCGGGAGACACACGGCGGGTGCTAACGTCCGTCGTGGAAAGGGAAACAACCCTGACCAACAGCTAAGGCCCCCAATTCGTGGCTAAGTGGGAAAGCATGTGAGACTTCCAAAACAACCAGGAGGTTGGCTTAGAAGCAGCCATCCTTTAAAGATAGCGTAACAGCTCACTGGTCTAATCAAGAGGTCTTGCGGCGAAGATGTAACGGGGCTCAAGCCACGAGCCGAAGCTTTGGGTGCACAGCAATGTGCGCGGTAGCGGAGCGTTCTGTGATATAGGACGCTGCCTCTTTTGCCCTGCAAAGGGTAACGGAGGCATTGTTCTGACTGTGAAGCCGGGGCGTAAGCCATCCGGTGGAGTGATCAGAAGCGAGAATGTTGACATGAGTAGCGACAAACAGGGTGAGAGACCCTGTCGCCGAAAGTCCAAGGGTTCCTGCTTAAAGCTAATCTGAGCAGGGTAAGCCGACCCCTAAGGCGAGGCCGAAAGGCGTAGTCGATGGGAACCAGGTTAATATTCCTGGGCCAGGAGATGGTGACGGATCCTCAGGGTTGTTCGATCTTAACGGATTGATCGGGCAGCTGCGGGGTCCCTGGAAATAGCCCTCCACAAGATCGTACCCTAAACCGACACAGGTGGACTGGTAGAGAATACCAAGGCGCTTGAGAGAACCACATTTAAGGAACTCGGCAAAATACCTCCGTAAGTTCGCGAGAAGGAGGCCCGGTTTGCAGGCAACTGTGGGCCGGGGGCACAAACCAGGGGGTGGCGACTGTTTACTTAAAACACAGGGCTGTGCGAAGCCGTAAGGCGACGTATACAGTCTGACGCCTGCCCGGTGCCGGAAGGTTAAAAGGAGAGGTGCAAGCCTTGAATTGAAGCCCCGGTAAACGGCGGCCGTAACTATAACGGTCCTAAGGTAGCGAAATTCCTTGTCGGGTAAGTTCCGACCTGCACGAATGGCGTAACGATCTCCCCGCTGTCTCAAATGTGGACTCAGCGAAATTGAATTGTCTGTGAAGATGCAGACTTCCCGCGGTTAGACGGAAAGACCCCATGCACCTTTACTATAGCTTCGCACTGGCATCAGGATTGCGATGTGCAGGATAGGCGGTAGACTTTGAAGCCGGGACGCCAGTTCCGGTGGAGTCTCCCTTGAGATACCGCCCTTCGCACTCTTGATGTCTAACCGCGGTCCGTCATCCGGATCCGGGACCCTGCGTGGTGGGTAGTTTGACTGGGGCGGTCGCCTCCCAAAGAGTAACGGAGGCGCGCGAAGGTTGGCTCAGAGCGGTCGGAAATCGCTCGTTGAGTGCAATGGCAGAAGCCAGCCTGACTGCAAGACTGACAAGTCGAGCAGAGTCGAAAGACGGCCATAGTGATCCGGTGGTCCCGAGTGGAAGGGCCATCGCTCAACGGATAAAAGGTACGCTGGGGATAACAGGCTGATGATGCCCAAGAGTCCATATCGACGGCATCGTTTGGCACCTCGATGTCGGCTCATCTCATCCTGGGGCTGGAGCAGGTCCCAAGGGTACGGCTGTTCGCCGTTTAAAGAGGTACGTGAGCTGGGTTTAGAACGTCGTGAGACAGTTCGGTCCCTATCTGCCGTGGGTGTAGGATACTTGAGAGGAGTTGCCCCTAGTACGAGAGGACCGGGGTGAACGTTCCACTGGTGGACCAGTTGTCGTGCCAACGGCAGTGCTGGGTAGCTATGAACGGACAGGATAAACGCTGAAGGCATCTAAGCGTGAAGCCCCCCTCAAAACCAGGTATCCCATGAGAGCCGTGGAAGACCACCACGTCGATAGGCCGGAGATGTAAGCGCAGCAATGCGTTCAGTTGACCGGTACTAATGGCTCGATAGGCTTGATTTGATCCGGAAGACGACAGACCAGACCCGAAAGGGAACGGCGTCGCTCCCATCAAAAGCAACTTGGACAACACGGTTCCCCAAACGGGAACAACGCTGAGCGTTTCTTTCCCGGTCTGGTGGCCATAGCACGAGCGAAACACCCGATCCCATCCCGAACTCGGCCGTTAAGCGCCGTCGCGCCAATGGTACTGCGTCTCAAGACGTGGGAGAGTAGGTCACCGCCAGACCTGGAAAGAAACGCAAATCTCTCTGTAACGATCACCGATCTCCCGCAACCAACATCCGGCGGGGAACGCCGCGCAAGCGGCCCGGTCGCGGGGTAGAGCAGCCCGGTAGCTCGTCAGGCTCATAACCTGAAGGTCACAGGTTCAAATCCTGTCCCCGCAACCA
>NZ_JAHQZU010000056.1 GCF_019061185.1 Paracoccus sp. Z118
CCTGGATGCGGATCAGCTGTCCGAAACGAAAAAAACCTCCTGCGAACAGGAGGTTAGTGCAAGTATAGTATTTATGGTTGCGGGGACAGGATTTGGACACTGTTTCGACATGATGCGGCGGCTCCGCATGGATTTGCGAGCAGCTTAAGGCGCTGATGCATATCATCCCTTGGCGGCCGGGGAGACGCGCACGAACACCCAGCGGTAGCGTGGAACAAAGATAGCATCGCGGTCCTCGTCGGCCATCTGCGGCAGGCTTTTGACGTCGATGTAGATGTAGCTGGGCACATAGTCCTTGCAGGACTTGTGCACCCCGCGCCTCGAGGATCCAGACCGCGACGCCTTGGCTCGTCGCCCGTAGTGCAGGGCGGGAGCGAACTCCCGCCCTGCCGCTGCATCAGTTTGCTGGCGCGATCAGTTCGAATTTCTGGATGCGTTGTCCAGTGTTGACCTCGGTCGTGTAGATGTTCCCTGCCGAGTCGATCGTGATGTCGTGCACGACGTGGAACTGGCCGGCCTGACGTCCCGGTCGTCCCACCCGGGCGAGGGTCTTTGCCTCGGCACGGTCCGCAATCCTCATTTCATTGTTGGAGCCGTCCACCATGATCACAAAGCGCTGGTCGGGGTCGGTGGAAAGAACGAGGTCCGAGACCGACCCGCTCAGCAGCGTGTCGCGCTCGTAATAGGCCTCGTCCACGAACGTGCCGTCCTTCTCGAATACTTGGTAACGGTTGTTCACGCGATCGCAGACGAGGACCTGGCCGCTGTCGGCTATTCGGACGCAGTGGACCGGACTGCCGAATTGCGGGGCATCGCCTTGGCGCGGGTCCTCCGGCGGGGCCACGCTGTCGTCGGGCGCGTTGCCGTAGGCGCCCCAATGCCGCTTGTATTCGCCGGTTTCCGTGTCGAATACGATGACCCTGCGGTTGCCATAACCATCGGCGACGTAAATCTCGTTCGCCTCCTCGTCGACGTCCATGTCGGCGGGACGGTTGACGTTCTCGGTATCGTTCGAGCCCTGGCTCGCCCCCGGTTCGCCGATCTGCATGACGAACTCGCCGTCGCGGGTGAACTTGAGCAGGTGGTGATCGCTGTCCCCGTTGCCGCCAACCCAGACGAAGCCCTCGCCATCGACATGAATGCCGTGCTCGTTCTCGAACCAGTCGTAGCCCTCGCCCGGACCGCCCCAGGCAATGACGAGATCGCCCTGCTGGTCGAACTCGACGACGGGCGGGGCCGGATAGCAGCATTTGTTGATCGGGGGATCCTGCGTCACGCCAACCTCGCGATCGCTCAGCGAGTTGGGGCGGTGAATGAACCACGCATGGTCATCGTCGCTGACATGGGCGCCCGACACCTGTCCGAGTATCCAGTTGTTCGGCAGTGGCTTTGGCCAGAACGGATCCACCCGGTAATGCGGCACGCCCGCGGGATCGACCCCCTCCAGGATCTCGGTCTCCTGCGACATCACTGCCCGCTTGTCCGGCGGAATCTCGCGCGGGGAGAAATCGCTTATGGTCTGCTGCGGTGGCGGCACCACTTCCTGTGCAAAGGCGGGATTGCCCAACAGCGCGGCGCAGGCGATCGATAGGGTGAAAATGGACGCGGCATATCCGGTAAAACGCACGGCATACTCCTCTTGTTTCGCGAGCACTGGTAATGTCAGTGCCCCTCATATGTAGACGGTAGTTGCGAACGTTCATGTAGTGTGTAGATCCTTTCATTAGCTGGCAATCATTTTCGGTCACCAGTTCGCATGATTCGCTTGCCAGCCTCCGAGAGCCGACACCCGAGACGCACTGGTGCGAGCGGCGCCACGGGCATCATTCGTCAGAGCCGCCGTTAATAGAACAAGAAGGAGGAAAACGGACATGACCCTGGACAGTCTTTCCACAGGCATGGCGCGCTGCATCACCGCGGCGTTTGCATTTGCCTGCCTTGCAGCATCGCCGGTGTTTGCCCAAGGCACCCCCGGCACTGCGGAAAGCGCGATCACGGACGCCCCTTCGGGCGCGGCGGCAGCGAACGCGGATACCGCCGGGGCAGGCGAAGCTGCGTCCCGAACACGCTACCTCAATCCCGTCATAGAGCGGCTCGCCAAGGGGCAGCCCTTCATCGGCGTCAGCACCGGGAATCTTTCGTCCGAGCATGCCAAGGCTCTCGCGAGAGCGCCGATCGATTACGTCTATATCGATTTCGAGCACAACCCGATGGATTTTGGCGAGCTCCACCGGTTCTCGCTCGCCACCATCGACCGGGCAGGCATACATGAACGTGGGAATCTCCAGTCAGACATCGCGCTTTTCGCGCGGTTTCCGCCATATGGGCGAGAGCAGGTTGAGTGGATATCGAAGCAGGCCCTCGATCTCGGGCTGATGGGGATCATCTTCAATTCGATCAGCACGGCCGAAGAGGCCGAACTCGCGGTGCGGTCGATGCGGTATCCACAGGCGCGGGATTCGGAACTTCCAGAGCCTGCAGGACTGCGCGGCTGGTCCCCGGACCATGCAACCTGGCTCTGGGGTATTCCGTCGTCGGAATATGCCGAAGTGGCCGATGTCTGGCCTCTGAATCCCGACGGCGAGCTTCTGGCGATCATGATGATCGAAACGGCGCAGGGCCTGGAGAACGTCGACGCCATCGCCGCTACCCCCGGCGTGGGCGCGCTCTTCGTGGGGCCCTCGGACCTCTCGCGTTCGATGGGCGTGCCGAGCAATTCGCCCGAGATCGAGGAAGCGCTTGGAACGATTCTGGCGGCCTGCCTCGCCCACGATGTAGCCTGCGGCAAGTCGTTCAGCGCGGAGGAGATACCTGGGCGCATCGAGGACGGATGGATGATGCTCAATCTCGGCGGTGCCGACGGCGGCCTGGGACCGGACAATGCTGCCGCGCTCGAAGCCGCCGAAGGGGTGATCCCGGACCGGTGACCCCTGGGGGACATACGCGCTTCCTGGGCGCGTATGTCTCTGGCGTCGGGCGTTCCCCCTCAACGGGCGCAGGCGTTATCCAGCGACAGAACGATCTCCGCTGCTCTCTCGATTGGACTTGCCCCGGCAAAGTGGAGAGCTCTTCTGAAGGAAAGAGGAGCATTTCATGGGCAATCCGCAGCGCCGGTTCGGAAAGGAATTCGAGGCGGAGGCCGATCGTCTGGTCGAGACGAGCGGCCACACGCAAAGGGAGATCGCCGAGGATCTCGGCATCGGACGGTCGACGCTGCGTCGCTTGTAAACGCTGGATCAAACTTCCCCGGAAGTGCTGGCGCAAGATTCCCCGCCTCACGGGTTCGGCGATCAGGCTCCGGCGAGACATGATCCGCCCACTTCACGCGGGTCAGGTCCGGGCCGCTTGGCCAATCCACCGCTGCGATGGCCGGTGCCGATCATCCCACCTGCCCGACGATTTCAGCCAGCGCCGAAATGGCCAGCGTGCGGGCGTCGCGCGCCGAGGGAAGGATGCCGATCGGTCCCTGTATCCGAGCCGTGTCTGCGTCTGACACGCCGAATTCGTGCAGCCGCTCCAACCTCGCGCGCTGCGTCGCCCGGCTGCCCTGCGCGCCGATGTAAAAGGCCTCGGACCGGAGCAGGCGGCGCAGGATTTCCGGTTCGTAGTCGTGGTCGTGGTAGAACAGCACCGCCGCCGTGCGGTGATCGGGACGAAGATCGGCAATGTCGCCCAGTCGTGCCAGCCCTTGTCCCTGGCAACCGGCCGCGAGGGCAGCATCGAGGCAGGCATCGTCATGCGTCACCAGCATGTGGTCGTATCCGAGATCGCGCACCAACCCGGCAAAGACCAGCGCCTCGGGACCGGCCCCGAAAACAAGGAAACGGATATCGGGCTGAAAACCGATGGCGAAGCCAGCAGGTGTCGGCCCGGTCCGCCGGTAAGGCTGGCAGGACAGCGCGCCGTCGCGGGCGACATGCAGCGCGAGCGACTGGCGTTCGCCGCGGGCGAGGTCGAGTGCCGCCAGCGGCTCCTTATCGCGCAGCTGGAACAGCTCCAGCTCGATTGCGCCGCCACAGGGCAGGCGCAGGTCGAAAAAGGGCGACCCGTCGCCATATCGAACCCGGCAGGGCCGCCCCGTTCGGCGCACATCCGCTGCACGCAGGATCAGGTCCGCCTCGATGCAGCCCGAGGTGATCGCACCTGCGAAGCGGCCGTCGGTTGCAATGGCGGCGGCCGCCCCGGCGAGGCGGTAGGCGGGACCGTGCGTCGCGGTCAGCACCGCGAGCACCGTCCCCTCGCCCCAGTCGAGCGCCGCGCGCCATGGGTCCAGCAGCGCCGGGTGCCCGCCGCTCGATGTCCGCACCATGTCCAGCATGACCGCCATCACCGCATCTGCAGCAGGATCACGCTGTCGCTGAACGGGTCGGTGCGCTCGCGCAGGTCGCGCACCTCCTCGGGCGTCACCGCGCCGCCGGTGTTGCCCCACGAGGTCCGCACGAAGGTGGCGATGTCGGCGATCTCGCGGTCGGTCAGCTGCACCCGGTAGGGCGGCATCCGGTAGCTGTCGGGCACCCCGTCCGCGACGACGCGCCCGGCGCCGTTCAGGATGATGTTGATGACCGAGGCGGGGGTATCCGCGAGGACCGAGGACGGCCCGGCCAGCGGCGGGATGAACGTGCCGCGGTTCTGGCCGTCGCGGCCGTGGCAATAGCTGCATTTCTGCAGATAGAGCTGCGCGCCCGGCTGCGATTCCGCCATGCCGCCCGCGAAGCTTGCCGTGGTGGTCTCGTCATATTCCCACGCTGGCTCGGGCGCGCGCGGCAGCGACTTCATGTAATGCGCCATCGCCCGCAGGTCGTCCTCGGTCATGAAGGCGGTGGAGTTGTTGAACGCCTCCAGCATCGAGCCGAAGACGACGCCATGCCGGCTGCGGCCGGTCTTGAGGTAGGCCGCCAGCTCGTCCTCGCTCCAGCGGCCGATGCCATTGCCCGATCCGCCCCGCAGGGCCGGCGCATACCAGCCGTCGAGCAGCGCGCCCGACAGGAACGCCGGGTCGGTCTCGTCGTAGCCCTGCTCGTTCATCGCAAAGCCCCGCGGGCTGTGGCAGGAGCCGCAATGCCCGCCCGCCTGCACCAGATAGGCGCCGCGGTTCCAGAGGTCGCTCTGCTCCGGGTCCTGCTCGAAGCTGTCCGTTGGCGCGAAGGCGACGTTCCAGACCTCGATCGGCCAGCGGATGTTCAGCGGCTAGGCGATTTCCGTGGGCGGGTTCGGCTGCGCCACCGGCTCGACGTGGTTCATGAAGTAGTCGTAGAGCGCCGCCACATCCTCGTCGCTGAGCTTGGCGTAGGAGGGATAGGGCATCGCCGGATAAAGCCGCCGCCCGTCCGGCGCCACGCCGCGCCGGACCGCGCGATCGAAGTCGGCGAGGCTGTAGTTGCCGATCCCGTGTTCGGGGTCGGGGGTGATGTTGGTCGCGTAGATCGAGCCGAGCGGCGTGCCCATCTCCAACCCGCCCGCAAAGGGCTGGCCCTCATGGGTCGAGTGGCAGGCCACGCAATCCGCCACGCGCGCGGCGTATTGCCCCGTCTCCAGCGGCATCGCCGCGGCCGGCTGAACCCCGTCGAAGGGACTCGCAGGCAGCCTTGTGCCATACCAGTAAGCCGCAGCCACGCCCACAACCGCCACCAGCGCCAGCCGGGCGATCCAACGTAAGAATGTTACCAAGATTCAGTTCCTCTCGTCAGCCGGACAGCGCCCTCAGGCGGCACCGCC
>NZ_JAHQZU010000057.1 GCF_019061185.1 Paracoccus sp. Z118
ATGCCCACACCATAGACGATGCCCAGTGCGGCACTGATCCACAACGAGGCGGCCGTGGTCAGCCCGTGGACGGAAGGGCCTTCGCGGAAGATCACGCCCGCCCCCAGGAACCCGATCCCGGTCAGGATCCCATGCGCCATCCGGGTGGGGTCCGACACGATCTGAGTGCCCGGGACAAGCTTCAGAGTCCACAGTTCCTGCTGCGCCGCGGCGAGCGTCAACAGCGTTGCAGCGAGACAGACCAGCGCGTGCGTCCGCAGTCCGGCAGGCTTGCCCTGCACCTCACGGTCGATGCCGATCAGCATTCCAGTAATCAGGCTGCACAGCAGCGGCAAACCGGTTTCGGCGGATAGGATCGGGTTGAGATAGTCGGGCAAGGCAGGCTCCTTGGCGTGGCGGGTGGGCGCGTGCCTCATCCGCATGTGTGACGCCGAAGCCTGCGCGGCGGCTGATGGTTCCCCCAAGCTCGAGGGTCAGCCTACCCCGGCAAACTCCCCATTGTGTCGAATCGAGACCGGTTGCAGTCCAAGCCTCACCGGATCCTCTCAGCGAACGGGGCCAGCTTGCACCATGCTGCGAAGACCCCGTGGCCCCTTGGGGGGACTGAGGATATCGCCCGAGCGAGTTAGTCCCTGATGGCCAGACCTCGGCCTTCTGAGACCTGACCACTTTCGAGGAACTGAATGCCACGTTGTTCAAGCGCCCCGACGATCTTCTCCACGTTCTCCGTTGAGACCAGCCCAGTGTGGTCCGGTTTACCCTCCACGCGTCGAAGCGTGATCAGAGGCACACCTGCCAATGCACATAGCTCCGCCTGCGTCATCCCGAGAAGATCTCGCGCCGCTTTGATTCTCGCCTTCATCACTCATCTCTTTTTTTTCACTGATGCACTTGTTATCAGCGCCGTCTAGTGATAGCTTCTTATCAGAAAGTAGATTCAGACTACCATCTCGTGAAGGAGCGATGGACAATGACGAACATCTCCCGCATTTCATGCCCCGGCTCGCCTCTCGATCTGGCAACCCCTCTTCCCTCGGCATTCTCGCTGTGCTTCGCCGGTCTGCTCTCGGCTCTCGATCAACACATCGAGTGCGAGCGTGACCTCGATGATGTCGACCTGTTCGATCCCGCCTATCAGAACTGGCTGGACGATGCCGAGACGGCGCAGCTGCGTCTGTATGATCTGGCATCGATCACCGGCCTTGCGGCCGTCACTCCGGACGACGTGCCGCTGCGCCGGATGACGCTGCTGATCGCGATGCTTGTCCGCGAGGGAAGTGCCGAGGCATTCCGCCAGTATGGCCGCCTCGAAAGCAGCTTCCTCCGCCACATGGTCGTTCCCGGCGATGGGCTGGGCGCTGTGCGGACCCGGCTCATGCTTGCCGACGCGCGCGAGAAGATCCGTGCCATGGCGGAACTGACGCTCTATCGCCAGGATGGCGATATCGACGGCGAAGCCTGCGAGCTCTGCGCAGCCGCCTGACGGCTCCCCGCTCCACCCCCTGACGGCACCGGCTGATCGGCCTGACTCCCGCCGGGCCCAGCCTCCATGCGCTTCCACGATCCCGCATGCGGAGCGATGGCGCCTGCGGGGCTTCCGGATGCTGTTCTGCCTTAATCCCATATCGACAGGAGGACATCTCATGTCCCATCTCGACCTCGACGCCGTTTTCAGCGCCGCCGATCACTCGCATCCCATCTACCACGCCGCCATTCCCGATGCTTGGCAGGACATTGCTCAGGAGAAGGGCTACGAGATCGTCGGCCGCGTCATCGACCGCTTCCACCTCGTTCTCCGCCATGAGGATTGCGGCGCGGAGATGGTCAGCAAGGTCTTTACCTTGCGCACGGCCGAGCCGGTCTGCCCGACTTGCCTTGACACCCGGCGGCGCGAACTCTGCGCGGCGGCGGGCGTCAGCTATCTCGGTCGCGGTGGCCATCCTAATTATTTTCGCATCCTTCTGCCCTGTGGCCATGAGACTGTGCGCCAGCAAGAACTGCTCGAACGCGTTCGGCAGGGCAAGACGGCGATCCGGTGTGACGCGTGCCTCGGTGAGCGGCTGAAGGACGAGGCCCGCGCCCGCGGTTGGGAGCTGATCGGTGCCGATCCCGAGGATGATCCGAGCTATCGCCACTACCGCCACGACTGCGGGCACGTCCAGCGCGTTGCGGTGGCAAATATGACGACGGGCCGCTTCACATGCGGCGGCTGCTCCGACGGCTGGACGCGCGACAAGAGCTTCCTCTACGCGATGCGGTTCGTGCTGAAGACCGGCCGCGACGTGATCAAAGTGGGCTTTTCGCGCGACCCGGAGTCACGCCTGCGGCACCAGCTGATCACCGACCGCGACCAATATGCCCGGCTGATCCGCACCGTCGCGGTTCCCAGCGGCCGCGAGGCGATCCGGCGCGAGAAAGAACTGCATACCACCCTCGGCCGCCGCTATCCGGACGCGGTGCTGCACCGGAGCGAGTTCGCCGACGAGGTGAAGGTCGTCTCGGAGATCTATTGCGCCTCGATCGAGCCGGAGATCATGCGGCTCCTCGACGAGGTCGAGATGCAGGTGAAGGCCCTTTGCCGGCGCCGGGCCAAGCTGGCGCGCCGGGCCGAGCGCCGCCTCGCCCGACGCCGCCGGCACGGGCGGCGAGCGCGGCGCGCTCTCTGACGCCCCCTCTTCCGCCACCTTTTCTTTTTCCATTCCGAATGGGAGGTCTTCCATGACCCACACCCACCCTGTCGCGCCCATCTCAGACTGGCGCAGCTATGCCGCAGAGATTCGCGCGGCGATCCTGGCGAAGGAGGCTGCCCGGCCAGCGGGCACGTCCCTCTCTCACCTCGAAACGGACATTTCGGAACTGTGCGGCACCCTGCCGGACGAACGACCCGCGCCCGATCCTCTCACCGCGCGCCAGACGCTGCTGGTCCTGGGCCTCGCCGCCTCGTTCGGCAGCCGGGCAGCCCTCGCTGCCGAGCTCGAGCGCGGCGCCATCATCACCCTGACGGACGTTCGATCCGACCTCGTGATCGAGGTCGGCCGCCTGCTCCGCTGGGTGCTTCCGAACGGCTTCTTCATCGCCAAGGCAGATCGCGATCGGCATCGCCCCGGCGCGGTCACCGTCGTCAAGAGCGCGCAGCCTGGATGGCTTGATCACGAGCAACTGCGATTGGAATTGACCGCGGCGCTCGAGTTTCCGGCGCCGGTCATCCTGCTCCTGCCCGAAGGCCTCGAGGCGATGGAGATCCTGGGTGAGGCCGAGACGCAAACCCGGGCGTTCCGGGTGTTCGAGCGCGAGATCATCGCCGAGTTCCTCGCCCAGAGCTACCCGGCAACAGAACCCGCGGCTCTGCTGGAACACCTCCCTCCCGAAGCGCAGCTCGCGGAAACGCCGATGCTGTGGCTGATGCTGGCCCTGCGCTGCGACTGCGCAGAGGCGGCAGCCAGGCTCTTGGCGCGCCGGGACTGGCCAACCAAGACGGAGACCGGGGAAGAGCGGCGGGGGAAGGATCCATCTTTCCGGGCCCGCGCTAGCACGGGCGGCATTCCTCTTGCGGAACTTGCCGGGCTCGAAGAGGCCCGCGACATCGCGATCGGCATCACCGAGGACCTCAGGGCCTGGGCGGCAGGGGCGCTAGAATGGCGTGACGTGCACCGAGGTCTGCTCGTCGCCGGCCCGCCGGGCTGTGGCAAAACCGAACTCGCGCGGGCCATGGCGCGAGAGCCTGGCATTCATCTCGAAAGCGGCAGCTATGCGCAGTGGCAAGCCGCCGGGCACATGGGGGACATGCTCAAGGCGATGAGGAAAAGTTTCGCGCGGGCAACCGAGCGCGCGCCAAGCATCATCTTCATCGATGAGATCGACGCCTTCGGCTCGCGCAGCAATGGCCGAACGTCGAGCAATGCGAGCTATGAGCAGAAGGTCATCACCGGCTTGCTCGAACTGCTGGACGGGATCGCGGGAAGGGAGGGCGTGGTCGTCATCGGTGCATGCAACGACGCAGCAGAACTGGACCCGGCAATCCGGAGGGCCGGTCGCTTCGATCAGTTCGTCCATATTCGCCGCCCCGATGCCGCGGCGCTGGCGACGATCCTGCGCCAGCACCTTGGCAACGACCTACCCGACGCTGACCTGTCGACGCTCGGCCAGATGGCTGTCGGCCGATCCGGCGCCGATTGCGCGGCCGCGGTCCGCGCGGCCCGCGCCACCGCCAGGCGTGCCGGGCGCCCGCTGGCCGAGGCCGACCTGCGAGCAGACTTGGCCCGGATCACCTGGCGCTGCCGCCCGCGATGCGGCGCCGGGCTGCGATCCACGAAGCCGGACACGCGATCGTCACGGCCGCGCTCGGGCTCGGCACCGTCCACGCTTTGCGGATCGGACCGGAGGGCGGGGAGACCCTGTCACGCTGGCACGCGGCTGACCTCACCCAGGACGAGGTCCACCGGCACTGCATCGCCCATCTCGGTGGTCGGGCCGCAGAGCTGCTCCTGCTGGGCGATGCAAGCGGTGGTGCCGGCGGTGCTTCGGAGGCGGATCTCGCCCGGGCCACCGGGCTCCTGCTCGCCAGCGAGCTCTCCCTGGGGCTGGGGGATCAGGGCCATCTCTCGATCGGCGCCCCGCCCGAGCCCCGGCTGATCCTTTCTCTGCCACCGGCGACGCGCGCGAGGATCCAGCGCCGTCTCGACCGCGTTATGGAGGACGCGCAGGAGATCCTCTGCCAGCATCATGCGCTACTGGAGGATCTCGCGCGCAGCTTGGCGAACACCGGCTTCATGGGCGAGGAGGAACTCGCCAGGCGGCTCGCATCTCTCGACCGTCAGTCGGCCGATCCGGCCGTAGCTGCCTTGTGAGGCGCCTCTGCGCATCCTCCATGAGGATGCGCCATTCTATTTCACAAATGCTTCTTCGATGCCGTCTTGCTCCCGGCCGGCGTCCAAGGCCTTCTCCGCCGCCGCGTGAGATGATCCGGGCGCCCGATGCGCCCTGAGACGTGAGATATCCACATTGAACCACTCGCCAACCCTCTCCTAGGCCGGAATCCGGCCCCTTCAGGCCCTCACCCCCCTGCGACGCGACTTATACTGGTCCCGAGGACAGCACACTCATGTCCCAAGAGAAGCAGCAGCAAGGATCAGCCGCCGGAGGACCTCTCCGGGCGGACGGGAGAGGCACGTCACGTGGCAGCGGGCGCCAAGACCAGCAGCAAGAGAGCCAACGGCACCGAGCAGCCGCCGATCCCGCTTGCGCATGCGGATCTGCCGCCCCAGCATCGGGAGCAGTTGCTCGACCTTGTCCGCGCTCTCGCCCGCGACGCAGCGCGCGCCGATCATGCCGCCGGGCGGGATCCCTGCTGAGTTCGAGGGCCGCCGGCATGCTGCATCCTGAGTTGGAGATCCGTCCATGACCCTTCGTGTTGCCATCTACGCCCGGTTCTCGTCCGAATTGCAGAGCGCGGCTTCGCTCGAGGACCAGATGCGCCTCTGCCGCGAGCGCGCCGATCGCGAAGGCTGGCAGATCGTGGGCACCTATGAGGATGCCGCGACGTCCGGCGCCTCGCTGCTGCGACCCGGCAT
>NZ_JAHQZU010000058.1 GCF_019061185.1 Paracoccus sp. Z118
ACGACCATGACCCAGAAAACCATCCTCCGCAGCGACGAGCTTTCCTGCCCCTCCTGCGTGCCGAAGATCGAGAAGGCCCTCCGCGGCCTCCCCGGTGTCGAGAAGGCCGAGGTGCGCTTCAACACCGGCAGGATCGAGGTCGAGCACGATCCAGCGCAGTCGAGCGTCGAGACGCTGGTCGAGGCGATCCGCGGCACCGGCTACGAGGCCCGGCCCTCGGCCTTCTGACCGCACCCGCCCCGCCGCGCCGCACAGCCGGCGCGGCGGTCCGTCTTGCAGGAACGAATGGAAAGGAGGGACAGGATGACCACTCTTGTCACAAATATCGGGGGCGTCGTCGCCAACCCCGCGCGGCGGCGCTTCTGGCTCACCATGGGCAGCGGCGGGCTGATCGCGGCCGGGCTGATCGCGCGCTATGGCTTCGGGCTGATCGACCTCTGGTCGGTGCTGATGGTGGCAGCGGCGCTGCTGGCCGGCTCGGACATCGCGCTGCGCGCCTGGCGGGCGCTGAAGGTCCGGCATCTGAGCATCGAGCTTCTGGTGACGATCGCCGCCGCCGGCGCGCTCGTGATCGGCGAATACTGGGAATCGGCCGCCGTCACCTTCCTCTTCATGTTCGGCGCCTGGCTGGAGATGCGAACGATGGGCCAGACCTGCGGCGCACTGAAGGCGCTGCTGGACGCGGCACCCGCGACGGCCACCGTCCTGCGCGACGGCCAGCCGGTCGAGGTCCCCGCCCATGCGGTGAGCCTCGGCGAGACCGTGCTGGTCAAGGCCGGCCAGCGCATCCCGGTGGACGGCGAAGTGACCGAGGGCACCGCCGCGGTCAGCGAGGCCGCCATCACCGGCGAGCCGATGCCGGCCGAAAAGGCGCCGGGCAGCCGCGTCCATGCGGGCACCATCGCCGAGAACGGGTTGCTGCGCATCCGCGCCACCAGTGTCGGCGCCGACACCACGCTCGCGCGCATCATCCAGCGGGTCGAGGAAGCGCAGGAGGAGAAGGCCCCGAGCCAGCGCATGATCGAGCGCTTCGCGCAATGGTATACGCCCTCGATCATCGGGCTCGCGGTCGCGGCCTTCGCCTTCACGCAGGACATCCGGCTGGCGCTGACGCTGCTGGTCGTCGGCCGCCCCGGCGCGCTGGTGATCTCGACCCCGGTGTCCATCGTCGCCGGGATCGGCCGGGCGGCGCGCAGCGGCATCCTCATCAAGGGCGGGCAGCACCTGGAAAGCGCGGGCCGGATCGACACCATCGCGCTCGACAAGACCGGGACGCTGACCGAAGGCAAGCCGCGTCTGGCCACCGTGATCGCGCTGGACGGCACGGCGGAAGACGAGTTGCTGCGGCTTGCCGCGACCGCCGAGGCGGGCTCGGACCACCCGCTCGGCCGCCCCATCGTCGAGGCCGGCCGCAAGCGGGGTCCGCTGCCCACGCCGGAGACGCTTGACGAGCACGCCGGCATGGGCATCGGCGGACGCGAGGTTGCCGCCGGCAACCGCCGCCTGATGGACAAGCTCGGCGTCTCCCTGGGCGCCGATGGCGAGGCGGGGCTGGAGCGGCTGCTCTCGGCCGGGCAGACGCCGATCCTGGTGGCAGCGGACGGGCGGCTGATCGGGCTGCTGGGCATGTCCGACATGGCCCGCGAGGGTGCGGCGGAAGCCATCGCCCGGCTGCGCGACATCGGCATCCGGCGCGTGGTCATGCTGACCGGCGACCAGCGCGGCGCGGCCGAGGCCATCGCCCGCGAGGTCGGCATCGACGAGGTCCATGCCGGGCTCATGCCCGAGGACAAGCTCGCGCTGATCCGCGGGATGCGGGCCGGTAGCGCCCATGTCGCCATGGTCGGCGACGGGATCAACGACGCCCCTGCGCTCGCGGCCGCCGACACCAGCATCGCCATGGGCGCGGCCGGCAGCGACGTCGCCATCGAGACGGCGGACATCGCGCTGCTGAAGGACGATCTCGGCAAGATCCCCGAGGCGATGGCGATCTCGCGCGCGACGCTGGGCAACATGCGCCAGAACCTCGTGATCGCGCTGGTGACGGTGGCCGGGCTGCTCGCCGGCGTCTTCAGCGGGCATGTCCATATGGCCGGCGGGATGCTCGTCCACCAGCTTTCGGTGCTGATCGTGATCGCCAACGGCATGCGGCTGCTGCGGGTGCCCGGCGCGCGCAAGCCAGCCGCCGCTGGTCGCGAAGGTTCTAGACAGCGCGCGATTGCCATCGCCAGGAGGTGAGCCGTTGGCCGATACAAGAGTCCTCGCGCTTGAGCGCGGGCGCAATGGGCGTCCAGATACGGCATTTCCAATAATCCCGAAAAGTTCAGCAAAGCCGAATTTTGCCGAGGTGTGGGTATGAATACTGTCGCCTTCGGGCGAACTTCCGCCGGCATCCTGAGCCCCCCACGTCTGATCACAGCCGCGTATGGCGCGCATGACTGGGACGGCTTTGCTCCTCCCCGGTCCCTCAGCCGACCGGCTGGTGGGCGCCACAATCGACAATCAGACGAACACGGATACCAGCGTCGATGAGCGACGCTGGTCCTCCGGTGCCAAAGGATGAAAACAATAAAACGACCTGCACTCGCCCTTTCCGTCAGTTTTCTGACGGGGCTGCCCGGCATTGCTCTGGCGCAAGCCGAGCATGACGCCCACCACCCCGGGAACCCCTAGGTGCAAACCGAGCAGGCCCCGGCGCCAACGCTTCCCTCGGCAACGATGCCCCGATGCAGGGAATGCCGGAGCATTGCCAGGCCATGATGCAGGCGATGTCCCGAGAATGCATGAGCGCCATGCAGCAGATGATGCAAGGCGGCATTCTGCACGGTGGGGTGGCCGCGCCCCCAGGCGGAGAGGCGGCATCGGCCGACACGGATGTCGCCGACTTCACGCAGGCCTACGTCGATGCGATGAATGAGATGCACGCGCCGATGATGGACGGCGTCATGGCCGCGGACCCGGACGTCGCTTTCGTCCGGGGCATGATCCCGCACCATCAGGGCGCGATCGACATGGCCCGAATCGTCCAGCAATACGGCGACGATCCGCAAACGAAAGCCTGGGCCGGGCAGATCATCGAGGCGCAGGAGCGCGAGATCGCCGAGACGGAGGCCTGGCTGACGGAGAATGGCGACACGCAGCCGTTCGAACTCGGCCAGAGCGGTGGCACCGTCTTACTCCGCTGACGAAGGCGGCAGCACGATCAGCGCCATCGATCTGGGCACCGGAGCCGTGAGCAGCGTTCCGAACCCGGTTGCGCCGCACAACGTCGACCTGACCTCGGACGGATGCTTTCTGCTGGCGGTCGGCACGCCGGCTTCCGGCAACCATGGGTCGGGAGGACACGGTCACGACGGGGGCGCGGCTGGCGTTCTGGTGATCCTCGACCCTCAGAATCTCTCGGAATCCGCTGTCACGGTAGAGGTCGGCGCCCATCCGGCCCACCTCGTCGCCGATACACGAGGTCGCGCCTATGCGTCCCTTTCGGGCGCGGACGAGGGCGCTGTCGTCGGTCTCGCGATCGCATCGGTAATCTAGGACATCCAGACTGGCGCCTATCCGCACGGGCTGCGGCTCAGCCTGGACGGGGCCGAGCTTTACGTCGCCAATGTCGAGGATGGATTGGTGTCCGTCATTGATACGGCGACCTGGCCGAGGTCGCCCGTATCCTGGTCGGTGCCGCACCCGTTCAGGTCGGCTTCACGCCCTCGGGCTATCAGGTCTATGTCTCCCTGCGTGACGAAAACCGTGTGGCCGTGATCGACCCCACAGCCCGAGAGGTCATGCACAGGATCGACGTCGGGCCAAATCCGATTCAGATGATCGCGAGGCCGGACGGTGACCCCCCCACCAACCTGCACCGAAAGTGAGTCAGAGCCCATATTGCGCGCCTCGCCACAGTCACTGGATCAATCACGTCGATTGTGTCCCCGGCGAAGTCGACGATGACCTACTTGCGACCCACATACGTCTGCCGCGCAGCAGTCGGGCGGTCGCGGTCCCTCCAAGCCTCGTAGTGCATGCAAAACCAAGTGTAGGCAAAACCAAGTGTAGGCAAAACCGGCGGGATGGCTTCTGGTATTCTTCCCCGAGCAGCATCCGGGTCAGGCTTGCATGGTGCCAGCTTCGAACGCCATCAGGCTGAGAGAAGCTCTCCAGTCTTGACCTGGAACTGGTTGAGCGGTATTTTGTAGCGGTATGCAGGAGGAGTTTATGGTTACCGTTTCACGGCGGAAGACATCGCTGAGCCTGGATGCGGCAGCACTCGATGATGCGCGAGACTTGGGGATCAACGTGTCGGCCGTGGCCGATACGGCTCTCCGGCGCGCGGTGACCGAGGCTCGCAGGCGCAAGTGGCTTGAGGAGAATGCCGAGGCTTTCGCCCATCAAGCAGAATGGCATGAGCGCAACGGACATCCTCTGGCCGCCATCCTTGCTTCGCCCGGAACGGCTGCATGGAACGACTGAGCCGTTTCGACATTGCCGAATATGGCAGCGTCGCCATGGTCGTTGTCGAAAGTGACCTGCTTCCGCCCGATCCTGCGATCGTGGTGATCCCACTTCTTTCCGACTACCCGGCCATCAGGAGTCTGAACCCGGAGATCCGGCATGGCGGCAGCCGCCTTGTTCTCGCAACGCGCCTGATTGCGGCCGTGCGGCGATCAAGCTTGCGCCGCGTGGGCAGCGCTGCGGATCAGGCCGACGAGGTTACACGTGCGGTCGACATCCTGATGGGTGGCGTATAGAGGCAGTGTCCCAGCGGTTGGTGTAGGAGGCCGCGCGCGGAGCCCCGGCGTAGCGCAGCGCGCGGCCGGGCGTGACGCTGGCGGCCATCGCCGA
>NZ_JAHQZU010000059.1 GCF_019061185.1 Paracoccus sp. Z118
GAAAACGTTCCACTGGAACGTTTTCTGATCCTCCTCATACATGGCGGGCAGACACCCGATCAGGCCTATCTCAGCCAGCCGATGCCAATCCCGGCGGCGGCGTAACCAAGGCGGAGATCCACTTAGCACGAGCCCCGACGTTGCTCAGACGAAGCGAACCACCTCTAACGACGCTCCCCAGCGCAGGGCAAGACCAGCGGCACCGTGCGCGTCGAGGACCAGGGCGTCGTCGTGGTCGCCGACCTGCCGAAGAAGGTCTCCTGGGATCAGGACCGTCTCGCCGCTATGGCCGAACGCATCCGCGCGGCCGGCGACGACCCGTCCGAATATCTCGAGATCGCCTACCGCGTGCCCGAGCGCCGCTACGGCGCCTGTCGCCCGCATCTACCGGCCCGGCGTGAAGGCCGACCACATGCTGATCCTCGAGGGGCCGCAGGGCGCGCGCAAATCCACGGCGATCAAGGTGCTGGCCGGCGAGGAATGGTTCACCGACGAGCTGCCCGAGCTGGGGTCCAAGGACGCGGCGCTGCACATGCGGGCGTCTGGATCGTCGAGATCGCCGAACTCAACGCCATCGGCCGCGCCGAGGTCTCGCGCATCAAGGCGTTCCTCACGCGCACGACCGACCGCTTCCGCCCACCTTACGGCCGCTACACCGTAGAGGTGCCGCGGCAGTGCGTGTTCGCTGGGACCGTGAACCCTGACACGTATCTGCGTGACGAGACTGGCAACCGCCGCTTTGGCCGCTGCGCTGCGGCGCCAGACGTCGCCGCGCTCGCCCGCGATCGGGACCAGCTTTGGGTGGAAGCCGTGCACCTGTTCCGCTCGGGCACGATCTGGTGGATCGACGACCCGGCGCTGCTCGCCGATGCCCGCGAGGCGCAAGACCGCCGCTATCAGTCTGACGCCTGGGACGACCTAATCGAGCACTGGCTGACCCACGAGATCCGTACCGTTTCCGACGGCTACCCGGATTACGGCAATTGCCGGACCGAGAGCGTGCCGCGCGCGGTGCCGCTGAGCCACGTGTCGGTTGGCGAGATCCTTGAGAAAGCCACCGGGCTCGAGCCCGCGCGCTGGACCCGCGGCGACCAGATGCGCATGTCGGCCTACCTCAAGCGAACGGTTGGGAACGGTACCGGCGCCGCGACGAGGGCGGGCGGGAAGCGGCGCGGGAGTGGCGATATAGGCGAGCTACGGGATAGGCCTTACCGGAGGCGGCAAACGGCCCCGAACCGGACTGTCGAGCTTGGCCCCTGGCGCTGCCGTACTCAGCCCAAAGCAGACCTTGACCGTGAGCTCAATCGCTGCATTACGGTTTTCGGAGAAGGACATCTCCAGTCTTAGGCTAACGGCGCCACCCCACCTTTTTTCAGAAGCGCTGCGCCAATGCGGAAGAGGCCAGGCATATCGTAGCGCCGGTCTGGTCGGTTTGTGAGGACGCCATCTTGGTTAGGCGATCAGCGAGGTCGGCCTCTCTATGCAACCACTCAGTTTTTCGATACGAATTGATCAGCACCGGCGGGAGAGCACCCTCTTTTCGTGCAATTTTTACGGCAGCTTCCGCCGTGGCGTCCTCTGTCCAAGCGTCAAAGAGGACCTGTGGCTCTGCCGGCACTCGTAGACCCGCGAGTGGTTGGAGAACCCGCTTGATCCAGGGGTATTCGGTATTCAGCTGCTCGATGCGGACTTTAGAGGCTTCCCGGAGCCCCTTGCGGATTGCTCGCGGCAGAAGGATAAGGGCGTCCGCATCTCGGGATTGGGACCGTTCCGCAGCGTTCTGCATCAGGATAAGAAAGCTGAGTGGCGTCACATCTCCGACGCCATCTGCCAAATGGTTATACGGCCAGTCGAAGGTTTTTCCCTTTCGCGGTCCTGCGCCCATGTAGTTGCCTGCCATGGCCTCGAAAAGCTTTCTTGCTCGGTCTCATTATTGGACAGTTTCCAACTCTGAGGCTCCTCTTGTTTTTCCGGCGGTTTGCCCAGACCACGGGCCTCGAGGAAACGACTGAAGGCATCCCTTGCCTCTTCGTCAAAAGCCAATCTCGCAAACATCAGCTCGTAGAGATCCGCCTGCCCCCACCCGAGTTTGGCCGCTCCACTCCGCAGCTTCGGCAGTTCAACAAACCGAAGCGTGAGTTCGCTCAACTGGTCCGGTCGCATAAAGAGCTTGGCCCGGATCGTATTGAGTCCGCGCAACTCCCACACCGAGCGCATCAATGAGCCCGCTAAGCCGTCCCCAATCCTCCGAGATTGCATCGAGCGCGTCAAAGACATTGGCGAGAGTCTCGCCCCCGTTGGTAAGGTCGTGTGGAACCCGGAGCAGTTCAGCGACGAGGACTTCTCCAGCCAAACCGGAAAGGACGGCAAGACCTATCCCTCGCTTGTCGAACGTATAGTCCAAGCTGCTGCTTCTGAGGCGGCTGACAGCGATCGAGCGGATGATCGTCATTCCATCTTGCCGCATGTTCAGGCTGCAATGAAACGGTATCCGGAAAACATCTGGTTGAAGTTGAGCCTCGCCAAACTCTTGCGAGGCTCGGGCCTCATCGACGACGCGCGTGCGTTAGCCATCGAGTTTGCGCGTGTGAAAGCATCGGAATTCTGGGCGTGGGATCTGGTTGGCGATCTGGTGTCGGACGACCCCGAACCGAAGCCTCCTGCTATGCGAAGGCCCTCTGTTGTTCACAGGACGATGGCTTCGTCGGCAAGGTCCGCCTCAAGCTTGCTGCGCTCCTGAAGGAAAGTCACCCCGCTGAAGCGCGGTTCGAGGTTGAGCGGTTGTTGTCCCATCGTGCGCGCGCCGGGCATCAGATCCCACGCGACGCACAAGCCCTGTCGGAACGGCTGGGAGCTGTCAGCCCGGCACCCACGGATCGCACATTCTACTCCCAATTCAGTGACCCTGCCGAAGCGCTCCTTTTTTTCCCACCTTCCGTGGACGGATGCATCTCCCGGCGATGTATTCACCATTGAGGGCCGAGACGGACAAAAGTCTCGACGTCTGCGGCGCATCTTCCTAAGGTCAAGTCCCTTTGCAATGGAATTGAGCCTGCCGGAAAACCATGCCTGCATCCGGGGACTGGCCGATGGCGCACCCCTCATGATGCAACATGAGATGTCAAAGCCCGATCCCGGGCGCGCGATCATTCACCGAATTCGCCCTCGACCTGGCGGCACCGTCATGGACGTCGCGCCCGAACAGATCGGGGTGATTAACCACGTCAATCACCAGAAATCGCTGATCCATGTTGTTGTTGAACGAGGCGTAGATGGCACCTGCCCGATTTCGCGCTACGCAGGAGAGGCGAAAGTGGGCGATGCAGTCGCGGTCCGCCTTGCCCGGCACCACGGGAAAACGCGCATGCACACCCGCATCATCGCCATCCTTCCCACCGATCGATCCCCGGCACCGGATGTCTGCCGAACATTCCGCGAGGCAACGAATGTGACCGAAAGCGGGCTTGGGTTCACCCTTGGCGACATTTTCATCCCACCGCACATGATCGCCGCTGCAGACATCGAATCGGGCGATCTCGTCGAAGGGGTCGCCGTTACCAGTTTTGACAAGAAACGCGGTAAATGTGGCATGAAGGCAATCAGGGCCAAGTCGGTCGCGCGAAATCATCACAATTTCGGCAGGGTTGGCCAAGAGGATCATGACGATGATTGGTGATCGGGCCGCTTAAGAAGTCTGCGCGGCGGGAGCTTTCCCCCTGCATCGGCTGACCCGCACTCCGATGCCGTGCTGCTTGCGCTGTTAGGATGACACGTGATCGAGGATGACCGAGACGAAGGTGACGCGATTCCGGTCGAACACCTCGACCAGCCTGGCGAAGTCGGCAAGCGAGCGGCTGAGACGGTCGATCTTGCAGACCACCACCATATCGACCAGCCCGTCCTCTATGTCGTCGACAAGGCGCTGCGCCGTGAGGATCAGCGACGCGGTTGCACGCGCCGCCCATATGCCGCACCGGCTGACCGCGGACCCCGCGCGCGCCATCAACCATGCTGCCTCGCTTCGGCAGGCTCCGCGGGCATGCTGATGGTGGCCAAGTCCCCTGTCGGGCCCCGCGTGGCGATGCCGAGGCACACCGATGTCGAGTTCTGCGCCTGGATTGCGCAGGCCGAGGCCGGCGAGCGGCTCGAGTATCATCGCGGTTTTCTCGGGATCGACGTCACTCCCGCGATCTCGACATTGCCGGAGCCGGAGCGCCGGCAACTCGCCGATCTCGGCCATCGAAACGATACCCGCCTTGGCGCTTTGAGGACGGGCACGCTGATCGCTTCCATGGTGGCCTGCGCAACACTTTCCAGCGGCTCTGGCTCCGAGCACGCTCGCCGGATCGGGGCGCAAGAGCGCCGCGACGCTGGCAACTCGTCGAGGCGCTGTCGGAGGATGCGGCGGTTCAGATTGTCGAAAGGCCGTCGATCGGGGCCGGCCCCGTGCTCGCCCGCGCAATCGCAGAAGCTTGGCGCGCAACTTCGGCCCGGATTGGTGCCAGCCGGATGGAGGATGTGACCCGTCGGGCGGTGCGGAGAATCCGAATCGACAACGAGATCACTCCCTAGGCTCGTTGGGCGAGCCAGAGCTTGCCAGCCGGCTGCAGGGCTATTTCGACGAGGCTGCGTCGTGTCCGTCGCGGCAACAAGATTGCTTACGCGGCTGGCGAGGCCTCAATTCTGTGGGGTCATGCCCCTTGGCGTGGTGTAGGAGCGCCGGCCCTCGGAGAGGTCCGAGCTTGATCAGATTGCTACAGCGGGCAGCCTGATGCCGGGATT
>NZ_JAHQZU010000005.1 GCF_019061185.1 Paracoccus sp. Z118
ATGCCGGGCGACAACCTGAAGTTCGAGGTCGAGCTGATCGCCCCGATCGCGATGGAAGAGAAGCTGCGCTTCGCCATCCGCGAAGGCGGCCGCACCGTGGGTGCCGGCGTGGTGTCGAAGATCATCGAGTGATGTTAGGTGGCGCGTGGTGGTGGGGTTCGCCCCACCATCACCTAGGCAAAGGCCCGTCCCGAAAGGGGCGGGCTTTGATGTTGTGGCAGGCCGCGCCGCAGCGCTGAGTCGCTGTGATCCACGAACCGACCGGACTCGTGTTTCTTAAACGAGATTCTAAGTTGCACAGTGGCCCGCTGCACAGCTAGCCTCCTACTGGTAAGATGTTGACAGATGGATTGTCATGGGTGGCACAATTATTCATCGAAGCCCCGTCGGCTGGGAGCCTAAGCAAGGCTCAAGCCCGCCCCCGGTTATCACGCAAGAGACAAGAGAAGCGATGCGGCGCTCAGCTGACAAGCTTCGAGTGGAGAGGGCGCGAGCATCAGATCTTCAAGCGTATAATGTGCTGAGCAGCCATTCTTTTAAAAGCTTGAGAGAAGCAAGCCAGCAGCGAGTGGATGATTGGCTAAACCTAATCGAACGCGTGCGAAGCTCTCTCCCGAAGGCCCGGTGGCCCCACTGCGAGCAGCTACACAAGATGCTGTTGAGCCGGCGACAGGAGCTAGCTGAAGCGGAAAGACAGCGGCAAGAAAGGCAGGTGCGGGATCAACAGGCATCCGAGAGGCAAAAATTCCTGGCAAGAAAAGAGGTGCTGCCGATACTAATTGGCCAATTGTTGGCAAAATACACGAAGTAATGTAGCTCCCCCGCAGAAGCGGTGCCTGTCTCTCTCTCCATCCGCAGGTCTTGACACTCGTTACTCCTCCCGCCATAAGCCCCCATCGCCGCCGGTCACACCAGAATCGGTTGCGTCTGCCAAGGCCGTCCGCTATGGGGGCGGCCTTGCAGTTTTCTGCCCAAGGTCCGACGCTGGCTTCGCGTGGTGCGCTGTCAGCCTCTCGACTGAAATCCCCATTCGAGGGATGCTTTGATGCAAAGCCAGACCATCCGTATCCGGCTCAAGGCGTTCGATTATCGGGTGCTGGACGCCAGCACCGCCGAGATCGTGAACACCGCCAAGCGGACCGGCGCGCAGGTGCGCGGCCCGATTCCGCTGCCGAACAAGATCGAGAAATTCACCGTCCTGCGCGGTCCGCATATCGACAAGAAATCCCGCGATCAGTGGGAGATCCGCACGCACAAGCGTCTGCTGGACATCGTCGATCCGACCCCGCAGACCGTTGACGCCCTGATGAAGCTCGACCTCGCCGCCGGCGTGGATGTCGAGATCAAGGTTTAAGGGGGTCACCATGCTGCGGACTGGTATCATCGCCAAGAAGCTGGGCATGACCCGGCTGTTCCTGGAAGACGGGCGCCAGGTGCCTGTCACCGTTCTTCATGTCGATAACCTGCAGGTGGTCGCTCAGCGCACCAGCGATCGCGATGGCTATGTCGCCGTCCAGCTGGGCGCTGGCGCGGCCAAGCCGAAGAACGTCACGGCGCCGATGCGCGGCCATTTCGCGAAAGCGAACGTCGCCCCCAAGCGCAAGATCGCGGAGTTCCGCGTCGCCGCCGAGAACATGATCAATGTCGGCGAGGAAATCACCGCCGACCACTATTTCGCGGGGCAGTTCGTCGATGTGGCGGGCACCTCGATCGGCAAGGGCTTCGCCGGTGCCATGAAGCGGCACAACTTCGGCGGCCTGCGCGCCTCGCACGGCGTGTCGGTCAGCCACCGCTCGCATGGCTCGACCGGGCAGTGCCAGGATCCGGGCAAGGTGTTCAAGGGCAAGAAGATGGCCGGACACATGGGCGCCGTGCGCGTCACCACCCAGAACCTGCAGGTCGTCCGCACCGATTCCGACCGCGGCCTGATCATGGTCAAGGGCTCGGTTCCCGGCTCCAAGGGCGGCTGGGTCACGATCAAGGACGCGGTCAAGAAGCCGGCGCCCGAGAACGTGATCTACCCCGCCGGCCTGCGCTCGATGGCCGATGAAGCCCGCCGTGTGGCCGAGGAAGCCGCCGCCGCCGCCGCTGCCGAAGAGGAAGCCGCGCGTCTGGCCGCTGCCGAGGCTGAAGCCGCCGCCATCGCGGCCGCCGAGGCGGAAGCCGCTGCGGACAACGCCGCCGGCGACGTCGCCGACGGTGGGACCGCACCCGAAGGAGACAAGGAATGAAACTCGACGTGATTTCTCTGTCCTCGGGCAAGGCCGGGGACATCGATCTGGCCGACGACATCTTCGGGCTGGAGCCGCGCGCGGATATCCTGCACCGTGTCGTCCGCTGGCAGCGCGCCAAGGCGCAGCAAGGGACCCACTCGACGCTCGGCCGGTCCGAAGTGTCGTATTCGACCAAGAAGATCTATCGCCAGAAGGGCACGGGCGGGGCTCGCCACGGGTCGCGCAGCGCGCCGATCTTCCGCAGCGGCGGCGTCTACAAGGGCCCGGTCTCGCGCAGCCATGCGTTCGACCTGCCCAAGAAGGTCCGCGCGCTGGGTCTGAAGCACGCGCTGTCGGCCAAGGCGGCGAGCGGTCAGCTGGTCATCCTCGACAGCCTGGATCTGGCGGAGGCCAAGACCTCGGCGCTGGCCAAGTCGGTCAAGGAACAGGGCTGGAAGAAGGTCCTGGTGATCGACGGCGCCGACGTGAACGAGAACTTCGCCCGCGCCGCCCGCAACCTGGAAGGCGTGGACGTCCTGCCCTCGATGGGCGCGAACGTCTATGACATCCTCAAGCGCGAGACGCTGGTCATCACGCGCGCGGGTGTCGAAGCCCTGGAGGCCCGACTGAAATGAACGCGACGACGACCAACACGAAGCCCGAGCATTACGACGTGATCGTGAAGCCGATCATCACCGAAAAGGCGACGATGACCGGCGAGACCTCGAACGCGGTGGTGTTCCAGGTCGCGAAATCGGCCACCAAGCCGATGATCAAGGACGCGGTCGAGGCGCTGTTCGGCGTCAAGGTGAAGGCGGTCAACACCACCATCACCAAGGGCAAGACCAAGCGTTTCCGCGGCCGCCCCGGCGTCCGCAACGACGTGAAGAAGGCCTATGTCTCGCTGGAGCCCGGCAACACGATCGACGTGAACACCGGCCTCTGAGACGGCAGCTCGCGGCTCCCGCCTTCTTGCGGGGGCCGCATGACTTTGACTGAAACGGACCTCTGGTCCAAGGCAACGGAAGACAGCAACCATGGCACTCAAGTCGTATAAACCGACGACGCCTGGCCAGCGCGGGCTGGTACTGATCGACCGTTCGGAGCTTTGGAAAGGTCGCCCCGTCAAGTCCCTCACCGAGGGTCTGAGCAAATCGGGCGGCCGGAACAACACCGGACGGATCACGATGTGGCACAAGGGGGGCGGAGCCAAGCGCCTCTACCGCGTCGTCGATTTCAAGCGTCGCAAGTATGACGTCCCCGCAACGGTCGAGCGGATCGAATACGATCCCAACCGCACCGCCTTCATCGCGCTGGTGCGCTATGAGGACGGCGAGCAGGCCTATATCCTCGCGCCGCAGCGTCTGGCCATCGGCGACAAGGTCGTCTCTTCGGCCCGTGCGGACATCAAGCCGGGCAACGCGATGCCGTTCAGCGGCATGCCGATCGGCACGATCGTCCACAACGTCGAGCTGAAGCCCGGCAAGGGCGGCCAGATCGCCCGTTCGGCGGGCACCTACGCCCAGTTCGTGGGCCGCGACGGTGGCTACGCGCAGATCCGCCTGTCCTCGGGCGAGCTGCGGATGGTCCGCCAGGAATGCATGGCGACCATCGGCGCGGTGTCGAACGCCGACCACTCGAACCAGGATCTCGGCAAGGCCGGGCGCCGGCGGCACATGGGCATCCGCCCGACCGTCCGCGGCGTCGCCATGAACCCGATCGACCACCCGCATGGTGGTGGTGAAGGCCGGACCTCGGGCGGCCGTCACCCGGTCACGCCGTGGGGCAAGCCGACCAAAGGCAAGAAGACGCGCAGCAACAAGTCGACCGACAAGTACATCCTGCGGTCGCGTCACGCCAAGAAGAAGGGGCGCTGATCCATGGCACGTTCTGTTTGGAAAGGGCCGTTCGTCGACGCCTATGTTCTGCGCAAGGCCGAAAAGGCGCGCGAATCGGGTCGTTCGGAGGTCATCAAGATCTGGTCGCGTCGTTCGACCATCCTGCCGCAATTCGTCGGCCTGACCTTCGGCGTCTATAACGGGAAGAAGCACATCCCGGTCAACGTCTCCGAAGACATGATCGGCCAGAAATTCGGTGAGTACTCGCCGACCCGGACCTATTACGGTCACGCGGCCGACAAGAAAGCGAAGAGGAAGTAATCCCCATGGGTAAGGAACAGAATCCGCGCCGCGTGGCGGAGAACGAGGCGATGGCGAAGACCAAGATGCTTCGCACCTCGCCGCAGAAGCTGAACCTCGTCGCCGCCCTGATCCGCGGCAAGAAGGTGGACAAGGCGCTGGCCGACCTCACCTTCTCGCACAAGCGCATCGCGGGCGACGTGAAGAAATGCCTTCAGTCGGCCATCGCCAACGCCGAGAACAACCACAACCTGGACGTCGATAACCTGGTCGTCGCCGAGGCGTGGGTCGGCAAGAACATGGTGCTGAAGCGGGGCCGTCCGCGCGCCCGTGGCCGGTTCGGCAAGATCATGAAGCCGTTCTCGGAAATCACCATCAAGGTGCGCGAGGTCGATCTGGCCGCCGCGGAAGAGGCGAAGAAAGCCGCCAGGCTGCAGAAGCGCACCGCCGCGTCCAGCCGGCAGGCCGGCACCGCCGCCACCCCTGAAGCCGCCGTCGAGGAGCAAGCGTAATGGGACAGAAGGTCAACCCCATCGGGATGCGCCTCCAGGTCAACCGCACCTGGGACAGCCGGTGGTTCGCCGACAGCAAGGAATACGGCAAGCTGCTGCTAGAGGATCTGAAGATCCGCGACTTCATCCATGAAGAGGCCAAGCAGGCCGGCGTCAGCCGCGTCATCATCGAGCGTCCGCACAAGAAGGCGCGGGTCACGATCCATGCCGCGCGTCCGGGCGTCATCATCGGCAAGAAGGGCGCCGACATCGAGACGCTGCGCAAGAAGGTCGCGCAGTTCACCGATTCGGAACTGCACCTGAACATCGTCGAAGTCCGCAAGCCGGAACTCGACGCGCAGCTGGTGGCCGAATCGATCGCCCAGCAGCTTGAGCGCCGGGTGTCGTTCCGCCGCGCCATGAAGCGCGCGGTTCAGAACGCCATGCGGATGGGCGCGCTGGGTATCCGCGTGAATGTCGCCGGCCGTCTGGGCGGCGCCGAGATCGCGCGGACCGAATGGTATCGCGAGGGCCGGGTGCCGCTGCACACGCTGCGGGCCGACATCGACTATGCGCTGTCGGAAGCCTCGACCCCCTACG
This sequence comes from Paracoccus sp. Z118, assembly GCF_019061185.1. Classification (GTDB taxonomy): domain Bacteria; phylum Pseudomonadota; class Alphaproteobacteria; order Rhodobacterales; family Rhodobacteraceae; genus Paracoccus. The sequence continues at coordinate 5,443 of NZ_JAHQZU010000005.1, forward strand.
GGATCATCGGGGTGAAGGTCTGGATATTCAAGGGCGAGATCATGGAACACGACCCGCAGGCCCATGAGCGCCGCGCCGCCTCGGCGCAGGAAGGCCCGGCCTCGCGTGGTCCGCGCCGCGACCGCGACGCGCGCTAAGGAGACAGGGAAATGCTGCAACCGAAACGGACCAAGTTCCGCAAACAGCACAAGGGCCGTATCCACGGCGAGGCGAAGGGCGGGTTCAACCTGAACTTCGGCTCCTTCGCGCTGAAGGCGACGGAACCCGAGCGCGTCACCGCGCGCCAGATCGAGGCGGCCCGCCGCGCGATCACCCGCCACATGAAGCGCCAGGGCCGCGTCTGGATCCGGATCTTCCCGGACGTGCCGGTGTCGTCGAAGCCGACCGAAGTGCGGATGGGTAAAGGCAAGGGCTCGGTCGATTTCTGGGCCGCCCGCGTGCATCCCGGCCGGATCATGTTCGAGATCGACGGTGTCGATGAGGACGTGGCCCGCGAGGCGCTGCGCCTCGGCGCGCAGAAGCTGCCGGTGCTGACCCGCGTGGTGCGCCGCGAAGACTGGTAAGCGCCGGACAGGCCGCACTGAACCAAAGCCCCGCCGGAGACGGCGGGGCTTTTTCGTGTTAAGGTCCGGCATGGGCAAGGATGCGAAGCCGAAGCTGCTCTCGGGCGGGAACCCGCAGATCCCCAAGGGATATGGCGACGGGCCGGTGCAGGGCTGGATCGCCGCCGCGCCCGAGTGGAAGGGCCAGGTGGCGGCACGGCTCGACGCGCTGATCGTCGATGCGGTGCCGGATGTCTGCAAGGCCGTGAAGTGGAATTCCCCCTTCTACGGCGTGGCGGAGGGGGAGTGGTTTCTCAGCTTCCATGCCATGACGAATTACCTGAAGGTCGCATTCTTCCGCGGCACCTCGCTCGATCCGATGCCGCCGGTCGGCTCGAAGCAGGTCGAGGTGCGGTATCTGCATGTCGGACCGGACGATCTGAATGAAGCCGCTTTCACCGATTGGGTGCGCCAGGCGGCGCGGTTGCCGGGCGTGAATATGTAGATGCCCCCGCGGCCGGAAAATCGCTTGCCAAGGCCGGGCCGGTTGCTGTATGCGCAAGCCTTCATCTCGAACTCCACCGGGAATCAGGGTGGCCCAGCGTGCTGGGGCTCTCCGGTGATGTTGAAAGGAAGAGGCGCATGAAAGCGCAGGAACTGAAAGACAAGACGCCCGAGCAGCTGCGCGAGCAGTTGGTGGCGCTGAAGAAGGAAGCGTTCAACCTGCGCTTCCAGCAGGCGACCGGCCAGCTTGAGTCGACCGCCCGCATGCGCACCGTCCGTCGCGACGTCGCTCGCATCAAGACCCAGATGAACCAGAACGCCGCCGCCGCGGCCTCGTCGAACTGAGGAGTTGGCCCATGCCCAAACGCATCCTGCAAGGCAAGGTGACCAGCGACAAGAACGAGCAGACCGTCACGGTTCTGGTCGAGCGCCGCTTCAAGCACCCGGTTCTGCACAAGATCGTCCGTTCGTCCAAGAAATACCGGGCGCACGACGCGAATAACCAGTTCAAGGTCGGTGACACCGTTCGCATCGTCGAATGTGCGCCGATTTCGAAGACGAAACGCTGGACCGTCCTCGTGGCGGACGAGGCGCAGGCCGTTCAGGCCTGAACCTTTCCAGACTGATCGAAACCCTGGGGGGCGGGCTGCATCCGTCCGCCAAAGGTCGGGAGAAACCAAATGATCCAGATGCAGACCAACCTGGATGTTGCTGACAACTCCGGCGCTCGCCGGGTGCAGTGCATCAAGGTTCTGGGTGGCTCGCACCGTCGCTATGCGTCGGTGGGTGACATCATCGTGGTTTCCGTCAAGGAAGCCATTCCGCGCGGCCGCGTGAAGAAAGGTGACGTCCGCAAGGCCGTCGTCGTGCGCACCGCCAAGGAAGTGAAGCGCGAGGACGGCACGTCCATCCGCTTCGACCGCAACGCCGCCGTCATCCTGAACAACCAGGGCGAGCCGGTCGGCACCCGTATCTTCGGGCCGGTCGTGCGCGAACTGCGCGCCAAGAACTTCATGAAGATCATCTCGCTTGCGCCGGAGGTGCTGTGATGGCTGCCAAGCTCAAGAAGGGTGACCGCGTCGTCGTGCTGGCCGGCAAGGACAAGGGCAAGCAGGGCGAGATCCTGCAGGTCATGCCCAAGGACAACAAGGCCGTGGTCGATGGCGTGAACATCGCGCTGCGCCACACCCGCCAGTCGCAGACATCGCAGGGCGGCCGTGTTCCCAAGAACATGCCGATCGACCTGTCGAACCTCGCGCTGCTGGACAAGAACGGCAAGGCCACCCGCGTCGGCTTCCGCATGGAAGGCGAGCAGAAGGTGCGCTTCGCCAAGACCACGGGAGACGTGATCTGATGCTGGATCAAGCGACCTATACCCCGCGTCTGAAGGCCGAGTTCCGCGACCGCATCCGCCCCGCGATGAAGGAAGAGTTCGGCTACAAGAACGACATGCAGATCCCGCGTCTGGACAAGATCGTCCTGAACATGGGCGTCGGCGAAGCGGTCAAGGACACCAAGAAGGTCAAGCAGGCCGCCGAGGAGCTTTCGCTCATCGCCGGTCAGAAGGCGGTCATCACCCACGCCAAGAAGTCGATCGCCGGCTTCCGCGTGCGCGAGGAGATGCCGCTGGGCTGCAAGGTGACCCTGCGCGGCAACCGGATGTACGAGTTCTTCGATCGTCTCATCAACATCGCGCTGCCCCGCGTCCGCGACTTCCGCGGCGTCAAGGGCTCGTCGTTCGATGGCCGCGGCAACTACGCCATGGGCCTGAAGGAGCAGATCGTTTTCCCCGAGATCGAATTCGACAAGGTCGATGAGGTTCTGGGGATGGACATCATCATCGCGACCACGGCGAAGACCGACGCCGAAGCCAAGGCGCTGTTGAAGCACTTCAACATGCCCTTCACCAGCTGATCGCGCGAGGAATCTGATATGGCTAAGAAATCCATGATCGAACGTCAGAAGAAGCGCGAGCGGATGGTGGCGAAGTTCGCCGCCAAACGCGCCGAGCTGAACGGCGTCGTGAACAACCAGGACCTGCCGATGGAAGAGCGGTTCAAGGCCACGCTGAAGCTGGCCGAACTGCCGCGCAACTCGTCGCCGACGCGCCTGAACAACCGCTGCGAGCTGACCGGGCGTCCGCGCGCATATTACCGCAAACTGCGCCTGTCGCGGATCATGCTGCGCGAGCTCGGCTCGCAGGGGCTGATCCCCGGCATGGTCAAATCGAGCTGGTAAGGGGGCAACATGTCGATGAACGATCCGCTCGGCGATATGCTGACCCGCATCCGCAACGCGCAGATGCGCGGGAAATCCACCGTCCGCACCCCGACGAGCAAGTTGCGCGCCTGGGTTCTGGACGTGCTGATGGCCGAGGGCTACATCCGCGGCTACGAGCAGGTGACGACCGAAGCCGGCCACACCGAGCTTGAAATCAGCCTGAAATACTTCGAGGGCACCCCGGTCATCCGGGAACTCGCCCGCGTCTCGAAGCCGGGTCGCCGGGTCTATGCCGGCGCCAAGGCGCTGCCGCAGGTCCGCAACGGCCTCGGCGTCTCCATCGTGTCGACGCCCAAGGGCGTCATGACGGATGCAGCGGCTCGCAACGCCAATGTCGGCGGCGAAGTCCTCTGCACCGTGTTCTAAGGAGGGCGGGATGTCTCGGATTGGTAAGAAGCCGGTCGAACTGCCCAAGGGCGTGACGGCCGACATCAAGGGTCAGACGATCGAGGTGAAGGGGCCGAAAGGCACCCGTTCCTTCACCGCGGCCGACGACGTGACCCTGAAACTGGAAGACGGCGCCGTGGCGGTCACGCCGCGCGGCCTGTCCAAGCGGGCGCGCCAGCAGTGGGGGATGACCCGTTCGATGGTCGAGAACCTCGCGACCGGCGTTTCCTCCGGTTTCCGCAAGGAGCTGGAAATCCAGGGCGTCGGCTACCGCGCGCAGATGCAGGGCAAGACCCTGAAGCTGCAGCTGGGCTACAGCCACGACGTGAACTTCGAAGCGCCGGAGGGGGTGACCATCACCGCCCCGAAGCAGACGGAGATCATCGTCGAGGGCATCGACCAGCAGGTCGTCGGCCAGGTCGCCGCCAACATCCGCGAGTGGCGCAAGCCCGAGCCTTACAAGGGCAAGGGGATTCGCTACAAGGGTGAGGCCGTCTTCCGCAAGGAAGGCAAGAAGAAGTAAGGATCACGCAAATGGCACTGAACAAACGAGAGCTGTTCCAGAAGCGCCGTCTGCGCGTTCGGAACAAGCTGCGGGCGATGTCCAACGGTCGTCCCCGCCTGTCCGTCCACCGCTCGTCCAAGAACATCAGCGTTCAGCTGATCGACGACGTGAACGGCATCACGCTGGCTTCGGCCAGCACGCTGGAAAAGGACCTGGGCGTTGTCGGAAAGAACAACGTCGAGGCCGCGGCCAGGATCGGCTCGGCGATCGCCGAGCGGGCGAAGGCCAAGGGTGTCGGCGAGGTCGTGTTCGACCGCGGCGGCTTCCTGTTCCACGGCAAGGTCAAGGCCCTCGCGGACGCAGCTCGCGAAGGCGGGCTGAAGTTCTGATGGTTGCGGGAGGCGGCGACGCCTCCCCGATGATCCGGGGGCGGTCCGCAGGGGCGGCCCACCAGGATCGGGATCAACGGCGCGGCTGCGCCAACGGACAAGGAATGCCACATGGCAGAACGTGATAACCGCGGGGGCCGTCGCGACGACCGTCGTGACCGCGACGAGAACCCGGAATTCGCCGATCGTCTGGTCGCGATCAACCGCGTCAGCAAGACCGTCAAGGGCGGCAAGCGCTTCGGCTTCGCCGCGCTCGTGGTCGTTGGCGACCAGCGCGGCCGTGTCGGCTTCGGCAAGGGCAAGGCCAAGGAAGTGCCGGAAGCGATCCGCAAGGCGACCGAGCAGGCCAAGCGCGGCCTGATCCGCGTGCCGCTGCGCGACGGCCGCACCCTGCACCACGACATCGAAGGGCGCCACGGCGCCGGCCGCGTCGTGATGCGGACCGCCGTTCCGGGGACCGGCATCATCGCCGGCGGCCCGATGCGCGCCGTCTTCGAGATGCTGGGCGTGCAGGACGTCGTGGCGAAGTCGCTGGGGACGCAGAACCCCTACAACATGATCCGCGCCACTATCGACGGCCTGAAGTCGGAAGCCTCGCCGCGCTCGATCGCGCAGCGTCGCGGCAAGAAGGTCGCCGACATCCTGCCGTCGCAGGACCGCGCGCCCGAATCCCAGGTTCCCGAAAACCAGCAGGGCACGGACGCGACCGCGACCTCGGCCCAACCGCAGGAGGCGTGAGCCAATGGCAACCATCGTCGTCAAGCAGATCGGCAGCCCGATCCGCCGCCCCAAGGAACAGCGCGCGACGCTGAAGGGCCTCGGGCTGAACAAGATGAACCGCACCCGCGAGCTGCAGGACACCCCTGCGATCCGCGGGATGGTCGCCAAGATCCCGCATCTCGCGGTGATCGTGGAAGAGCGGAACTGAGATGGCGGGCCGGGGAAACCCGGCCCTTCCCGCTGCGGCGTTCGACGCGCTGCCGCGCTTGACCGGCCCGGTGCCGGTCGGTAGATGCACCCGGTGCCTCCGGCACGACTCACCGATACATGCCGCGTCCGCCCAGCTTCGCTTCGGGGGCGTGTCCGGCGAAGGAGAAGCGACATGAAACTGAATGAACTCCGCGACAATGACGGCGCGAACCGCAAGAAGAAGCGGGTTGCCCGCGGCCCCGGCTCGGGCAAGGGCAAGACCGCCGGTCGCGGCATCAAGGGCCAGACCTCGCGTTCGGGCGTTGCGCTGAACGGCTACGAAGGCGGCCAGATGCCGCTGTATCGGCGCCTGCCGAAGCGCGGCTTCACCAAGCCGAACCAGCTGAAATTCGCGGTCGTGAACCTCGGCCAGCTTCAGGCGATGGTCGAAGCCGGCAAGTTCGCCGCCGGTGCCGAGCTGAACGAGGATGCGCTGATCGCGGCCGGCGCCACCAAGCGCAAGCTGGACGGCATCCGCGTGCTGGGCAAGGGCGAGCTGACCACCGCGCTGAAGCTGACGGTCGCCGGCGCGTCGAAATCGGCCGTCGAGGCGGTCGAGCGGGCGGGCGGTTCCATCACCCTGACCCGTCCGGTGCGCGAGCCGGCCGAAGCGGCTGCCGAATAAGCTGTTGAAGGCACCTGCGGGCGCCAATAGATAGAGCTTCAGTTCCAAGCGCCGCCGACCGGGAACCGGGCCGGCGGCGCTGACATGACAGGCGGCGCAACACGCGCCGGACCGCAAGACGAGGGCAGCATGGCGTCAGCCGCAGAACAGATGGCCGCAAACCTCAGCTGGGGACAGCTGGGCAAGGCGACCGAACTTCGCCAGCGCATCTGGTTCACGATCGGCTTGCTGATCATCTATCGCCTCGGCACCTACATCCCCGTGCCGGGCATCGATGGCGGCGCGCTGCGCAACTTCATGGAGCAGGCGCAGGCCGGCATCGGCGGCATCCTGTCGATGTTCACGGGCGGCGCGCTGGGACGGATGGGCGTCTTCGCGCTCGGGATCATGCCCTATATCTCGGCCTCGATCATCGTCCAGCTTCTGGCCAGCATGGTCCCCTCGCTGGAACAGCTGAAGAAGGAAGGCGAGCAGGGCCGCAAGAAGATCAACCAGTATACGCGCTACGGAACGGTCCTTCTGGCGTTCTTCCAGGCCTACGGCCTTGCCGTCAGCCTGGAGGCGGGCGGGCTGGCCCATGATCCGGGCTGGTTCTTCCGCATCGCGGTCATCATCACGCTGGTCGGCGGGACGATGTTCCTGATGTGGGTGGGCGAGCAGATCACCGCCCGCGGCATCGGCAACGGCATCAGCCTCATCATCTATGTCGGCATCCTTGCCGAGATTCCGGCGAGCCTCGCGCAGTTCTTTGCGCAGGGGCGGTCGGGCGCCATCTCGACTCCGGTGGTCCTCGGGATCATTGCGCTGGTCGTCGCCGTCATGGCCTTCGTCGTGTTCATGGAACGCGCGCTGCGCAAGATCCGCATCCAGTATCCGCGCCGTCAGGTCGGGATGAAGATCTACGACGGCCAGTCCTCGCACCTGCCGATCAAGGTGAACCCCGCTGGCGTGATCCCGGCGATCTTCGCCAGTTCGCTGCTGCTGCTGCCGGTCACGATCTCGACCTTCTCGGGCAACCAGACGGGTCCGGTCATGTCCACGATCCTGGCATATTTCGGGCCCGGGCAGCCGCTTTACCTGCTGTTCTTCGCGGCGATGATCATCTTCTTCACCTACTTCTACACCCAGAACGTGGCCTTCAAATCCGAGGACGTGGCCGAGAACCTGAAGAACCAGGGCGGGTTCATCCCCGGCATCCGGCCGGGCAAGCGGACGCAGGACTATCTGGACTATGTCGTCAACCGGGTGCTGGTGATCGGCTCGCTCTATCTCGCGGTGGTCTGCCTTCTGCCGGAGATCGTCCGCGACCAGTTCTCGGTGCCGTTCTATTTCGGCGGCACCTCGGTCCTGATCATCGTCTCGGTCACGATGGATACGATCAACCAGCTGCAAAGCCACTTGCTTGCGCATCAGTATGAGGGCTTGATCGAGAAGTCGCAGCTCAGGGGGCGCCGCAAGCCCGGCCAGCCCAAGCCGCGGAAGGCTCCGGCGCGCCGCTGAGCGGCGGGTCGCAGATCGAAACGAGGGGGGACGTGACGATGACGACGAACATCATCCTGCTGGGGCCGCCCGGTGCGGGCAAGGGGACGCAGGCAAGGCGGCTGGTCGAGGAGCGGGATCTGGTCCAGCTTTCCACCGGCGACATGCTGCGGGAGGCGCGGACCTCCGGGACCGAGATGGGCAAGGTGGTCGCCGAGGTGATGGACAAGGGCCAGCTCGTCACCGACGAGATCGTCATCGGCCTGATCCGCGAGAAGCTGGAGGACACCAAGGCCGCCGGCTTCATCTTCGACGGCTTCCCCCGCACGCTGCGCCAGGCCGACGCGCTCGAGGACCTGCTGTCCGGCATGGGGCAGAAGATCGACGCCGTGATCGAGATGCAGGTCGATGACGGTGCGCTGGTCGATCGCGTCAGCGGCCGCTACACCTGCGGCAATTGCGGCGAGGTCTATCACGACACCACCCGCCCATCCGCCAAGGAGGGGGTCTGCGACGTCTGCGGCTCGACCGACCTGCGGCGCCGGGCCGACGACAACGCCGAAAGCCTCAAGACGCGGCTGCTGGAATATTACAAGAAGACCTCGCCGCTGATCGGTTATTACTACGCCAAGCAGAAGCTGCGTCCGGTGGACGCATTGGCCGAGATCGGCAAGGTGGGCCACGAGATCGCCGGCATTCTTGGGCAGCCCGTCGAAGCTTGACAGCGGGGCTGCTGTCATTTAGGCGACAGTCTCTCGCTTGAGAATCAACCCGAGGGTTGATCGAATCGGGCCCGAAGGTTCCCCTTCGGGTCTTTGGTTGTGAAAAAAGGTTCCGGTTCTACGGAACCGCAACAATAAGGATACACGCGTGGCCCGTATCGCTGGCGTCAACATTCCGACGGGGAAACGTGTCCCCATCGCGCTTACCTATATTCACGGCATCGGCCCGATGTATGCCGGGCAGATCGTCGAAGCCGTCGGCATCGACCCGGCCCGCCGCGTGAACGAACTGTCGGACGCCGAGGTTCTGGCGATCCGCGAATATATCGACGCGAACCTGACCGTCGAGGGTGACCTGCGCCGCGAAGCCCAGATGAACATCAAGCGTCTGATGGATCTGGGTTCGTATCGTGGCCTGCGTCACCGCCGCGGCCTTCCCGTGCGCGGCCAGCGCACGCACACCAACGCCCGCACCCGCAAGGGCCCGGCGAAGCCCATCGCCGGCAAGAAGAAGTAAGGAGGGTTCGGGACCATGGCACGCGACAAGACGCGCATGAAGCGCAAGGAACGCAAGAACATCGCCACCGGCGTGGCGCATGTGAACAGCTCGTTCAACAATACCAAGATCCTGATCTCGGACGTGCAGGGCAACGCGATCTCGTGGTCGTCGGCCGGCACGATGGGTTTCAAGGGATCGCGCAAATCGACGCCCTACGCCGCCCAGATGGCCGCCGAGGACGCTGGCAAGAAGGCGCAGGAGCACGGCGTCCGCACGCTGGAAGTCGAGGTTCAGGGCCCCGGCTCGGGCCGCGAGTCGGCGCTGCGCGCGCTGGCCGCCGTCGGCTTCAACATCACCGCGATCCGCGACGTGACGCCGATCGCGCATAACGGCGTCCGCCCGCCCAAGCGCCGGCGCGTCTGACCTGACGACATCGCACCGGCCTGCGTCGTTTTCCGGCGCGGGCCGGTCGTCCGCTTTTTACCTCGGGTGTTTCCGACGGCTGGACATGGCGCCGGAAACTGGAATGGAGGCAATCGCATGATCCACAAGAACTGGGCCGAACTGATCAAGCCGCAGCAGCTCGACATCCGCTCCGGCGCCGATACGACGCGCGTCGCGACGCTGGTCGCGGAACCGCTGGAGCGTGGCTTCGGCCTGACCCTCGGCAACGCGCTGCGCCGCGTCCTGATGTCGTCGCTTCAGGGCGCCGCGATCACCAGCGTGCAGATCGACAACGTGCTGCACGAGTTTTCCTCGGTCGCGGGCGTCCGCGAGGATGTGACCGATATCGTCCTCAATCTCAAGGGCGTGACGCTGAAGATGGACGTGGACGGGCCGAAGCGCCTGGCCCTGTCGGCCACCGGACCGGGCGAGGTCAAGGCCGGTCAGATCCAGGAGACCGCGGGTATCTCGGTGCTGAACCGCGATCACGTCATCTGCCATCTGGACGAAGGCGCGACGCTGAGCATGGAACTGACCGTCTCGAACGGCAAGGGCTATGTCGCGGCCGACAAGAACCGTCCCGAGGACGCGCCCATCGGGCTGATCCCGATCGACGCGATCTTCTCGCCGGTCAAGCGCGTCAGCTACGAGGTCACGCCCACCCGCGAGGGGCAGGTGCTCGACTATGACAAGCTGACGATGAGGATCGAGACCGACGGCAGCCTGTCGCCCGAGGACTCGGTGGCCTATGCCGCCCGCATCCTGCAGGACCAGCTGGCCGTATTCGTCAACTTCGACGAGCCCGAATCGGCCCGCGCCCACGACGCCGAGGACGGACTGGAGTTCGATCCGCGCCTGCTCAAGAAGGTGGACGAGCTGGAGCTTTCGGTCCGCTCGGCCAACTGCCTCAAGAACGACAACATCGTCTATATCGGCGATCTGATCCAGAAGACCGAGGCCGAGATGCTGCGGACTCCGAACTTCGGCCGCAAGTCGCTGAACGAGATCAAGGAAGTGCTTTCGGGCATGGGCCTGCATCTCGGGATGGACGTGCAGGACTGGCCGCCGGAGAACATCGAGGATCTGGCCAAACGGTTCGACGACCAGTTCTGAGACCGAAATACCGCAGGGCGCGCAGGCGCGCGCCCTGCGGCACCGGGCATTCCGCCCCAAGGAGAGCGGCCGCCACGCACGGTCGCCGGACAAAGCAAAACGCTATAGGAGACACCCATGCGTCACGCCCGCGGCTACCGCCGCCTCAACCGCACCCACGAACACCGCAAGGCGCTGTTCGCGAACATGGCCGGCTCGCTGATCGAGCATGAGCAGATCAAGACGACGCTGCCCAAGGCCAAGGAACTGCGCCCGATCATCGAGAAGCTGATCACGCTGGCCAAGCGCGGCGACCTGCACGCCCGCCGGCAGGCTGCGTCGCAGCTGAAGCAGGACGCCTATGTCGCCCGCCTGTTCGACGTGCTCGGCCCTCGCTATGCCAACCGTCAGGGCGGCTATGTCCGCGTGCTGAAGGCCGGCTTCCGCTATGGCGACATGGCGCCGATGGCGATCATCGAGTTCGTCGATCGCGACGTCTCGGCGAAAGGCGCGGCCGACCGGGCCCGCGTCGAAGCGGAGTTCGACCTGGCAGATTCGGAAGCCTGAGGCTTTAGCCGGAAAAGCGGCGGGATCCGGGAATTTTCGGATCAGCCAAAAGATTGACCCCTGTCCGGCGACGGACAGGGGTTTTGTTTGTTCTTTCTTTACCCATCTGGGCTAAACGAAAGATGTCCGTTATCCGCGCGACCTGGATGGGCGTTCCAGGTGATCGATGGGACTGCGGGCGACCTGCGCCGATTCTTCGGCGGACAAGACACCTGCGGCCTGCATCGCGCACAGGGTATCGCGCTCGCGCGGGGCAAGCGGGACCACGCGGAGGTCCGCGCGAACGGAACTGGACAGATTGGAACCATCACGATCGGAACATACACGCAAGGTAACAACACACTCGGGAACATACACGCATAGGATATGTTTTAAGATTGACGGCGCAGTTTGCAATTTGTCTAAAAGGCCATGTCAGCTCGATCAGAGATCAATGCGGCGCTCGCGCGTCTGAACAAGATTGCAACGTCCGGGTGCTTCCTGGCGCTGCACATCCGCTACGCCGCGCCGCTCATGCAAATCCAGAGCTATCCGGCCACGTGGACCGATCGCTACACCGAAAACGCCTATGCGCTGCGCGATCCGATCATCGCCTGGGGGTTTTCGACGGAAGGCGCGTGCCGGTGGTCCTCGCTGCCGGTCCCGGACCCCTTCGGCATCCTCAAGGACGCCGCGGATCACGGGCTCGCCTTCGGGCTGGTCGTATCCTACGGCAAGATCAACGATCGGACGATCTGCGGCTTCGCCCATGCCACGCGGGAATTCACGGATGACGAGATCGAGAAGATTTCGGTCACGGTACGACGGCTACATGAGATAACACAGCCGCCGGAGAGCCTGACGAAGGCTCAGAAAGAGGCCCTCCGGTGCATCGCGGAGGGTGACCGTCATGCAGCGGCGGCTGCGAAGCTGGGGATCACGGAAAGCGCCTTCAAGGCTCGGCTTATTTCTGCGCGCGAACGCCTGATGGCGCGCACGACGGCCGAGGCGTTGCAGCGTGCCAAGGAGTACCGCTTGCTGTAAGGACGGCGCCCGAATTCCGCGTCGCTCCCGGGGGGAAAATGTTTCAACCCAGGAGTACTTCCATGCAGACCACCACCCTGTCTTTTTCCAATCTCCATGTTCACGGCGAGCTGTTCGCCAATATGTTCCGCGCCCGTCGGCAAAGCTTCATAGTCCAGCGTAACTGGGATCTGCCCCAGGTGGACGGGATGGAGTTCGACCAGTACGACACCCCGCAGAGCCGGTGGGTCGCGGTTCACGAAGCCGGTCAGGTTCTGGCCGGGTTCCGCCTCACGCCGACAACGGCGCGGTGCGGGATCTATTCCTACATGATCCGCGATGCCCAGAACGGCATCCTTGGCGGCTCGATCCCGTCCGACCTGCTGCACGACGCGGCGCCGGTCGATCCGCATGTCTGGGAATGCACCCGCGCCTTCGTCAACCACTCGATCCCGCAGTCGATTCGCAGGAAGGTTCACAAGAGCCTGGTGAACGCGATGACCGCCGCGGCGCGCGAGGTGGGGGCAACCCGGCTGGTGGCGCTGACCGAAGCGACATGGCCGCGCTGGTTCAGCCGCTGCGGGATCGAGGCCGAGCCGATCGGCCCGGTCAAGTGGTTCGACGACGGCGACTTCCAGTGCATCGCGATCAATCTCGCCTCCAAGCTGCACTGACGGGTCGCGGGGGGATACCATGCGCAGGGCGGGCGGCGTAACATCCGCCTGCCATGGCAGATCTCTTCGATACCACGAACCATGGGACGCGCCCGCCTGAACGTCAGGCGCCGCGTCCCTTGGCCGACCGCATCCGCCCGACCACCTTGTCCGAGGTGATCGGGCAGGATCGCGTTCTCGGCCCCGACGGCCCGCTCGGCGCGATGCTGGCGGCCGGCAGTCTCGGCTCGCTGATCCTGTGGGGGCCGCCCGGTGTGGGCAAGACCACGATCGCGCGGCTTCTGGCCCATGAAAGCGACCGCGCCTTCGTCCAGATTTCCGCGATCTTTTCCGGCGTGCCGGAACTGCGCAAGGTGTTCGAGGCCGCGCGCCTGCGCCGCGATCAAGGCCAGGGCACGCTGCTGTTCGTCGATGAAATCCACCGTTTCAACAAGGCGCAGCAGGACAGCTTCCTGCCGCATATGGAGGACGGGACGATCCTTCTGGTCGGCGCCACGACCGAAAATCCGTCCTTTGAACTGAACGCCGCGCTGCTGTCGCGGGCGCAGGTCATCGTGCTGGGGCGGCTCGGTCCTGCCGATTTGGAACGCCTCGCGCAGCGGGCCGAGCGCGAGCTTGGCCGCGCGCTGCCGCTGACCGGCCAGGCGCGCGACGCGCTGCTGGAGATGGCGGACGGCGACGGCCGCGCCGCCCTGAACCTGATCGAGCAGGTGATGGCGTGGAAGCTGACCGCGCCGCTCGGCACGGACGAGCTGGCCAAGCGGCTGATGCGGCGGGCGGCGAAATACGACAAGTCGGGCGACGAGCACTACAACCTGATCTCGGCCCTGCACAAATCCGTCCGCGGCTCCGACCCGGACGCCGCGCTCTACTGGCTAGCCCGGATGCTGGAGGGGGGCGAGGACCCGCGCTATCTCGCCCGCCGTCTCACCCGCATGGCGATCGAGGATATCGGGCTGGCCGATCCGGCGGCGCAGCGCCATTGCCTCGACGCCTGGGCGCTTTACGAGCGGCTGGGCTCGCCCGAAGGGGAACTCGCGCTGGCGCAGGCGGTGATCTATCTCGCGCTCGCGCCGAAATCGAACGCGGGCTATGTCGCCTACAAGGCCGCGCGCGAGCAGGCGCGCAAGACCGGCAGCCTGATGCCGCCCGCGCATATCCTGAACGCGCCGACCGCGCTGATGAAGAATCAGGGCTACGGCGCGGGCTATGCCTATGACCACGACGCAGACGACGGGTTTTCGGGGCAGAACTACTTCCCCGAGGGGATGAAGCGCCCGGTCCTCTACCACCCCGTCGAGCGCGGGTTCGAGCGCGAGCTGAAGAAGCGGCTCGACTGGTTCGTGGGCCAGCGGCTCAAGCGCGGCGGTTGACTTTGCGGGGGCGCGGCTACAGGTCAGCGGCATGATGAACCCATATCTTCAGGTGGCCCTTGGCGGCGCGATGGGCGCGACCGCCCGCTATGGCGTGAACCGCGCGGCGATGACGGCGTTCGGGCCGGGATTTCCCTGGGCGACGCTGATCGTCAATGTCGCGGGCTCGTTCGCGATGGGGGCGCTGGTGGTGATGCTTGCGCGGCTCGGCAACGCGTGGGCGCCTTTGCTCATGACCGGCCTGCTGGGCGGGTTCACGACCTTCTCGGCCTTTTCGCTGGATACGCTGACGCTGTGGCAGCGTGGCGAACACGCGAGCGCCGCTGCCTATGTCGCCGCCAGCGTCGGGCTGTCGCTTCTCGCCATCGCGGCGGGACTGGCTTTTGCGCGTGTGCTGGCATGAGCGGCGTGCAGACCATCCGCATCGGCGCGGATGAGGGCGAGCAGCGGCTCGACCGCTGGCTGAGGAAGCGGTTTCCGCAGCTGAACCAGATCGCCATCGAAAAGCTGTGCCGCACCGGCCAGCTTCGGGTGGATGGCGGGCGGGTGAAGCCCGCGACGCGGATCGAGCCGGGGCAGGAGGTGCGGGTGCCGCCGCTGCCCGACGCCGCGCCCGCGAGCGCCCCGCGTCCCGGCATCCGCGACGAGGATGCGCGGATGATCCAGGCCGCCGTGCTGTGGAAGGACGAGCATATCATCGCCCTGAACAAGCCGCCGGGCCTGCCGAGTCAAGGGGGCAGCGGGCAGGGGGACCGCCACGTGGACGCTCTGTCCGAAGCGCTGATGTTCGGGTTCAAGGAAAAGCCGAAACTGGTGCACCGGCTGGACAAGGACACCTCGGGCGTCCTGCTGCTGGCCCGCACCGACCGCGTGGCGCGGCGGCTGTCCGAGGCGTTCCGCGCCCGGACCACGCGCAAGATCTACTGGGCCGCCGTCGCGGGCGTGCCCAGCCCGCAGATGGGCACGATCCGGTTCGGGCTGGTGAAGGCGCCGGGGCACGGGCGCGGCGGCGAGGGGGAGAAGATGCTGTGCGTCCACCCGTCGCGGGTCGATCAGACCGAAGGGGCGAAGCGGGCG
The DNA here is from genome assembly GCF_019061185.1 of Paracoccus sp. Z118. Taxonomy (GTDB): domain Bacteria; phylum Pseudomonadota; class Alphaproteobacteria; order Rhodobacterales; family Rhodobacteraceae; genus Paracoccus. Next base: position 20,573 of record NZ_JAHQZU010000005.1, read on the forward strand.
ACGACCGATTACGCGGTGCTCGACAGCCTCGGCACCCGCGCCAGCTGGTGCGCGCTGGTGCCGATCACCGGGCGGACCCATCAGCTGCGCGCGCATATGGCCGAGCTTGGCCATCCGATCGTCGGCGATGGGAAATATGGCGGCTCGGGGCAGGAAAACCTCGGCGACGGCTGGGGCGCGCAATTGGGCGGAGAGATCAGCCGCAAGCTGCATCTGCACGCCCGCTCCATCGGGTTCGACCACCCGATCACCGGCAGGCGCGTCACCATCACCGCGCCCTTGCCCGAGCATATGTCGCGGACGTGGAAAACCCTCGGCTGGTTCGAGAATGACGTGCCCGCCGACCCGTTCGAGGAAGCGCCGTGAAGCTGGTCATCTGGGATGTCGATGGGACGCTGGTGGACAGCGCCGAGATGATCCTGCGCTCGATGGCTCTGGGCATGGCCGAGGCGGGATTGCCGGAACTGCCGCCCCGTCAGGTCGGCAGCATCGTCGGACTGTCGCTGCCGGTCGCCGTCGCGACGCTGCTGCCCGAGGCGGACGAGACGACGCGCGAAGCGGTCGTCTCCGGTTACCGGCGCAGCTATCAGCAGGACCGTTCGCGGCAGGAATCGCCGCTGTTTCCGGGCGCGCGGGACTGCCTCGACCGGCTGGCGCGGCGCGACGACCTGCTGATGGCGCTCGCCACCGGCAAGTCGCAGCGGGGGTTGACCGCGCTGATCGCGGCGCATGATCTGGGCGGATATTTCGTCGCCACGCATTGCGCCGACGGCCATCCGTCGAAGCCGGCGCCGGGCATGGTGCTGGCCTGCCTGTCCGATTCGGGTGTCCGGCCCGATGCGGCGGTGATGGTGGGCGACACGACCTGGGACATCACCATGGCCCGCAACGCCGGGATCGCCGCGCTGGGGGTGTCGTGGGGCCACCACACGCCCGCCGAGCTGCTGGACGCGGGCGCGAGCGCGGTGGCCAGGGATTTCCCCGAACTCACCCGGCTGATCGAGGAATGGGCGGCATGAGCGAATGGAAACCCAAGCGGTTCTGGACCCGCACCGGCCTTGAGCGGACGCCCGAAGGCTGGCGGGTCGCGCTGGACGGAAAGCCGGTGAACACGCCCGGCAAGCTGCCGCTGATCCTGCCGACCGAGGGCCTGGCGCAGGCGGTCGCGGCGGAGTGGGACACGGTGGGCGAGCTTATCGACCCCGGCGCGATGCCGCTGACCCGCGCGGCGAACTCGGCCATCGAGAAGGTCGCGCCGCAGTTTCCCGCCGTCGCCGCGCTGCTGGCCGAGTATGGCGGCACGGACCTTCTGTCCTACCGCGACGACCGGCAGGAGGCGCTGGCGCTGGAGCAGGCGGCCGAATGGGACCCGCTGCTCGACTGGGCGGCCGAGGAACTGGGCGCGCGGCTGATCGTGACGCGCGGCGTGATGCCGGTGGTGCAGGATGAAGCCGCGCTGCGGACGCTGGCCGCGCATGTCGCCGCGCTCGACCCCTGGGGGCTGACGGCGCTGCATGATCTGGTGACGCTGCCGGGCTCGCTGATCCTCGGGCTGGCCACCGTGCGGGGCCGGATCGACGCGGACGAGGCGCACCGGCTGGCGCGGCTCGACGAGGATTTCCAGTCCCGCCTCTGGGGCCACGACGACGAGGCGGATGCCGCCGCCGACGCCCGCCGCGCCGCGATGCGCGTGGCCGAGCGGCTGTGGCGCCTGTCCCGCGCGGGCTGAGCCGCCGTTCCATCCGGGGTTGCGCGTGAGCTGCGCGATTTGCGCATGTGTTAAGCAACAGCGGCTTTTTGGCGCGGGCCGCACCGGCATGACGCTTGACGGATTTCGACTCATCGTCACAATGTCAGGTATTCGGGCATGTTAGCCCCCAACATATAGGGCCGGTCCACGGCCCGTCGTCGTTCCCGCATGCGCGGGCGAACAGAGAGGTCCTGATGATTAAGACGGTATTCTTCGGAACGGTCGCCGCTGCCGCGGCTGCCGTGCTTTCGACCGGCGCGGCTTTCGCGGCCGAGGGTGACACCCTGCGCGCGGTGAAGGACCGCGACCAGCTGATCTGCGGCGTCAACACCGGGCTGGTCGGCTTCGCCGCGCCCGACGCGAACGGCAACTGGTCGGGCTTCGACATCTCGCTGTGCAAGGCGATCGCGGCGGCGGTCGTGGGCGATCCCAACAAGGTGCGCTTCGTGCCGACGACCGGCCAGACCCGGTTCACCGCCCTGACCTCGGGCGAGGTTGACGTGCTGACCCGCAACTCCACCTGGTCGTTCCAGCGCGACACCGATCTGGCGATGGATTTCGCGGGCGTGAACTACTACGACGGGCAGGGCTTCATGGTCCGCAAGGACCTGGGCGTGACCAGCGCCAAGGAACTGGACGGCGCGACCGTCTGCATCCAGACCGGCACCACGACGGAACTGAACCTTGCCGACTGGTTCCGCTCGAACAACCTGAGCTATCAGCCGGTCAACATCGATTCGAACGCCGAGGGCGAGCAGCAGTATATCGCCGGCGCCTGCGACGCCTACACCACCGACGCCTCGGGCCTCGCCGCGACCCGCGCGGCCTTCGCGGACCCTGAAAACCACGTCATCCTGCCCGAGATCATCTCGAAGGAGCCGCTGGGGCCGGCGGTCCGCCACGGCGACAACAACTGGGGCGACATCGTCCGCTGGACGCTCTTCGCGCTGATCGCGGCCGAGGAATACGGCGTCACCTCGGCCAATATCGAGGAGCTGGCCCGCTCGTCCACCAACCCGGAAGTGCAGCGTCTGCTGGGCGCCAGCGACAATCTGGGCGGCATGATCGGTCTCGATGCCGAATGGGCCAAGCGCGCCATCTCGGTCGGCGGCAACTATGGCGAGATCTTCGCCGCGACCATCGGTGAGCAGACCCCGATCGGCCTGGCCCGCGGGCTGAACGCCCAGTGGACGCAGGGCGGGCTGATGTATGCGATGCCTTTCCGCTGAGCGCGGTTGAAGCACAAGGCGCGCGAAGCTTTTCGCGCGCCTTTTTCGTCCCGCCTCCGATGCGGGTGACCAAGACGGGAAAAATCCCGCGCCAGAAGGTCAACAGGGGAATTCGATGACAGAGCTGCCGCCGGCGAACCAGCCGACCTTTCGCCTGTCCATGCTCATTTATGACCGGCGGTTCCGGTCGCTGACGATCCAGACCGTGGTGTTCATCCTGGTCATGCTGGCCGCGGCCTGGCTCGTCAACAACACCGTCCAGAACCTTGCCGCGATGGGCAAGACGTTCAGCTTTTCCTTTCTGGACAACCGGGCGGGCTATGACATCCCGTTCAGCCTGATCCCCTATACCTCGGACGATTCCCATATGCGGGCGGCGATGGTGGGGCTGCTGAACACGCTGCTGGTGTCGGCGCTCGGCTGCCTGTTCGCGACGGTCGTGGGGGTCACGACCGGGGTGCTGCGGCTGTCGAACAACTGGCTGATCGCCGGGATCGCGACGATCTATGTCGAGATCTTCCGCAACATCCCCCTGCTGCTGTGGATTCTGGTGATCCTCGCGATCTTCACCGACGTCATGCCCGCGCCGCGCGACTATCGGGGTGACGACGCCGCGGCCTCGATGATCCTGTTCGACAGCGTCGCGCCGACCAACCGCTATACCGCCGTCCCCCGGCTGGCGATGGAGAACGCGCCCGGCCCGATGGTGATCGGCAACACCGCCATCAGCGGCGCGGTGATCGCCTATGCGGTGGCGCTGATCGCGGCGCTGCTGATCTGGCGCTGGGTCCGCGCCTGGGCGACCGACGTGCAGAACGCGACCGGGCGGCGGCCGGTGACGTGGTGGATCTCGGTCCTGCTGTTCCTCGGACCGCTGGCGGGGCTGACCTGGCTCTTCGACGCCCATCTGATCCCGCCCGCGCTTCAGGGTTTCAATTTCTCGGGCGGCATGAATCTCGACAACGGCTTCGTGGTGCTGGTGCTGGCGCTGACGCTCTATACCGGCGCGTTCATCGCCGAGATCGTCCGCGCCGGAATCATGTCGGTCAGCCGCGGCCAGTCCGAGGCGGCGATGGCGCTCGGCATGCGGGCCCGCCCAGTGATGGCGCTGGTGATCCTGCCGCAGGCGCTGCGGGTCATCATCCCGCCGATGATCTCGCAATTCCTGAACCTGACCAAGAACAGCTCGCTGGCCATTGCGGTGGGTTTTCCCGACCTGCGCGCGACGCTGGGCGGCACGACGCTGAACCAGACCGGGCGCGAGATGGAATCGATGATCCTGATGATGGGCGTCTATCTGGTCATCAGCCTGCTCATCTCGGCGGCGATGAACGTCTATAACGCCCGCGTGCGGCTGAAGGAGCGGTGAGATGAGCGAAGTCCACGCCGAAACCGTTCCCTTCGTCCGGGGCACCATGCTGCCGCAGGCGCCGCCGCCCCGCGCGCAGACCGGCGCGATCAAGTGGCTGCGCGAGAACCTGTTCTCCGGCCCGGTCAACACGCTGCTGACGCTTGTCGGGCTGTTCATCATCTGGTGGCTGTTCCAGCATTTCTGGCCGTGGTTCCGCCATTCCGTGTGGGAGGCGTCCAGCATCGCCCAATGCCGGGCGATCATCACCGAACGCTGGGGCGAGGGGGCGACCGGCGGCTGCTTCGCGGTGATCCGCGAACGCTGGAACCAGTTCATCTTCGGCTTCTACCCGTCCAGCCAATACTGGCGCCCGAACACGATCTTCTGGCTGATGTTCCTGGCGCTGGTGCCGATCCTGTTCACCGAAAGCCGCGCCCTGCGCTGGACGGTCGTCTCCATCGCCGCGGTGCTGGGCTTTGCGCTGTCGATGCTGCTGGGCGCGCCGCCGCGGGTGCTGGCAATCCTCGCCATTGGCACTGTCCTGTGGGTGGCGCTGATCGAGCTTGCGCCGCGCCGCGCGCTGATCCCGACGGTGGTGTTTCCGTTGTTCGCGGTCTGGCTGCTCTGGGGCGGTTCGCTCTGGACGCAGGCGATGGTACTGGCGGGGGCGCTGATCGGGCTTGTGGTCTGGCGGGCGCTGTCGCGGCTGGGGATGCTCGGCGCGGCGCTGGGGCTCGTCGCCGCCGTCGCCTGGTGGTGGCTGCTGTCGGGTGACGCGGCGGCCGACCTTCAGAGGATGTGGCCGATCTCGCTCCCGCAGGTGGAATCGCGCAGCTTCGGCGGCTTCCTGCTGGCGATCACCATCGGCGTGTCCGCCATCGTGATGTCGCTGCCGATGGGGGTGATCCTCGCGCTGGCGCGGCAGTCGGACCTGCCGGTCGTGAAGTCCTTCGCGGTGATCTTCATCGAGTTCATCCGGGGCGTGCCGCTCATCACGCTGCTGTTCGTCGCCTCGATCCTGCTCAACTACTTCCTGCCGCCGGGCACCAATTTCGACATCATCCTGCGGGTCATCATCATGGTGACGCTGTTCGCCGCAGCCTACATGGCCGAGGTGATCCGCGGCGGCCTCGCCTCGCTGCCCAAGGGGCAGTACGAGGCGGCGGCGGCGCTTGGGCTGGATTACTGGAAGGCGCAGCGGCTCATCATCCTGCCGCAGGCGCTGAAGGTCAGCATCCCCGGCGTCGTCGGCACCTTCATCGGCGTATTCAAGGACACGACGCTCGTGACATTCGTGGGGCTGTTCGATCCGCTCAAGCAGATGGCCGACACGATCCGCGCGACCTTCGAATGGAAGGGCGCCTATTGGGAGCCGTATATCTTCACCGGCACCATCTTCTTCATCCTGTGCTTCGGCATGTCCCGCTATTCCATGTATCTGGAGCGGCGACTGAAGCGCGACCACCGCTGAGGGGGCGAGAATGACCTATTCCGACAGCCAGACGGACGCCGCCATCGACCGCTCGCGCATGACCGTGGGCGACGAGGTCGCGATCGAGATTTCGCGGATGAACAAGTGGTATGGCACCTTCCACGTGCTGCGCGACATCGACCTGACAGTCCACCGGGGCGAGCGGATCGTCGTCTGCGGCCCGTCCGGGTCCGGCAAGTCCACGCTGATCCGCTGCATCAACCGCCTGGAGGAGCATCAGTCGGGCCGCATCCTCGTGGACGGGGTGGAACTGACCCACGACCTGAAGAACATCGACAAGGTGCGATCCGACGTCGGGATGGTGTTCCAGCACTTCAACCTGTTCCCGCATCTGACCGTGCTGGAGAACTGCACCCTCGCGCCGATCTGGGTCCGCAAGGTGCCGCGCCGTCAGGCGGACGAGACGGCCATGCGCTATCTGGAGAAGGTCCGCATCCCCGAGCAGGCGCATAAATATCCGGGCCAGCTTTCCGGCGGCCAGCAGCAGCGCGTCGCCATCGCCCGCTCGCTCTGCATGGAGCCGAAGATCATGCTGTTCGACGAGCCGACCAGCGCGCTCGATCCCGAGATGATCAAGGAGGTGCTCGACACCATGATCGAGCTGGCGCAGGACGGTATGACGATGATCTGCGTGACGCACGAGATGGGCTTCGCGCAGGCGGTGGCGAACCGCGTGATCTTCATGGATCAGGGCCAGATCGTCGAACAGAACAGCCCGCGCGAGTTCTTCAACAACCCCAAGTCCGAACGGACAAAGCTGTTCCTCAGCCAGATTCTGGGGCATTGATGGCCGCAGGTTCGCGGCAGGGAGAATGCGATGGACATGTACATGATGCTGGTCGGCGTGCTGGCCCTTGGCGGTCTCGCCGCGCTGGTGGGCAATTCGGGCGACGACGAGGAGGATCTCGATCCGCTTCCCGCTGATGTCTACGAAGGGCGCGATGTCATCCAGCGGGACGACGACCGCAACATCGACGACACGGTGGAAGGCACCTCGGCGGACGAGGTGATCCAGACCTATGGCGGCGAGGATACGGTCGATGGCGGGGCAGGCGATGACGTCATCGCTACGGGACGGCACGACGATCTGGTGATCGCGGACCCCGGCAACGATCTCGTCTATCTGGGCAGCGGCGACGATGTCTATCGCACCGACGACCTCGGCGTGGACATGGGCGAGGACACGATCTGGGGCGGCAGCGGCGACGACACGATCTCCACCGGCCTCGGACGCCATCTGATCTACGGCGACGATCCCGACGAGGATGACGTCAACGGCGGCGACGACATGATCTATTCGCAGAACGGTCAGGACACGATCTATGGCGGCGACGATGACGACTTCATCAGCGCCCTGGACGATCCCGGCATGCAGGAGGCGCGGGCGGACAGCGTCTTCGGCCGTGATGGCGACGATACGCTGGTCGGCGACGGCTACGACACGCTCGTTGGTGGCAGCGGTGCGGACCGCTACGAACTGCCGGCCGATCTCGATGGCCCGGCGCAGATCGTCTACGGCTCGGCCGACCGGATCGTGGTGAACTACGACCAGGGTTATACCGGCGAGGCCGAACTCACGGTGATGCAGGCCGGGGACAATTCGCAGGTGTTCCTCGACGGCAAGCTGATCGCCGTGCTGCCCGACACCACCGCGGCGGATGTCAGGGCCGAGGCTGTGCTCCAGCAGGCCTGAAGCAGCGGCCGGAAACCAGACATGCCGCGCCCGAAGGCGCGGCATTTTTCGTTCGCGGGACTGCGGGGCCCCTCAGATCGCGGCCTTGCGGCTTTCGTCCAGATAGATCTCGCGCAGCCGCCGGGCGACCGGGCCGGGCCTGCCGTCGCCGAGCGTAGCGCCGTCGATCTCCACCACCGGCATCACGAAGGCGCTGGCCGAGGTGATGAACGCCTCGTCCGCCGCCTTCGCCTCGTCCACGGTGAAGTTGCGTTCCTCGACCGTCATCTGCGCCTCGTCGGCGAAGCGCAGCACGGCGGCGCGGGTGATGCCGTGCAGGATGTCGTTCGACAGGGCCCGCGTGATGATGGCGCCGTTCTTGACGATATAGGCGTTGTTCGAGCTGCCCTCGGTCACGAACCCATCCTCGACCAGCCAGGCGTCGTCCTTGCCGGCGGCCTTCGCCTGCATCTTCGCCATCGAGGAAAAGAGAAGCTGCACCGTCTTGATGTCGCGCCGGTGCCAGCGGATGTCGGGCAGGGTGATGACGCGGATGCCGGTCTGCGCCTGCGGATTGTCCGCGATCCCCGGCTTGTTCCAGCCGAACATCACCACGGTCGGCGGTGTATCCTCGGGCGGGAAGACGAAGTCGCGGTCGCCGCCGTTCCCCCGGCTGATCTGAAGATAGATCATGCCGTCGGTGATCCCGTTCTCCTCGATCAGCCGGCGATGGGCTGCCAGATATTCGGCATCCGCCAGCGGATTGCGGATGCCGAGTTCCCCGAGCGAGCGTTGCAGGCGCGCCATGTGGCCGGGGAAGTCGATCAGCTTGCCGTCGAGGATGCTGGTGACCTCATAGACCGCGTCGGCCATGACGAAGCCGCGGTCGAAGATCGACACCTTGGCTTCGGTTTCGGGAAGATATTCGCCGTTCAGGTAGACGATGCGGGACATCGGGGCCTCTTTCTGGGGACGGAACGCTCGGCAACGGTCGTGCGACAGCGGCGGCAATGCGTCAAGTGGGCTGCGGTGATTGCCAAGGCAGCCTGCCCGCAATAATCTGCCGCCGAGTCGCCATTCCGGTGAAATTTCCTTGCTTGCAGGAGCCGCCATGTCCTTCCGCCTACAGCCCGCCCCGCCCGCCCGCCTGAACCGTTGCCAGCTGTTCGGGCCCGGCTCGCGCGAGTCGCTGTTCGCGAAGATGGCCGTATCGGACGCGGATGTCCTCAACCTCGATCTGGAGGATTCGGTCGCGCCCGACGACAAGGATCAGGCCCGCAGGAACATCATCCAGGCGATCGGCGACATCGACTGGGGCGACAAGACGCTGTCGGTGCGAATCAACGGCCTCGACACGCCCTACTGGTATCGCGACGTCGTGGATCTGCTGGAGCAGGCGAGCGACCGGCTGGATCTCATCATGATTCCCAAGGTCGGCAACGCCGCCGACCTCTATGCCGTCGATGCGCTGGTGACGGCGATCGAGCGGGCCAAGGGCCGCAAGCGCCAGCTTGGCTTCGAGGTCATCATCGAAACGGCCGCCGGCATCGCCCATGTCGAGGAAATCGCCACCGGCTCGCCCCGGCTTCAGGCGATGAGCCTCGGCGCCGCCGACTTCGCCGCCTCGATGGGGATGGCGACGACCGGCATCGGCGGGACGCAGGAAAACTACTACATGCTGCACGAGGGGCAGAAATACTGGGCCGATCCGTGGCACTGGGCGCAGTCGTCGATCGTCGCCGCCTGCCGCACCCACGGGGTGCTGCCGGTCGATGGCCCGCTTGGGGATTTCAGCGACGCCGAGGCCTATCGCGCGCAGGCGCGGCGTTCGGCCACGCTCGGGATGGTCGGGAAATGGGCGATCCACCCCAGCCAGGTGGCGCTGGCGAACGAGATATTCTCGCCCAGCGAGGCGGCGGTATCCGAGGCGCGCGAGATACTGGCGGCGATGGACCATGCGCAGAAAACCGGCGCGGGGGCTGCGGTATACAAAGGTAGACTGGTTGACATCGCGTCGGTTCGTCAGGCAAAAGTGATCGTGAGCCAGGCAGAACTGATCGCCGGCTGAGCAATACCCGGGGCGCCGCGTGGGGAGGCGTGACGCCCATACTGGGGAGGAGCGACAGGCCCCGCGCCATCTGGCCGGGGCCTGTTCGATTCCGGGCTCAGGACGTCCGCCCCGAACGCAACGCGATCAGGCCGTGACCGTTCCCGTTTCTGCCACCCATTCCGCCGGTATTCTGGGTGTCGCCGCGACCAGCCGCCTTGCCGCCTCGCTCTGCGGGTCGGTCAACACCTGCGCGGTCGCGCCATCCTCGACGATACGCCCCCGCTCCATCACCAGCACCCGGTGTGTGATCGAGCGGACCACCGACAGGTCGTGGCTGATGAACAGCCACGCCATACGGTGGCTGGCCCGCAGCGAGGCCAGCAGGTCCAGCACCTGCGCGCGCACCTGCACGTCGAGCGCGCTGACCGCCTCGTCCAGCACGATCAGGCGCGGGCGGATGATGAGGGCGCGGGCGATGGCGATCCGCTGCCGCTGGCCGCCGGAAAACTCGTGGATATGGCGGCGCATGGCGTCCGGCGGCAGGTCCACCTCGGCCAGCGCCTGCGCGACCCGGTCCCGCCAGTCGCGCGGGCGGCCGGTCAGGTGGAAGGGCTCGGCGACCAGCCGGTCCACCCGCCAGCGCGGGTCGAAGCTGCCGAACGGGTCCTGAAACACCACCTGCACCTTGGCCCGCAGCGCGTGCGGCATCCGGTCGGTCACGGGCTCGCCGTCCAGCAGGATGCGGCCGCCCTGCAACGGCTCCAGCCCGAGGATTGCGCGGGTCAGGGTGGATTTCCCGCAGCCCGATTCGCCTACCAGCCCGACGCTTTCACCCGGCGCGATGGACAGGTGTGCCCCGTCCACCGCCCGCAGCATGGGATGCGGTGCGAAAGGTGCCGGGCGGGGCAGGCGGTATTCGCGCACCGCGCCCTCGGCCCGCAGGATGGGGCGGGTTTCCTGCGCCTCGCGGGGCGGCGCCCCGGCGGGCTGGTGGCGCGAGGCGGCGAACAGCGCCCGCGTATGTGGGTGGCGGTGGTCGCGGAACAGATCGCGCGCCCGTCCCTGCTCGACGATCCGCCCCTGATACATCACCGCGACCCGGTCCGCGATTCCCGCCATCATCGCCAGATCATGCGAGATCAGCAGCAGCGCCATCCCCTCATCCCGCACCAGCCCCCGCAGCAGGTTCAGGATCTGCGCCTGCGTGGTCACGTCCAGCGCCGTGGTCGGCTCGTCCGCGATCAGCAGGACAGGGGCGGCGGCGATGGCCATCGCGATGGCGACCCGCTGGCGCTGGCCGCCCGAGAGCTCATGCGGATACGCGGTCAGCGGAAAGCGCGGCGCGGTCAGGCCGACGCGGTCGAGCCGCTCGCGCGCGATCGCTCGCGCCGCCTCGCGCGTCATACCGTGCAGGGTCAGCACCTCGGCCACCTGATCGCCGATGGTCATCAGCGGGTTCAGCGCCGTCATCGGCTCCTGAAAGATCATGCCGATGCGGCGGCCGCGCAGCTTGGTCATCTGCCGTTCGGTCAGCGCCAGCAGGTTCTGCCCGTCCAGTTCCACCGCGCCGCTGACGCGGGCAGCGTCGGGCAGCAGGCCCATGATCGCCAGCGCCGTCATCGACTTGCCCGACCCGCTCTGCCCGACCAGCCCCGTGACCTGCCCCGGCGGCAGATCCAGCGTCACCTCCTCCAGCACCGGCCGGGTGCCGATGCTCGCGCTCAGGCTTTTCACGCGGATCATGTCAGCCGCGCCTTCAGCCTCGGGTCCAGTGCGTCGCGGAAGCCGTCGCCCAGAAGGTTGAGGCCCAGCACCGTCAGCACGATCGCCAGCCCCGGAAGGATCGCTACATGCGGGGCAAGCGTCACCAGCGTCTGCGCCTCGGCCAGCATCCGGCCCCAGCTTGGCGTGGGGGGCTGCGCGCCGAGGCCGACATAGGACAGCCCGGCTTCCGCCAGAATCCCGAGGCTGAACTGGATCGTTCCCTGCACGATGATGAGGCCGGCGATGTTGGGCAGGATATGCTCCGCGCTGATCCGCACCCGGCCCTTGCCGCAAACGCGGGCGGCGCGGATATAGTCCAGCGTCCACAGCGGCAGTGCCCCCGCGCGGCTGACGCGGGCGAAGACGGGGATGTTGAAGATCCCGATGGCGATCATCGCATTGGTGGCCGAGGGGCCGAGCGCCGCCGTGATGAGGATCGCGATCACCAGCGACGGGAAGGCGAAGACCAGATCGTTCCCCCGCATGATCGCGTCGTCCAGCAGGCTGCCCCGTGCCGCAGCCGCCGTCAGCCCCAGCGGGACGCCGATCCCCGCGCCGATGGCGACGGCCAGCAGCGCCACGGCGAGCGAGGTCCGCGCCCCGACCATCAGCATCGACAGGATGTCGCGGCCAAGCTGGTCGGTGCCGAGCGGGTGGACCGGGCCGGGCGGTTGCAGCCGGTCGGCGATGGACATGGCGGTGGGATCGAACGGCGTCCAGACCAGCGACAGCAGCGCCGCGCCGACCGCCGCGCCGGTCAGCGCGGCGCCGAGGATCAGCCCGGCCCTCATCCGCGCAGCCGGGGATCGACCAGCGCATAGGCCAGATCGACGAGGAACGTCACGACGATCACCGCCGCCACCATCACCAGCACCGCCGACTGCACCACGATCAGGTCGCGCTGGGTGATCGCCTGAAAGATCAGCCGCCCGAGGCCGGGCAGATAGAACACGTTCTCGATGATGATCGCGCCCGCCAGCAGGAAGCTGAACTGCATCCCCATGATCGTCAGTACCGGGATCAGCGCGTTCCTGAGGGCATGTCGCCGCAGTGCCTGCCACCGCGTCAGCCCCTTGGCGCGGGCCGAGCGGATATAGTCCTGCCCCAGCGTCTCGATCAGCGCCGAGCGCAGGACGCGGGCGAGGATCGCCGCCTGCGGCAGCGCCAGCGCCACGGCGGGCAGGATCAGCGATTGCAGCGCCGCCAGCGGCTGGTCCCAGCCGGGGAAGCCCCCTGCGGGCAACCAGCGCAGCTTCACCGCGAAGACCAGCACCAGCAGCATGGCGAACCAGAAGTTCGGCAGGGCGATGCCGAGCTGCGTGCCGCCCATCACCGCCACATCACCGGCCTTGCCCCGGCGCGAGGCGGCGAACATGCCGACCGGAAACGCCACCGCCACCGCCAGCCCCAGCGCGATCAGCGCCAGCGGCAGCGACACCTGCAGCCGGTCGAGGATCATCCCCGCGACCGGCGTCCGGTAGGCCAGCGACACGCCCAGATCCCCCGTCAGCACCCCGCCCAGCCAGCGCGCGTAGCGGGCGGGCCATGGCAGGTCCAGTCCCATCTGCTCGCGCAGCGCCGCCGCCGTGTCGGGGCGGGCGCCGGTGCCCAGCATGAAGCTGGCGGGATCGCCCGGCACCAGATCGACCACCGCGAAGATCACCGCGGAAGCCACCAGCAGGCTGAGGGCCAGCGACAGGACCGGGCGGAACAGTCGGTGCATCAGGCCGCGCCGACGCGGGCGGGCCGGATCTCCCCGCTCATGTCCCCGGCACCTCCATCTTGCCGAGCAGCGGCACGTGGTCCTGCGGGCTGACGCTGTGCCGCTCGATCATGCGATGGACCTCGGGATCGCCGTCGCCGCGATGCAGTTCGCGCAGGGCCAGCGTGACCTCGGCGTCCGATTTGGTCTGGCGCAGGTTGTGGCGGACGTAATCGTCCCAGGTGGCGATGTGATAGGATTCCGACCAGTGCTCGGGCTTTTCCAGATCGCGCAGCAGCGCCCATCGCCGCGCCCCGTTGCGGCGGCGGATGTTGCGGCGCTTGGCCATCAGGCGCAGGAACTCGGGCACGTCGCGATGGGCGACCTCGTAATCCACCATCACCATGATCGGCCCGGAGCGCCCGCGCACGTCCAGCGCCAGAGGCGGGGCGCGGAAGCGGTCCGCCGGATCGAAGTCGAGCTGGCCGTATTCGGGCTGGCTGAACCAGTGGCCGACAATCGCGCCGATCAGCAGGATGCCGCTGGCGACCAGAAGCGCGGTGGACACCGAATAGCTGCCCGCGATCGCCCCCCATAGCCACGATCCCGCCGCCATCCCGCCGAACGTCGCGGTCTGATAGAGGGCGAGCGCCCGCGCCACCACCCAGCGCGGGGTGGAAAGCTGCACCGTCACGTTGAACAGCGACAGCGCCAGCACCCAGCTTGCCCCGGCGGGCAGCAGGGCAAGACCCTGCAACCAGACATTGTCGGTCAGCGCCAGCACCGTCGTCGCCACGGCGAAACCGGCAAAGGCGACGCGGACGATATGCTCGCTGCTCAGCCGGCCCCGCAGACGCGGGTTCAGCGCCGCGCCGATGATCGCGCCGACGCCGTAGCAGCCGAGCAGCAGCCCCAGCATCAGCGAGCCGCCCTCGGGATGCTGCGCGGCGATCAGCGGCAGCAGCGCCAGCACGGCGATGGCCGAGGCGCCGAACAGCGCCGCGCGGGCCAGCACCCGGATCAGGTTGGGCGACAGCGCCACATAGCGCAGCCCGGCCGCGAGCGCCGGGCCCAGCGGTTCGGGCCCGACCAGCATCGTCCGCGGCGGCGGTTTCCAGCGGCCCATGGCCAGCAGCAGCGGCAGGTAGCTGGCGGCGTTGACGGCAAAGGCAACCGCCGCCCCGAAGGCCGCGACGATGAGCCCGCCCGCCGCCGGCCCGACGCTGCGCATCAGGTTGAACCCGACCGAGTTCAGCGTCACAGCCGCCGGCAGGTCCGCGCGCGACACCAGATCCCCCATGCTCGCCTGCCATGGCGGGTTGTAGAGCGCCTGCCCCGCGCCCAGCAGGAAGGTCAGCGCCAGCAGGCTCCATGGGTCGATCCAGCCGCGATAGGTCACGACCGCCAGCAGCAGCGACACGCTCGCCATGATCCCCAGCGCGGCCAGCATCAGCCGCTTGCGGTCGAAGATGTCGGCCAACGCCCCGGAGAGCAGCGCGAACAGCATGACCGGCAGGGTGTTCGACGCCTGCACCAGCGCGATCAGCGTGGCGCTGTCGGTCAACTGCGTCATCATCCAGGCGGCGCCGACCGCTTGCACCATCCCGCCGAAATTGGAAAACAGCGTCGCGGACCAGAGGGTGCGGAACGCCGGATACTGGAATGGAGCGAGTGCGGAGCCTAGCTTCATGCGCGCCAGACTAGCGCCTTGGCCGGCAAGGGCAATCTGTGGCGTGGCGCGGGAGCGGTTGATGGAACGAGTTGATGCGCCGCGGACGCGGCTGATGGGCCTGCGGGCGATCATGGACGGGCGCGGCGCGGGGGCGGCGATCCTGACGCGGGCCGAGAACGTCGCCTTCCTCTCGGGCGAGGGGCGAGGGGCGCTGATCGTCACGGCTTCGGCGTGCGTCCGGGTGGCCGTCCCGGACTTGCCGGGGCGGCTTGCCCGGCTGACGGGAGAGGGGCGGCGGATCGGCTTCGACGCGGATGAGCCGCCCGAGGGGGTCGCGGAGGCAATCTCCCTCGCCGCGGACATGGACCGGCTGCGAGCCGCGGCGTCCTGACAAGGCGGACGCCGCGCGAGCGCCTTCACGATCGCGCCAGCAGATCGGCCGGCTGTTCCGCCGGGGGCTGTCAAGACCGTCAGCCTGGAGCACCCACTGTCCCGGCTGGGCGAATTGGCCAATTACCCTGCGATCACAAGGGCTTTCTCGTGCTCCATTCCGATCCGCACGGCAGCCGTCTGTGGCGCTCCGACCTCCCTCCGCCTCCCCTGCCACGTGCGAAACATTTTTGTCACGCAACGGACCCGCCCCACTCCGGGGCTCGTTGACCTTTGTCTTTCGCACCCCGCGAATGGTTCCAAGGCGATTCGCCGTCCGGGTCTGCCCCCGGCTTCGGCGGCTGTCGTCAACTGCCCGCGGGCGCCTTTCCGCCCGATGAACACGAAGGATCATGCGATGCGTTTCGCCCCCATCTCGCTGGTGGTCGCGCTGGCCCTTGCCGCCTGCGCGCCGACCACGACGCCGTCCGTGCCCGAAACCAGCTCTGCCCCCGCCATCTACAACTCCCGCGTCGATACCGGCCCCAGCGGCGAGCCGATCCAGATTCCCGCGATCAAGCCCGCCTACCTGACCGAGCGCAACCAGCGTCAGCGCGTCGCCTATAACGGCCCCGACGCGCCCGGCACGATCGTCGTCGATCCCTATGCGCGCGTCCTTTACGACGTGATGGAGAATGGCGAGGCGATGCGCTTCGGCATCGCGGTCGGCCGCGCGGGCACCGGCTTCGCGGGGTCCGGCACGATCCGGCGCAAGGAGAAATGGCCCTCGTGGACGCCGACCGCCAACATGGTTCGCACCGAGCCCGAGCTTTATGGCCCCGTCCGCCACGGACTTCCGGGCGGCCCCGACAACCCGCTGGGGTCGCGGGCGCTGTATCTCTATCAGGGCGGGCGCGACACGATGTATCGCATCCACGGCACGATGGACCCCTCGTCGGTCGGCAAGGCCACCTCGGCGGGCTGCATCCGGCTGTTCAACCAGGACATCCTGGACCTGTTCGACGAAACCCCGCTGGGAACGCGCGTCAAGGTCCGCACCCGCGCCGAAAGCCGCGAGCTTGAAGGGCCGCTGATCGAGACGCCGGACGGCTACCTGATCCCGGCCGGTCAGGCCGCGCAATAAGGGCACAGGACGGGCGCAACTCGCCTTTAGCGCTTGCGTCCGGGGGCGCTCTGGCTTCTATCGCCGGGGCGCTCCGGCTTCTGGACGCCGCCCACGGATCAGCAAGGTTGAGCCATGCCCCCCAAGTCACAAGCCCCTCTTGCGCCCGCCGATCAGGCGCTCATCGACCGCGCCCAGCCGGAAAAGCTGGTGTCGCTGAAGAAGAAGGACCTGAACGAACTGCTCCGCACCCTGCGCGGCCGCCGGGACGAGTTGGGCGATGCCCAGCCCGACCAGCGCCGCCCGATCGTGAAGGCCCTGCGCCGCGCCGCCGAGGAGCGCCGCGCCCGCGTCGAGGATGTGCCGCCGAAGCCGAAGAAGCCGGGCAAGGACAAGGCCGAGGTTCCGGCCCCGCCGCAGCCGGTCGCCGAGGTGCCGCAGCCCGAGCCGGCGCCCAAGGGAGGCGACAAGCCTAGCAAGGCCGAGCGCGAGGCGCGCAAGCAGCAGAAAGAGGCCGAACGCGCCGCGAAGAAAGAGGCCAACAAGGCCGGGCGGAAGGGCGGCAAGGCCGCGGGAAGCGCGGCCGACTGACGCCGCCTCGGTTTCCCGGCGGCGGCAAATCTGCTATCCCGCCCCCAGGCAGCAAAGCGAAGCGGGGGCAGCATGAAGCGTCTTGTTCTGGCGGCCGTGATGGCGGCGCTGGCCGCGACGGCATCCCCCGCGCGCGAGGCGGTGGACGCCTATGACGGCCTGCCCGCCCCGCGCCTGACGGAAAACCGCCGCTGCACCGATGACGGCCGCAGCTGCATCGAGGCGGCGACCTATGTCGCCGATGTCTGCACCACGATCGAGCGCGCGGCGACGGACAACCGGCTGGATCCGCATTTCCTTGCCCGGCTGCTCTGGAAGGAAAGCCTGTTCGAGCCGGACGCCGTGTCCCGCGCGGGCGCGCTGGGCATCGCCCAGTTCATGCCGGAAACCGCGCGAATCCGAAAACTCGACGATCCGTTCAACCCGGCCAAGGCGATCCACGCCTCGGCCAACTACCTCTCCTATCTGTCGCAGGGCTTCGGCAATCTCGGCCTTGCCGCCGTCGCCTATAACGGCGGCGAGGGACGGGCGCAGCGCTTCACCCTCGGCGGCAATGTCCTGCCGTTCGAGACGCAGGATTACGTCGAGGCGATCACCGGCGTGAACGCCTGGGGCTGGCGCGACAACCCGCCCGGCACGGTCGATCTGCGGCTGGACAAGGAGCGCCCGTTCCGCGACGCCTGCATCCAGCTTGCCGCGAACCGCACGTTGAAGGAGTTCGGCACGCCCGAGCGGGTCTGGCCGTGGGGCGTAATCCTCGCCTCGCATCCCAGCCAGTCGGGCGCGCAGTCGCAGGTGAGCCGCCTGAACCGCCAGCTTCGCCCGATCCTCGGCGGCAAGCGCATCAGCTATGTCCGCAAGTCGCTGACCGGCAACCAGCGCAAGGTCTATACCGCGCAGGTCGGCTATCCCTCGCGGATCGAGGCGGCCGCCTTCTGCAACCAGCTCAAGTCGCTGGGCGGCCGCTGCATCGTTCTGCGAAACTGACCTCCGCCCCGCCCATCTTCTGTCCGCAAATATCCTCCGGGGGTCTGGGGGTGGAAAACCCCCAGCGCGGCCTTTCCGCCGCAGGCCGACGCCGGGGATCACTCGACCCAGCGCACCCCCGTCAGGTCGTTCGCCGGGGTGGGCGAGTTCTCCCACAGCCCCTCGATCTTCGCATTGGCGACGCCGGTCTTGGCAAGCTGGAACAGCCACGCCACCACATGATCGTCGGCCAGCATCGTCTGCGCCTCGCGCATCAGGGCGCTGCGCTCGGCGGGGTCGATGGCGGCGGTGAGGCGGCCCATCAGCGCGACGTATTCGGGCTTGGCGTAATGAATATAGTAGTCGGGCCGGGCGTAGATATCGATGTCCATCGGCTCGACATGGCTGACGATGGTCAGGTCGAAGTCGCCGCCGTTGAACACGGTCTCCAGCCACTGCGCCCATTCCATGTTGGTGATCTCGGTCCCGATCCCGACCGCGCGAAGCTGAGCCGCCACGATCTCGCCGCCGCGCCGGGCATAGGGGGGCGGGGGCAGGGCGAGCCGTAGGGTCAGGTCCTGCACCCCCGCCTCGGCCAGCAGGGCGCGGGCCTGTTCCGGGTCGTGCGGGGATTTCGCGGTCAGGTCGATATAGTCGGGGTGATGCGGCGGGAAGTGGCTGCCGATCGGCGTGCCATAGCCGAACATCGCCCCGTCGATGATCGCCTGCCGGTCCACGGCCAGTGCAATCGCCTTGCGCACCCGCACGTCGTCCAGCGGCGGGGCGGCGTTGTTCATGGACAGGATCGTCTCGCCCTCGGTCGTGCCGACGATCACCCTGAAGCGCGGATCGGCCTTCAGCTGCTCCAGCGTCTCCGGCGCGGGGTAGTTCGGGAAGGCGTCCACGTCCTCGGCCATCATCGCGGCGAAGGCGGCGGTCGGGTCGGCGATGAATCGGAAGGTGGCCTGCGTCAGCGCCGGCCGCTCGCCCCAGTAGCCGTCCCAAGCCTCCAGCGTGATCCGGTCGCCCTGCCGCCAGTCGGCCAGCCGGAACGGGCCGGTGCCGACCGGGCTCACGGCGTTGGTGCCCGCCGAGGCCGGATCGACCATCACCGCGTCGCCCCAGGCCATCTTGAACGGAAACGCCCCGTCCGGCGCCGCCAAGGTCACGCGGGCGAGGGTGGGGGACACCGCCTCGACCGACTCGATCCCCTCGAAAAGCTGCTTCTGCGCGTTGGTGGAATCCTCGGCCCGCGCCCGGTCCAGCGAGAACACCACGTCGTCGGCGGTGAACTCGGACCCGTCATGGAAGGTCACGCCGCCCCGCAGGTGGAAGTCATAGACCCGCCCGTCCTCCTTCACGTCCCAACTCGCGGCAAGGCCGGGCCGGATCGAGCCGTCGGGGCCGAAGCGGGTCAGACCCTCGAACAGGTTGGCATAGGTCACCTCGTCGATGGCCGCCGCCGCGCCCGCGGTCGGGTCCAGCATCGGCGGCTCCAGCACCATGCCGAGCGTGATCGTGTCGCGCGCCAGCGCCGGCCCGGCCAGCGCGGCCAGCGTGGCGGCAGTCGTCAGAGCCAAGCGGATCATCGGTTTCCCCCCTGTCCGGCCGAATGCTGCGCGGTTTCGCGGGCTGCAACGTGGCGGCAAACCCGCGCCCGATCAAGTGCGCCGTTGAAATGCCCCGGTCAGGGCCGCTGTTCGCGGCCCCTGCGCTCGGGGATGATCTGCTGAAGCGGCCCCGCCAGCATCAGCCAGACCGAGGTGATCATCAGCCCCCACAAGGCCCAGCTCTGCGGGTGAAAATCCACTGCGATGGCCCAGACGGCAAAACCCACCCAGGCGGCCATCATGGGCAGCGACACCTCGCGCCAGCGTTCGGTGCGGACAGGATGGATGAACTTGACCGGCAGGAACATCGCGATGGTCAGCACGATCACCACGACCACGATGACCCAGTGCGCGGGCTTCAGCGCGAACAGCACCAGCACCAGCATGTTCCAGCAGGCCGGGAACCCCGCGAAGCTGTTGTCCCGCGTCTTCATCCTCGTGTCGGCCATGTAGATGATCGAGCCATAGACGATGGCGATGGCGCAGACCCAGCCGGTCCAGCCCGGCAGCAGCCCCGACTGGAACAGCGCGAAGGCCGGGATGAAGATCCACGTCATGTAGTCGATCATCAGGTCCATCACCACGCCGTCCAGCGTGGGCCAGTTGGCCTTGACGCCGTAGCGGCGGGCCAGCGGCCCGTCGATGCCGTCCACGATCATGGCGGCGATCAGCCAGATGAACATGGCCGACCAGCGCCCCTGGACCGCCGCCAGGATCGCCAGCAGCGCCAGCACCGCGCCGGTGGCGGTCAGCAGGTGGACGGACAGGGCTTGAAAGCGTTCCTTCATCCGGCCGGTTGTCGCATCGGCGGGGGCGCGGCGCAATGCCGCCCTGCGCGGCGCGGGGTTTCGGAACCCGGCCCGAGCGCCTAGATAACAGGCAGACCCTGACTGGAGGCCGCCGATGGACGACACGACGCCCGCACCCGCCCCATCCGCGACGGAAAAGCTGGCGGCCAGGCCTGCGACGGTCGGCCCCGGTTCCGCCAAGCCGACCCTTCCCGACGCCCAGACCGTCACGCAGGTCCGCCACTGGACCGACTGGCTGATGTCGTTCCGCTGCACGCGCCCGGCCTCGCTGCGGTTCCGCTCGGGCGAGTTCGTGATGCTCGGTCTGCCGGGCGAGGACGGCAAGCCGATCCTGCGCGCCTATTCCATCGCCTCGCCGTCGTGGGACGAGGAACTGGAGTTCTATTCCATCAAGGTGCCGGACGGCCCGCTGACCTCGCGGCTCAAGAACATCCGCGAGGGCGACCAGATCATCCTGCGGCCCAAGCCGGTCGGAACGCTGGTGCTGGATGCGCTGCTGCCGGGCAAGCGGCTGTGGTTCCTCGCCACCGGCACCGGCATCGCCCCCTTCGCCAGCCTGCTGCGCGACCCCGACACGTTCGAGCGGTATGAGCAGGTCGTGCTGATGCATACCTGCCGCCAGGTGTCGGAACTCGCCTATGGCCGCGATCTGGTGGAAAGCCTCGCGGATGATCCGCTGCTGTCCGAGATGTTCGGCGAGGGGTTCGCCGACCGGCTGCACTACTATCCGACGACCACCCGCGAGGAATGGCCGATCATGGGGCGGATCACCGACAACCTGACCTCGGGCAGGGTGTTCGCCGATCTCGGCCTGCCGCCGATGAACCCCGCCGACGACCGGGCGATGGTCTGCGGCAGCCTCGCCTTCAACACCGACGCCAAGAAGGTGCTGGAGGGGTTCGGCCTGCACGAAGGGGCCAACAGCGATCCGCGCGAGTTCGTGGTGGAAAAGGCGTTCGTGGGCGAGGGGGTCTGAACCCCCGCGCGGGGCGTGGATGGAACCCACGGGTTCGCGGGCCGTTCTCACCAGGACCCATGCAGCCCTGGAGAGACCGATGAAACCCGCATTGATCGCCGCCCTCGTGGGGCTGGCCGCGCCCGCCGCCCTGCTGGCCCAGACCGCAACCGCGCCGGCTGACACCGCGACCGGGGCCATGCCCGCCGACAGCTCGCAGCCGACCACCGGCACGATGCCTGACTCCTCGGCCGGGGACGCCGCCCCGGCGGGCGCATCCACGGACAGCGCAGCCGGCACGACCGAAGCCCCGACTGCCGTTACCGGCGCTGACGCTGCGCCGGGCACTGGGCTTGTGGATGGCGGCCCGACCGAGGCGCCCACCGCCGTCACGGGAGCGGACGCCGCAGCCGCATCCGGTGCCCAGCCCGCAGGCGACGGCGCAACGCCCGCAAACCCGGTGACATCGCAACCGGCGGCGAGCAGCGATGCCGCCGCCGCGCAGCCCGGCGCTTCTGCCGACGCGGACGCCCCGGCGGCCGAGGTGCAGGAACTCGTCAACCAGATCGCCAGCGGCGGCATGTTCGAGATCCGGTCCAGCGAGATCGCGCTGGAACGCAGCACCGACCCCGAGGTGCAGGACTTCGCGCAGACGATGATCCGCGATCACGGCTCGATCATGGAGGAGCTGGAGGTGCTTGCCGCCGCCCGGAACCTGACCGTGCCGACCGAGCTCTCCGGCCCGCCCGCCGAGCATCTGCGGGCCGTCGAAGACGCGGACGCCGCCGAGATCGACGAGGTCTATCTCGATCATCAGGCGCAGGCGCATGCGGAAACGCTGGAACTGCTGGAGCCGTGGACGATCGAGCCCGAGGATGCGGGACTTGGCGCCTTCGCGCAGAAGACCCTTCAGGCAGTGACCACCCACGCCGAGCGGCTGGACACGCTGCGCGACTGACCGCGCCGCCATCCTGACGGGGCGCCGGAGCCTTCGGGCTGCGGCGCTCTTTCGCATCGCCCCGCCTAGCCTGTGCAAAGGCGCCGCGTTGACACTGCCCGCCGCCGCGCCCATGTTCCCGCCCCACATCTGCCAAAGGTCGCCCCATGCCCGTCGTCGTCGTCGAATCCCCGGCCAAGGCCAAGACAATCAACAAGTATCTGGGCGACGATTACACCGTTCTCGCCTCGTTCGGGCATGTCCGCGACCTGCCGCCCAAGGACGGCTCGGTCGATACCGACGCCGATTTCGCGATGAAATGGGAAGTCGCGGCGGATTCCAAGAAGCACGTCAAAGCGATCAAGGACGCGCTGGCGTCGGACCCGAACCTGATCCTCGCCACCGACCCCGACCGCGAGGGCGAGGCGATTTCATGGCATCTGCGCGAGGCGCTGGCGTCCTCGCTGAAGAAGGGCGCGCAGGTCAGCCGCGTCACCTTCAACGCGATCACCAAGAACGCCGTGACCGAGGCGATGGCGAACCCGCGCGAGATCGACCAGCCGCTGGTGGATGCCTATCTGGCCCGCCGGGCACTGGACTACCTCGTCGGCTTCAACCTGTCGCCGGTGCTGTGGCGCAAGCTGCCCGGCGCGAAGTCGGCAGGGCGCGTCCAGTCGGTCGCCCTGCGGATCATCGTGGACCGCGAGATGGAGATCGAGGCGTTCCGCGCCCGCGAATACTGGTCCGTCCACGCCACGCTGGCGACGCCGAACGGCGCGGAATACCGGGCGGCGCTGGTGACCTATGCGGGCAAGAAGCTGGAACGCTACGACCTCGCCAACGAGGAGCAGGCGGCGCTTGCCGTCAGCGCGGTGCAGTCGCGCGACCTGACGGTGACCTCGGTCGCCTCGAAACCCGCCAGCCGCAATCCGTGGCCGCCCTTCATGACCTCGACCCTCCAGCAGGAGGCGAGCCGCAAGCTGGGCCTCGGCGCCCGCGCCTGCATGTCGGCGGCGCAGCGGCTGTATGAAGCGGGCTACATCACCTACATGCGGACCGACGGCATCGACATGGCGCCCGAGGCGGTCATGGCCGCCCGCGACGCGATCAAGGCGCGGTTCGGCGCGGATTACGTGCCGAAATCGCCGCGCATGTACAAGAACAAGGCCAAGAACGCGCAGGAAGCGCATGAGTGCATCCGGCCCACCGACATGATGCTGTCCCCCGACAAGCTGAACGTCGAGCCGGAGCAGCGCAAGCTCTACGACCTGATCTGGAAGCGCACGCTCGCGTCCCAGATGGAAGCCGCGCGGATGGAGCGCACGACGGTCGAGATCGGCTCGGCTGACGGACAGGTCGGCCTGCGCGCCAACGGTCAGGTGATGCTGTTCGACGGCTTCCTGCGCGTCTACGATCAGGGCCGCGATGACGAGGATGACGAGGACAGCGCCCGCCTGCCGGCCATCGCGCAGGGCGAGGCTGCCGCCAAGCGCGAGGTGACGCCCGAACAGCACTTCACCCAGCCGCCGCCCCGCTACACCGAGGCGACTCTGGTCAAGCGGATGGAGGAACTCGGCATCGGCCGCCCGTCCACCTACGCCAGCATCGTCACGACCATTCAGGACCGCGATTACGTCCGCAAGGACAAGAACCGCCTGATCCCCGAGGACAAGGGGCGGCTGGTGACGGTGTTCCTGACCCGCTACTTCCCGCGCTACGTCAGCTACGATTTCACCGCCGATATGGAAGGGGAACTCGACGACATCAGCGGCGGCAACCGCGAATATCGCGAGGTGCTGCGGCGGTTCTGGCGCGACTTCTCGGCCGCGCTGGAGGGGACGAGCGAGCTTCGCATCTCGGAAGTGCTGACGGCGATCGACGATGCGCTTGCGCCGCATCTTTACCCCCCGCGCGCCGATGGTGGCGATCCGCGCGAATGCCCGCTCTGCGGCCAGGGGCGTCTGAACCTGAAGACCGCGCGGTCCGGCGGCGCCTTCGTCGGCTGCACCAACTATCCCGAATGCCGCTACACGCGCCCGCTCTCCGGCGCCGAGGGCGAGGTGATGGGCGACGTGGTGCTGGGCCAGGACCCGGACGGGCTGGAGATCAGCCTGAAGAACGGCCGCTTCGGGCCTTACGTCCAGCGCGGCGAGGCGTCGGCGGAACAGCCGAAGCCGCCCCGCGCGTCGATCCCCAAGGGCTGGGAGGTCGGCGCAATGGATCTGGAAAAGGCGCTGATGCTGCTGGACCTGCCGCGCGAGATCGGCCCGCATCCCGAGGACGGCGTGATGATCGAGGCGTCGATCGGGCGCTACGGGCCGTATGTGAAGCACGGCCCGAAATACGCCAACCTGCCCGAGGTAGACGAGGTGTTCACCATCGGCATGAACCGCGCCGTCGAGGTGCTGGCGTCGAAGCCCCAGCGCGGACGGGCTGCCGCCGCGCCGCTGGCGGAACTGGGCGAGCATCCCGAGGGCGGCGCGGTGCAGGTGCTCAGCGGGCGCTTCGGGCCCTATGTGAAATGGGGCAAGGTCAACGCCACCCTGCCGCGCGACATGGCGCCCGAGTCGGTGACGATGGATCAGGCGCTGGAACTGATCGCGGCGAAAGCGGCGAAGGGCGGCAAGAAGGCCGCGCCGAAAAAGGCGGCGGCGAAGAAGCCCGCCGCGAAGAAGCCCGCCGCGAAGGCTGCGGCCACCAAGGCGGCGGCGAAGAAGCCGGCGGTCAGGAAGGCGACAACGAAAGCGGCGGAGGGCGAGCCTGCCGCAAAGCCCGCCCCCAAGACCGCCGCCCGCAAGGCCCCCACTCGGAAGGCCGCAGGCGAGACTTAGGTTTGTCAGGTCCGTGGCAGGGAATACCTTGCCCCGGCCGCGCTGCCGCATCGAACCATCGTTGCCGCGGACATGCGGCAACCCGTTTCCGCGGCGCGGCGTTGCTTACCGGATACGCTTGCTCCGAACTCACGAAAGGCCGCCGACATGAAATCGCTGCTGCCCGCCGCCCTGCTGCTGTCGGCGCTCGCCGCACCCACGCTTGCGGAAACCACGTCGGCCGAGCCGGCTCCGGTCGCGGCGCAGGACCAGATCCTTTCCGTGACCTACGTCTGCCCGGACAGCGAGACGCTGGACGCCGTGTTCCTCAACACCGCCGCAGGCAACAGCTACGCCGTGCTGCGGCTGGGCGAGGAACTGCTGCCGATGCAGGTCGCCATCTCGGCCTCGGGCGCCCGTTACACGGCGATCCTGCCCGACGATGACCGGGTGTTCTGGACCAAGGGCGACACGGCCAACCTCTTCGCGGGGCCGAATGGCGACGAGACGCTGCTGGCGGACTGCATGGCGCAGAACTGACCTAGCCCCGCAGCCATTGCCGCAGGGCCACGGCGTTGTTGTGGTCCTCGTCCTTGGCGGCATAGACCAGCGTCACCGGGCCGTCCTTCAGCATCCCGCGCAGCTCGGCCAGGGGTTCCCCGGCGTCTTCCAGCTCCGCCGCGTAGCGCCGCTGGAACTCCGTCCATTTCGCCGGGTCGTGGCCGAACCACTTGCGCAGCTTCGAGCTTGGCGCGATCTCCTTGAGCCATGCGTCGATTTGCAGCTCGTCCTTCGCCACCCCGCGCGGCCACATGCGATCGACCAGCACCCGCTGGCCGTCGCCGTCACCCGGCGGCTCGTAGGCGCGTTTGACACGCATCTCGTGCATCGCTTCACCCCCCACTGGCGCCGGTCCAGATTGACACATGCGCGCGCACCAGCCAAACAGATTGGCGACGAGACGGAGGGGACTGATGAAGAAGGTCTATGACAACGCCGCCGCGGCGTTGGACGGGCTGCTCAAGGATGGCATGACCATCGCCGCCGGCGGCTTCGGCCTTGGCGGCATCCCGGAGCTGCTGATCGACGCCATCCACAAGGCCGGCACCAAGGATCTGACGATCGCGTCCAACAACTGCGGGGTGGACGGCTTCGGCCTCGGCGTCCTGCTGGACAGCAAGCAGATCAGGAAGATGATCTCGTCCTATGTCGGCGAGAACGCCGAGTTCATGCGCCAGTATCTGAGCGGCGAGCTTGAGCTGGAGTTCAACCCGCAGGGCACGCTGGCCGAGCGGATGCGGGCCGGCGGCGCGGGCATTCCCGGCTTCTACACCAAGACCGGCGTCGGCACGGTCATCGCCGACGGCAAGGAGGTCAAGAACTTCGACGGGCAGGACTACATCCTCGAACGCGGGCTGGTCACGGACCTTGCCATCGTCAAGGGCTGGAAGGCCGACGAGACCGGCAACACCGTGTTCCGCAAGACCGCGCGCAACTTCAATGTGCCCGCCGCCACCTGCGGCCAGGTCTGCGTGGTCGAGGTCGAGGAGATCGTGCCGGCCGGTTCGCTGGACCCCGACTGCATCCACCTGCCGGGCATCTACGTCCACCGCATCGTCCAGGGGCAGCACGAGAAGCGCATCGAACAGCGCACCGTTCGGAAAAGGGAGTCCGCGTAATGGCGTGGGACCGGAACCAGATGGCGGCGCGGGCCGCGCAGGAGCTCGAGGACGGGATGTATGTCAACCTCGGCATCGGCATCCCGACGCTGGTGTCGAACTACATCCCCGAGGGCGTCCACGTCACGCTCCAGTCCGAGAACGGGATGCTGGGCATGGGCCCCTTCCCCTATGAGGGCGAGGAAGACCCCGACCTCATCAACGCCGGCAAGCAGACGATCACCGAACTGCCCCATTCCGCCTATTTCGACAGCGCCACCAGCTTCGCGATGATCCGCGGCGGCAAGATCGCGATGGCGATCCTCGGCGCGATGGAAGTGGACGAAAAGGGCGACCTGGCGAACTGGATGATACCCGGCAAGCTGGTCAAGGGCATGGGCGGGGCAATGGACCTCGTCGCCGGGGTGGGCCGCGTGGTGGTGGTCATGGACCACACCAACAAGCACGGCGACTCCAAGGTGCTGAAGGAATGCACCCTGCCGCTGACCGGCAAGGCGGTGGTGGACCGCATCATCTCGAATCTCGGGGTGCTGGACGTGGTCGAGGGCGGGCTGCGGATCGTCGAGGTCGCCGACGGCGTGACCGAGGAAGAACTGCGGGCCGCGACCGAGGCGACGATCGTCGACTGAACCGCCCGGATGTGCCGGGGCGCGGCGACGCGATTGCCCGGCGTGTCCGCTGGGTGGAGGCCGAGGGGCAGGGGCATCGTACCCTGACCCTTGGCGCTGGCCTGACGGGGACGCGTTCGGCCTAGAGCTGGATTGCCCGCCGCTGTTCCGCCGCCTGCACGAGACCTCCGCATGACACCCGACGCCATCTCCGCCCTGTTCACCCCCCGCGACGGCGGCTTCCGCTGCGCCCGCTGGGGGCGGCCGGTCGCGCCGGTGGCGTTCGGGATGGATGACGCCTCGCTGGCGATCTTCAGGGCGGCGCTCGCGGCGGTGCTGGCGGATGCGCGGCATCAGATGGCCGACACGGACCCCGAGACCGGCGCCAACCTGATGATCTTCGCCGTGGCGGAATGGGCCGAACTGGGCGGCATCCCCGATCTCGACCGGCTCACCGGCATGGAGAACCTGCCCGAGCGGCTGGCGGGGCAGGGGGCCGACCAGTATCGCCTGCTGCGCTTCGATGCGGAGGGCGGCATCCGTGCGGGCTTCAGTTTCCTGCGGCTCGGCGGCCCGCTCGCGGACGCGCATCCCGGCAGGCTTGCCGAAAGCGTGGCCGTCAACGCCATGCTCAGCTTCGCCCGCCCCGTCACGCCCTCGCACGAATTGGCCGCGCTGATCCGCGCTGCCTATGACCCCGTGCTGCCGGTCTGTTCCACCGATCCCGCCCATGCGCTGCGGCTGGCCGCGAGGATGCTCTGATGCCCCACCGCTTCCCCGTCCGCGTCTATTACGAGGATACCGATCTCGGGCAGGTGGTCTATTACGCCAACTACCTGCGCTTCATCGAGCGTGCGCGCAGCGAGTGGCTGCGGGCGGGCGGCATCGACCAGCTGCGGCTGATGCAGCAGGACGGGATCGCCTTCGTCGCCCGCAAGGTCGATGCCGATTACCTGATCCCCGCCCGCTATGACGATCTGCTGGAGGTCGTGTCGGAGCTGCGTCACGTCACCGGCGCGCGGATCGGCCTGACCCAGCGGGTCGAGCGGAACGGCGCAACCCTGTTCACGGCTCAGGTCGATCTGGTCTGCGTCGCCGTGCCGTCCATGCGGCCGGTGCGGGTTCCGGCGGCGGTGCGGGCGGCGCTGGACGCGGGGTAAACCCGCCGCTCCGCCTTCAGTGACGCAACTGTGTTGGCGTTTCGGGGTGCGTTCCGGTTATATCCGCGCCAAAAGGCCGCGCAAAGCAGTCGGATAGCGTTCGGGCAAGGACAGGCACGACACATGGAAAACCTCGCCGCCGGGACTCCGGTCGATTTCTCGCTGGTCGCGCTGTTC
The DNA here is from genome assembly GCF_019061185.1 of Paracoccus sp. Z118. GTDB lineage: Bacteria > Pseudomonadota > Alphaproteobacteria > Rhodobacterales > Rhodobacteraceae > Paracoccus. The sequence continues at coordinate 49,049 of NZ_JAHQZU010000005.1, forward strand.
ATGCGCGCCTCGCTGACCGTCCAGATCACGATGATCGTGCTGGTCCTCGCCTCGTTCTGGTCCTGGGCCGTCATCATCCAGAAGATCATCACCTTCACCGCCGCCCGCCGCGACACGGCGAAGTTCGAGCGGGCGTTCTGGTCGGGATCGCCGCTCGACGATGTCTATGACCATATGTCGGGGCGGGCGAAGTCCGCCGCCGAGCGGGTGTTCGGGGCCGGGATGCTGGAATGGCGCCGCTCGCAGAAGGATGACGGCGGGATCATCCCCAACGCCCAGCAGCGCATCGACCGGGCGATGAACGTCGCCATCGGGCGCGAATCCGACCGGCTGCATCGCGGCCTGCCGCTGCTGGCGACGGTGGGATCGACCGCGCCGTTCGTCGGGCTGTTCGGCACCGTCTGGGGGATCAAGACCGCGTTCGAAGGCATCGCGCTGAGCCAGAACACCAGCCTCGCCGTGGTCGCGCCCGGCATTGCCGAGGCGCTGCTGGCCACCGCCTTGGGCCTTCTGGCCGCGATTCCGGCGGTGATCGCCTACAACAAGCTGTCCTCGGACGCCGACCGGATCAGCGGCGGCTACGAGGCGTTCGCGGACGAATTCTCGACCATCCTCTCGCGCCAGCTCGAGGACGACTGAGATGGGCGTGGGCACCTCGCGCCGGATTCCCGGCGGCCGGGGACGCGGCCGCCGGCACAAGCCGATGGCGGAAATCAACGTCACGCCGTTCGTGGACGTGATGCTGGTGCTGCTCATCATCTTCATGGTGGCCGCCCCGCTGCTGACGGTGGGCGTGCCGCTGCAACTGCCCCGCACCGCCGCCGAGGCGGTCACCAGCGAGCCGGAGGAGCCGTTGAGCCTCAGCATTCCGGCGACCGGGCCGCTGGTCCTGATGACGTCGGAAGTGGCCGAGGATCAGCTGATCCCGACCCTGCGCGCCGTGGCGGCCGAGCGCCAGAGCGGGCGCATCTATCTGCGGGCGGACGGGGCGATTCCCTATGCGCGGGTCATGCAGGTGATGGGCGCGCTGAATGCGGCGGGATTCCACGACATCGTGCTGGTGACGGATACCGGCGGCCCGCGGATGGACGGCTAGTCCCATGGAACGGGCGGACCGCATCGGCGCATGGGTGTCGGGGGTGGCGCATGTGTCGCTGATCGCCTGGGTGGCGATCGGCGGGGCGCTGTTCCGCGGCCAGCCCTCGGCGGCGATCCGCATGACCAACGTCCAGACGATGAGCGATGCCGAGTTCCAGCAACTCGCCGCGGCGGCGCGCGGCGCGGGGCCGGTCGGCGAGTTCGCGACGGTCCAGCCCGCCCAGCCGCGCCCGCCGAGCGACGAGGTGGTGGCGGGCGGCAGCGTCTCGGTCGCGCCGCCCGCCGAGCAGGTGGACCCGCTGGCGATGCCCGCCCCCGAGATCGCGCCCGAGGCCGCGCCGGATCTGTCGGACCTGCGTGCCCCGCAGGAGGCGGTGGCGGTCGCGACCATCGCCCCGATCCAGCCCGACACGCCGTTCGAGGCCCCCGGCACCGTGACCGTCCCCGACGCCGCGCCCGGCCGCGCGGTGGCGATGGCGACACCGCGTCCGATGCGCCCGGATGCACCGACGGCCGAAGCGCCCGCCGCCCAGCCCGCGCCGCCGCCCCCTCCGGGGCTGGCGCCGCTGACCTCGCAGACGCCGCTGGCGGCGGCCGAGGCGCGGCTGCGGCTGGCCGAGCGTCAGGCGGCGGCGCAGGCGGAGTTGCTGGCCCGCCAGCAGGCCGAGGCCGCTGCCGCCGAGGCCGCGCGTCAGGTGGAATTGCAGCGTCAGGCCGAAGCGGAAGCTGCCGAAGCGGCGCGTGAGGCTGAACTCGCCCGTCAGGCCGAGGCGGAAGCGGCGCGGCAGGCAGAGGCCGAAGCGGCTGCCGCAGAAGCCGCCCGCCAGGCCGCTGCCGAAGCCGACGCCGAAGCCGCCCCTCAGGCGGCGCTGGAGGCGGAACTCCGCGCCGAGGAAGAGCGCGCCGCCGCCGAGGCCGCCGCGCGCGAGTTGGCCGAAGCCGCCGCCGCGCAGGCCGCCGCCGAGGAGGAAGCCCGCCGGGCCGAGGCCGAGGCGCAGGCCCGCGCGGAAGCCGAAGCGCAGGCCGCCCGCGAGGAACAGGAGCGGATCGCCCGCGCCGAAGCCGAAGCCCGCGAGGCCGAGGCCGCCGCCGCGCGCGAGGCTGCCCGCGTCGAGGCCGAGCGCCGCGCCGTCGAGGAGGCCGCCCGCGAGCAGGCCGAAGCCGAGCGCCGCGAACAGGAACGCCTTGCCGCCGAGGCCGCCGCCGAGGAACAGGCCCGCGCCGACGAACTCGCCGCCCGCGCCGAAGCCGAGGCCGAAGCCCGCGAGCAGGCGGAGCGCGAACGGCTCGCCCCCGCGGACGACGCGCTGGCCGCCGCGCTGGCGCAGGCGCTGAACGACGACCTGCCCCCTGAAGGTGCCGGCGCCGAGGGCGGCGGCGGACGCGCCGAGACCGGCCCGCCGCTGACCAGCGGCGAGCGCGACGGGCTGCGGGTCGCCATCCAGGAATGCTGGAACGCCGGCGCGCTGTCGCGCGAGGCGGCGTCGGTTCGCGTTTCGGTCGGCTTCTCGATGACGCCCGACGGGCTGCCGCAGACCGACACCATCGAGCTGATCGAATCCGATGGCGGCTCACCCCAGGCGGCGCAGCAGGCCTTCGAGGTCGCGCGCCGGGCCATCATCCGCTGCGGCTTGCAGAATGACGGCTACGACCTGCCCGCCGACAAATACGGCCGCTGGAAGGACGTGATCGTCGATTTCACGGCCACCGGCAGCGGCATCAGCCTGCGCTGAGCCGTCATGGTATCCACCCACCACCCCCGCTATGGTGCAAACGAACCCGGAAGGAAGCCTTACTCGATGTTCCGCCCCCTGCTGATTGCCCTGATCGCGGCCCTTCCGTTCGGCCTCTCCCCCGCCCTCGCGCAGGAGGATGACGGCCCCCTCAGGATCGAGATCACCGAGGGCGTGGTCGAGCCGATGCCGATCGCCGTCGCCCCGTTCTTCGACGACGGCAATGGCGGGATCATGGTGGATCAGGTCCAGCGGGTGCTGACCGACGACCTGACCGGAACCGGCCTCTTCCGCGCGATTCCCGCCGAGGCGCAGATCGCGTCGCTGGACAGCTTCGAGGCGCCGGTCGCCTACGAGGACTGGCGCGCGGTCAACGCCGAGGCGCTGGTGACGGGCGCGGTTTCGGTTCAGGACGGCACCGTCACCGTCAAGTTCCGGCTGTTCGACGTGTTTTCCGGCCAGCCGCTGGGCGACGGGATGCAGTTCGACGCGCCGGTGGACGGCTGGCGGCGGGCGGCGCACAAGGCGGCCGATCAGGTCTATTCCCGGCTGACCGGCGAGGCGCCCTATTTCGACAGCCGGGTGGTGTTCGTGAACGAGACCGGGCCGAAGGACGGGCGGCTCAAGCGGATCGGGCTGATGGATTTCGACGGCGCGAACCAGATCTGGCTGACCGACGACACCTCGCTGGTGCTGTCGCCCAAGCTGTCGCGGGACGGCAGGCGGATGCTCTATACATCATACGAGACGGGCTATCCGCGGGTCATGGCGATGAACATGGACACGATGGCTGAGGTCGAGGTGCCGACCGATCCCGACACGATGACGTTCGGGCCCCGCTTCTCGCCGGACGGGCGCTGGATCATCTATTCCCGCGCCGAGGGCGGCAACACCGACATCTGGCAGATGGACCCGATCAGCGGCGCGGCGCGCCCGCTGATCGCCGGGCCGTTCATCGACACCGCGCCCAGCTACAGCCCGGACGGCACGCAGATCGTGTTCGAAAGCGATCGCTCGGGCAGCCCGCAGCTTTACGTCATCTCGGCCGACGGCACGGGCGAGCCGATGCGGATCAGCTTCGGGCAGGGCCGTTATGGCGCGCCCGCCTGGTCGCCGCTGGGCGATCTGATCGCCTTCACCCGGCAGGACGGCGAGCGGTTCCATATCGGCGTCATGCGGCCGGACGGGTCGGAAGAAAAAACCTTGACGGAATCGTTCCTTGACGAAGGGCCGACATGGGCCCCCAATGGCCGCGTGGTGATGTTCACCCGGCAGACCCCCGGCGGCGACGGGGTCGCGCGGCTGCATTCCGTGGACGTGACCGGGCGCAACATGCGGCCGCTGCAAATCGAGGGGGCGGCCTCCGATCCCGACTGGGGCCCGCTTCTGCCGTAACGAGGATGGCGATGACGAACTGCACACTCCGGGGCTGGAAGCCCGCCGCGCTGCTGCTGGCGCTGACGCTGTCGGCCTGCGCCCCCGTGGCGGCGCCGGTCGTCACCGATCCCTACGCAGGCGCGCCGGGCGCTGGCGGGCTTTATCCGGGCCAGCCCGGCGGCTCGCTGTTCGGCACCGCCGAGTATTTCCGCACCAATGTCGGCGACACCGTGCTGTTCGCCCGCGACCAGGTGACGCTCAGCGACGAGGCGCGGGCGACCCTGACCCGGCAGGCCGACTGGCTGGCGCAGCACGGCAGCTTCTCGACCACCATCCAGGGCCATTCGGACGAGCAGGGCACGCGAGAGTTCAACCTCGCCCTCGGCGCCCGCCGGGCCGGCGCGGTGCAGGAATACCTGATCTCGCGCGGGGTCGCGCCGAACCGCATCCGCACCGTCAGCTTCGGCAAGGAACGTCCGGCGGCGGTCTGCTCGGACGAGGCGTGCTTCGCCCAGAACCGCCGCGCGGTGACGGTCGTGCAACCGGGCGCGGGGACGTAATGGGCCTGCGCGCGACCATCTGCGCCGCCCTTCTGGCGGGGCTGCCGCTGTCTGCGCTCGCGCAGGAGCCGACACTGGCCGACATGCGCGCCTCGCTTTCCGCCTTGTCCGCCGAACTGCAATCGCTGCGGGCGGAGCTGCGGGCAGGCGGCGCCCCGGCCTATCAGGTGGCGGGCGGCGACAGCGCCATTGACCGGATGAACGCGATCGAGGCCGAGCTTGCCCGGCTGACCGCCCGCACCGAGGAGCTGGGCAGCCGCATCGACCGCGTGGTGTCGGACGGCACGAATCGGCTGGGCGATATCGAATTCCGCCTGTGCGAGATGGACGATATCTGCGATCTCGGCGCGCTGACCACGCCGCCGCCGCTCGGCAGTCAGGCGAGCGGGTTGTCGATGCCGTTCTCGGATGCGCCGCCGCCCGCCGCAGTGGCGCCTGCCTCGCGCGGCGCGGCCGAGGTGCCGGACAGCGCCGCGACCGCCGCCGAGCGGGCCGAATTCGCCCGCGCGACCGAGCTGCTGCAATCGGGCGACCCGCAGCGCGCCGCCGCCCGGTTTGCCGAGTTCGCGGACGCTCACGCCGGCGGGCCGCTCGCCATCGAGGCAATGTGGTTGCAGGGCACCGCGCTGGACTCGGCGGGCGACGATGCCGGGGCGGCGACGGCCTGGCTGCGGGTCTTCGCCTCGGACCCGAACGGCGCGCGCGCGCCTGAGGCGCTGCTGGGACTGGCGCGGCTGGCCGCCGAGGCGGGACAGAACGACCACGCCTGCGGCTATCTCGATGAGGTCGCGGCGCGGTTCGCCGGCTCGGCGGGGGCCGAGGAAGCCGCCCGCCAGCGGGGCGTGTTGAGTTGCGCGGCACCAGCGGCCACGGATGGCGGCTGAGCCGCAGGCGAGCGTTCACGCGGCGCTGGACCGGCTCGCGGCGGATCACCGATCGCTCGGGATCGCGCTGTCGGGGGGCGGGGATTCCACCGCGCTGATGCATCTGGCGCATGACTGGGCGGAACCGCGGGGCATCACCCTGCGGGCGGCGACCGTGGATCACGGCCTGCGCCCCGAATCAGCATCGGAAGCCGAGGCGGCGGGCGATGCGGCGCGGAGCTTGGGCCTCCAACACCATATCCTGCGTTGGCAGTGGCAGGGCTCCGGCAACCTGATGGCGCAGGCGCGCGAGGGGCGGCTGCGTCTGCTGGCGGATTGGGCGCGGGGGCATGGGCTGGCGGCGATCCTGCTGGGCCACACCCGCGACGATCAGGCCGAAACCGTGCTGCTGCGGCTGATGCGCGGGGCGGGGGTGGATGGGCTTTCCGGCATGGCCGAGGCGCGGATCGCGCAGAATGCGCTGTGGCTGCGGCCGATGCTGGATGTGGGCCGGGCGGAGCTGCGCGATTTTCTACGTCAACGCGAGGCTGGCTGGGCCGATGATCCCAGCAACGACGACCCCGATTACGACCGCGTGCGCGTGCGCCAGGCCATCGCCGCACTCGGGCTTTCCACGCAGGCGCTGGCCCGCTCGGCCGAGGACATGCGGATGGCCCGCGACGCGCTGGACCGCTGCGCCCGCGCCGCCGCGCAGGGCTTTGCCGCCGACCGTGGCTCGCTGAGCCTGCCGCGCAAGGGCTTCGACGCCGCACCGCCCGAGTTGCAGCGCCGCCTGCTGCTCGCCGGCATCTCCTGGGTGAATGGCGCCGACTATCCGCCCCGGCGCGAGGCGGTGGCGCATCTGCTGAACGAGATCGCCGCCGGGCGGCAGGCCACGCTGGATGGCGTCATCGTTTCCCCCGACGCAAACCGTATCCGCCTGATCCGCGAACCCGCCGCCGCCCATCGCGCCGAGCCTGCGACCGGCGATCCGGCCATCTGGGACCGCCGCTGGCGCGTCACCGGCCTGCCCGAGGGGGCGACCGTGCGCACGCTTCCGCCCGAGCATCTGCCCCGATTCGACTGGCGCGGGGCCGGGTTCAGCCATGCCGAGGCGGCTTCCCTTCCCGCCGTGCTGCTGCCGGACGGATCGTGGCTTTCGCCGGTCATCGCGCCCGCGCCCGGCATCCAAGCTGTGCCGTTCCGCGCCGATAGCGGCTTTCTGCCTGCGGTGTCGCATTGATACCCACCCCCGCAATCCCTATTTTGACCGCAAACATCTAACCCCGCGGAGGACATGCCCTTGGGCAACGCGCGCAACATCGCCTTCTGGGTGGTCCTGTTCCTGATGATCCTGGCGCTGTTCAACGCGTTCGGCGGGAACTCGGCCCAGCTCAACAGCCGTCAGATCAGCTATTCCGAATTCGCCCAGCGGGTCGAGAACGGCGAGGTCGCCTCGGTCGTCATCGACGGCGAGCAGGTCGGGATCACCGGCAGCGACGGCAATCAATATGTCACCGTCCGCCCGCTCGGCGAGGAAATCGCCGACCGGCTGATCGACCGGGGCGTCGATGTCCGCGTCGAGCGCCAGCAGCAGTCCGGCTTCATGTCGCTGCTGGGCGTCTGGCTGCCGTTCATCCTGCTGATCGGCGTCTGGATCTTCATGATGAACCGCATGCAGGGCGGCGGCAAAGGCGGGGCGATGGGCTTCGGCAAGTCCAAGGCCAAGCTGCTGACGGAAAAGCACGGCCGCGTCACCTTCGACGACGTGGCCGGGATCGACGAGGCCAAGGAGGAGCTTGAGGAGATCGTCGAGTTCCTGCGCAATCCGCAGAAGTTCTCGCGCTTGGGCGGCAAGATCCCGAAAGGCGCGCTGCTGGTCGGCCCGCCCGGCACGGGTAAAACGCTGCTGGCCCGCGCGATCGCGGGCGAGGCGGGGGTGCCGTTCTTCACCATCTCCGGCTCGGACTTCGTGGAAATGTTCGTGGGCGTCGGCGCGAGCCGTGTGCGCGACATGTTCGAGCAGGCCAAGAAATCCGCCCCCTGCATCGTCTTCATCGACGAGATCGACGCGGTGGGCCGCGCCCGCGGCGTCGGCATCGGCGGCGGCAATGACGAGCGCGAGCAGACGCTGAACCAGCTTCTGGTGGAAATGGATGGCTTCGAGGCGAACGAGGGGATCATCATCATCGCCGCCACGAACCGCAAGGACGTGCTGGACCCGGCGCTGCTGCGCCCCGGCCGCTTCGACCGCCAGATCCACGTGCCGAACCCCGACATCAAGGGCCGAGAGAAGATCCTGAACGTCCACGCCCGCAAGGTGCCGCAGGGCCCTGACGTGGACCTGCGGATCATTGCGCGGGGGACTCCCGGCTTTTCCGGCGCGGACCTGATGAACCTGGTGAACGAGGCCGCGCTGATGGCGGCCCGCATCGGCCGGCGCTTCGTCACGATGGAGGATTTCGAGAACGCCAAGGACAAGGTCATGCTGGGTGTCGAGCGCCGCAGCATGGTCCTGACGCCCGAGCAGAAGGAAAAGACCGCCTATCACGAGGCCGGCCACGCCATTGTCGGCCTGTCGATGCCGAAATGCGATCCGGTCTACAAGGCCACGATCATCCCGCGCGGCGGCGCGCTCGGCATGGTGGTCAGCCTGCCCGAAGTGGACCGGCTGAACTTCCACAAGGACGAGGCCAAGCAGAAGATCGCCATGACGATGGCCGGCAAGGCCGCCGAGATCATCAAATACGGGGAAGAGGGCGTCTCCAACGGCCCGGCCGGCGACATCCAGCAGGCATCGGCGCTGGCCCGCGCGATGGTGATGCGCTGGGGCATGTCCGACAAGGTGGGCGCGGTGGATTACGCCGAGGCGCATGAGGGCTATTCCGGCAATACCGGCGGCTTCTCGGTGAGCGCCAACACCAAGGAGTTGATCGAGCAGGAGGTGAAGGACCTCATCGACGAAGGCTACGACGTCGCCCGCCAGGTCCTGCTGGAAAAATCCGAGCAGTTCGAGCGTCTCGCGCAGGGGCTTCTGGAATACGAGACCCTGACCGGCGAGGAGATCGGCAAGATCATCCGCGGCGAGAAGCTGGGCGGCGACGACGATACGCCGAGCTCGGCCATCCCCTCGGTTCCGTCCACGCCGCGCGTGCCGCCCGCGCCCTCCGGCCCGACCCCGGTGCCGAGCGCCTGACGCCGCAACGCTGCTGTGATCCAAGCCCCGGCCCCTCGGCCGGGGCTTTCCGTTGTCTCGGGGCTTGCGCATGGGTCGCCGCGGGGGCAATCAGCGCCCATGACACAGAACGACCTGTCCCACCTGACCGACATGCCGTCGCTCCGCGCCGCCATCGACGCGCTCGACTGGCGGCTGGCCGAGCTTCTGGCCGAGCGCACGCGGCTGATCGACCGGGCCGCGCAGATCAAGGCGGGCGCAGGCCTGCCCGCCCGCATCGACCACCGGGTCGAGGAGGTCGCCGCCAACGCCCGCGCCAATGCCGAGAAGGCGGGCTACGACCCGGAACTGGCCGACGCGCTGTGGCGGCTGATGATGGAGCATTTCATCGCGCAGGAAGCGCGCGCCCTGGGAGAGGCCGATGACCGCTGACCTGATCGATGGCAAGGCCTTCGCCGCCACGCTCCGCGCCCGCATCGCCGGACAGGTCGCGGCGCTGAAGGCGGATCACGGGATCACGCCGGGCCTCGCCGTGGTGCTGGTGGGCGAGGATCCGGCGTCGTCGGTCTATGTCCGCTCCAAGGGCAAGGCCACGGCCGAGGTCGGAATGCGCGGGTTCGCGCATCGCCTGCCCGCCGGGACGCCGCAGCAGGAGCTGCTGGACCTGATCGCCCGGCTGAACGCGGACGAGGCGGTGAACGGCATACTCGTGCAGCTGCCGCTGCCGCGCCACATGGACGAGGCGGCGGTCATCAACGCCATCGCGCCGGAAAAGGACGTGGACGGGTTCACGGTGCTGAACGCCGGGCGGCTGGCGACGGGACAGAAGGCGATGGTGCCCTGCACGCCGCTGGGATGTCTGATGCTGCTGAGGGACCGGCTCGGCTCGGTGTCGGGCAAGGACGCGCTGGTGATCGGGCGCTCGAACATCGTCGGCAAACCGATGGCGCAGCTTCTGCTGGCCGACAGCGCAACGGTGACGGTTGCCCATTCGCGGACGCGGGGCCTGCCCGATCTGTGCCGCCGGGCGGATATCGTGGTGGCCGCCGTGGGCCGTGCGCGCTTCGTTCAGGGCGACTGGATCAAGCCGGGCGCCACGGTCATCGACGTGGGGATCAACCGCACCGATGACGGGCTGACCGGCGACGTGGACTTCGCCGCCGCCCGCGAGGTTGCCGGGGCGATCACGCCGGTTCCGGGCGGCGTCGGGCCGATGACCATCGCCTGCCTGCTGGCGAACACCCTGACCGCGACGGCACGGGTGCATGGCTTGTCGGACCCCGAGGGGCTGACGCCCTAAGGCGTTACAGGGATCATCGTTCCCTGCAGCATCGCCACATGTTTGCGGCCGCCCTCCGTCTCGGCCCAGACATCGGCGGCGACGACCACGATCCGCCGCCCGGCCCTGACCACGCGCCCCTCGGCCACCAGCCGGTCGCCCATGGCCGGGGCCATCAGGTTGATCTTCATCTCGACCGTCATCACCTCGGCCCCGTCGGGCATGGTGGAGAGGGCCGCATAACCCGCCGCGCTGTCGCCGATGGAAAAGGCCAGCCCCGCGTGGCCCGCGCCGTGCTGTTGCAGCACATGGCCGCCGATGGGCGCGGCGATGACGACGCGACCCTTGCCCGCTTCCAGCATCTCCGCGCCCAAGGTCGCCATCATCGTCTGGCGGGCAAAGCTGTCCCGCAGTCTCGTCTCATCCATCGAAAAGCCCTGCCTGCGCCGTCTTCGGTTGGTCCAGCCCCAGATGCCGCCAGCCGAGCTGCCCCAGCATCCGCCCGCGCGGCGTCCGCTGGATCAGCCCCTGTTGCAGCAGGTAGGGTTCGATCACTTCCTCGATGGCGTCGCGGCTTTCGGACAAGGCGGCCGAAAGCGTCTCCACCCCCACCGGCCCGCCGCCGTAATGCTCGGCCATCAGCGTGAGATAGCGCCGGTCCGCCCCGTCCAGCCCCAGATCGTCCACCCCCAGCCGCGTCAGCGCGTTGTCGGCAATCGCGCGAGTCAGCCGCCCGTCGCCTTCGACCAGCGCGAAGTCCACGACGCGGCGCAGCAGCCGTCCGGCGATGCGGGGGGTGCCGCGGGCGCGGCGGGCGATCTCGCGGGTGCCCGCGGGCTCGGCCTTGATCCCCATCAGCCGCGCCCCGCGGGCGACGATGTGGTCGAGTTCGTCGATGGTGTAGAATTGCAGCCGGGTCGGGATGCCGAAACGGTCGCGCAGCGGGGTCGTCAGCAGCCCGAGGCGGGTCGTCGCGCCCACCAGCGTGAAGGGCTGCAACTCGATCCGCACGGTGCGGGCGGCGGGACCTTCGCCGATCACCAGATCAAGCTCGAAATCCTCCATCGCGGGATACAGGACTTCCTCGACCGCCGGATTCATGCGGTGGATCTCGTCGATGAACAGCACGTCGCGGGATTCCAAATTGGTCAGGATCGCCGCCAGATCGCCCGCGCGGGCCAGCACCGGGCCGGAGGTCATGCGGAAATTCACGCCCAGTTCCCGCGCCATGATCTGCGCGAGCGTGGTCTTGCCCAGACCGGGCGGGCCGTGGAACAGCGTGTGGTCCATCGCCTGCCCGCGCATCTTGGCGGATTCGATGAAGACGCGCAGGTTGGCGCGGGCCTCGGCCTGGCCCACGAACTCCTCCAGCCGCTGCGGGCGCAGGGCGCGGTCCTCGGTGTCGCCCTCCAGCGGTTCGGGGCGCAGGGTCGGGTCGGGCGCGGTCATCAGCGGCGGACGGGGGGGATGCGGCTGGCGCTGGCCGGCGCGGTCATCTGCGCCAGCCGGTCGATACGTTCCTGCGTCGGCGGGTGGGTGGCGAACAGGCTGTCCATCCGCATCCCCGACAGCGGGTTGATGATGAACATCGACGCCGCCGCCGGGTTCTTCTCGGCCGGGACGTTGACGACGCGCTTGGCCGCGTTGGCGATCTTGGCCAGCGCCGAGGCGAGCGCCATCGGCTTGCCGCAGATCACCGCGCCGTCATGGTCGGCGGAATATTCGCGCGTGCGGGAAATCGCCATCTGCACCAGCCCGGCGGCCAGCGGCGCGAGGAGCATGACGAGGATGCCGCCCAGCATTCCGCCGCGTTCGCGGCTACCGCCGGTGAACAGGAAGATGTTGCCCATCATCGCGATGGCCCCGGCGAGCGTCGCCGTCACGGTCATCGTCAGCGTGTCGCGGTTTTTGATATGGGCGAGCTCATGGGCGATCACGCCCGCCAGTTCGTCCCGGTTCAGGATCCGCATCAGCCCTTGGGTGACGGCCACCGCCGCGTTCTCAGGGTTGCGGCCGGTGGCGAAGGCGTTCGGCTGCTCGGTCTGGAGGATATAGACGGCCGGCATCGGCAGGCTCGCGTTCCGCGCCAGATCGGCGACGAGATTCACCAGATCGGGCGCGGTCCGTTCGTCCACCGCCACCGCGCCCTGCTGGCGCAGCACCGCCTTGTCGCTGTTCCACCACGCCCAGATGTTGCCCGCGCCCGCGAAGACCAGCGCGAAGATCATGCCGCCGCGCCCGCCCAGCAGCCAGCCGAGCCCCATCAGCAGCGCGGTCATCGCCGCCATCAGGATGAAGGTGCGGATGTTTCCTTCCATCGGTCCGATCCCTCTATTGCTTGGGCGCCAGCGCCCGCAGCGCCGCGCGGATCAACGCCGGGGTGGCGGCGTCCGGTTCCGCCTGCGCGGCCTCGGCCACGGCGGCGGCGGCTTCCGAGGGACCGTAGCCGAGATTGGTGAGCGCCGATAGCGCCTCGGCAGAGGCGGCGGCCGGCTGCGGGGCCGGCGCGGGGGCCTTGCGGCGGGTGGCGGGGGCGTCGCTTTCCACCACCGGCGCGCCGGGGTCCACGGTCAGCGCGCCGCCCATGGCGATCACACCGGGGGCCTTGTCCTTCAGTTCCAGCACGACCCGCTGCGCCAGTTTCGGCCCGACCCCCGGCGCGCGCCGGATCGCGGTCGCGTCGCCAAGCGCGATGGCGCGGCCCGTGCCTTCCGCCCCGAGCGTGCCGAGGATCGTCAGCGCCGCCTTGGCGCCGACGCCCTGAACCGAGGTCAGCAACCTGTGCCACTCCTTCTCCAGCAGGCTCGGGAAGCCGAAGAGTTGCAGCAGATCCTCGCGCACCAGCAGGTCGGTATAAAGCGCCGCAGCCTCGCCCACCGGGGGCAGGCTGGCGGCGGTGCGTTCGGAGACATGGACGATATAACCCACCCCGCGCACGTCGATCAGCACATGGTCGGGCGCGCGGTGCAGGATGATGCCGGCGACGCGCCCGATCATGCCACCACCTTGATGCGCAGGGTCCGCGATTGCAGGTGCCGGGCGTGGCAGATGGCGATGGCTAGCGCGTCGGCGGCATCCGGGCCCGCCAGTTCGACGCCGGGCAGGGTGAAGCGGACCATGTGCTCCACCTGCTGCTTCTGCGCGTGACCGACGCCGACGATGGCCTTCTTGACCGCGTTCGGGGCGTATTCCCCGACCGACAGCCCCGCCTGCGCCGGGACCAGCAGCGCGATGCCCCGCGCCTGTCCCAGCTTCAGGGTGCCGACCGCGTCCTTGTTGACGAAGGTCTGCTCGACCGCCGCCGCGTCGGGCAGGTGGGCGGCGAACACCTCGGTCAGTCCGCGATAGAGATCGGCCAGCCGGTCCGCGAGTTCCTTGCGCTGCGAGCGCACGATTCCGTTCGCGACGTGGCGGATGCGCGAGCCGTCCACCGCGATCACGCCCCATCCCATGTTGACTAGTCCGGGGTCTATGCCCAGCACGCGCATCGATGACTGCCCTCTTGTTTTTCATGCAGTTAGCACGAAACGCGAACACCGCCTAGCGCAGATTTCGCGCCGTCCGGCTGGTTGCTTGACCCCCCTGACGGTTTCTGGAACACCTGCCAGAACGTCACGAGGTTGCATGTCTCCAGCCCTGATCGCATTGCTGCCGTTCATCGGCGCGCTGTTTCCCGCCCTGCTGATCCGCTCCGGGCGGGACGTCGTGGCGATAGGATGCGCGGTGTTTTCCTTTACGGCGCTGCTGGGGCTCTGCCTGCATATCCCCGCGGTCATGGACGGGCAGGTCGTCGTCAGCCGCATGGACTGGCTGGCGCAGATCGGGCTGTCGGCCAGTTTCCGGCTGGACGGGCTGGGGCTGCTGTTCGGTATCCTGATCCTCGGGATCGGGCTGCTCATCATCCTCTATGCGCGGTATTACCTCGACCCGAACGACCCGGCGGGCGAGTTCTTCACCTATCTGATGCTGTTTCAGGGCGCGATGATGGGCATCGTGCTGAGCGACAACGTGCTGCTGCTGCTGATCTTCTGGGAGCTGACCTCGCTGTCGTCCTTCCTGCTGATCGGCTTCTGGAAGCACCTGCCCGAAGGGCGGCAGGGCGCGCGAATGGCGCTGGGGGTGACGGCCCTCGGCGGGCTGGCGATGATCGCCGGGCTGCTGATCCTCGGCCATATCGCCGGATCGAACGAGCTGAGCGACATTCTTGGCGCGCGCGAGGCGATCCAGGCCTCGCCGCTCTACGAGACCGCGCTGGTGCTGATCCTGATCGGGGCGTTCACCAAGTCGGCGCAGTTCCCGTTCCATTTCTGGCTTCCGCGCGCGATGGCCGCGCCGACGCCGGTTTCCGCCTATCTGCACTCGGCCACGATGGTGAAGGCGGGGCTGTTCCTGATGGCGCGGCTGTGGCCGGTCCTGTCGGGAACGCCCGAATGGTTCTGGATCGTCACGGGCGCGGGGCTGGTCACGATGCTGCTGGGGGCGGCGGTGGCGCTGTTCCAGGACGACCTCAAGGGGCTGCTGGCCTATTCCACCGTCAGCCATCTGGGCCTCATCACGATGCTGCTGGGCTTCGGCACCGAAGGCGCAGCGGTGGCGGCGATGTTCCACATCATCGCCCACGGCACCTTCAAGGCGGCGCTGTTCATGACCGCCGGGATCGTGGACCACGCGGTGCACACGCGGTCGATCGGGCGGTTGGGCGGCCTCGCCCGGCTGATGCCGGTGACGTTCGCGGTCGCTGCCATTGCGTCGCTGTCGATGGCGGGGATACCGCCGCTGAACGGGTTCCTGTCGAAAGAGATGATGCTGGAGCAGGCGGCCAGTGTGCCGGCCGCATGGATGGGATGGCTGGCGACGCTCGGCGCGCTGCTGTCCGTGGCCTATTCGCTGCGCTATGTGGCGCATGTTTTCCTTGGCCCGGTGCGGGACGACTATCCGGCCCGTCCGCATGATCCCGGCTTCGGGATGTGGGCGGGTCCTGCGCTGCTGGCGCTGCTGGTGGTCGTGATCGGGCTGATGCCGAACGCCACCGTCGGCTGGCTGGTGAGCGCCGCCGCGTCCGCCGTGACCGGGGCCGAACTGCACCCGCATTTCTCGCTGTGGCACGGATTTACCCCCGCGCTGCTGATGTCGGCGCTGGCCATCGTCGGCGGGATCATCCTGCTGGCGCTGTGGAGCGGGGCGGACCGGCTACGCACCGGACTGCCGGTGCTGGACGCCAAAGGTTACTACGATTCCTTTGTCGGCGCCTCGACGCGGCTGTCGCGCCTGATGGCGGACGGGATCACCAACGGATCGATGTCGCGGGCGCTCGCCTTCCTGATGGTGGTGATTGTCGGCTGCGGAGTGCTTGCCTATGCCTCGGGCTTCGCCGGGCCGCTCGACCGGCCGATGACGGAGGTCACCTCCATCGCGCTGGTCGGCTGGGTGCTGCTGATGACCGCGACCCTCAGCATGGTCGCCTTCCACCGGCACCGCGTGCTGGCGCTGGTGCTGGTCGGCATCGTCGGGCTGATGCTGTCGGCGACGTTCGTCTACCTATCGGCGCCCGACCTCGCCCTGACCCAGATCAGCGTCGAGGTCGTCACCGTCATCCTGCTGCTGCTGGCGCTGAACTTCCTGCCCAAGATCACGGTCGTGGAAACCGGGGTCCCCAAGCGCGGCGTCCATGCCTTCATCGCGGCTTCGGTGGGCCTCGGATTCGGCGGGCTGACCTGGGTCATCACCCGCAGCAACGCCTCGTTCGAGGCGATCTCGGGCTACATGCTGGACAACAGCTACAGGCTGGGCGGCGGGACCAACGTGGTGAACGTGATCCTCGTGGACTTCCGCGGCTATGACACCATGGGCGAGATCATCGTGCTGGGCATCGCGGGCGTCGCGATCTTTGCGGTGACGCAGATGCTGGTCAGCGGCGCCTCGGGCGAGCGGCTGCGCGGTTGGGTCCACGACATGCCCCGCGCGGGCGAGCGGCATCCGCTGATGCTGGTCGTCGTCACGCGGGTTCTGCTGCCGCTGATGCTGGTCGTCGCCGCCTATATCTTCCTGCGCGGCCACAACCAGCCGGGCGGCGGCTTCGTCGCGGGGCTGATCGTGTCGATCGCGCTGGTGACGCAATACATGGCCTCGGGCTTCGCCTGGGCGCAGGAGCGGCAGAAGCTGTCCTATCACGCCCTGATCGGGCTGGGCGTCCTCGCCGCCGTGATCACCGGCGCGGGGTCGTGGTTTGTGGGGCTGCCGTTCCTGACCTCGGCCTACGGCTATTTCAAGCTGCCGCTGCTGGAGGAGTTCGAGCTGGCGACCGCGATGGGCTTCGATCTGGGCGTGTTCCTGTGCGTCGTCGGCGCGGTGATGCTGGCGCTGCATTCACTGTCCCGCATTGCCCGGCAGGCGGGGCAGACGGTGAACCGCAGGCCGATGGATTATGACGGCGATACGCGCGACTCGGGGGTGAACGGCTGATGGAATTCCTCGTGTCGTCCGCGATCGGCGCCATGTCGGCCGCCGGGGTCTATCTCATTCTCCGCAAGCGCAGCTTCGCCGTGGTGCTGGGCACGACCATGCTCAGCTATTCGATCAACCTGTTCCTGTTCTCGACCGGGCGGCTGGTGGTCAACGCGCCGCCCGTCCTTGATGATGCGGCGCTGACCTATACCGACCCGCTGCCGCAGGCGCTGGTGCTGACGGCCATCGTCATCAGCTTCGGCATGACGGCGGTGACGCTGCTGATGGCGCTTGGCGCGTTCATCCAGGGCGGGGACGACCGCATCGACATGCCCGCCCGCGACCGGGAAGGGGGCGCGCAGTGAATCACTGGCTGATCGCCCCGGTCCTGCTGCCCGCGGTGACGGGCGCGCTGACCGTCCTGTGGATGCGCAGCGATCTGGTCTCGCAGCGGGTCCTTTCGACCGCCGCGACCGCTGCGCAGGTGCTGCTGGGGCTTTACCTGCTGTCGCTGGCGGGCGGCGGAGAGATCCACGTCTATCGCCTCGGCAACTGGCAGGTGCCGTTCGGGATCGCGCTGATGCTCGACCGGCTCAGCGCGATGATGATCCTGCTGACGGCGGTGCTGGCGCTGGCGGTGCAGCTTTACGCCATCGGCTCGGGCTGGGACGGCAGGGGGCGGCATTTCCACGCGCTCTACCAGTTCCAGCTGATGGGGCTGATGGGCGCGTTCCTGACCGCCGACGCCTTCAACCTGTTCGTCCTGTTCGAGATCCTGCTGATCGCCAGTTACGGCCTGATGGCCCATGGCGGGGGCGAGATGCGGATGCGCGCCTCGGTCCAGTATGTGATCTACAACCTCGTCGGCTCGACGCTGTTTCTCGCGGCGCTGGGGACGATCTATGCCGCGACGGGCACGCTGAACATGGTGGACATCGCGGTGCGAGCGGCCGAGCTGCCGGCGGATGACACCGCGCTGCTGCGGGTCGGCGCGGTGCTGCTGATGCTGGTCTTCGCCGTCAAGGCGGCGCTGGTGCCGCTGCATTTCTGGCTGCCCTCGACCTACGCCAATGCGCCCGGCCCGGTGGCGGCGCTGTTCGCGATCATGACCAAGGTCGGGATCTACGGGATCGTGCGGTTCCATGTGCTGGTCTTTCCGCATGAGGGCGCGACCGGCACGCTGATCGCCGACCTGCTGCTGCCCGCCGCGCTGCTGACGCTGGTGATCGGACAGGCGGGGGTGCTGGGCGCGCGCAACCTGCAACGGATGACGGCCTATGCGGCGCTCGCCTCGATCGGAACGCTGGTCGTGGCGGTGTCGCAGTTCACGCCCGAGGGCGTCTCGACCGGGCTGTGGTATCTGCTGCACTCGACGCTGGCCGCGGGGGCGCTGTTTCTGGTCGTGGACCTGATCGGCGCGCGCCGGGGCGGGGATCTGTGGATCGTGCCCCGGTCCCGCATCGCGCAGTCGGGGCTGATCGGGGCGCTGTTCATGGCCGCGGCCTTGGCCGTCGCGGGTCTGCCGCCGCTGTCGGGCTTCCTCGGCAAGCTGGGGGTGATCCAGGCGACGCGCGGGGCGGACTGGGTGGTGACGATCTGGGCGGTGATCCTGATAACCTCGATCCTCGCCATCGTGGGCCTCGCCCGCGCCGGATCGCTGGTGTTCTGGAAGGCGCTGGAGATGCCTGCCGCTGCCGCGCCCGACGCTGAAGCCGGCCCCGCGCAGGGCCTCGCCCTGTCGGCGGCGGGGGCGCTGGTCGCCGGGCTGGCCCTGCTGACCGTCGCCGCCGGGCCGGTGATGCGCTATACCGATGCCACCGCCGCGCAGCTCTTCGATCTCGAACCCTACGTTCAGACGCTGCTGGTCGATCAGGAGGGGTCGAAATGATCCGCCGCATCCTGCCGCATCCGGCCCTGTCGCTGCTGATCGTCATCGTGTGGATGGGCGTGGTCAACCGCTTCGCCTGGGGCTCGCTGGTCTTTGCGGCGATTCTGGGCATCGCGATTCCGCTGTTCACCGCACGCTACTGGTCCGAGCGGCCGATGCTGCGGAATCCGTGGAAGGCGGCCTCCTACACGCTGCTGGTGGTCTGGGACATCGTGAAGGCCAATATCGACGTGGCCAGGATCGTCCTGTTCATGCCCGTGGCCGATCTTCGCCCCGCCTGGGCCGTCGTGCCGCTTGACCTGAAATCGCCCGAGGGGATCACCGTGCTGTCCGCCACGATCACCCTGACGCCCGGCACCGTCACCTCGGACATCAGCGAGAACGGCAACGCCCTGCTGATCCACTGCCTGCACGCCCCGGACCCCGATGGCATCGTGACCGACATCAAGACGCGCTACGAGGCGCGCCTGAAGGAGATCTTCCGATGACCGACCTGCCGCTGATCCAGCTTGCCCTGTGGTTCGCCTTCGGCTGTTTCGGGCTGGCGCTGCTGTGCTGCCTTTACCGCGTGGTGTTTTCCAACGCGCTGACCGACCGCATCCTCGCGCTGGACACCATGACGATCAACGTCATCGCCGTGCTGGTGCTGGTGGGCATCGCGCAGGGCACGACGATCTATTTCGAGGCGGCGATGCTGTTCGCGATGTTCGGCTTCGTGTCCACCGTGGCCTTCGCCAAGTTCCTGCTGCGGGGGGACATCATCGAATGATGCTTCTGGTCCAGATCGTCGTGGCGCTGCTGCTGATCGTCGGAGGGGCCTTCGCGCTGATCGGGGCGTGGGGGCTGGTGCGGCTGCCCGATCCGATGACGCGGCTGCACGGGCCGACCAAGGCCGCGACTCTGGGCGTCGGCTCGACGCTGATCGCCTCGATGCTGTTCTTTCTGGGCGTCATGGGCGATTTCAGCTGGCACGAGCTGCTCATCGCCATGTTCCTGTTCGTGACCGCGCCGGTGACGGGGCTGTTTCTTGCAAAGGCAAACCTGCATCGCCGCTGGGACCCGGCGCGGATTCCGCCGCCGCCCGGCGAAGGCAATGTCTGGGCGACCTATGGCGATCCGACCGAGAGCCCGCAGGAACGCCTCAGCGCCGAGCCGGAGCAGATCGAGTGATCGCTCAGCCGCGCGGATGCGCCGCCTGGTGGACTTCCAGCAGCCGGGCGTCGTCCACGGCGGTATAGACCTGCGTCGTTGACAGGCTGGCATGGCCGAGCAGTTCCTGGATCGTCCGCAGATCGCCGCCGGCCGCCAGCAGATGCGTGGCAAAGCTGTGTCGCAGCGCGTGGGGCGTCGCCGTGGGCGGCAGGCCGAGCGCGTGGCGCAGGCCGGCCATCCCTTTCTCCACCGCCCCCGCCGACAGCCGCTTGCCGCGCACGCCGCGGAACAGCGGATCGTCCGCGCCGAGATCGAACGGCGCGATCCGCAGATACGAGGCGATGGCGGCCCGCGCGACCGGCAGCACCGGCACCTGCCGCTCGCGCCCGCCCTTGCCGTGGATCAGCAGCGACTCGCCCATGGGCCAGTCGCGGCCGTTCAGGGACAGCGCCTCGGAAATCCGCAGCCCGCAGCCGTAGAGCAGCGTCAGCACCGCCACGTCGCGGGCGGCGACCCACGGGGTTTCATGGGTGACGGCGGCGAGGTCCAGCACCGCGCGGGCCTGATCCACGGCCAGCGGGCGAGGCAGGCTGCGCCGGTAGCGCGGCCCGCGCGAGGAGAGGGCGCGGCTGACATCGAACCCCTCGCGATCCGCCAGCCAGCGCAGGAAGCTGCGCACCGCCGACAGCCGGCGGGCGAGCGAGCGGGCCGACAGCCCCCGCGCCCGTTCGGACGCGGCGAAGGCGCGCATGTCGGATTGGGTCAGATCGCCCATGCGGGCGGGCAGGGCGGGTCCGCCGTGATAGCCGCCGAGGAAGGACAGGAACGCCAGCAGGTCGGCCTGATAGGCGGCGATGGTGTGATCCGACCGGTCACGGGTGGCCCGCTCGCCGTCCAGCCACCGGGCGAGCGCATCCGCCATCGCGGGCGCAAGCGCCAGCGGTGGCGGCGCGGCGGTCATTCCCTGAGCCAGCCCAGCAGGACCAGCCGGAACACCTGCCCGAAGAAGCGCAACAGGTCGGTGCCCTGCGCCGGCGTGAACCGTCCCGGCTCGGCCGAGCCCATCAGCAGCAGCGCCGGGTGGCGGTTCGGACCGAGATCGATGGGCAGCAGCGCCTCCGACGCGACCGGCTCGCCGTGGATCGCCAGCGTTTCGGACGCGGCCTTGCGCAGGATGATGTCGGCCCCGCGCGGCGCCCGTCGCCCGGCCGAGATCAACTGCGCGACCGTGCCCGCCGGCATCATCTGCAGCGCCCCATTCGGGTCCGGCTGCGGATCGGCGACGTTCGCCGTCTCCATCACCAGCCGCAGCGTGTCCACGCGCAGGATCGGCGCGACCTCGACGTTGAGCATGTCGAGGAAGCCGGCGAAATCCACCGGCTCCAGCAGGGCGATGATGGCGCGGTGGATCGTCTGCGTGCCCGACTGGTTTTCGTAGGCGGCCGAAATCACCGTCTCATGCGCCGCCTCCAGCCGGTCCAGCCGCGATTCCAGCGCCTCCATCGCGCGACCGCGGATGTCGATCACGTTGGCGCCCAGCTCCGCCTCGCGCGCGGCGACGAGGGCGCGCATCAGGTCGCGGTCGTGCAGGATCAGCGCCGGGTCGGCCAGCAGCCGGCCCCGGATCGCGTCGTCCAGCTCGTCATCCTCCCGAGGGGCGGCCGCGTCGGTCATGCGCCGATCTTCTGGCCGGTCTTGGCCCAGTCGGCGTTGAACTGATCCAGCCCCTTGTCGGTCAGGACGTGGCTCGCCATCGCCTTGATGACGGCGGGCGGAGCCGTGATCACATCGGCGCCGATGCGGGCGCAGTCGATGATGTGGTTGACCGAGCGGATGGACGCGGCCAGCACGTTGGTCTCATACCCGTAATTGTCGTAGATGGTGCGGATGTCGGAAATCAGCTCCATCCCGTCCAGCCCGATATCGTCCAGCCGGCCGATGAACGGGCTGATGAAGGTCGCGCCCGCCTTCGCCGCCAGCAGCGCCTGCGCGGCGGTGAAGCACAGCGTGACGTTGACCATGTGCCCGTCGTCGCTCAGCGCCTTGCAGGCCTTGAGCCCGTCCCAGGTCAGCGGCACCTTGACAGCGATGTTCGGGGCGATCTCCGCCAGGTGCTTGCCCTCGCGGATCATGCCGTCCGCGTCGGCGGCCACGACCTCGGCGCTGACCGGGCCTTCGACCAGTTCGCAGATCTCGCGCGTGACCTCGGCGATGTTCCGGCCTGATTTCAGGATCAGCGACGGGTTGGTCGTGACGCCGTCCACCATGCCGAGCTCGTGCAGCTCGCGGATGGCGGCGATGTCGGCGGTATCGACGAAGAATCTCATGGGCTGGCTCCTGTACCGGGTTGGTGCGGGGTGTAGCGCAGATCGCCTCTCGCGGGAAGGCCGGGCGGCTTGACCGGGCGGCAAAGGATGGCCCATTCCGTCGCGATGACACGGTGCGGCATGGCGATGGGCGGGACGGCGCTGCGATGAGGGAACCTACGTTCTTTCCGCATGGCGCGCGCGTCGGCGTGCTGACGACCGAGCCGGTGGGGCTGCTGGACTGGCTCGCCCCCGAGGGCGGCGTGCGGCTGGGGCAGCTGGTCATCGCGCCGCTGGGGCCGCGGCAGGTGCTGGGTTGCGTCTGGGGGCCGGGCGAGGGGACCTTCGACGCGGCCAAGCTGCGCCCGATCCTGCGGGTGATCGAGGCCGAGCCGCTGTCGCCGCGGATGATCGAGTTCCTGACCCGCGCCGCCGATTACACCCTGACGGCGCTGCCGGTGATGCTGCGGATGGCGCTGCGGGCCCCCGATCTGGCCCATCCGCCCGCCGCCCGCCGCATCATCCGCCGCGCCGGTGCGCCGCCCGAGCGGATGACCGACGCCCGCGCCGCCGTGCTGCGGGTGATCGACGATCACGGCGGAGCCGGGTTCGCCCCCTCGGAACTGGCGCAACTGGCGGGCGTCGGCGCGTCGGTGGTCAAGGGGCTGGTCGCCGCCGGGACGCTGACCGAGGAGCAGGCGCCGCGCGACGCCCCCTATCCGGCGCTGGACCCGGACCTGCCGGGCAAGCCGCTCGCCGCCGATCAGGCGGAGGCCGCCGAGGTGCTGCGGGCCGCCATCCGCGCGGGCGGCTACGGCACCACGCTGCTGCGCGGCGTCACCGGTTCGGGCAAGACCGAG
The DNA here is from genome assembly GCF_019061185.1 of Paracoccus sp. Z118. Lineage (GTDB taxonomy): Bacteria > Pseudomonadota > Alphaproteobacteria > Rhodobacterales > Rhodobacteraceae > Paracoccus. Next base: position 71,784 of record NZ_JAHQZU010000005.1, read on the forward strand.
GTCTATCTGGAAGCGGTCGCCGAGACGCTGCGGCAGGGCCGGCAGGCGCTGGTGCTGCTGCCGGAAATCGCGCTGTCGGCGGAGTTCCTCGACCGGGTCGAGGCGCGGTTCGGGGCGAGGCCCGGAGAGTGGCACTCGGGCGTGACCGGCGCGGAACGGCGGCGGCTGTGGCATATGGCGGCGAACGGTGCGGGGCAGGGCGGCGTCGGGATGGTCGTCGGCGCCCGCTCGGCGCTGTTCCTGCCGTTCCGCGATCTCGGGCTGATCGTCGTCGATGAGGAGCATGACGGCAGCTACAAGCAGGACGAGACGGTCTATTACAACGCCCGCGACATGGCGGTGCTGCGGGCCAGCATCGAGGGCGCGCAGGTGGTGCTGGCCTCGGCCACGCCGTCCGTCGAGTCGTGGGTGAACGCGGCGGCGGGGAAGTATCGCCGGCTCGACCTGCGCTCGCGCTACGGCGAGGCGGAACTGCCCGAAATGGCGGCCATCGACCTGCGGGAAGAAGAAATGCCCTCGGGGCGCTGGATCTCGCCGACGCTGACAAAGGCGGTCGAGGCGCGGCTGGAGCGGGGCGAACAGTCGCTGCTGTTCCTCAACCGCCGCGGCTATGCGCCGATCACGACCTGCCGAGCCTGCGGGCAGCAGGTGGGCTGCGACGACTGCGACGCGCGGATGGTGGAGCACCGGTTCCAGAAGCGGCTGGTCTGCCATCAATGCGGGGCGACGAAGCCGACCCCGGTGGCATGTCCGGCCTGCGGCACCGAGGGGAAGATGGCCGCCATAGGTCCGGGAGTCGAGCGGCTGGCCGAAGAGGTGGCGGAGCGGTTTCCCCAAGCGCGGGCGGCGGTGCTGTCGTCGGACCTGTTCCAGTCGGCGCGGGCGCTGAAGGCGACGATTGCGGACATCGCCCAAGGCGGGTCGGACATCATCATCGGCACCCAGATCGTCGCCAAGGGGCACAACTTCCCCGGCCTGACGCTGGTGGGGGTGATCGACGCCGATCTGGGGCTGCAAGGGGCCGACCTTCGGGCGGCCGAACGGTCGTTCCAGCTGATGCGGCAGGTGGCGGGGCGGGCCGGGCGGCAGTCGGGCGGCCGGCCGGGCGTCGCGCTGCTGCAGACGCACCAGCCCGACCATCCGGTGATCCGGGCGATCCTCTCGGGAGAGGACGAGGCGTTCTGGGACGCCGAGGCGGCCGCCCGGCAAACGGCGGCGATGCCACCCTTCTCGCGCCTCGCGGGGGTGATCCTGTCCCATCCCGACCAGCCGGTGGTCGAAGCCTATGCCCGCGATCTCGCCCGCGCGGCCCGGCCACTGCGCGACATCGGTGCCGATCTGTTCGGCCCGGCCCCCGCGCCGATTGCGCGGGTCCGGGCGCGCTACCGCGTGCGGATGCTGATCCGCGCGCCGCGTCAGGCGCCGTTGCAATCAGCCATCGCCGCGTGGCTTGCCGCCGCGCGCAAGGCGCCCGCGAATCTGCGGCTGAGCGTGGATATCGACCCGCAGAGCTTCCTGTGAGCCGTGTTAGCAGACGGGCAACGTCTCGTCGGGCCGCGCTGTCGAATGGTATTTGGGCCAGAAAGAAGCTGTCTGGCCGTGCTTCTTTCTGGTCCAAATACCCGTGTTCAAGTGACGCCGACGGTGGCCGGGCTGCGTCAGAGGCCGTTATCGGCCAGCACCCTTTCCAGCACCGGGGCGAGCTGGTCTGCCCATTGTTGCTGCCCCTCGGGCGCTCGGATCAGGTCGTTGCGGACCTCGATCAGCAGGTTCGGGCGGCCGTGGGCGAGCCCGTGGCGATCGATCGAATCGCCCTGCAGATGGCCGGAATAGGGCTGGTTGTCGCCGGTGATCCAGCCTTCGTCGCGGCAGGCGCGGACCATCGGCGGACCCAGCCGCTCATCCCGGTGCGAATAGAGGATGCCGACCAGCCACGGGCGCGGCGGGCGGCCCTTGAGCCGCGGCGTGAAGCTGTGGACCGCGCAGATCGCGCGGGCGGGGTGGGCGCCCGAGAGGCGGGCGTAAGCGTCGTGATACGGGCGGTAGAGGAGGTTCAGGCGGCGTTCGCGCTCGGCCGCGTCCGCACTTCGGTTGGTGGGAATCACGGTGCCGTCATAAAGCCGCATCAGCAGCGTGGGATCGTCCTCGCCTCGGTTCGGGTCGATCACGAGGCGCGAGAAATCCGACAGGATCGCCGGCGCGTCCAGCCGCTCGGCCAGCCGCAGGGCCAGCCCCGCCGCGCCCACGTCATAGGCGATGTGGCGGGCCATGTCGGCCTCGGCGATGCCAAGATCGCCGCCGTTCACCCATTGCGGCACCCGGTTCGTCGCGTGGTCGCAGGTCACGAGCCAGCGCGAGGGGCGGTCCGCGCCGTGGATGTGGAAAGCGGCGTCGTTCACGGAATCTTCGTCCATTCCTGCGATATAGCCGGGGCGACCGGCCGGGGCCAGTTGCCGCCCTCGGGCGGTTGGGACATAACTCGGCAGGGTTGACGGAAGGATACCGCATGAGACGGCACCGGAACGTGAAGATCGTGGCGACGCTCGGGCCGGCATCGACCGACCAGGCGACGATCCGCGCGCTGTTCGACGCAGGGGCCGACGTGTTCCGCCTGAACATGAGCCACGGCAGTCACGCCGACCACCTTGCCCGGTTGCAGGCCATCCGCGCGGTCGAGGCGGAAACGGGTCGTCCGATCGCTGTGCTGGCCGATCTTCAGGGGCCGAAGCTGCGGGTCGGCGTCTTCGGCAGCGGCCCGGTGGAGCTGGAGACGGGCCAGCATTTCCGCTTCGATCTGGACGCAGCGCCCGGCGATGGCGCCCGCGTGCAGCTGCCCCACCCCGAGATCTTCGCCGTGCTGGAGGTCGGATCGCGCCTGCTGGTCAATGACGGCAAGATCCGCCTGCGGGTCGAGGCCTGCGGGCCGGATTTCGCGGACTGCGTCGTGACCGCTGGCGGCACGATCTCGGACCGCAAGGGCGTGAACGTGCCCGATGTGGTCCTGCCGGTCGCCGCGCTGTCGGACAAGGACCGCGCCGATCTGGAATTCGCCTGCGAGGCGGGGGTGGACTGGCTCGCCCTGTCCTTCGTGCAGCGACCCGAGGACGTGACCGAGGCGCGCGAGCTTGCGCGCGGCCGGGCGGCGATCCTGTCCAAGATCGAAAAGCCCGCCGCCGTGCATTGCTTCGCCGACATCCTGAAGGTCTCGGACGGGATCATGGTGGCGCGGGGCGATCTTGGCGTCGAGATGCCGGTCCATGCCGTGCCGCCGATCCAGAAGCGGCTGGTGCGCGCCTGCCGTCATGCCGCCAAGCCGGTGATCGTCGCCACGCAGATGCTGGAGAGCATGATCGAAAGCCCGATGCCCACGCGGGCCGAGGTCAGCGACGTCGCCACCGCCATCTACGAAGGGGCCGACGCCGTCATGCTGTCGGCCGAATCGGCGGCGGGCCGGTTCCCGGTGCAGGCGGTGCAGACGATGGACGCCGTCGCCCGCTCGGTCGAAAGCGACCCGGTCTATCGCGAGGTGATCGAAAGCTCGCGCGGGGCCGGCAACCGCACCACCATCGCCGACAGCATCGCCGTCGCCGCCCGCGAGATCGCCGAGACGACCGACATCGCCGCCATCTGCGCCTTCACGCAATCGGGGACCACGGTCCGGCTGGCCGCGCGCGAGCGTCCGCGCGTGCCGATCATCGCCATGTCCTCGCAGCTGGACGTGATGCGGCGCATGGCACTGGTCTGGGGCGCGCATTGCGTGCTGACCCCGCCGCTGAACCGCTTCCGCGAGGCGGTCGTCAACTCGATCCTCGCCGCGCGGGAGTTCGAGTTCGCGGATTCCACCCGCAACCTCATCATCATCGCCGGGGTGCCCTTCAACACCGCTGGATCGACCAACATTCTTCGCGTCTCTCCCTGCGATGAACGGTTGATCTATCGCACCGACCCGGACTAGAGGGGCGGCACGCGGCAACGGGAAACGGCATGAGCGATATTCTGATCCTTCTGGGCACGGCCTTGCTGGCGTTGTCCGTGATCCTTCTGATTGCGGCGCTCGCGCGGACCGAAGCGCCGCGGGGCGCGGCCATCGCCGCCGTCATCGGCGTGGCCGCCATCGTCTGGGGGGCCTGGATCGACCCGACCCCGTTCCGGGTGCAGGACCTCGGGCTTGCCTGGCAGCATCTGCTGAACGGCGACATCCGCATCTGATCTTGCATCGCCTGCCGCGCCCCGCTATAGGGCGCGCTTCTACCCCGTGCGGCCGGCCGGAATGGCATTGCCGAGTCGCGCGTTCACTCTGACAAGGAGATGAAAATGCCGAAGATGAAGACCAAGGCCGCTGCGAAGAAGCGGTTCTCGATGACCGCCACGGGCAAGGTCAAGGCCGGCCCGGCGGGCAAGCGCCACGGCATGATCAAGCGCTCGACGAAATTCATCCGCGACGTGACCGGGACCATGATCCTGTCCGACGCGGACGCGAAGATCGTCAAGAAATACATGCCCTATAACCGCTGATCGAGGAGCCGAGACATGTCCCGCGTTAAATCCGGCAAGGTCACCCACGCCCGCCACAAGAAGGTCCTTGACGCCGCCAAGGGCTATTACGGCAACCGCTCGCGCAACTTCCGCACCGCGACGCAGGCCGTTGACAAGGCCAACCAGTACGCGACCCGCGACCGCAAGACCCGCAAGCGCAACTTCCGTGCGCTGTGGATCCAGCGGATCAACGCCGCCGTCCGCGCGGTGGACGCCGAGATGACCTATTCGCGCTTCATCGCCGCGCTGTCCAAGGCGGGGATCGAGGTGGACCGCAAGGTTCTCGCCGATCTGGCCGTGCACGAGCCGGAAGCGTTCAACGCCATCGTCGCCCAAGCGAAGGCCGCGGCCGGCACCGAAGCCGCCGCCGCCTGACAGGCTGACCCTGACGACTGCCCGAACCCGCGCCCCTCGCGCGGGTTCTTTCGTTTTTCCTTTGCGGCCAGCGGCTTTCACGGCTCCCGCGCCCGTGCTAAGCCCGGCCCGCACGCAGCCGAGGCCCCCCGATGACCGACACCGACACGCTCCGCTCCACCTGGCTTTCCCGCGTGGCCGACGCCGCCGACGCGCCCGCGCTGGAGGAGGTGCGGCTTGCCGCGCTGGGAAAGAAGGGCGAGATCAGCGGGCTGATGAAGGAACTCGGCCGGATGACGCCCGAGGAGCGGCAGACTCGCGGCGCGGCGCTCAATCGTCTGCGCGACGAGATCGACACCGCGCTGCGCGCCCGCCGCTCCGCGATGGAGGATGCGGCGCTGGACGCGCGGCTGAAGTCCGAATGGCTGGACGTCACGCTGCCGGGCCGCCCGCGTCCCTCGGGCACGATCCATCCGGTGTCGCAGGTCATGGACGAGGTGACGGCGATCTTCGCCGACATGGGCTTTTCGGTGGCCGAGGGTCCGCAGGTCGAATCCGACTGGTATAATTTCGACGCCCTGAACATCCCGCCGGAACACCCCGCCCGGCAGGAACACGACACCTTCTTCATGGCCCGCGCGGAAGGCGACACCCGCCCGCCGCATGTGCTGCGCACCCACACCTCGCCCGTCCAGATCCGCGCGATGGAGGCGATGGGCGCCCCCATCCGCATCATCTGCCCCGGCCGCGTCTATCGCATGGACATGGACCAGACCCACACGCCCATGTTCCACCAGGTCGAGGGGCTGGCGATCGGCAAGGGCATCTCGATGGCCAACCTGAAATGGACGCTGGAGGAGTTCTGCCGCGCATTTTTCGAGGTGGATCAGGTCGAGCTGCGCTTCCGCGCCTCGCATTTCCCCTTCACCGAGCCCTCGGCCGAGGTCGATATCCGCTGCGACTGGTCCGGCGGGCAGTTGAAGATCGGACAGGGGGAGTCGTGGCTGGAGATTTTGGGATCGGGGATGGTGCATCCCAGGGTGCTGGAGGCGGGGGGGATCGACCCGGCGGAGTGGCAGGGGTTTGCGTTCGGCATGGGCATCGACCGGATCGCGATGTTGAAATACGGGATACCGGATTTGCGGGCGTTCTTCGAGAGCGATTTGCGCTGGTTGAGGCATTATGGGTTTGCGGCTGGTGATGTGCCATCGGTGAGTGGGGGGCTCTCGCGATGACAGCGATACACATGCCGCTGACGTGCTGCGGATACTGGGGCACGCTTAATTATGCCCACATCTGGCTCTCGGTCGACGCGATGATCTTGGGCGAACTGCGAAAGGACGGGGGCGTGTTTACGAAGCACTCCCTGTCCGAGACGCTTCGGCTCTACTCTGTCCGTCGTGGCTTTCCTTCTCTCGAAAAAGACACGAACGGACGTGATATTTCTGCCGTTGTTGAACTTGTTAATGAGAAACTGTGCAAGGTTCCAGAGGAGCTGGAAGCTAGGGCGGAGCAATGCATAGAATTGGCTAAGGATATGCAAATTATCGGGCTGACTGTGGGTCGGCAGGTTTCCGCAGCGACAAAGCTGTCGTGGTTCCTGTCTCCCGACAACTGGACCGTTTATGACAGCTACGCGGCGCGGGCCTTGGGTGTCGCAGATCCCAAGAAGTTCTACGCGAAATTACAGGGCATCGGCGGTAATACTGAAAGCGGATTTGCAACGCTTTGCTCTGCTATAGGCACGAGCTTGGAAGCTTCCGAATGGAGCCAACTCCGTCCCGCTCGGATCATCGACGGCATCCTTCTCAATCTCGGATCAATGGGTTCAAACGCTCGGGACGCGATTTCCCAGCGCCGCGCGGCGCAACTCGCCGGGCTGGTCGAAGGACTGCCAAAATCCGGCGGTGACCGTCTGATGCGACGCGCCCGAAGTGTGCAAACCCAGTTAGACGAGCTTGGACTAGGAACTCGATTGCAATGAAACTCACCCTCTCCTGGCTCCGTGACCATCTCGAAACCACGGCGACCCTGACCGAGATCACCGACGCGCTCACCGACCTCGGGCTCGAGGTCGAGGAGGTCGTCGATCCCGCCACCAAGCTCTCCGCCTTCACCATCGCCCGGATCGAGCATGCCGAGCCGCATCCCGACGCCGACCGGCTGCGGGTGCTGCGGGTGGCGACAAACGAGGGCGAGAAGCAGGTCGTCTGCGGCGCGCCGAATGCGCAAGCGGGGCTGGTCGGCGTGCTCGCCAGGCCCGGCGACTATGTGCCGGGGATCGACACGACGCTCGGCATCGGCAAGATCAGGGGCGTCGAGAGCCACGGCATGATGGCCTCGGAACGCGAGCTTGAGCTTTCGGACGAGCATAACGGCATCATCGAACTGCCCTCGGGTCAGGTCGGGCAGCGTTTCGTGGACTGGCTGGCCGAGAACGCGCCCGAGAAGATCGACCCGATGATCCACATCAAGATCACCCCGAACCGCCCGGACGCGCTCGGCGTGCGCGGGATCGCGCGCGATCTGGCGGCGCGGGGGCTGGGCACGTTGAAGCCGCTGACGGTGGAACCCGTTGCGGGCGGGTTCGACTCGCCCGTCCGCGTCACCATCGCGCCCGATGCCGCCGAGCGCGCGCCCTATTTCGCCGGGCGGCTGATCCGCGGCGTGACGAACGGCCCCTCGCCGGACTGGCTGCAGCAGCGGCTGAAGGCGATCGGGCTGCGGCCGATCTCGGCGCTGGTCGATATCACCAACTTCTTCACCTACGACCTGAACCGCCCGCTGCATGTCTTCGATGCGGGCAAGGTGCAGGGCGATCTGGTCGTGCGCAGCGCGGCGGAAGGCGAGAGCCTGCACGCGCTCGACGACAGGACCTATGCGCTGCGGCCGGGCGATCTGGTGATCGCGGACGCGAACGGGCCGGAAAGCCTCGCCGGGATCATGGGCGGCGAGGCGTCGGGCGTGACCGAAGGGACGACCGACGTGTTCCTGGAAAGCGCCTACTGGCAGCCAATCGGGATCGCCGCGACGGGCCGGGCGCTGAAGATCAACTCGGACGCGCGTTACCGCTTCGAGCGTGGCGTGGACCCGGCCTTCACCCGGCCGGGGCTGGAACTTGCGACGCGGCTGATCCTCGATCTCTGCGGCGGCGAGGCGAGCCATGTGGTCGAGGCGGGGGCGGTGCCGGACACGGGTCGCGCCTATCGGCTGGACCCGGAGCGGACGCAGAGCCTCGTCGGCATGGACATTCCCGAAGCCGAGCAGCGGGCCACGCTGGAGGCCTTGGGCTTCCGGCTGGAGGGCGACATGGCGCATGTGCCGAGCTGGCGTCCCGATGTGCAGGGCGAGGCCGATCTGGTCGAGGAAATCGCCCGCATCGCCAGCCTTTCGCGGCTCAAGGGTCAGCCCTTGCCGCGTCCCCGCGCGGGCGTGCCGCTGCCGGTGCTGACGCCCTTGCAGCGCCGCGAATCGGCGGCGCGGCGGATGGCGGCGGCCTTGGGCTACAACGAATGCGTGACCTACAGCTTCATCGACCAGCCCTCGGCGGCGCTGTTCGGCGGCGGCTCGGATGCGGTGCGGATCGAGAACCCGATCTCGTCGGAGATGACCCACCTGCGCCCCGACCTGCTGCCCGGCCTGCTGGCGGCGGCGGCGCGCAACCAGGCGCGCGGCTTCGCCGATCTGGCGCTGTTCGAGGTCGGGCCGGTCTTCACCGGCGGCGAGCCGGGCGAGCAGGCGGTGCAGCTTTCCGGCCTGCTGGTCGGCGCCTCGGCGGCGCGCGATCCCTTCGGCTCGCGCCGGGCGGTCGATCTTTACGACGCCAAGGCCGATGCCGAGGCGATCCTGAACGCCATCGGTGCCCCCGCGCGCGCGCAGATCGACCGCAGGGTGGACGGCTGGTGGCATCCGGGCCGCGCCGGCAACATCGCGCTGGGGCCGAACCGGCTTGCGACCTATGGCGAGGTGCATCCGCGCATCCTGAAGGCGATGGACGTGAAGGGGCCTGCGGTCGCCTTCACCGTCCACATCGCCAACGTGCCGCTGCCGAAGGTGAAGACGCCGACCCGTCCGGCGCTGACGATCAGCGATCTGCAGGCGGTGGAACGCGACTTCGCCTTCGTCGTGGACGCGAAGGTCGAGGCGCTGGCGATCGCCAATGCGGCGCAAGGGGCCGACAAGGCGCTGATCGAGAGCGTGCGCGTCTTCGACCAGTTCACCGGCGAGAAAGCCGAGGCGCAGATGGGCGCGGGCAAGAAATCCGTCGCCATCACCGCCCGGCTTCAGCCGCGCGACAGGACGCTGACCGACAAGGACATCGAGGCGGTCGCGGCGAAGATCGTGGAGAAGGTCGGCAAGGCCACCGGCGGCACCCTGCGGACCTGACCGGGCCGCAGCCGACGGGAACGGACCGGCCCGGCGGGCCGGTCCTTCGTCTCACTCGCTCGGCGGGACGTTCAGCCCCTTCTGCACCGCCGGACGCGCGAGGAAGGCTTCCTGCCAGCGCGCGACGTTACGGAAATCGTCGAGGCCGAGGGCGTCCTGCGCCTCGTAATGGGCGCGCAGGCCGCGCACCCAAGGCCCGATGGCGATGTCGGCGATCGAGTAGTCCCCCGTCACCCAATCGCGCCCGTCAAGCTGGCGGTCGAGGACGCCCAGCAGGCGCTTCGACTCGTTCAGGTATCGGGCGAGGGGGCGCTTGTCCTCGATCTCGGTGCCCTTGTAGCGGAAGAAATAGCCGACCTGTCCGAACATCGGCCCGACGCCGCCCATCTGGAACATCAGCCACTGGAGCGTCTGGTAGCGCGCCGACCCTTCGCGCGGCAGGAAGCGGCCGGTCTTGTCGGCCAGGTAGATCAGGATCGCGCCGGATTCCCAAAGCCCCATCGGCTGCCCGTCCGGCCCGTCCGGGTCGATGATCGCGGGGATCTTGTTGTTGGGGTTCAGCGACAGGAACTCGGGCGTCATCTGATCTTCGGGATCGCGGATGCTGATGCGGTGGACGTCATAGTCCAGCCCGCATTCCTCCAGCATGATCGAGATCTTGATGCCGTTGGGCGTCGCAAGGCTGTAAAGCTGGATCACCTCGGGCCGCCGAGGCGGCCAACGGTTCGTGATCGGGAAGCCACTCAGATTGGACATTCGGATTCTCCTTCGAGCTTGACAATTGTTTGGTAATCGCTGCCGTGCCACTTTGCGGGGCAGAGCAACCGGGCGGCGAAAGGGCTGGTCATGATCAAGGAGTTTCGCGATTTCATCGCCAAGGGCAATGTCATGGACATGGCCGTGGGCATCATCATCGGTGCGGCCTTCACCGCGATCGTCAGTTCGATGGTGAGCGATCTGATCGAGCCGATCCTCGGCCTCGTGACGGGCGGGACCGACTTCTCCAACTATTTCATTGCGATGGACTGGAACGACTATCCGGGCCTGTCGGCGGCGCGTGACGCGGGCGCGCCGGTCTTCGCCTATGGCAGCTTCATCACGGCGGTGATCAACTTCCTCATCATCGCCTTCGTGGTGTTCCTGCTGGTCAAGGGCGTGAACCGGATCAAGGAAACCGCGATGCGCAAGCAGGTGGCCGAGGATTCCGCCGCCGGCCCCTCGTCCGAGGCGCTGCTGGCCGAGATCCGCGACCTGCTGGCAGGCGGCGCGACCTCGCAGACGGTGGTGCGGGCGGGCGGCGATGCCGCGCCCGCGCCGGAGGTCACGCCAGCACGTCCTCCGGCCTGACCGCCTCGATCCCCAGCGCCTCGCCCACCGGGGGCGAGGTCAGGGTGCCCGCATGGACGGCCAGACCCGCGCGCAGATGCGGGTCGGCCTCCGCCGCCTCGCGCCAGCCCTTGTCCGCCAGCGCGAGGACGAAGGGCAGGGTGGCGTTCCCCAAGGCTTGCGTCGAGGTGCGGGCGACCGCGCCGGGCATGTTGGCGACGCAGTAATGCATGATGCCGTCCACCTCGTAGATCGGGTCCTGATGGGTGGTCGGGCGCGATGTCTCGAAACAGCCGCCCTGATCGATGGCGACGTCCACCATCGCCGCGCCCGGCAGCATCGTGGAAAGCTGCGCGCGGCTGACCAGCCGGGGCGCGGCCGCGCCGGGGATCAGCACCGCGCCGATCACCAGATCCGCGGCTGGTAGCAGGTCGGCGATGGCGCCGGCGCTGGAATACTGCGTCGTCAGCTTGCCCATGAAGACGTCGTCCAAGTGCGACAGCCGGGGCACGGAGCGGTCCAGCACCGTCACGTTCGCCCCCATGCCGACCGCCACCCGCGCCGCCGCCGTCCCCACCACGCCGCCGCCGATGATAAGCACCCGCGCCGGCCGAACGCCCGGCACCCCGCCCAGCAGGACGCCGCGCCCGCCATTCGCCTTCTGCAGCGTCCAGGCCCCGACCTGCGGCGCCAGCCGGCCGGCCACCTCGGACATCGGCGCCAGCAGCGGCAGCCCGCCCCGTGCGTCCGTCACCGTCTCATAGGCGATGGCGGTGACGCCCGACGCCAGCAGATCGCGCGTCTGGTCCGGGTCGGGGGCGAGGTGCAGATAGGCGAACAGCACCTGCCCCTTGCGCAGCAGGGCGCGTTCGGCAGGCTGCGGTTCCTTGACCTTGACGATCAGCTCGGCGGCGAACACCTCCACCGCATCCGCCGCGATCGTGGCCCCGGCGGCGGTATAATCCTCATCCGCGAAGCCCGCATCGGCACCTGCGCCGGTCTCGACGCTGACCGAGTGGCCGCGCGCGGCGAGCTCGCGCACCGCGTCGGGGGTCAGCCCGACCCGGAATTCCTGCGGTTTGATTTCCCTGGGGCACCCGATCTTCATCGGCGACTCTCCTGTGATTGCGCCATCCTGCCGATCATGCAGATTTCCGCTTAAATGCACAGGGTCGGACGGCTACACCCGGAAGGAAGCAGCAGCGGAGGCGGCGATGGCGGATCATTCTTCGACAGCGGGCGATCTGGACGCAACCGACCGCCGCATCCTGTCGGTCATCCAGAAGGAGGGCCGGATCTCCAACGCGGACCTCGCGCAGCGGATCAACCTGTCGGCCAGCGCCTGCCACCGCCGCGTGCAACGGCTGGAGGAGACGGGCATCATCGCCGGCTACGTGGCGGTGCTGGACCCCCGCCGGCTGGGCCGGACGACGACCGTCTATGTGGAGATCACCCTGTCGAGCCAGGGCGACGCGGTGCTGGACGCCTTTGAAAAGGCCGTCCGCGCGATCCCCGACGTGCTGGAATGCCACCTGATGGCGGGCGCGGCCGACTACCTGCTGAAGATCATGGCCGCCGACACCGACGACTTCGCCCGCATCCACCGCCAGCATCTGTCGCGCCTGCCGGGAGTGGCGCAGATGCAGTCGTCGTTCTCGCTGAGGACGGTGCTGCAGACGACGGCGTTGCCGGTGTGAGGGGAATGGGAGACTTGCCCGAAAGCAGCGTTGTTATGTGCTTTGATCATGTACTACTGGAATGTTGTGTGCCTCAAAGGAGCCGTCATGCCGGATTTTTTACTGAAGCCAATCTTTTGGAACACTGCGGGGTACAAGCACCCGTCCGGAGCGAGAGCCACCTCAGGATTTCCGAAGCTAAATGGCTTCGGTCATGAGGAATGGAACAACTCGGACAGAGCTGCCTTTTCTCAAGATGGCGTGCGATACCGGGCGTTTCATACGGAGAGGATAGGCAATGCAGAGCCTGAGGAAGGCGCCAGCTTTGTGTTCATGTTTGCTTCGCATGACGGCGTCCAGGATCTTGTGGGAATAGCCGGCAACGCCACCTGTCTGATGAATGATGACATGCGCCGGAAGGAGTTGGCCGATCGACTTGGTCTGGATGACCTGTGGCGCGAGGCTTGGGATGTTGGTGCGGTCAGAGCCAATTTCAATAACGACCAAGATGCGTTTAAGGCAAGCTGGCAGCCGGACGTGAAGTGGATTCCTAACTGGATATGTCCAGCTGGAATGTATCTGTGGTTAGAAAAGCCCGTCGCACTGAATGCGAGAGCAATTACGGGGAAGGAGCGACTTATCGGTATGTATAGCAGCTACTCCCAAATCGGTGTGGAGCAGGCGCTGACGATCTTAAGTCATGTTCCGGTACAGGATCGCTCTCCAACTTGGCACCGTCTAGTTGCGTCCGTTAGGCTTGCTGATTCCGCCGGTGTAGCTGTGGACACGAAGAAACTGACAAAAAGAAAGGACATTTCCGAGACAACCCGAAAGGCGTTGATGCAAGCCCGTATCGGACAGGGTCGGTTCCGGGCCGAGCTCGATCGCCGATGGGGCAAGAGGTGCGCGGTCACCGGTTGCGGTCAGCGCGAGGTTCTGCGTGCTTCGCATATCAAGAGTTGGCGATCGAGCAGCGATGAAGAGCGACTGGATAGTAGAAATGGCTTGTTGCTTGCTGCCCACATTGACGCTCTTTTCGACGGAGGCCTTATTTCGTTCGGCAAAGGTGGTGAGATGTTGATTTCCGATTTAGTGGCTGAGAGCGAACGTAGCCTGCTGGGCTTGCCGGCGCCTTTGCGCGGTGAGCTGCAACGTTCTGAACAAGAATTCCTCGCCTTCCACCGCCGAACGTACGGCTTCGAAGCCTAACCTGGTTGACCGTAATCGGCCATTGGAGAGCGATAGGTTAACTACGGCACGATCTACCCCCCACACATATACACCAGAAAAAAGAGAAAACCCCCGCGGCCACGGCCACGGGGGTTCCTTGAACCATTCGGTTCGCTGACGCCTCACGGCGCCGTCGCAAGACCTTACAGCGCGCCTTCGCGCACCCTTTAAAGGGCGCCTTCGCGCTGGGCCTTTTTACGGGCCAGCTTGCGGGCGCGGCGGACGGCCTCGGCCTTTTCACGGGCTTTCTTGACCGACGGCTTCTCGAAATGTTGCTTCAGCTTCATTTCGCGGAAGACTCCTTCGCGCTGAAGTTTCTTCTTCAGGGCACGAAGCGCCTGTTCGACGTTGTTGTCGCGAACGCTCACCTGCATGTGGTTGTCACCACCTTCCTAGGTTAGAGTTGATCTGATCTGCAGGAAGCGGCCCTATACCGCAACCTGCCCCCGTTTGTCCAGAGGATGACGATGACCGACAGCCTTCACCGCCTGCTGGACGCAGCGCTGATCCATGTGCCCTTCGACGGCATGAACGACCGGGCACTTGCCGCCGGTGCGCGCGACATCGGCATGGCGCACGAGCTTGCGCGGACGCTGTTCCCTCAGGGCGGCGCGAGCCTTGCCGCCGCCTATCACCGCCGGGGCGACGCGGAGCTGCGCCGCTGGATCGCCGCCCGGCCGGCGCAGGGGCGGTTCCGCGACCGGGTGGCCGAGGCGATCTGGCACCGGCTGGAGATCGCGGACCCCGAACTTGTGCGCGCCGGGGCCTCGGTCATGGCGCTGCCGCAGAATGCCGCGCGGGGGGCGCGGCTGATGTGGGACACGGCCGACACGATCTGGGACGCCTTGGGTGATTCGTCGGCGGATGTGAGCTGGTGGACCAAGCGGGCGAGCCTGTCCTCGGTCTGGGGGGCAGCGGTGCTCTACTGGCTCGGCGATTATTCCGAGGGGCGGGGGGACACCCGCGCCTTCATCGACCGGCGGATCGACGACGTGATGCGGTTCGAGAAGCTGAAGGGCGCCGCCCGGAAACTGCCCGGCGTCGGTTTGGCCGCCGATCTGGCGACCGGCTGGATACGGAAACCGGCGGCGGATGGCCGCTTTGCCGCGCCCGGCCGCGCGAAGGAGGACTGAATGAACCTGCCCGACGACATGGACGTGATCGAGATCTCGCAGCCCGGCGCCGCCGAGGTGCTGACGCCCGCCCGCCGCCCCGTCCCGATCCCCGGCGCGGGGCAGATCCTGATTCGCGTGGCCTATGCCGGGGTGAACCGCCCCGACGTGCTGCAACGCGCGGGCGCCTACGCGCCGCCGCCGGGCGCGTCGGACCTGCCGGGGCTGGAATGTTCGGGGCATGTCGCGGCGGTCGGGCCGGGCGTCACCCGCTGGAACGAAGGCGACGCGGTCTGCGCCCTGCTGCCCGGCGGCGGCTATGCCGAATACGTCACGACGCCCGCCGATCACGCACTGGCCGTTCCATCCGGGCTGTCCCTGCGCGAGGCGGCCTGCCTGCCGGAGACCACCTTCACCGTCTGGTCCAATGTGGTCATGCGCGGCGGGCTGCAGGCGGGCGAGCGGTTTCTCGTCCACGGCGGATCGTCGGGGATCGGCACGACGGCGATCCAGATCGGGGCGGCTATGGGCGCCCGCGTCTGGGCGACGGCGGGCACGGCCGAGAAATGCGCCGCCTGCGAGCGGCTGGGCGCGACGGCGATAAACTACCGCGAGCAGGACTTCGTCGAGGTGCTGTCGAATGAAGGCGGGGCGGACCTGATCCTCGATATGGTGGGCGGCGACTACATCCCCCGCAACATCCGCGCGCTGGCTGATGACGGGCGGCTGGTCTTCATCGCCTTCCTGAACGGGGCGAAGGCCGAACTGAACGTCTCGCCCATTATGCGCCGCCGCCTGACCGTCACCGGATCGACCCTGCGCCCGCAATCCGATCTCGCCAAGGCCGGGATCGCCGAGCAGCTGCGCCAGCATGTCTGGCCGATGATCGAGGCGGGCAAGCTGCGCCCGGTCATGGACCAGGAGTTCGCGCTGGCCGACGCTGCCGCCGCCCATGCCCGGATGGAAGGCGGCGATCACATCGGCAAGATCGTCCTGCGTGTGGTGGGGGATTGAGTCTGCTCCCCGGTCGAGATGTCCGCGGGGATCGCCGATCGGCACGGCCGGAGCCTCCGGCGGGGATATTTGAAGACAGAAGATGGCGAAGGCGAGGGGCACACACCCCGACCCGGCGCCCGTCCGGGTGGGGTGTGGCATCTCCTGTCACGGTCATCGGCGTCCCCGCCTGTACCGCATGACCATCATTGCAGGGAAACCTTAGCGTCCCGTTAATGCGGGCATCTTCTGTCCATAAATATCCGGCGGCATATCAACGCGGCGCCGGCATCAGCATCGGTCCTCGGCAGTCCCGGCGGGTGTCGGGCGCGCAGTCGCGGGGCGAGAGATCGCGCGTCAGGCAGATCCGCACCTCGTCCAGCCGGCCGCCGTCGCACGTGACCGTGATCCCGTTGCGCGTCATGTCGGGGTTCGTCTCGATGAACGCGTCCTCGATCACTGTCGCCGGCAGGGTGACGTCGCGCGGCAGCATCTGGAACAGCACGGGTATATCGGCCGCCGCGGCCGCCTCGCGCAGGGCATCGTAATATCCGGGGCCGGACAGGCCAGAGCACCGGCCGTGCTTCTGCCACTGATACCAGGCGAGATCGCCCGACGGCATGACGTCCGCCATCGCCGCGCTTTCACGCCGCGTGGGATCGCGCTGGTTGCTGTTGCACCAGTCGGGCCAGCCCCGCTCGTATTGGGGCCAGAGCCCGTGGACGATGAACCCCGTTCGTCGCCCGGAGTCGCATTGCGGCTCGTCTGCGTCCGACCCTTCGGTCGCGCACCAGGTCGGCGACCAGCTGAGCGCGAGGACGTAGTAGTCGAACTCTCCCGCCACGTCCTGCGCCGCCGCCGGCAGCGCGACGGCGGAGAGGGCGAGGGCGGCGAGCGCGTTGTTCATGCCCAAACCCTATCAGCCTGCAAAAAGGGCTTCAAACGGTCCGTGCCCGCGCGTATATTGCCGGTCACAATTCCCGAAATTGAGGATTGGCCCGCGCGCCGCCCCGGTTTCACCGGACAGGATACGTTTGCGAAGGAGCAACCCATGAACAAGCCGCTGATGGCCAAGGCGACCGCCGTCTGGCTGGTCGACAACACGACGCTCAGCTTCAAGCAGATCGGCGATTTCTGCGGCCTGCACGAGCTCGAGGTGCAGGGCATCGCCGATGGCGACGTCGCCACGGGGGTCAAGGGCTTCGACCCGGTGGCGTCCAACCAGCTGGACCCGGCCGAGATCGAGAAGGGCCAGAAGTACCCCGCCTACCGGCTGAAGCTGAAGCACAACCCCGCCGCCGAGGGCGAGGAGAAGCGCCGCGGCCCGCGCTACACCCCGCTGTCCAAGCGCCAGGACCGGCCCGCCGCGATCCTGTGGCTGGTCAAGTTCCACCCCGAGCTTGCCGATTCCCAGATCGCCAAGCTGGTGGGCACGACAAAGCCGACCATCGCCTCGATCCGCGAGCGGACGCACTGGAACATCTCGAACATCACCCCGATCGATCCGGTGGCGCTGGGCCTGTGCCGCCAGACCGAGCTGGATGCCGCGGTGCAGAAGGCCGCCAAGTCCAAGCCCGAGGTGATGAGCGACGACGAGCGCCGCAAGCTGGTCTCGACCGAGAACAGCCTGGAGATGAGCGACGAGCCGCGCCTGCCCTCGTCCATCGCCGGGCTGGAGGGGTTCAGCCTGACGCGCGAGCAGACGAAGCCCGAGCCGGAGGTGGATGCGGAGAGCTTCTTCAAGCGGCGACCGGCGGATGAGGAGGAGTGAGGGGGGGAGTCGCCTTTACCCCCGGTTGCATGCCTGCTATCCGCTCGGGCGTGCCCCGCCTGAGAGGTTTGCGTGTCTCGCCCTTCCCGTGTTGAAGATTTCTTCTTTCCTGGGCAGGACTCAGGACTTGCCTACATGGCTCCCTGCCCGCCTCCCATTGTTGCCGGGCGACCGTCCCGCGTCAGGCAGATTGCGGCGAGCGACCTGACCTCACTCAACCGTAAGATGCATGTCCGCATGGAGGCGCGGTGGCGCTGGCCGAAAAACCCTCCGGTCTACGAGACCCTGTCCTGCGTCATGCTGGCCGAAGATGCGACCTTCGGTCAGCGCCGCGTGTCGGTCGGGAATCGCGTCGTGCTCAGCGCGGCGGCAGGCGACCGGGTGTGGAAATCCGTTCTCAACAAGATGGACTCCGCTCAGGAAGCGGCGCTGAACGAAGGCTTCGCGCAGCGCAAGGCGAAGCCGTTCCATCCGCTGCCGGTTGTGGACCCACCGAATGACGATGTGCCGTTCGCCGTGGACATGCGCAACGGCTACAACTTCTATCATTTCCTGACCGAAGCGATGCCGCAGCTTGCCGTCATTTCCGAGGTGGAGAGCGGCGCCCCGATCTACGTTCACCTGCCGGTTCTCGACCATCTGAAAGGCTTCGTTCCGGCCTTCGTTCAGGCGATCTACCCGCAGCTTGCGCACCGCGTGGAAATCACGGACACCCCGACGCGCTATCCGAAGGTGCGTCTGGTCTACAATCACCGGCACTATCTGTATCAGTCCGGCGATCCGCAGGTGGCCCAGGCGGTCGCACATCTGCCCGAGGACGATCCGTGGCACCGTGTCGGGTCTGACAGGTTGACGCGCAAGTTCCTGCTGAAATCCACCTACGATACAGGTCAGCGGCTGCTGCGGGAACATGCGCTGGCGCGGCTGGTGCCCGCCACAGTGGACGCTCAGCCCGAGCGCATCTGGATCGGGCGCGACCCCTCACGAGAAGACTTCAAACAGCGCCCGAATTCCGGGGAAAGCGAATTGCTGGAGGCCCTTGCGGGGCGGGGCTTCGACGTGATCTACATGGAAAAGCTCAGCCCGCTGGAGCAGGTAGCTGCGATCAACGGGGCCGAGATGATCGTTGCGCCGCACGGCGCCGCGTTTTCGCACATGCTGTTTGCGCGCCCCACGGCCACGGTTATCGAGATCGGCACGCCGCAGACGCAGCTTCACCGCTGGGGCGACTTCCTCGGCAATGCCCATGTATCGCGTTGCCGCTACTCCACGGTCTTTGCCGATGTTGAGGGCGCTGAAGAGATGGGGGTGCCATCGATCATGGATGGTCACCGCGGCATCCATTTCGGTGCCGCGGCGCAAAGCGCAGTGCTGGACCATATTGATCGATTTGGAAGTGACAGCCAAGCGGCCCACGAATCGATCGAGAGCCTCGCCGAGGCCCCCTGAACCGCACGCCTTTGCGCGCTTACTTGCACAATCCAAGAACCAGATCCGGGACATCAGCTGATGCCGCTAATTCTAGATAATACCGATTTCGACATAGTCATGGTGGAAAACGGACTCGTGGTGCCGCGGTTCGACGATGATGAAGGGCGCCAACAACGATCAGGAGTTTTAACAGCGGATGGCATTTTCGTCGAAAATTCCATCAGTTGGCATACTGCTGATTTTGCCGTTAACTCGGTGCCGGAGACTCCCGAGGCCGATCAAGTGCAAGAACTATCGGGAACCTGGATTTTCGGTGGCATCGCATACGGTCATTTCGGCCATTTTTTGCTAGAATCGTTGTCCCGTATGTGGGCGCTTAGTCAAATTGAGGGTGAGGTCGACGGCATTGTATTCACTCCGAAATTCAGGAGACTTAATACTGCTAAGGTCATGAAGGGCTTTTCGCCATTGATGGGTGCCCTTGGAATAGCCGTTCCAACTCGCAGCACAACAGTGCCGCTGCGCGTGGAGCGCCTATATGTGCCCAGACAGGGTATCGGAATGGGTGGGCTCTCGCTTGGCACCGCCAAGTTCCGGGAACACGTTCGGCAGAACGCCGGCAAGTACATCGAAGCGAAAGGTGCCCAGCGAATCTATATTTCGCGGTCAAAACTGCCGCCGATGCGCGGCGGGCTGATCGGGGAAAGCATCCTTGAAGAGTTGCTCGCCGCCGAGGGGTACGAAATGTTCCACCCGCAGCGCCATCCGGCGGAAGAGCAGATCGCCCAGTACAAGGCCGCCAAAGACATCATCGCTGTGGATTGTTCGCCGTTGCATCTCGTGGCCTATGTCGGCAACCACGAACAGCGCGTGGCAATCCTGACCCGGCGCAGCATGGCGGTTGCGGCATCAATGGCGGATCAGATCGCAACATTCACGAGCGCCGATGCCTTCGAGGTGAACACGCTGGTCCGCGACTGGGTGCCGCGCAACGCCAATCGCGCCGGCCGCAGCTCGTTCGGCGAGATCGACTTTCCCCGCACTTACGAGATGCTGAAAGCGAAAGGGATGGTCGATTCGGAAACCCCGTGGCCAGCGCTGACCAAAGAGCAGCGGCAGGCTGATCTCGCCCGGATCGCGGAGACCCACAAGATCGAATTCCGGGCGCTGAACGACACGGCGCCTCAAGATCTGGCCGCGGAATTCGACGCCACCATCCCCACCAGCTCATAAACCAGCTCCAGCGCCTCGCGGGCCGTCAGGTCGTCAGGGCGCACCCCCTTCAGCCGCGCCTCCACCGCCGACTCCCTCACCGGAGCCGGCGCAGGCGGTGCGGCCCTGAACAGGGGCAGGTCGTCGATCAGGGCGGCGGGTTTCGCGCCGCCCTCGCGGGCGCCCGACTCCAGCGCCGACAGGATGTCGCGGGCGCGGTCCACCACCGCTTCCGGCAGGCCCGCCAGACGCGCCACCTGCACGCCGTAGCTGCGGTCGGCGGCGCCCTTGCGGACCTCGTGGAGGAAGATCACCTCGCCCTCCCACTCGCGGACGGCGACGGTGGCGTTCTCGACCCCGTCCAGCTTCGCGGCAAGCTGCGTCATCTCGTGATAGTGGGTGGCGAACAGGGCGCGGCAGCCGTTCTGGGCGTGCAGATGCTCCAGCACCGCCCAGGCGATCGACAGGCCGTCCCAGGTCGCGGTGCCGCGGCCGATCTCGTCCAGGATCACCAGCGCGCCCGGATCGGCCTGGTTCAGGATCGCGGCGGTCTCCACCATCTCCACCATGAAGGTCGAGCGGCCGCGCGCCAGATCGTCGGCGGCCCCGACGCGGGAGAAAAGCTGCGAGACGAGGCCGATATGGGCGCTCGTCGCCGGGACGAACGCCCCGGCCTGCGCCAGCACCGCCATCAGCGCGTTCTGCCGCAGGAAGGTCGATTTGCCCGCCATGTTCGGGCCGGTCAGCAGCCAGATCGCCGGGGTGTCGCCCGCCGTCAGCGCGCAGTCATTGGCGACGAAGGGCTGGCCCTTGCGCTTGAGGGCGCGTTCCACGACCGGATGCCGGCCTCCCTCCACCGCAAAGGCGCGGCTGTCGTCCACGCGGGGGCGGGTCCAGCCCTCGGCTGACGCGAGGTCGGCGAAGGCGGCGGTCAGGTCGATTTCCGCCAGCGCGCGGGCGGTCTGGCCGATGGCGGGGGCTGCCGCCAGCACGGCGCTGGTGAGGCGGGCGAAGACGGCGCGCTCGATCTCCAGCGCGCGGTCGCGGGCGTTGAGGATGCGGGTTTCCAGATCGGACAGCGGCAGGGTGGTGAAGCGGATCTGGCTGGCCGTGGTCTGGCGGTGGATGAAGGTTTCCGACAGCGGCGGGCGCAGCATCCGATCGGCGTGGGTGGTGGTGGTCTCGATGAAATAGCCCAGCACGTTGTTGTGCTTGATCTTCAGGCCGGAGACGCCGCTGAGTTCGACATACTCGGCCTGCAGCCGGGCGATCACGCCGCGCCCCTCGTCGCGCAGGGCGCGGGTCTCGTCGAGCTCCTCGTCATGGTCGGGGGCGACGAAGCCGCCATCGCGGGTCAGCAGGGGCGGCTCGGCCACAAGCGCATCGTCCAGCAGGTCGATCAGGCCGTCATGGCCGAGCAGGTCGGCGGCGGCCTCGGCCAGCAGGTCCTGCGTGCCCTCCAGAAGCGCGGAGATCTGCACGGCCGCGGTCAGCCCGGCGCGGATCGCGGTGAGGTCGCGCGGCCCGCCGCGTTCCAGCGCGAGCCGCGACAGCGCCCGGTCCATGTCGGGCACGCGGGCCAGCGCGTCGCGCAGATTGGCTGTCAGACGCGCGTCCTCGACCAGCCACGCCACAGCTTCGTGGCGGCGGTGGATTTCCGCCAGATCGCGGCTGGGGGCGCCGATGCGGCGTTCCAGCAGCCGGGCACCCGGCGCCGTCACGGTGCGGTCGATGGCCGCCAGCAGCGAGCCCTCGCGCCCGCCCGACAGCGCCTGCGTCAGTTCCAAATTGCGGCGGGTGGCGGCGTCGATCTGCATGACCCCCGTGCCGCTTTCGCGGACGGGCGGCGACAGGCGGGGCATCCGCCCGCGCTGGGTCAGTTCCAGATAATCCGCGATCGCCCCCATCGCGGCGAGTTCGGCCCGCGAGAAGCTGCCGAAGCCGTCCAGCGTCTCGACCCCGTAGAGCGCGCAGAGCCGGCGGGCGCCCGCGCCGGAATCGAAGCTGCCCGGCGCGAGTTCAGTCAGCGCCGCGCCCGCGTCGGTGGCCAGATCGTCCAGCCGCGAGCCTTCGACCACCAGCAACTCGCGCGGGGCGTGACGGGCGAGTTCCGGGGCGAGCCGCGCCAGCGAGCAGGGCGCCACCCGCAGCGCGCCGGTGGAAATATCCACCCACGCCAGCGCCGAATCGTCGCGGACCTGCGCGAAGGCGGCGAGGAAGTTGTGGCGGCGCGCCTCCAGCAGCGATTCCTCGGTCAGCGTTCCGGGCGTGACCAGCCGCACCACGTCGCGGGCGACGACCGATTTCGAGCCGCGCTTCCTGGCCTCGGCCGGGTCTTCCATCTGCTCGGCGATGGCGACGCGGAAGCCCTTGCGGATCAGCGTCAGCAAGTAGGATTCGGCAGCGTGAACGGGAACGCCGCACATCGGGATCGGCTCGCCCTGATGGGTGCCGCGTTTCGTCAACGCGATGTCCAGCGCGGCGGCAGCGGCCACGGCGTCGTCGAAGAACATCTCGTAGAAATCGCCCATGCGATAGAACAGCAGCGCGCCGGGATTGGCCTCGCGGATCGCAAGATACTGGGCCATCATCGGGGTCGGCTGGTCGGACATGGGCGGCTTTCCTTGAAGTCCCGCTGTTCTAGGGCGCGGGCGGGCGGATGGGAACCGCCTCGACGGCGTGGACAGAAGCGCGCGCCGGTGGCACGATTTCCTCGTCACCGGGAAGGGGAGGTTCTCATGAAACTGCTGATTGCCGCCGCCGCACTCTGCTGCGGGATGCCCGCCTTCGCCGCCTGCCCGCCGCCCGAGGCGATGCAGGCCGCCGCAAGCGCCTGGATGGCGGGCGAGCGGTTGCCCGACCCGAACGTCGCATCGGTCGAGGATGGCGCCTGCGCCTACGACGCCTATCGCGCCGCGCTGGAGGCGGAACTGGGCGCGCCGGTGGGCTGGAAGGTCGGCTTCACCTCGAAACCCGCGCAGGAACGCTTTGGCGTGACCGCCCCTGCCGCCGGGGCACTGTTCGCGGACATGATCCTTGCGGACGGGGCCGAGGTTTCGCTGACCGGCAGCCGCTCGCCCTTCTACGAGGCCGACCTGATCGTGACCGTCGGCGATGCCGCCATCAACGAGGCGACGACGCGCGAGGAGGTGGCGGCGGCGCTGTCCGACGTGCGCCCGTTCATCGAGATCCCCGACATGGCGCTGGCCGAGGGCATGAAGCCGACCGGGCCGATCATGGTGGCTTACGGGGTAATTCCGTGGCGCGGCGTGGCGGGGCAGGGCGTGTCCATCGCAGATTTGTCCGACCCGGTCGCGGATCTCGGCGCGTTGACCGTGGACCTGAAGGCCGACGGCGCGAGCGTCGCGCAGGGCACGGGAGAGATGCTGCTGGGCCATCCGCTGGACGTGGTGCTGTGGCTGACCGGGCAGGGGACGCGGCTGGAGCCGGGACAGGTGATCTCGCTCGGCTCGCTGTCGGCGCTGATCGAGGCGAAGCCGGGGGTGGCGCTGAGTGCGGATTACATGGTGGGCGGCAGGGCGATGACGGTGAGCGCGCGGCTGGTGGAGTAAGGGGCGCGCCTGCGGAACTGCCGGACTGGGGGTTTTTCACCCCCAGACCCCCGAGGATACTTACGCGAAGAAGAATGGATCAGGGCAGGGCCGGGTCACTCCGCGAACAGTTCGCCCCGTTCGACCTGCCGCTGCCTTTCGCGGAAACGCTGCCGGTCCGTGTCGGAGTATTCCTCGGCGCAAAGATGGCAGCAGGCGCCTTCCTCGTATTCGGGCCGGTGTGTGTCTTCCGGCGCGAGCGGGCGGCGGCAGGCGTGGCAGAGGACGTGGCCGCCGGGTTCCAGCCCGTGGGTGAGGCTGACGCGCTGGTCGAAGACGAAACAGGCGCCGTGCCATGCGCTTTCCGCCTCGGGCACCTGTTCGAGATATTTCAGGATCCCGCCTTGCAGGTGGAAGACCTCGGGCACGCCCTGCGAGATCAGGTAGTTCGTCGATTTCTCGCAGCGGATGCCGCCGGTGCAGAACATGGCGATGCGCTTGCCTTCGAAACGGTGGGCGTTCGCCGCCCACCACGCCGGGAAATCGCGGAAGCTGCTTGTGCCGGGGTCGATGGCGCCGTCGAAGCTGCCGATGGCGACCTCGTAGTCGTTGCGGGTGTCGATCACGGCGACATCCGGGCTGGCGATCAGGTCGTTCCAGTCCTGCGGCGCGACGTAGCGGCCGACATGGGCGGTTGGGTCCACCTGCGGGATGCCCATCGTCACGATCTCGGATTTCAGGCGGACCTTCATGCGGCCGAAGGGCATGGTTTCGGCGGTGCTTTCCTTCCACTCCAGCGCGGCGCAGCCGGGCAGGGCGCGGATATGGGCCAGCACCGCGTCGATCCCTTCGCGCGGGCCGGCGATGGTGCCGTTGATCCCCTCGCGCGCGAGGATCAGCGTGCCGCGCACGCCCTGCGCCTCGCACAGCGCCAGCAGCGCGGGCTTCAGCGCGGCGGGATCGGGAAAACGGGTGAAGTGGTAGAGCGCGGCGACAACGAACATGGGCGCGGCCTATTCCAGCCGCGCCCATGTGACAAGCTCATGCGGAGCGGATCAGAACGCGATCCCCATCGCGATGCCGCCCAGCAGATAGACGATGGCGACGATCAGCATGACCGCGACGCTGTTCATCACCGCGCCGCCGCGGGCCATCTGCGCGATCGTCACCTTGCCGGTGCCGAACACGATGGCGTTGGGGGGCGTGCCGACCGGCAGCATGAAGGCGCAGGTCGCGGCCAGCGTCGCCGGGATCAGCAGCAGGAACGGGTCCACCCCCAGCCCAAGGGCGACCCCGCCCAGGATCGGGATGAAGGTCGCCGCCGTCGCGGTGTTCGACGTGATCTCGGTCAGCAGCAGCACGATCACCGTGACCGCTGCCACCAGCGCCAGCGTCGAGAGGTTCCCCAGCCCCGACACCTGCTGGCCGAACCACTCGTCGAGCCCGGTCGAGGCGACCTGCGAGGCAAGGCTGAGGCCCCCGCCGAACAGCAGCAGCACGCCCCACGGCAGCCCGTCCTCGGCGTCCTTCCAGTTCAGCACCATCTCGGTCCGACCGCGGCCGGGCAGGATGAACAGGATGATCCCCGCCGCGATGGCGATGCCGGTGTCGTCGAAGCCGCCCAGCCACGGCGCCGCCGCGCTGACCGCAGGGACCGAGTTCAGAAGCCCCGGCACGATCCAGAAGAACGCGGCGCCGAGGAACACCGTCAGCACCATCTTCTCGCCCTGGCTCAGCGGGCCGAGGTCGCGGATCTGCTCGTCGATCATCTCGCGCCCGCCGGGAATCTCCGGCAGCTCGAAGCGATAGAGCAGGCGCGTCATCAGGAACCAGCCGATGAAGATGAAGACGAAGGCGAGGGGCGTC
The DNA here is from genome assembly GCF_019061185.1 of Paracoccus sp. Z118. GTDB lineage: Bacteria > Pseudomonadota > Alphaproteobacteria > Rhodobacterales > Rhodobacteraceae > Paracoccus. The sequence goes on from NZ_JAHQZU010000005.1 coordinate 97,228, forward strand.
CCGATCATCATCCAGTCGAGAAAGCCGATCTCGCGGCCCAGCTCGGCGCCGGCATAGCCCGCGAGGATGGCGTTGGGCGGGCTGCCGAGCAGCGTGCCGAGGCCCCCGATCGAGGCCGCCCAGCCCACCGCCAGCACGAGGCAGGTGCCGAAGCGCGCGATGTTGGGATCGTCCACCGCCTCGGTGATGGTCGCGCCGCTGTCCAGCGCCTGCTGCTGAGCGCGGGTGCCGGTCCCGCTGCGCGCAAGGACCAGCGCCAGCACCGAGGTCGCGATCGGCAGCATCATCAGCGCGGTCGCGGTGTTCGACACCCACATCGACAGGAACGCCGTGGCAAGCATCAGCCCCAGCACGATCCGGCGCGGCGACAGCCCCACCCGGCGCAGCGTCAGCAGCGCCACGCGCAGATGCAGGTTCCATTTTTCCATGGCGATGGCGATCAGAAAGCCGCCCATGAACAGGAAGATGGTCGAACTGCCATAGGGTGCCGTCACCTGCCCCACGGTGCGCTCGGTCAGGGCCGGGATCAGCACGATGGGCAGCAGCGCCGTGGCCGACAGCGGGATCGCCTCGGTCATCCACCACACGGCCATCAGCGAGAGCACCGCCGCAACCACCCGCGCGTCCTGCGACAGGTCGGGCTGGCCGCCCATCAGAACATAGACGACGGCGGCGACGATCAGGCCAAGCGCGCGCAAGGCCCAGGTCGTGCCGGCCGAGCGGGAGGAGGGCAGGGCCTCGTCCAGCTCCTTGGCGTCATGAATTTCGTTATGGTCCACGACCGCTCCTTTTCTGGTGATGACTTGTTACCGAAAACGCGGCTTGGTAGGAAATTTCGCGGATGGGTGCCATCGCGCAACGTTGCATAGCTGCTATCCGTTCCAGTCCGGGCCGAGGAGATTGCCGATGAGGGCGCTGATCGTGGTCGACATGCAAGTCGATTTCTGCCCCGGCGGTGCGCTCGCCGTGGCCGGCGGCGACGAGATCGTGGCCCCGATCAACGCGCTGATGGGGGAATACGACAGCGTCGTGCTGACCCAGGACTGGCACCCGGCGGATCATTCCAGCTTCGCCGCAAGCCATCCGGGGGCGGAATCCTATTCCACCGTGCAGATGCCCTACGGCCCGCAAGTGCTGTGGCCGAGCCATTGCGTGATCGGCACCGGCGGCGCCGCGTTCCACCCCGAATTGCTGCTGGACCGCGCCGACATGATCATCCGCAAGGGCTTCCGCGCCGGGATCGACAGCTATTCGGCGTTTTTCGAGAACGACAGGACCACGCCCACCGGCCTTGCCGGCTATCTGCGCGAACGCGGCCTGACCGATCTGCATTTCGTCGGCCTCGCCCATGATTTCTGCGTCGCGTGGTCGGCGATCGACGCGCTGCGGCTGGGCTTTTCCGCCACCGTGCTGGAATCGGCGACGCGGGCCATCGACCTCGACGGCTCGCGCGAGGCTGCGCGTGGCGCGATGCGCGAAGCGGGGGTGACGCTCGCATGATGATCCCGACCGTCGATATCGCCACGCGCGTCTATAACCACAAGTGGAAGATCGACCCGATCGTCCGCTCGCTGATCGACACCGATTTCTACAAGCTGCTGATGTGCCAGTCGGTGTTCCGCAACCGGCGCGGCGTGAACGTCACCTTCCGCCTCATCAACCGCTCCAGCTCGATCCGCCTTGCCGACCTGATCGACGAAGGGGAGCTGCGCGAGCAGCTGGACCATGTGCGCTCCATCTCGCTGACGCGCGGCGAATCTACCTGGATGCGGGGCAACACCTTCTACGGCAAGCGGCAGATGTTCCGCCCCGACTTCATGGAGTTCCTGGAGGGCCTGCGCCTGCCCGAATACCAGCTGGAGCGCGTGGACGGACAATACGAGCTGACCTTCGAGGGTCCGTGGCCCGAGGTGATGCTGTGGGAAATCCCCGCCCTCGCCATCATCATGGAGCTGCGCTCGCGCGCGGTGCTGAAGGATCTCGGCCGGTTCGAGCTGCAGGTCCTCTATGCCCGTGCCATGACGCGCATCTGGGAAAAGATCGAGGCGCTGCGGGCGCTCGGCCCCGACCTGCGGATCGCGGATTTCGGGACACGGCGGCGGCACAGTTTCCTGTGGCAGGACTGGTGCGTGCAGGCGCTGATCGAAGGCCTGGGCGAGCGTTTCACCGGCACCTCCAACTGCCTGATCGCCATGCGCCGCGACATCGAGGCGATCGGCACCAACGCGCACGAACTGCCGATGGTCTATGCCGCGTTGGCCGACACGGATGCGGAACTGCGGCAGTCCCCCTATCGCGTGCTCGCCGACTGGCAGGAAGAACACGACGGCAACCTGCGCATCATCCTGCCCGACACCTACGGCTCCAAACCGTTCCTGGACAACGCCCCGGACTGGCTGGCCGGATGGACCGGGCTGCGGGTCGATTCGGGCGATCCGGTCGCGGTGACGGAATACGCGATCGAATGGTGGAAAAGCCGCGGCGAGGACCCGCGCGAGAAGCTGGTGATCTTTTCCGACGGGTTGGACGTGGACCAGATCGCGATGCTGTTCCAGCGATTCAACGGCCGGGTGAAGGTCAGCTTCGGCTGGGGCACGCTGCTGACCAACGACTTCCGGGGACTGGCGGCGGGCGACGGGCTGGCCCCGTTCAGCCTGGTCTGCAAGGCTGCGGCGGCGAATGGCGAGCCGACCGTGAAGCTGTCTGACAACCCGGAGAAGGCGACGGGGCCTGCGGAGCTGATCGCGCATTATCGCGAGGTGTTCGGGGTGGGCGAGCAGCAGCGGTTCGACGTGCTGGTGTGATCGCAAGTTAATCTCGGAGGGGCCTTGGCCCGCTCACACCATCCGCACGGGCCCGCCATATTCCGCGATCTTCCGGTCGGCGGTCAGCAGCACCATCCCTTCGGCCATCGCCTGCGCCACCAGCATCCGGTCGAACGGATCGCCGTGGACGTGGGGCAGCGTCGGGATGGCAAGACAATGCCGCCCCTTGACCGGGAGTTCGAGGTAGCCGTTGGCGAGAAGGCCGGCGCGCAGGGTGCCCGGTTCGGTGCGGAAATCGGCGCGGTTCCGGCTGCGCTTGATCGCCACCTCCCAGATGGACGCGACGCTGAACCAGAGCGTATTTGCCTTGTCCTTGATGAGCCGGTCGGCTTTGGGCGTCATCAGGTCATCCCGCCCTGCCGACCAGATCAGCAGATGCGTATCGAGTAGCAGGTTCAATGCGTGTCCTCGGGCTTGCGCTGATCGGGCGGCACGTAAAGGCCGCTGCCATCATACTTGCCCTCGAACATCGCCTGAATCTCGTCGGCGAACATGTCGTCGAAATCCTCGGGAATATCGACCTTGCCCTTGAGGAATCCCGTGCGGCGCGGCGCGGGCTGTTCCACCAGCGTCACCTTGACCACCGGCTTGCCGGCGCGGGCGATGATGAACGGCTCGCCGTTTTCGACCCCCTCGACCAGTTTCGAGAGATGCGTCTTGGCTTCGTGCATGTTGACGGTCTTCATGGCCGGACCTCCGGTTGGCTAAGCCAAGTTAGTCCGGGCATGACACCCTTTCAACTGTCGTCGCGCCACTTGTTGACCAGCGGATAGCGCCGGTCCAGCCAGAAGCTGCGCGGCGAAAGGCGCGGTCCGGGGGCGGACTGATAGCGTTTCCATTCGCTGCCGTTCAGCAGCCGCTCCACGCGCCGCACCGTTTCGCGGTCGAAGCCCCGGTCCACGAGGTCGGCGACCGACAGGTCGTCTTCCACCAGCCCGGTCAGGATCGGGTCGAGCACCTCGTAGGGGGGCAGCGTATCCGCGTCCTTCTGGTCGGGACGCAGTTCGGCGGACGGCGGCTTGTCGATGATCGCGGGCGGGATCACCTCGCCCGCCGGGGCGGCCATCCAATCCCGGTGGTTCTCGTTCCGCCAGCGGCAGATGCGGAACACCCGCGTCTTGTAGAGATCCTTCAGCGGGTTATATCCGCCCGCCATGTCGCCGTAGATGGTGGCGTAACCGACCGCCACCTCGGATTTGTTGCCGGTGGACAGCAGCATCTCGCCATGCTTGTTCGAGACGGCCATCAGCAGCAGCCCGCGAAGGCGGGACTGGATGTTTTCCTCGGTCAGGTCGGGCTTCGTGCCCTCCATCACGCCGGCCAGCGCGTCGGTCGCGGCGAGGCGCGGGGCTTCGATCGGAATCGTGTCCATGCGGATGCCCAGCCGCCGCGCCAGTTCCTCGGCATCGTCCAGCGAGTGCTGGCTGGAATAGGCCGAGGGCAGGCGCACCCCGCGCACGTTCTCCGGCCCCAGCGTGTCGGCGGCAATCGCCGCCACCAGCGCCGAGTCGATGCCGCCCGAGAGGCCCAGCACGACCTTGCGGAAGCCCGACTTCCGCATGTAGTCGCCCAGACCCACGCACATGGCGCGGTAGTCCTGTTCCCATTCGTCCGGCTGCGGGACCATCTCGCCCGGCTCGGCCCGCCAGCCATCCGCTGTCCGCCCGAAATCCACATGCACCACCGCCGGATCGAAGGGCGCCAGCTGCACGACCTTGTGGCCGCCGGGGTTCAGCACGAAACTTGCCCCGTCATAGACCTGATCGTCCTGCCCCCCGACCATGTTCAGGTAAGCCAGCGGCAGTTCGCTCTCGACCACGCGGGCGACCATGTGGCCCATGCGCAGGTCCAGCTTGCCGCGATGATAGGGGCTGCCGTTCGGCACCAGCAGGATCTCGGCCCCGGTTTCCGCCAGGGTTTCCGTCACCGGCTGCCACCAGGCGTCCTCGCAGATCGGGCTGCCGATGCGGACGCCGTCCACGACATAGGGGCCGCTGATCGGGCCGGGATCGAACAGGCGCAACTCGTCGAAAAGCTGCTTGTGGGGCAGTTCGTGCTTGAGGACCCTGGCCGCAATCCGCCCGCCCTGAAGGATCAGGTAGGCGTTGTAGAGCATGTCGCCCTCGGCCCACGGCGCGCCGATGCCGAGCGTCGGACCGTCGGCGCAGTCCGCCGCCAGCCGCTCGATCACCGTCCGGCAGTCGCGCTGGAAGGCGGGCTTCAGCACCAGATCCTGCGTCTGGTAGCCGGTCAGGAACATCTCGGGCAGCGCGACCATGTTCGCGCCCGCCGCGCGCCCCTTTTCCCACGCATCCCGTGCCAGCGCGGCGTTTCCGTCCAGATCGCCGACGGTGGCGTTGAGCTGGGCGAGGGTCAGGCGAAAGCGGTCGGTCATGGGCTCTCCGGGCGCAGGCATATGGCCCGACGATAGGGGAGCGGCGGGCCGAGGGAAAGCGCCCCGGAAGGCCCAAGTAAAGCACTTGGGAACCCCCGCCCCTCGTCAGGGGCTTTGCCGCCCCGGCCGCATGCGGTAAACGCGGGCCGAAGCGGAAACGGCAGGGGACCCAAGCGATGAAAGCGGCACTCGTGAGCGTGGCGATGCTGATGGCGCTGGGCCTGCCGGCCTCGGCCGAGCCGGTCGTGACCAAGCAGTATGACGATGGCGGCGTCTATGAGGGCACCTTCCGGGGCGGCCTCCAGCACGGACGCGGCAGCTATTCGCTGCCCTCCGGCTACCGCTACGAGGGCGACTGGGTGGATGGCGAAATCGTCGGCCAAGGCACCGCCACCTATCCCGACGGCTCGATCTATGAAGGGCAGTTCGATGGCGGCAAGCCGAACGGCCGCGGCAGGATCACCTATCCCGACGGGGGCACCTACGAGGGCGACTGGGTGGATGGCGAGATCACCGGTTCGGGCGTTGCGACCTACGCCAATGGCTCGGTTTACGAGGGGGGCTTTGCGGGCGCCCTGCATGACGGCACCGGCACGCTGACCCAGCCGAACGGCTATCGCTACGAAGGCGATTGGGCGCGGGGCGAGAAGGAGGGCCTTGGGCGGATCACCTATCCCGACGGTTCGGTCTATGAGGGCGGGATGCTGGCCGGAATGCGCGCGGGGCGCGGCACACTGACCATGCCGGACGGGCTGGTCTATGACGGCGTCTGGGCCGCGGGCCGCATGAACGGGCCGGGCCGGCTGGTGCAGGCCAATGGCGACATCTACGAAGGCGATATGCGCGGCGACCGGCGCGAGGGGCAGGGCACCGCCACCTATGTCGGCGGCGACGTCTATACGGGCGGCTTCCGCGCCGACAAGCGCCACGGCAAGGGCACGTTCACCGGCACCGACGGCTATGTCTATGACGGCGACTGGGTCGATGGCCGGATGGAGGGGCAGGGCCGCATCACCTTCCCCGACGGCTCGGTCTATGACGGGGCGCTGCTGGCGGACCAGCCCGAGGGCCGGGGCCGCATCACCTACCCGGACGGCGCGAGTTACGACGGCGACTGGGCCGGGGGCGTGATCGAGGGGCAGGGCACCGCGACCTACGCCAACGGCATGGTCTATACCGGCGGCTTCAAGGCGGCGCGCAATGACGGGCAGGGGCGGATGACCTATCCCGACGGCTATGTCTATGACGGCGGCTGGAAGGACGGCCAGCGCCACGGGCAGGGCACCGCCACCTATGCCGACGGCACCATCTATACCGGCGAGTTCGCAGAGGGCGCGCGCGAGGGGCAGGGCGCGCTGACCACGCCCGACGGCTTCCGCTACGAGGGCGGCTGGAAGGACGGCGAGATCGACGGCGAGGGCGTTGCGACCTATGCCAATGGCGACGTCTATTCCGGCAGCTTCCAGAACGGAAAGCGGCAGGGGGCCGGGGTGATGCGCTATGCCTCGGGGCAGGTGGCGCAGGGCGACTGGCAGCAGGACCGGCTGGCGCGGCCCTCGCCGGCGGAAGGGGCCGTGCTCGAACCCGACGCCGAGGCGCCCGAGACGCCCGCCACGCCGGATGCCCATGCGGCGGAGCCGAATCCGGGCGCCACGGGAGCGGCCGAGTAAGCCGCTCCCCACCGTTGTCGCCGGCAGCGCCTTCGCCGCCGGCAGGTGTCGATCCTACTCGGCCGGACCCAGCGTCAGTTCCACCTCGGCCAGGCCGTCAACGCCGCCCCGCAGGCGGCCACCCGGTTCGACCGGGCCGACGCCGGCGGGGGTGCCGGTGTAGATCACGTCGCCCGGGTGGAGATGGTAGTAGTGCGAGAGGTCCGACAGGATCTCCGGCACCGACCAGATCAGGTCCGATAGCTTCGCGTCCTGGCGGATGCTGCCGTCGAGTTCCATCCAGATGCGCTGTCCGTCGATCTTGCCGAAGCCTTCCGCGCGAGTGATGGGCGACAGCACCGCGGACTGCTCGAAGTCCTTGCCGAAGTCCCACGGGCGGCCCTTTTCGCGCGCCTTCAGCTGCAGGTCGCGGCGGGTCATGTCGAGGCCGGTGGCATAGCCGAAGACGGCATCCATCACCGCGTCCTTGCCCGCCTTGAACAGCGGCGCGCCGATGACGACGACGAACTCCATCTCGTGATGCAGGTTCTGCGTGCCGGGCGGATAGGGGACCGTGGCGCCGCTCTGCACCAGCGCCTGCGCGTGCTTGAGGAAGTAGAACGGCGCTTCGCGATCGACCTCGACCCCCATCTCCTTGGCGTGGTCGGCGTAGTTGCGGCCGACGCAGAAGATGCGGTGGACGGGGTATGCGCTGTCTTCGCCGACCACCGGCACTGCGGGGAATTCGGGGCTTTCGAAAAGTCGTTTGGTCATAGGTTCCTCATTCACCCGCTTTGCGGTTCTGCCAGAAGACGATCTTGCGCTCGGCCAGCACCACCGCGCCGAACATGGCGAGGCCGATGAGGCTGAGATAGATGATGAGCGCGAACACCCGCGCGGTATCCAGTTGCGACGCGGCGACCCGGATCAGCTCGCCGAAACCCTTGCCGCCGCCGAGGAACTCGGCCGTGATGGCACCGGCCATGACGCCGAGCGCGGCGATCTTCAGCCCGGTGAAGATCTGGGGCAGGGCGGTCGGGAACTTCAGCCCGATCAGCGTCTGCCAGCGCGACGCGCGCATGATGCGGTATAGCTGGCGCGACTCCTCGTCCGCGGCCTGAAGGCCCGAGGCGGTGCCCACGATCACCGGGAAGACCGAGACGAACACCGCCAGCGCGATCTTGCTTTCCAGCCCGAAGCCCATCCACGCCACGAACAGCGGCGCGAAGGCGATCTTGGGCATGGTGTCGATGGCGACGAGATAGGGCATCACGGCGAGCGCGCCGAACTTGGTTTCCCCGACCAGCGTCCCCAGCGCGATCCCCAGCGCGGCGGCGATGACGAAGCCGGCCAGCACCTCCTGCGTGGTGATCCACAGCGCCGACAGCATGTAGCCGCCGGTCGCGATGTTGGTGCCGACGAAGATGATCTGGTTCCAGACCGTCGCCGGCGTCGGCAGGATGATGGTCGAAAGATAGCCCGAGACGGTGACGAGGTGCCACGCCGTCACGAGGATCACCCCGAGGATCAGGATCGAGATCGGGCGCGGGATGCGGTCGATCAGCGCATCCTCTTCCTTCCACACGGTCGAGGGGAAGTCGGCCGAGGCGACATAGGACTGGTGCGGGATGTCGATATTGGCGTCAGTGGCCATGCTGGACTCCTCCGGTCTGCGCCGTTCCGCTCTGCACGCCCGCGTCGAGGCGGTTGCGGATGTGGGAGACGTATTCCGCGAAACGCGGCTCCAGCATCATGTCGAGCGTGCGCGGGCGCGGCAGGTCGATCTTCACTTCCTCGATGATCCGCCCCGGACGGGCGCCCATGACGAACACGGTGTCCGACAGCAGCACCGCTTCCGGGATCGAGTGGGTGATGAGGAACGCGGTCGCTTTCTGCGCCATGCAGATGCGCTGCAGTTCCATGTTCATGTGGTCGCGGACCAGTTCGTCCAGCGCCGAGAAGGGCTCGTCGAGCAGCAGGATTTCCGGCCTGGTGATAAGCATCCGGCAGATCGAGGCGCGCTGCTGCATCCCGCCCGACAGCTCGGTCGGATAAGCCTGCTCGAACCCTTTCAGACCGACCAGCTCCATCAGCGCCTCGGCATCGGCGCGGCGGGCGCGGGCGGCGGACCTGCCGCCGGCGATCTCGATCGGCAGCAGGATGTTCTCGATGGTGGTCTTCCAGGGCAGCAGCACGGCTTTCTGGAACATCATGCCGATGTCGTCGCGGGTGCCCAGCACCGGCTTGCCCGCCAGCATGACGGACCCTTCGGACGGGCTGACCAGCCCGGCCATGATCTTCAGCAGCGTGGTCTTGCCGCAGCCCGACGCGCCGATGACCGAGGTGAACGAGCCCTTCGGCAGGTCGAAGCCGACATTCGCCAGCGCCTTGACGTTCCGGCGGGCGAAGGTCTTGGACAGGCCGCGAACCTGATAGACGGGGGGCGCCGAAGCGCCCGCCGAAACCATCTGACCTTCCAGCCGGCCGGTCGCCATCATTCCGCGTTCCACGCGTCGATGTATTCGTTCGTGTAAACCGCGCTCAGGTCCGGCAGCGGCGCTTCCAGATCGCCCGAGGCGACGAGGCTGTCCTGCCACGCGTCCCACGCGGCCTGGTCCTGATAGCCGTAGCCCTTTTCCGGCTCGAACGGGGTCTGGCGCACGATGATCTGGTCGATCAGGGCGTTCGCGAACTCCGTGTCCTCGACCTCCTGCGGGTTCTCGGCGGCGATATGCTCGATCAGCTTCTCGCGGTTCGCCGGGTCGGCGGCCCATTTCGCGCCGCGGACCAGCGCGCGGCCGAAGCCCTCGACATCCTCGGGATTGGCGGCCAGCCATTCCTCGGAGGCGGCGAGCGAGTTGCCGAAGAACGTCTTGTATTTCTCGGGCGTGATCGGCGTCAGCTCGACCCCGCGCTGGTTCAGGATCGCCACGTCCGAGGTCGCGGCGGCATAGGCGTCGATGTCGTCGCGCAGGAACCCGGCCGTCGCCTGCCCGCCGTCACCCACGACGAGGAAGCTGTAATCCTCGCCCTCGGTCAGCCCGGCCTCGGTCAGGATCGAGCGCGCGAAGGCCGCTTCCGCGCCGTCCGCCGTGCCGATGCCGATGACGGTGCCCTTGAGGCCCGCAGGGTCGGTCACGTCCGAATCTGCCGGCACCACCAGCGAATAGGAGCTGAGCGGGTTCAGCCGATAGATCATCTTCACCGGAACGTCCCGCGCCCGCGCCTGAAGGAAGGGACCCGCGCCGGGGTTGCCCACCTGCGCCTGACCGGCGGCCAGCGCCTGCAGCACCGCGCCCGAGCCGTTCAGCGCCTCGATGTTCACGTTGACGCCTTCTTGCTCGAAATAGCCCTCGCCCTGCGCGGCGACGATCGGCAGCAGCAGGATGCCCGAGGGGTTCGGCACCGCGACGGTGATGTCGCCGGCAAGGGCCGCGCCGGTCATCAGCGTGGCGATGGTGGCGGCAGCGGCAGTGATCTTGAAGTGACGCATCTCTTCCCTCCCAAGAAGAATGGTTTATCCTGTTCTCAAGTTGTAATAATCCATTATCCGGCGTGTCAACCCGCGCGGATGAGGGAATGGGGGAGCGATGACGAGAGTTTCGGCCGATGACGGCGCGCACCGGACGGCGGCAAGCCGGATCGCGGCGGAATTGCGGGCCGAGATCCTGCAGGGGATGCTCGCGCCGGGCGCCCGGCTGAAGGTCAGCGCGTTGCAGAGCCGATTCGACACGGCGATCAACCCGATCCGCGAGGGGCTGAACCGGCTTGTCTCCGAGGGGCTGGTGGAGCTTGTGGACCACAAGGGCTTCTCGGTCGCCGACATCTCGCTGGACGCCTGGCGCGACATTCTGGAGGCCCGCTGCATGATCGAGGCGGCGGCGTTCGAGCGGTCGATCCGCAACCCCGACGATGCCTGGCGCGACGAGATCGCCATCTCGCTGCACCGGCTGCTGCGGACGCCCCGTTTCACCGACGAGCGGGCGCGCCTGCCGAACCCTGACTGGGAGAAGATCCACCACCGCTTCCACCGGGCCCTGATCGCCCGCTGCGGATCGCACGAGGTGATCGCCATCTGCGACAGCCTGCGCCGCAAGGCCGACCGCTACCGGGCGCTTGCCGGCAAGTCGCAGAAGGCCCGCACGAACTACAACGACGAACACGAGATGATGGCCAACCACGCGCTGGATGGCGACGCCGCCCGCGCCGTGCGGATACTGGTCGATCACTACCGCGCGACGCTGTCGGTCGTCGAACGCTACTTCGCCGACGGCAGGGACGGCAGGGACGGCTGACCGGCGTCGGCCGGGCGGGCGGGGCGGTCCTCCACGACCCGGACCCGCGGCATCAGGACGCCCCTAGAGAAACCCTCGGGCATTGGATAAGTAGCGACGATCGGATCGCGCCGCTGCGGGCGGCCTTACCGGCGGCGGGTGCAAGCGGAACTGAGGGAATGCAGGTGATGGCCGTAGCCCCGGCAGCATCTCTTGAGCTTGAGAGAGTGTCCCGCGAGTTCTCGGGCCGCAGGGTGCTGGCGGATATCTCGCTGGCGATTCCGCCGGGCAGGATCACCTGTCTGCTGGGGGAATCCGGTTGCGGCAAATCGACGCTGCTGCGGATCATCGCGGGCGTCGATCGTCCCGACAGCGGCAGCATCCGCATGAACGGCGCCGAGATCGTCGGCCCCGGCCGGTTCGTCGAGCCGGAAAGCCGCATGATCGGGTTCATGTTCCAGGACTACGCGCTGTTTCCACATCTCAGCGTTGCCGAGAACCTCGCCTTCGGCCTGCGCCACCTGTCCAGGGCCGACCAGCGCCGCCGCGTCGCCGAGGTGGTCGAGCGGATCGGCCTTGGCCATCTGATCGACCGCTACCCCCATTCGCTGTCGGGCGGCGAGCAGCAGCGCGTCGCGCTGGCCCGCGCGCTCGCCCCGCGCCCGGCGATCCTGCTGATGGACGAGCCGTTCTCGAACCTCGATCAGGGCCTGCGCGAGCGGGTCCGGCGCGAGACGCTGGACACGCTGCGCCGGATGGGCACCACCGCCATCATCGTCACCCACGACCCGCAGGAGGCGCTGGCCGTCGGCGATCTGATCGTGCTGATGCGGGCGGGCCGGATCGAGCAGGTCGGCACGCCGTTCGAGATCTACGACCGGCCGACATCGCCCTATGCGGCCGAGTTCATGGGCCCCTGCAACCGTCTGACCGGGCTGTGGCGCGAGGGCCGGATCGAAACGCCCATCGGCACCTTCCCGGCCCGGCTCGATTTGCCGGAAGGGACGCTGGCGCTGGCCTGCATCCGCCCGCAGGCGCTGTCGATCGGACCGGACGGGGACGGCATCTCGGCCCGCGTGGTCGCCAAGACGTTCATCGGCGAAAGCGAGCAGATCGACGTCATGGTCCACCCGCTGGGCGAGACGCTGCGGATGCACAGCCATGTGCGGATTCCGATGGAGATCGGCGAGAAGGTCAGCCTGCAGCTGAACGGGGCGCAGATCCACGTCTTCGCCAACGAGAACGGCGGCGTCCGAAAGATTCCGAACTTGAGAGAAATGCTAGACTGACGATTTCAGTTGGGTATAGTCGGCGCGATCTCTCTCTCAGAGGCTTGAACAACTCATGAAAACCCGTCCGACTGCCATGCGCGCCATTCTCGCGAGCGCCGCCATTCTCGTCGCCGGCACCGCGTCCGCGCAGGAACTGAACCTTTACACCTCGCGCGAGCCGGGGCTGGTCGAGCCGCTGCTTCAGGCCTTCACCGAATCGACCGGCATCAAGGTCAACACGGTGTTCCTCAAGGACGGTCTGGCCGAGCGGGTGGCGTCCGAAGGCGAAAGCTCGCCCGCGGACGTGCTGATGGCGGTGGATGTCGGCAACCTCGTCGATCTGGTCGAGCGCGATCTGACCCAGCCGGTCGAATCGGACATCCTGACCTCGGCCGTCCCCGAGAACCTGCGCGATCCGGGGAACGAGTGGTTCGCCCTGTCGATGCGCGCCCGCGTCGTCTATGCGGCCAACGACATCGATCTGGACGCCATCACCTATGAGCAGCTGGCCGACCCCGAATGGAAGGGCCGGATCTGCGTCCGCTCGGGCCAGCACCCCTACAACACGGCGCTGTTCTCGGCCTTCATGGCGCATCACGGCGCGGCCGAGACCGAGGAATGGCTGACCGGCCTCAAGTCCAACCTCGCCCGCAAGGCGGGCGGCGGCGACCGCGACGGGGCCAAGGACATCCTCGGCGGCATCTGCGACATCGCGGTGGCGAACTCCTATTACGTCGGGCTGATGCGCTCGGGCCGCGGCGGGGACGAGCAGAAGGCCTGGGGCGAGGCGATCAACGTGATCCTGCCGACCTTCGAGGATGGCGGCACCCATGTGAACATCAGCGGCGCGGCGGTCGCGAAACACGCCCCCAACCGCGACGAGGCGGTGCAGCTGCTGGAATATCTCGTGTCGGACGAGGCGCAGAAGATCTATGCCGAGGCGAATTACGAATATCCGGTGAAGCCGGGGGCTGCCATCGACCCGATCATCGCGACCATCGGAGAGCTGAACGTCGATCCGGTGCCGCTGACGGAGATCGTGAAGAACCGCAAGGAAGCCAGCGAGCTCGTCGATCGCGTCGGCTTCGACAACTGAGCCGGCGACGGGGCCGTGGTTCCACATGACGGCCGAGCTGACGCATAGCGAACGCCCGACCAGAGCCTTCCGCCTCGGCGGCAGGCTCTGGCTCGTCGGCAGCCTGCTGGTCGCGGGACTGGTTCTCGTCCCCGTGCTGGCGCTGGTCTGGCAGGCGGCGCAGGGGTCCGAGGGGCTGTGGTCCCACCTGTCGCGGCATGTCCTGCCGCACGCGCTGGGGCAGACCGCAATGCTGATGGCGGGGGTCGGGGTGCTGACCGCCGTGATCGGCACGTCGATGGCGTGGCTGGTGACGGCCTATGATTTCCGGGGCCGGCGGATGCTGGAATGGGCGCTGCTGCTGCCGCTGGCGGTGCCGACCTACATCGTCGCCTATGCCTATCTGGACCTGCTGCACCCGCTGGGGCCGCTTCAGTCGATGGTGCGGGCGGTCCTTGGCTATGACAGCCCGCGCCAGTTCCGCCTGCCCGACATCCGCTCGATGCCCGGCGCGATCGGGCTGCTGAGCCTCGTGCTTTATCCCTATGTCTATCTGCCCACGCGGGCGATGTTCATGACCCAGGCCGCCAATCTGGTCGAGGTCGCCCGTACGCTGGGCACCAGCCGCAGCCGCATCTTCCGCCGGGTCGCCCTGCCGTTGGCCCGCCCGGCCATCGCGGTGGGGGTGAGCCTCGCGCTGATGGAGACGCTGAACGACATAGGCGCGTCCGAGTTCCTGGGCGTGCGGTCGCTGACGATCTCGGTCTATACGACATGGGTCACGCGGTCGGACCTGCCGGGGGCGGCGCAGATCTCGCTGGCGATGCTGCTGCTGGTCGTGGCGCTGATCTCGCTGGAGCGGTGGGCGCGGCGGCGTCAGCGCTATTCCATCACCGCGCAGCGGGCGCGCAGCTTCGCGCGCCAGCCGCTGACCGGGCGGGCAGGGCTGGCGGCGCTCGGCCTCGGCCTGCTGCCGGTGGTGTTCGGCTTCCTGCTGCCGGCCTTTCACCTCGCGGTCGAGGCGTGGCAGCGCTTCCAGTTCGCGGGCCTGTCCGACCGGCTGCTGATCGAGGCGCGCAACACCTTCGTCCTGTCCGCCTGCGCCACCGTGGCGGTGCTGGTCAGCGGGCTGGTCGTCGCCTATGCCGCGCGCGTGTTTCCGCAGCGGGGCATGCAGTTCGTCCATCGCGCGGCGTCCGTCGGCTATGCCATGCCCGGCACGATCCTTGCCCTCGGCATCCTGATCGTCGCCGCCGGGCTGGACCGCTGGATCGGCCAGACCGCGAAGGGCCTGTTCGGCATCGACCCGGGCCTGATCCTGATCGGATCGGGTATCGCGCTCGGCTATGCCTATCTGGCCCGCTTTCTCGCCATCTCCATCGGCTCGGTCGAGGCGGGGCTGACCCGCATCCCCCGCAGCTACGACCAGTCGGCGCGGACGCTGGGGCATGGGGTCACGGGGATGCTGCGCCACGTCCACCTGCCGCTGTCAAAGGCGGCGCTGGCCGCCGCCGGGCTGCTGGTCTTCGTGGACTGCATGAAGGAACTGTCGGCGACCCTGCTGCTGCGGCCGCTGAACTTCGAGACGCTGGCGACGCACCTCTACGGAGAGGCGGCGCGGGGCACCTATGAGGAAGCCTCGATCGCCGCATGGGCCATCGTGCTGGTGGGCATCCTGCCGGTCGTGCTGCTTGCCCGCGTGGGCCGGGGCGGCCCGCGGGCGTGAATGGCGGGGCAGGGCAGTCCCTGCTGACCAGCCCTTTCGCCGCCCGCACACAGCGCCGCGCCACGGTGAAACGGCAAGAACACCGGAGAGCTTCCGCCCGCGGGCGAGCCTGCCACGCTCACCCCAGCCGCTCGGTTCCCCACCCGGCCTGCGACCTAGGACATGTTGATGATCGACGGATTGGCGCTTTCCCGCAGCAGCGGAACGGCCGCGCCGGTGGTCACGAATGGCGAGACCAGGCAGATCGCCAGCGTCGCCTCCCACTGCTCCAGCGCGATGGCGGTGTAGAAGGCGGATTCAAACAGCACGCCGTTTTGCGGACACCGGGCACCAGCAGGCCCCTCGGTGCCCACCGCCCGTCTTCACCCCACCGCGGCGGTAAGCTGGATCTCGACCGGCGCGCCGCCCGGCAGTGTTGCGACGCCGACCGCCGCGCGGGCGCAGATGCCGGCATCGCCGAGCTTTTGCCGCAGGAAGGCCGAGGCGAAATCGGCCAGCTTGGAATGGGCGGTGAAGCCGTTCTCGGCGGCGATATAGACCGTCATCCCCAGGATCGCGCCCAGTTCCTCGCCGTCCGCAAGGACGCCCCGCGCCGCCGTCAGCGCGTTGCTGCAGGCGAGCGCTACCGCCTCGCGATACTCCTCCAGCGGCGCATCCTTGCGGACGGGGCCTAAGGCGATCAGCCTGCCATCGACCCGCGGGGTCATCCCCGAGGTCACGATGATGCCGCCGCCGCGCCGGGCGGGGACGTAGTCCCCTTGCGGCACGGGGGCGCCGTGGGCGGGGGCGGCGATCACGCGCGATACCGCTCGACCAGCGCGGCGATGCGCTCGACCGCCGACACCGCCGCCGCATGGTCCTGCGAGAAGTTCAGCCGCACCGAATCCGCGCTGTGCGGGCTGAACTCGGTCCCCGGCGTGACGACCACCTTCGCCTGAAACCGCAGCGCCTTGACGAACTCGGCGGGCGCGATGCTCAGCGCGGGCAGGGCGGGGAACAGGTAGCTGCCGGCCTGCGGCGAGCGGACCTTGCAGCCGGGAATGCCGCGGAACAGCGCGATCAGGTCGTCGCGGATCGCCTGGTGCTGGCGGATGCGATCGGCCATCCAACCCGCGGGCTCGTTGAACCACGTCCGCAGCACGGCCTGCGAATAGCCCGGCGCGCGCAGCGAGACGATCGCCTGCAGTTTTTCCATCCGCCCGATGATCTCGGCCGGGCCGAAGGCCACGCCCAGGCGGTAGCCGCTGAGCGATTCCGTCTTGGACGGCCCCATGATCGTCACGACGTTTTCCGCCGCCGGGTGCGCCCGCAGATGGGTATAGGTCGCGCCCTCGAAGCGCAGGCGGGAATATAGCTGGTCCACGATCACCGTCGCGCCGTAACGGGCGGCAAGCGCGGCGATGGCGTCGATCTCCTCGGGGGAATAGACCACGCCCGCCGGGTTGTTGGGGTTCGAGAACAGGAACACCCGCGCGCCCGCCTTGAACGCCGCCTCCAGTTCGTCGAGCTTCAGCCCGGCCTCATGCTCGGCCGCGTCCTGATAGGCAATCTGGACGGGGACCATATCGCCCTCGAAGAATTCCACCAGCTTGCGGTTGGCGAAGTAGTCGGGCTGCACGATGGCGACCTTGTCGCCCCGCGCGACGGTGGAGGCGACCGCGAGGAACAGCGCCCCCTGCGTGCCGGGGGTGATGATCAGCCCGTCCGTCGCATCGACCGGGGCGCCCGTGAACTCGGCCAGCCGCGCAGCCAGCGCCTCGCGGATCTCGGACCGGCCGCGATATTCGGTATAGGCCTGCGCCCCGCCTTCCTCGACGCCGGCCGCGAAGGCCTCGAACGCGCCGGGGGTCGGCTCGTGGGCGTCCACGTCGCCATGCGAGAAATCGACCATGCCGCCTTCCAGCAGGTCGCCGCGCAGGAAATCGGCCTCGCGCGACTGGCGCACCTCCTGTCCGGGGGCGTTGTCGGTGGCGAGCTTGAGGAACTTGTCCTGAATGGTCATCGGCGGTCTCCCGTATCTGGATTTGGGCGGAAGATAGCAGCGGGGCGGACGCAAGGGAAACTTGCTTTCCTGTCTTCAGATGATAGCAAAGCTGATGGATATCCGGTTTCTGGAAACCTTCATCACCATCGCCGATTGCGGCTCCATCGCCGAGGCCGCGCGGCGGCTGAACCGCACCCCGGCGGCGCTGGCGCAGCGCCTGCGCGCGCTGGAGCAGGATCTGGGCCATCCGCTGATCGTCCGCTCGGGCCGGACGGTGCAGCCCACGGCCGAGGGGCTGGCGATCCTGGATCACGCCCGCGCCCTGGTCGAAGGCGCGCGCGATCTGCGGGCGCTGGCCGCGCAGGACGTGCCGACCGGGCAGCTTCGGCTGGGGGCGACGGCGACCTCGCTGACCGGCCTCATGCCGTCGATCATCATGGAACTGAGCGCCCGCCACCCGGCGCTGGAGTATTTCGTGCAGCCGGGATCGTCGGTGGACCTCTATCACCGCGTGGTCGAGGGCGATCTGGACGCCGCCATCATCGTCCGCCCGCAATTCGCCATCCCGAAATCGGCCGACTGGCTGACCATCCGCGACGAGCCGCTGGTCCTCCTCGCCCCCGAACGGGCGGCGGACGAGGGGCCGCACGAGGCGATCCGGCAGTCCCGCTTCATCCGCTACGACCGCAACCAGTGGGGCGGGCAGCTGGTGGACAGATACCTGCGCGATCACGGGCTGGCGGTGCGCGAGTGGCTGGAGCTTGACGCGCTGGACGCCATCGCCGCGCTGGTGGATCGCGGCCTCGGCGTGGCGATCGTGCCCGATTGGGCGCCCCCTTGGCCCGAGGGGCTGCGGTTGCGGAAAACGCGGCTTTCGGGCGGATACATGCGCCAGATGGGGGTGATCTGGCGCCGCGCGGGCGCGCGCCATGCGGCAGTGCGAGCCTTCGTGGCGGCCTGCGGCGGGGGTGAGGGGCAGACGCAGCCGTAGCGCAGCGGCCCCGCCGGAGCCGTCCCGCATTGACACACGGACCCCTTCGAGGGCAGAACACAAGGAAGGCCGCGGATGCGCCTTGGTTCTTTCATGCCCCGGCGGGGCTGCCCAGGTTCGGACATCTGCAAGTCGGAGAGCGCGTGGCCTTCCCGTCCTCATTGCCCATTGGCGCGGCCCTGGCCGCCCTGTCGAGCGGCGTCTTTGCCGCCGCCCGGCTGCTGCCGGGCGACGATCTGATCGGCGGGCTGCGCCGGGTTCAGCAGGACGCGGGCGCCGAGGCGATGGCGGTCCTGACCTGCGCGGGCAGCCTGCGGACCGCCCGCATCCGGCACGCGGATGCGGATGAGGGGACGCTCTACGAGGGCCGGTTCGAGATCGTCTCGCTGACCGGCACGCTGGACCCCCGCCACCAGCACCTGCACATCGCCATTTCGGACGGCGCAGGCCGGGTCTTCGGCGGGCATCTGCTGCCGGGCTCCGAGGTCCGTACCACCGCCGAGATCGTCGCGCTGATCCTGCCGGATCTCGCGTTCGACCGGGCGGTGTGCGAACGCTCCGGCTTCCACGAACTCACCATCACCAACCGGAAGGCCGAGGCATGATCCGTCTTCTTCCCATTCTCGCCCTTTCCGCCGGGCTGTCTGCGGCGCATGCGCAGGAGCTCGATCCCGCTGCCGTGCAGGTGCTCGCCGGGCCCTGCGCCAGCTGCCACGGGCCGGACGGGCGCTCTCCCGGCGCGATCCCGTCGATCGCGGGCCTGCCCGAAGCCGACGCGGTGGCGCGGATGCTGGCCTTCCGTGACGGCACCGACCCGGCGGCCACCATCATGTCGCGGCTGATGAAGGGCTATGACGAGGCCGAGATCCGGGCGCTGGCTCGCTGGTTCGCGGAGATTGCGCAATGAAGGCGACGCGGCGGGATGTGCTTCTGGCGATGGGCGCGGGCGTGGGCGCGCTGGCGCTGCCGAGGGTGGGGCGGGCGCAGGGAGCCGCGCATGTCGTCGTGATCGGCGGCGGCTTCGGCGGGGCCACGGCGGCGCGTTACCTGCGCCGGCTGAACCCCGACCTGCGGATCACGCTGGTCGAGCCGAATGAGCGGTTCGCGACCTGCCCGTTCTCGAATCTCTATCTGGGTGGCTTGCGCGAATGGGACAGCATCACCCACGGCTATGACGATCTTCGCGCGGCGGGGGTCGATGTGATCCACGCCCGCGCCGAGGATGTGGATACCACCGCCCGCACCGTCACGCTGTCGGGCGGTTCGCGGCTGGACTGGGACCGGCTGGTCCTGTCGCCCGGCATCGACTTCCGCTGGGGCGAGCTTGCGGGCTATGATGAGGCGGCGGTGGAACTTGCGCCCCACGCTTGGAAGGCCGGGCCGCAGACGCAGCTTCTGCGCAGCCAGCTTGAGGCGATGGAGGATGGTGGCAGCTTCGTCATGGTGGTGCCGCAAGGTGCCTTCCGCTGCCCGCCCGGTCCCTACGAACGCGCCAGCATGGTCGCCCACTACTTCAGGACCCACAAGCCGCGCTCCAAGGTCATCATCCTGGATTCGCAGGACAGGTTCTCGAAACAGCCGCTGTTCCAGCAGGGCTGGCAGGCGCTTTACGGCGACATGATCGAATGGGTCAGCCAGACCGATGACGGGCTGGTGGTCGAGGTGGACGCGGCCGCGCGCGAGGCCGTCACGGCCTTCGGCACCCGGCACAAGGCCGACGTGCTGAACGTGATCCCGCCGCAGAAGGCGGGGCTGATCGCGGAACGCGCGGGTGTCACCGACGACACCGGCTGGGTGCCGGTTGTGGCCGACAGCTTCGAATCCGCCCGCGTTCCGGGGGTCTATGTCCTCGGCGACGCCACGATCGCCGCGCCGATGCCCAAGTCGGGCTTCTGCGCCAACGCGCAGGGCAAGGTCGCGGCGGCGGCGATCACGGCCGATCTGGCCGGGCGCGAACCGCCGCCCGCCAGCTTCGCCAATACCTGCTACAGCCTGATCGGGCCGGGCTACGGCATCTCGGTCGCGGGCGTCTATCGCGCCGAGGACGGGAAAGTCGTCGAGGTGCCGGACTCGGGCGGCGTCAGCCCGCTTGAGGCCGGGCCCGAGTTCCGGCGGGCCGAAGCGGAGTATGGCGCGGGTTGGTATGCCGCGATCTGCGCCGACATCTGGGGCACGGCATGAGCGCGGTGGCGCTCGGGCTGGTTCTGGGCGCGGTGTTTGGCGCGGCAGCGGGGACGGGCCGGTTCTGCCTGCTGCGCGGCCTCAAGGGGCTGCGGCCCGGCGGCGATCTGACGGCGCTGCGGGCCTTCGCGCTGGCGATGGTGGTGGCGCTGCTGGCGACGCAGACGCTGAACCTTGCCGGCGGGACGGACCTCGGCGCGGCAATGCCGCTGCGGGCCAGCAATCCCTGGCCGTCGATGCTGACCGGGGGCGTGATCTTCGGGCTGGGGATGGTGCTGGCCAATGCCTGCGGGGCGCGCGCGCTGGTGCTGCTGGGCGGGGGAAACCTGCGATCGCTGCTGGTGCTGCTGTGTCTCGGGCTGGCCGCGCAGGCGACGCTGACCGGGGTGCTGGCGCCGCTGCGCATGGCGGTGCAGCAGATGGGATCGCCCTCGACCGGTTCCCTGCCGCAACTGCTTGCATCAGCGGGATTAGGCTTTCCGCTGGCCCTTTCCGTTGCCGCCCCCGCGCTGCTGCTGGGCCTTTTCGCCCTGCCGCTGCTGCGCCGCAGCCCGCTTGAGGCCATGATGGCTGCCATCGTCGGGCTGACCGTCGCGGGCGGCTGGTGGATCACCTTCGCCACCGACGATCCGTTCGACCCGAGGCCGCTGACCTCGATCAGCTTCGTCGGCCCCGTGGGGGAAAGCCTGCTCTGGACGATGCTTGCCACCGGCCGGCAGCTCGGCTTTGCCGTGGCCGTGATCGGCGGCACGCTGGCCGGGGCCTTTGCCGCCGCCATCCTGACCCGCAGCTTCCGGCCCGAAAGCTTCGGCTCGCCGCGCCAGATGCTCGGGGCGACCTTCGGCGGCGTGCTGATGGGCTTCGGCGGCGTTCTGGCGCTCGGCTGCTCGATCGGGCAGGGGCTTTCCGGCTTTTCCACACTCTCCCTCGGCAGCCTCGTCGCGCTGGCCGGCATCGTCGCCGGCGCCGCGGTGGGGCTGTCGCTTTTTCCGCATCCCTCACCCGCAGGAGCCACGACATGAAGATCGGCCGCCGCACACTTCTTTCCGCCGTTCCCTCGCTTGCCCTGGGCAGCGCGCTGGCCGGGGCCTCGACCGCCCTTGCCGCGCCCGCCGCGCTGAGCGGCGAGACCATCCTCAAGCCCCGCAGCGGCAGCGCCCCCCGCATCGTCATCTGCGGCGGCGGCTGGGGCGGGCTGACCTCGGCCCGCTATCTCAAGCAGGAACTGCCCGACGCCGAGGTGGTCCTGCTGGAGCGCAACCCCTTCTTCTGGTCCGGCCCGCTCAGCAACAAGTGGCTGATCGACGTGGTGGATACCGGCTTCCTCGTCCATGACATGCTGCGGCCCGCCAACAGATACGGCTACAGCGTCATCCAGTGCGACGTCACCGGGATCGACCGCGCCCGCAAGACCGTCAGCACCTCCAGGGGCGCCGTGGATTACGATTACCTGATCCTGTCGGGCGGCATCCGCGATGCGTGGGACGCCTGGTTCGGGGACGACCGCGCGACAGCGGACTACACGCGCGCGCATTACGGCTCAGCCTATATCCCCCAGGGCGAGATGCTGGGACTGAAGGACCGGATTCTCAACTTCAAGGGCGGCACCCTCGTCATGACGCTGCCGCCGCCGCCGCATCGCTGCCCGCCCTCGCCCTACGAGCGGGCGTGCCTTGCGGCGTGGCACTTCAAGACCAACAACATCCCGGCGAAGATCGTGATCCTCGATCCGAAACCGCAGGTGGCGCCCATCGGCGCGGGCTATCGCGCGGCCTTCGCCGAGCTTTATCCCGACATCATCACCCACGTCCCGAATGCCCGGGTGAAGGAGGTCGATCCCTATAACAAGCGGATCATGACCGAGGCGGGCGATTTCGACTTCGACGAGGCGATCTTCATGCCGCCGCACCAGGCGTCGGACATGGTGTTCTATGCCGACCTGATCGGCACCGACGCCGAGGGGAAGCCCACCGGCTGGGCCGACATGCACCCGCGCCTGTTCCACGCCAACGGCGACGACAGCGTCTATATCGTGGGTGACAGCATGGGCGCGATCTCGCCCCATTTCGGCCATTATCCGAAAAGCGGGCATGTGGCGAACTACATCGCCAAGATCGTGGCCCGCAACATCGGCCAGCGCGTGCGCGGGCAGGAGGTGGTGGCGGAACTGCCCGACAACCTGTGCTACATGCTCGTGAACGGCGAGCCGCGCGAGGCGATCTCGGTCGAGTTCCTCTATGAGGTCGGGGCCGACGATCTGGTCCACCAGACGCAGATCGACATCGACGTGCGCACGCCCGACCTGCTGGAAGAAGACTTCGCGTGGATCAATGGAATGTTCGATGACTTCGTTCGTGTTTGACCTGCGGCGTCGCGACCTTCTCGCCGGGGGCGCGGCGCTCGCCGGGCTGGTGGCGGCCGGGGTTCCGACCGCCGCGCAGGCGCAGGCCACCACCGCCATGCCGCAGCTGGATACCGCCGAGGCCGACCGGCTGGCGGCCGCGTTCACCGGCGGCGCTGAGGTGCTGGCCGAGGGGCTGGCGCTGGACCTGCCGGCGCTGGGGGACAATCCCGCCGCCGTGCCGGTCCGGGTCCACGTCACCGAGCCGATCACGGAAGCCTCGTGGTGCGAGGAGATGATCGTGATCGCCGACCTCAACCCCCAGCCGTTCGCCTGCCGCTTCCGCTTCACCGCCGAAACCGGCTCGGCCGATGTGGCGGTGCGGGTGCGGCTGATCCAGACGATGCCGATCCGGGCCTATGCGCGGATGAACGACGGCCGCGTGCTGGCCGCGCGGCACGACATCACCGTCGCCGCCGGCGGCTGCGGACTTTAAAGGAGGCAAGCATGGCCCGTCCCCCCCGCATCTGGATCAGCAACGAGACCCCGAGCCTGGGCGAGATCGTCCGCGTCCGCGCCCAGATGGTCCACGTCATGGAAAGCGGCTTCCGCATCGACGCCGCCGGCCAGACGATCCCCGAGGACATCCTGACCGGCTTCACCGCCTCGCTGGGCGATGCGGTGCTGCTGGAATGGTCGCCGGAGACGGCAATCTCGCAGAACCCCTATATCGAGTTCACCTTCGCCGCCCGCCAGCCCGGCACGCTGCGGATGGTGTGGACGGATGCGGGCGGCGTGGTGGCCGAGGCGGAGAAGGAGATCGCGGTCGGCTGACCGGCGCGGCAGCAGCGGGGTTGAAGCCCGCCGCGGCCCCGACCCGGCCCGCTCATCGGAACAGATGCGCCTCGTCGATGGCGCGGCGCAGGAAGGCGTCGCGGTCGGCCTCGGGCGTCCAGCCGAGCAGGCGGCGCGGCTTGCTGTTGTCGAACGGCGACAGATGCCCGCGCGATTTCCAGTCGGCGCGGGTGATCGCCACCGCATCCTTGCGCCGCAGCGCATATTTCTTCAGCGCCAGCTTGGCCTGATCCGCCGCCCAGAGCGCGGTCAGGTTCGATGACGAGACGTTCAGCCGCGCGCCGAGCCGCCGGTGGATCGCGTCGAAATAGTCGCGCCCGGTCAGCATCGGATCGCCGATCAGGTTGAAGCTTTCGCCCGGTGCCGCCGGGTGCTCCATCATGGCGATCAACCCGTCCGACACGTCGTCCACCAGCACGAAGGGCAGGATGTTGCGCCCGTTCCCCCACAGCCGCACCGCGCCCGAGCCATGCCAGCGCCCGATCCCCCAATGTTGCAGCGGCCCGCCCGCGCCAAGTACGATCCCCGGCCGGGCAATGACCAGCGGCACGCCGCCGTCCTGCGCCATTTCGGTCTGCTGCCGCTCGCATTCCGCCTTGGAGCGGGCATAGAGGTTGCGCTGGCTCATCTCGCCGAAAGACGTGTCCTCGGTGATGGTGCGGGACGGGTCGGACATGTCGTAAGAGGCGATCGTGCCGGTATAGACCAGCCGCGCCACGCCCGCCCGCTTGGCCGCGCGGCAAATCCGCAGGGCGGTTCCGACGTCGTTTTCCAGCGCCGCTTCCCATGTCCGGTCCACCGACCGGGCGAGATTGAAGACGCGGTCGATCCCGTCCATCGCCCGCGCCAGACCCTCCTCGTCGCGCAGCGACGCGGCGGTCAGTTCGACGTGATCGGCAAGGTCGTCGAACGGGCCGCTGCGCCCGCGCGACAGGACGCGGACGTCATGGCCGCGCCGGGCCAGCCGCCGGGTCAGGTTGCGGCCGATGAAGCCGGTTCCGCCGATGACCATGACCTTAGGGGCGGGCGCGCGGGTCGATCCGGGGCGCGGCGCAGGCTGGGGCGGCAGAAGGGCAAGGCTGTCCTCGATCCCCAGCATCACCTCCAGCGCGCGTCCGGGGGCGAAGCGCGGGTCCGGCTTGCCGGTGCGCAGCCCGTCGTAGAAGGCGCCGATGGTGCCGCGGAAGCTGAGCGCATAGGGGCTTTTCTGGTTCAGCGATCCCGCTTGGCGCAGCGCATTGCCGAGCCCCTCGCGCAGATGACCCCCTGCATGGCCCAGTTCCTTCCGCAGCGGATTCAGCACCAGTTCCGAGCTGTTGTCCCCGGCGACGACCAGCGTGTCGGCGGCGTAATCCAACCGCGCCATGCCAGACGAGCCGCGCAGCACCACCGAGCGGTCGTCGAACGTCTCGGCCAGCGACAGGGTTATGGTGACATCGACATCGCCCGCGCGGGCGATGATGCGCCAGCTTTGCGGCCGCCGTCCGCCGCCGGGCAGGTCGATCCACTGGCCGAGGCTGACATGCTCGATCTCCAGCGGTCCGAACAGGTCCACCGCGAAGGAAAACGGATGCGGGCCGAGTTCCAGCAGCAGGTTGCGCGTGTCCTCCATCAGCCAGATGCCATAGGGGCCCGAGCGGAGCGGCGGCAGCGGGAACGCCCAGTTGATCTGCGCCGACGAGACCAGCCCCAGCCGGCCCTCGTTGCGGATGCGGCGCAGCTTCAGATAGGACGGCAGGCTCAGGAAATTGTGGCAGACGCCGAGGTGGCGCTCGCTCGCGTCGGCCTCGGCCGCCATCTCGGCAAGCTCATCGGCCGACAGCGCGGCGGGCTTTTCGACCAGCACATGCAGCCCGGCCCGCAAGCAATGCAGCGCCAGCGGGCGATGCGAGGGCGGCGGCGTCAGGATATGGACGGCATCGCAGATCCCGGCGTCGATCATCGCGTCCAGATCGGTGAAGGCAGTGATTCCGCAGGCCGAGGCCAGCCCCTCGGCCGCGTCCGCCGACCGGTCGCAGACGGCGGTCAACTCGACTCCCGGTGTCGCGCGGATGGCGTCGGCGTGCCACTGCGCGATGTAGCCCGCGCCGACGAGCCCGATGCGGCAGGTTTCCGGGGCCATGTGCAACCTCTTACTTGTATTCGATGATCTGCATGTCGCCGCCGGTCCGGCGGCGGTTGTGATAGGTCAGCATCCCGATGACGTTGGGAATTTTCGAGATCGTCAGAAGCAACGCCTGCCTGGCCGCCATGGCGGATTGCAGCCCGGCGCGTTTCAGGTTCCGGGCGGTGCGGAGCCATGACAGCGCATAGACCGCCAGCACAGCCACGGAAACCCATGGCGCGAGGAACAGCCCGGCGAGAAACAGCAGCGGCAGCACGAGGCCATAGACCCAGGCGCGCAGCCGTTCGCGGCGGAAATGGTCCGGGTGCATCCGCCCGACCTGCGCGAAGCCGTGCCCGTCCCGGATGGTGCGCCGCCACCAGGGGGCGAAGCTGGTCATGGCGGCGTCATGCCGGGTCATCGGCAGCGGCAGCCGTTCGAGCCGCCATCCGGCGGCCCCGAGGCGCAGGCAGAACTCGTCGTCCTCGGCCGCGATGACGGTCGGATCGAAGCCGCCGGCCTGCCGGAACGCCTGGGTGCGCACCATCATGTCGCCGCCGCAGGTGCGGATCGGACCGGCGGGGCGGTGCCAGTCGACCTCGAACATGGCGTTGTAGACCGAGGCGTCGGGCTCGATCTCGCTCCGCCAGCCGGTGACGAGGCCGAGGCCGGGATCGTCCTGGAGGGCGGCGGCGCCCGCCTCAAGCCAGCCGGGGACCACCGTGCAGTCGCCGTCCACGAACTGCACCAGATCCAGCGGCCCCTGCGCCAGAAGCGCGTCGAATCCGGCGTTGCGGGCGCGGGCGGCGGTGAAGGGCGTGTTCATGTCCAACTCGACCACCGTGACGCCCAGGGCCCGCGCAAATGCGACGCTGCCGTCGGTCGAGCCGCTGTCCACATAGACAACCCGGTCGCAGGCGGGCACGAGCGAGCGCAGGCAGGCCTTCAGCCGCTCGCCTTCGTTGCGGCCGATGGCGACAGCGCCCAGAGAAAGGCTGGTCATGGCGGCGGGCTGGCTCCGATCGCAGGGGTGACGATAACGCGCGCAGATTGCGAAAACCGCCGCGCTGACGCCAGCCCATAATGCGCCGGCGCGGCAACGCAATGGCGCGACGATCCGCCACATGCACGAACTGCCATTTTCGCCCCTCCCCCTTGCGCTGGATCGCGGCAATCTGCTCAATCCCTACTGGAGGCGGCGCGAGGGGGTGCGCCGGCGCGATGGCCCGTGCGGCCTGGTTCCGGGAGGTTACGACATGGCCGATCAGACGATCTACGATTTGGCGCTGGACAAGAACGCGGCGAACCACGTTCCGCTGACGCCGCTGACCTATATCGACCGCACGGCGCGGGTGTTTCCCGACTATCCGGCCGTGGTCTATACCGGCGTGCGTCGCAACTGGGCCGAAACCTATGCGCGGACGCGCCGTATGGGCAGCGCGCTGACCCGGCGCGGCATCGGCAAGGGCGATACCGTCGCCATCGTCGCCGCCAACATCCCGGAAATGTTCGAAGCGCATTTCGGCGTGCCGATGGCCGGCGCGGTGCTGAACGCGATCAACACCCGGCTGGATGCCGAGGGCATCGCCTTCATCCTGAACCACGGCGAGGCCAAGGTGCTGATCGTCGATCCCGAGTTCTCGGAGGTGGTGGACCGGGCGGTCAGGATGGCCCATGCGCATGACCTGCTGGTGGTGGACATCGTCGATCCCAGCTTCGAGGGGGGGCAGCGGATCGGGGCGCTGACCTATGAGGAGCTGCTGGCCGAGGGCGATCCCCAGTTCGAATGGCTGATGCCCGCGGATGAATGGGACGCCATCGCGCTGAACTACACCTCGGGGACGACCGGCGATCCCAAGGGGGTCGTCTATCACCACCGGGGCGCGACGCTGAACGCGCTGTCCTATATCGGCGACTGGGAGATGCCGCATCATTCGCGCTATCTGTGGACGCTGCCGATGTTCCACTGCAACGGCTGGTGCTTCCCGTGGACCATCGCCGCCAATGCGGGGGTCGCCGTCTGCCTGCGCGCGGTCCGGGCCGAGCCGATCTTCCAGCTGATCCGGGACGAGAAGGTCACGCATTTCTGCGGCGCGCCCATCGTTCTGAACATGCTGGCAAGCGCGCCCGAGCAGCTCAAGAACTTCGACCACGAGGTGAAGGTGATGACCGCCGGCGCGCCGCCGCCCGCCAAGGTGATCGAGGCGATGGAGGCGACCGGCATCCATGTCACCCATGTCTACGGGCTGACCGAAACCTACGGCCCCTCGGTCATGTGCGCCTGGAAGACCGAATGGGACGAGCGCAGCCAGGGCGACCGCGCCCGGCTGAAGGTGCGTCAGGGCGTGCCGAACAGCGCCCTGACCGACGCGATGGTCGCCGACCCCGAGACGATGGAGCCGGTGCCCGCCGACGGCACCACGATGGGCGAGGTCTTCATGCGCGGCAACAACGTGATGAAGGGGTATCTCAAGAACCCCAGCGCGACCGATAAGGCGTTCCGCGGCGGCTGGTTCGCCTCGGGCGATCTGGGCGTGATGCACCCGGACGGGTATATCGAGCTGAAGGACCGCTCCAAGGACATCATCATCTCGGGCGGCGAGAATATCTCGTCCATCGAGGTCGAGGACGTGCTCTACCGCCACCCGGCGGTGATGGTCGCGGCGGTGGTGGCGAGGCCGGACGAGAAATGGGGCGAAACCCCCTGCGCCTTCATCGAGCTGCGCGACGGCGCTGAGGTGGACGAGGCCGAGATCATCGAGTTCTGCCGCGACAACCTTGCCCGCTTCAAGACCCCGAGGACCGTGGTGTTCGGCGAACTGCCCAAGACGCCGACCGGCAAGATCCAGAAATTCATGCTTCGCGCGCGCGCAAGGGAACTATAAACCCCGCGCCCGCATCCTTCTTCTTGCCAAGCCGCGCGGGATGATGCCAGTCTCGCTTCCGTATCGAAATCCGGCCGCAGAGCCGGAAACTCCGTCCCGCCATCACCGGGGGGCGGGCTGCCACGATGGCAGAATGACACCAACGGGAGCTGACGATGACGTTCTTTACCCCCTGGCAGATCGCGGCGGCCGCCGCCGTGACCCTTGCCGCAACGGCCGCGCAGGCCCAGACGGACATGCCCTTCACGCTCGACTGGAAGTTCGAGGGGCCGGCGGCGCCCTATACGGTCGCCATCGACAAGGGCTATTACACGGACGAGGGGCTGAACGTCACCATCGCCGAAGGCAACGGCTCGCTCGACGCGATCCCGAAGGTCGCGACGGGGGCTTTCCCGGTCGGCTTCACCGACATCAACTCGCTGATGAAGTTCCTGGACCAGAACCCCGGCGCGCCGGTGACGGCGGTGATGATGGTCTATGACAAGCCCGCCTTCGCCGTGGTGGGCCGCAAGTCGCTGGGAATCGAGCAGCCGAAGGATCTGGAGGGCCGCAAGCTGGGCGCCCCGCCGCCTGACGGCGCATGGGCGCAGTTCCCGATCTTCGCCGCCGAAAACGGCCTCGACATGTCCAAGATCACCGTCGATCCGGTCGGCTTCCCGGTGCGCGAGCCGATGCTGGCCGAAGGCAAGGTGGACGCGGTGACGGGCTTTTCCTTCACCTCCACGTTGTCGAGCGAGCGGCTGGGCGTGCCGCCCGAGGATCTGACCGTGCTGCTGATGGCCGATCACGGCGTCGCGCTTTACGGCAACGCGGTGATCGTCAACACGGATTTCGCCGAGGCGAACCCCGAGGCCGTGACCGGCTTCATCCGCGCCACCGCCAAGGGCTGGCGCGACGCGGTGGCTGATCCGGCTGCTGCGGTGGACACGCTGGTGGCCCGCAACCCGGCGATGGACAAGGAGCTTGAGGTGCGCCGGCTCGGCCTCTCGATCGAGGGCAACGTGCTGACCGACTATGTCAAGGAACACGGCATGGGCGGCGTCGATCCCGAGCGGTTCGCGCTGGCGATGCAGCAGCTTGGCACCGTCTATGATTTCCAGAACGAACCCGACGCCGCCGTGATCTTCAGCGACGCCTATCTGCCCGATGACGGCAGCCTGATGATCCAGTAAGCGCCGGCCGATCCATCACCGATGCAGAATCTGATCGACATCAAGGGCGTGACCCACGCCTACCGGACCCGTCACGGCGCCTTGCCGGTGCTGGACAACCTCGACATCTCCGTGCCGCAGGGCGAGTTCTGCGCGGTGGTCGGCCCCTCGGGCTGCGGGAAATCGACGCTTACGCGGCTGATCTCGGGGCTGATGAAGCCGAACGCGGGCGAGGTCTGGCTGTCGGGCGAAAAGATCACCAGCCCCCGCAAGACCGTGGGCATGGCCTTTCAGAACCCGGTCCTGCTGGAATGGCGCACGATCATCGAGAACGTGGTCCTGCCGCTGGAAATCGTCGCGCCGTCCATGCCGAAGGCGCAGGCGAACGACCGGGCCATGCACCTGCTGGAGATGGTCGGCCTCAAGGGCTTCGAGAGCAAGCGCCCCTCCGAGCTGTCGGGCGGGATGCGGCAGCGGGCGAGCCTGTGCCGCGCCATCGTCCACAAGCCCGAAGTGCTCATCATGGACGAGCCCTTCGGCGCGCTGGACAACTTCACCCGCGAGGATCTGTGGCAGACCATGCGCGACCTGCGCGCGGCCGAGCCGTTCACCGCCGTCCTCATCACCCATGATCTGCGCGAAAGCGTGTTCCTGGGCGATCAGGTTGTGGTGCTGTCGGGGCGGCCCGCGCGGACGCAATACGTGCTGAACGTCGATCTGCCGCACGACCGAACCATCGACATCCTCTACGAGAAGGAGGCTGTCGGGATGCTTCACGTCCTGCGCGAACAGATCCGCATCGCTCAGGGGCGCGACGGCGGCACCGACGGGGGGGCGCATTGATGGAGCGTTTCCAGAAGATCGCCGTCCCGCTGCTCGCCATCGCGGTTTTTCTCGCCCTGTGGGAGTTCGTCGTCTGGATCAACGGCTGGCCGCCCTACAAGATGGCCGCGCCGTCCGACCTGCCCGCCGCCTTCATCCGCTTTCAGGACCAGTTCATCGGGATGGGGTGGCAGACGCTGTGGCGCACCGTGCTGGGGCTGGCCCTCGCCGTGGTGTTCGGCACGCTGCTGGGCATGGTGATGGGCTTCTCGCGGGTGGCCCGCGACGCGCTCTATCCGCTGCTGGTCGGCTTCAACGCGGTGCCCAAGGCGACGCTGGTGCCGGTGATCGCGCTGATCTTCATCGGCCAGCACGACTTCAACACCGTGCTGATGGCGTTCCTGATCTCGTTCTTTCCCATCGCCGTGTCGGTCGGGATCGGGCTTTCGACGCTGGAGCCGGAATACCGCGACATCCTCGCCGCGCTCGGCGCGTCCAAGCTGACGATCTTCCGCAAGATCGCGCTGCCCAAGACCCTGCCCGAGTTCTTCGGCGCGCTGAAGGTGTCCGTCACGCTGGCCTTCATCGGCACCAATCTGGTGGAAATCGTCTCGCCCCACGGCAAGGGACTGGGCGCGCTGTTCCTGTCGGGGCAGATCAACAGCGACTACCCGCTGATGTTCGCGGTGCTGATCGCGCTCGCCGTGTTGGGCATCCTGCTCTATTACGGCGTCGTCGCGCTGGAACGCATCTTCGCCGGCTGGGCGGAGCGCGAGGCGCAATAGCAGGGTCGGGCGGCTTCCGCCCGACCCCGGTCAGCGCCGCTTTCGCCAGTTGCGCCCGTCGCTGCTGCCCGATGAGTCGCCGTCCTCCTCATCGTCGATCTGGATGGTGTATTCCTGCGTGAAGGGCCGGCTGAGCAGCAGCAGGGCGATCAGCAGCAGGGTCAGCAGCCCGGCGAGCCACAGGAACCCCAGCCCGCAGATCAGGCCGACCGCCCCCGCCGCCCAGATCGACGCCGCCGAGCCCGCGCCATAGACGGTGTGATCCTCCCGGAACAGCGCCCCCGCGCCGATGAAGCCGATGCCGGTCATCACCCCGCTCAGCACCCGCGCGGGGTCGATGGTGATCGTGTCATGCGCGTTGCCATAGGCGAATTCGATGATCGAGACGGTCAGCGCCGACGAGGCAAGGGCGATGATGACGAACGGGCGGAAGTCGATGGGCTTCTTGCGCAGGAACCGCTCCAGCCCTAGAGCCAGCGAAAGCAGCATCGCCGCCCCGAGCCGCAGGATCGCGTCCATCCAGCTCAGGTGAGTGGGACTGAAGGCTCCGAGGTCCATGACGGCGAACGCGGGCGGCGTTGGGCGGGTTCCTGCGCGGAGGCCCGCCCGCAGACGAGGATCAGACTGCGCGGCTTGCGCCGCTCACTCCACCCCAGGCCGGCGGGGCAGCCAGTCGGCGGCGACCACTTCGCCAGCCTCGGTGACGACCGCCTCGCGCGGGATCGGGTGGCTGATGAAGTTGACGGGACTGGTGGTCGGGCCATAGGCGCCGCTCATGTGGATGGCGACCAGCGCGCCGGGTTCCACGCGCGGCAGCATCGCCCCCTGCGCCAGCCGGTCGATCGAGGTGCAGAGCGGGCCGGTCAGGTTCACCGGCTCGGCCTCGCCCGATCCGCCGACCAGATGCAGGCGGTAGTTGCGGTGGATGACCATGCCGAAATGCCCGCTGGCCGCCAGATGCGCGTTCATACCCCCATCGCACAGCCCGATCCGCTGCCCGCGCGAGTCCTTCACCGCCACCACGCGGGTCAGGAACCAGCCGGCGGGGCCGACCAGATAACGGCCGAGTTCCAGCAGCGGCCGGGCGAACCGCCCTTCCGCCGCCAGCGCGTCGAGATCGGGGGCGATGGCATCCGCGACCGCCGAAAGGTCCAGCGGCGCATCGGTTTCGTGATAGGGAATCCCCAAGCCCGCGCCCAGGATCAGCCGCAGCTTTCCGCCCTCGCAGAGCGGCGCAAGCCCGCGCGCGAGGCCCAGGAAGATGCGCCAGTTCTCGACCACCGCATCGGCGCGCAGGCACTGGGTGCCGGAATAGAAATGCAGCCCTGCCAGCCGCAGGTTGGGCAGCGCGGCGATCTGCGCCAGCGTGTCCGCCGCCATCTCGGCGTCGATGCCGAAGGGGCTGGGCCGCCCGGCCATCTGGTCGCCGAAGCCCTTGGGCACCCGGTCCGGCGCGATCCGCGCCACCACCGCCTGCCGCAGCCCAAGTTCGGCGGCGGCGGCATCCGCCATCCGCGCCTCGGCCAGAGATTCCACGACCAGTTCGCCCAGCCCGACCGCCAGCGCGCGGCGAATTTCGGCCTCGCGCTTGGCGGGGCCGGTAAAGCTGATCCGGCCCGCGTCCCAGCCTGCGGCGATGGCCTGCGCCAGCTCTCCGCCCGAGGACACGTCGAGCGTGTCCACGACCCCGATCATCGCCCGCAGCAGGGTGGGATTGGGGTTGGCCTTCACCGCGAAGCTGAGCCCCAGCCGGCCGCCGAAAGCTTCCCGCAGCCGGGCCGCCCGCGCCGTCACCCGCCGCAGATCGTAGAGATAGAGCGGCGTCCCTGCCGCCGCGGCGCGGGCCAGGATCGCGTCGTCGGGCGGCGTGAGATCGTCAGCCAGATCGATCATGTCCGCCTCGGCCCAGCCGGGCAGGTCAGCGGCGGGCGGCGACAAGGGTCTGCATCCGCGCGGCGGTGTCGAGGTTTTCCAGCGTCACATCCTCGGTGCCCATCTGGATGCCGCCATGCGTCTCGATATAGCCGATCACGTCCATCATCGCGACGGAATCGATCAGGCCGGTGGAGAACAGCGGCGTATCGGGTCCCACGGTCTCGTCGCCCGAGGTGCGGCGCAGGAAGCTCAGCAGGTCATCTTGTTTCATCACTGACTCCGTTCTGATCGTTAAAGGCGGCGGCGACCGATTTGCGGTCGAGCTTTCCGCTGGAAATCCGGGGCATCGGCCCCTGCCATTCGTGAATGCGCCGGGGCATCATGTAATGCGCCGCGTGTGCGCGGAAGTGGTCTATCAAGGCAGGTTGCGAAAACCCGTCCCGCGCGGTCACCGCCAGATGCACGGCCTGACCCATGGCGTCATCCTCGACCCCCCAGGCGACGGCATCGGCGGCGAGGCCGCTGGCATAGGCATGTTCCTCGATCTCCTCGGGGGAAAGGCGGAAGCCCATCGTCTTGATCATCGCGTCGCGCCGGCCGACGAACCACAGATCGCCATCGGCATCCATCCGCACGGTGTCGCCGGAATGGACCACCCGCGCCCCGCCGAGCGCGGGGCAGGGGCGGAACTTCTCGGCCGTCTGCTCGGGCCGGCGCCAGTAGCCGAGGCTGACCAGCGGCCCGGCATGGATCAATTCGCCATCCTCGCCCGGCCCCGCCAGCGTGCCATCGGGCCGCAGCACGCGCACGTCGGCGCCGGGAATGGCCCTGCCGATGGCGCCCGGCTTGGCGGCGAACAGATCGGGCGGCAGGTGGGTGGAACGGAACGCCTCGGTCAGCCCATACATCAGGTGGATCGCGACGCCCGGAAAGACCTGCGGCATCAGCGCGAGGATCGGATCGGGGATCTTGCCGCCGGTGTTGGTCACGCGCCGCAGCGAGGGGACGGGCGTCGGGTTGTCGGCCAGATGCCGCACCACCTGCCCCCAGAGCGGCGGCACACAGGCCAGTCCGGTCGCGCCGTGGCGGTTCATGGTGGCCACGATCTCGGCCGGCATCGGCACCGGCTGGTGGATCACCGTGCCGCCCAGCAGCAGCATCGTGGTCAGCTGGTTCAGCCCATAGTCGAAGCTGTAGGGCAGCACGCTCATCAGCCGGTCGCCGGGCGTCAGGCCGAGATAGCGGGCCACCGCGCGGGCGCCGGTCAGAACGTTGTGATGGCTCAGCATCACCCCCTTGGGCCGCCCGGTCGAGCCGGAAGTGTAAAGGATCATCGCCAGGTCGCTGTCCAGCACGGCGGCGGTGGGCGGGGGCGGCCCGGCATCGGCCCAGCCCTGCGCCGTGCGGACCAGCACCGGCGGCGCGCCTTTGCCCAGCCGTCCGGCCGCAGCGGGCGCGGTCAGCACTGCCGAAGCTTCGCTGTCCTCGATGACATAGGCCAGCTGCTCGGCCGTCCACTGCGCGTTCACGTTGACCACCACCGCGCCGATCCGCGCCGCGCCCAGCATCGCCGCGACCTCGGAGGCCGATTTCCGCAGATGGACGATCACCCGGTCGCCCCGGCCGACGCCCTGCGCGGCCAGCCAGCCGGCGATGGCCGCCGCTTCGGCGTGCAGCTCGGCATAGGTGACGGGGCCGGTCGGCTCGATGATCGCGGGCGCGCCCGACCGCGCGGGCAGGTTGTCGGCCAGCAGATCGTGCAGCGTCATCGCCAGCGGGGTCATGGCCTGCCCTCGGCGTCGATGCGCCATGCCCGTGCGTTCGCAGATGCGCGCAAGGTCAGGCCCCCCGGCTCAGCGGGCCGAGGCGCCGCACGATGCGCGCGGGCGAGCCCACGGCGATGCAGTCGTCGGGCACGTCGGTCGTGACAGCGGTGTTCGCGCCGATGCGGACCCGGTTGCCGATGCGGATGCCGCCGAGGACGCAGGAGTTGACGCCGATGAACACGTCATCGCCGATCACCGGAGCCTCCGGTCCCATGTTGGTGCCGATGGTGACGTTGTGCATCACCCCCAGCCGGTCGCCGATCACCGCGCCGGGGTGGATCGAGATCGAGCCCTCGCAATGGATGATGTGGAAATCCTTACCGATCCGCGTCTGTGGCGGCATGAACACCCGCGTCCACGGGGTGACGAAGAAATTGAGCAAGCCATAGAACTTGTTGGCGAGGGTCCGCGCCCAGCGGCGCTGGCGCGAGATCGCCCACTGGCCAAAGCGGAACGTCGCCATTGCGACGAAGGCAGGCTCCACGCGGCGGCCATGCACGTTCCAGTCGCCGCGCACGGCGGCGCGCAGGCTCGCGACGTCGGGCAGCGGGCGGTAGGGGCCGGGCTGAACGGTCGCAGTGCCGCGGGATTGCGGCGGGTGCGCGTTCGGGTCGATCGGTGCTGCGTCCTTCATGCCGCCTCGGCCATGATGTCGAATGTCGCGAGCAACTCGTCCTCCTCGACCGCGAAATGTTCGGCGGTGCCGGTTCCTATCAGAATGCCGTAATGCTGAAAGCGGCGGTCCGTCATCAGCTTGAGCCCGCCAGTGACCCGGTCGGGCGGGTGGATGGTCAGCAGCCCGGCACCGGGCGGCATGGAGACCAGCGCATGGGCCAGGTGGCTGCCCTCGACCCCCACGGCGACGCGGGCACCGGCGCAGACGGCGATGATCGTCGCCGCGTCGTCCTGCCGGACATCGACGATGGTCAGACCGCGCGCATGGGCCAGCCGTTCGGCGATCTGCCGTTCGTCGGCAAGGGCGCGCAGGCTGCCCGATGTTCCGCGCAGGATGAACACGCCCGGATGGGGCGACGCATCGACGCCGTCGATCAGCCGCCTGCGCTGCTCGGCCGCGCGGGCCTGCAGGGCCGCATGGGCGGAATGATCCTCGAGCAGGGTCAGCTCGTCGAAATGCCCTTCGGTCACGTGCCTCGGGGTCATGCCGAGCCGGGCCTGATAGTCGATCATGTGCCCTTGCGGCTGCGGGCGGGTGGTGACGATGGGGCTGTCCGCCATCCGCTCGGCCAGAATCGCGGTCAGGCAATCCTCGGCAAGCCAGTTGCCGAAATAGCTGTTGCCGACCCAGGTTTCATACATCGTCCCCCGACCCAGGTCGGGCAGCGAGCCATACCACGGCCGGCGATGGCTGCGGGGCCGCATGTGCCGCGCCGCGCCGGCGGCATAAAGCACCCCGTCCGCCAGATCGACGTCCTTCAGCCGCAGCGACAGCGTCGGTGGCTGGGGCGCGTCGAACCCCCCGGCGAAGTGCTTGAGCACCTGCGGCGGCTCGGCGAATTCGGTGCTGCGCATCCGCTCCATCATGCCGGGCAGGCAGATGGCGGGCGGAACCGTCTGGACGCCGCCCGGCTCCACCTCAGTGATCTCCGCCCGCGACGCGAGATCGGGAGCGGATCGGCCCAGGCGCGCCAGCAATGCGTTGAGTCCGGGTCGAAACGAGATCACGCTATCCTCTAAGGCTTTGGGCGCAGTATGTGTGGCGGAACCGGCTTTGTCGATTGCCAAGGACGCTCGACCGCGCCGGAGAGAGCGCATGGTGTTGCCGAACGGCGGCGCGTCCCGTCAATCGAAGGGAGAGCGTTCCGCCGCGGCCAGGCTCGCCTCGATCGCCGCCGCGATCGCCGCGTGATCGGCGAGCGAGGGATGCCATCCGCAGGCCGTCTTTTCCATTCGCGGCAGGCTGACCAGCGCGATGGCGGTATCCCCCGCGGCGAGCCTTTCCGACAGCGCCTCTCGCTGGGCGCGCATGTAGGGGCGGCCGTATTCCGGCCAGACGGCCAGCAGGATGCCGGCCGACGGTGAATGCTCGCGCAGCACCGCCAGAAAATCCGCGAGCGCCGGGGCGAAGTCGCGGGCGACGGCGCGCGGGCTGTCCCACCTCTCGTCCGGCTGCAACGGAGAGTCGAAATCGTTCGATCCGATCGCCACGACGATGAGTTGCGGTTGCCACGGATCGCCCGGACCCGCTGACGCGGCATCGGGCAGAGGCGGCCAGAGCGTGCGGCGATAGAGCGCAGGCATGACCCGGCCCGGCTCCGCCCCGCCGTAGTTGCGGATCAGGCCGATTCCGCTCGCGGCGTGAAGGCGCAGCTCGGCGTCCAGCTTGCGGGCCAGCAGCGAAGGCCAGGCGGCGGTGCTGTCCGATGATCGCTCGGTCGTCGGCCCGTCGCAGTCGCGGCCGACATGCAGGATGCCGTGACCGGTGCTGTCGGAATCGCCGATCACCTCGATCCGCCGGGGCGGCGCGGCGGGGGGCGGCCGAATCGCCTCGGCATCGGGCACCAGCAGGCGGGGCAGGGCACCGGGCACGCCCAGCGTCTCGCCCAGCGATTCGATCACCACGCGATGCGGGCCGGGGCCGTCCAGATGCAGGTCGAGCGTGCCGGGTTCGCGGCGCTCGACCATCTGAACCCGAGATTCGGCCCCGCCGGAGTCGATCGTCACCCGATAGCGCGCTGGACTGCCCGGCAGCGCGAGCATGGCCGATTCGCCCGCAATGACCGCCTCCGCGCGGATGCCGGGCCATTGGTGAAGGCGCGTGCCGTCCCGCTCGGCGATCCGCCCCTGGGTTCGCATGGGCGGCTCGGTCCACCCCGCAGGCGGGGCAACCGGATCGGCGGGGGCGCCTGCGGGCTGCGTCGCGGCCAGCGCCAGCGCCAGAATATGGGCGATCATGCCGGTTTCCGCCGCGGCTTCGGCGTGGCGCAGCGCCCGTGCGCCCGTTGGGCGCGGCTCATGTGACCGGGGGCGAGATCAATTGCCACGAATACCATGCCCCGGCGGTCAGAATTCCGACCGTGATCGCCATGCGGACGAGACCGGACATCCGCTCGGCCGGGGTGGGAATGCGG
This sequence comes from Paracoccus sp. Z118, assembly GCF_019061185.1. GTDB lineage: Bacteria > Pseudomonadota > Alphaproteobacteria > Rhodobacterales > Rhodobacteraceae > Paracoccus. The sequence goes on from NZ_JAHQZU010000005.1 coordinate 135,332, forward strand.
TGGGCGACCGCGATCGCGCCGACGCCGAGCGCCTGTTCCAGTTGCCGGGGGGTCCGCAGGATCGGCCGGCGCAGTTCCAGCAGCAGCGCCAGCAGCAGCGCGACGCCGACGCTGGCGGCGAGTCCCAGCACCGCCACCCGGCGGCGGCTGGAGGATTGCGGCAGGTCCGGCACCGCCGCCCGCTCCAGGATGACCATGCGCTCGCCATGTTCTTCCGAGACTAATCCCTGATCCAGCCGGGCCGCGGCGAGCCGGGCCGCGACCGCGTCGCGTTCGGTTTCCAGCGTGCGGAGCTGGCGGAGCTGCGCATCTAGCCGCTGCGCGGCCTCGGGCATGCGGGCGATCGCAAGGTCGATTTCCGCCAGCCGCATGTCGAGGGCGGTCCGTTCGTCCTCCATCGTGGCAAGCTGTTCGTCGATCAGCGCGATCTGCTGCTGGATGCCGGGCGGCAGGTCGCGCACGCCGCCCTGTTGCAGATCGTCGATGCTGGCCTGCAGGCGCTGCACCTCGGGATGGCTTTCGCCCAGGCGGCGGCGGGCCTGCGCCAGATCGATCCGCAGCCGGCCGATCTGTTCGGACAGGGACACGGCGCGCGCCCCGCTTTCCCGGTCGCCGTCGCTGACTTCCAGCATCAGCCGCTCGCGTTCCAGCGCCTGGATCTCGCGGCTGGTCGCCACGCGCTGCGCCTGTAGCGTTGTCAGTTCGGCCTGCAGCACGTCGCGGTTCTCGGGCAGGGCGTCGCCCTCGCTGCGGCGGATCGCGTCCAGATCCGCCTCCACGGCGGCGATCCGGGTCATCAGGCGCCGATCCTCGGCGACGAGGGCCGCGTTCAGATCCTCCATCCGCCGGGTGACGACGCTGCGGTTGCCGGTGACGATCTGGTCGGCCACGTCGTTCGCCAGCGTGGCGGCGGTCGGCGCGCTGCCGGCATTGGCCGTCACGAGCAGGGCCGACACCCCGCGATCCGCGCTGCCCGCCCCTGCCGACGGGATCAGGTCGATCCGCAAATCCTGCCGGAACAGCCAGATCCGCTCGCCTTCGGTCAGCTCCGGCCGGTCGTCGAACAGATGGTGCCGCTCGATCATGTCGAGGACGTTCTGCCGGCTCGTCACCTGCTGCTCGATCAGGCGCAGCCGGGCCGGCGCATCGACGAGCTGCGAGCCTTCGCCGCTGCCCTGCAACGCCGAGGGTTGCAGCTGGATCACCGTGATTGCCTGATAGCTGTGCGGGATCGACATGACGTGGCTCAGCGTGGCGATGACGCCGGCAACCATCACCAGCGCGATCAGCGGCGCGTGGCGCACCAGCATCAGGATCAGTTCGCGGATTCCGACGATCGGTCCCATTCAGCCCTCGGCATCATAGAGGAACACGCCCAGCACGGGCCGGCGGGTGGCAATCAGCCGTTCCGCGCCGCGCACGGTGGCGGCCGTGTCCTGGGTTCCGTCCACGGCGATCAGCACCGTGTCCACGAGTTCGATCGCGGCGATCCCGGCATCGCCGACCAGGATCGGCGGCACATGCACGACCACCAGGTCGGGTTCCAGATCGTCCAGCAGGTCGCCGACATGGTTCTTGAACTGCGACGACAGCAGGGTTTCGGACCCCGCCCCGGCGGGGGCGACGAAGCTGATCACGGCAAGATTGGGCCGCAGGCGCGCCTTGCAGCCGCGGGTCGGCCCGTCCGGCGCGGGCAGCGTCTGCCCCACAAGGTCCAGCACCGCCTGATGTTCGATATCCAGATCGACCAGCGCCACCCTCTGATCGGGCCGCCGGGCCGCCGCCAGCGCCAGGTTCAGCGCCGTCGCGGCCGAGGCGGGGCCGGGGCTGGACTGCGTGATGCCGATCCGCGACCAGCCGACATCGGTCATCGCCTGAAGCGCGCGGGTCCGCAGCACGTCGTAGGGATGCACCGCCGCAAGGCCGGGATGGGTCGAGGGGCCGCCCGCCAGCCGGCGGCGCAGCCCCGCGCCGTGCGGCCACGGAATGGGCGACAGCGCCGCCCAGGCCTCTTCGATGGGCTGGCGCGGAGGGGTGAGGGCGGGCAGGGACGTGGTGATCCTCGCCTCCGGGCCGGAGCGGGCGGAGGCGGCCTCGTCCCCGCCGTCCTCGGCGCCCCGGCTGGCCGCTCCCACCGGCACGACGGCGGGCCGGGTGTTCGAGGCGGCGCGGAACGGCACGCCGTGCGACACGCGCCCGGACGGCGACTCTGCCGAACGATCGTCCTTAGCGGTGCTGTCCACGATTCCCCCGTCGGTTGCGACTGGGATCATACGCGAGTTTGCCGACCCCTCAACGAGGTTTGCACCGCACACGGCCGGCCAGCATGGAAAAAACGCAGCAACTGCCCGGCCTTCCATGCCCGACCTGTCCTTTCTGGCAGGGTTGCCGGAGGCGGGCGCGCCTATATGCTCCGCTCAGCGAAAGGGGGCGGGCTGGTGCATTCGCCGTTGGGGTTCATCGTCCTTCTGTCGTGGCCCCTGGTCGCGGCGGTGCTGTTCTCGCGCCTCGACCGCGTGCGCGCGGTGATCTGGACCATTCTCGGCGGATATCTGGCGCTGCCTCCGGTCGTGGCGATCGACCTGCCGATGATCCCGGCGATGGACAAGAACTCGGTCGCCAGCGTTGCGGCGCTGGCCGGGGTCCTGATCCTTGGCACGGGAAGCGCGGGCGCGGCGCCGCGGATGCCGGGATGGATCAAGGCCATGCTGGCGCTGGGGATCGCCTCGCCCGCGCTGACCGCCCTGACCAATCCCGAGCCCCTGATCGAAGGCGTCAGTTACCGGCCGGGCATGACCCCTTATGACGGGTTCTCCGGCGCGATCATGGCGTCGTTCCAGATCATCCCCTTCCTCCTCGGCTATCTGGTGCTGTCCTCGCCGCAGGCGCTTCGTGCCTGGCTGAAGGCGCTGGTCATCGGCGCGCTGGCCTATGCCCCGCTGATGCTGGTGGAGATCCGGCTGAGCCCGCAGATCAATGTCTGGGTCTATGGCTTCTTCGCCCATGATTTCGGGCAGATGATGCGTTACGGCGGGTTCCGCCCGATGGTGTTCCTGTCCCACGGGCTGTGGGTCGCGATCTACACCTCGGCCGCCGTGCTGGCGGCGGCGGCGCGGGTGCGCGACCGCGCGGTCGAGGGCGCGCCGAAGGGCAAGCGCCTCGCCATGGTCGCGGGATTGCTGCTCCTGCTGGTTCTCTGCAAGAGCGCCGCCGCGATCCTCTACGCCGTTCTGCTGGTGCCGGTGATCCTGCTGACCTCTCCCCGGATGCAGTTCCGGGTGGCGACGGTGCTGGCGCTGCTGGTGCTGCTTTACCCGCTTGCCCGCTGGGTGGAGGCGGTGCCGGTCCGCGAGATCAGCGATTTCGTGATCGGGCTGGACCCGGAGCGCGGCCAGTCGCTGGAGTTCCGGCTGCTGAACGAGGATGTGCTGCTGTCCCGCGCCGCCGAGAAGCCCCTGACCGGTTGGGGCGGCTGGAACCGCAACCACGAGGTCAATCCCGATAACGGCCGGGTGATGACAGTCACCGACGGGCACTGGATCGTGCTGATGTCGGCCGGCGGCCTCATCAGCTTCGTCTGCACCTTCGGCCCGCTGACCTGGGCGGTCCTGCGGGCGGCGCGTGCGGTGCGGCGCGTGGCTTCGTCCTCGGACCTTCCGGCGGCAGGTCTGGCGCTGATCCTGGCGACGAACATGGTCGATCTCATCCCGAACGCGACGCTGACCTCGCTGACCTGGGTGTCGGCGGGCGTGCTGGCCGGCTGGGCGGTGCGGCGCGAGACCGAAGGCGCCGGCGCGGGCGCGGCGATCCCGCAGCGGGCGGGGTCCGCGCCCATGCGCGTGATCCTGTCATGACGGCGGCGGCAGGCGCGGCGACGACCGCCGGCCGGCGGAACGGATCGCCACGCAGGCATCCTCGTGCCGTGCCGCCGGTCCCGGTGCGGCCCATTCCGGCAACAGTCACCCGGCCGCGACCGGCCGCGCCGCGCCGCAGGCTTGTCCGCTCCATCCCGCGAGGCATATGAGTTCCCCAAATGGAGCATTCGGAAGCCGACATGACGTGGGACGTGATCGTGATCGGCGCCGGACTCGGCGGCGGGCTGTGCGGCCGTGCCCTGGCTGAGGCGGGGCTGTCGGTCCTGTTCGTCGATCGCGGAACCGAAGGCGACCGGGGGGCGACGGGCGCGCTCGACGGCTCTGACCACGATCCCGGGACGCGGCATCTGCGCGGCTGCTGGCCGACCCGGCTGCACGGCAGCATCGACGGGCGGCAGATCACCGATTTCGCCCTGCAAGGGACGGGGCCGGGCGGCACCTCGGTCTTCTACGCAGCCTCGCTGGAGCGGCCCGAGCGGCACGATCTGGAACCCACCGCGGCGATGCCGCACCCGACGGGCGGCTGGCCCGTGGGCTATGACGAGTTCCGGCCCTGGTTCGACCGCGCGCAGGACGTGATGATGCTGTCGGGGACCGACGACCCGCTGCGCGCCGACGCCGTCGCGCCCCTGCGCCCGCCGCCGCCGCTCTCGCCGGCCGAAGCGGCGCTCGTCGCCCAGATGGAGGCGCGGGGCCTGCATCCCTATCGGATGCACCTCGCGATCAGGGGCGGTCCGGGCTGCATGGAGTGCATCGGCCATAAATGCCCGATGGACTGCAAGCGCGACGGCCGCTCGGCGGGGGTGGAGCCGGCGCTGGCCACCGGCCGCGCGGTGTTCATGGGCGATACCGTCGTGCAGCGTCTCTGCGGCGACCGCAGCCGCATCACCCATGTCGAGGCGGAATGTGCGGGCAAGCCCGTGGTCCTGCGCGCGCGGATCTTCGTGTTGGCGGCGGGCGGGCTGGGCTCGGCGCATCTGCTGCTGGCCTCGGCCTCGCCCGACTGGCCGCAGGGCTGCGCCAATGACAGCGGGCTGGTCGGGCGCGGGCTGATGTTCCATCTGGGCGAGCGGGTGGCGATCTGGCCCCCGCGCGGGCTGGATCGGCGTGGGGCGCTGAAGACCCTGTGCCTGCGGGACTTCTATGCCCATGACGGGCGCCGGCTCGGGCTGTTCCAGTCGATGGGCCTGCCCGCCAGCTACGGCAATATCGTGCAGATTCTGAACGACCGCTACGACAACTCGCCTCTGCGGCGGTTCCGGCCGGGGCGCGAGCTGACCCGCATTCCCGCCTGGATCGCCGCCCGCCTTCTGGGCGAGGCGCGGATCTTCTGCGGCATCCTCGAGGATCTGCCCGTGGACGAGAACCGGCTGACCTACGATCCGGCCTATCCGCAGGGGTTCACCTTCACCTATCGGGTGTCGGATGATCTGCGCGAACGGCGCGCGATGTTCCGGCGCCGCATCCGGCAGGGCCTGCGCGGCCTGCGCTCGCTTTTCCTGTCGCATGAGGTCGAGCTGAACCTCGCCCATCCCTGCGGCACTGCGCGGTTTTCCGACGATCCGAAGCGGGGCGTGCTGGATCGCGACTGCAAGGCGCACGGGCTGGACAACCTGTATGTGGCGGATTCGTCCTTCATGCCGACCTCGACCGGGGTGAACCCGAGCCTGACCATCGTCGCGAACGCCTTGCGCGTCGCGGATGTCATCTCCCGCAGGTTGGAGGACGTCGGAACGACGGTGTCGGGGCAGGGCGAAGCCGATGCGCCGCCCGTGCAGGCTGGTCCGGCCGCAACGCCGCAAACCGGGATGCTGTCCGTCTGACGAAACGGCCCGCGGCGGGCGAGGCGGCCCGCCAGCAGATACCGCATTTGTTGTCCTTTACGGCAACCCTGACGCGGTGGTGATGGCGGGCGGGCAAGGGGCCGTGCTATCTGGAATTGCACCGTCAAAGAGCCTGAAGGGAGGCCACGATGAGACTTCCGCGACTTCCCCGCGCGATTGCCGCAGTCCTGGCGATGGCCGCCGCCGCCCCGGCGATGGCCGGGCAATGGCCGGCGCGCGACGCGGCGCAGATCCTGTTCTTCGGGAACAGCCTCATCAACTATCCCATGTTTCCGGTCGAGGAATTCCATACCGACCATTCCCCCCACGGCACCGCCACGACCTGTCTGCTGGCCGCGATGGTGACCTATGCCGCGATCAACGGCGAACGGCCGCCGGCCGGTTTTCCCGTGCCGGAGGGAATCGAGCCCGCCATCGCGCCGGGCTGCGAACCGATCGCGGATCGCATCCGGGCCGCCATGGCCGATGATCCCCGCTGATCCATGCTGGCCGCGCTGACCCGCATCCGGCATGGGCAGGGCTTGTCCCAGCGTGTGGTGCGCGGGGCGGCCTGGACGATTATCGGCGTGTTCGGATCGCAGGGCACCCGGCTGGTCTCGAACCTGATCCTGACGCGGCTCCTGTTCCCGGAGGTGTTCGGGATCATGGCGCTGATCATGGTGGTCATCACCGCGCTCAACAACTTCTCCGATGTCGGCGTCGCGCCCGCGGTGCTGCGCAGCGAACGTGGCGACGATCCGGCGTTCCTCGACACCGCCTTCACCCTGCAGGCCATCCGCGGGGTGGGGCTGTGGCTGGCCTGCTGCGCGCTGGCCGTGCCGGTGGCATGGTTCTATGACGTGCCGGAACTGGCGTGGTATCTGCCGGTGGCGGGGTTCAGCTCGGTCATCTGGGGCGTGCTGACCACCCGGATCGAGCAGGCGCAGCGGCACCTGCATCTGGGCCGCCTCACCCGGATGGAGATCTACAGCCAGATTCTCGCCACGATCCTGACGGTCGCGCTGGCGGCGGTGTGGCAGTCGGCCTGGGGGCTGGTGGTCGCGCTTGTCTTCGGCGCGGTCATCAAGCTGGTGATCGCCGACCGGATGCTGCCGGGCCACCGCAACCGCTTCCGCTGGGACCCCGCCGCCGCGCGCGAGATCATCGACTTCGGCAAGTGGATCTTCCCCAGCACGATCGTCGGCTTCATCCTGGCGCAGGGCGACAAGGCGATCCTCGGCAAGTATCTCACCCTCGCGGCGCTGGGCCTTTACAACATCGCCTTCTTTCTCGCCACGGTAGCGCAACAGCTCGGCGGAACGGTGATCGGGCGGATCATGATGCCGATCTACCGGGAGTCGCCGCCCAAGGGGAGCCGCGAGAATTTCCTGCGCATCCGCCGCATCCGCATGACCCTGACGGCGGGATTCCTGGCCGTGCTGGCCATCGTGGCGGCGCTGGGGCCGTGGCTGGTCGATGTGCTCTACGATGCCCGCTATGAGCCGGCGGGCGAGATGGTGCGGCTGATCGCCTGCGCCACGATCCCGCAGATGATCGTGCTCGGCTACGACCACGCCGCTTTGGTGGCCGGGGATTCGCGCCGGTATTTCGCGCTGACCGCGATCCGGGCGGCGCTGTTCCTGGCGCTGTTCTGGCTTGGTGTGCATCTGTGGGGGCTGGTGGGCGGCCTGGGCGGGCAGGCGCTCGCGGCGGTGCTGGCCTATCCGGCGACGGTGTGGCTGGCCCGCCGGCACGGCGCGTGGGACCCGCTGCACGACGTGCTGGCGGCGCTGGCCGGGCTGGCGATCGTGGCGGCGTTCGTCCGGCCGGGACAGATGACGGGGCTTTTCTGAGCGGCCCCGTTCACGACGTCATCAGCCGCCGCAGCGTATGCGGGAACGCGGTTAACCTCCTCGACCACCTCACCCGGTTTTCCGCACGCCCCATCGGGGACGACCCGGCCTGCATCATCCCGAGTTACAACTCCCGCCGGTCGCCGAAAACGCGCCCTCGATGATGGCCCCCTGACAGGCCGATGCAACCGCGCTTTGTGCCGCGCCCGAGGGAACCTGCCCCGCGCGAGGCGGGTTGGCGTCAGGGTGACCCGCCAACGTCGAGGAGGAACCGATGAGCGATGACGAAGCCACCCGGCAACGCCCGGACACCGCCCATTACACCAACGCCACCGGCGGCTGGGGGTCGCTGAAGGGCGTGGCCCGCGTTCTTGCCGACCAGAAGCCGACCGCCGGTGCGCTGCGCACGCTGATGCGCCAGAACAAGGTCGGCGGGCATATGTGCACGTCCTGCGCGTGGACCAAGCCGGCGAACGCCCATCTGTTCGAGTTCTGCGAGAACGGTGCCAAGGCGACCATCTGGGACCTGACCCGCGACCGCTGCGGTCCCGATTTCTTCGCCGATCACAGCATCACCAGCCTGCGCGAGCGGTCCGACCACGAGCTGGAGGAGACCGGCCGCCTGACGCATCCGCTGCGCTACGACGCCGAATCCGACCGCTATGTCGAGACGACGTGGGAGGAGGCGTTCCGGGCGATCGGGGCGAAGCTGCGCGAACTCGACCCGAAATCGACGGTCTTCTACGTGTCCGGCCGGGCGAGTCTCGAGACCTCGTATCTTTATGCCCTGTTCGCGCGGCTTTACGGGCACAACAACCTGCCCGACAGCTCAAACATGTGTCACGAGACGACCGCGGTCGGGCTGAAGAAGGTCATCGGCGTGGGGGTAGGCACCGCCATCCTTGCCGATTTCGATCATTGCGATCTCATCATGTTCTTCGGCCAGAACACCGGCTCGAACAGCCCCCGTTTCGAGCATACGCTGAAATCCGCGAAGGAGCGGGGCTGCAGGATCGTCACCTTCAATCCGATCCGCGAACGCGGCCTGCTGGAATTCGCCGATCCGCAGAGCCCGGCCGACATGACGGTGAAACCCGCCACCAAGGTCTCGGACATCTATCTGCAGGTGCGGCCCGGTGGCGACATCGCGGCGCTGGCCGGGATGTGCAAGCGGGTGCTGGAACTGGACGCCGAGCGGGACGGCGCCATCCTCGACCGCGACTTCATCGACGCGCATACGACCGGCCTGGATGAGCTGAAGGCGCGGCTGGGCCAGATCACCTGGGACGAGATCGAGCGCGAAACCGGCCTGCGCCGCGCCGATATCGAGCAGGTGGCCGAGCTTTACGCCGATTCCAGGAACACCATCGGCATCTATGGGATGGGCCTGACCCAGCACGTCAAGGGCTGGCTGAACCTCGCGATGCTGGTCAACCTGCTGATGCTGCGGGGCAATATCGGGCGCGACGGAACCGGCGTTTCGCCCGTGCGGGGGCATTCCAACGTGCAGGGGCAGGCGACGGTCGGCGTGACCTACAACCCCGAGAACGTTCCGAGCGACAAGCTGCGCGAGCTGTTCGGCTTCGAGCCGCCGCAGGAAAAGGGGCGCACCATCGTCAAGACCGCCGAAGGGCTGCTGGACGGTTCGGTCAAGGGGATGATCGTCCTGGGCGGCAATCTCGTCCGCTCGATGCCCGACCGGGAACGGATCGAGCCGTGCTGGGCCGATCTGGAGCTTAACGTGCAGGTGGCGACCAAGCTGAACCGGGGGCATCTCTATCCCGGCAAGAACAGCTGGCTGCTGCCCTGTCTCGTCCGGTCCGAGGAGGACATGCAGGCGACCGGCCCGCAGGCCGTGACGATGGAGGACAGCCTCAGCATGATTCACGGCTCGCTCGGCAAGCGAAAGCCGGCCTCGCCGCATCTGAAATCCGAGGTGGCGATCGTCGCAGGCATCGCCAAGGAGACGCTGCCCGAAAATCCCAAGGTCGGCTGGGACGACTGGACCGGCCATTACGGCCTGATCCGCGATCTGATCGAGGCGAGCTATCCCGACATGTTCGCCGATTTCAACGCCAAGCTGTTCACGCCCGGCGGCTTCTACAAGGGCAACGACGCGCGCGAGCGGATCTGGAAGACCGACAGCGGCAAGGCTCAGTTCACCGCGCCCCAGACGCTGAACGCCTTGGGCGAGGAGCCCAGGGGCGACGAGGTGACGCTGTTCACGCTGCGCTCGAACGACCAGTTCAACACCACCATCTACGGCTTCTCGGACCGGCTGCGGGGGATCGCGGGCAGCCGCGAGAACCTGCTCATCAACCCCGAGGAGATGCGGCGGCGGGGCCTGACCGAAGGGCAGGCGGTGATGCTGGAATGCGCCATCGCCGACGGCAACACGAGGGTGGTCCGCGGCCTGCGCGTCGTGCCCTACGACCTGCCGGATGCCTGCATCGCGGCCTACTATCCCGAAACGAACCCGCTGATCCCCGTCGCCTATCACGACGAGCTGTCGCAAACCCCCGGCTACAAGGGCGTGCCGGTGCGCATCCGGGCCGACGAGACCGAAGCGAGGGCTGCCGAATGATCCCCGACATCTGGGCGGGCATCTATTGCGGCCCGGCGCCGAATCCCGGCGAGTTGTGGCAAAGCTGGAACCTCGATCCGGTCCTGCTGGCGGCGATGGCGGCGCTTGCCTTCGTGCTGGGCCGATCGCGCCCCGGCGCGGCGGCGGTGGCGGTGCTGGCGGTGGCGTTCGTCTCGCCGCTCTGTGCGCTGTCGGCGGCGCTGTTCTCGGCGCGGGTGGTCCATCACATCCTGCTGGTTGCGGTCGCGGCGCCACTGATCGCGCTGGCGTTCCCCGCGCGGCGCGAGGGGCATCCGGCGCTGCCGTTCATCGTCTCGACGGCGGTGCTGTGGCTCTGGCATCTGCCGGAGGCCTATGACGCGGCGATGGCCGACATTGCGGTCTACTGGGTGATGCAGGTCACGCTGCTGGGTTCGGCCACGGTGTTCTGGCGGGCGGTGTTCGGCTTCGGCCGGACCTCGGCGCAGTCGCTGCTGTTCATTCTCGGCGCCTACATGCAGATGGGCCTGCTGGGCGCGCTGCTGACCTTCGCGCCGGGCACGCTCTACGCGATCCATGCCGTTGCGCCGCTGCAATGGGGCTACGCCCCGCTGGCCGACCAGCAGCTTGGCGGGATCATCATGTGGGTGCCGGCAGGCATCCCCTATGCGGCCTTCGGCGCGTTCGTGGCGCTGCGCGGCTGGCGGCGGATGCAGGGACGACCGGCATGATCGACTGGCTTCAGCCGATCATCCCGCATCTGAAGGCGCTGCACATCATGGGGCTGGTGATCTGGTGCGCGGGCCTTTTCGCCATGCCGATGATCCTCGCCCGGCACAATCCGGGCGTGGATCAGGTCGCCTACAGCCGCATCAGGCTGGCGTCGCATTTCGGCTATATCTGGGTCATCACCCCCGCCGCGCTGACGGCGATCGCGGCGGGCACGCTGCTGATCTTCGTGCGTGAGGTGTTCGTCATCTGGATGTTCGCCAAGCTGATCTTCGTGGCGCTGCTGATCGCCTTTCACGCCTGGGTCGGCGGCCAGATCGTCGGCATCGGCGAGGAGGAGCGCGCGCACCGGACGCCCCAGCCCACGGTGCCGCTGCTGCTGCTGACGGTGCCGGTCGTCATGATCCTCGTGCTGGTCCTCGCCAAGCCCGAGCTGGAGCGGATTCCCATGCCCGACTGGCTGATGCAGCCAAGGGGCAATCAGTTGCCGTTCGACGATCCCCCCAGATTGTAATCGAAAACGAGCTTGCCGCCATGCCATCCCGTTGCGCCCACCATGACGACGCAGAAGCCCGACAGCAGGATGCCCCAGGGCAGCACCGCCGATTCAAACCCCTGCATCCGATAACCCCAGTTCAGCCCCAGCAGCGACAGCAGCACCATGGCGATGGCCGCATGGGTCCAGGCCGAGGCCCGCTGCCGGATGCCGGGGACGAGCAGCAGCTCCGGCAGGCCTGTCAGCGCCGCGGCCAGCCCGATCAGAAACGAGACGCCCGCGGCCCACAGCCCGGCCCGCGCCCAGAAGATGTCGCCCGTCCACCAGTAGAACACGTCCGCACCGAAATTGCTGAAGGTCAGCGCGATCGGGAAGGCGACGGCCATCGCATGGATCGGATGGCTGCCGACCGCGATCTTCGATCCGGTCTGGTGGAAGCCCGGCCGCTTGGCGACGGGGTCGGTCAGACCGCCCGTATGCGTCTCGCTTTCCTTGCGGTAATCCTCGTCCGGGGTGCCGTTCTGCGGGCGATCCTGCGGGTCGTTCCGGGTGTCGGTCATCGTCGCGCTCTCCTGCGAGGGGTGGTCGCAACCGTAACGCCGCTGGCGCTGGCTGGTTGCGAAGAGAGGCTCTCGACCGTCCACCCCGCCGGGCCGGCGGCGGATGCGATCGCGGTGCTGTGGTGGGTGATGCTGATCGGCGCGGCTGCGATCTTCGCGCTGGTCGCCGTGCTGCTGGTCATGGCCTTCCGCCGGAGCGAGGAGCATCCGGGCGCCGAAGCCGATGCGCGGCACGAGCGGATCTGGATCAAGGCGATGGGCCTCGGCTTCACGCTGACGGTGCTGGCCGCGCTGACCGTCTGGGGCATCTATATCGGCGAGCGGCTGCTGCCCCGCCCCGGCCCCGAGGTGGTCAGCGTCGGCGCGACGGGCGCGCAGTGGACGTGGCGCTTCACCTATGCCGACGCGCCGGGCCGACAGACCGAGGGTGTCCTGCACATCCCCGCCGGCCGCCCCGTCGATGTGGGGATCGAGTCGGCGGACGTGATCCACAGCTTCTGGGTGCCGCGCCTCGCGGGCAAGCTGGACGCCGTTCCGGGCCATACCAACGTCCTGCGGATACAGGCGGACGCGCCGGGCGACTATGCCGGGCTGAGCGCCGAGTTCAGCGGCCCCGGCTATACCGGCCACCGCTTCACCGTGCGCGCCCATGACGAGGCCGGCTGGGATGCCTTTCTGCGGGGAGAAGGTTGATGAATGCACTGCGCCGCCATCGCGAGCTGGAACGCATCTGGGGCCCGCGTCCGGGCTGGCGGGGCATGCTGACGACGGTGAACAACAACGACATCGGGCTGATGTTCCTGATCGTCGCGGCCACGTTCTTCTCGATCGCGGGCGTGCTGGCGATGCTGATCCGGGCCCAGCTCGCCACGCCCGAATCCGTCTTCGTGGGGCCCGAGGTCTTCAACCAGCTCTTCACGATGCACGGGACCATCATGATGTTCCTGTTCGCGATCCCGCTGTTCGAGGGGCTGACGATCTATCTGCTGCCGAAGATGCTGGGGACGCGCGACCTCGCCTTTCCGCGCCTCAGCGCCTTCGGCTTCTGGTGCTACCTGTTCGGCGGCTCGCTGCTGATCTTCTCGATGGTGGCGGGGATCGCGCCGAACAGCGGCTGGTTCATGTATCCGCCGCTGTCATCGACGCTCGGCACGCCCGGCATCAACTCGGATTTCTGGCTGCTGGGGATCACCTTCGTCGAGATTTCGGCGATCTCGGCGGCGGTCGAGATCGTGGTGACGATCCTGCTCTACCGCGCCGCCGGCATGTCGCTGGACAAGATGCCGATCTTCGCCTGGTATATGCTGATCGTCGCGGTGATGATCTTGACGGCGTTCCCGCCGATGATCCTCGGCTCGATCCTGTTGGAGCTGGAGCGCGCCTTCGGCATGCCCTTCTTCCAGGTCGAGCATGGCGGCGACAGCCTGCTGTGGCTGCATCTGTTCTGGCTGTTCGGCCACCCCGAGGTCTACATCATCTTCCTGCCCGCCGCCGGGGTCGTGTCCACCGTGCTGCCGGTGATGGCCCGCACCACGCTGCTGGGCTACGGCTGGCTCGTCGCCGCCGTCGCCGCGCTGGGGGTGCTGAGCTTCGGGCTGTGGGTCCACCACATGTTCACCACCGGCATCCCGCATATGGGGCTGGCCTTCTTCTCGGCCGCATCGACGCTGGTGGCGGTGCCCACCGGGTTGCAGATCTTCGCCTGGATCGGGACGATCTGGAAGGGCCGGCCCGAGATGCACCTGCCGATGCGCTGGATTCTGGGGTTCTTCGCGACCTTCGTGATCGGCGGGCTGACCGGGGTGATGATCGCCATGGTGCCCTTCAACTTCCAGTCGCACGACACCTATTTCATCGTGGCGCATTTCCACTATGTGCTGGTGGGCGGCTTCGTCTTCCCGATGATCGCCGGCATTTATTACTGGCTGCCGCATTTCACCGGCCGCAAGCGCTTCTTCAGGATCGGAGAGACGGCATTCTGGCTGGTCTTCATCGGCTTTCACGGCACGTTCCTGCTGCTGCACTGGGCCGGGCTGCTGGGGATGCGGCGGCGGATCGACCATGTGGACGCGGGGTCCGGGTGGGAGGGGATCAACCTCATCTCCTCGGTCGGCGGCTTCGTGATGGCGATGGGCTTTGCGCTCATCATCATCGACATCGGCGTGAACGTGGCGGTGGCGAGCCGCGGGCCGCGCAACCCATGGAAGGCGGGCACGCTGGAATGGGCGATGCCCGCGCCGTCGGGGGCCTACAACATGGCCTCGATCCCGACCGTGCGCAGCCGCGATCCGCTGCATGACGACCCCGACCTTCCGCTGCGCATCGCGCGGGGCGAGGGGTATCTGGGCACCCCGCCCGCCAGCGGCCTGCGCGAGACGATGATGGTCGAGATGTCCAGCGGGCGGCCCAGCCACAAGATCATCTTCCCCGGCAACTCCGCCATGCCCATCACCATGGCGGTGGTGACGGGCGGGCTGTTTATGGGGATGCTGCTGAAATGGTACTGGCTGGTGCCGCTGTCGGCGCTCGGCGTGATCGGCATGGCGGTCTGGTGGGCCTGGGGCCTCGGCAGCCGCCGGGACGAGGGGTTGCAGGATGTCGGCAACGGCCTCGCCCTGCCGCCCGGCACGCAGTCGGTGAACCCGCCGGGCTGGTGGGGCTCGCTGTTCACGCTGCTCGCGGACGGGGTGATGTTCGGATCGCTGCTGTTCGGCTATGCGTTCCTGTTCACGCTGGCGCCGAACTGGCCGCCGCCCGAATGGTTGCGCCCCGAACAGCGCGACCTGATGCTGTGGCTGGGCGGCGCGGTGCTGGCCTTCGGCGGTATCCGCCTTGCCGACGGCGCCCTGCGGCGCGAGGGGACGCCGTGGCCGGGCCTTCTGATCGGGCTGGCGGGGCTGGCCGGCCTTGGCGCGGCGGCGCTGTCGGTGCTGCGCGGCACCACCCATGACGGCCACGCCTATGAGGCGACGCTGTGGGTGCTGGGCGGCTATGTCCTGTTCCATGTCGCCGTGGCGCTCATCATGATGGCGTTCCTCTGCGTCCGGGAAAGCTTCGGCTATCTGTCGGCGCTGCGGATCGGCGAGGCGCGGGTGGTGCGGCTGTGGTCCGACTATGCCGTTGCGGTGGCCCTGCTGGGGCTCGGCGCGGCGTGGCTGCCGGGGCTCGCGCCATGAACGACATCCTGCGCATCTCGGTCCCGCTGACCGTGTGGATCGCCGCCTTCAGCGCCGTCTATGGATTGCAGGGCATCGTCTGTTCCGATCACTGGGGCGCGGCGGGGCTGGGCCTTTCCGCCGCCCGCGCCGCGCTGGTGGCGGCGTGGCTGGTCGCCATCGCGATCCAGCTTGGCCTGCTGCTGGTGCTGCAGACGCCGCGCTACGCCTCGCCTTCGCGCTGGGTGCGGTGGGTCAGCGTGGCGCTCGGGATCGTGGCGCTGATCTCGACGGTATGGACGCTGCTGCCGGTCGTCATGACCTCGGTTTGCATTTGAGGGAAGCGGTCGAGCGACTGACAGCCGCCGCGACGAGGCTGGCCCTGCCGTCCGGCAGCGCGCTGAGGATCGTGCCGGTGACGGCGGCGGCAGGCCCCGTGCCCGAGACGCTGCGCTCCGCCGCGCCGCGCCGCCGCAATACCTTCGCCGCCGGACGGCGGGCGGCTGCGGAGGCACTGGCCGCGGCGGGCAGCGCGGGCGCCGAGGTCGGGATCGGCCCGGATGGTCTGCCGCTCTGGCCCGAGGGCTGGATGGGCAGCATCACCCACACCGACGACATCGCTGCCGCGCTGGTGATGCGGGCAGCGCCGGGCGCAGTCCTCGGCCTCGACCTGGAGGCGATGATGACCCCGGACCTCGCTCGCGACATCGCGCCCGAGATCATGCCCGAGGGGCTCTCAGGCGTGATGCCGCCCGAGTTGGAGGTCACGCGCGCCTTCTCGGCCAAGGAGGCGCTCTACAAGGCGCTCTATCCCGCGACCCGTCAGTTCCGCGACTTCCATGCTGCCGTGATCGGGTGGGATGGCTCCCGCCTCACACTGGCCGAGGACTGGGGCGCGGACTGGCCCGCCGGCCGGGTGCTGCCCGTCCGGCAGGTCGTTGCGGGAGGGCATGTGCTGAGTGTTGTGTGGGACGGACGGCGCGGGGTGAGGACGTGACCGCGGGGGCGGATGCCGCGCCGGGCTTGTTCCGGTCATGCCGGACGGCAGGGTGCGGGCGGAACCGATAGCCTACGTCGAACTCCGCCCCCCGAGGGGCGACCGAAGCCGCTTCCCCGTCCGGGCGGATGCGCTAGTCGTCGCCCTTGTGCATCGCGATCACCGCATTGACGGCCCGTGTCCAGTGGGCGTGGCGGGCGTCGCGCGCACGTTGGTCCAGATGCGGCTCGAAGCGGACCTCCCGCTCCCACGTCGTCGATGCGACCTCGGGGCCGCCCGTCAGCCCGGCCCGGAACGCGGCCAGCCATGCCGCGCCGCGGACGGTGGTCTCCAAGTTCCGCGGGCGGTCCACCGGCGCGCCGAGGATGTCGGCCAGCGCCTGCATCGCCGCGTCCGAGGCGGTCATGCCGCCGTCCACCCGCAGGACCGAATCCCCGAGCGACGGCCAGTCGCGGCGCATGGCGTCCGTCAGGTCGCGGGTCTGGAAGGCCACGCTTTCCAGCGCCGCCAGCGCCAGCTCCGCCGGGCCGGTCGCCCGCGTCAGGCCAAAGATCGCGCCCCGCGCCTCCGGCTCCCACCAGGGGGCGCCGAGGCCGGTGAAGGCGGGGACCATGATGACCTGCTGCGCCTTGTCGGCGCGGGCGGCGAGGTCTGCCACCTCGGGCGCGGCGCGGATCAGGCCCAGCCCGTCGCGCAGCCACTGGACCACGGCACCGGCGACGAAGATCGAGCCCTCCAGCGCGTAGGTCGGCTTGCCGTCCAGTTGGTAGGCGATGGTCGTCAGCAGGCGGTTCTGCGACTGCACGGCGGTCTCGCCGGTGTTCAGCAGCGCGAAGCACCCCGTCCCGTAGGTGGCCTTTATCATCCCCGGCTGGAAGCAGGCCTGCCCCACGGTCGCGGCCTGCTGGTCGCCTGCCACGCCGAGGATCGGGATCTCGCCGCCGAAGAGGTCGGCGCGGGTCAGGCCGAACTCGGCGGCGCTGTCACACACCTCCGGCAGCATCGCGCGGGGCACGTCGAACAGTTCGCATAGCTCGTCGGACCACGCACCGCGGCGGATGTCGTAGAGCATCGTGCGGGATGCGTTGGTCGCGTCCGTCACATGCGCCCGCCCACCGGTCAGCCGCCAGATCAGGAAGCTGTCCACCGTGCCGAAGGCGAGATGCCCGGCCTTCGCGGCTTCCCGCGCGCCGTCCACATGGTCGAGCATCCACGCCAGCTTGGTCGCGCTGAAATAGGGGTCGAGCAGCAGCCCGGTCGTCTCGGTCACGGCGGGCTCGTGCCCCGCCTCCTTCAGCTTGGCGCAGGTGTCGGCGGTGCGGCGGTCCTGCCAGACGATGGCGTTGTGGATCGCCTTGCCGGTGCGGCGGTCCCAGACCACCGTCGTCTCGCGCTGGTTGGTGATGCCGATCGCGGCAAGCGCCGGTGCGCCCGCCTTCTCGATCGCCGCGCGGGCGGTGGCTGCGGTCGAGATCCACAGATCCTCGGGATCATGCTCCACCCAGCCGGAGCGGGGGAAATGCTGCCGAAACTCGTGC
Source organism: Paracoccus sp. Z118 (assembly GCF_019061185.1). Classification (GTDB taxonomy): domain Bacteria; phylum Pseudomonadota; class Alphaproteobacteria; order Rhodobacterales; family Rhodobacteraceae; genus Paracoccus. The sequence goes on from NZ_JAHQZU010000005.1 coordinate 152,921, forward strand.
TGCGCGCTGGCGAGCGGCGTCAGCTCGTCCGAAAAGACCACCGCACGGGACGAGGTCGTGCCCTGATCGAGAGCGAGGATCGGCATGGCGGTCTCCGTGAAGATGGGAACCCGGACGGGCCGGGTTCCCCTGTGGCGTTACTGCTGCCAGCTTTGCACCAGCTCGTCATAGCTGACGGTTTCCGGCTGCGGGTCCTCGTTCTCCAGCTTCAACTGGGGCGCGATGGTGCCATGCTCCTTGGCGTAGTTGTTCCACCATTCGAGGTCGTGTTCCTCGGCCAGCTTCGGGCCGATGTCGCCCTGAACGCCGGCCCGCTCCAGCCGCTCCATGACCTTTTCCTGCTCGGCGCAGAGGCTGTCCATCGCTTCCTGCGCGGACTTGGCGCCCGAGGATGCGTCCCCGATCGCCTGCCACCAGAGCTGCGCGAGCTTGGGATAATCCGGCACGTTGGTCCCGGTGGGCGACCATTGCAGGCGGGCGGGCGAGCGGTAGAACTCGATCAGCCCGCCCAGCTTGGGCGCGCGGTCGGTGAAGGACTGGTGGTCCAGCGTGGACTGGCGGATGAAGGTCAGCCCGACATGGCTTTTCTTCACGTCCACCGTCTTCGAGGTGACGAACTGCGCGTAAAGCCACGCCGCCTTGGCGCGGTCGTCCGGCGTGGACTTCATCAGCGTCCACGACCCCACGTCCTGATAGCCCAGCTTCATGCCGTCCTGCCAGTAGGCGCCGTGGGGCGAGGGGGCGAAGCGCCATTTCGGCGTGCCGTCCTCGTTCACGACCGGCAGACCCTCCTTCACGAAGTCGGCGGTGAAGGCGGTGTAGGTGAACATCTGCTGCGCGACCTCGCCCTGCGCCGGGACCGGGCCGCTTTCGCTGAAGGTCATCCCCTGCGCGGCGGGCGGCGCATAGGCCTTGATCCAGTCCAGATATTTCTGGATTGCATAGACCGAGGCGGGGCCGTTGGTGTCGCCGCCGCGGGCGACGCAACTGCCGACGGGGCGGCTGTTCTCATCGACGCGGATGCCCCATTCGTCCACCGGCAGCCCGTTGGGGATGCCCTTGTCGCCGTTACCGGCCATCGACAGCCAGGCGTCGGTGAAGCGCCAGCCGAGGCTGGGGTCCTTCTTGCCATAGTCCATGTGGCCGAAGACCTTCTTCCCGTCGATCTCGCGGCCCGTGAAGAACTCGGCGATGTCCTCATAGGCCGACCAGGTGATCGGCACGCCCAGGTCATAGCCGTATTTCGCCTTGAAGTCGGCCTTGTTGGCCTCGTCGTCGAACCAGTCGGCGCGGAACCAGTAGAGGTTGGCGAACTGCTGGTCGGGCAGCTGATACAGGTCCCCGTCCGGCGCGGTGGTGAAGGACTTGCCGATGAAGTCGTCGATGTCGATGTTCGGGTTGGTCACGTCCGCCCCGGCATTCGCCATCCAGTCGGTCAGGTTCCGCGCCTGCTGATAGCGCCAGTGGGTGCCGATCAGGTCGCTGTCGTTGACGTAGGCGTCGTAGATGTTCTCGCCCGACTGCATCTGCGTCTGCAGCTTCTCGATGACGTCGCCTTCGCCGATCAGGTCATGCGTGACCCTGATGCCGGTGATGGCGGTGAAGGCGGGGGCGAGGGTCTTGGATTCGTAGTCGTGGGTGGTGATGGGCTCGGACACCACCTTGATCTCCATCCCCGCGAAGGGCTGGGCGGCGTCGATGAACCATTGCATCTCGGCCTCTTGCCCCGCCCGGTCGAGGCTGGACATGTCGCCGATCTCGGCGTCGAGGAAGGCGCGCGCCTCCTCGATCCCGGCGTTCGCGCCGGTGGCCATCAGCGCGAGCGCCATGGCGGTCGTCAAATGCAGTCTCATGTCGTTCCTCCCCAGGATGGGCCCCTTGCGGGCCCGGTTTCACACCCAGCGGAACACCGCCGCGGCGTAGATGAGTGACAGGACAAGTCCCCCCCAGGCCGGTTCCCCCCAGAGACCGAGCCAGGCGAGGTTGATGAAGGCCGAGCCGAGCAGGCTGATGAACAGCCGGTCGCCCCGCGTCGTAGGAATGCCGAGGACGCCCCTGCGCGGCGTCTCGGGAAAGCGGATCGCGAGCCATGTGAAGGTGAGCAGCAGGGCGGCGATCACCCAGAAGAAGAGGGCGGTCGGAAAGGTCCACGCCATCCAGCCGCCGGGATTGAGGCTGCCGGTCCACTCGCGCGCGCCGTCGTCCACCGGGACGAGGGCGACGAGCCAGCCGAGGAAGGCGAGCATCAGCAGCCCGGCCAGCGCGAACCAGGGGGTGACGGAGCGGACGCGCATCACACCCTCCCCAGGGCAAAGCCCTTGGCGATGTAGTTCCGCACGAACCAGATCACCAACGCGCCGGGGATGATCGTCAGCACCCCGGCGGCCGCCAGCACGCCCCAGTCGAGGCCCGAGGCGCTGACGGTGCGCGTCATCGTCGCCGCGATGGGCTTGGCGTTGACCGATGTCAGCGTGCGGCTCAGCAGCAGTTCCACCCATGAGAACATGAAGCAGAAGAACGCCGCCACGCCGATCCCGCTGGCGATCAGCGGCATGAAGATGCGGACGAAGAAGCGGGGGAAGGAGTAGCCGTCGATATAGGCGGTCTCGTCGATCTCGCGCGGGACGCCGGACATGAAGCCTTCGAGAATCCAGACCGCCAGCGGGACGTTGAAGAGGACATGCGCCAGCGCCACCGCCAGGTGGGTGTCGAACAGGCCCACGGCCGAATAAAGCTGGAAGAACGGCAGCGCGAAGACGGCGGGCGGGGCCATGCGGTTCGTCAGCAGCCAGAAGAACAGGTGCTTGTCGCCGAGGAAGCGGTAGCGGCTGAAGGCGTAGGCGGCGGGCAGGGCGACGGCCAGCGACAGGGCCACGTTCATGACGACATAGGTCATGCTGTTGACGTAGCCCATATACCAGCTCGGGTCGGTCAGGATCGTGTGGTAGTTGTTCAGCGTCGGGTTCTGCGGCCAGAGGCTGAAGGTGCCGGTGATCTCGGCGTTGGTCTTGAAGCTCATGTTCACGAGCCAGTAGATCGGCAGCAGCAGAAAGGTGAGGTAAAGCACCATCACGACCGCCGAGGCGCGGGACGCGCGCATCACGGCCTTTCCCTTTCGGCCGTCATGGCGGTGTAGAAGACCCACGAAATCAGCAGGATCACGAGGAAATAGATCAGGCTGAACGCCGCCGCCGGGCCGAGGTCGAATTGCCCGATCGCCATCTTCACCAGGTCGATGGACAGGAAGGTGGTGGCGTTGCCGGGGCCGCCGCCGGTCACGACGAAGGGCTCGGTGTAGATCATGAAGCTGTCCATGAAGCGCAGCAGCACCGCGATCAGCAGGACGCCGCGCATCTTGGGAAGTTCGATGAAGCGGAAGACGCCCCAGCGGCTCGCCTGGTCGATGCGGGCCGCCTGATAATAGGCGTCGGGGATGGATTGCAGCCCGGCATAGCAGAGCAGCGCGACCAGCGAGGTCCAGTGCCACACGTCCATGACGATGATCGTGGCCCAGGCGTCCAGCGGATCGTTGACGTAGTTGTAATCCACCCCCAGCGCCGCCAGCGTATGCCCCAGCAGGCCGATGTCCACGCGGCCGAAGACCTGCCAGATCGTGCCGACCACGTTCCACGGGATCAGCAGCGGCAGCGCCATCAGCACCAGAACGAGGCTGGCCCAGAAGCCGCGCTTGGGCATGTTCAGGGCGATGAAGATCCCCAGCGGGATCTCGATGGCGAGGATGATGCCGGAGAACAGAAGCTGGCGCCCCAGCGCGGCGTGAACGCGGTCGCTGTGCAGCACGTCCTCGAACCAGCCGAGGCCGTTCCAGAAGAACTGGTTGCGGCCGAAGGTGTCCTGCACCGAATAGTTGACGACCGTCATCAGCGGGATCACGGCGGAAAACGCCACCAGCACCAGCACCGGCAGCACCAGCAGCCAGGCGCGATTGTTGACCGGCTTGTCCATCACGCGGCCCTTTCCAGCGGGGCGAGGCGCCAGTCGTCCACGAAGACGCCGATGCGGGCGGGATCCAGCGCCACCCGGTCGAAAGATGCCGGGATCGGCTCGTCTTCGGGCACGGTGACGTTGAAGGCCGCGCCCGCGACCTCGCCGCGCAAGATGCGGTGGTGGCCCACGTCCTCGACCCGGATCAGGCGGAAGGGCAGGCCCTCGGTCGCGGGGCGGGCGGCGTCGGGGCGGATGCCGATCTGCACGCGGCCCTTGGGCGGCGCGTAAGCCGTGCCGAGCGGGATGGTGGTTCCGGCGACGAAGGCCGTTGCGCCCTGCACCTCGGCGTCCAGCAGGTTCATGCCGGGAGAACCGATGAAATAGCCGACGAAGGTATGCGCGGGTGCGTCGAACAGCGACCGGGGCGTGCCGACCTGCACCACGCGCCCCTCGGACATGACGACGACCTCGTCCGCGAAGGTCAGCGCCTCGGTCTGGTCGTGAGTGACATAGATCATCGTGTGGCCGAACTCGCGGTGCAGCGACTTGAGTTGGGTGCGAAGTTCCCATTTCATCTGCGGGTCGATGACGGTCAGCGGCTCGTCGAACAGGATCGCGTTCACCTCGTGCCGGACCATGCCGCGGCCGAGGCTGATCTTCTGCTTGGCATCCGCCGTCAGCCGCCGGGCGCGGCGGTCGAGCGCGTCCTCCATCCCGATCATCCGGGCGACGTCCTGAACGCGGCGGGCGATCTCGGCCGCCGGTAGGCAACGGTTCTTCAGCGGGAAGGCGAGATTCTGGCGCACCGTCATTGTGTCGTAGACGACCGGAAACTGGAACACCTGCGCGATGTCGCGGGCCGCGGTGGGCAGGGCTGTCACGTCGCGGTCCTCAAACAGCACCCGTCCCTGGGTGGGATGCAAGAGGCCCGAGATGATGTTGAGCAGCGTGGACTTGCCGCAGCCGGAACTGCCCAGCAGCGCATAGGCGCCGCCGTCGCGCCAGGTCAGCGTCATCGGCTTCAGCGCCCAGTCGTCATCCGTCTTCGGCGCGGGGCGGTAGCTGTGGGCGAGGTTTTCCAGCGTGATCCGGGCCATCACGCCACTGCCGCATAAGGGGCGCGGCAGGCGAGCCGCCCGTCCTGCCCGAACAGATAGACATGCGTTGAGTCAAGCCACAGCGTCAGCGCCGCCCCCCGCTCCAGCCGCTGCACGCCGGGGACCAGCGCGATCAGGCGCGCCTCGCCATGCAGCAGGTGCAGGAACGTCTCGGCCCCGGTGAACTCGGTCACGTCCACCCGCGTCTTCAGCGGGATGGCGCCCGGCAGCGGGTCCAGCCGCAGATGGGCGGCGCGGAAGCCAGCGCGATAGCTGCCGTCGGGCAGGGCCACCGGCCAGTCGTGACCGTCGAGCCGCGCCATGCCGCCCCGCACGGCGACCGGCTGAAAATTCATCGGCGGATCGCTGAACACCCGCGCGGTCGTCGCATCCACGGGCGCGCGATAGACCTGCGGCGTCGGGCCGAACTGGGTCACGCGGCCTTCCCACAGGGTCGCGGTGTTGCCGCCCAGCAGCAGCGCCTCCTCGGCCTCGGTCGTGGCATAGACGAAGATCGCGCCGGAGGCTTCGAAGATGCGTGGGATTTCCGCCCGCAGTTCCTCGCGCAGCTTGTAGTCGAGATTCGCCAGCGGCTCGTCCAGCAGCACCAGCCCCGCGCCCTTGACCAAGGCGCGGGCCAAGGCCGTCCGCTGCTGCTGGCCGCCCGAAAGCTCCAGCGGGCGGCGGTCCAGAAGGGGGGTCAGCCGCATCATCTCGGCGGTCTGGCGCACGCGGGCGTCGATCTCGGCCCGCGAGGTCCGCTGCAGGCGCAGGGGCGAGGCGATGTTCTCGTAAACGCTCATCGACGGGTAGTTGATGAACTGCTGATAGACCATCGCCACACCGCGCTTCTGAACCGGCATCCCGGTCACGTCCTGCCCCTGCCAGAAGATGCGCCCGGCGGTCGGCTGGTCCAGCCCCGCCATCAGCCGCATCAGCGAGGTCTTGCCGGACAGCGTCGGCCCCAGCAGCACGTTCATGCTGCCGGGCGAGAGCGTCAGATCGGTCGGGTGAATCCAGTCCTGTCCGGCGACCTTTCTGGATACCCCGCGCAGTTCCAGCGTCATGCCGCCGCCCTCCCGCTGCCGATGAAGTCCCCGACCGCCGCGATCTGGTCGGGGGTCATCCGCAGCCCCAGCTTGGAGCGTCGCCATACGGCATCCTCGGCGCTGCGGGCCCATTCGCGGTCGATCATCCAGCGCAGTTCGGCTTCGGTCAGCGTCGCCCCGAAGTCGCGGCCCAGATCGGCGGCGGCCTTCGCGCCGCCCAGCACCAGCGGCGCCTCGGTCCCGTAGGCATGGACCAGCCGCTCGGCCCACGGCGCGGTCAGGAAGGGATGATCGCGCCGCAGCCCCTCGCTCAGCGCGGCAACCCCATCGACGGGGAAATCACCGCCCGGAAGAGGGGCGCCCGCCGTCCAGTTCTCGCCCGCGACGGGCAAATGCGGGGTCAGCTTCGCCAGCGCCGCCTCGGCCAGGCGGCGATAGGTGGTCAGCTTGCCGCCGAAGACATGCAGGCAGGCGGGGCCGTTGTGATCCAGTGCCAGCACGTAATCCCGCGTCGCCGCCGTGGCCGAGGACGCGCCGTCATCATAGAGCGGCCGCACCCCGGAGAAGGTCCAGACCACATCGGCGGGCGTCACCTCGCGCCTGAAATAGCCCGACACGAAGCGGCAGAGATACGCGGTTTCTTCGGGTGTGCAGACGGCATCGCCCGGCGGCCCGTGGTGATCGGCGTCGGTGGTGCCGATGAGGGTGAAGTCACGCTCATACGGGATCGCGAAGATGATCCGCCCGTCCGCGCCCTGAAGGAAATAGGCCTTGTCGTGGTCGTAGAGCCGCCGGGTGACGATATGGCTGCCCCGCACCAGCCGGACATGCGCGGTCGAGGGCAGGTGCTCCACGTCGCGGATCACCTGATCGACCCACGGCCCCGTGGCGTTCACCAGCGCGCGGGCGCGGAAGCTGCGCTCGTCGGCCAGCCGGACGGTCCAGCCGCCGTCCTCGCGCCGCGCCTCGGTCACGCGCGCGCCGACCATGATGTCGGCGCCCCGCGCGGCCGCGTCGCGGGCGTTCAGCACCACCAGCCGCGCGTCATCCACCCAGGCGTCGGAATATTCATAGCCCCGCCGCAGCCGCGCTTGCAGCGGCGCCCCTTCGGGCGTCCGGCGCAGATCCAGCGACGTGGTGCCGGGCAGGATCTCGCGCGCGCCGAGATTGTCATAGAGAAACAGCCCGGCGCGGATCATCAGATTGGGCCGGTGGCCGCGCGACCACGGCATCGCCAGCGATTGCAGCCGAGAAACCGGAGAGTTGCCGGCAAAGCGCATCTGCGGGTCCAGCGGCAGGACGAAGCGCATCGGACGGGCGATATGGGGCATGGCGCGCAGCAGCACCTCGCGCTCGCGCAGCGCCTCGCGCACCAGCCGCAGTTCCAGGAACTCCAGATAGCGCAGCCCGCCGTGGAACAGCTTGGTCGAGGCGCTGCTGGTCGCCCCGGCCAGATCGCCCTGTTCCGCCAGCCGCACGGTCAGCCCGCGTCCGGCGGCGTCGCGGGCGATGCCCGTGCCGTTGATACCGCCCCCGATGACGAACAGGTCCGTCGCCGCCGACATGGCTCCCCCCCTCTGGTGTTCAGATCGAACAACCGCGCGCAGATTCTGTCAACGACGATGTTCGTTTTCGCGCATCGATCTTCGCTTGACGGTCGGACCCTGCGCGTTTCCCTTGGCGGACAGGGACCGGGCAAGCCGGCGGGGCCGAATCGGAATGAACATCAGGCAGATGCAGATCCTCGAACACGTGCGCGGCTCGGGCCGGGCCAGCGTCGAGGAACTGGCCGCCGCGCTCGGGGTGACGCCGCAGACGATACGCCGCGATCTGGCGGAACTGGCGGGGCAGGGGGCGCTGGACCGCGTCCACGGCGGCGCGATCCTGCGCAGCGGCGCCAGCAACATCGCCTATGAGGAGCGCCGTCGTATGAACGACGAGGCGAAGACCGCCATCGGCCGCGCCTGCGCCGCGCAGATCCCCGACAACAGCTCGGTGATCCTCAACATCGGCACGACGACCGAGGCCGTCGCGCGCGCCCTTCTGCGCCATCGCGACCTGACCGTCATCACCAACAACATGAACGTGGCCAATATCCTTGCCGCCAACGACAGCTGCGAGGTGGTCGTCGCGGGCGGGCTGCTGCGCCGGTCCGATGGCGGGCTGGTGGGGGATCTCACCAGCGAATTCATGGCGAATTTCAAGACCGACTACGCTATCGTCGGCTGCTCGGCGCTGGACGAGGATGGCGACATCCTCGATTTCGACATGGCTGAGGTCCGCGTCAGCCGCGCCATCCTTCAGCAGGCGAGGGAGCGCTGGCTGGTCACGGATGCCGCAAAGCTGGGCCGCAAGGCGCCGATCCGGGTCGTATCGCTGGGCGAACTGGACGCGGTGTTCATCGACCAGCCGCTGCCGGCGGCGCTGGCGCGGCTCTGCGACGAAGGCGGAACGCGGGTGGTCGTCGCCTGAGGGCCGACGTCAGTATCCCAAGGCTTCGCGCAGATGATGCTCCACCGTCCGCAGATGGGCGCGCATGGCATCGGCGGCGGCCTGCCCGTCGCGGGCCGCCACCGCCTCGACGATGCGGTCGTGCTGCTCGAAGCTGTGGTGGTCGGCCGGAGGGCGTCCGGGATTGTCGCGGCGGCGGCTCCACGTCACGGCGCGGCGCACGGTGGTCATCGTGTCCAGGAGACCCAGCAGCAGCGAGTTCTGCGTCGCCTCGCCCATCGCGCGATGCAGGCGGTTGTCGTGATGCTCATACTGGCGCCAGGTGGGCGCCTGCCGGCATTTCAGGGCGCAGGCGCGCAGGTCGTTGATCTGCGCCCCGGTGGCGTTGACGGCGGCGAGGCGCGCGATCTCGGGCTCGAAGGCGAGACGGGCGGCCATCACCTCGGTCGGATTGGTGCGCAGCACCAGCGCGTTGATGTCGGTCGCGCTGTCGATGGGCCGCTCGCCCAGGAAGGTGCCCTTGCCGACATGGCGCCACACGACCCCCTGTCCCTGCAACGTGGCAAGCGCCTTGCGCAGCACGGTGCGGCCCATGTCGAGCGTCTCGGCCAGCTCCCGTTCGGGCGGCAGGCGGCCATCGTCGCCCAGATCGGCGCTTTCGAGATAGCTGCGCAGTTTTTCCAGCGGCGAGGCGTCGAGCATTTTGGAACCAATGTTTGTATTGGTTCATCATTGCGGCGCAGGGCCCTGATGTCAATCCGCTGTCTCGGTTCGTCTGGGCCAAGGACACGCAAAGAAGATTACGCTCAGCTGCGGCGATAATCTCGCCGCCGGCTGAAAATCGTTGACGCGCAATCAGAATCAACGCAAGCATTGGTTCACAATGGGCTTGGAGGAGCCCTCGTTGGGGAGGAGAGAAGATGGGATTTCTTGCTGACAGGATGCGGCCGCTGGCCATGGTCTCCACGCTGGCGCTGGCCGTGGCGCTGCCTGCCGCGGCCTCTGCCGATCCGATGCGGGTCGCTTTCGGCGATATCGCCACCATCGAAACGCTGGGCCTGCTGATCGCGCTGGAACGGGCCAAGGAGCAGGGGGTCGAGATCGACACGACCTTCCTGAAAAGCGAGGACATCGCCGCGCAGGCGGTCGTCAGCGGGCAGGCCGATATCGGCATCGGCGGTCCCTATGCGCTGCTGCAGAAGGTGAAGGCGCCGATCCGCATCTTCCTGCAGCTGAGCGAGTTGCAGATGTATCCCGTGGTCAACACCGAGTTCTATCAGGACTGGGCCGACCTGAACGGGCAGGAGATCGCGGTCCATTCGCGCGGCTCGGGGACCGAGGCGATCATGCAGATGATGGCCGACGAGCACGGCATCGAATATTCCAGTATCGCCTATGTGCCCGGCGCCGAGGTCCGCACCGGCGCGCTGTTGCAGGGCAACGTCAAGGCGACGATCGTGGACTCCTCCGGCCGCCGCATCCTGGAATCCGAGGCGCCCGAGAAGTTCGCCTTCCTGCCGCTGGACGGGGTCGAGGCGACGGACGAGGCGATGTTCGCCAATACGGACTACCTGTCCGAGAACTCGGATGACGTGGCGACGCTGGTCGAGGCGATCGTGACGACCTGGCGCGAGATCGCCGCCGATCCGACCGTGGTGGCCAGCCTGCGCGAGCAATACAACCTGCTGCCCGACGCCACGCCCGAGATGCTGGCCGATATCGAGCCTTATTATTCCGGCATGAAGGACGCGCTGCCGATGAACGGCGGCGGCGCGGATGCGGCGCGGGGCGACTTCGAGTTCTACACCGTCTCGGGCGCGCTGGAGGGCGAAGCGGCGGATCTGAAGGTCGAGGATTTCTGGGATCTGGCGGTGCTGGACTCGGTCCTCGGCAAGATCGGGACCCAGTGAGATGAGCGTCATGTCGGACGATACCAGCGTGGCGCCCCCTGCGGGCGCCACCAGGATGCAGTCGCTGCGCCTGTTCGCCGAGCGGCGCCGGTCGTTCTGGGTCGTCTTGTCGCTGCTGGCCCTGTTCACCGCATGGGAGATCGCCGGGCGCATCCCGATCAGCTTCGCCTTCCCTACCTTCCTCGACACGCTGGCCGCCTTCTTCGAGATGGTGGGCGACGGCACGATGATCCGCGCCTTCTTCCTGACCCTGCAACCGCTGGTGCTGGGCGTCGCGATCTCGGCGCTGCTGGGGATCGGGATCGGCATCGCGATGGGGCTGTCGGACAAGCTGGAATGGCTGTTCGCGCCGGTCTTCATCGTGCTGCAGGCCGCGCCGATGGCGGCGCTGGTGCCGCTCGTGACCTTCGTCTACGGGATCGGGCTGGTCGCCAAGACGCTCGCCGTCATCATGCTGGCGCTGCCGGTGATCGTGCTGAACTCCTACAAGGCGGTGCGGCATGTGAATCCATCGCTGGTGGACATGTGCCGGTCGTTCCAGGGCTCGCGCCGCCAGCAGATCTTCAGGATCATCATTCCCGACGCCTCGCCGGTGCTGTTCGCCGGGCTGCGGCTGGGCGTGGCCGCCGGCTTCATCGGCGTGATGCTGGCCGAACTGCTGATCACCCCCACGGGGATCGGCGACCTGATCACCTACCACCGCTCGGTCGCGAACTACGCGCATATGTATGCCGCCGTCGCCGCCATCATCGCCGCGTCCACGGTGACGCTGGCCCTGCTGCAGTGGTTTGAAACCAACGTCATGCGCCCCGAAAAGAGGAGGAGCTGAGATGAACGCCGCCGCACTTGCCAATCCCGCACTCGCAAAGGACGAGTTCGACCCCGCGAGCATCGTTACCAACGATCCCGTCGTCCGGGTCGAGGCGATCTCGAAGCACTACGGCGCGACCGAGGCGCTGCGCAGCATCGACCTGCAGTTCGAGCGCGGCAAGCTGACGACGCTGCTCGGCCCCTCGGGTTGCGGCAAGACCACGCTGCTCAAGATCATCGCCGGGCTGGTGCCCGCGACCTCGGGGCGGATCGTGGTCAATGGCCGCGCCGTCACCGGACCGGGGCCGGAACGCGCCTTCGTCTTCCAGGATTTCGCGCTGATGCCCTGGGCGACCGTCATGCGCAACGTGGCCTTCGGGCTGGAGCTGAAGGGGAGGGGCGCCACCGAACGCAACCGCATCGCCCGGCACTACATCGAGGAGGTCGGCCTTCAGGGTTTCGAGGACAAGTATCCGCACGAGCTTTCGGGCGGGATGCGCCAGCGTGTCGGCATCGCCCGCGCCTTCTCGGTCAACGCCGACGTGCTGCTGCTGGACGAGCCGTTCTCGGCCGTGGACGAGCAGAACCGCCGCAAGTTCCAGGAGGATCTGCTGCGGCTGGTCGAGATGGAGCGCAAGAGCTTCATCTTCGTCACCCACTCGATCGAGGAGGCGGTCTATGTCTCGGACCGGATCGTGCTGCTGTCGCCGCGGCCCGGCCGGGTGTCGAACGTCATCGAGCCGCGCATCGACCGCACCGCCAACCCCGACGACATCAGGCGCGACCCAGGTTATCTCGACGTGGTCGAGGAGATCTGGCAGGGCCTGCGCCATTATGCGGAGTGACCGGCCATGACATTGTTCGGATACCGCATCCCCATGATGGCCTCGCTGCTCGTCTGGGCCTTGGTGTGGGAAATCGTCGGCCGGTTGGACGTGATCTTCCTGATCCCGCCGATGACCGCGATCATCGCCGCAGGCATCGATCTGGTGCAGACCGCGTCTTGGCAGAACGCGACGCTGGTCACGATCCGGTCCTTCATCATCGGCATGGCGCTGGCGATCGGGGTGGGCGTGCCGCTGGGCGTGATGATGGGCCGGGTGAAGATCATCGACAACATCTTCGGCCTGTGGGTGAACATCTTCGTCAGCGCGCCGCTGTCCGCGCTGGTGCCGGTGCTGATGATCCTGTTCGGGATGGGCGAGGCGACCATCGTCGTCACCGTCTTCCTGTTCGCGGTCTGGATCATCGTGCTGGACGCCCGCGCGGGCGTCATGCAGGTGCCGACCTCGCTGATCGAGATGGCGCGGTCCTACGGCGCCTCGCAGCCCACGATCATGCGCAAGATCATCCTCGTCTCGGCGCTTCCCGAAATCCTCGCGGGTGTCCGCATCGGGGTGATCCGGGGGGTCAAGGGGGTGGTCATCGGGCAGATCCTCGTTGCCATCATCGGCTATGGCGAGCTGTTCGAGCTTTACTCCAGAAGCTTCGACATGGAGCGGTTCTGGGCCCTGACAATGGTTCTCTTCGCCGCGGCCATGGTGCTGTCGGCGATTGTTGAAAACGCAGAAAAACGCATCGAATACTACGCAGGAGCGAGATGATGAACGACATGACCAAGGTTGCCGACTACGTCTTCGTGCCGGAACCCACCCCCACCATCCCGGTCGCCGGCAGCGACAAGCTGTTCCCCGTGCGCCGCATCTACTGCGTGGGCCGGAACTTCGCCGAGCACGCGATCGAGATGGGCCACGATCCCGACAAGGAGCCGCCGTTCTTCTTCCAGAAGAACCCCGACTCGATCGTCCCGCCCGGCAAGGACGTTCCCTATCCGACCGAGACGAGCGACCTGCACCACGAGATCGAACTGGTCGTCGCGCTGAAATCGGGCGGCACCGACATCGCGCCGGAAGACGCGCTGGACCACGTCTACGGCTACGGCGTCGGGCTGGACATGACCCGGCGCGACCTTCAGGGGCAGGCCAAGAAGATGGGCCGCCCGTGGGAAACCGGCAAGTCGTTCGAGGCGTCGGCCCCCTGCTCCGCCATTCATCCGGTGTCCGAGGTGGGCCACCCCGCACAGGGCGCGATCCGGGTCTCGGTCAATGGCGAGCTGCGCCAGGAGGGCGATCTGAACCAGATGATCTGGAAGGTGCCGGAGATGATCGCCTATCTTTCGCGCCTGTTCGAACTGCGCCCCGGCGACGTGATCTTCGCCGGAACGCCTGCGGGCGTGGGCAAGGTCGAGCGCGGCGACGTGATGACCGGCCATGTCGAGGGTGTGGACGAGATCACCTTCAGGATCGTCTGATCCCCTGATCCGATGCGGCCCCCGCGGGGGCCGCTTTCTTCCCGGCCGGAGCGCGCGATGCCCATTTCCCTGACCCTTGTGACCACCTTCACCTTCGTCCTTGCGCTGAGCGGGTGCGTCTCGGGCTTTCTGGCCGGGCTTCTGGGGGTCGGCGGCGGCATCATCATCGTGCCGGTGCTGTATCACGTCCTCGCCGCCTTCGACGTGGACATGGCGCTGCGGGCGCATATCGCGGTGGGCACCTCGCTCGCGACGATCATCCCGACCTCGATCCAGTCGATCCGCACCCACCGCGCCAAGGGCGCCGTCGATGAGACCCTGCTGCGCTGGTGGGCCCCCTTCGTGGGACTGGGCGTCCTGATCGGCGTGCTGATCGCCCGCTTCGCGCCGGGGACGCTGCTGACGGCGGTGTTCGGCGTCGTCGCCGCCATCGTCGCCGCCTACATGCTGTTCACCCGCGAGGGCTGGCACCCGTTCCGCGCCCTGCCGTCGAAAGCCGCGCAGGGCGGCATGGCGACCGGGATCGGCACCATCTCGACCCTGATGGGCATCGGCGGCGGCACGCTGACGGTGCCGGTCCTCAGCATCTTCAGCTATCCCGTGCGCCGCGCGGTCGGCACCGCCTCGGTCGTCGGCCTCATCATCGCGCTGCCGGGAACGCTCGGCTATATCTTCAACGGGTTCGGGCGCGAGGGGCTGCCGCCGTTCTCGCTTGGTTACGTGAACCTTGCCGCGCTGCTGGCGATCGTGGTGACGAGCATGTTCTTCGCCCCCTGGGGCGCCCGCGCCGCCCATTCGATCGCTCCGGCGCATCTGCGCAAGGCGTTCGGGATCTTCCTGGCGATCACGGCGGCGAAGATGCTGTCGGACGTGCTGGCATAAGCGCGCGTCAGTCCTTCCGCGCCTCCTCCAGCAGCCCCGCGATCCAGCGCCCGGACAGGAAGTTCAGCGGAACGCCCAGCACGACCGACACCAGCACCGCCATTTCGGGCGACATGCTGGACAGGCCGATCGACTTGCCGAGCAGGCTCAGCATGAACAGGTTGATCGCCACGGCGGTCGCGGTGAAGGGATACAGCACCAGCAGCAGCGCCCAGCCGGCGCGGCCATCGGGCCGGACCCAGCGCGGATCAGTGGCTGGTGCCATCTTCGAAGGTGATCTTGTTCCAGACATTGTATTTCCCGGACGGCTTCCTCATCGGCAGCCGCCGCACTTCCTCCAGCGTTTTCGCATCATAGACCACCACCGCCCCGTCGTCTTCCCAGATCGAGACCAGCGCGTGTTTCCCGTCGCGGGTGAACTCTGTATGGGCCACGGTCTTGCCGGGCGCGGGGTTGAGGGTCTTCACGATCTCCAGCGTCTCCTTGTCGATGATATGGACCTCGTCCTTGTGCGGGCCGAAGAACACGTCCGCCCAGACATGCGGGCTGGTCGCATGCGAGCGCAGGAAGAAGCCCGGCCCGTTCGTCTCGACCTGCCTGACCAGCGTCCAGTCGTCCATGTCGATGACCGACAGCACCCCTTCGTTCAGATGCGGGGTCGCCATGACCTTGTGCCCGCCCCGGTCCCAGGTGATCCCCGACCCCAGATGCGGCATCCCCGGCAGCGGCAGCTCCGCAATCTCGCGCCCCACGTCGAGGTTGACGACGACGCCCTTGTTCCCTTCCCGATTGGTGCCGATCAGATGGCGATAATCCGGGTCGAAGAAGAAGTCGTCCAGCGGCTCCTCGGTGACGATACGGCGGCGGGCGAACAGGCCCCGCTGCGCGCCGAAGCTTTCCTCCATCCCCTTCTCGTGGCTGTGGACCAGCCCCTCGTGGAACGGCCCGGCTTCGGGGTCGGTCGCAATCTCCCAGATTTCCGGCGCGTCCTTCAGCGCAAGGACAAAGCTTTTCCGCTGCGGTGCCTGATAAACGGCGCTGACCCGGCTGGGCGTTCCGTCGCGGGCGGCAACGTCGATCACCTTGACTGGTCTCAGATCGGCGGTGGACAGGATCGTCAGCGTCTGCGGCAGGTAGTTGGCGACGGCGAGCCACTGGCCGTCATGGCTCATGGCGATGTTGCGGCTGTTGAGCCCGGCGCGGACGCGCCCGACCTCCTGCAGCGACCAGATGTCGTATTTCTGCACCCAGCCGTCGCGCGACATGATGAAGACATACCGCCCGTCCGGCGAAAACTTAGGCCCGCCATGCACGGCATAGGGCGTCTCGAACCGGTCCAGCACGTCGAAGCTGTCGCCATCCAGCACGCTGATATGCTGATCGCCCGTCTCGACCACCAGCGTGATGTTCATGGGATCGGCGGTGAAGACCGGCGCGGCGGCGGGGGAGTAGACCGGCGCCATCTCGCGGCTCGCCTCGATCTCGGCGACCGTCCAGGCGGGCACCTCGGCCACCGGCGTCTTGATGAACTCGACCAGCGCCGCGATCCGCTCGGGCGACAACTCGCCCTCAAAGCCCAGCATCTGCGTCGCGGGCCGCCCCCGCGCGATCACATCCTCCAGCCCCTTCACCCGCCCCAGCGTTTCGGGGATCAGCGCCGGCCCGGTCCCGCCCAGCCGGTTCTCGGCATGGCAGGACGCGCAATGCTCCGCGTAATCCGCCGCCGGATCAGCCGAAACCGCCAGCGGAGCCAGCGCGAGGGCCGCCGCCCACAGGACTTCTTTCTGGCCCAAATACCCCCGCCGGAGGCGTCTTTCAGAAGAAACGATGCGCGGGGTCATGGCTCTTTCCACGGAACGGCGTCACGGTCAGCCGCTCAAGGTCGTCCTCGACCCCGATCTCGGCATTGGACAGATAGCAGGCCGGGTCCTCGGCCCAGGGATCGCCGGTCAGTTGCAGCGCGCGGATGCGGGTGTTGCCGCCGCAGACCTCCTTGAAGGCGCAGGCGCCGCAGCGCCCGTTCAGCGGGCGCGGGCGGGTCCGCAGCGTCGCCAGCATCGGATCGTCGCCGGTCCACCAGTCGGTGAACGGCTTTTCCTTGACCGAGCCGATCGTGTAGTCCGACCAGTAGGTGTCGGGATGGACCTTCCCCTGCGGGTCGATATTGGCGACCCCGAGCCCCGAGGAGTTGCCGCCCCACGCCTCAAGATGCGCGCGCATCGCGGCAACCAGCCCCGCGTCGAAGTTCCGCTCGGCCCAGCGGAGGAAATAGACCGCGTCGGCGTCGTTGTTGCCGGTCACGATCTCCACCGGGCGGCCGCCGGATACGGCGTCCCAGCCGCGCTCGATCAGCAGGTCCATCGCCGCGCGGGTATGGGCGTGCTGCTGATCCTCGCCCCGGTGCTTGTCGCCGCGCCCCGCATAGACGAGATGCGAGAGGTAGAACTTGTCCACCCCTTCGCCATCGCACAGGTCCAGCATCGCCGGCAGCTGATGCGCGTTGTCCTTCGTGATGGTGAAGCGCAGCCCCACCTTGACGCCCCGCGCCTTGCAGGCCCGCACCCCGGCCAGCGCGTTGTCGAAGGCCCCATCGACGCCCCGGAACCAGTCGTTCGTCGCCCCGATCCCGTCGAGGCTGATGCCGACGTAATCGAACCCCAGCGCCGCCACCCGGTCGGCCACGCCCGGCTCGCCCAGCTTCGTGCCGTTGGTGGACAGCGACAGATGCCGGAAATCCAGGGCACGCGCGCGTTCGGCCAGTTCCCAGAAATCGAAGCGGCTCAGCGGCTCCCCCCCCGACAGGATCAGCGCCGGGATGCGGAAAGCGGACAGGTCGTCCAGAACTCCCAGTGCCTGATCATGGGTCAGCTCGCCCGGAAAGACGTGGTCCGAGCTGACGGTATAGCAATGGCGGCATTTCAGGTTGCAGGTGCGGGTCAGGTTCCAGATCACCACCGGCTTGACCTTGCCCGGAACGCCGCGGCGCTTGACCGGAGTCGGTTCCACCAGCTGGTGCATGTATTGGGTCAGACGGAACATCGCGGCCCCCTTTCATTCGGTGTCGCGCAGGCGCAGCCCGGTCTTTTTCAGGATACGCGTGGAGTAAAGAATATCGTGCCCCCGGCAGGCGCCCCCAAGAATGCGGGACACTTCGCCGCGCTTGGCCTCGACCTCGTCGCGGGTGCCGCCGTGCAGCATGGCGAACAGGTTAAAGGGCCACTCGGGCAGCGCGCGCGGGCGCTGGTAGCAATGGGTGACGAAGGGCAGCGCGCCGATCCGCCGCCCCAGTTCGCTGATGCGGTCGTCGTCCACGTCCCACACGCTCATCCCGTTTGCAGTCATGCCGAGCGCGTAGTGGTTCGGCGCGATGGCGATGCGGCGGATCACGCCCCGGTCCTGAAGGGCCGTCAGGCGTTCGATCACCTGCGATTCCGTCAGGCCGACCTGATCGGCCACTGCGGCGTAGGGCGCGGCGACCAGCGGCAGCCCGGCCTGCGTCGCGGCGACAAGGCGGCGGTCGATGGGGTCCAGCGCGCTCATGCCGGCACCCGGAAGCCGATGAAATATTCTTCGAGTTTGGGAAACAGCATCACCTTCAATCCCGTCTCGGCCTCGATGGCCTGCGCCGTCCGCTCGATCCCCTCGGGCGTGTCGGTCGCCAGCACGAACCACATGTTCAGCGCGTGCGTGCGCTCATAATTATGGGCGACCTCGGGATGCGCGTTGACCTGGGTCAGGACGGCGTCGAAATCCGCCGCCGGAACGGCCATCGCGCCCAGGCAGAACGCCCCGCCCATCGCCGCCGCATCGAAGAACGGGCCGAAACGGGTGATCGCGCCGATCTCGCGCAGCCGTCCGATGCGGGCGATCAGGTCATCGCCCGAAATCCCCAGCGCCGCCCCCGCGTCGTCATAGGGGCGGGGGGTCAGGGGAAAGCCGTCCTGAAGCGCGTTCAGGATCGCGCGGTCGGTCGCGTCCAGCGCCTCTGGTGGCAGGACGATGCGGGCGGGGCGGGTCATGGCTTCGCCTCCTCGATCAGGGCGCCCGACTGCTTGAAGCAGCGGGTGGAGAACAGGGTCTTGTGCGGCGCGCCCGCCAGTTCCGGCAGGGCGCAGGCGCGGTCCAGCACCGCCAGCGCCTCGGGGCGCGAGCGGGCGTGAATCATGCAGAACAGCGGCCAGTCCCAGACGCGCGGCACCGTGCGGCGCTGGTAGCAGAGCGTGACGCCCGGCACCTGCGCCAGCGCCCGGCCCGCCGTCTCGATGGCGTCCTCGGGCAGTTGCCAGACCACCATCGCGTTGGCGGCCCAGCCGAGCGCCCGGTGGCGGACGATCACCCCCACGCGGGTCAGGATGCGGGCGCGGGCCAGCGCGCCGATGCGGTGGATCACCTCGTCCTCGGTCCGCCCCAGCCGTTCGGCCAGCGCGGCGAAGGGGCGCGGCACCAGCGCCAGCCCCTCGGACAGCGCCTGCATCAGCGGGCGGTCGTCACCTTGCAGCACCGACATATCGGCGGGCCGGTCCAGCCCCAGCGCCTCGCGCGGGCCGGTCAGGCGGAAGCCGAGATCGATGTTGAAGGGCCGCAGCAGCGGCAGCGACAGCACTGGCAGGCCCGTCGCCGCTTCGATCCGGGCGAGGCTGGCGTCCAGCGCCTCGGGGTCCGAGGCGGTGGCGACGAACCACAGATTCCAGTCGTCCTCGCGCAGATAGGAATGGTTGACGCCCGGCTCGGCCCCGACGATCGCCGCCACCTCGTCGATGCGGTCCTCGGGGATCGCCAGCGCCGCCAGGGTCGAGGCGCCCGCCGTGTTCGGGCGGCAGGTCGCGCCGACGCGGGTGATGCGGCCGCTGGCCCGAAGCCGCGCCAGACGGGCGATCACCTGATCTTCGGAGACGCCCACAGCCTCGCCCATCGCGGCGAAGGGGCGCGGTTCAAGCGGCAGGTCGCGCTGGAATTCGTCCAGCAGCCGCGCATCGATGGGGTCGAGCGAGTGGACCGTCATAGCCCGGTCCGATGCGCGCGGGCGGTGAAGAAGATGCCGGAAGGTGCTTGCGCGGGCACCTCGCCCACGACCTCGTAGGTGTGAGCGTCGCGGATCTCGACGCGGTTCTCGTCGCGGACGGACAGCCAGACCTCACGGCCGCGCGGGGTGAATTCCATGTGCAGGACGCCGGGGCCGGGTTCCAGCGTCTGCTTGACCTCGCGCGTCACGGCGTCGATCACCTGCACCTTGCCGTTGTCGGGCGGGGCGAAGTTCACCCATAATTCGCGCCTGTCGGGGCGGGCGGTGACGAAGATGGGCTGGCCGGCGACATCGGTGCGGGCGATCTCGTCGCCGCTGGCCGGGTCGGCCCACAGCACCTGATGGATGCCGACGGCCGGCAGCGCATATGTGCCCGAGGCCAGCGTCCAGCCCTGAAGATGCGGCATCTTGTAAACGGGCAAGTCGGGCTCGTTCTTGCCGTAATCGGGCAGGATGCGGCGCGGCTGCGGCGGGTCGTCCCACATGTCCAGCGTGGTGAGCCCCTTTTCCCCGAACAGCCCGACCACATAGGTCCGCCCGTCGCCGGTCATCAGCGCGTCATAGGGATTCGCGCCGATGTCCTCGATCCTTGTGATCACAGGGTTCGCGGGATCGGCGGAATGGTCCAGCACCCAGACCTCGCCCGTATCCCAGGTGGCGACGACGAAGCGCGCGCCGGGCGCGTCGGCCAGACCCACGGTCTTCGACCCCATCGGCACGTCCGCGACCAGATCCAGCGTTTCGGCGTCGAACACCTTGACCCCGCCGGGCTCGTAGTTCGACACGGCGACCAGCCTGCCATCGTCGGAAATCGCCCCGCCGATGGAGTTGCCGCCCTGAATCACCCGGTCCACGATGGAACAGGCGAGGATGTCCAGCTTGGTCAGCCCGCCGTCGCGGCCGAAGACGAAGGCATAGCGGGCGTCGGGCGAGAAGGTCAGCGAGGCGTGGGACAGATCGCCCAGCCCCTCGACCCGGCAGAGCGCCGCGCGGTCGGACTGGTCCACGACCAGAACCGAACCCGTCGCCCGTTCGATCACGACGCCCAGATCGCCGGTGCCGCGCAGCGCGGCAGGATCGACGGCGAGCGGGGCAGGAACCTCGATGGCGGGGGCCGCCGGAGTCTGGCCCGCCGGAAGGTCGGCCCCGCCCGTCTGCGGCGCAGGCGTCTGGGCGGCGGCGGGCAGGGCCGCCAACAGGGCGATCAGCGCGGCTCGGATCATTCGGGCCTCTCCTTCAGCAGATATTCCGCGATCCAGAGCGCCTCGGCCTCAGAGATCAGCGGTCGCCACGGAGGCATGGCGGTGCCCGGCACCCCGTCGAGGACGATCGCCGCCAGCCCCTCGGGGTCGCGGCCTTCCAGCACCTCGGGCGTGATGGGCGAGCCGAGGCCCCCCTTCATCGTCAGGCCGTGGCACGAGCCGCAGTCCTGCACGACCATGTGTTCCAGCTCCGCCGCGCGCCGGTCGGTCACGTGCGCCGCCGCCCCGCCGGTTCCCGCAGGAACGGCGGCGGGAAGGGCCGTGGCTGCAAGTCCCGCTGCGATGGCGGCGAAAGCCGCGGCCAGCAGCGGCGCGTCAGCCATTGCGGACGACCCTCAGCGTCGGTGCCCGCGCGGGCAGGGGCAGCGCGGCTGTCGAATACAGCGACACGACCCTGCCGATCATGAACAGGACCGGTGCCTCCATCGGACCCTTGGCGAGATCCGCGGCGACATGGGCGAGGGTGGAGAGCATCCGCATCTCGCGCGGGGTGGTGGCGTGGGCGACGGCCAGAACCGGCGTGTCGATAGCAAGGCCATGCGCGATCAGCTGCGCGGCGATCTCGGCCATGTTCGCGGCGCCCATATAGACGACCAGCGTGGTGTCGGGATCGGCCAGCGATTTCCAGTCGAGGTCCAGCCCCGCATCCCGCGCCCGGTGGCCGGTGACATAGCGCACGCCGGTCGCCAGCCCGCGATGGGTCAGCGGCACGCCGGTCGAGCCTGCCGCCCCCTGCGCGGCGGTGATGCCGGGAACATAGACATAGGGAACGCCCGCGACCGCCAATTCCTCGGCCTCCTCGCTGCCGCGCCCGAAGATCAGCGGATCGCCCCCCTTCAGCCGGGCGACGGTGTGGCCCTCGCGGGCCAGATCGACCAGCAGCGCGTTGATGCGGTCCTGCGGGACCGAGTGGAAGCCCGAGGTCTTGCCGACTGAAACGCGGCGCGTGGCGGCAGGGATCAAGGCCATGATCTCGGGGCTGACGAGGCGGTCGAAGACCACCACATCGGCGGTCTGCAGGACCTTCAGCGCCTTGACGGTCAGAAGATCGGGGTCGCCCGGACCCGCGCCGATGAGGAAGACTTTGCCCGACATGATAGTCACCCTTGCTGGAAAGGCTGGGGGAGGATGAAGGGGGCGCGGCCGCCCCCCTCGGGTTCACAGGACGCGATCAATACACGTCGTTCTGGGTATTGTAGACGTTGAACTTGCCGGTCGGGGTGATCAGCCGCTGGTCCTTGATGACGTGCTTGAGCTCCAGCGTCGCGTCGTCGATCACGACGATCGCCGATTCCTGGTCGGCGCCGTTCCAGACCGAGAACCAGATCTCTGTCCCGTCCTTGTTGAACTCGCCCTGCACGACGCGCGGCTGGCCTTCGGTGATCTCGGCCATCTCGGCGATGTTCAGGGTGATGATCTCGGGGTCGGACCCGTCGCCCGGCATGTTGTCGATGTCGAACACCGCGACCGAGCCCGACACCGCCGCATCCGGGTTCAGCGTCGCATCCACATAGAGGTAATGCGAGTTCGGGTGCGTCTTGACGAACAGCGAGCCGCCGCCGAGCGCCGGGAAGCTGTCCACGATCTGCCAGGCGTTGTCCGCGTGGCCTTCCGGGTCGGTGCCGATCAGCGCCACCGATTCGTCGCCGAGGTGCGAGGTCGCCCAGACCGGCCCGAAGGTCGGGTGGACGAAGTTCGCGCCGCGGCCCGGATGCGGGGTCTCGCCGCCGGTGTCGGTGATCGCCGCCAGCTTGCCTTCCTTGGTGTCGATGACCACCAGCTTGCCGCGCGCGTTCGCTGCCGTGATGAAGTAGCGCTTGGACGCGTCCAGACCGCCGTCATGCAGGAAGCGTTCGGCCTCGATCTCGGTGATCTTCAGGTTCTTGAGGTCGGTATAGTCCACCAGATGGATCTTGCCGGTCTCCTTGATGTTGACGAGGAACTCGGGCCGGTAGTGCGACCCAAGGATCGCGGCTACGCGGGGTTCCGGGTGGTAGGTCTGCTCGTCATAGATGTTGCCGCGGGTCGAGACGATCTTCAACGGCTCCAGCGTGGCGCCGTCCATGATGACGTATTGCGGCGGCCAGTAGGCCCCGGCGATCGCGTAGCGATCCTCCCAGCCTTCCATCTTGGACGTCTCGACCGAGCGCGCCTCGGCGCCGATCTTGATCGTGGCGACGATCGAGGGATCTTCCATCCACAGGTCGATCATGTCCACCTTGGCGTCGCGGCCGATCACCATCAGATAGCGGCCCGAGGCCGACATCCGGCTGATGTGGACGGCGTAGCCGGTGTCGAGAACCTTCTTCAGCTCGTAGGTGCCGCCGTCGATCAGGGCGATCTGGCCCGCGTCGCGCAGCGTGACCGAGAACAGGTTTTCCAGGTCCCAGTCGTTCATCTTCTCGGTGGGCCGGTCCTCCGGCGGGACGATGACCTGCCAGGTCTCGCGCATCTCGGGCATGCCGAATTCCGGCGGGCTGGCCGGCTCCTGCAGCAGGTAGTTCGCCATCAGCGTCACCTGCTCATCGGTCATCTGGCCCGAGGTGCCCCAGTTCGGCATCCCCGCGGGCGAGCCGTAGGTGATGAAGCTGTGGAGATAGTCGAAGCCCAGCTCGCGCGTCAGGTCGGGCGTCAGCGCCTTGCCGGTCGCGCCGGTACGCAGCACGCCGTGGCAGCCCGCGCAGCGTTCGAAGTAGATGGTGTTGGCCTCGTCGAACTCGGCCTGGGTCATGGCCGGGATGCCCTCGGGGGCGCCGGGGACCGGGATCTGTTCCTGCGCCAGCGTGGTCAGCGACGGTTCATACTGGTCCTGCGGCCGGGTGGTGTGATCCGTGACCTCGGATTCCATCGCCTTCTGCTCTTCGGTGGGCAGCGAGGCGCCCTCCGAGCGCGGGCCGACCTCGACCGGGGTTTCCGGGCCGGCGATCGGGCCCGAGACCGCGTTCAGATCGACCGCTGCCGGGGTGCCGGCGGCATCGCGGGCGGTGGTGGCGTCGGCGGCGGTGGCGTCGGCGGCGGGCGCGGGGGCCGCGTCGGTCGCAGGGGCGGCGGGTGCCTCGGCAGCCGGGGCTTCGGCCGGAGCGGCGGTCTGCGCGAACGCCGCAGCCCCGGTTCCAAGCACAAGCGCCAGTGCCGCAGACGCCAGGAGCGACGTCCTGGCCGTATGGGCTGGGGTTTTCATCGCGGTTATCTCCAATCGCTTTGTTAAGCAGCCTGACCTTCCAGGATCGGCGCCAGCCGTTCCTTGACTTAGGTTAAGGCGAACCCAACCATGAGAGGAAACAAATTGTCGCACCATTCGTGATTCCAAAGCGCTAAAGGGGCGTCATCGCATCGAAAACATGATCTTTCCGATTCGTTCCCGGCCGGTAATTGCATTGCGTCACCTGATCGCGGCGTTGGCGCTTGCCATTTTCGCGGCGGCGTTGATGCCCGGCCCGGTTGCGGCGCAGGGCCGCGGCGAGTCCGGCGATGCCGCGGCCGTCGCCCTGACCCAAGCGGCGGCGGCGGCCCTGTTCGGGGTGACGGATGGCGACTCCGTGCGCCTTCAGCGGCAGCAGGGGCCGGTCCCCTCGTGGGAGGCGCGGGCGGATGGCCGCCCGCTGGGGCTGATCGGCTCGACATGGGAGCTTGCCGGTTCGACCGGCTATTCGGGGCGGCCGCTGGACGTGCTGGTCGCGGTGACGCCCGATGGCGTGATCGCCGGGGCGCAGCTGGTCCGCCACAACGAGCCGGTGCTGACGCTGGGCATCTCGGACGCGGACATCGCCGCCTATGTGGACGGGTTCCGGGGCTTCGACCTCGCCAATCGCGCCGGCGGGACGCTGGACGCGCAGGCGGGGGTGCCGGACGTGATCTCGCGCGCGACCGTCACGACCGGGGTGATCCGCGACGGCATCCTGCGCACCGCCCGCATCCTGTCGGCGGCGCAGGGCGTCGGCGGCGGCGGCCAGGGGATCGACCGCGTCCGGTTCGAGCCGGCTGACTGGGCCGCGCTGCTTGACATGGGCGCGCTGACGCATCTGCGCGTCAGCATGGCCGAGGCCGCGCAGGCGTTCGAGGGTGCGCGGCGTCCGGTGACGCCATCGGACGCGCCGTTCTTCGAGATGTGGACCGGCCTTGTGGACACGCCGACCGTCGGCGCCAACCTGCTGGGCCAGCAGGCGCTGACCGAGGCCGCGGCGGCCCTTGCCCCGGACGAGGCGTTGCTCGCGATCCTGTCGCAGGGCGTCCACTCGCATCGCGGCACCGGCGTGCGGCAATCGGGCGTGTTCGAGCGCATCGCCATCACGCAGGGCGGGACGAGCATCGTCCCCACCGCCGAATCGCTCATTCCGGTCGGTCCGCTCGCCCCCGAAGACGCGCCCGAGCTGAAGGAGCGCAGCCTGTTCCGCATCCCCGCCGATCCCGCGCAGGGCGGCATCGACGTGACGCAGCCATTCTTCGTCACCGTCACCGCCACCCGAGAGGCCGCGGACGGCGGCACCCTGACCCTGCCGATGACCGCCGAGGTGAGCCTGCCCGAGGCGTTCCGCCTTGCCCCGCCGCCCGAGCCGGTGCCGCTGTGGCAGGAGTTCTGGGTGCAGAAACAGCAGCAGATCGCCGTCGTGGGCGTGATGCTGGGCATCCTCGGGCTGATCCTGTTCGGGCAGGAATGGCTGGTGCGCCGCCCCCTCGTGTGGCGGCGGGTGCGGCTGGTCTATCTGGCGACGACGCTGGTCGTGCTGGGCTGGGGCCTCGGGGCGCAGCTGTCCATCGTGCAGGTGGTCGCGTTCGTCCATGCCCTGCTCGCCGGGTTCCGGTGGGAGACGTTCCTGATCGCGCCGCTGATCTTCGTGCTGTGGTCGGCGGTCGCGCTGGGAATGCTGTTCTGGGGCAGGGGCGTCTTCTGCGGCTGGCTGTGCCCGTTCGGCGCGTTGCAGGAACTGACCAACGTCGCCGCGCAGCGGCTGGGCGTGCGCCAGATCGCCGTGCCGCAGGCGCTGCACGAGCGGTTGTGGGTCATCAAATACACGCTGTTCGTCGCCATCATCGCGCTGTCCTTCTATTCGATGAAGCAGGCGCTGATTCTGGCCGAGGTGGAGCCGTTCAAGACCGCGATCTCGATGCGCTTCATGCGGGCCTGGCCGTTCGTGCTGTATGCCCTGCTGCTGCTGGGCGCGGGGCTGTTCATCGAGCGGTTCTTCTGCCGCTATATCTGCCCGCTCGGCGCGGGGCTGGCGCTGCCCGCCAAGCTCAAGGTGTTCGACTGGCTCAAGCGCCGGCCCCAATGCGGGCGCGAGTGCCGGTTGTGCGAGACGCGCTGCCCGATGGGCGCGATCGACCCGCTGGGGCGGATCAACGCCAATGAATGCGTGATGTGCCTGCGCTGCCAGGTCATCATGAACGATCCCGACACCTGCCCGGTGCTCAAGCGCCGGGTGCGGGGATCGGCCCCGCCGCCGCCCGCGCCGCCGCCGGTGTCGCGCAATCAGGTTCCGGCGGGCGCCCATGCCGCAGGCGCAGGCGAGCCGACCCCCTCGGCCCAGCCCCCCGCATTCCAGGCCCGGCAGGTGACGCAATGAGTTCCCCGACCATCCATCGCGCCGGACGGCGCCCCAACCCGCGCGAGGCATTGGCATGATCGCTCGCCGCCGCTTCCTCGCCCTCGCCGCCTGCGCGCTGGCCGCCCCCGCCGCTGCCGCGCAGCCGGCGCATCTGTGGCGCGGGACCGCGCTCGGCGCGGATGTCACCCTGCGCGTCGAGGGCGGCAGCACCCGCGCCGCCCGCGCCTTCTTCGCCGAAGCGGCCCGCGCCCTGCGCTCGGTCGAGGCGCGGTTCTCGCTGTTCCGCGGCTCGGACCTGATGCGGCTGAACGCGATGGGCCATTTGCCGCACCCCTCGGCCGAAATGCTGGCGGTGCTGGACCTTGCCGGGCAGGTGCATGACGCGACCGGCGGCGCGTTCGATCCGACCGTGCAGCCGCTGTGGCAGGCCCGGCGCAGGGGCGAGGATGAGGCCGCCGCCCGCGCCCTGACGGGCTGGGCCGACGTGCGGATCGCGCGGGACGGGATCCGCCTGCTGCGACCCGGCATGGCGCTGACGCTGAACGGCATCGCCCAGGGACATGCCGCCGACCGGCTGGCGGACATCGCCCGCGCCCACGACCTCGGCGACGTGCTGATCGACGCGGGCGAGACCCGCGCCCTCGGCCCGCGCGGCTGGCATGCGGCGATCGACGCGCCCGGCGGCGAAAGGCTGCGCGAGCTGACCCTGCGGGACGCGGCGCTGGCGACCTCGGCCCCTTTCGGCACACGGATCGGGCCGGACGGCGACCGCCCGCATATCCTGTCGCCGGGCGGCGGCCCGCCGCGCTGGTCTGTCGTTTCGGTCAGCGCCCCGCAGGCCGCCCTGGCCGATGCGCTGTCCACGGCGTTCTGCGTGATGGACCGCGCGGCCATCGACGGCGCATTGTCGGCATTCCCGCACGCACGGGTAGTATGCCTCACTTCCCTGTGATAGCGTTTCCCTGCCGGACAGGGACAAATGCAATTCCGAGCCAAGTGATCAACTTTTGACTTTCGTTAAGGCTCCGGGTTTGCGGGTGAACTAGGTCTGGGCGCACTTGAAACCGCTCGAAGGGATCGCCGCCATGCGCGACGTCATGACCAAGAGCATGGCCCGCAACGTCTTTTACGGCGGGTCATTGTTCTTCATCTTAATCTTCCTCGCGTTGACCGCCCACAGCCATATCTATGCGAAGAACGTGTCAACGGACGACGCAGGGCTGACCGACAGCGTCGCCGCGGGAAAGCACATCTGGGAACAGCGCAGCTGCATCAACTGCCACACGATGCTGGGCGAGGGTTCGTATTTCGCGCCCGAACTGGGCAACGTGATGCGGCGCTGGGGGGTGCAGGATGACCCGGAAGCGGCGATGGACGTGCTGAAGGGCTGGATGGACGCGATGCCGTCGGGGATCGAGGGCCGCCGCCAGATGCCGGCGTTCAACCTGACCGACGAGGAATACCGCGCGCTTGCCGACTTCTTCCTGTGGACCGGCCGCATCAACACCCAGAACTGGCCGCCGAACGATGCCGGCTGAGGGGGACAGATCATGAAATATCAATCACAACGCATCGCCTACACCTATTTCGGCTGCGCGCTGGCGCTTTTCGCGCTGCAGGTCACGTTCGGCCTGATGATGGGCTATATCTATGTCCAGCCGAACTGGCTGTCCGAGATCCTGCCCTTCAACATCATCCGCATGCTGCACACCAACTCGCT
This sequence comes from Paracoccus sp. Z118, assembly GCF_019061185.1. Lineage (GTDB taxonomy): Bacteria > Pseudomonadota > Alphaproteobacteria > Rhodobacterales > Rhodobacteraceae > Paracoccus. The sequence goes on from NZ_JAHQZU010000005.1 coordinate 180,930, forward strand.
GATCGTGTGGCTGCTGCTGGGCTTCTTCGGCTCGGCCTACTACCTGGTCCCCGAAGAGGCCGAGCGCGAGATCCACTCGCCCATGCTGGCCTATCTTCAGCTGCTGATCCTCGTCGTCGGCACGCTGGGCGCGGTGGTGACGTATATCTTCAACTTCTTCCAGGGCAGCTATCTGCTGGGCACCCAGGGGCGCGAGTTCCTCGAGCAGCCCACCTGGGTCAAGGTCGGCATCGCGGTCGCCGCGGTGATCTTCCTCTATAACGTCACGCTGACCGTGCTGCGCGGGCGCAAGACCGCGATTTCCAACGTGCTGCTGCTGGGCCTCTGGGGGCTGGCGGTGCTGTGGCTGTTCGCCTTCTACAACCCGGTCAACCTGGTGCTGGACAAGCTCTACTGGTGGTATGTCGTCCATCTGTGGGTCGAGGGCGTCTGGGAACTCATCATGGCCGCGATCCTGGCCTTCCTGATGCTGAAGCTGACGGGGGTGGACCGCGAGGTCGTGGAAAAATGGCTGTATGTCATCGTCGCCACGGCGCTGTTCTCGGGTATCCTCGGGACCGGGCACCACTACTACTGGATCGGCCTGCCGGCCTACTGGCAGTGGATCGGCTCGATCTTCTCCAGCTTCGAGATCGTGCCCTTCTTCGCGATGATGGCCTTCGCCTTCGTGATGGTCTGGAAGGGCCGGCGCGATCACCCGAACAAGGCCGCCCTGCTGTGGAGCCTCGGCTGCACCGTGCTGGCGTTCTTCGGCGCCGGGATCTGGGGCTTCCTGCACACGCTGCACGGGGTGAACTACTACACCCATGGCACGCAGATCACGGCGGCGCACGGCCACCTGGCCTTCTACGGCGCCTATGTCTGCCTCGTGCTGGCGATCGTCACCTATGCGCTGCCGATCATGCGGGGCCGCGATCCCTATAACCAGGTGCTGAACATGGCCTCGTTCTGGCTGATGTCCGGTGGGATGCTGTTCATGACCTTCACGCTCACCTTCGCCGGAACGGTCCAGACGCATCTTCAGCGGGTGAACGGCGAAGCCTATATGGACGTGCAGGACCAGCTGGGCATCTTCTACTGGATGCGCTTCGGCTCGGGCGTGGCGGTCGTGGTGGGCGCGCTGCTGTTCATCTACTCGGTCGCCGTCGTGCGGCGCGAGGTCGTGACGCCCGGCCCGGTGCAAGCCCACAAGGACGGCCATATCGAGCCTGCGGAGTAAGCGGAATGAACGCATATGCAAAACTGAAGGGGGCCGAAGCCCCCTTCTACCTTCCCCAGAGCGATGAAGTCGCCGTGTTCGAGGCGGCGGCGAAGAACGACCTGCCGGTGCTGCTGAAAGGCCCGACGGGCTGCGGCAAGACCCGCTTCGTCGGCCATATGGCGGCGCGGCTGGGTCGCCCGCTTTACACCGTCGCCTGTCATGACGACCTGTCTGCGGCCGACCTGATCGGGCGCTATCTGCTCAAGGGCGGGGAGACCGTCTGGGTGGACGGGCCGCTGACCCGCGCGGTGCGCGAAGGCGCGATCTGCTATCTCGACGAGGTGGTCGAGGCGCGCAAGGACGTGACCGTCGTCCTGCATCCGCTGACCGACGACCGCCGCATCCTGCCCATCGACCGCACCGGCGAGGAACTGGAGGCGGCGCCGGGCTTCATGCTGGTCGCCAGCTACAACCCCGGTTACCAGAACATCCTGAAGACGCTGAAGCCGTCCACCCGCCAGCGTTTCGTGGCGTTGGAGTTCGACTTCCCCGGCCGCGAACAGGAAACCGCCATCGTGGTGCAGGAAAGCGGGCTGGACGAATCCCGCGCCTCGCTGCTGGTGCGTCTGGCGGGCAAGCTGCGGGCGCTGAAGGGGCAGGATCTGGAGGAGGGGGTTTCCACCCGCCTTGTCGTCTACGCCGCGATCCTGATCGCCGGCGGGATGCCGATCAACCGCGCCATCACCGCGGCCATGATCGAGCCGCTGACCGATGACGCCGACGTCAAGCGCGGCCTCGCCGATCTGGTCGTGGCGGTTCTGGGCTGATCCGATGTCCGCTTGGCGCGAAATCGAACCGTGGGAGCCCGAGGAAACCGTCGGCAAGCTGTGGCACGGCTGGGCCTCGGGCTTCGACGCCCTGCCGATGCACGAGGATGCCCGCGTCGAACTGACCGAGGTCGCGGGCCGTCTGGCGGTGCTGTTCCGGGGCCTTGGCGGCGATCACTCGGTCGAGTTCCGCTCGAACGCCGACCGGGTCAGCCGCCACCGGCTGTCGTGGCGGCGCAAGCTGGGCACCGTCGTCGAGGCGATCCCGCAGGCCAGCTTCGACGGCGCGATCCTGCGGATGCCCGCCTCGCTGGCGCTGCTGCCTACGCCCGAAGCGAACGGGGCGCTGTATCTGTGGCTGGCCGCCGCAGCCGCCCACGCGGCCGGCGGGCGGGTCGAGGATGACCCGCTGCGCCGCGATCTCGCCCGCCTGATCGCCGCCCGCGCGACGGTCGAGGCGACGCTGGAGTCCGCGCCCGGCATGACCGGTCTCTATCACGAGCTTTCATCGCTGATGCTGGCCACCCGGCCCGTCTCGCGGCTGCCCGCGAACGAGGCGGCGGTCGAGGCGCTGGCCCGCGCCCTGCTGGGCGATCCCGCGCCGCTGCCCCCCCGCGCCGAGGAGATGCTGGCGGCCATCGAATCCGGCGACCTGTCCGGGATCGCCGCGCCATCCGGCTATCGCCCCATGCGCCCGGTCGTGCTGTGGCCCGATCTGGAAGGCGATGCCGCGTCGGAGGCGACCCGCGTCGAGACGCGCGACACCGAGGGCACGCCCGAGGAATCCACCGCCGGTGAAAAGACCGTCCGCGCCCGCCGCCGCAAGGCCGACGCCGCCGACCGCCGCGACAGCCTGATCCTGCACAAGTTCGAGGCGATCCTCAGCTGGGCCGAGTTCCTCAACCTCAACCGCCGGGTCGAGGATGACGACGACGACAGTGCCCGCAAAGCACTGGACGATCAGGACGAACTCGGCCTCGGCCAGATCAGCAAGGCCCCGGCGACGCGGCTGAAGCTGCATCTGGACCTTTCCCCCGAGGACGTGGACCGCGAGGCGATTTCCGGCGTCCATGTCTATCCCGAATGGGAAGCCCGCAGCGGCACCTATCTGCGTGACCATGTGCGGGTGCTGGACAGCACGCCCGAACCGACCCCCGGCGAGGAGGCCGCGCCCTTCGACGAGGCCGCCCGCCGCCGCATCCGCGCCGTCCGCCAGCGGTTCGAGGCGCTGCGCCCCGGCCGGGTCACCACCACCGGCCACCGCGACGGGGATGAGCTTGACCTTGAACTGACCGTCCGCTCGCAGGTGGGGCTTGTCACCAGCGGGCAGGGCTCCGACCGCATCTGGCGGCAGACCCGTCCCGAGGCGCGCGACCTGGCGGTGTCGATCCTGCTGGACGTGTCCCGTTCCACCGAAAGCGCGGTCACCGGCCGCGCCGTCATCGATATCGAGCGCGAGGCGCTGGCCGCGCTCGCCTGGGGGCTGGACGGGCTGGGCGACGCGGTGTCGGTGCAGGCGTTCTCCTCGCTCAAGCGCGACCGGGTGTTCGTGCGGACCTGCAAGACCTTCGACGAGCCGATGAGCGCGGCGGTCGAGGCCCGCATCGCGGCGCTGCGGCCGATCTTCTACACCCGGCTGGGCGCGGGCATCCGGCATGTGTCCAAGGGGCTGTCCACGCAGGCCCGCCGTCGGCGGCTGCTGCTGGTCATCACCGACGGCAAGCCGAACGATCTGGATCACTACGAGGGTCGCCACGGGATCGAGGACAGCGCCATGGCCGTGCGCGAGGCGCGGCGGGCCGGTCACGCCGTCTTCGGGATCACCGTGGACCGCGACGGCAAGTCATGGTTCCCGCGCATCTTCGGGCAGGGCGGCTTTGCGCTGGTGCCCCATCCCGACAAGCTGCCCGAGACGCTGCCCTCGATCTACCGCCAGTTGGTCGGCGCATGACGGAGGAACGGACATCCCCCGCGCCCGCATGGGCGAGCCTGCCCGGCGAGCTGATCATGTGGGTGCTGATCGTCAGCGAACTCGCGGTCTTCGGCGCGGGGCTGCTGATCTTCCTCATCATCCGGCTGGGCGATCCCGAAGGGTTCGCCGCCTCGCAGGACCAGCTGCACCGCGTTTCGGCGGCGATCAACACGGCGGTTCTGGTGACCTCCGGCTGGTTCGCCGCCCGCGCCGCGCGTGACGCCGAACACGGGCGGACGGGGCCCACACGGGTGAACCTCGGACTCGCCGGGCTGCTGGGGATCGTGTTCCTGGTGCTGAAAGGCTGGGAATACGCCGACGCCGCCGCCAACGGGCTGGGCTTCGAGGCGCACACGTTCTTCACCTTCTACTGGCTGTTGACCGGATTTCACGCCGCCCATGTGATCTTCGGCGTCGGTATCCTCGCGCTGGTGGCGATCCGCGCCCGCGCCGACCATGTGGAGGCCGGAGCGCAGTTCTGGCACATGGTCGATCTCGTCTGGGTCATCCTGTTCCCCATCATATACCTGCTGCGATGAACGATCCCCTGACCAGAGCCTGGGCGAGCCTGATCGGGCTGAGCGCGATTTCCGCAGTGATCGCGCAGTTGCTGCCGGGCTTCGACGCGCTGGCGCTGAAGCTCGCCTCGGTCGCGATCCTGCTGATCGGCTGGGCGAAGGCGCGGGTGATCCTGTCCACCTATCTGGGGCTGGACGCGGTGCCGCCGATCCGGCGCGGCTTCGGGGTGGTGCTGGGGTTTTTCATGGCGGCGGCGCTCGCGCTTTATCTGCTCGCCTGAGCGGTCACTTCATCCACGCCTTGCCGGGGTCCTCGGCGGCAAGCGCGCGCAGCTTGCCGACATCCTCGATATGGGCGACGTTCGCCTCCATCCGCACGCCGTAGCTGCGCAGGCGGTTGAACGCGCGCGAGAGGCTTTCGGGCTTCATCCCCAGCCGCCCGGCGATCAGCGCCTTGTTGTAGGGCATCAGCACCTCGCAAGCCCCCTCGCGGCAGAGGGCGAGATCGGCCAGGAATTCCGCCACCCGCTGCACGCCCGAGCGGGCCTTGAGCTGTTCGACCTGAGCCACCAGCGATTGCAGATGGACGAAGGTCCCGGCCAGAATCGCGGTGGCGAGCGCCGGGTTCTCGTGCATCTGCTGGCGCAGCCGGGCGCCGTCGATGCGGACCAGCACCGCGTCGGTGATCGCCTCGGCCGACACGGGGTAGGGCGCGCCGCGCAGGGCCACCGCCTCGCCGAAGCTGCGGCCGCGGGTCATCACGCTGACCACCGCCTCGGCCCCGCTGGGCGCGACGCGGTAAAGCTTCACCCAGCCGTCGGCGACGATATAGACCGCAGCCGCCTCGTCCCCCTGAACGAACACGGTGGCGCCGCTCGTGAACCGAGCGATCTGCGCGCCCGAAAGGATGCGCTGCTGCATTTCCGGCGGAAGCCCGGACAGCAGCGCGGCTTCGCGGGCGATCCGCAGATACGACTCTGGCATGGGCTGTCCTGCGGCAACGGCGAAAATCGGTTCCGCAGCTTACTTGCTTCGGAAGGGGAGGGGAATGGCACGCCGGCTGCGAACCGCACGGCCTTATCCGTGCCGGGGGGCTGCGCCAGCAGTTGTCGTGATATGAAAACGGGCCCCAAAAGAGATCGGTCGAGCCCTTCCTCGTGAGGCTGTCAGGCCCTCAGCCCACGAACGCCTTTTCCACCACATAGTGCTGCGGATCGGAGTTCGCGCCTTCCTCAAGCCCGAAACCTTCCAGCACGCCCTTGATGTCGATGTTGAAATCCAGCGAGCCGCAGACCATCGCCCGGTCGGTTTCCGGCGCGATCCGCTCCACGCCCAGATCGCGCTGCGCCTCGCCCGAGCGCAGCAGGTCGGTGATCCGGCCCATCTTGCCGCTCTCTTCGCGCGTGGTGGTGGGATAGTAGCGCAGCTTGTCGCCGATCAACTCGCCGATCAGCGGATCGTCCGGCAGCGCCTCGACGATCTCGCGGCCATAGGCCAGCTCGGCCACAGTGCGGCAGGTATGGGTGACGATGACCTGCTCGAACTTCTCCCACGTCTCGGGCTCGCGCAGGAGCGAGGCGAAGGGGGCAAAGCCCGTGCCGGTGGCGAACAGCCACAGCCGCTTGCCGGGCAGCAGCGCGTCATGGACCAGCGTGCCCACGGGCTTGGGGCGCAGGATGATCTGGTCGCCCGGCTTGATGTGCTGAAGGCGCGAGGTCAGCGGGCCGTCCTGCACCTTGATCGAATAGAATTCCAGTTCGTCGTCCCAGGCGGGCGAGGCGATGGAATAGGCGCGCAGGACCGGCTTGATGCGGCCCTTCTCGTCCGGCTCGCCGGGCAGGCCGATCATCACGAACTCGCCCGAGCGGAACCGCAGGCTGGCAGGCCGCTTGCAGCGGAACGAAAACAGCCAGTCCGTCCAGTGCTTCACCGCCGTCACCTCGACCCCGTCGGGCAGGGCGGGGGTGACGGGTTCGGCGGCTTGCGGCTTCGCGGCGGTCATCTGGTTCATGGGAAAATCCTTGCGGCGGCTGCCGCATCTCTGAATGGGGAAAGGAAAAGCGGGGCTGTCAGCCCCGCAGCCGCGCCTGATAGTCGTGCGCCATCCAGTTGGCGCGGGCGAGCCACTGGTCCTCGGGCTGGCGGGCGGCGAGCGTGTCGCTGACCTCGACCTCGTCGAAGCCGGCGCGGCGGGCCATCGCATACTGGTCGGCGATCAGGCCGCGGGCGCGAAGGCGGCCCTGATAACCCATCTCGCGCAGGCGCTTGGCGATGGTGAAGCCGCGCCCGTCCGCGAAGCTGGGGAAGTCCACGCGGATGATCCGGGTGTCGTCCAGACGGCCCGAAAGCTCGGCCGGATCGGCGGTCGAGGGCAGGTCCAGCGCAGCCGCGGGCGCCTCGTTCAGGTTGGCGAGCGGCTCGAACGGGGCGTTCCAGTCGTCGGCGCGGAAGCCGTCGTCGCGGGCGATCCGGTGGCCGGCGGGCGGGGCGCTTTCGGTTTTCGCTTCGGGCATGGTCTCGGTCATCGTGTCGGCTTTCGTCTGAATGGTCGTTTCGGCGGCCTGCGGAACCGGCCCGCGCACCGCGCGCCCGTTCACGAAGTGGATGCCGCATTCCTGCTTGCTCTGCCCGCGCCAGCGCCCGGCGCGGGGGTCTTCGCCCGCGGCGACCGGCGTGGTGCAGGGGGCGCAGCCGATGGAGAGGTAGCCCTTCGCCACCAGCGGGTGCCGGGGCAGAGCGTTATTCTCCATGTAGTCGCGCACGTCCTCGGGCCGCCAATGGGCCAGCGGATTGACCTTGAGGCGCGGCCCGTCGGGTTCGAAGAACTCCAGCGCGGCGCGGGTGCCGGCCTGAAAGCGCTTGCGGCCGGTGATCCACGCGGCAAACGGCGCGAGCGCCTGTTCCAGCGGCTGCACCTTGCGGACGGCGCAGCAGGCGTCGCTGTCGCGCAGGTAGAGGGCGCCGGACGGGTCAGCGGCGGACAGGGCCGCCGCTTCGGGACGGATCAGGCGGATGTCGGTAAGGCCGAGCCGATCCGCCAGTTCCTGCTGATAGGCCAGCGTCTCGGGGAACAGCATTCCGGTTTCCAGGAACAGCACCGGCCGCCGCCGGTCCATGACCGACAGCATGTGCAGCAGCACGACCGATTCCGCCCCGAAGGACGACACCAGCGCGATGGCGCCGACTCCGGGATCGTCCAGCGCCCGGCTCATCACCGCGAAGGCGGAGTGGTGGCGATAGGCGGCGTTCAGCGCCGCCGCACGGCCGACCAGTTCCGGCGTGGATGCCGCCGCTGCGTCGAGCGGGGCGAGATCACGCGGCATCCGACACGTTCCCCTGATCGTAGAGCGCGGCCTTGAAGGGCGCCATCCCGAGCCGGCGGTAGGTGTCGATGAACGGCTCGTCCGCGCCCTCGCGCAGTTCCAGATAGGCGTCGATCAGCCGCTCGACGGCGGGCACGATGCGGTCAGCGGGGAAGCCGGGGCCGGTGCGCTCGCCAATCGCGGCGCGTTCGGTGTGATCGCCGCCCAGCGTGATCTGATAGTTCTCGACCCCGGCGCGGTCCAGCCCGAGGATGCCGATATGGCCGACATGGTGGTGCCCGCAGGCGTTGATGCAGCCCGAGATCTTGATCTTGAGCGGGCCGACCTCGGCCTCGCGCTCCTCCAGCGTCAGGGCGATGGCTTGCGCGACCGGGATCGAGCGGGCGGTGGCCAGCGTGCAGTAGTCCATGCCGGGGCAGGCGATGATGTCCGAGGCCAGCCCGATATTCGCCGTGGCCAGCCCGTGTTCCTTCAGCACGGCATGCAGCGCGGGCAGGGCGTCGCGCGGAACATGGGGGATGACGACGTTCTGTTCGTGACTGATCCGCAGCTCGCCATAGCCATGCGCGTCGGCCAGATCGGCGAGCGCCCGCATCTGCGTCGCGCTGCAATCGCCGGGCGTCGCGCCATGCGCCTTCAGCGAGACGGTGACGATGGCGTGGTCGGCGCGGCGATGGGCGGTCAGGTTGGTGTCGGCCCAGGCGCGGAACACCGGATCGGCGGCCCGCGCGGCCTCATAGGCGGCCGCATCGCCGCCCCGGAACTCGGGCGGGGCGAATTGCGCCTCGATGGCGGCCAGCACCTGCTGGTCGGCGCCCGAGAAGGCGGCACGGCGGGCGGGGAACTCGGCTTCCACGGCGTCGCGGAAGGCTTCCAGCCCGTTTTCCAGCACGGTGATCTTGAGCCGCGCCTTGAACTTGTTGTCGCGCCGCCCGGCGGCGTTGTAGGCGGCGAGGATCGCCTCGATATAGGGCAGCAGGTCCGCTTTGGGCAGGAAGTCGCGGATGGTCTTGCCGATCAGCGGGGTGCGGCCGAGGCCGCCGCCGACCATCACCTCGAACCCCGGCTCTCCGTCCCGTTCGACCATCCGCAAGCCGATATCGTGCGAGCGGGTCACGGCCCGGTCGTTGGGCGAGCCGGTAATGCCGATCTTGAACTTGCGCGGCAGGAACTGGAACTCGCCGTGGTCGGTGGACCACTGCCGCAGCAGTTCGGCGATGGGGCGCGGGTCCGCGATCTCGTCGGCGGCGGCGCCGGCGAAATGGTCTGCGGTCACGTTGCGGATCGTGTTGCCCGAGGTCTGGATCGCGTGGATGCCCACCGTTTCCAGGTGGTCCATCATGTCGGGGATATCGACCAACTTCGGCCAGTTGAACTGGATGTTCTGCCGCGTCGTGAAATGGCCGTAACCCCGGTCCCATTTCTCGGCCACGTAGGCCAGCCCCCGCATCTGCTCGGACCTGAGCGTGCCGTAGGGGATCGCCACGCGGAACATATAGGCGTGGAGTTGCAGATAGACGCCGTTCATCAGCCGCAGCGGGCGGAACTCCTCCTCGGTCAGCGAGCCGTCCAGCCGCCGCGCGACCTGGGCGCGGAACTGGGCGGTGCGTTCGGCCAGGAAGGCGCGGTCGAAATCGTTATACTGATACATCAGAGGGCTCCTTCGACTTCGGCTTCGCGGTGCGTCATGATCGGCTTGGGCGTCGCGGGCGCGGGCGGCGCGCGGCGGTGGTCGGGGCGGTTTGACGGGCCGGAGGCGCGGAACGCCTCGCGGAAATGGGTCGGGATCGGGCCGGTCGGGCCCTTGGCGGCGTCGGCCAGATAGGGGCCGACGACCTCGTGCAGCCGCGCTTCGGCCTCCAGCAGGCGAAGCTGGGCATGGGCCTCGTCCTCGATCAGCTCGGCCTGGGACAGGTCGCGGACCCATTCGCCGCTCGCGGACAGGTAAACGACGTCCCCGACGCCGAGGTGATTGGCGGTGACGATTTTGGGCGTGAAGGATGGACGGCGGCTCATCGGGTGAACTCCGGGAAACAGGTATGGGACTATACGGGGGGCCGGGATGCGGCCGGAATCGTCTGGGTCAGCGACAACAGCGCTGGCGGAAACTGCAGGCCCGGTCGCGGCTATGCAGGATCGTCATCGTCACGCCTCCTCCAGGGCAGCGGGCTGGCGCTGCGGACCGGCCGAGGCGATGCCGGGGATCACCCCGAAGGCGATGCCGGCGGCGGTCAGCGCCGCCGTGTCCCCGTCGAGTCCCCCGGAGGACGCCGGATCGCCGGTCTGAAGCCGGACCACCAGCGCGCCCTGGCGGGCCTCGCGGATCATCAGCGCCGAAGCGTCGTCGCGGCTGATCGTCGGGCCATCCGCTGCCTCCGCGACGGCGATCAGGATCGCCTCGCGCCGGGCGAGTTCGAGGATCTCGGGCGAAACCGAGGCGTCGTGGATCACCACGTCCGCCCGGTCCAGCGCCGCGCGGGCCTTGAGCGTCAGCAGCTCGGCATCGCCCGGACCTGCGCCGACGATCTCGACCCGCCCCTTGCGGGGGCCTTCGTTCAGGTGACGGTCCAGCAGCGAAGCCAGGGTGTCGTCCAGATCGGCGCCGGTATCGGCGGCGCGGGGGCCCGCGCTCTCGAACCACTCGCCCCAGAAGCGGCGGCGCGGCTCACCCATGCGCAGCGCTTCGGCCCGGCCCCGGAACGAACGCGCGGTGCGGGTCAGAAGGCCGAGCGTCGGGGACAGCCGTTCTTCAAGTTCCGCCTTGATGCGGCGGGCCAGAACGGGGGCCGCGCCCTCGGTGCCGATGGCGACGACGACCGGGCTGCGGTCCACCATCGCCGGGGTGATGAACTGCGAGCGGGCGAGGTCGTCCACGATGTTCACCAGCGCGCCATCCGCGCTCATGATCTGAAGGGCGCGTTCGTCCTGCTCCTCGGCCTCGTGCGCGCCGTAAGCCAGCACGCAGCCTTTCGCGTCGCCCGGCTCGACCCGGCGGCGGATCAGGCGCAGGCGGCCCTCGGCCTCCCACGCCACGATCTCGGGCGCGGGGTCCTCGGCGGCGACGGTGATCTGCGCCTCGGTCTTCAGCAGCAGCCGCAGCTTGGCGATCGCCGCCTCGCCGCCGCCGGCCAGCAGCACGGACTTGCCACGGGTGCGAACGAAGATGGGAAAATGATCCATCGGGGGCCTCCATGCCGCGCCGCAGGGTGCGCTTGAGGATATATAGAACATTCTTCCCCGAAATTGGCAGGGGGGCGGGCAAAAAGGCATCTGCTTCCTTCCGTCGCACCTTCAGGCGAGACGGATTTCCACGAACCCCATGCGGGACGGACGGAGGTTCGGAAAACCCCGCCTGGGCGGGACGTTTCTCATCCGGGGTGGGGCTGCCTGCGCCCCGTATCCACCCGAATCTTCAGGCGCTTGCGGCCCGAAATGAACGCGGCCCCGCTTGGGGGGCCGCATCGCAGGCTGTTCTGCTGGAATACGCGGGTCAGCCGTTGTCCTGATCCTCGGGGTGGCCGGAGTTCTTGTGGTGGCGGCTCTCCTGATGCTCGCCGCGCACCGCCGGATCGCCGTCGTCGCTGGCCAGCGGCGTGGGATCGCGCGGCAGGTCCGTTTCGGTGATCCGGTCGCGGACGTCCTTTGAGGCGTTCAGATAGGGACGCGGATCGAAATCCTTGTCCGCGTTGCTGGTGTCCACGCGCCCTTCGATGATCTGGCGCTGCTGCTGGTGGGTCTTGTCGCCCTGACGGGTCTTGTCATCGCTCATCGCGGGATCTCCTTTCGATTGCGGGGCGGGGCTACTTGTTCTCGCGGCCCCGCTGGTTCGGATCGACGCCGCCTTCGGGCGTGGTGTCGTTCATCACGTCGCCTTCGAAGGTGTTCTCGCCGTCGAGTTCGCGGTCGGTCCCGGTCGCGCCTTTCGAGCTGCCGATCCCCGGATCGTTCCGCAGGTCGGCGTCGGACGGGGTCTTCGTCTTCGGATGCTTGCTGCTGGTCATTGCTCGTTCTCCCTTGTGCCGGAGGCAGGCGGGCTGGAGGCAGGCCGCTCGTCCGCCAGCTTCTCGCGGTCCACGTCGCCCGCCGCGCCCGCGCCGGGGGCGTGGCTGGCGACATGCTCGTGGCCCTGCTCGTTCTTGACGTGCCGGGAATCGAGGCCCCGCTGTTCCGAATGGCGCGAGGTGTCGCGGTTGGACAGGGCCTCGCTGGGCAGCGTGGCGTCGGGCTCCAGCGGGCTCATCCCGCCCGAGCCGTCGCCCTTGCCCTGATCCTGCTGGCCCGCACCGAATTTCTTGCTGCTTGCGTTTGCCATGATGGCTCCCCTGCTTGGTCCCGCGATCGCGCGGCGTTCGGGGGTCAACGAACGGGTGGGCCGCGCCGTTCCCGCAAATACGCTCACGGCGGCGGCAGGGGATGTGAGCGCCGGGCGTCCGCCGCCTGCCGGGAAATGAAAAACGCGGGCCGAAGCCCGCGTTTTCCGATGGGTGTGCGAAGAGGGAAGGCCTCAGGCCTCGCCCATGCCCTCGGCCGGCTGCGGGGCCGAGCCAGAGCGGACCTTTTCCTCGATCCGGCGGCCGACCTCGGGATCGACCGACTTCCAGTAGTCGAAGGCGCGGCTCAGCACCGGCTCGCGCACGCCGCCCGACAGGCTGCCTGCGACGGTGTCCACCAGCGCGTCGCGCTGCGCGTCGTCCATCACCTCGCGCACGAGGGTGCCGGGCTGGCTGAAGTCGTCATCGTCGGGGCGCAGCGTGTAGGCGCTGCGGACCATCGCGCCGTCGGCTTCCCAGCCGTCATGGACCGGGCCGGTCTCGTCCGACCAGCTGCGGCCCTCGCTGTTGGGCGCATAGGTCGCCGCCGCGCCGGAATGCAGATAGGGCATCGGGCCGTCGAACTGATAGGTATTCACCGGCACCTTCGGCTGGTTCACCGGCAGTTGGTGGAAGTTCGCGCCGATCCGGTTCCGCTGCGCGTCGTTATAGGCGAAGGCGCGGCCCAGCAGCATCTTGTCGGGCGACAGGCCGATCCCCGGCACGGTGTTCCCCGGCGAGAACGCCGCCTGCTCGATCTGCGCGTGGAAGTTTTCCGGGTTGCGGTTCAGCGTCATCGTGCCGACCGGGATCAGCGGGTAATCCGCGTGGGGCCAGGTCTTGGTCAGGTCGAACGGGTTGATGCGGTAGGTCCGGCCTTCTTCGTAGGGCATGACCTGAACCGACAGCTTCCATTTCGGGAAGTCGCCCTTTTCGATCGCGGCGAAGAGGTCGCGGCGGTGGAAGTCCGAATCCGAGCCGGACATGGCCGAGGCTTCCTCGTTCGAGAAGAACTTCATGCCCTGCTGGGTGTGGAAGTGATACTTCACCCAGAAGCGGTCGCCGGCCTCGTTCACCCACATATAGGTGTGCGAGCCGTAGCCGTTCATGTTGCGCCAGGTGCGCGGCAGGCCGCGCTGGCCCATCAGATACGTCACCTGATGCGCGCTTTCGGGGTTGTGGGTCCAGAAGTCCCACTGCATGTGGTTGTCGCGCAGCCCGCTGGCCGGCAGACGCCGCTGGCTGCGGATGAAATGCGGGAACTTCATCGGGTCGCGGACGAAGAAGACCGGGGTGTTGTTGCCCACGAGGTCGTAGTTGCCCTCGGAGGTGTAGAACTTCAGGCTGAAGCCGCGCACGTCGCGCCAGGTGTCCGGGCTGCCCTGCTCGCCGGCGACGGTCGAGAAGCGGATCAGCAGCTCGGTCTGCTCGCCCTTCTGGAACAGCGCGGCCTTGGTGTATTTCGACACGTCCTCGGTCGTCTCGAAGGTGCCGAAGGCGCCGGCGCCCTTGGCGTGGGGCAGACGCTCGATGACCTTCTCGCGGTTGAAATGGGCCATCTGCTCGAGGAAATGCACGTCGTGCAGGACGATGGGGCCGTCCTGGCCGATGGTCAGGCTGTTGCGGTCGCTGACCGCGGGCGCGCCCGTGGACATGGTGGAGGGGTATTTGCTCTTGCCGTCTTGGGTGGCCATCGAGGCTTCCTTTCCTGTGCGTGGCTGACCTGCGCCGAAGCGGGCGGTCAGCAGTGAACCGTATCCGTCCCGCGAAGCGCCGCCCGTCGGCGGGGGGCAATGACCCGCGCCCCGACGATGCAGCAGGAGGCTGCGGCGGGGGCGAGAGCCTCGCTTTCGGCGTCGGAGCATGTCTAGCGTTTTGGTCGGGAGTGGCAAGACCTCGGGGCCGGTTTCGGCGCAGGTCAGCGGCGTGCCCGCGGGGCAGGGCGCGCGGGCCCGGCATAACCGCCCCTCTGCCGTTCATAAGTTGCGGTTATTTGTGCGAAGCCCCCGCGTGCGCCAACCTCGGGCCGCACCGCATGCGAGGACGCGAGATGAGCCTTTCCCCCGACGCCCGCGTCGATCTGACGCGCTTCTGGTCCACCATCGAACGCTCGGCCGAGATCGGGCAGGGGCGGCCCGGCGGGCTGTCGCGGCTGACGCTGACCGATGCCGACCGCGAGATGCGGGACGTCTTCCGGGGCTGGTGCGAGGAGGCCGGGCTGACGGTGGAAATCGACGCGATGGGCTCGATCTTCGGGCGGCGGGACGGAACGGACAGCGGCCTGCCGCCGATCCTGATCGGCAGCCATCTGGACACGCAGGTGAATGGCGGACGCTTCGACGGGATCGCGGGGGTGCTGGCCGGGCTGGAGGTCGTGCGCAGCCTGAACGACGCGGGCCACGTCACCCGCCGCCCCATCGAGGTGGTGAACTGGACCAACGAGGAAGGCGCGCGCTTCTCGCCGCCGATGGTCGCCTCGGGCGTGTTCGTCGGGGCCTATGACCTCGGCTGGGCGCATGACCTGATGGCCGAGGACGGCGCGCGCTTCGGCGACGAGCTGGCGCGGATCGGCTATGATGGCCCGCGTCCCTGCCGCGCAGGCGAGATCGACGCCTATTTCGAACTGCATATCGAGCAGGGGCCGATCCTCGATCTTGAAAAGCGGCAGGTCGGCGTCGTCACCGGCGGTTATCCCAGCCACGGGATGCGGGTGACGTTCCGCGGCCGCACCGCCCATACCGGGCCGACGCCGATGGACCTGCGCCACAACGCGCTGATCGCCGGGGCGCGCTGGCTGACGGCGGTGGACGATATCGGCTGGGAATTTGCCGTGCATGACGGCAAGGCCACCGGCTCGCGCCTCGCCGCGTGGCCGAACAAGGCGGGCATCCTGTCCGAGACGGCGGAATGTGTCGCAGATGTGCGCCACCCCGATCCCGCTACCGCCCGCGTGATGGCCGAAAGGATGCGCCGCGCCGCCCATGCCGCCGCCGCGATGGCCGGCTGTGGGATCGAGATCGAGGACGAATGGACCTGGGGCGGCGACATCTTCGACGCCGAACTGGTCGATCTGGTCCGGGACGAGGCGGTGCGGCAGGGCTGGAACTGGCGCGACATCCAGTCGCAGGCGGGGCACGACGCCTATTTCCTTGCCCGGCACTGCGCGGCGGCGATGATCTTCACCCCCTGCCGGGGCGGGATCACCCACAACAACGAGGAAAGCTGCGAACCCGAGGATTTCCGCGCCGGGCTGAACATGCTGCTGCACGCCGTGGTGCGCCGCGCGGACCGCTGAACGGAAAAGGCGCGCCGCAAAGGCGCGGCATGTGGCGGTCAGGAAGTCACGGTGGAGACCTGCTCCGCCGCCTGCCGCATCAGCCGCGCATCCTCGGCCGGAAGGCGCAGCGCCAGCCGGGACAGGGCCGAGGCCGCGCGGGGCGGGTTGATCTGGATGCGGGCCAGCCGCTCCAGCGTCAGCCGCGCGGCGCGTCGGGCGGACGGCGAGAGGCCCGGCGATTGCAGCAGTTCATGGCAGCGCATCACCGCGCGGCCGAGGGTGAGGAACGCAAGGCTCGCCGTCAGCGCCCGGTCCTCGGCCCGCGCGAGCCGGTCCGAGGAGCGCACCAGCCGCAGCGCCCGGTGATAGAGCCGCGCCTGCCAGACCCGGCGGTGATCCAGCGCCCGCGGGCTGCGGGCGATGTCGGTCAGATCGCGCAGCATCATCGCCAGCAGATGCGCCTGCCGCCGTTGCAGGTCGATGGGAAAGATCAGCCGGTATCCGGCCCACGCGGCCAGCGGCCCGAACAGCACCGCCAGACCCTTGGCGGCCATGTCCGCAAGCTCTCCGGTCAGCGGGAATCCGGGTTGCAGCATCAGCAGCAGGATCAGGTTGTAATCCATCGCCGCGATCACCGTCGCCCGGTGCGAGACCAGCAGCGGCCCCAGCAGGATGAAGGGGAAGGTCAGCAGGATCTGCTGCAACCCGCTTTGCGCGAAAGGCCACAGCAGCGACCAGCAGACCAGCGCCCCGATGACGCCCAGCACCTGCCCGGCGAAAATGTGGCGCATGGTGTGGGCCGGGTTCTCGAAGGTCGAGAAGACCGAGATCATCACCGACAGCCCCAGCAGCGCGAAGGGCCAGGCCTCCCACCCCGTCACCAGCCACAGCACGCCGAACAGCAGCATCAGCCCGCCGGCCCGAAGCCCGGCATGGCCGGCGCCGATGGGGTCGCGGTGCAGCACGGCGGGGCGCGAGGTGCGCCGGACAAGCTCGCGCAGCGTGGGCGCGTTGCCCCGGTCCCAGTCCCGCAGAGCCCCGGCGAGGCGGCGCAGGTTCTCCGGCAGACGCGACTCCGCGTCGCCGTCCTCGGGCGTTTCCATCAGCAGGGCGGCCTCGTCCATGTCGCCGCGCTCCAGCGCGTCGGCGGCGCGGGACAGCAGGACGGCGCGGGCGGGCCGGGTGGCGCCGCCTTCGCCGACCCGCCACAGCAGCAGCGGCACGGCGGCCAGCAGCACCGCCCGCGTGGTCCGCACCTGACTGCGCGAACGCAGCGAGCCCGCCGCCTGCGGGTCCAGCGCGTCATCGACGGCGGCAAGACGGGACAGCAGCGCCCGCTCTCCTCCCTCCGCCGCGCCGGGACCTGCGATGTGGCGCAGAAGATCGGCGAGCAGCGCCCGCACGCGGCCGCGCAATTCGGCGGCATCGGTGCGCGGCGCAAAGGCCCAGCCCGCCAGCGTCGCGACCACGACCCCGGTCAGCACCGTCGCCAGCCGGTCGGCGCCCAGATGGAGCACCTGATCCGGATGCGCGGTATCCAGCAGCGCCACCATCGAGGCCGAATAGCCGGCCAGCACCGTGCCATAGGCCACCAGCCCGCGCTGAAGGTTCCCGATCCAGGTGCAGGTCCCGACCCAGAGGGCAAGCCCGGTGACGAGGATCGCCGGGTGGACCTGCATTCCCAGGACCAGCAGCACCCCTATGATCGTGCCGCTGACCGTCCCGGCGAAGCGGAAGAAGCTTTTCTCCAGCAGCAGGCCGCGCGTGGGCTGCGCGGCGGCCCAGACGGACATGCCCGCCCATTGCGGATGCTCCAGCCCCATCGCCCAGGCGATCACCAGCGCGAGGCAGCAGGCGAGCGCGGTGCGGAAGGCAAAGCCAAGCCGCGCCAGATCGAAGCCCCGTGCCGCAAGCGCGCCTGCCGTCATGTCCTTGTCTCCGCATCGCCGCCCGCCCGCGCGTCGCCTGAAGCATGGCCTCGGATCGTGCCTCGTCAAGACAAGCCGGCGGGGGAGGGGAGGATAATCACTGGCCCCGCCCGATGCGAGGGTGGCGCATCGCCGTTGGATCGCGGGCGGGCGCGTGGCCCGAAGCATGGCCTCGGACCGTGGCTCGTCAGGACAGGCAAGCGGGAATGGGCAGGATAACCCCCAGCCCCGGCGGATGCGGGCGGGGTGCATCGCCGCATGATCGCAGGCGGGCTGGCGCAGGCCCGGACCCGCCTGCGGCGGTTTGCGTCCTCGCTGCGGCATCGCCGTGATGCTAGGCTGTCCCGGAACATGGCGGCTGAAAACGGGATGACATGATGACCCAGAGCGTTCTGATTACCGGCGCGGGTTCCGGGATGGGGCTGGCCACCGCCTTGCTGCTGGCCGAATCCGGCTATCGGGTCTTTGCCGGGGTGCGGGGCAGCGACGCCGACCTGACCGCCGCCGCGAAAGCGCGCGGGGTGGAGGTCAGCACCGTCAGGCTGGACGTGCAGGACACCGCCTCGATCCGCGCGGCGGTCGCGCAGGTCATGGCCGAGGCAGGCCGGATCGACGTGCTGGTCAACAACGCCGGTTATGGCCTGCTCGCCACCGTCGAGGACGGCACCGATGACGAGATATTCCGCCAGTTCGACGTCAACGTGCTCGGCCTGATCCGCATGACGCGCGAGGTTCTGCCGCACATGCGCGAGGCGGGCAGCGGCGTCATCATCAACATTTCCTCGTTCCTCGGACGCATGGGCCTGCCGCTGCTCGCCCATTACAACGCCAGCAAATACGCGGTCGAGGGGATCACCGATTCGCTGCGCCTCGAGGTCGGCCCGCTCGGAATCCGGGTCCACTCCATCCTCGCGGGGCTGTTCGGGACGAACTTCGTCAGGAAGGGCCTCGCGGCGAACCCGGCGACCACGTCCGAGACATCGCCCTATCGCGACCTCGTCGCGCATTTCGCGCCGATCGTCGCCCAGGCGATCAACGAGGGGCCGTCGCCCGAGCCGATCGCCCGCGCGGTCAAGGACATCATCGAGAACCCGGACAGCGACATCGCGGTGATGGTCGGGCAGGAAGCCGAGCAGTTCGTTCCCCTGCGACGGAGCCTGTCCGACAAGGAGTTCGAGGCGCAGGTGATCGCCGCATTCGGCCTGAAGTCCGCGCGGCCGGACGGCGGCGCGGCATAGCGGAACGGCTTCGCCCGCCCGCATGGGCGGCGCCTCGGCAAGAATCCGTCGATTCCCCGGCGTCCGCCGACGGGCAGGTGGATTCGCGACCGCAACCGTGCGAAACTGGTTCAGCACGGCACCGAATGGCGATCCGCAGGGCATACCGCCGCAAGACGGGGTGCCGCGCTCGCCGGGGCGCCATGGTTGATTTTGCAGCATTGGTTACAAAGCGGGCGTTTGCCGGCATCGTTCAGGAAAAGCCTAATTGACCACTCCCACCGGCGCTATTGCCGCCATGCCCGTCCCCCCGCTCTTTTCGCATGGCGGCAGTTCGGGCGCGCACCTGCGGGCCTTCGACTGGACGGACCACCCGCTCGGCCCGCCGGAATTCTGGGACCCTGCGCTGATGGCGGCCGTCAACACGATGCTGGGCTCGCCCGAGTCGATGTATCTCGTCTGGGGCGAGGCGCGATGGTTCTTCCATAACGACGCCTACCTGCCGGCCCTCGGCCCGCGCGTCTCGCAGGCGACGGGCACGACGCTGCCCGCGCTCTGGGCCGATGCCTGGCCGGCGGTCGAGGGGATGGTCACGCGCGGCTTCCGGGGCGAGGGCAGCAGCGTGCGCGACTACGCCATCGAGATGGCCCGCTTCGGCCAGCCCGAGCGGACATGGTGGACATTCTCCTACACCCCGATCCGGGATGCCGCGGGGCGCGTTCTCGGCCTGCAATGCATCACCAACGAGACGACCGAGGCGGTCGCCACCGCCGCGCGGCTGAAACGCTCGGAAGCCTACTGGCAGAAGCTGTTCGCCTCGATACAGGAGCCGCTGATCGTGGGCGAGATGGTCCACGAGGAAAACGGCCGCATCGAGGACTGGCGGATCGTGGATTACAACCCCGCCTGGGCCCGGCTGATGAGCGATCCCGGGCTCGACCTGCGCGGCAAGCGCCTGCGGAAGACGTTTCCCATGGTCAGCGCCGACTGGATCGGGCGGGCGGCGAGGGTCGTGGAAAGCGGCCGCTCGGTCAGCTTCACCCGCCAGTTCGGCAGCACGGGCGGCTGGTATGACGGCGTGGTCCAGCCGATGGGAGATGGGCAGTTCGTCATCCTGTTCACCGACGTGACCGAGCGGGTCCAGTCCGAGCAGAAGATGGCCGAGCAGGACGAGCGCCGCCGCATGGCCGCCGAGATCGGGCAGGTGGGCCTGTGGGAAATGGACCTGCGCACGGGCGAGCTGGCCTGGGACCGCACCACGCGGCAGGTCTTCGGCGTCGGCGAGGACCGCGAGCCGCAGCAGGCGGACATGCGCGCCGCGATCCACCCCGAGGACCGCGAGGAGTTCGAGCGCCGGCTGGCCGAGGCCACCGGCACGGACTGCGTGTTCGAGATGCAGTTCCGCGCGATCGGCATGGATGACGGCGTGGAGCGCTGGGCTTCGATGAAGGGCATCATCATCCGCGACGGCGACCGGCCCGTGCGCCTGCTCGGCGCGGCCCGCGACATCACCGAACAGGTGCTGAGCGAGCGCCGCCGGATGACGCTGAACCAGGAACTCGCGCACCGGCTCAAGAACACGCTGGCCGTAGTTGGCGCCATCGTCTCGCAGACGCTGCGCGGGGCGGACGATCTGGAAAGCGCCCGCCACTCGACGATGGCCCGCATCCGGGCGCTGGCGAGCGCGCATGACGTGGTGATGTCGGGGCACAAGAACGCCGCCTCGATCCGAACCATCGTCATGGGCGCGATCCGCATCCACGACGAAGGCGGCCGGATCGCGTGCGAGGGCCCTGACCTGACGCTCGGGTCGAAGACCTCGCTGACGCTGTCGCTGATCCTCCACGAGCTCGCGACCAACGCGGCGAAATACGGCGCCCTGTCCACCGCCGGGGGGCGGGTGAAGGTCGCGTGGTCGATCCAGCGCGGCAGCAGCCGGCAACCGCCGATGCTGGCCTTCAGCTGGACCGAACAGGGCGGCCCGCCCGTGACCGCACCCGAGCAGGAGGGCTTCGGCACGCAGCTGATCCGCATGGGTCTGTCGGAAACCGGCACCGGCAGCGTGAAGTTCGACTACGCCCCCGCAGGCGTCCAGTGCCATCTGACCGCCCCGCTCGCCGAGGTGCTGAACGCGGGTGAGGAGCCGGAGGAACGCGCGTAGCCGTTCTCGGGGGAGTGACAGGCCGAGCAGGCCGGCGGAGCTCGGGGCGGCGGGCCGCCCATCCCTTCACCGCACGGTCCGATCACGGCGCACTCCACCCATCACACCGCCCCGCTGCGCGCCGCCGTCACGCAAGCAGCTCCGAACCAGCCCGCCCGCTCTTGTAAGACCGACCGGCACGCTGCGTCCATCTTCTGTCTGAAAATATCCCGGGGCTCCGGGGCAGCGCCCCGGCTTGCCTTCGCCCGAAAGCCGCCTTGCGGCCTCAAGCCCTCCCCTCAGGCCACCCGCCTGCCGCGCGACCAGCTTTCCCGCAGCACCGGCGTCTCGCCCAGCATCGAGAAGCGGATCAGATCGGCGCGCAGCCCGACCTCCAGCCGGCCGCGATCGGTGAGGTGCGCTGCGGCGGCGGGGTTCGCCGTGACCGTGGCGATGGCGCGGGGCAGGTCGTTCCAGATCCCGGCGAGGATCGCCGCGCCCGACAGCAGCGACGAGGGCACGTAGTCCGATGACAGGATGTCCAGCCGGTCCGCCCGCGCCAGATCGGCCGCGGCGACGTTGCCGCTGTGCGAGCCGCCGCGCACGAGGTTGGGCGCGCCCATGATCGTGCGGATGCCGTGGGCGCGGCACGCGTGGGCCGCTTCCATCGTGGTGGGGAACTCCGCCAGACGGATGCCGTAACCCGCCGAGGTGGCGACCTGCTCGGGGGTGGTGTCGTCATGGCTCGCCAGCACCGCGCCCAAGCGCTTGCCGACCTCGACCGCGGCGGCTTCGTGCAGCGCGCCGTAGCGGGCCTGAAGATCGGTCAGCCGGGCGATATGGGCGGCGAAATCCTCGTCGGACATGCGGTGCTTGCCTTGGACGTATTGCGCGAGCTTGGTGATGTCGCGGAACTGCCGCTGGCCGGGCGTGTGGTCCATCAGGCTGACGAGGCCGACGCGATCCTCTGGCGAGAACTCGTCCAGCTCGGCCACCAGCGTTTCGGAACAGACCTCGGCGCGCAGGTGGATGTAGTGGCTGATCCGCAGCGCGTCCGTCCGGCGCATCGCCAGGATCTCGGAGGCGAGCGGGCGGGCGTAGCGGGGGTAGTCCGCCGCTTCCTCCTCGATGGAGCCGACGCGCAGGGCGTCGAAGACGGTCGTGATGCCGACGCTGGCGAGTTCCGCGTCATGGGCGACGATGGCCGAGGCGTGGGGCCAGTGGACGCCGGGGCGCGGCTGGATGTGGCGTTCGAGATTGTCGGTGTGCAGTTCGACCATCCCCGGCGCGACATGGTCGCCGCCGCAGTCGATGGCGCCCGGCGGAACGCCCGCGCCCTCGTCGATGCCCGTGATCAGCCCGCCCCTGATCAGCAGGCTTCCGGTCATCACGCGGTCCGGCAGGATCAGTGAGGCATTGGCGAGGACGGTCTCGGACATTTCAGGCTCGATCTGTTGAAGGTGGCGGCAGAAGGGCCAGCACGGCCCGAACTGCATGGTCCAGCGGACCGGAATTGTCGATGCGATGGACCGCCAGACCGGCCACCTCGGGCAGCGGGGCGGCCGCGCCGCGCAGCCGCTTGCCGATGTCGCCCGCATCCTCGCGTCCCCGCGCCGTCAGCCGCTGCGCCAGCACCTCGGCCGAGGCGTCAAGGTGGATCACCTCCAGCGGCGCCAACGCCAGCGCCGCCTGCGGCAGCACCGCCCGCGACAGGTTGACCAGCAGGACGCGCCCGGAAAGCTGCGCGTCACGCGCTGCAATCGGGACGCCGTAGGACAGCCCGTGCGAATCCCAGTCGAGCACGAAGCGCCCGGCGGCGCGGTCGGCGGCGAAGCCCGCGCGCGAGCGGGGCTCGAACGGCTCGGTCGGGTCGGCGGGGCGCGTCACGACGCGGCGGGCCAGCAGCACGTCGGGCCGGGCGGCGGCGACGGCCGCCATGACGCTGTCCTTGCCCGCGCCGGAGGGGCCGACGATGGCGAAGGCGGGGGAAGGGGGCACGGTTTCAACGTCGATCATCGTCATACCTGAAAGGGCCGAGGACACGAGAGGCTGGGTATAGGGGTGGCGCGGATCGTCCAAGGCCTGATCGGTCCGGTTCGCCTCCACGACAGGCGGGTGATGTCGGGCGCGTCGATCTGTATCGGGGGCCTTTCGAGGATGGAATCCCTCCGAGGCAGATGGGCGCGGCGACGGAAGCGCGGCGGTCCGGCGGCACTGTCTGCGCTCACCCGCATCGGGAAGACCGCCGTCGCGCTGCCAAGGTCCGCCAAGGCTTCCCCTCGTTCCTTCTGCATGGCTATCTGAACCCGCGATGGACATGAGAGCCGATCTTCCGCAAGCCGATCCCTGGACCGCCGCCATGCGGCGCGGCGATCATCCTGCCGCGTGGGAGATCATGGCGGCGGAGCTTGCCGCCCGCGATCCGGCGAGCCGCGACGATCCGAGCCTGCCCTATCACCTGCGCTGGGTCTGGGACGGGCGGCCCTTCGACGGGCGCCGCGTGCTGGTGCGCTGCTATCACGGCCTCGGCGATACGGTGCAGTTCGCCCGTTTCCTGCCGCTGCTGCGGACCCGCGCGGCGCGTGTCACGGTCGAGATGCAACCGCGCCTGCTGCCGCTGTTCCGGGGCCATCCCGGCATCGATCGGCTGATCCCCTTCGACGTCGCCTGCCCCGCGCCGCCTTCCGACTGCGACATCGAGATCATGGAACTGTCCTTCGCCCTCCGTGTCCGTCCCAAGGATGCGCCGCCCCTGCCGCTGGCGGTGAGCGCCGCGCAGATGCCTGAGGGAACGGCCGCGCTCTGCTGGCGGGGCGGGGACTGGGACGAGACCCGCTCGATCCCCGAGCCGCTGATGACGCCGCTCTGCCGCCCGCCCGCCGTGACGCTGGTGGCCGCGCCGACCGCGCTGCCGGTGCTGAACCCGGAGGGGTGCCCGATGGACATGCAGGCGACCGCCGCGCTGATCGCGGGGGCCGCGCGGGTGGTCACGGTGGACACGCTGATGGCGCATCTGGCAGGCGCGCTGGGGCGGCCGACCTTGCTGCTGCTCAAGCACGACGCCGACTGGCGCTGGCCGGGAGAGGGGGAGCGGACGCCGTGGTATCCCTCGCTCCGCATCTTCCGGCAGCGGCGCCCCGGCGATTGGGAGAGCGTCGTGGCGCAGGCGGCGAACGCCTTGGGGGAGGCGTGAGGATGGGGCGCTGCGGGGCAGGCGGCGATTGGCGGCGGTTCATCACGATGGGGCGTCTGGGAGCAGGTGCCCCTCTGCGACGATCCCTCGGGCGGCCGGAGGTCGCCGCGTTGAGAAGCCGCAGACCCCCGCTTGACGGCGCCGCAAGCGGCGGCGAGACAAGGGCATGAGCGCCCGTCCCGCCCCTTCGTCCCCGCTGGTCCCCGTCTCCTGGGGCGAGCTTCTGGACAAGATCACGATTCTGGAGATCAAGGCCGCCCGCATTCCGGCCGCCGCCGCCCGTGCCAATGTGGGGCGCGAGCTCGAGGCGCTGATGGAGGTCGCCCGGCCGGTGCTGCCCACGGAAGGGCTCGCCCCGCTGGTGGACGGGCTGCGGCAGGTCAATGCGGCGCTGTGGCAGATCGAGGACGACATCCGCCTGAAGGAAGCCGAGGCCAGCTTCGGCGCGGAGTTCATTGCGCTCGCCCGCTCGGTCTATCTCAGGAATGACGAGCGCGCCGCGCTCAAGCGGCGGATCAACGCGCTCCTGCGATCGGATCTGGTCGAGGAAAAGCACCATGCGGGCGCGGCCCGCCAAGATGTTTGACGGCCGCCGCCGTTTCGTGATCGTTTGAGATCAGCGGGTTGAAGCGGGAGTCGTGAATGAAGATCGCAGTTGCGGGACTGGGCTATGTCGGCACCGCCAACGTCGTCATGCTGGCGCAGCACCATGCGGTGACCGCCGTGGACCTCAACCCCGACCGCGTCGCCGCGCTGGCCGGGCGCCGCAGCCCGATCGAGGATGCGCTGGCCTCGAAATGGCTCGCCAGCCGCGATCTGGACATCACCGCCACAGCCGATGGGACCGGCGCCTATGCGGGCGCCGATCTGGTGCTGATCGCGACGCCGACCGACTATGACAGCGTGACCAACCGGTTCGACACCTCGTCCGTGGAATCCGTCATCGCGCAGGTGCAGGCCGTGAACGGCGAGGCGGTGATCCTGATCCGCTCGACCATTCCGGTGGGCTTCGTGGAGCGGATGCGGCAGGAGACCGGATCGGACCGGATCATCTTCGCCCCCGAGTTCCTGCGCGAGGGCCAGGCGCTGGCCGACAGCCTCGCGCCGTCGCGCATCGTCGTGGGGGACCGGGGCGAGCGGGGGCGGCGGATCGCCGATCTGCTGCTGAAGGGCACCACCGGCCAGACCACCCCCGTCCAGCTGACCGGCCCGACCGAGGCCGAGGCGATCAAGCTGTTCGCCAACACCTTCCTTGCCATGCGGGTCGCCTTCTTCAACGAGCTGGACAGCTATGCCGAGGCGCGGGACCTGAGCACGCGCGAGATCATCGAGGGCGTGTCGGGCGATCCCCGCATCGGGCACCACTACAACAATCCCAGCTTCGGCTATGGCGGCTACTGCCTGCCAAAGGACACCAAGCAGATGCTGGCGAACTATGACCGGGTGCCGCAGAATCTGATGGCGGCGATCGTGGACAGCAACCGCACCCGCAAGGATTTCATCGCCGAGCAGATCGTCGCCCGGCACCCGCGGGTCGTCGGCATCTACCGGCTGGCGATGAAGGCCGGGTCGGACAACTTCCGCCACAGCTCCATCCAGGGCGTGATGAAGCGCATCAAGGCCAAGGGGATCGAGTGCATCGTCTATGAGCCGGCGCTGGACGCGCCCGACTTCTTCCGCTCGCGCGTGGTGAACGACCTTGAGGCGTTCAAGCGCGAGGCCGACCTGATCGTGTCGAACCGGCTGGGGCCGGAGCTCGCGGATGTGAAGGACAAGGTCTATACGCGCGACCTGTCGGGGCGGGACGACTGAGAGGCGCCGCGCCGGGGGCTTCGCGCCCCCGGACCCCCGCGGGATATTTTCGGACAGAAGATGAGGGGGATTGGCGCTCGGGTGGCGTGCTGCCCGACGGGCAGGGAGGCTTGCGGGCGGGTTCCCGCGACAACCCGCTCGCGTCACGGGCGAACCGTGCTAGCCTTTCCCCGAGTCGGCGGGGAGGGAGCGGTGCAATGGCGATGACCGATGGCGAGCCGCGGGGCACACATCAGCGGATCGAGAACGACCTCGTGCTGTCCTTCCTGCGGGTGCGGCAGGCGATCGGGATGCTGGGCTATTTCCTGCCCGCCGCGCTGATCGCCCATGGCATCGCCTTCGGAGAGGGCATCCCGGCCAGCATCTCGGCCTCCTACTACTCGCCCATGCGCGAGATATTCGTCGGCGCGCTGTGCGCCATCGCCGTGTTCCTGTGGAGCTACGAGGGCTATCGCCCCCGTCCCGGCGAATGGATCAGCGACCTGAACGCGGCGCGCACGGCCTCGCTGGGCGCGCTGGTGGTGGCGCTGGTGCCGACCCGGCCCGAGCTGCCGGTGGACTGCACACTCAGCCAGTGCGTGCTGGGGTTTTCGGTGGCGAGCACGGTTCACTGGCTGGGCGCCGCCGCGTTCTTCGGGGCGCTGGCGGTGTTCTGTCTGGTGCTGTTCGTGCGCGGGACGTCGCATTCGACCGAGAAGGAGGCGAGCAACCGGATCTATCGCGTCTGCGGCTGGATCATCGTCGCCGCGATGGCGGGGATCGCGCTGGTGCTGCTGTCGCCCGACGCGGTCAAGCTGCGGCTGACGCCGCTGCGGCCGGTGTTCTGGCTGGAATCCGTCGCCACCGTGGCTTTCGCGACCTCGTGGCTGGTCAAGGGCGATGCGCTGCGGCCGGTGGTGCGGGCGATGGCGTCTCGCTAAACCGCGCCACCAGTTCGCGCACGATCTCGCGGAAATGCGGCACGGCCAGCGAGTGCGCGGTGAACTCCGCCACCGGCATCAGCCGCAGTTCCGAGCCTTCGCCGCCGAGCCGGGCGGCGGCGGCTTCGGCTTCGGTGATGGCGGCCACGAGATACCAGCCCATGCGGCCGGGGCGGTGGGGAAGTTCGCGCGGCTCGGCGTGCAGGATGCGGTCCGGCGTCAGGCGCAGGCCGGTTTCCTCCCATGTCTCGCGCAGGGCGCAATCGGCGGGGCTTTCGGCCCCTTCGCGCTTGCCGCCGGGCAGGTCCCAGTGGCCGGGCCAGTTGATCGTCGGGATGTCGTCGCGGCGCATCACCAGCAGGGAGCCGCCGCAGAGCAGGATCATCTTGGCCCCGTTGAAGCGGGCGCCGTTCCAGCCATCCGCCGGGTTCAGCATTTCCTGCATGTTGCGCTCCGATCAGCTGCGCCGGGTCAGCGCACCTGCCCGACCTCGGATGCGCAGGTGCCGACCTCGGCCTCGAACCACGCATAGGTCGCGGCCAGCCCCTCGGACAAGGGCACGCGCGGTTGCCAGCCGAGCAGTTCCTGCGCGCGCGAGATGTCGGGCTTGCGGCGGCGGGGATCGTCCACCGGCAGCGGATGGTTGACCACCCGCATCCGCCCGCCGGCCAGCCCGAGGATCTGCTCCAGCAGTTCGTTCACCGTCATCTCGACGGGGTTGCCCAGATTGACCGGCTCCATCCCGTCGAACTCGGCCTCCATCAGGGCCATCAGCCCGGCGACGAGGTCCGAGACATAGCAGAAGCTGCGGGTCTGGCTGCCGTCGCCGTAGATCGTCAACTCGTCCCCGCGCAGCGCCTGGCAGATGAGGTTGGACACCACCCGCCCGTCCGCGGGGTCCATGTTCGGGCCGTAGGTGTTGAAGATGCGCGCCACCCGCACCTCGGCCCGGCCGGCGCGGGCATAGTCGAAGGCCAGCGCCTCGGCCGCGCGCTTGCCCTCGTCATAGCAGGCGCGTGGGCCGGTGCAGTTGACGTTGCCGCGGTAATCCTCGGGCTGGGGGTGGATGTCGGGATCGCCATAGACCTCGCTGGTGGAGGTCAGCAGGAACCGCGCGCCCGCTTCCTCGGCCAGATGCAGCAGGTGGTTGGTGCCGACGACGTTGGTCAGCATCGTATGCTCGGGGTCGCGCTGGTAGAGCGGGGGCGAGGCGGCGCAGGCGAGGTTGTAGATGCGGCCGATGCGCGGCGTCTTGGCCAGCACCTCGGGGGGCAGGGGGTCCACGATGTCCCAGCGCAGGAAGCTGAAATTCGGATCGGATTGCAGGCCGAGCAGGTTCGATGCGCGCGAGGTCTGCATGTTGTCGAGGCAGAGGACCGAGTCCCCCCGGTCCAGCAGCGCCCGGCAGAGATGGGAGCCGATGAAGCCCGCCCCGCCCGCCACCAGCGACAGCCTGCGCCGTCCGCCGCGGCGCGGCGGCAGCGTCGTGATCCTGCCCGTGTCCTTCATCCCACACCTCCCCCTGCCGGAACCGCCCGGCTGCTCTCGTCAAAAACCTGCCTCGCGGCCGCCTCGGCCAGATGCGCTTCCAGTTCGGCCGCGCGGTGGTCCGAGGAATGGCCGGCTTCGATCCGGGCGCGGGCGGCGCGGCCCATCCGCGCGGCATCGGTCCCCAACGCCGCCAGCACGTCCTGCGCACCATCGGCCAGCACGATTTCCTGCCCCGGCCGGAACAGCGTCCCGATCCCGTCCCATTTGTCCGAGATGATCGGGGTAGCGCAGGCCCCGGCCTCGAACAGCCGGACCGAGGGCGACCAGCCCGCGCGGATCATGTCGGCCCGCGTCACGTTGAGGGTGAAGCGGCTGGCCGAGTAGAACTGGGCGTGATTGGCGGGCGGGCAATGCTCGATGCGCTCGACGTTCTGGGGCCAGTCGATGTTGGCGGGATATTGCGGCCCGGCGACGACGAAGCGCAGGTCCGGGCGCTGCCGGGCGGGTTCGATGAGCAGCCGCTCCAGCGTGGGCTGGCGGTCGTCGCTCCAGGTGCCGAGATAGGAGAGATCCCAGCGGGTCGGCACATCGCGCGGGCCGTAGAGGTCCAGATCGACCGAGCAATAGAGCGCCCGCGCCATCGGCGAGCGGTAGCGGCGTTCGATATGCCGCAGCGTCGGACCGCCGGTGAAGGAGAGATAGAGGTCGAAGCCGGGGATGACCTCGGGCGAGAGATACTCAAAGTCGCCGCGCTCCAGCTTGGCCAGCGTGACCGGCGTGTCGATGTCGTAGAAGGCGGTGGTGCCGCGCGCCCATTCCTGAATGCGGCGCGAGACTTCGACGCCCTCGGGGACGTAGGAGCC
This sequence comes from Paracoccus sp. Z118, assembly GCF_019061185.1. Classification (GTDB taxonomy): domain Bacteria; phylum Pseudomonadota; class Alphaproteobacteria; order Rhodobacterales; family Rhodobacteraceae; genus Paracoccus. The sequence goes on from NZ_JAHQZU010000005.1 coordinate 209,922, forward strand.
GACGATCACCGCATCCGCCTGCGCGATGTCCTCGCGCCAGCGGTCCAGCGCGGGAAGGTCGGCGTAGAACTCCAGCCGGCACCAGTCCGGGTCGGTCAGGTCACGCTGGCTGGCATACCACGGCACGTCGCGTTCGAGGAAAAGGATGTCATGCCCGCGCCGGGCGAAGGCTTTCAGCAGTGCCCGGAAGGTGGTGGCGTGGCCGTTGCCCCACGACGAGGACAGCGAAAGCCCGAGGACGACCAGCTTCATGGCTGCCTCCCCCGGATGGACTCGTGCAGCAGCGCATCCGCCTGTTCGCCGGACCCCCGCAGGGTTTTCGGCAACGCGCGGAAGGTCGGCGCGCGGCCGATGCACCGGGACGACAGCGAATGGCCGAGGACGATCCGCTTCATGCGGCCACCCCTTTCGCCTGTGCGCGCAGCAGCGCGTCCACCTGCGCGCCCCGCAGGGCATAGGTGTGTTCCGCCTTGATCCGGGCCAGCGCCGCTTGCCCGATCTCTCGCGCGCGTTCAGGGGTCAGGGTCGAAAGGTGATCTGCCACGTCCTGCCCGTCGCGGGCGACCAGCACCTCGCGGTCGGGGGTCAGGAACTGCTCGATCCCTTCCCACGCGTCGGTGATGAGGCAGGCGGCCGCGCCCGCCGCCTCGAAGACGCGGGTGGCGGGGGAAAAGCCCACGTTCGCCATGCTGTCGCGGGCGACGTTCAGCACCGCGAGCGGGGTGCAGTTGAAGGCGTTGTGCTCGGTCGTGTAGACGTGGCCGAGGTGGCGGACGTTGCCCGGCATCTCCTTGGTTTCCCAGCCGTTGCCGCCGATCAGGAAGCTGCGGTCCTTGAGCATCGCGGCGGGCTTCAGGAAAAACTCCTCGACCCGCGCCTCGCGGTCCGGCAGGCGGTTGCCGAGGAAGGCGAGGTCCGAGGCGAATTTCGGATCGGCCGGGGCGGGATGATGCGTGGCGGGGTCCAGCGCGTTATAGACCGGCTCGCAATGCTTCGCGCCGAAGCCGCGATAGGCGTCCACCACCGGCGGGCCGCCGCCATAGGTCAGCACCATGTCGAGATGCGGCAGCGCCCGCCGCACCGGATGTCCTTCATCCCCGCGCATCTCGTCCAGCGTGGCGGCGGCGTCCACGTCCCAGAAGATCCGCAGCGCGCCGGGTTTCGCGCCCGCGATCACGCCGTCCAGCAACTCGCGGTCGAAGACGCCGACGCCGTTGGCCTTCACCACGATGTCGGCATCCCCGGCCTCGGCCAGAACGCCACGCATGGCGTCTTCCGTCGCGGGATAGACCACCGACCGGCACCAGTCCGGCGGGTCGATGTCGCGGTGCTTCTGGCGGTCGAAGGCGTCGGGCTCAAAGAAGGTGATGTCGTAGCCGCGCTTGGCGAGTTCCCCGAGGATGCCCCGGTAATAGGTCGCCGCGCCGTTCCAGTAGGAGGACAGCAGGCTCGATCCGTAGAAGGCGATCTTCATGCCGCGGAGGCTCCTTGCTTGAGGCCGAGCGTCGCGGCGATGGACAGAAGTTCGGCTGCGCGATGGGCGCAGGTGTGGCGGGCGCGGATGGTTTCGAGGCCACGCGCTACCAGCGAGGCGCGCAGGTCGGGGTCCGCAGCCAAGGCCCGCAGGTGGCCGGTCATTTCCGCGCCATCTTTGGCAAACAGGAAGTCGCCGGGCCGGAACAGGCTTTCGCTGTCCTCCCACGGGGCCGAGACAAGGGGGATACCGCAGGCCAGCGCCTCGAAGACGCGGATGGTCGGGATTCCGGGCAGCATCGTGGTGTAGAAGCGGCGTGGGACGTGGACCGTCGCCATGTGGCGGGAGAAGATGCCCGGCGCGGCGGCGTTGGGCGCCCAGCCGTGATAGCGGACGCCGTAGCGGTCCAGCGTTTCCAGCGCCTCGGCCGGATAGCGGACGCCGTAGATGTCGAGCGGCAGCCCCGCGTCCTGCGCCGGGCGGAACAGGAAGTTTTCCAGCTCCTCTGTCCGCTCGCCATCGCCCCAGTTGCCGATCCAGACGAGGCCCTGACGCTCGGTTTCCCCCGCCGGAGGATGGAACAGCCTTGTGTCGGCGGCCTCGTGCCAGGTCCAGACCCGGTCGCCCCAGCCCCAACGGCGGTAAACCTGCGACAGCGTCTCGCCGAAGGCCAGCACGCCGTCAAAGCCTGACAGATCGAAGGCGCGGATCGCCTCGGGGTCGCTGACCGCGCGGTGGTGGGTGTCGTGGAACAGCAGGCGGAACCTCGCGCCACCCTTGCGCGCCTTGCCGAGAGTCGCGGCAAGCGCGGGGTCGTTCCATTCATGGACGATCACCAGATCGGCGCTGCCCGCCAATTCCACCGGATCGGCGGCGGGGTCGTAGGTTTCGACCGACAGCTCGGGGTAGTTCCGGCGGAAGGGTTCAAGCCCCGCCTGCCCGTGGTCGCGCAGGAGGTTGTCGAGGCTCCATGCCCCCTGCGGCTCCAGCGCGCGGACGTGGTGGCCCGAGCCCGCCAGTTCCCGCAGCACGCCGCGCAGGAAATGGGCGTTGCCGTGGTTCCAGCAGCTTTGCAGCGAATGGGTGAAATAGACGATCTTCATGCGGCCTCGGTCCGTCTGGAAAGCGCGTCGCGGTAGATGGCGGACATGGCCGCAGCCATCGCGGCGGGGGTGTAGCGGGCGGCGCGTTGGCGTGCCGCCTGCCCTTGCGCGGCGTGGCGGGCGGGGTCGGCCAGCAACGCGTCGATCGTGTCGGCGAAGCCTTCCGCATCATCGGGGGCAACGAAGTCTGCCACGCCGTCCCACAGCTCGCGGAAGGTCGGGATGTCCGACAGCACCAGCGGACAACCCGCCTGCGCGGCCTCAAGAACGGCAAGGCCGAAGGGCTCGAACCGTGCGGCGCTGACGAAGACCGGGCGGCGGGCGAGCCATTCCGCAAGCCCGCCCTCGGGCAGCGGCCCGGTGGCTTGCAAGTGGCGCGGCGCGACCTCGGCCCCTTGCGGGGCGCGGGTGGCCCCAATCGCCACGAAAGGCGCATTAAGGCGCGCGGCGGCGGCGTCCAGCGTGGCGGTGTTCTTCACCTCGTCCCACAGCCGTCCCACCGTCAGCGCGCCGTGGAACGGCTCGGCCGCCGGCAGTTGCATCGCCGTGCGGCCGTTATGGACGGCGGCCGGCGTGACCGGCAGCCCATAGAGCCGCGCCGTCGCGAGCGCATAGGCTTTCGTCGGCGTGACCGTCCGCGTGGCGGTGTGCAGCCCCTCGCCGATCAGCTCCGGCAGCCAGGCGAGCGCCTTGTCCACCGCATCGCCGCGCGCCGCGTCCCACCAGGTGCCCAGACAGCCGTGGTTGACCGCCACCATCGGCACCGGAAACGGCACCGCTCCCAGCGCGGGCGCGTTCAGATGCGCCACGTCCGCGCCGATCTCGCGCGCGAGGCTGGCGATGCGCGCGCCCGCTGCCAGCACCGGCTCGGGGCCGTCGCAGAGCCAGTCGAGCGGCAGGCCGGTCTGGATCAGCCGCAGGCCGAGCGCCTCTGCCGCCGCGCGCTGGCCTGCGTCGGGGACGGGCCCGAGGACCGCCAGCACGACCTCGGCCTCCAGCGCGGCGGCGAGTTCCAGCGAATACTGCCAGACGCCTCCCACCGCGTCGGTCGTCATCAGCACCCGCATCATGCGGTCCGCGCCAGCGCCGGCATGCCGACGGGCAGGTTGATGCCGTTCTCGGCGGCGAGCCACCCGGCAAGACGCGTCACGCCCTCCTGCCAGTCCACCCTGGGCGAAAGGCCCAGCGCCGCCTCGGCCGCGCGGGTGTCGGCCACGAAATACCGCTGGTCGCCCGCGCGCCAGTCGGAAAAGGCCACGTCCACGGGGCGGTCGATGATCCGGCCCACGAAGTCCAGAAGCTGCCGCAGGCTGACCGCGTTCTGGGGACCCCCGCCGAGGTTGAAGACGCGGCCCTGAACTTCCTCGATCCGCGCCCACGCCGCCAGATACGCCTCGACCGCGTTCGACACGTCGAGGATGTCGCGGACCTGGCAGCCGTCGCCGAACAGGGTGATCTGCTGGCCCTTCAGCGCGCGGATCAGGAAATGGGCCACCCAGCCCTGATCCTCGGTCCCCATCTGGCGCTGGCCGTAGATGCAGGACATCCGCAGCACGCAGGTCGGCACGCCATAGCTGCGGGCATAGTCCAGGACATACTGGTCCGCGGCCCCCTTGGAGCAGCCGTAGGGCGTGTGGAAATCCAGCGGGCGGGCCTCTCCGATCCCGTGCGCGCGCACCTCGGGGTCGGTCGGGCGGTAGGCATCGCCCTCCAGCGCGAAGTCGAGATCGGTAAGATCGCCATAGACCTTGTTGGTGGAGGCAAAGATCAGCGGCGTGCCGTCGCCTTTGGCGCGCAGCGCCTCCAGCAGGTTCACCGTGGCGATCAGGTTCACCGTCATGTCCTCGACCGGCTCGACCATGCTCGTCGTCACCGCGACCTGCGCGGCCATGTGGAAGACGGCCTTCGCGTCGTTCACGGCGGCGTTCAGGCGGGGAACGTCGCGGATGTCGGCCTGCACATGCTCGATCCGCTCGCCGTGGCGCGATTGCAGCCATGACAGGTTCCGCCCCACCCCCGGCCGGGTCAACGCATCGTAGACGATGACCCGGTGCCCATCGGAGGCCAGCCGGTCGGAAAGGTTCGAGCCGATGAACCCCGCGCCGCCCGTGACCAGCACGGGGCGCGGGTCGGACGATGGATCGGTCCGCCTCATGCCACCAGCCCGCGCTTGTCGAGTTCGGCCCGCGCCTGTTCCACCCGGTCCTCGGCGGTCTGGCTGGCGACCCATTCGGCCAATTCCGCCAGCCCCTCGCGGAAGTCGGTCCGCGCCGTGAAGCCCAGCTTCTCGGCCGCGAGCGTCGTGTCGCAGAAGCAATGGCGGATATCCCCGATCCGGGCCTTGCCGACGATCTGCGGATCGAGGTCGTTGCGGCCCATCGCGCGGCCCAGTTCCTGCGCGACCTCGGTCACGGAACGGTCATGCCCCGAGCCGATGTTGAACGTCCCGCCCGCAGCCTGCGGCAGGGACAAAGCCTCGGCGAAGGCGCGGGCGACGTCCGAGACATGCACGAAGTCGCGCCGCTGCTCGCCATCCTCGAAGATCATCGGCGCTTGGCCGTTCAGATAGCGCGAGGCGAAGATCGCCAGCACCCCGGTATAAGGGTTCGACAGCGCCTGTCCGGGGCCGAAGACGTTGAAGAGGCGCAGGCACACACCCTCGATCCCGTAGGGGGCGGACATGATATGGGTCGTGCGCTCCTGCACGAACTTGTTCAGCGCATAGATCGAGGCGAGATTCGGCCGCTTCCATTCGGGCGTGGCGACCGGGGTCAGCGGGCGGTCCTCGTCATCCACGGGGTCCCACTGCTTCAGCCCGTCGCGGATGCCGATCCGCTCGGCGTCCTCGATCAGCTTGCCATCCGCATCCCGGTAAAGCCCCTCGCCGTAGATCGACATCGACGAGGCGGTGACGACCCGGCGGACGGGGTTGTCGATCAGCTTTTCGAACAGGACGGCGGTGCCGACGTCGTTGGTCGAGGTGTAGCGTTCCACCTCATACATCGACTGGCCCACGCCGACCTCGGCGGCCAGATGCACGACGCTGTCCACGCCCTTCAGCGCGCGCGTCACGGCATCGACGTCGCGCACGTCGCCGCGGATGAACTCGGCCTCGGCATTCAGCGCCTGCGGGCGGCCTTGCGCGTCGCCGTGGACCTGCGGGATCAGGGCGTCCAGCACCCGGACCTTGTGGCCGCGTTTGAGCAATTCGTCGGTGACGAAGCGGCCGATGAATCCTGCGCCGCCGGTGATCAGAACCTGTTCCAAGCGTCCCCCTTCCGTGTCGTTGTCCGGTTGTGTCGAGTGGCCGGTTGTGCTTTCAACCCATTCATGAACAAGCGGTTCCCGCCACAGCTTCATCTTCCTGAACAAAGCTCATGCGGGTTTCGTTCCCGCCGGGCGCGGGCATGAGCCGGCTGGTCGGCCTGATCCGCCACGGCTCGCATGACGAGCTCGGGCGCGTGCTGAGCGGGCGGAAAAGCGACGTTGCCCTGAACACCGAAGGACAGGACGAGGTCTGGGCGCTTGCGGCCCGCCTCGCCGTGGCCGGGGCTGCGGCGATCCACACCAGCCCGCGGCGGCGCACGCGCGAGACGGCCGAGATCCTCGGCAAGGCGCTGCGGCTGGACCCGCAGGACGATCCGGCGCTGGACGAGATCGACTTCGGCACATGGGCCGGGCAGGGCTTCGCGCAGCTTGATGGCGACCCCGCCTGGCGGCGCTGGAACGCGCAGCGGGCGACCGCGCCGTCGGCGGGGGGCGAGACGATGGCCGAGGCGACCGCCCGCGCCGCCGCGCGGCTGGACGCCCTTGCGGCGGACGGCGGCAAGCCCGTGCTGTGCGTCAGCCACAGCGACATCATCCGAGGCGTGGTCTGTCACTATTTGGGGCTGTCGCTGGACCACATCCTGCGGTTCACCGTCGATCCGGCGCGGATCTGCTGGCTGAGCGTGGATGGACAGGGCGGCGCGCAGCTTCTAAGCCTTAACGCCCGAGGCTGACGGAAAGAGGCCCGAGGAGGGGTGCGGATGGGGGAACAGGAACTCCGGCAGGACATCACGCGGCTTGGGCCGTGGTTCCACAACCTCGACCTGAACGGGGTGCAGACCGCGCCGGATCATTTTCTGGGCGACTATCCCGCGGGCAAGTTTTCCCGCTTCGCGCATCTGGTGCCGGGCGACCTGACCGGGCGCAGCGTGCTGGACATCGGCTGCAACGCCGGGTTCTACAGCCTGGAAATGAAGCGCCGGGGCGCGGCCCGCGTGGTCGGCATCGACAGCGACGACCGCTATCTGGCGCAGGCGCGGCTGGCGGCCGACACGCTGGGCGTGGGTGGCGTCGAATTCCGCAACCTCTCGATCTACGACGTGGGCGCGCTGGGCGAGCGGTTCGACCTCGTGATCTTCATGGGGGTGCTTTACCACTTGCGTCACCCGCTGCTGGCGCTGGACCTGATCCGCGAGCATGTCGCGGGCGATCTGATGCTGTTCCAGACGCTGACGCGCGGCCCGGACGAGGTGGCCGAGGCCGCCGCCGACTACGATTTCTCGGACGATCAGCAGTTTCAGAACCCCGCATGGCCGCGCATGGCCTTCGTCGAACATGAATGGGCGCATGACTGGACCAACTGGTGGGTGCCCAACCGCGCCGGGGTCGAGGCGATGCTGCGCGCCTCGGGCTTCGCCGTCGAGGCAGGCCCCGCCGACGAGGTCTATCTGTGCCGCACCGCCGACGTGCCTTTTAGCCAATACGGCCCGCACACCGTCTATCCCGCCCGTCCCAGCCAAGGAGAAGCCGCCCGATGATCGAAGCCGCGATGATCTGGAACGAGCCCAACAACAAGTCCCACTGGGACCCGGAACTGGACCCGGACTGGTCGCGCTTCGGCGAATGCGTGACCCTTGCCGGGCAGGCGATCCGGTCCGTGAACCCGAACGTGACGCGGGTGCTGGGGGGCATGTCGCCCATCGACCCGCTATGGGTGCAGCGGATGCAGGGGCACGGCGCGCTGGATCATGTGGACGTGCTGGCCGTGCATGGCTTTCCGCTGGACTGGAATCTTTGGTCGATCCACGACTGGCCCGCCAAGGTGGCCGAGATCGAGGCCGTGACCGACAAGCCCGTCTGGGTGACGGAGGTCGGCGTCGGTTCCTTTGGAGCCGAGGAGGTGCAGGTCTTCGGCGTGGAGAAGACGGCCGAGTTGCTGGTCGGCCGCGTGCCGCGCATCTTCTGGTATTCGCTGTTCGACCTGCCGCAGGAATGGGGCGCGACCACCCGCCACCGCGAGGCCGAGGGGTCGTCCTACTACCGCCATTTCTACATGGGCCTGATCCGCGCCGACGGCACGCCCAAGCCGGGGCTGGACGCCTACGCCCCCCACGCCGCCGACATGGGGCTGATGCAGTGGTTCCATTACCAGGACCCCCGCCTTGATGACGCGGTCGCCTGGATGAAGCGGCTGGGCGTGAAACACCTGCGCACGGGCCTGTCATGGGCCGACAGCTTCCGCCCCGACGCGCTCGGCTGGTTCGACCGGCAGATGGAGGCGCTGGCCGATTTCGACACCACCGTCACCTTCTGCTTCACGCCCGAACATCTCGGCCCCGGCGCGCATCACACCAGCCCGCCGCACGAGCCGCAGCAATTCGCCGATTTCTGCGCCGCCATGATCGAACGATATGCCCCGGCCGGGGTTGAGGCTGGACCGGCGCCGATCCAGCCCGCCCTGACCTGAGGCTTTCCGCATGATCCAGGACCACAAGCCCATCAACATCGCCATCGTCGGGGTCGGCAATTGCGCCAGCTCTCTGGTGCAGGGGCTGACCTACTATGCGGCGCGCAACGATGCCTCGGGGCTGATGCACCAGACGCTGGGGGGCTATCGCGCGGGCGACATCCGCGTGGTGGCGGCGTGGGACATCGACGCGCGGAAGGTGGGCCGGGACGTGGCGCAGGCGATCTTCGCCCCGCCCAACTGCACGGCGGTCTTTGCGGCCGACGTGCCGGAAACCGGGGCGGTGGTGCGGATGGGCCGCATTCTCGACGGCGTGGCCGAGCATATGGCCGAGCAGCCCGAGGCGCGCACCTTCGTGCCCGCCGACGCGCCCGAACCCTCGCGCGAGGACGTGGTGCAGGCGCTGCGCGCGGCGCAGGTGGACGTGCTGCTGAACTACCTGCCCGTCGGCAGCCAGCAGGCGACCGAGTTCTATGCCGAATGCGCGCTGGAAGCTGGCGTGGCCTTCGTCAACAACATCCCCGTCTTCATCGCCTCGGACCCCGCCTGGGCCGAGCGGTTCCGCAAGGCGGGTGTTCCCGTGATCGGCGACGACATCAAGGCGCAGCTTGGCGCGACCATCGTTCATCGGGTGCTGACCGACCTGTTCCACAAGCGCGGCGTCAAGCTGTGCCGCACGTATCAGCTCAACACCGGCGGCAACACCGACTTCCTGAACATGGCCAACCGCAAGCGGCTGGAAAGCAAGAAGATCTCCAAGACCGAGGCGGTGCAAGCCGTCGCCGCCGAGCGGATCGCGGACGAGAACATCCATGTCGGCCCCTCGGATTACGTCGCCTGGCAGAACGACAACAAGGTCTGCTTCCTGCGGATGGAGGGCGAGCTGTTCGGCGGCGTTCCCATGAACCTCGAACTGCGGCTGTCGGTCGAGGACAGCCCGAACTCGGCCGGGGTCGCCATCGACATGATCCGCTGCGCCGCCATCGCCCGCGACCGTGGCCTCGCCGGGCCGGTGATCGCGCCCGCCGCGTGGTTCTGCAAGCACCCGCCCGAGCAGATGACCGACGACGAGGCCTATGAGGCGGTCGAATCCTTCATCGCGGACGGCGCACCCGTTCCGGCTTCGGCATCACCCGCGCCGCTGTCGTGATCGCCCCCGCCTTGACTTCCCACGCGCTAAGCGCCGGCGTGGCCGGGCGCGCCGCCGTTCCCCTCGACCTTCTCCAGCGCGTCCAGCACCTGCTCGGGATCGACGTTCTTCTCGACCTCCTCGGCGGCCTCTGGGTCAAGCTCGACGCCCATCTTCTCGGCCATCCGGTGGATCACCGCCGCCAGCTTGCTCAACTCGTCCTCGGCCAGCAGGTTGACATGCAGGTCGAGGTCCGACCGGCTGTCGGCGCGCTGCTCCTCGCGCCGCTGGTTCATCAGGACGAACAGCGACAGGAAGATCGCCTCAACCGACGCGAGAGAACCGACCAAGCCCAGCCCCTCGCCGAACGGGACCGGCACCGGGATCAGGCCCGTCAACACCAGCAGCGCCCCGCCATAGACGGCGACATGCAGCAGGATGAAGGCCATCGAGCCCGCGATCCTCGTGATCCGCTCCGCCACCCGTTCGCCCAGCGAGGCGCTCGCGTCCTCGTGCCGGCGGCGGGCGACCAGCCGGGCGATGTTGCCGGCAAGCTGCTCCTTCATGTCGTCGCCGGGCGGAACGGGGGTTTTGCGGTCCATGGCAGCCTCGCGCAATGTGCATCCTCAAGGGACGAGGCGCCGTTGCAGTTCCGGGAGAGTGATCGATGACCCAGACCATGCGCGCCGCGGTCCTGACCGGACCGCAGCAGTTCGAGATGCAGACCGTCCCCGTGCCCGTGCCGGGGCCGGGCGAGGTGCTGATCCGCGTGGAGGGCTGCGGCGTCTGCGCCTCCAACGTCGAGCCGTGGGAGGGGCAGCCCTGGTCCACCTGGCCGGGCGCGCCGGGCGGGATGGGGCATGAATGCTGGGGCACGGTCGCTGCGGTGGGCGAGGGCGTCTCCTCGCTGGTCGTCGGGCAGCGCGTCACGGCGCTGACGGAGCGGTCCTATGCCGAATACGACACCGCCCCCGAAGGAATGGTGGTGCCGCTGCCGGGCACACTCGGCGGCCTGCCGGTGCCGGGAGAGCCGGTGGCCTGCGCGTTCAACATCTTCGCGCGGTCGGATATCCGCGCGGGGCAGACCGTCGCCATCGTCGGCATCGGCTTTCTGGGCGCGATCCTGACCCGGCTGGCGGCTGACGCGGGGGCGCGGGTGATCGCGATCTCGCGGCGGCGGGAATCATTGGACCTCGCCCGCCGCATGGGCGCGGCGGAGGTGATCGCGATGGACGACCACTGGCGCATCATCGAGGATGTGAAGCGCCTCACCGGCGACCGCATGGCCGCGCGGGTGATCGAATGCGTCGGCAAGCAATGGCCGCTGGATCTGGCGGGAGAGCTGGTGTCAGAAGGCGGGCGGCTGGTGATCGCGGGCTACCATCAGGACGGGCCCCGGCAGGTCAACATGCAGATGTGGAACTGGAAGGGTATCGACATCGCCAGCGCCCATGAGCGCGACCCTGCGATGCGCGTCGCGGGGCTGCGTGCGGCGGTCGATGCGGTCGCCTCTGGCAAGCTGGACCTTTCGCCGCTGCTGACCGGGGATTATCCGCTGGAGCGTCTGGGCGAGGCGCTGGCCGCGACGCGCGACAAGCCCGGCGGCTTCGTCAAGGCATGGGTGCGGATGTGACCGGGCGGTCGGTCGGCGCGGAGTGGTTTGCAGATGGGTGACAGGATGACCCGCCCGCGGCTCGGCTTCCTCGGCACCGGCTGGATCGGGCGGCACCGGATGGCGGCGCTGGCCGCCACCGCGCTGGCCGAGATCGTCGCGGTGGCGGAACCTGACGACGCCTGCGCCGCCGAGGCGCTGAAGATCGCCCCCGGCGCCCGGCGGGTGGACGGGCTGGGGGCGCTGCTGGCGGCGGGCATCGACGCCGTGGTGATCGCCACCCCCAGCGCCGCCCATGCCGAGCAGTCCATCGCCGCGCTGGACGCCGGAAAGGCGGTGTTCTGCCAGAAGCCGCTGGGCCGCACCGCGCCCGAGGTCGCCGCCGTGGTCGCCGCCGCAGAACGCGCCGACCGGCTGCTGGGCGTGGACCTGTCCTACCGCCATACCGCCGGGATGCGGGCCATTCGCGGCCTGCTGTCCCAGCGCACGCTCGGCCACGTCTTCGGCGTGGACCTGCTGTTCCACAACGCATGGGGGCCGGACAAGCCGTGGTTCTACGACCCGCAGCTGTCCGGCGGCGGCTGCGTCATCGACCTCGGCGTGCATCTGGTGGACCTCGCGCTGTGGGCGCTGGACTGGCCCGACGTGACGGCGGTCGAAAGCCGCCTCTACGCCAAGGGCGCGCCGCTGGCGGACCCGCCCCGGCGGGTCGAGGATTATGCGCTCGCCACCATCGACCTCGCGGGCGGGACGGTCCTTCGGCTCGGCTGTTCGTGGGGTCTGCAGGCGGGACGCGAGGCGGTGATCGGCGCGGAGTTCTTCGGGACCGAGGGCGGGGCGAGTCTGCGGAACGTGAACGGCTCGTTCTACGATCTGGTCGCCGCCCGCCACCATCATATCCGCGAAGAGCCGCTGTCGGCGCTGCCCGACGACTGGGGCGGCCGCGCGGCGGTGGACTGGCTGACCCGTCTGGCGCAGGGCCACCGCCACGATCCCGAGGCGCGGCGGCTGGTGGATGTGGCGCGGGTGCTGGACGCCATCTACGGCCGCGCATGAAAAAGCCCGGCGGGGCCGGGCTTTTCGTGTGGCTCTACCGGACCCCGCCGGCCGTGCCGCTCAACTCGCCTGACGGTTCAGCCGCGCCTCGGCGACCTTGGTTAGCTTGTCGTCGGCGGCGTATTCCTCGTCCAGCGTCTGCTTGAGCAGGGCTGCGGCGTCATTGCGGCCCAGCTCCTTCGACCAGGCGATCAGGGTGCCGTAGCGGGTGATCTCGTAATGCTCGACCGCCTGCGCCGACGAGGCGATGGCCGCGTCCAGCACCGACTTGTCGGCGATGTCGCCCGCGATCTCGTTGGCCTCCTTGATGATGCCGTCGATAGCCGGGCAGTCCACGCCCTTGGGCGACAGGCCCAGCATGCCGAACACCTGATCCAGCCGCCGGATATGGCCTTCGGTTTCCTGCAGATGGTCTTCGAGCCCCTGCTTCAGCTTGGGGTCGGTCGCCATCGACGCCATCTTGGGCAGCGCCTTGGTGATCTGGGTCTCGGCGTAATAGATGTCCTGCAGCGTGTGGACATACAGGTCTTCGAGCGTGGTGATGTTCTGGAACAGCGCCATGGTTCACTCCTTTGTCGGGCGGATGGAAAGGCCCCGCCGGTTCGCCCTCCTACAACGGGATGGCTCGCCGATGGTTGCGCCGGTTAACAAAAGTCCGGCTCCGCGGGGTGGACGGCCCGCCCTGCGGATGGTTCAAATCACGGGCACACGCCCCTCCGGTCGAGAAAGGGTTCCTCATGCGGGTCGGCGTCCTGACCTTTCACCGCTGCATCAACTACGGCTCCTACTGGCAGGCGCGGTGTCTCGTCGAAGGCATCGCCGCGCGGGGGCATGAGGCGGTGCTGCTGGATCACCATTCCCGCGCCGTCACCTCGCAGGAATGGCGCTATGCGTTCCAGCCGCTGCTGCCGGATCGCAGCGGGCGCGAGGATATCCGGCGCTATGGGGTGAAGCTGCGCCGGTTCCACGAGGCGTTCCGGGCGCTGCCGCTGTCGGCGCCGTTCGATCTGGACGATCCGTCCGAAATGCCCGGCGTCGATCTGGCGGTGATCGGCAGCGACGAGGTGCTGAATCTCGGCCATCCGTGGTATGGCGGCAAGCCGGTGTTCTGGGGGCAGGGGGTCCGCGCGCCGCGCGTCGTGACCTATGCGGCGAGCAGCGGGAACATGGATGCGTCGGGCGGCCTCGCCCCGGAATGGGCCGGGCGGCTGGCGCGGCTGGACGCGATCGCGGTCCGCGACGAGAACACCCGAGAGGTGGTGCGCGGGGCGACGGGGCAGGAGCCGGCGATGGTGCTGGACCCGGTGCTGCAATTTCCGCCGGTGGTCACGCCGGCGCAGGAACCCGCGCCCTATCTGCTGGTCTATGGCCACCATATCCCCGACTGGTTCGCCGCCCGTGTGCAGGATGCGGCGGCGCGGCGGGGCTGGCGGACGATCAGCGTCGGTTATCGCAACGACTGGGCGGACGAGCAGCGGCTGGAAGCCGGGCCGCACGAATTCGCCGCGCTGGTCGCCGGGGCCGAAGCCGTGGCGACGACCTATTTCCACGGCTGCGTCTTTTCGCTGGCCTTCGGGCGGCCCTTCGTGGCGGCGCCGTCCTTCTATCGCTGGAACAAGCTGCGCGACCTGACTGCGCTGCTGGGGGCCGAGCGGCACCTGACCTTCGAGGACCGCCCCGCATCCGAGGTGGGCGCGGCGCTGGACCGACCCCCGCAGGTGGACGCGCGGCTGGCCGAGTTGCGGGCGCAGTCGGACGCGTGGCTGGGCGGGGTGCTGGCGTGACCGAAGCCCCGCCGCTCGTCAGCCCCGGCGAGATCGTCCGTTCCGGCCTCTGCATCGGCTGCGGCGTCTGCGTAGCGGGCGAGTCGGAGGCGGGCATGGCGTGGGACCGCTTCGGCCAACTGAAGCCCGACGGGCCTGCGGGCTGGATGGAAACGCCGGACGAAGGCTTCTCCGTCACCTGCCCGTTCTCGCCGGCCGCCGAGGACGAGGACAGCATCGCCGCCCGGCATTTTGCCGATGCGCCGCTTTCCGATCCCCGCATCGGCCGTCATGTCAGCTGCCATGTCGGCGCGGCCATCGAGCCGCCGTTCCGGGAGCGCGGAAGCTCGGGCGGGATGGTCAGCTGGATCGCCGCCGAGCTGCTGCGGCGGGGTGAAGTGGACGGCGTGCTGCATGTCCATCCGGGCGGGCAGGGGCAGCCGTTCTTCGGCTACCGCATCGCCCGCTCGGTCGATGACCTGCTCGCCGGGGCAAGGTCGCGCTATCACCCCGTCCATCTGGCCGAGGTGCTGGCCGAGGTGCGGCGCGTGCCGGGACGCTATGCGGTCGTGGGCATCCCCTGCTTCATCAAGGCGGTGCATCTGGCGGCATCGCAGGACGCCGTTCTGGCGGAGCGCATAAGCTTCCGCCTCGGCCTGTTCTGCGGTCACATGAAAAGCGCCCGGTTCGTGACCAGCTTCGCGTGGCAACTGGGCGCGGAGCCGTCGCGCGTCAGGGCCGTGGAATACCGGCGCAAGGACGAGGGACGGCCCGCCAACTGGTATACCGCCCATCTGACGCTGGATGATGGCGCGACGGTGCAGAAGGACTGGTTCCACCTCGCCGATGGCGACTGGGGCGCGGGCTATTTCATGAACAGCGCCTGCAACTTCTGCGACGACGTGGTGGCGGAAACCGCCGACATCAGCTTCGGGGATGCGTGGGTCGAGCCCTATTCCTCGGACGGGCGCGGGACCAACGTGGTCGTGGTGCGGACGCCGCTGATGCAGCGGCTGGTGGACGAGGGCGTGACGTCGGGACGGCTGGACCTGAAAGCCGTCGATGCCGATTTCATCGTGGACACGCAGGCGGCGGGCTTCCGCCAGCGGCGCGAGGGGCTGGCTTATCGGCTGACCTGGGCGAGGCGCGGGATCAGGCCCCGCAAGCGCGTTGCGCCCTCGGTGGACCTGCCGCTGCGGCGCAGGCTGCTTTACCGCACTCGCGCCGCGATCAGCCGGGGATCGCACCGGATGGCCGACCTCGCGCTGCGGACCGGCAGGCCCGGCCTTTATACCCGTTGGGCGTGGGGCGCTTACCGCGTCTATGAGGGGCTGGCCTATGCGCGGGGCCGCTTCGGCTGGCTCGGCCGGCGCTAGAGCGGGAACACCACCAGCAGCAGCGGCACCGCCACCGCGAGGCTGATGATCTCCAGCGGCAGGCCCAGTTTCCAGTAATCGCTGAAGCGGTAGCCGCCGGGGCCCATGATGATGGCGTTGTTCTGGTGGCCGATGGGGGTCAGGAACGCGCAGGAGGCAGCGATGGCGATGCCCATGATGAAGGCGTCGGGGTTCACCCCCATCGCCTCGGCCAGCCTTATGCCCACCGGCAGCGCGATGATGACCGTCGCGTTGTTGTTGAGGATGTCCGACAGCAGCATCGTCACGATCATCATCAGCAGCAGGGCGACCCAGGCGGGATAACCCTGGCTCGCCTCGCCCAGGGCCTCGGCGATCAGGGCCGAGGCGCCGGTCGTCTCCAGCGCCTCGCCCAGCGGGATCATCGCGCCCAGCAGGATGATGACTGGCCAGTCCACGTGGTCGTAGATCTCCTCCATCGTCAGGATGCCGGCGAGGACGTACAGGACCACCACCACGCTCAGCGCCGTCGCCATCGTCGTCAGCCCGGCCGTGACCAGCGCGATCGCGCCGGCGAACAGGCCGACAGCGAGCCACAGCCGCTTTTCCCGCGTGACCGCCAGCCCGCCGCGTTCCAGCACCATCAGGTCGGACGGATCGATATCGGCCATGTTCGGCTCGGGCATGAGGATCAGCAGCACGTCACCGCTGCGGATGCGCTTGGCGCCCAGCTTGTCGCGCAGGGTCTGCCCCTCGCGCTGGATGCCCAGCAGGGTGCCGGCGATCCGGCCCTGTCCGATGACGTTCTCGGTCCGCCGGCCGATCAGCCGCGAGACCGGGGGCACCACCGCCTCTACCAGCAGCCGGCCGGAGCCGTCGGGGACGGTCTGACCCTCGTCACCCTCGGGGAAGGCCAAGGCGAGGCCTGACCGGAACTCCTCCAGCGCGGCGGGGCCTGCCTCGATCACCAGCCGGTCGGCCTCGTTCATCACCAGCATCGGCGCGGTGCGGTAATGGCGTGTGCCCCCACGCTCGACGGCGAGGATGCGGACGCCCGCTTCCTTTGCGACCTCGTTCACCTCGCCCAGCGTCTTGCCGATGGTGGCCGAGTCCTCGGGCACGACCAGCGCGGCGACGTAGTCGCGCAGCTTCTCGCGGCTGTCCACCGGCTCCTTGCCGCCCGAATGGTCCGGCATCAGCCGCCAACCGATCAGGGTGATGAAGGCGACCCCCGCCAGCGCCACAGCCCCACCCACCGGCAGGAAGTCGAACATCCGGTAGCCTTCGCCCAGAAGCTCCTCGCGGAAGGCCGAGGCGAGCAGATTCGGCGGCGTGCCGATCAGGGTCAGCACCCCGCCCAGCACGGTAGCGAAGGCCAGCGGCATCAGCGTCAGCGTCGGGCTGCGCTTGGCCTTGCGGGCGGCCTGAAGGTCGATCGGCATCAGGATCGCCAGCGCCGCCACGTTGTTCATGAAGCCCGAAATCGCGGCCCCCACCGCCGCCATGATCCCGACATGGACCGGAACCGAGCGGTCCCGGTTCGCCAGCCGCCGCGTCAGCATGGCGACGACGCCCGCCCGTTGCAGCCCGGCGGTGACGATCAGGATCAGCGCGACGATGAAGGTCGCCGGGTTGCTGAAGCCGGTGAAGGTCTCCTCTGCCGGGATCAGCCCCGCCAGCACCCCGGCGATCAGCCCGGCGAAGGCGACCAGATCATAGCGCCAGCGGCCCCAGATCATCAGCACCATGACCACCGCGAAGATGGCAAAGATCGTCACCTGCGGCGTCGTCATCGTGCTGCTGCCCCTCGCATTCCGCGCTTTCCCCTTTGCCTCGCCCTGCGGCGCGTGAATGGCCGAGAGTGGCGGAAACCCGCGGCTCCCGCCGTTCGTTCCCATGGCTCCTGCGTCCTGCGAAAGCCATCATGCCCGCTTCCACCGACCTGACCGACGGCGCCCCGATGGGCCATGCCGAAACCGCCGCCGCGCTGGCCGAATGGCTGGCGAAGGGCGACGTGATCCACGCCGCCGACAGCGAGTCGGCGGCCGCCGCCATCGCCCGCGCCCTTGCCGCCGCCGCGCCGGACGCGCATGTCCTGCTGCTGCCGGACAGCGACGCGCTGCTGAGCCAGAACGCCCCCGCGTCGCCCGCCAATACCGGCGCCCGCAACGCGGCGCTGGCGCGGCTGCGCGAGCTTGGGGCAGGGAAGGACCGGAGCCCGGCCGCGCTGATTACGACGGGCGAGGCGCTGGCCTACGCCTGGCCCGCCCCCGCCGCGCTGGACGGCACGATGCTGATCCTGCGCGTCGGGGACGAAACCGGGCTCGACGCGCTGCGCGACGCCATCGCGGCGCTGGGATACGTCGAGGACAACCGCGTGGACGAGCCCCGCGAGGTCGCGCTGTGGGGGCAGGTGCTGGACGTCTTTCCCGGCCAGTCGGACGCGCCGGTGCGGATCGAGGTCGAGGATGGCCGCATCGCCCTGATCCGCCGCTACGATCTGATCGACCAGCGCACCATCGAGGACGTGGACACCGTCGCCATCGCCTCCCTGACCGAACTGCCCCTGAAGGATGGCCGCTACGCGCTGACCGACCACCTGCCGGGCGCGCGACTGGTCTTGTCGCAAGCCGCCGACCGCCGCCGTCATCGCATGCTGACGCTGGCCGCCGAGATCATGGAGGACAGCGCCGCGCTTCTGCGCCGTCTGCTGCCGGACGCGGACTGGCAGGCGCGGACCGAAGGCCGCGAGATCGCCGCCATCCACCGGCGCGGCGAGCCGCCCCCGCGTTTCGTCGAGAGCAAGGCCCCGCTGCGCGCCTTCGCCCGCGCCGCCAAGGCGGCCATTGCGGCGGGCGAGCGGGTGGCCGTGCTGGGCAGTGAGCGGGACCTGCGCTTTCTCGGCCGCCGTGCGCTGGCGGCGCTGGGACATGAGATGCAGGAGGCGGCGTCATGGGCCGAGGTCGCGGGGGCCGCGCCTGGCTCGGTCCTGACGCTGGAAATGCCGTGCGAACGGGGCTTCCGCCGCGACGGGGTTCTGGCGATCGCCGCCGCGGATCTGCTCGGCAGTCGGGCGCAGCGCGGGGGCGAGGTGACGGCGGGAACCCCCGCGGCGCTCGACATGATCGACATCCGCGTCGGCGACGTGGTCGTGCATGAGGATCACGGGATCGGCCTGATCGCCGGGATCGAGCCGCTGCCCGAGGTCGGGGGCGCGGCCGAGCAGGGCGACGCGATCCGCCTGACCTATGCCAAGGACGGCGTGCGGCTGGTGCCCGTGGCGCAAGCGCACCAGATCTGGCGCTATGGCGGCGAGCCGGAGGCGGTGACGCTGGACCGGCTGGACGGGTCGAGCTGGCGCAAGCGCAGGGACGACATCGAGGCGGCGGTGGCCGAGACCGCCCGGGGCCTTGCCGAACTGGCCGAGGAGCGCGCCCGCCGGACCGCCCCGGTGCTGGAGGCCGAGCCATCCGCCTATGAACGCTTCGCCGCCGGTTTTCCCTACGCCGAAACCCCCGATCAGGCCCGCGCGATCGAGGCGGTGCGGGACGATCTTGCCTCGGGAAAGCCGATGGACCGGCTGGTGGTGGGCGACGTGGGCTTCGGCAAGACCGAGGTCGCGCTGCGGGCCGCCGCCATCGCCGTGCTGGCCGGCAGGCAGGTCGCGGTGGCCGCGCCGACCACGGTTCTCGCCCGCCAGCATATCGAGGAATTCACCCGCCGCTTCCGGCTTTTGGGCGTGAAGGTCGGCGGGCTCACGCGCCTGACCCCGGCGGCCGAGCGCAAGGCGGTGAGGGACGGGCTGGCGGACGGCTCGGTTCAGGTCGTGATCGGCACCGGCGCTGTCGCGGGCAAGGGGGTGCGCTACCGCGACCTCGGCCTCGTCATCATCGACGAGGAGCAGCGCTTCGGCGCCGCCGACAAGGCCCGGCTGCGGGCGCTGTCCTCGGGCCATGTCCTGACGCTGACCGCGACACCGATCCCGCGCACGCTGCAGGCGGCGATGATCGGGTTGCAGCAGCTTTCCGTCATCGCGACGCCCCCAATCCGCCGCCAGCCGATCCGCACCAGTCTGGCCGAGTTCGACGCCGGCACCCTCCGCGCCGCGCTGCTGCGCGAGCGGGCGCGGGGCGGGCAGAGCTTCGTCGTCGTGCCCCGTATCGGCGATATGGAGGGGATGGCCGCGACCCTGCGCGAGGTCCTGCCGGATTTCGAGGTGCTGACCGTTCACGGCAAGCTGCCCGCGGCCGAGATCGACGAGGCGATGATCCGCTTCGCGGGTGGTGAGGGAGACGTGCTGCTGGCCACCAACATCATCGAATCGGGGCTGGACGTGCCCCGCGCCAATACGATGGTCGTCGCCCATGCCGACCGCTTCGGCCTTGCCCAGCTGCACCAGTTGCGGGGCCGGGTCGGGCGCGGCAACCGGCGCGGCCACATGCTGATGCTCACCGAAAAGGGCGCGAGCGTCGCGTCGCATACGCTGAAGCGCCTGCAGACTCTGGAGGCGCTGAACCGCCTCGGCGCAGGGTTCGAGATCAGCACCCGCGACATGGACCAGCGCGGCGCGGGCGACATTCTGGGCGACACGCAGGCGGGTCATGTCAAGCTGATCGGCCTCGATCTTTACCAGCAATTGCTGGCGAACGCGCTGACCGCGCTGCGCGGCGAGGCGGCGGAGCTGTGGACGCCCGAACTGCAACTCGGCGCTTCGGGCCGCCTGCCGGACGGCTGGATCGCCGACGAGGACACCCGGCTGGGCATCTACATGCGGCTGGCGCGGATCGGCGGGCGCGAGACTGTCGATCTGGTCGAGGCGGAGCTGGAAGACCGCTTCGGCGATATCCCCGAAGAGGCGCGCGAACTTCTCGCAATCACCCGCCTGCGGGCCGATGCCAGGGCCGCCGGGGTGGAGCGCGTCGTCGCCGGCCCCGCGGGCATCGCGGTCTATCCCCGGAATGGCGCCGCTCTGGAGGCGGAGGGCCTCGGGCTGACCGCAAAGGAGGATTGCCTCGTGCTGCCCGAGGCCATCGCGGATGCGGGCGCGCGGATCGACCGCGCCGCCGAGCTGATCGCGGAACTGGCCGAGCGGGCCGAGGCGGCGGGGCAGGGGTGAGCGGCCTCAGCCCCCGCCCGCCGCCTTCGCGCCGCCCTTGGGCGGGCGCACCCCGAACACCACGCAATAGAGCGCCGGCACGAAGACCAGCGTGATCAGCGTGCCGGCGATGATCCCCCCCATCATCGAGAACGCCATCGGCCCCCAGAACACCTGCCGCGAGATCGGGATCAGCGCGAGGCTCGCCGCCGCCGCGGTCAGCAGGATCGGCCGGGCGCGGCTGTCGGACGCCTCGAACACGGCGTCCCAGCGGGTGCGGCCCCTGGCCAGAAGCGCCTGCACCTCGTGGACGAGGATGATGGAATTGCGGATCAGGATGCCGACCAGCGCCAGAACCCCGAGGATGGCGACAAAGCCCATCGGCACGCCGAACGGGACCAGGATCGCCACCACCCCGATCAGCCCGAGCGGTGCGGCGGCAAAGACGATGGCGGACAGGCGGAACCCCTGCATCTGCGCCATCACCAGCAGCGCGATGGTCAGCAGCATCATCGGCACCACCGCCACGATGGGCTGCTGGCTGTCAGCGGAGCTTTCCACCGTTCCGCCAAGGGTGATGTCCACCGAGCCGGGCTGCGCCGCCGCGAAGTCCTGAACCCGCGCCGCCAGCGCGGCGACGATCGTGGCCGGCTGGTCGCCAGACGCGATGGCCGCCTTGACCGTCACGGTCGGGCGGCCGTCGCGCTGCACGATCACCGGCTGCTCGGTCCCGTATTCCAGCCGCGCCAGCGAGGCGAGCGGGATCGGCGTGCCGAGCGTTGTCGCCAGTTGCAGGTTGCGGATCGAATCGAGCGAGTGCCGGTCCTCGGGGTCGCCCCGCGCCACAACGTTGACCAGATGGATGCCGTCGCGCAGTTGCGTCACGACCCGCCCGGAATAGAGCGCCGACAGCGCGCCGGAAATCGTCTGGCTCGACACGCCGAGCTGGCGGGCCTTGTCCTGATCGACCACGACGCGGACCACCCGCGCGGGCTCGTTCCAGTCCATCGAGATGTCGCGCAGCCGCGGCTCCCCCGCCAGCAGCGCGGCGAGAGCGCGGGCGGTGTCGCGGGCCTCGCCGATGTCGGCGGAGCTCACCCGATACTGGACGGGCTTGCCGACCGGGGGGCCGATCTCCAGGTCCTTCACGAAGACGTCGGTGCCGATCAGCTCGGCCTTTGCCAGCGCCATCAGCCTGGCCTGAAGCGCGTCGCGATCCGCGAGGCTTTTCGTCTGGATCACGATCTGGCCCATGTAGGGGCCGGGCGTCGGCATATCCATCGCCAGCACGAAGCGTGGCGCGCCGATGCCGACATAGGTCGTCCAGAACGCCGCCTCGGGCTGGTCGGCCAGAAACGCCTCGATCCGGCGCATGGTGGCGTCGGTCTTGTCGATGGAGGCGTTCTGGCGTTCCGTGATGTCCACGACGATCTCGGTCCGGTCGGAGCTGGGGAAGAACTGCCGCTCCACGAACTGCATGCCCCAGACCGACGCGAGGAACAGCCCGGCTGTCAGCAGCACCGTGGCCCATTTCCAGCGCATCGCGAAGCCCAGCAGCCGGCGGAATGCGCGGCGCAGCGGGCCTGCGCGTCCGCTGTGATGCGCCATCGACCGGGACAGGAACGTCACGCCCAGAATCGGCGCGAACAGCACCGCCACCACCCAGCTGACCAGCAGCGACACGGCGATGACGACGAACAGCGAAAAGGTGAACTCGCCCGCCATCGAATCGTTCAGCCCGATCGGCATGAACCCCGCCACCGTCACCAGCGTCCCGGTCAGCATCGGGAAGGCGATGGAGGTCCAGGCATAGCTGGCCGCCTGCTCGATGCTTTCGCCGATTTCCAGCCGCGAGATCATCGTCTCGATGGCGATCATCGCGTCATCGACCAGCAGCCCCAGCGCGATGATGAGCGCGCCCAGCGAGACCCGTTGCAGCGTGATCCCCAGGAAGTCCATGACAACGAAGGTGATCGCCAGCACCAGCGGGATGGTCAGCGTCACCACGAATCCCGCCCGGAACCCGAGGCTGATGAAGCTGACCAGCAGCACGATGGCCACCGCTTCGGCCAGCGCCTTGACGAAGGTGCTGACGGCCTTGGTGACGACCTGCGGCTGGTCGGCGAACTTGTGCATCTCGATCCCGATCGGCAGTTCGGCGGCGATGCGGGTCATCAGGGCGTCGAGTTCGGCCCCGTAGGTCTGGATGTTCTCGCCCTCGCGCATGGCGACCTGGAGGCCGATCGCCTCGCGCCCGTCATGGCGGAACAGCGATTGCGGCGGGTCCTGATAGCCGCGGCCGATGGTGGCGACCTGGGACAGGTTGAAGAAGCGGTCGCCCACCCGCATGTTCACGTCCGCGATGGCGCTGGCGTCGTCGAACCGGCCGCCGACGCGCACCAGCACCAGTTCCGGCCCGGCGGCGACGATGCCGGCCGAGACGATGGCGTTCTGCGCGGCCAGCGAGGCCAGCACCTGTTCCTGATCGACCCCTAGAGCGGCGAGACGCAGGGGCGAGAATTCAAGGTAAATCTCCTCCGGGCGCTCGCCCAGAAGCTGGGTCTTGCCGGCGGCGGGCAGTGCCTGCACCTGCTTGCGGATCGCCTCCACCCGGTCGCGCATCTCGCGCAGGGTGAAGCCGTCGCCGGTGAAGGCGTAGATATTGCCGTAGACGTCGCCGAAATTGTCGTTGAAGCGGAAGCCGGCGAATTCCTGCGGGAACTCGGGGCGGATGTCGGCCATCATGTCGCGGACCCGGCTCCAGATCGCCGGCACATCGGCGCTGCGGGTCGATGGCAGCAGCTCGACATAGACGACCGCCTGGCCGGGCATGGTGACCGAGCGGGTGAAATCCAGCTCGTCCAGCTCCTCCAGCCTGGTCTCGATCCGCGAGGTGACCTGGGCGACGGTTTCCTCGATCGTGGCGCCGGGCAGGGCGGCCGAGATCACCATGATCTTGACGGTGAACTGCGGGTCCTCCTCGCGCCCCAGCCGCGCATAGCTGATCGCCCCGGCGATCATCGACACGATCAGCAGGAACCACACGAACGAGCGGTGATGCAGCGCCCAGTCGGACAGGTTGAAGCGGCTGCGTGGCGTCATGGGGACACCGCCCGGCCGACGCTCATGCCGTCGCGCAGCGAATGGACGCCGCGGATCACGACCTCGTCCCCGGCGGCAAGGCCGCGGGTGATGCGGATGCGCCCGGCCACCTCGGGGCCGGTGGTGACGCCCCGCAGCGACACGGTGCCCCTGTCGGGGGCTTCGCGCGCGACCACCCAGACCTGCGCCTCGGGGCCGTTCGCTGCCCGGACCAGCGCGGAAGGCGGGACGGTCAGCACCGGGCCGCCGTCGCTGCTGCGGCTCACGCGGATCAGCGTGCCGATGCGCAGCCCGTCGCCATCGTCCAGCGCCAGATGCACCCGGCGGGTGCGGGTGGCGGCATCGGCCAGCGGCTCGATCCGGTCCACACGGGCGGCGAAGGGGCGGTCCGGCGCGACCTCGGCCATGACGGTGAAGGGATCGCCCGGCGACAGACCGGCAAGCTGCGCCTCGGTCAGGTCGATCACCGCCTCGCGCGCGTGCTGCGAGGCGAGGGTCAGCACCGGCTCGCCCGCCGACACCACGCTGCCCTCGTTGCGGTGGATGGCGCTCACGAGACCGCCGAAGGGGGCGGTCATGCTGGTGAAGCCGAGCGCGTCCACGGCGCGGGCAAGCTGCGAATCGGCCTGGCGGCGGGCGGCCTCGGCGGCGGCGAGGGCCTGTTCCGCCTGCTCAAGCTGCGCCTGGCTGGTCACGTCGCGGCTGCTGAGCGCGCGGGTCCGTTCAGCCGTGGCGCGGGCCGTGTCCAGCCGGACATTGGCCGAGGCGAGCGCCGCACCCGCGGCGCGCATGTCGGCCTGCAGATCCTCGGGGTTCATCCGCGCCAGCACCTGTCCGGCCGAGACCTGATCGCCCATGTCCACCAGCAGATCGGACATGGTGCCGAGCGTCTCGAAGGCCAGCACCGTCTCGGTCTCGGCCGCGATCACGCCGGGAACGGAGCGCTGGATCGCGGGCAGGTCGGTGACGATCTCGCTGACCACGGGACGGGGCGGGGCAGGCGGCGGGGCGGTCTCCTCCCGCAGGCTGAGCGCGGCCAGCGGGGCGGGCAGCGCCGCGCAGAGCGCCAGCGCCAGAAGGAGCGGGCGCAGGATCATGGCGCCGCCGCATCCACGACGCGGCGTCCGGGGAACAGCATCTGCGAGCCGGCGCCGACGACGCGCTGGCCCGGCACCAGTCCGGTGTCGATCAGCACGGTTTCGTTCTGGAAACGGCAGATCACGACCGGCGCGGCATCGACGGTCCCGTCCTCGGCCACGACCCATACGGCCGGGCTGTCGCCCATCGCCGTCAGCGCGGTCCACGGCACCGCCATGCCGCGCCCGGCGGGGACCGAGATTTCCCCCCGCACCGCCGCGCCCAGCAGGGCGGCGTCGGTCGGCGCGTCCGCGATGCGGGCGCGGATCTCGACCGAGCCGGTGCTTGGATCGACCAGCGGCGCCACCTCGACCACGTTCGCCGTCATCTCGCGCCCCGGAATTTCCAGCGGAGTCAGCGCGATCTGCGTGCCGACGGCGTTTTCCAGCAGGGCCGAGTTCGGGGCCCGGAACACCGCCTCGAGCCCCGCCAGCATCGCCAGTGATACCACGCCCTGCGCGGGGGCGACGACCTGTCCGGGTTCGGCCATCCGCGCCGTCACCACGGCGGCGGTGGGCGCGCGCAGCACGGTGTCGTCCAGCGCCCGCTGCGCCCTGTCCAGCGCGCTGCGGGCCTGCACCACCGCGCCTTCGGCGGCCGAAAGCGACTGCGCCGCGGCGTCGCGCGCCGCGCGGGTGCCGACGCCGCGGTCCAGCAGCGCCACGGCGCGGTCCGCCGCCAGCGCCGCCTGGTCGCGGGCGGCCAGCGCGCTGTCCAGCGCCGCCTGCGCGACCTGCCGGGCCTGATCCTGCTGGTCGGCATCCGTGCGGGCGAGCGGCTGGCCGGGGGTCACGCGGTCGCCCGCGTTCACCAGCATCTCGGTCACGCGCCCGCCCTGCCGGAAACCCGCGTTCAGGCTGTCGCGCGCCTCGATGGTGCCGGTCAGGACGATGTTCATGGAGAACGGCGTCTCCTCCACGGTCACGATCTCGACCCGCAGGGGGTCGGCGGCATGTGGGGGATCGGTCCCGGCGGGCGCGCCGGGCGGGGGGCCGGCGGCACGGGCCGGCAGGGCGGCCGTAATTGCCGCCAGAAGGATCAGAACAGCGGTTCTCACAGCCCTCACCCGATCAACCAGCGGGTTACGATGGATGGCCCGCCGACAGAAGCGTGTCCTTGCGTCATTCCGCCGCGCCCCCCGATCCGGCAGTCCACGCTGCAACACTGGCGGAAAGACGTTTACATCTCGTCAAGCAGCGTGGCGCCGTCGCGGCTTTCGATCTCGATCACCCACAGGTCGCGGTCCTGCGCCCGGTCCCGTGCGATACGGGCGTCGATGTCGCGCTCGGCCCCGTCCAGAACCGGGCGCCAGCTGCGGGTGTCGGTCTCGAAGTCCCACTCGCGCAGCCACAGCTGCGCCGTGCCGTCCAGCCGCGCGGATTTCACCGCGATCGCGCCCGCCGTGTCGTCGCCCCGGTGCAGCACATAGGCGGGGATGTTCGCCTGCCGCAGCCGGGTGAAATAGGCCGCGACCCAGATGCCGGAAGCGAGCCGCGCCTCCATGCGTCAGTCCGGGTCGCCTTCGCGGAAGTCGAGGCCCATTTCCCTGTAGCGCTCGCGCTCCTCCAGCCAGTTCTCGCGTAGCTTGACCTGCAGGAACAGATGGACGGGGCGGCCCATGAACTCCATCAGTTCCGCGCGGGCCAGTTGCCCCACGGCCTTGATCGTCTCGCCGCCCTTGCCCAGCACGATGCCCTTGTGGCCGGGGCGGGTGACATAGACGATCTGGTCGATCCGGGCGCTGCCGTCAGGCTTTTCCTCCCACGCCTCGGTTTCCACCGTCAGCTGATAGGGGATCTCCTCATGCAGCCGCAGGGTCAGCTTCTCGCGCGTGATCTCGGCGGCGATCATCCGCATGGGCAGGTCGGCGATCTGATCCTCGGGGTAGAGCCACGGGCCTGCGGGCACCTCGGCGGCCAGCCAGTCCATCAGGTCGCCGGTGCCGTGGCCCTTCTCGGCGGAAATCATGAAGCTGCGGGTGAAGTCGTATTCCGCGTTGAGCTGCTGCGAGAGCGCCAGCAGTTCTTCGGCCTTCACGCGGTCGATCTTGTTGATGGCGAGTGCCACCGGCGTCTTGCCGGCCCGCTCGCGCAGGGTGTCGACGATGGAGCGGACGCCGTCCGTCAGCCCCCGATGCGCCTCGATCAGCAGCACGATGATGTCGGCATCCGCCGCCCCGCCCCACGCCGCGGCGACCATGGAGCGGTCGAGCCGGCGGCGCGGGCGGAAGATGCCGGGCGTGTCCACGAAGACGATCTGCGCGGGGCCGTGCATGGCGATGCCGCGGATGCGGGCGCGGGTGGTCTGGACCTTGTGGGTCACGATCGAGACCTTGGCACCCACCATGCGGTTGAGCAGGGTGGATTTGCCCGCGTTCGGCTCGCCGATCAGGGCGACGAAACCGGCGCGGGTGGGCTGGTCAGTTCCAGCGGGTTCTGGTGTTTCGATGTCGGTCATGCGCTGTCCTTGATGCTGTCCAGCAGCGCCTGCGCCGCCGCCTGTTCGATGCTGCGCTTGGTGCCGGTGCCGGTGGCCGACGCCGCGCGGCCGTCATCCAGCCTTGCCGTGATGGTGAAGCGGGGGGCGTGGTCGGGGCCGGAGCGTTCGGCGATCTCGTAGGCGGGTGGGGACATGCCCTGTGCCTGCGCCCATTCCTGGAGCGCCGTCTTGGGGTTGAAGGCGGCGGCTTCGGCGCCGGACAGCCGCTCGCCCCAGAGCCGCAGGATCACCGCCTTGGCGGCCTCGAACCCGGCGTCGAGATAGACGGCGGCCAGCACCGCTTCCATCGCGTCGCCCAGAAGCGCGTCCTTGCGGCGGCCGCCGGTCTTCATCTCGGACCGGCCGAGCTTCAGCACCTCGCCCAGCCCGATCTCGCGCGCGACCTCGGCGCAGGTCTCGCCGCGCACCAGCGCGTTGTAGCGGGGGGCGAGCTGGCCCTCGGTCGCGATGCGGTCGGCGGCAAGCAGCGCCTCGGCCATCACGAGGCCCAGCACGCGGTCGCCCAGAAACTCCAGCCGCTGGTTGTCGGGGCGAGTGGCGGAGGACAGCGAGCCGTGGGTCAGCGCCCGCACCAGCAGTTCGGGCCGGGCGAAGTCGTGGCCCAGCCGGTCGCTGAACGTGCGCAGGTCGGCTGCCAGCTTCAAGCGCGCCTCCTCAGTTCACCGCCCGGAAGAAACGGTCGCCCCGCCAGGTCCAGAAATACAGCAGCGACGCCCCCGCCGACGAGAACATGATCCGGTCCGCGCGGCCGATCAGGTATTCCGCCGGAACCATCCCCAGCCCGCCGGTGATGGCGGGGAAGCGGCTGTCTTCCGAGTTGTCGCGGTTGTCGCCCATGAAGAAATACTGCCCCGCCGGGACCGTGAAGACGGGCGTGTCGTCGGCGAGCCAGTTGTCCACGATGTTCAGCACGTCATGGCTGCCCCCGCCGGGAAGCTGTTCCGTGAAACGCTGCTTCTCGCAGGCGCCGCCTTCCGGCACCGGGTCGTTGTGGCAGCGCGGCATGTTGCGCTGCGGGCCCTGCGGCGCCTTCGGCTCGACGAACAGGCCGGCGGGGGTCTGCACCGCCTCCTGCCCGTTGAGGAAAAGGACGCCGCCGCGCATCTGGATGGCGTCGCCCGGCAGGCCGATCACGCGCTTGATGAAATCCACCCCCGCGGTCGGATGGCGGAACACCACCACGTCGCCGCGCTCGGGTTCCGAGCCGAGGATGCGGCCCGAGATCGGGCAGAGGCTGAACGGGCAGGAATGCTGCGAATAGCCGTAGGCCATCTTGTTGACGAACAGGAAATCGCCGATCAGCAGCGTGTCCTTCATCGAGCCCGAGGGAATCCAGAACGGCTGGAAGAACAGGGTGCGGAACACCGCGGCGATGACCAGCGCCCAGAACACCGTCTTGACGGTTTCCCAGAGCCCTTCTTCGCGTTTCGCCTTGCTGCGTGCCATCATTTTCCGCCTGCTCTCATGTCGCGCGTTCATGGTGCCGTGGCGTGGGCAAAGTCAAGGCGAGCGCGGATCAGGTGAGGGTGAAGTCGGTATAGACGAAGCCGTCACGCTCCACCGTCTCGCCGCGCGCAAGGTTCAGCGGACGGGCGAAGCCGGGGCCATCGGCGACAACGGTGTGGAACTCGCCCCGTTCGCCGCAGGGATCGATGCCGGGTGGCAGACTGTCGAGGAACGCGCGGTCAAAGGCCGAGCCGCACAGATCGGCGGGAAGCAGCCGGGGGTCGAGCGTCACCACGCGAGCGTCGATGCCGATCTCCAGCATCTCCTGCGCGAGTTGGGCGGAGTCGGCGCCCCACAGGGGGAAATGCGCGCTCAGCCCGTATGGCGCGAGCGACGCCTCGCGGTAGCTGCGGATGTCGTCGAGGAACAGGTCGCCGAACACCCAGTCGCGCACGCCTTGGTCCCGCAGCCGCAGGGCCGCCGCGCCGATGCGGGCTTCGTATTCCGCGTTGGGGCAGGGCGAAGGCAGGTCCACCTCGATCAGGTCGAGCCCGAGCGCCTCGGCCTGCGCCCGCGCGATGTCGCGGCGGGTGCCGTGGATGGCGACGCGGCCCGCCGTCTCGTTGAAGGTGGCGAGCAACGCGACGATCTCCAGCGCCGGATCGTGCCGCGCCCGGTGCAGGGCGAGGGTGCAATCCTTGCCGGAACTCCACGACATGACAGCGGGCTTCGCGATCATGCGGTTGCCTGGCAAGTGGTGTCCAGACTGGCAAGTGCGGCGGGGGCAGGCTGGAGAGTCAGGGGCGGTTTGATCCCGATGGTGTGCCCGTTCCGCATGGAGGGGGATGCGCCCCAGCCGGGGCGGGCGGCGATCCGCTCGCGCCGGACCTTCTTGCCGCCGCATGAAGGGATCACCTCCGGCAGAACGGCGATCACCCGATCCGAGGTCACGAGGCGTTCGGGCGGGAAACGGCGCATTCAGACCTCAGCTGGGGCAGGGACAGGCTCGGCCTCCACCGCGCCGAGGAAGCCACCCGATTGCCGGTTCCAGAGCCGCGCGTAAAGACCTCGCTTGGCCAGAAGCTCGGCATGGGCGCCCATTTCCACGATCCGCCCGGCATCCAGCACCACCAGCCGGTCCATCGCCGCGATGGTCGAGAGGCGATGCGCGATGGCGATGACCGTCTTGCCCGCCATCAGCCGTTCAAGCTGGGTCTGGATCGCCGCCTCGACCTCGCTGTCCAGGGCGCTGGTCGCCTCGTCCAACACCAGAATGGGGGCGTTCTTCAGCGCCACGCGGGCGATGGCGATGCGCTGGCGCTGGCCCCCGGACAGCTTGACGCCGCGCTCGCCCACATGCGCCTCAAGCCCGCGCCCGCCCTGCTTGTCGCCAAGCGCGGGGATGAAGTCCTGCGCCTCGGCCAGCTCGGTTGCGGCCCGGATCTCGTCCTCGGTGGCGGTGGGGCGGCCATAGGCGATGTTCTCGCGCACGGTCCGGTGCAGAAGGCTGCTGTCCTGCGTGACCACGCCGATGGCGGCCCGCAGCGATTCCTGCGTCACCTGCGAGATGTCCTGCCCGTCGATCAGGATTCGGCCGGACTCCACGTCGTGGAACCGCAGCAGCAGGTTGACCAGCGTGGACTTGCCCGCGCCCGAACGGCCGACCAATCCGATCCGCTCGCCCGCCGCGATCTCCAGCGTCAGGTCGTCCAGAACGGCCATCGGCTTGCCCTCGCCCTCGCCGCCGTAGCGGAAGGTGACGTGGCGGAAGCTGACCGCGCCGGGGCCGGGGCGCAGCGGCTTCGCGTCCGGCGCGTCATTGACGATGCGGGGCAGGGCGAGGCTGGAAATCCCGTCGCGCACGGTGCCGATATTCTCGAACAGCGCCGCGAATTCCCAGGTGATCCAGTGGCTCATCGAGTTGAGCCGCATCGCCAGCGGGATCGCCACGGCCAGCGCCCCGACCTCGACCCGGCCGTCCAGCCAGAGCCACAGGCCGAGCGCCGTGCTGGTTCCCACCAGCAGCGCGTTCAGGACGTTCAGGGCGATGTCGTTGACCGCCGACAGCCGCATCTGGCGATAGACGGTCTGCAGGAACTCGTCCATCGACTCGCGGGCATAGGCTTCCTCGCGCGCGGAATGGCTGAACAGCTTGACCGTGGCGATGTTGGTATAGGCGTCGGCCACCCGGCCCGTCATCCCGGCGCGCGCGCCCGCCTGCGCCTCGGCGGCGCGGCCGAGGCGGGGAACCACAACCGCCAGCAGGATGCCGTAGCCGAGCCCCCAGGCGAGGAAGGGCAGCGCCAGCCGCCAGTCCTGCGTGGCCGCGACCACCAGCGCGCCGATGAAATAGACGCCGACATAGACGGCGACGTCCGTGACCTTCATCGCGACCTCGCGCACGGCCAGCGCGGTCTGCATCAGCTTGGTGGCGATCCTCCCCGAGAATTCGTCCTGGAAATAGCTCACCGACTGGCGCAGCAGATAGCGGTGCGCCTGCCAGCGGATGCGCTGGGGAAAGTTGCCCAGCAGCGTCTGGTGCATGATGAGGGTGCTGAGCAGGTTCATCGCCGGCAGCGCAATCAGCAGCAGCGCCCCCATCCAGAACAGCCGCCGCCCCTCGGCCGCCATGAAGCCCTCGCGGCCGGTATCCGCCAGCCGGTTCACCAGCTCGCCGAGATAGCCGAACAGCACCACCTCTCCGGCGGCGATCAGCGCCGACAGGAGGCCCATTCCGGCCAGCCAGCCGATCATCCCGCGCGAATAATGCAGCACGAAGCCCCACAGGCGCCTTGGCGGCATCTGTGGCAGGTCCTGGGGGTAGGGGTCGATCCGGCGTTCGAACCAGCGGAACATGGTCATCCTCGCGGCGGCTGCGGGTTTGCCTGCCTTGGCCCCGCCCGCAAGTCAAGCGGGCCGGAACGTCACGCGGGTCCGGGCGTTGGGCCGGGGCAATCCATATTCCCGAGACGGAGCAGCACGATGACCACGATCAAGAATCTGAAGGACCTGTATCTGGACGGCGTGAAGGATCTTCACAGCGCGGCCAGACAGTCGATCCCGCTGACGCAGGACATGGCGCAGGCGGCGAACAACGCGGACCTGAAGAAGGCGCTGGAGGCCAGCGTCGCCGGCACCCGCGACGGCATGGCCGCGATGGAGAAGCTGGCCCGCTCGCACGGGGCGGACCCCGCGGGCGAGCATTGCAAGGGCATGGAGGGGCTGGTCGCCGAAGCCCGCAAGCACGCGCTGGAGGCCGACTTCGCCGACGACGACACCCAGGACGCGGCGATCATCGCGCAATACCAGCGCACCGCCCATTACGCGATCAGCGGCTACGGCACGCTGAAAGCCTGGGCCAAGCGGCTGGGCTTCAAGGACGACGTGAAGGTGCTGGATGACTGCACCGCCTCGACCTACGAGGGCGACGAGACGATGACCAGCATCGCGGTGAAGGGCGGGGTGAACAAGGCGGCGATGTAGGGCGGAGGCCCCTTTCCGGGACCGTCTTGCGAAGCTGGATGCGGCCGGAGGGTGGGGCTGTGAGGGTGGGGCTCGACGGCAAGCGGTCGCGGCTTGCGGCGGAGGTGTCTCATCCCGGGCAGAGGTAGTGAACCAGTCGTCGTGCCGCCTTGCCGTCCAGCGGATCGGCGCGGTGATGATCTCCCGCCTTGGTCTCTGGCCAGATTCGCCGCCGTCAGTCCCGCGCGAGATCGCGGGCGATGGCGGCCATCTCCTCCTCTGGCAGACGCGGCGGGGCGGTGAAGCCCGATGGGCCGTCGGCCAGATAGGCCTGCGAGGTCACGTCATGGACCTCGTGCATCGGCACGACATGGGCGTGGGCGTGGGGAACGTGGATGCCGGTGAAGAACATCGCGACCCGTTCAACCCCATAGAGCCGCTTCATCCGCCGGGCGAGCGTCTGGCTGCACTCCATCACCCGCGCGGCGAGCGGCGGAGGAACATCCTCGAACCAGACGTGATGCGCCTTCGGAATGACGAGCGTATGGCCGGGCCGGATCGGATGCAGGTCGAGAAAGGCCATGACGTGCTCATCCTCGTGGATGATATGCGCGGGAAGTTCGCCCCGCGCGATCCGGCAGAACAGGCAGTCATGGGTCATGGCGGCTCCTTCCGGCGCAGCCTGGCGGAAGGCGGGTGCGGGTTCAATGGCCAGGCATGCAGGCGGTTGATGCAGGGGAGCCGCGTCCTGTCGTGGGGGAACAGCTCCACTTGCGACGGCCATTTCTGCCCCGATTGTAACGGACGCCCAGCCAGCCGAAATGGCGGTTGCTGCAATGCGCCGGCACGACTGCTCGAATTCCGAAATCCCGGCCAATTTCCGGGGCATTTTATATGTACTCAGTTCCTTAACTGCCGTCGTCTTATCACGGGCTCGTTATATTCATAGGAGCTCGAAGATGAAACGACTACTGACGACGGTCTGCCTGCTGTCGGCAATGACTCTGGCCGCCTGCGCTGACAAATCGGCCGAAATCGCGCCGGTCTATGTCGCGCCCAGCAAATACGCCGCGATGAATTGCCAGCAGCTCACCGCCGAGGCCACGACCGTCTCCTCCCATGCTCGCCGTGCGATGGAGGTCCAGGACCGGAAGGCAGGCAATGATGCCGCGGCGGTGGCGGTCGGCACCATTCTGTTCTGGCCCGCGCTGTTCTTCATCAAGGGCGACGGCGCCGGAGCCGCCGAGGTCGCGCAGTTGAAAGGCGACATGCAGGCGATCGAGGCCGTCAATCGCGCCCGCAATTGCGGGATCACGTTTGCCGAGTGATCAGGAGCCGCAATCGCGGCTGCTCGGGAAGGACAAGCGCGCGTTTCGGCGTGGCGATGAAACGCGCCCCTTTTTCTGCCGATAGGCAACGAAGATCCGTCGGTATCGAGGCGGACCCTTGCTCTCGTCGGCGTTGCGGCAGCAATCACTCACAGATGCCCGCTGCCGCTATTCCAAGGCAAAAGGCCCGCCCCTTTCGGGGCGGGCCTCTCGCGATATCGTCGGGGCGGGCGCCCCGTCGATCACTCGATGATCTTCGACACCACGCCGGCGCCGACCGTGCGGCCGCCTTCGCGGATGGCGAAGCGCAGCTTCTCTTCCATCGCGATCGGGGCGATCAGCTCGACCTCGAACTTCAGGTTGTCGCCCGGCAT
>NZ_JAHQZU010000060.1 GCF_019061185.1 Paracoccus sp. Z118
CATGGCAAGCTTGCCCCGCATCGGGCCTTTTTCGAGGAGTTGCTCGCGCAGGATCCCGACATCACGCTGTTCGAACTCAGGGACGCGCTGGCCGCGGCGGAAGGCATTCGTGTCCATCACTCGTCCATTGCCAGCCTGCTGTCACGACTTGGGTTCACCTATAAAAAAAATCGCTGGTCGCCGCCGAAGGTAGCGTCCGAGAACGTGGTGGACTTTCACGCCGCGCTGGCGGTGTAACCGGAGTGGCCATCGAGGGCGTCGGTTTATGGTGGAGTTGCAAGCTTCAACCACGGACCGAAGGGGACCCCGATGACCGACACCAGCATGAGCCTGATCGAACTGCTGCAAAAGCACGATGAAGGCGACTTCCTCCGCGCCGTGACCGAGGCGGTGCTCCAGACACTGATGGAGCATGACGTCGAGGGCCTGATCGGCGCGGGGCGCTACGAGCGCGGCGATGGCCGGCAGACCTGGCGCAACGGCTACCGCGACCGCGAGTTGAAGACCCGGCTCGGGGCGCTGAACCTGCGGGTGCCGAAGCTGCGGCAGGGGTCGTATTTCCCCGGCTTCCTGGAGCCGCGCCGGACCTCGGAGAAAGCGCTGGTCGCTGTCATCCAGGAGGCCTGGATCGGCGGGGTCTCGACGCGGAAGGTCGATGATCTGGTGCAGGCGATGGGACTTTCGGGCATCTCGAAGAGCACGGTGTCCAAGCTTTGCAAGGACATAGACGACCGCGTGCAGGAGTTTCTCGACCGGCCGCTCGCTGGCGAATGGCCTTATCTGTGGCTCGACGCGACCTATCTGAAGGTCCGCCAAGGCGGGCGCATCATCTCGGTGGCGGCCATAATCGCCGTGGCGGTGAACACGGACGGGCGCCGCGAGATCATCGGCCTGAAGATCGGCCCCTCGGAAGCCGAGACCTTCTGGACGGAGTTTCTGCGCAGCCTGAAGGGCCGAGGGTTCGACGGCGTCAAGCTGGTGATCTCGGATGCGCACACGGGCCTGAAGGCAGCGATCGCGCGCGTCTTCGAAGCGACCTGGCAGCGCTGCCGCGTTCATTGGATGCGCAATGCCCTCGCTCACGTGCCGAAGGGCCAGCACACCGTCGTCGCGGCCGCCATCCGGCAGGCCTTCACCCAGCCCGACCAGAAGGGCGCCGTCGAGATCTGGCGTCACGTCGCCGACCAGCTCCCGGCCCGCTGGCCGAAGCTCGCGATCCTGATGGACGAGAGCGAGGCCGACGTGCTGGCCTACATGGCCTTCCCCGCCCAGCACAGAACGAAGCTGCACTCGACCAACCCACTGGAACGCTTGAACAAGGAGGTGAAGCGCCGGGCCGATGTCGTCGGGATCTTCCCGAACGAGGACAGCATCATCCGCCTGATCGGCGCCGTCTTGTTCGAGCAGAACGACGATTGGCAGAGCCAGCACCGCTACATGATGGTGGAAGCCTTCGGCCAGATCGACGCCGATCAGACCGACCCGCTTCTCAGCATCACCACACAGGCCGCCTGATCGATGACCTCAAACGGCCATCCGGGAAATTACACCAGCTTGACGGACGTGACCCGCAGCCGGTCCGATACGCTGGAGGTTTTCTGGAAGGGAGAACCACCTTTGTGCCGGGCCGCCATGCAACCGATCAACAGACGAGGCTTTTCATGAAGCTCCGACAGGACCACCCGATCGAGGTGGCCGCCGCCAAGGCGGATCTCAGCCGCGCCACGGGTTACCGGATTGCGCAGGATGCGCGCCTGCCCTCGCAGAAGACGCATCCGCGGGCGCGGAGGCGGCCTGATCCCTTGGAATCCATCTTCGACGCCGAGGTCGTGCCGCTTCTGAAGGAAGCGCCGGGTCTGCGTCCGGTGGCGATCTTCGACGAGATGCTGCGGCGCCACCCCGAACTGTCGCCGGGCATCCGGCGCACGCTGGAACGCCGGATCCGGGCCTGGCGGGCCGTCAACGGCGCAGAACAGGACGTGATCTTCCGGCAGGTGCATGAACCGGGCAGGCTCGGCCTGTCGGACTTCACGGATCTGTCTGGTCTGGGCGTCACGATTGCCGGTCAGCCCTTGGCGCACATGCTCTATCACTTCCGCCTGCCCTGGTCGGGCTTTGAGCATGCCCATGTCATCCTCGGCGGCGAGAGCTTCGTGGCCCTGGCCGAAGGACTGCAAAATGCCCTGTGGTCGGTGGGTGGCACGCCGCACCAGCATCGCAGCGACAGCCTGTCGGCCGCGTTCCGCAATCTCGATGCCGAGGCTACGTCTGACCTGACGCGCCGCTACGATGCGCTCTGCGCGCATTACCGGATGACGCCGACGCGCAACAATCGCGGCGTGGCCCACGAGAACGGCGCGATCGAAAGCGCTCATGGCCATCTCAAGGCGGCGATCCGCGACGCCCTTCTGATACGCGGCACTGCCGATTTTGCTGACCTTGTGGGCTACCGCGCCTTCATCGACGAGATCGTCGGGCGCCGGAACGCGGCTCAGGGCAAACGCATCGCCGCGGAGCGGGCCTGTCTGCAGGCCTTGCCCGCACGCCGCACGACGGACTTCGAGGAGGTCATCGTCACGGTTACCAGCACTGGCGGGTTCACCCTGCGCAAGGTCTTCTACACCGTTCCCTCGCGTCTGATCGGCCACCGGCTGCGGGTGCGGCTTTACGATGACCGGCTGGAGGTCTTCATGGGCGGCACGCTGATGCTGACGCTGCCCAGAGGGCGTGCCCAACCCGGCGGGCGGCATGACCAGGTGGTCAACTACCACCATGTCATCCATGCGCTGCGCAAGAAGCCGATGGCGCTCCTGAACCTCGTCTACCGCGACAAGCTCTCTCCGCGCCCGGCCTATCGGCGCGCCTTCGAGGCCCTGGTGGCGCAGCTGCCCGAGAAGCTGGCCTGCAGGATCACCGTCGAACTGCTGGCGCTGGCGCATGATCGCGGCTGCGAACGCGAACTGGCCGAGGAACTGGACCGCGTGCTGGATGGCGGCCTGATCCCCGATCTCGTCGCCCTGCGCCGGATGTTCGGACCGGATCCGGCCGACCTGCCCACCGTCTCGGTGCTGCAGGTCGGTCTCGACAGCTACGACGCGCTCGTCGCCACAGCCGGCATGGGAGAGACGGCATGAAGACCCCGCATCCCATCGACGAGACCCGCCTGAGCATCATGCTGAACGAGTTGCGGCTGCCGACGATCAAGACCCTCTGGCCCCGGTTCGCCGAAGCTGCCGACCGGGAGGGCTGGCCCGCCGCGCGCTTCCTTGCGGCCATTGCCGAACACGAACTGGCCGAACGCGCCAATCGCCGGATCGAACGCCATCTGGCCGAGGCGCATCTGCCGCCCGGCAAGACGCTCGACAGCTTCGCTTTCGACGCTGTCCCCATGATCTCCAGGGCGCAGGTCATGGCCATGGCCGCCGGCGACAGCTGGCTCGCCAAGGGCGCCAATGTGCTGATGTTCGGCCCGCCGGGTGGCGGCAAGAGCCATCTTGCGGCCGCCATCGGCCTCGCGCTGATCGAGAGCGGCTGGCGCGTCCTGTTCGCCAGGACCACCGATCTGGTCCAGAAGCTGCAGGTCGCGCGTCGCGAATTGCAGCTCGAGGCCGCCATCGCCAAGCTCGACAAGTTCGACCTGCTGATCCTCGACGACCTCGCCTATGTCACCAAGGATCAGGCCGAGACCAGCGTGCTGTTCGAACTGATCTCTGCCCGATACGAGCGGCGCTCCATGCTGATCACCGCCAACCAGCCCTTCGGCGAGTGGAACCGGGTCTTCCCTGATCCCGCCATGACGCTCGCCGCGGTCGACCGGCTGGTCCATCACGCCACGATCTTCGAGATGAATGTCGAAAGCTATCGCCGGCGCAGCGCCATGAAGGCAAAGCGGACACGGGGACGACCGGCCGCAGTCGCGACAATCAACAATACGCCCCAGCCTGTCGCGGAGCGTCAATCACCCAGCACGCAGGACCTTGCCAGCGACAATCACGCTGATACCCTGCCAGACGCCGCGACGTAGAATCTCATCCAGATTGACGCGCGCGTCTCATCAAGATTGTCGCGCAGCAGGTATGGATAGACCTTGTGGCCCGGCGCCGGTTTCGACGTGTTCGGACGGCGATAGAGCGCCGCGATCGCCATTTTCTTCATCAGCGTCGAGACATGAAGCCGTCCCACATGGTGCCCCTCGCCCTGCAGCAGGCCCTTCAGCATCCGGCTGCCCGCAAACGGATACTCCAGGTGCAGCTCGTCGATCCGGCGCATGAGCGCGAGATCGGCCGCCGAGGTCGGGCGCGACAGGTAGTAGACGCTGCTCCGGCTGATCCCGAGGGCCTTGGCCTGACGGCTGACGCTCAGCCCATGGTCGCGGTCGATCATCGTCCTGCGCTCGGCAGCAGACCCGCCTTGCCGAGCGCGCCGGCTAAAAAATCGTTCTCCAGCGTCAACTCGCCGATCTTCGCATGCAGCGTCTTCACGTCAACTGCCGGTGCCGGATCGACCGCGGCCGCCGCCCCGAACACGCCGGAGGCGCCTTCCAGAAGCTGCGTGCGCCATTGCGTGAACTGGTTCGGATGCACGTCGAACTGCTCGGCCAGTTCGGCCAGCGTCTTCTCCCCCCTGATGGCGGCAAGCGCCACCTTCGCCTTGAAAGCCGGGCTGTGGTTCCGGCGCGGTCGTCTGCTCATGGTCTCTCCTCGCTCCTCGGCATCATGCCGATGTCGCGC
>NZ_JAHQZU010000061.1 GCF_019061185.1 Paracoccus sp. Z118
ACCGCCACCAGCGCCAGCCGGGCGATCCAACGTAAGAATGTTACCAAGATTCAGTTCCTCTCGTCAGCCGGACAGCGCCCTCAGGCGGCACCGCCTCCTCCCCAGCTGAGATCATGCTCGCGGAAGGGCTGGCTGCGCGACCGCTTGCCGGTGATCTGCGCGACGGCCGAGGCCAGCGCCGGGCCGACCGGACCCACCGGAGGCTCGCCGATCTCGTCGTAGCGGTCGTGGTCGGTCAGGCCCTCGAAATGGATGTGGATCTCGGGCGTGTCAGCCATGCGGATCAGCGGGTATTCGTCGTAGTTGCCTTCGACGATGCGGCCGTTCTGCACGTTCAGCTTCTCGTTCATGGCGAGGTTCAGCCCGAAGATCGCGCCGCCCTCCAGCTGCACCTGCACCGCGTCGCGGTTCATCACCCGGCCGGAATCGAAAGCCACGTCGATGCGATGCACCTTGACCCGCCCCTCGGTCGAGACCTCGGCATGGACCACGGCGCCGAGCGTGGTGCCGTGCTGCGGCCGCCCGCCCATGCCCCAGTTGCCCATCGCGCCCCCGCGGGCCTGCCCGACCGGCAGCGGCGTGCCCCAGCCGGATTTCTCCTTGAGGAGGTTGAGGATCTTCACCCAGCCCTCATCCTCCCACTGCTCGTAGAGGCGGATGCGGTAATCGAGCGGATCGGCGGCTGCGGCCTCGGCCAGCTCGTCGATGAAGCTTTCATGGAAGAAGACGAAGGAGTTGTAGCCGGGGCCGCGCAGCGGGCCGGCCTTGAGGTGGAAATCGCGCACGACCGTGCTTTCGATCTGCGCGTTCGGCACGACCAGCGGGAAGGCTGTGTCGGCGAGCCCGTTGGAGAAGAAGCCGGGCCCGCCCGAGACCCGCACCTGCAGCGCCGAAGGCAGACCGTCATCGCCCAGCCGCGCCTTCATATGCGCGCCCATCAGCGGGCGATAGCGGCCCTGGCGCACGGATTCCTCGCGGCTCCAGATCACCTGCACCGGCACGCCGGGATACCCCTTGGCTACCGCCACGGCCATGCGGGTGTCGTCGCCCATGACCCGCCGGCCGAAGGCACCGCCGACATAGGTCTGGTGCAGCTTGACCTGCTCGGGCGCGAGGCCGGTCTCCTGCACGGTGACGAAGAAGGCCTGCTGCGTGTGCTGCGCCGGGGCCCAGACCTCGGCGCTGTCTGCGGTGATGAGGACGGTGCAGTTCAGCGGTTCAAGCTGGACGTGGTCGCAATAGGGCGTCAGGTATTCCGCCTCGACCACGGTGCCGCCGGCCGCGAACTCGGCCTCGACGTCACCGACCGAACGCTCGACCGTCTCGCCGGGGCCGCGGACCGCCTCCATCGCGGCCTCTTCCATCATCTCGGTTGTCAGCCACTTCCCGCCGGGACCGTCGTCCCAGACCACCGGCAGCGCGTCGAGCGCGGTGCGGGCCTGCCAGTAGTGGTCGGCGATCACCGCGATGGCGGAGCCCACGACCGATGCGCCGAGCGGGAAGGCGGGCGTGATCCGGTCCGGCTCGCCCGGCTCCGTCGGCTTCACCTCGACCACCGCGCGCACGCCCGGCATGTCGCGGATCGCGTCGAAGTCGTAGCTGACCAGCTGCCCGCCCATGACCGGCGACTGGCGCAGCGCGGCGTAGACCATGCCCGGCGGGCGCACGTCGATGCCGTAAACGGCGCGGCCGGTGACGATCTCGGGGATCTGGATCTTGGCCGGGCTGGCCTTGGTGAGGAAGGTCCATTCCTCGCGCGGCTTCGGCGCGGGCTCCTCGGCCAGCGTGACTGCGGCGGCGGCGGTCACGAACTCCGCATAAGGCGCCGACTGACCGGACGCATGGCTCAGCACCCCCTCCTCTGCGGTGATCCCGGACGCGTCCACGCCCCAGGCCTCGGCCGCGGCGGCCTTCAGCCGCTCGCGCGCGCCGGCGGCGGCGGTCATGTAGGCGGTGCGGCGATCCGCGAAGGTCGAGCGGCCCGAGAAATAACCCATCGGCCCGCCGATCTCGGAATAGACGCCGCCCAAGGCATGGTCACGCTCGGGCGCGGCGTATTCGGCCCGGATGTCCTCCCAGCGGCAAGCCAGCTCCTCGCGGATGTAGGAACAGGCTTGCGTCACCACGCCGTTGCCGATGTCGGGATGCGTGACATAGACCGTCACCTTGCCGGCCGGGTCGATCCGCAGCCAGGGCGTGAACTCCGCCCCCTCGCCGAAGCTGTCCCACGGCTCGGCCGCGACGGTCGCCGCCGTCACCGGACGGCCGAGGCCCATGACGAGCGCGCCGCCCGTTCCCAGCATCGCCGAGATGAAGCCGCGCCGCGAAAGTTTCATATGTTCGGTCATGTCCGCCCCCTTACGCCTTCATCAGTTCGGCCGCGCGATGGATCGCCTGCC
Organism: Paracoccus sp. Z118; assembly: GCF_019061185.1. GTDB lineage: Bacteria > Pseudomonadota > Alphaproteobacteria > Rhodobacterales > Rhodobacteraceae > Paracoccus. The sequence continues at coordinate 2,400 of NZ_JAHQZU010000061.1, forward strand.
GCACGCGCGGATAGGTGCCGCAGCGGCAGATGTTGTCGACATAGAGGTCGATATCCGCGTCGGTCGGCTCGGGGATGTCCTTGAGCAGCGCGGCTGCCGCCATCACCATGCCCGACTGGCAATAGCCGCATTGCGGCACGTTCATCTCGGTCCAGACCTTCTGCAGGACATGCTCGCCGTTCGCGCCCAGCCCCTCGATGGTGGTGATTTTCACCCCTTCGGCCGCCTCGACCGGGAACTGGCAGGACCGCGTCGCCAGGCCGTCGATATCCACGGTGCAGGCGCCGCATTGGGCGATGCCGCAGCCGAATTTCGTGCCGGTCAGGCCCAGATGGTCGCGCAGGGCCCACAGCAAGGGCGTCTCGGGCGCGGCATCGACCTCCATGTCGGTGCCGTTGACGTTCAGCGTGAAAGCCATGGGGAATCTCCTCGGGACCTGGCGGATGCTGGGTGAGGTCAGAGGGCACGCCCTCCGAACCGCTTGGCGGCACGTCGACCCTTAACCGCGAAACGGGCAAGTAGAAATGGACACCTAGTTCCACTTGTTCGCAGACCTGCGGCATCTGCTGGCTGAAGGAGTGCCGTCCATGGGAAGAATGATCGGCCTTTCCGCCGGGTTGCTCCTGCCGATCGCCTTGACGGCAGCGGCCGCCCTGGCTGAGCGGACGGGCGAAAGCTACGCCCTGTCGCAGGCCTGCACGTCGTGTCACGGGATCGACGGACGCGGCGGCGGTGCCATTCCGGCCCTTGCCGGGCGCCCCGCACCCGATCTGCTCGACCTGCTGCATGACCTGCGCCGCCCCGATGCTGCCATGGACGCCAGCGCCACGATCATGCCGCGGCTGCTGCGCGGCTATGACGACGCGGAGCTGGAGGCACTGGCCGCCTATTTCGCGCAGGTCGCGCCATGAGGCGGCGCGCCGTTCTGGGCGGACTGGTCGCCGCCCCCTTCGCCCCGGCGCTGCTGCGGGCACAGACCGGGCCGCATGTCGTCATCCTTGGCGGCGGCTTCGGCGGTGGATCGCTGGCCCGCGCCCTGCGCCGCGCGGACGCCGGTATCCGCGTCGCGCTGATCGAGCGCGAGGCCACCCTCTACACCTGCCCGTTCTCCAACGGCGTCCTCGGCGGCATGTGGCCGCTGGACTCTGTCGGCTTCTCCACCGACGGGCTGGCGGCAGCGGGAATCGAGGTGATCCGCGCCGAGGCAACCGCAATCGAGCCGGAGACAAAGGCCGTCGTTCTGGCGGATGGCACACGGGTGGCCGGCGATGCCCTCGTGCTGGCCCCCGGCATCCGGTTCGACTGGAGCGCCGTCGAGGGGCTGACGGAGGATGCCGCCGAAATCCTGCCCCACGCATGGAAGGCCGGGCGTCAGACACAGATCCTGCGGGATCAACTAATCGCGATGGACGATGGCGGGCTGGTGGTCGTGGGCATTCCCGCACCGCCCTTCCGCTGCCCGCCCGGCCCCTATGAACGGGTCTGCCTGATCGCCCATTACCTCAAGCAGCACAAACCCGCGTCGAAGATCCTCGTGCTGGACGCGCAGGACGGCTACTCGAAGCAGCCGCTGTTCGAAGAGGCTTTGGCAGCGCTTTATCCCGGCATGATCGAGCGGATCCCCGGCAGCGAATCCGGTGCGGTCATTGCCGTTGATGCCGCCACCCGCCGCATCTCGACCGCCTTCGA
>NZ_JAHQZU010000062.1 GCF_019061185.1 Paracoccus sp. Z118
TGTGGCCCTGAGCTCAAGCCCGGAACCATGCAAGCGCAGCCGACCTGCGCGACAACCGGCAGCAAGCTGGCGCGCGGTGCAGGAGCGGAGGTTTCTGGGCGGATAGAGGGGGCTTGAGCCAGAAGGAAAACGAATGACCAACCTGAAGATTGACGCCGCACGGCTTTGGGACAGCCTGATGGAGACGGCTGCCATCGGAGCCACCCCGGACGGGGGTATTGCCCGGCTGTCGCTGACGGATCATGACCGCCGCGCCCGCGACTGGCTCAAGGCGCAATGCGATGCGTTGGGAATGGCGATGATCGTGGACGAGGTTGGCAACATGTTCGCTGTCCGTCCGGGCCGGCGACCGGACCTCGCGCCGATCGCCATGGGCAGTCATCTGGATACCCAGCCGACTGGCGGCAAGTTCGACGGGGTGCTGGGCGTTCTGGCAGGGCTCGAAGTGCTGCGGACGCTCGATGAGGCAGGCTTCCAGACCGAGGCGCCGCTGATGCTGGCCAACTGGACCAACGAGGAGGGCTCTCGCTTTTCGCCGGCGATGCTGGGTTCGGGCATCTGGGCGGGGGCCTACAGCCGCGATTATGGCGACAGCCGCACCGATGCGGACGGCGACAGCTTCGGGGCCTCTCTTGACCGCATCGGCTGGCGCGGAGAGGCGAAGGCGGGCTCCGTCCGGTTCGGCGCGATGTTCGAGCTGCATATCGAGCAGGGGCCGATACTGGAAGCCGAGGGCAGGCAGATCGGCGTGGTGCAGGGGGTGCAGGGAATCCGTTGGTTCGACCTGACCCTTACCGGGACGGCGGCACATACCGGCTCCACCCCCATGAACCTGCGCCGCAACGCGCTTGTCGGCATGGCACAGGTGATCGAGGGCATAGACCGCATCGCCCGCAGCCATAAGGACGCCGTCGGCACCATCGGCTTTCTTCAGGTCAGCCCGAACTCACACAACGTGATTCCCGGCGCGGCACGGGCCACCGTCGATCTGCGCCACCCTGAGGACGCTGTTCTGGATCGGATGGAAACCGAGATTGCCGCGCTTGTGGTCGAAGCCGCCGTGGTGAACGGACTTGACCACCGGCTGGAGCGCGTCTCCCGCACGGCGCCGGTGGTCTTCGATCCCGAATGCATCGCATCTGTCCGGGCGGGGGCCGCGGCCGCTGGTCTGTCCACGCGCGACATGATCTCGGGAGCGGGGCATGACGCAGTCCATGCCGCCGCCGTCGCGCCGACGACGATGATCTTCGTGCCCAGCAAGGGCGGCCTGTCGCACAACCCGGCAGAATACACCCGATCCGAGGAATGCGCGGCGGGCGCGCAGGTCCTGCTGGGGGCGGTTTTGGATTACGACCGGCGGAAGGCCGAGCGCCGCCAGGAGGCGCGGCAGGATTGACCATCCGGGTGTTTGATCCGTTCGCGGTGGCATTGACCCGTCCACCGGAGCGCCCGTCGATCTGATGTAGAGTTTGCTCACCGCGCAGGAGCAGGCGGCATGGGGAAGCCCTGACGATGCCGAAAACGCGGTCCTCCGGGTGAGGCGGGATCATGCGATCTTCCAACGTCGGACCGTCGGCCCTGATCGATGTCAATCCAAGGATCGTCCGGCCGCACTCGTCCCTGGGCCATTTCACGCCGCGCGAAAAGCGCCGGAGGGTTGCGTTACCTGACGGCTCCGCGCCCGGCGCGCTCGCCTCGAAACAGCCGTGGACCGCCGATCTCAAGCCCCGCGGATTCCCGCAATGACGAGGAGCGGAGCAAATCTCCGTAAAGCCGAAGGTAACACCGATAAGCCCCGAGGGTTGCATAACGGAAACATCACGTTATGTTGCCCGCCGTGATCATCTGATCCCCTGAGCGCATCTGCGATCCATTCGCCATGCCTCGTTGTCGCTTCGCTGCCGTCTGGCGCGTGAAAAGTGACCTGGAAACTACGCGGTTCATCAGGCGCGGCCGGTTCTCCGGTCGATTGTGCCTGCCTTGGTCCGTGCGACGTCAACAACCGGCCATAGGTGCTATGCAGATTCAGCAATTAGGAACACCGCTCACCCTTCTTCTTCTCACCCTGTTCTTCGGCCTCACATTCCTCATCACGCTCTCCATCGGACGGAAGCAGGAAAACGCCGACCATTACATGACTGCAGGCAACCGCGTTGCCTTCGGTATTTCGGCGGCCTCGATGACCGCCACCTGGATCTGGGCCTCCTCGCTCTACGCATCGGCCACCTCGGGTTACACCTACGGCATTTCCGGCCCGATCCATTACGGGCTGTGGGGCGCGCTGATGATCCTGTTCATCTATCCCTTCGGCCGCCGCATCCGCAGCCTCGCGCCGCGCGCGCACACGCTGGCCGAGATCCTGCATGTGCGGCACGGCCGTTCGAGCCAGCTGATCCTCGCCGGGTCGAACATCCTCGGCAGCCTGCTCAGCCTGACCTCGAACTTCATCGCCGGCGGCGCGCTGATCGCGATGTTGTCGCCGCTGTCCTTCTCGACCGGGATCCTGCTGATCGCCACGGGCGTCCTGCTCTACACGCTGTGGTCGGGCATCCGCGCCTCGATCCTGACGGACTTCGTGCAGGTCTGCGCCATGCTGGGCGCGGTCGTCGTCATCGTTCCGGCGGTGTTCTTCGCCGCAGGTGGTCCCGCGATCTTCGAGACCGGCGCCGTCAACCTGACCCCGCAGCAGCAGAGCTTCTTCTCGTCCGAGGCGTTCCTGAACCAGGGCGCGCCCTATATCGCCGCCGTGCTGGCCTATGCCATCGGCAACCAGACCATCGCGCAGCGCCTGTTCGCCGTGCGCGAGGACAAGATCAAGCAGACCTTCATCACCGCGACCGTCGGCTACGGCTCGACCGTGATCGGCGTGGGCATGCTGGGCGTGCTGGCGCTGTATCTGGGCATGGAGCCGATGGATGGCGATCTGAACAACATCATTCCCCAGCTTGCGGCGACGTATCTGGGCGTCGGCATCCTGTGCCTGTTCTTCATCATGGTGATCGGCTCGATGGCCTCGACGGCGGACAGCGACCTGTCGGCGCTATCGTCCATCGTCATGACCGACATCTACGGCCGCAACATCGCCAGACCCGGCGAGGCGAACCCCAGGCTCATGCTGCTGATCGGGCGGATCACGATGATCGTGGCGACCGGGGCTGCGGCCTACATCGCCTCGAACCGGCTCAACATCCTCGAGCTGCTGGTGCTGGTCGGCGCGATCTGGGGGGCGCTGGTGTTCCCGGTGATCGCCAGCTTCTACTGGAGCAGGGTGACGAACAAGGCCTTCACCATCTCGGTCCTTTCGGCGCTGGCGGTGTTCTTCCCGGTGCGGTTCGGCTGGATCACGCTGGATGGGCCTGTGGCGCTGGTCTCGGACTTCCTTGCCGTGATCGGGGTCGGCGTGATCGCCGGGCTGATGATCTTCGGCTTCTTCGGCCTGCGGGCCGGGATCGCGACAGCGGTCGTCGCGGCGCTCGCCGTGCTGCCGTTCGGCATGGGCTTCCTGCACCAGTATCCGGTGCTGACGGCCTCGCTGCTGGCCTATGCGGTCAGCACCGTGCTGTGCGTGGCGATCTCGCTCACCGAGCGCGAGTGTTTCGAGTTCAGCCGCATCGCGGAGGAAACCGGCCGCTTCGACAAACCCCAAGCCGCAACCTGAGGAGATATCCATGTCCCCGACGTTTCTCACCTTCTACCTGCTGCTCTGGCCGCTCATCGTTGCCGGCGTGCTGGCCGTCATCGTCCGCGCCTTCGTGGGCGAGATGCGGGCCGCCCGAAAAGCGGGGCGGTCGATGATCTGAGCCTGCGGGAGGAAGCTCCGGCTTCAGGCGCCCGGCGCCTGGGGCCGGCCGCAGCCCTCGCAGGCTACGGGCGTGAATGTTCAGGGAACGCCATTCGCCCCGTTGCTGCAGCATGCGCCACCCGTCAGCGGGGATCACCTTTCGGCCATGAGGATCGGTTCCTGCAGCAACCCTCGTTCAAACGTAAGCGCCACGGCGCTCTCCTCCTGCCGCTGCTGATCTGATCGGTCCATTCTCCGCGGGTGGGCATGGCGCGAAGGAGTTGGTTTTGGAGATA
>NZ_JAHQZU010000063.1 GCF_019061185.1 Paracoccus sp. Z118
ATGGCGGGCTGTTTCGGCATGAGAAGGGCTCCTCGTGGGGACGCCCAAGCCTACCAGATCCGGCTGCGGACAGGAGGTTTTTCAGCGGTTCCTTACCTAGTCTCGATGCGGTTTGTCGCAAACTTCGCCTCGAACCCGTCCGCCCGTCCGGTTGCCGGCGAGATCAGCTCCAGCCGGCTGCCGCTGCCGATGGCGATCGCCGCGACGATCGCGAGTCCGAGGCCGCTGCCCTGCGCGTCCGTGATCCCGCGCTCGAAGGGCCGCGACAGGCGCGCGAGTTGCTCGGGCGGAATTATAGGTCCAGCATTGATCACGCGCAGCACGCCGTCCGCTGAGAGCGAGACCTGCACGGGTGCGTCTTGCGCGCCATGGCGCAGGGCGTTCTCGATCAGGTTGCGAGCGAGTATCGCGAAGGCGTCAGGGTCGATGGCCGCCATGATCGTCACGTTCGGCAGCGCCAGTTCGATCCGATTTCCGTCCTCACGCCCCATGTCGGCCACCACCATCCGCAGGACCCCTGCGATATCGACCGGCGTTTCCGCCTGCAGCCTGCCACCCTCGGCACGGGCAAGCTGCATCAGCTTTTCCGACAGCCGCGCCAGCCGCTGCAGGGCGGCCTCGACCTGACGGGCGCGGCTGCGGGTGTCCTCGTCGGGCGCCTCGACGATCAGCCGCTGCACCTGCGCCAGCGCACCGGCGACGGGGGTTCGCAACTCGTGCGCCGAGTTGGCGGTAAAGCTGCGCTCGGCCTCCAGCGCGCGGCGCAGGCGGTCCAGTAGAAGGTTCACCGCGCGCGCGTTGGGCTGGAACTCCGAGGGGAGGCCCTCGGCCGGAATCGGCGACAGATCGCCCCCGCCGCGGGCTTCGATCCCCGCCCGAAAGCGCCGGATGGGCGCCATGGCGGCGCGGACGGCGGCCCAGACGCCGAACAGGCTGGCCGGGACGATCAATGTCAACGGCAGCGCCAGCCCGATCAGCGCCTCCCGCGCGACGTCCCAGCGATGGGCAAGCGGCTCAGCGACGGAGATGGTGATCGTGCCCCGAAGGGCGGCGTCGGAATAGACGCGATGCGTGGCGGTGTCGGCAAAGCCCATCCCCGAGAAGGGAGGGAAAACCCCCAGATCGGCCCGGTGCGAACGCAGAAGCACCAGGCCCTCCGCGTCTCTCACCACGTAGGTGAAATACTCGTCATGCTCGCGCAGGGTGGCCACGCCCTGGTCGGGGCTGTCATCCTCCTCGCGCCCGATGATGTCGCGCACCGCCAACGGCAGCAGGCGCTGGCCCGCTTCCTCGAGGGCGCTGTCGAAGACCTCGTCCATCTCGTGGCGCAGATGCACCGCGGTCCATGCCGCCGCGACGGCCCAGAGCAGAACCGCTCCAAGGGTGAGCCACAGCGACAGCCGCCCCTGAAGACTGGTCGGTCCTCTCACCGCCCGTCCCCGAGCCGGTAGCCGACCCCGCGCACGGTCTCGACCACGCCTGCACCCAGCTTCTTGCGCAGGCGGCTGACATGGACCTCGATGGTGTTGCTCTCGACCTCGGAGCCGAAGGCGTAGAGCCGATCCTCAAGCTGGGCTTTCGAGACCACCTGTCCGGGCCGCTGCACGAAGGCCTCGAACAGCGCCCATTCCCGCGCCGTCAGATCGACGCGGCGGCCGGCGCGCAGCACCGTCCGGGCGGCCAGATCGACCTGCAACTCACCGAGATCGACCAGCGGATTGGGATTGCCGCTGTAGCGCCGCGCCACGGCGGCCAGCCGAGCGGAAAGCTCGGCCAGGTCGAAGGGCTTGGTCAGGTAATCGTCGGCGCCCGCGTTCAGCCCCTCGATCCGGTCCGAGATCTGGTCGAGCGCGGTCAGGATGATCACCGGCGTCACGTCGCCACGCCTGCGCAGGTCGCGCAGGAAGGCGATGCCACGTCCGTCCGGCAGCATCAGGTCCAGCAGGATCAGCTCATATGGGGCGGCATCCAGATACTCGGCCGCGCGGTCGAGCCGCCCGACCCAGTCGGCCGAATGCCCCTCGGCGGCGATGTGGTCGCGCACCGCGGCGCCCAGGATGATGTCGTCCTCGACCAGAAGGATCCGCATGAAGCCGCTCCTGAAGCCTGCGTCACGGCCAGACCTACCCGCCGAACCTGTCGGCAGTCTGACGGCCGGGCGCCGCCCGCTTAAGCTGACCGTCAGGAACAGGTGCCATGAATCATGATCAGATGATGCCTGAACAAGGACAAAGGGCAAATGCGATGAAAAAGCACATGCTGCTGGGTGCCCTGCTTGCTGCCTTTGGCATGGCAGGCGCGGCCCATGCCGATGATGATGACTGCCAGGTGCCGATGGAGCGGTGGCAGCCGCGCGAGGCGGTGCAGGACGCAGTCAAGGCGCGCGGCTGGCAGGTCGGCCGGATCAAGATCGACGATGGCTGCTATGAGGTCAGGGGTAACGATGCGCAGGGCGCGTCGTTCAAGGCCAAGCTCGACCCCGCAACCCTCGAGGTCGTCGAGATGAAGCGCAAGGACCGGCGCGGCGAGGGCCGGGATGATGACGATGACGATGATGGCGACCGCGACGGGCGCCGGGACCGCGAGCGTGGTCAGGGCGCCCCGCTGACGGCACCACCCGCCAACCTGCCCCCGCCCGGCGGGCTCCTCGGCAACGGCACGCCGCCGGCGGTCGTCGTGAGATGAGCCCGTAATCGCCGCTGCACCACCCCGCAACCCCCGCCCCGCCGGAGAACACGTCATGTCCGAAACCATCGCCCGCTATCCGAAGACGCTGGTCGCCATCCACTGGGTGACGGCTGCCGCCGTGCTGGGCGCCTGGGCCACCGCCGAGGGCGGCCGCGAAGTGGTCCAGAACCCGCCGCTTCTGCACTTCACGCTGGGACTCGCGGTGCTGGCCCTCGTCCTGCCGCGCCTCGTGCTGCGCCTGATGGGCGGCGGCGACCAGGCTGACCACCGCTCGCGCGCCCTTGCGGTCGCCGCTGCCGCGGGGCACGGGCTGCTTTATGCCCTGCTGATCGCGCTGCCGGTCACCGGCTGGTATGCCGCCTCGCAGATGGGGGTTCAGGTGCAGCTTCTCGGTCTGCCCCTTCCCGCCCTGACCGCCCCGATTCAAGGGCGGCCCGGCGCAATCGCCGAGTTCCACGAAAGCGCCGGCAGCATCATCCTGCTGCTCGCCGGGCTGCACGCGCTGGCGGCGATCTGGCACCAGTTCGTCCTGCGCGACGGAACCCTGCGGCGGATGAGCCTGCGCTGAGTTCACAAAATCCCGAAAGCGCCGGCCCGGCCCCGAAAGGGCCGGGCCTTTTCGTTGCTGACGGCAAGCTGACGGATCTTTTTCTGCCGGTTCAGCGACTCGTCAGCCTCGGGGCGCAGATTCGCACCATCCGATAACCGGAATACGGGAGTAATCAGAGATGAAACGGATGCTTGCGACCCTTGCCGTGCTGGCCGTTCTGCCTGCGGGCGCTGTCCTTGCCGACGACGACTGCCGGGTTTCGCCCGAACAGATGCAGTCCTGGGAAGCGGTGGCGCAGCTCGCCACCGACTACGGCTGGACCATCACCTCCACGGAGCTGGATGACGGCTGCTACGAGGTCCACGTGACCGATGTCGGCGGCAATACGATCGAAGCCAAGATCGACCCGGCAACCCTCGATGTCATCAAGGCGGAGCTCGAAGAGTTCGCCGGCGAAGCTCCGGCGCCCGCCGCGCCCGCCACGGCCCCGGCGAACTGAACCCGCTTCTCCCGGCGCCCGCTCCATGAGGGAGGGCGCCGGGAAATGCCGGACCGCATGCCCTCGAAAGGAAGCCGACCATGAAGCCTCTTGCCGCCATCCTCGCCCTCTCCACCGCGCTCACGCTTCCCGGCCTCGCGCTGGCGCGGCCCATCACGCTGACCACCACGCTGAACAACTACGGCGGCGACGGCGCCTATCTCGCGCTCTATGTCACCGA
>NZ_JAHQZU010000064.1 GCF_019061185.1 Paracoccus sp. Z118
CGCTGCGCTACGCCGGGGCTCCGCGCGCGGCCTCCTACACCAACCGCTGGGACACTGCCCGCTTCGTCGGACCAGATCGAACCTTTCTTCAGTTTGATCGATCTCACTTTGCAAGAGTGCGGCGCGGTTTTCGGGACGATGGGCAAGTTCGGCAAAGTCGCAGCGAATCCGCCGCAGCTCTTCTGCGACACCGCGGTTGGTTTCCGCATCCACCGTCGTGGCCAGAATTGCGCCCTGCTCCTCGATACGCCGTTCCAGTTCGCGCCGTTGCGATTGAGAATCCGCGCTGAGCAGGCTTTCGGACACTGCAACCTCCTGCGAAACGGTTTCGAGAATCGAATGCACCAGGTCATACCCCTCGCGCCCATCGAAATTTTCGGCCGCAGCCCCGGGGACATAGAAGTTTTCCGCCTCGATGGTCCGGCCGATGGCGGGGACCTCGACCGTGAAGTGGATTAGGCCGCTGTCCTGCACCTTGCAGTGCAGGATCAGCTCGGATTTTGCCGGAATGAAGTCTTGGGTATCGAGATGTCGTTCGGGGTCGAGCAGGAAGATACCGATCGGTAGCGCCAGGCGCGGCTCGGCAACGCTCGCGGTTTGTTGGAATAATTCGACACGGATCGGCTCGCCTGAACCGGGCCGCAAGGTCCGGCCGGTGCGGACCCGGCTGGAGCCCTCCGCCGGCAGCGGCACACCTTTGGGAATAATGGTGGTTAGGGTGTTGCGTGTCTCGTTGACCGTGCCATCCTGGACCTTGACGGCAAGTGCAAACGACATTGGGATGCCACGCGCCGCCGCTGCATGGCGTTCAACGTCGAACCTGTCGAGGATGCCCGGCAGCTGGCGTCCAGTATCATCCGTCACGCGCACGGCGAACCCATTGCGCCCAAGCCGTGCCAGCCGCAGGTCCAGCTTTACCGTGCCGTCCAGCGGCACCTTTCCGGTGCTGACTCCGTCACTGTCCACGATCTCAAGGAGATGTCCGGGGGCGCTGCATCTGGCGCGGATCACAAAGTTCTCCTCGACGCTCGACGCCGGATAATCGAGGTCGAGTTTGACGGCCTCTCCGCTCTGAGCTAGCTGACGGCTCTGCCGCGCGGTGCTGCCCTCGACCTTGTTCCAATCTCGGCCGGCCGCGAAAATCGCGGCGCCCTGCGCGACGGCGGTCATTGGATCCAGGTTAGGCTCGGCTGCCACCCCCAACTCGTGCGGCACCATGTCCCGAATGATCGGCATCTTGGACGGACCGCCGATTAGGACGACGCGGGCAAGATCATCCGGCGCCATGTTGTTGCGTTCCAACATCGACCGGCATAGTGCGACCGTTTCGGCGATCCGTCCTTCGAACAGCGTCTCGATCCTAGTTCTGGCGAGATCGATGGACAGGTAGATGTCCTGCCCCTCGGCGTCCGGCGTCCTCACCTCGTCATCGGCCGCGTGGACCAGCGTCGTCTGCATCGTCGCCAGGTCGATTTTGGCGCGCTCAACCGCGTGCCGGGCGACACCGTTCAGCCGGCGGTATTCGGGACGGGTCTGATAGTCCGGCGGAAGGGCGAAGTTCTCAAGCAGCCATTCCTTGACGAGATGGTCATAGATCAGTCGGTCGAAGTCCCGGCCGCCCAGCATGTTTACGCCCTCATGGGCAACCACGGTGACGACGCCGCCGCTCGACTGCACCAGCGCCGCGTCGAACGTGCCGCCGCCGATGTCGTAGATCAGAAAGTTGCCACTAGTTTCCCGGCTGTTGGCGACAGAGGCCAAGGCCGCCGCGACCGGTTCCTGCAGCAACGAAACGCGGTCCATCCCGGCAAGTCGCGCCGCCCGGAATGTCGCTTCGGACTGCATCTGGTTGAAGGCCGCGGGCGTCGTGATGATGGCGCCTTCCAGGTTGAAATCACCCGCCTCGGTCCGGGCCTGCGCTTGCAGGGTGCGCAGGATCTCGGCGCTGCATTCCTCGGGCGACCAGTCCAGCGGGCCGAACTTGACGCGGCTGCTCGTGCCCATGAGCCGCTTGAACCCTTGCGCGACCGCATCAGGCGAGATCAGCGACCGATCAAATGCTTTGCCGCCGACGAAACGGTGGCCCCGCTGGTCAGAGTAGATGGCACTGGGCAACACGTCGGTGCCCTCGGCGGTCTTGAAGAGGCGCGTGACGCCATCCACGTTCCCGACGATCAGCCGAGTAATCGTCATCGAAGAACCGCTCGGAACTTGGCTGAACCGCGCGCAACGGCGACGGTGCCGATGACGCGCCGACCGCCTTGTCGGCGAAGAGAAGCGCGCGTTCCTCGACAGATTCCTGCCTTTCCCCGGTATCCGTGTGCTGCGCACCGGGCGCAGGTGCGGGCCTGCCTGCCGTTTCGTCCGAAAAGGGCGCCGCCTCCTCGACGGCATCCTGGCGAGCATCCTCTTCAGCCCTGCGTTCCCGGTCGGTTTCCAGGAGGGCTCGCAGGTGGCCGTCGATGCGCGAGATGGTGGCTACTGGCGCGCGGAACCAGTCCGTCGACCAGATCCGCAGGATCTTCCAGCCCAGCCCTTCCAAGACAGCCTGACGGATCCGGTCACGATCACGCGCCGTGGCCGAGGAATGATAACGCGCTCCGTCACACTCCACCCCCGCGAGCCAGACGCCTGCGTGATCGGGATGCCGCACGCCCAAGTCGATTTGGAAGCCCGACACGCCGATCTGGCTGTGGACCTCCCACCCTTTAGCGGCCAATGCATCGCGCACCGCCTCCTCGAACGGCGACTCGGCGGGTCCAGCTGATCCGTTGTCCTGCGCGGCGAGGGCAACCGGACCGCGGTTCGCGAAGTCCAGGAAGGCCTTGAGGTCCGCCACTCCGCGCGCGCGCGTTCTTGTGGTGTCGATCTGGTCGGCGGTGATCGAGGCGAACCCGTGGCGTTCCAGCCGCCGATGCACCACATCTAGCGCCGCGGATTTTTCCGCCACGAACAACACCGTGCGGCCCCGGCCAAGCTGGTCGGCAATGATGTTGGTGATGGTCTGGCTCTTGCCGGTGCCCGGCGGGCCGATCAGCACGAAGTCGCGCCCCTGTGCCGCGGCCAACACGGCGGCCAGTTGAGAACTGTCGGCGGGCAGCGGCGCCAGCAGATCGCCTGGTGCATGCTTGCGGTCGATGTCCGCTGGATGCGGCATAGGCGTCCTGGCACCCTCGAATGCCTCGGTCGGATTGTTCACGAGATGGGCAACAAGGCGGCTTTCGCGCAGGCTGTCGGTGCGATCAACCAGATCCTTCCACATCAGGTATTTCGCGAAGGAGAAGGTCGAGAGCGCGCATTCCTCGACAACCTCGAAGCCCGCCACGTCGCGCACCCGCTGACGCAGGATTTCCATGATATGGGGAATGTCGAGACCGCTTTCGTCGCGGGGAAGATCCCCCTCCAGATCGGGGATGCGCAGTTCGAAATCGCGCTTGAGCATCTCCAGCGGCGTGGAGTTGATCCGCACCTCGTCCTCGAGTTGGCTCAGCCGGTATTCCGATTGCGCCAAGCGGCGATCAAGCTTGACCGGCAAAAGCAGCAGCGGGGCACGATAAGACCGGCTGTCGCCCTCTGATCGTGTCCAGCGCAGGAAACCGACCGCCAGGAACAGCGTGTTGGTGCCGCCCTCGGCCATGTCGCTGCGCGCCTTGTGCCTTGCCCCGCTGCCATAGACCGCTTTACGCCCTTCATGTTAAATGTATCCAAGGCCGAAGTTTTCGCCCTGCACCTGCAGCGAACGGCAGGAAGGGTCCCGCAAGGCGGACGTCGGACGCAAATGGGCTTTTCCTAATCGGCTAACGTCTGCTTTGAGGAGGCGGCATTGCAGCATTTTCGCTTGCTGATCGTCCGCAAAGGGCCGAAATCGCCGGGTGCAGCCCTCAGGCCGCTTGATCCCGCAGGGCCTCATAAAGACGTCCCGGTCCCATTAGCGCCGCCTTGAGCCCATCC
>NZ_JAHQZU010000065.1 GCF_019061185.1 Paracoccus sp. Z118
CAATCCCGGCATCAGGCTGCCCGCTGTAGCAATCTGATCAAGCTCGGACCTCTCCGAGGGCCGGCGCTCCTACACCACGCCAAGGGGCATGACCCGGTGCGTCCGGGCGGCTCGCCCGAGGGTGCCCCCGGTTGCCCGGTTCGGAGAAGCTTCCGTTCGGCCTGCCGCTAAAATCAGGAGGTGACTGTCGGCGGGACTGCCAACTTGCGCAGCGGCGCTCGACGGGGTCGTGCCGCGCTGCCGGAGGTCTGCTTTGAGCCAATTATGATGAAAAAGACGCTTCGGTTGCGCGCTGGCACTGCGCCTTGGCCTGGTGCAGCGTTCAGTGACCCCGCTTCGCTTGCTCCTTTACTATGAAGCGATCTCCGAAATGCCTGCGCAAGGCCTGTCCGATCGCCTCGCTGCTGTAGGGTTTCTCGATCCAGACAGCGCGCCCGAGCACCCCGCCAATCTCGCCCGGGTCCGGCACAAGCCCGCTGGCCACGACGAAGGGAACGTCGGCGCTCTCCAGCCGTATGGCCACGGGTTCGGATGAAAGGCCGTTCAGGTCCTGGTCCAGCACTGCGAAGCTGACCGGTATGCCTTCGTCCAGAGCGGAGAGCGCCGCCTCGGAACTGCCGGCGATCACGACGTCCTCGGCGCCGAGCCGTCGCAGGCTTTGCGCCGCGTTCATCGCGATGATCATGTTGTCCTCGACCACCAGCGCCCGCCCCGAGATCCGGATATCGTCCGCGGTAACGGGGGCGATCTGCGACTGTGCGGCAGGCGCCTGATCGACTCGCCGCATCGACAGACCGGGGATATGCATCGACATCTCGAACCCGTCGGGAGCGAAGCTGGTCTCGATCGTGCCGCCCAGTTCCTGAGGAATCGTGTGCTGGACCAGCGCGCTGCCAAAGCCGACACGCTGCGGGGTGGTTACCACCGGGCCGCCCCGTTCCCGCCAGTGGAGTTCGACGCCGTTGTCCCGAGCAGTGATCCTCACCTCCAAGCGGCCGCCGGCTGGCCCGAGCGCCCCGTATTTCACCGCGTTGGTCGTCAGCTCATGGATCACCAGCGTGAGCGCCGAGCGTTGGCGGGGTGACAGCATGGCTTCACCGCCGACGAACTCCACCCGCTCCTCGCCGCGGCCGCCATAGGCGCGCACCTCGTCCCGGATCAGTTGACGCAGCGAAGTGGAGTCGCGGCTGCGATCGGTCAGGACATCGCTCGCCCGTTTCATCGCGGCTAGGCGGCTTCGTGCCTCGGCGGCATAGGCTTGGACCGCAGGTTCGGCGCCATCCGCCCCTCCCTCGATCGCGGCAGAGACGGTCGAGTAGACGTTGCGCAGCCGGTGCGTCAGTTCGGCGATCACGATTTCCTGCCGCTCGCTGTGGCTGGTCCGCCGTCGGTCCAGGTCGGTGCTGAGGCGCAACGTGATCTCCAGCAGGCTGACGCGGAGCACCTCGGACGCGGCAAGCTCGCCCGCGGTCCAGCTTTCGGAAAAGCCGCGGCGTTCCTCGCGCCAGGTGGAAAAGCTGGCGCGGGGCGAAAGGCGGCCGTCAGGCAGCCTTTCCTTGGACGGCGGACCGGCCCAGATCAGGTCGCGCGTCAGTTCCCGGCGGAACAGGATCACCCCGTCACCGCGGCGGCTGTGGATGGGGATCGCCAGCATTCCGCCGATCCCCTGGCCGGACGGAAACGCGCCCGCACACGCCCGGCCAAGGTTGTCGGTGTTGAACACCCGGCTTGTCCCGTTCCGGGCCACATGGTGCATCAACGCGCCGAATTCGTCACGGGACGGGGCCAGACCCGTTGCGTGGTAGTGACCACCCATCATCATGGCGATCCCGTCCACGTCGAATACCCGCTCGATCTCTTGCGAGACCCCGGCCAGATCGGGGAGGGCCGCGGCCGAGCTTTCAAACATGATCGAGATCTGGTCGTGGGCTTCGAGGGCGGCGGCACTCAGCCGGCTCTCGTCGCGCCGGGTCCGCAGCCCAAGTTCGTAGGCGAGAAGCTGGGCGAACAGTTCGATAGCGGAACGGGTCTCGTAATCGACGTAATGGGGCTGCTCGCGGTGGCAGGCGAGCATCCCCCACAGTTCGCCCTCGACCAGGATTGACACCGACATCGAGGCACGCACGCCCATGTTGCGCAGATATTGCAGGTGAATGGGCGAAACCGCGCGTGTGATGGAAAGCGACAGGTCGGTGGGCGCTCCGTCCGGGGTATGAGGCGGGACGATCGGGTGAACCGGCGCATCGACGTCGGCGATGATCCGGATCAGGTTCCGCTTGTAGAGGGCGCGCGCTTGCGGCGGGATGTCCGACGCGGGGAAACGATGCCCCATGTAGCTGTCGGCCCCGCCGCTGAGCGTCTCGCCGACCACCACGCCGCTGAAGTCGGACTCGAAGCGGTAGACCATGACCCGATCGAACCCGGTCAGTGCCCAGACCGCGTCGGCCGCGATCGTGCAAAGTTCCTCATGGTCCACGGCGCGCGTCAGCCGGGGGATCAGAGCCTGCACCACGGCACCGGGATCGCGCACGCGGTCGGGTTGCTTGCGCTCGAACTCCACCAGGAAGACGGGCCCGTCACGGTGGATGGCGATGTCGAAGCGGCGCCCGTCTTCGAACACGTCCAGGCCGAAGAGGCGGATGCCTTGGTCATTGCGCCCCATGACCTGCACCTTGCCGCGAAGCGTGTGCATGGTGGACGCAGGCAGGACATCGGTCAGCCGCTGCGCGACCAGTGCCTCCGGCTCGAGCCCCAGCGTCGAGCCGCAGTTCGCCGAGGCATTGCGCACCACCCATTGGGTCGTCACCACCAGCAGGCAGCCGAAGTCCTGGACGTGGCCGAGAAACTGGATCTGTTCCTGCGCGCAGGCGTCGACCATCTCCTGCGTGACGGTGCCCTGCGGCGCTTCGGCTTCGGTCATCGGCGGCGTGCTTTCAGCCATGGCGTCCTTCAGGAATGGGCTCCCGCTGCGGGTCGAACAGATCGAAAACGGCATTGGTCTCGGCCACGATGCCGTCGGCACGGGGCCCGTGAGCTGGTCGGGCTGAGAGGTCGAGGCACAGCTGACGCCATTCGGCGTTGCGTGGGTCCAGCGACAGGAACGCACCCGCAGCCCGTGCGGCGGCTTGCGCATGCGTTGCCCAGTGACGCTGCATCATCTGTGCGCCCCGCCGCGATCCGAGCAGGATATAGAGCACCGGGATGGGCGTGACCTGCAAC
>NZ_JAHQZU010000066.1 GCF_019061185.1 Paracoccus sp. Z118
ATCTGCATCGGGATCGCGGCCGTGGGTCCGATCGAGCAGGCGCATGACGGGCGTGACGGTCAGCCCGTGCATGAGGATGGAGATCAGGATCACCAGGCCCGCGATGGCCCACAGGCGCTCGCCGCCGTCGACCTCCATGTGGTTCAGGCCATAAGCCAGATAGTAGATCGATCCCACGCCCCGGATGCCGAAGAAGGCGATCGTCAGCTTCTCGCTCCACGAAGCCCTGAACCCGGCCAAACCGATCAGTCCCGTCACCGGGCGGATGACCAGCAGGATGATCAGCGCCGCGGCGAGGTCCCCCCAAGTCAACCCCGCCAGCAGGCCCTTGGCCAGCGCACCTCCGAACAGCAGCAGAAGCACCATCATCGCCAGGCGCTCGACCTGTTCGGTGACGTCGTGCATCTCGCGGTGGAAGTCGTGGCTGCGATGGGCTGCGCGGAAGGTCAGAGCGGTGACGAACACTGACAGGAAACCATAGGAGTGGATGATCTCGGTCAGCCCGTAGGACACAAAGGTGGCGGAGAGCGCGATCAGCCCGTCGCCCGTCTGCGCGAGCTTGGTCTCGGCCGGCATCCGGAAGGTGAGCCAGCCGAAGGCGCGGCCGATCAGGTAACCGCCCGCGACGCCGGCGCCGATCTCCCAGAGGACGTTGTAGCTCAGCCACTTCAGCGCCCAGGGCTCTCCCGTCGTGCCTGCGAGGGCGACGGCGATGGCCAGATGGACAAAAGGGAAGGCGGCGCCATCGTTGATGCCCGCCTCCGAGGTCAGGCCGAAACGAACCTCATCCTCCTCGCCGGTCTTGGGCGGGCCAACCTGCACGTCCGCGGCCAGGACCGGATCGGTCGGCGCCAGCGCCGCGCCCAGAAGCAACGCCACCGGCCATGCAAAGCCCACCCATGTTCCGGCAAGTAGGGTGATGGCGCCGATGCTGAAGGGAAGGGTGACGAGGATCAGCCGCCAGGTCACCTCCCAGCGGTGCAGCCCGAACACCCGGTCGAGCTTCAGCCCGGCCCCCATCAGCGCAATGATGACGACGAACTCGCTGAGCCGTTCGGTGATCTCGGGATAGGCCAGCGGCGAAGGCTCCAGCCTGGCCCCCGGGAGCGAGAAGAGCGCCGCCCCCAGCCCAATGCAGACGATGGGCAGGGACAGGGGCAATCGCCGCAGCGCCAGCGGCAGCCATGCCACCAAGGCAATCAGGAAGCCCGCGCCCGTCAGAAGGAGGATATACGGGTCGGGTTGCAGCAGCGGGATCATGGCACCCACGCGGGTCAGGGGTTCAGTCGTGCCGACAGCAGGCTTTACTCAAACTGGAGGAACCTCAGTCGACGCTGATCGCCATGCATGCGTCAAGATCGGCGTTCAGCGGCGGCCGCCCTTGCTGCAGGGTGGCCGCCTGTGACAATGCCTGCTAGATGCCCGTTCTGCCAGTGCCGGTGCCGCTTGTGCCCACGCCGCATCGCGGCCCCAGCTTTCCCGGCCTTCCCAAGGCCTATCCCATCTTCCTCCTTCTCGGACAGCAAGTGTGGAAGGGAAATCCGTTGCTGTCCCAACCGGTGCCGCTTGCGGTGTTCCGACGAGGCCTGCGGTGATGGTCGCTCGCTTCAGTGGACACCTTTGCTAAGCCTATAAGGCATGGAAGTGTTCAATGCCGAACACGAGAAGGGAGTTTTCTCCCGATGCCGCAGATCAAGTCAGCCGGCAACCTGTCCTGGGTTCGGGCGGTGGTTCAGTTGTTGCCCGATCGGGAACATCGTCAGAAGCCTCGCCCGACCAGAAACCGTGCGAGCAGCCGATCAACCGCCACGTAGACTGTCAGCGACAGTGCCACAACCATGATGAGGGCGGCGAACATCAGGTCGGTCTTCATTCGACCATTGGCCTGAAGCATCAGGGCGCCAAGGCCGCGCGCGCCTCCGATCCATTCTCCGATGACAGCCCCGACGGGAGCATAGATGGCGCCCAGCCTGATGCCGGACGCCAGCCTCGGCAGGGATGCGGGCAGGCGCAGATGACGCAGCAGGGCGATACGCGATGCCCCCATCGTCTGGGCGACATCCATCTGCGCCGGCGGCGGCGCCATCAGCCCGTCATAGAGCGCCTGTGTCACCGGCACGAACACGATCAGCACGACCATCGCGATCTTGGGCGCGGTGCCGAAGCCGAGCCAGAGCGTCAGGATCGGCGCCAACGCGAAGATCGGGATCGCCTGGCTGACGATCAGCGCGGGGCCGAGCGCCCGGCCGAGAGGCCTCCAGCTCGCCATCGTGAGCGCCAGGGCGACCCCAAGTGCCGTGCCGAACGCAAGGCCGATCAACGTCTCGCCCGCCGTCTGGAGGGTGGCCAGCGCGATCTCGGCGCGCGCGGCGATCAGCGCCTCCAGCACGCGCCCGGGGCCGGGCAGGAGATACGGCGGCAGGCGGGTCAGCCACACCGCTGCCTGCCACAGCGCCAGCCCGATCAGCACCCCCAGAATGGCACGGATCATGCGAGGAGCCTGCCTGTCAGCATCGCCTGAGCCCGCAGCACCGCGGCCGCATCGTGGCGGCGGGGAACGTGTCCGGGCGGTGCGGGATGTTCAGACAGTCCTAAAGGCGTCATGACCACGATCCGGTCGCCCAGCCGCGCCGCCTCGGCGGGATCGTGGGTGACGATCAGCACGGTGCGGCCTGCCAGCAGCCGCACCGCCATGTCGCCGATCAGCAGACGGAGCCGGCCGTCGAGCGCCGAGAACGGCTCGTCGAGCAGCACCAGCGGCCGATCTTCGGCCAGTGTCCTTGCCAGGGCAACACGCTGCCTCTGCCCGCCGGAGAGCTGGGCGGGCAGCCTGTCGGCCAGCCCCTCCAGTCCTACTGCCTCGATCAGGGCCGTAGTGCGGACGGGATCCGCCGGCTCGCGCCGCAGCCGTGCGCCCAGATCGACGTTCTGCGCGACGCTCAGCCACGGAAAGAGGCCGGGATCCTGCCCCATCAACGCGGCGGGTACGGTCCTGACCTCGCCATGGAAGGCCACGCCGGTGGGGAGCCCGGCGAGCAGTCGCAGCAGGGTGGACTTGCCCACGCCCGAGGCGCCGAGCAGGCAGGTCACGCTTCCATGCGGCAGGGTAAGGTAGAGGGGCGCGAACAGTCCCGG
>NZ_JAHQZU010000067.1 GCF_019061185.1 Paracoccus sp. Z118
ATCAGGATCAGTTGATAGGGCGACAGGTCCAGCATCGAGATCGCGGCGGAAATGTTCTGCGGGACATGCATGAAGCCCATGGCCGTGGACATGAAAGCGGCCGCGATCATGATCATCGCGATCATGCAGCTGGTGTGAACCGTCGCCACCAGGCTCTCGATGAACACATCCCGGCTGATCTGACGCGTCACGAAGGTGTAGATCAGCGTGACGGTGACCCCGATCGCCGCGGTTTCCGAAGGCGTGGCGAAGCCGGAATAGACCGCGCCCAGCACCAGGCCGATCAGCAGCCCGATGGGGATCAGGTTGCCGATGCCCCGGAGCATATCGCCGGAGGTCGGGCGCGTCCCTTCGGCCGGGGCGAATTGCGGGCGGAAGCTGCAGACGATGATGACGTAGAGCGCATAGAGCCCGGCAATCATGATTCCCGGTATGACGCCGGCGGCAAACAGCCGGCTGATCGAGACCTGCGCCACAACCCCATAAACGATCATGATGATCGACGGCGGGATCAGCAGCCCCAGGCTGCCCGCTCCCGCAAGCGAGCCGTAGGTCAGCGACGTGCTGTAGCCGCGTGACTTCAGTTCAGGGATCGTGATCTTGCCCACGGTTGCCGTCGTTGCCGCACTCGACCCGCAGATCGCGGCAAAGATCGCCGAACCCACGATGTTGGTGTGAATCAGCCTGCCCGGCAGATGGTAGGTCAGGGGCGAAAGCCCCTCGAACAGGCGCTTGGATATGTCGGTGCGCAGGATGATCTCGCCCATCCAGATGAACATCGGGATGGCCGACAGCTCCCAGCCGGTCGAACTGCGGATCATGATGGGCGCGATGATCGTCCCGATCCGCTGCGCCGGCATGTCGATGAACACCATCAGCGCCGTGATGCTGACCACGATCAGGCCCGCGAAGACCCATACCCCGATGCCCAGAAAGGCGATGATCAGCCCCAGCAGGCCGGCGGCGACGAACAGTGATTCCATGGATCAGTCCCCTTCGGCGATGTCTTCGGGAACGCCCGAGATGAGGACATCAATGGCGCTGGAGAGCAACTGCACCAGGAAGAACACGAGGCCCGTGAGAACGGCGGCGTCTATGTACCAGGTCGGCGTTTCCGTCAGGGTGGCGCTGACCGAACCGCGCGAGAAATCGCGTGCCAGCACCTTCCAGATGTACCAGGAGACGAAACTGAACGCGGCGAAGGTCACGCCGATGCAGAACAGCTCGACGATCACGCCGATCCGTTCCCGCCCGGCGGTGAAGCTTCGCAGCAGGCTGACCCGGACGTGCCGTCGGCTGGCGAATGTGTGGGCAATCGCCAGATAGGTCATCGCCCCCATCGCATAGCCGACATATTCACCCATCGAGCTGGTCGAACTGCCGAAGAAATTGCGAAGGATGATCTCCAGCATGATATGCACGACGATGTAGACCAGCAGCGCCGCCGAGATCCACAGACCGAGGCTGGAGCAGAGATCGGCCGCGCCGTTCACGAGACGTTTGATCATCCCTCGTTCTCCCTGAAAGAAACGGACCCGGGGCTTCCGGGACCGTTCATGGGTCACTGCGCGCGTTTCTGGTTGTATTCGTCGAGCAGTGCCTGGCCCTCGGGGCCGACCTTGGCCAGCCAGTCGGTATAGACCGACTCGCCCGCCTTGCGCAGGTCCGCGATCAGTTCCGGCGAGACGTCCTCGGTGATCGTCACGCCGTTGGCACGCATGTCCTCGAAGTTCTTGGCGACACGGACCTCAAGCTCGGCCCATGCAGCTTCTTCGGCCTTGCGCGCCGCATCCTGAACGATCTGGCGCTGCTCGTCGGTGAGCGAGTCGTAGAGGTCCTTGTTCATGTGGGTCATGTTCAGTGCCATCGAGTAGTTCACGGCCGTGAAGTGATCGAGGAATTCCCAGAACTTGACGCTGACGCCGCCATCGGCCGAGGTCAGCACCGCGTTGATGGCCCCGGAGGCGAGCTGCGGAACGGTATCGGCCCAGCTGACCTGCACCGCGGTGGCGCCGGTGTTGCTCATGGTCTGGACGCCGCTGGGGTCCCAGGCGCGCACCTTCAGCGGCTTCAGGTCCTCCAAGCTGGTGATCGGCGCATTTGCCCAGATCCCCGAGGGCGGCCATGGCGTGGCCCACAGCAGAACCTGATTGTTCTCCTCGAACACCTGTTCGTAATGCGGACGGGCGACCTCCCACAGCAGCCGCGCGTCGTCATACGATGACGCGATGAACGGCAGTGACGACAGCAGGAAGATCGGCTCGATCCCGGCGATGGACCCCATCACGGTGTCGGCCATGTCCAGCGCGCCGATGCCCACGGCGTCGAACTGGTCCACGGACTTGTAGCCGATCGATCCGTCGTAATGCGGCATGATCGTGATGGCGCCGCCGGAGCCCGCGTTGACGGCCTCGATAAAGGCCTTGTCGCCGACGCCCATGATCGAGGATTCGCCGTATTCGTTCGCAAGATCCCACGAAAGTTCCTGTGCCTGCGCGCCGCCCGCCGAAAGCGCGAGGCCCGCGGAAAGGGCGAAGGCCGTGAAGTTCCTTCTGTTCATGTCAAGACTCCCTGTCTCGGTGGATATCCACGTGCGGCCGTCAGCCGTAGTTCTTCTGCAGCCAGGCGTCGGAGAATTTCCCCGATTCCCGGTCCTCGCGCCGCGCGTCTTCCGCGCGCTGGCGGGGGTCTCCGTATCCGCCGGCACCGGGCGTCTCGATGATGACGCGGGCGTCGGCCCCGAGGCGGATGGTCGAGGCCTTGGGCGGCAGGTCGACGATCTCGCCGTCGTCCTTCTTGATGGTGAACGAGCCGGCGGCACCCGGCTGGCCGCCGAACACGCCCCAGGGCTGGTGGCGGAAGCGTTCGCCGACGCCGTTGAACTCGCAGGCGTG
>NZ_JAHQZU010000068.1 GCF_019061185.1 Paracoccus sp. Z118
TTGTCGGCAAGTTGCGAGAGATAGCCGGTCATGTGCGACGTATAGGCGCCAAGCGCGAAGAAGCCGCCCGCGTTCGACGCACCCGCGACGCCGGCAAGCACGGTCGCGAGCGCCAGGTCGGCTGCGGGCGAGCGGCGACGCCCCGTCAGCACGCGCGCCGCGGCGATGGGTCGCAGGATATGTCGGCGGGGTTTCAAGGCGGCAACCAGATCTCCGATGATGGTTCTAGCGCCTGACCGGATGGCACCCAGTTTGCATATCTTCAAACAAAGTTGCAACCGGCGCGCGCGCGGGCCGGACATCGCTCAGACCGGCGGCTTCTCCGTCTGCATGGGCAGCTCGTCCAAGGGCGGAGCGGGCGGGAGGCCGATCGCAAGGATTTCCTGCTCGTCCAGCGACTCCCGTTCCATTAACGCCGCCGTCAGCGCGTCGAGTTCCGCACGACGCTTTCGCAGCAGGCGTCCGGCCTCGTCGTGGCATCGTCGATGATCCCCACCACCTCGGCGTCGATCAGCTCGACCGTCGCGTCGCTGTAAGGAATACTGCCGCGAAGGCCGGGGTTGCCGCCCGGCGTTGATGCTGTGACCGCCCCCGACGGCATCAACGTGCCAAGGTGGGTTTGTGATGATCCACAAAGGAGGACGGTCATGTCGGAGATTACCACCGTCGGGGCTCGATCTGGCGAAGAATGTGTTTCAGGCGCACGGGGCTAACGCCTCGGGCCAAGCTGTTTTGCGCAAGAAGCTTCGACGGGACCAGGTGCTGGACTTCTTCGGTCAGCTGCCGGCCTGCGTTGTCGCCATGGAAGCTTGCGGCGGTGCGCACTTTTGAGGCCGTGAGCTTGGAAAGCTGGGCCATGAGGTGCGCCTCATCCCGCCTGCCTACGTCAAACCCTTCGTGAAACGGCAGAAAAATGACGTCGCCGATGCCGAGGCGATTTGTGAAGCAGCGCTGCGCCCGACGATGCGCTTCGTGCCCGTGAAGAGTGAGGAGACCCAGGGGGCGGCGATGGTCTTCCGCATCCGCGAGCTGCTGATCCGTCAGCGGACGCAGGCGATCAATGCCTTGCGCGGACATCTGGGCGAGTTCGGTCAGATCGTGCCGCAGGGCGCCGCCAACACGGCGCGGCTGGTTGCGATCGTCGAGAGCCCGGATAACGGCTTGCCTGCCGATGCCATCGTCACGCTGAAGGTGCTGGTCGCGGCGCTCGCCCATCTCGAGGTGGAGATCGGGAAGCTCGATGCCGAGATCGCCCGTCGGGCAAAGGAGAACGATGTGGCTCGCCGGTTGATGACGGTGCCGGGCATCGGGCCGCTGATCGCCACGGCCATCGCGGTTCTGGCTCCCCCGCCCGACACGTTCCGCCGGGGCCGCGACTTTGCGGCCTGGCTCGGCCTGACACCCCGGCAGCATTCGACGGGCGGCAAGCAGCGCATCGGGGCCACGACGAAGATGGGCGAACGGTCTCTGAGGCGCCTGCTGGTCATCGGCGCCAACAGCGTCATCATCAAGCGGCACGTCCATGCGAGCGCCCGACCGTGGACTTGGCTGGGCGGAATGCTGACGCGCAAGCCGCCGATGCTGGTGCGGGTGGCGCTGGCCAATAAAATGGCGCGGATCGCCTCGGCCCTGATGGCCCGCGGCGGGGTCTATAAGGCTCCGGCCACGGCGGCGTAAGCCGTCGACGGTCGCGAGGACGTCGGAGCGAAAGAGGGCAAGGAGCAGTTTGGCGCAACGGTCGTAGACGGGGTCAGAGGAACCAGCCTGCAACAAAGTGCCATTGAGCACGCGGCGTTGATTTGGGACCTGATCCGCGAACACCATACGGGCCGGCGGCATGGAAATGGCCGCAACAGAGGCCGGATACATGTCAGCACCCGACAGCGCGCAAAATTGCTTCAGAAACCCTCTTGCGCAAGGGGCGGTTATACATGTTGCAGAACTCTCACTGTGAAGGATTCACACTACGAATCCTGCGGTTAGAGGGGCGGCATGAGCAAGCCCAAGCCCGCACGCTACCGCACGACGAACTGGACCGCCTACGACGATGCGCTCCGGAAGCGTGGGTCTCTGCTGATCTGGCTGGACAAGGAGATGGCTTGGCACGCACCGCATGAGGGTCGCCCGGGGCGCCCGCCGGTCTTCTCGAATGCGGCGATCCAGTTCTGCCTGTCGATCAAAGTTCTGTTCAAGCTTCCGCTCAGGCAGACTGCCGGGATGGTCTCCAGTCTCCTGCAGCTTGCCGGGCTGGACTGGCCCGTTCCGGACTATTCGACCCTGTGCCGCAGGCAGAAGACCCTGAAGGTGCGGATCCCATATCGCCGCACTACCGGGCCGCTGAACCTGCTGGTGGACAGCACAGGGATCAAGTTCCTCGGCGACGGTGAATGGCAGGCGCGCAAGCATGGTGTTCAGGGCCGTCGCCAATGGCGCAAGGTCCATCTGGCCATGGACACGCCCACATCCGACATCCGCGCGGTCGAGTTCACCCCCAGCCGGGAAGGCGACAGCCCCGTCTTGGGCCAGGGCAACCCGCTGCCTCTGCCCGCCCGAAAGCTGGGCGGGCAGTCTGTCGGCGAAACCCTCCAAGCCCACTGCCTCGATCAGGGCCGCGGTGCGGCGGGGATCCGCCGGCTCGCGCCGCAGCCGGGCACCCAGATCGACGTTCTGCGCGACGCTCAGCCACGGAAAGAGACCAGGGTCCTGCCCCATCAACGCGGCGGGCACGGTCCTGACCTCGCCATGGAAGGCCACGCCGGTGGGAAGCCCGGCGAGCAGCCGCAGCAGGGTGGACTTGCCCACGCCCGAGGCGCCGAGCAGGCAGGTCACGCTTCCATGCGGCAGGGTAAGGTAGAGGGGCGCGAACAGTCCCGG
>NZ_JAHQZU010000069.1 GCF_019061185.1 Paracoccus sp. Z118
GTTGCAGGTCACGCCCATCCCGGTGCTCTATATCCTGCTCGGATCGCGGCGGGGCGCACAGATGATGCAGCGTCACTGGGCAACGCATGCGCAAGGCGCCGCACGGGCTATGGGTGCGTTCCTCCCGCTGGATCCACGCAACGCCGAAATGGCGTCAGCTGTGCCTCGATCTCTCAGCCCGACCAGATCACGGGCCCGTGCCGACGGCATCGTGGCCGAAACCAATGCCATTTTCGATCTGTTCGACCCGCAGCCTGAGTCCTTTCGAAAGAAGGTTGCCACGCCTGAAAGCCCCCCCGATGACCGAACTGACTTTTTCGACCTAGGCGATCCTCATGCCCGACGACGCGCGGACCACGATGAGTTCGTTGGTCGCGCTGAAGGTAGAATTACGAAAACTGGAGACCATCACCACTGAGGTGGTCCATTCTATGTCAGTGCATGATCGGTCCTGGCGCTATGCTCGGGTGGTCAGCGAAGCGCTCCGGGTAGCGGATTAGGCCAATGCAGGTCCCGCAGGCTG
Source organism: Paracoccus sp. Z118 (assembly GCF_019061185.1). Lineage (GTDB taxonomy): Bacteria > Pseudomonadota > Alphaproteobacteria > Rhodobacterales > Rhodobacteraceae > Paracoccus. Next base: position 524 of record NZ_JAHQZU010000069.1, read on the forward strand.
GTGGCCGGTAGAACCTAACGCACAACGTGGGACTGTGACGGACCCAGGACAGTTTCCGCGCAAGGTGACAGAGGCCGCCGAGGTACGCTCCACCCCGTTTCAGCGTTCCTCGACTCCGACCCAGTTCCCACCGCCAGCCGCGGAACGAGCGATCGCCTCCATGGCTCCGACGCTGGCGAGCGCCTGAACCGTGGTGACCGGCCACGGCCATTCCTCCCTCACGGTGAGCGCGAAGGCGTCGAGTTCGGTGGCAAGCGTGTCGAGGGGTTCGAAGCTCTGCTCGCTCACCTGTCCGTCGAGGCCGGCATGGATCAGTCGCGCCTGATCGGGCATCTGGGCCCAGCCAGAGGCGCCGAACACATGCAGCCGCCAGAACGGTGCCGTCGCCATCAGCGTTGAAAGGCTGCCGGTCGCGCCAGACGCGAACTCGAGCATGATCACGGTCGTATCGTCGAGATTGCTGCTGACAGCCAGGCGTCGACTGATGGCGGCGACGCGCACCACCGGTCCCATGATTGCAATCATCGCGTCGAGGACGTGGATGCCCATGGCCGCCATGCCGCCGGCCGGATTTTCGGCGGCCGACCCTCGCCACATCTCGTCAGTGTACTGATAGCCGAAGGGGCCGCAGAAGCTTCCCTCGACATGCAGCGGCCGGCCCAGATCGCCTGAAGCAAGAAGGCCCTGTAGGGCGCGGAACGCGGGCAGGAAACGCCGGTTGAACCCGACGGCGAGCCGCACCCCGGCCGTCTCGCACGCATCGACGGCCGAGATCGCATCGGCCAGCGTCAGAGCCAGGGGTTTTTCGACGAAGACATGGCGACCCGCCGCTGCGGCGCGCCGGATCTGGTCGGCGTGCTGGCTGTGCGGCGTGGCCAGAACGACCGCCTCGATGTCGTCGTCCACCAGCAGCGCGTCAAAACCGGCGGCCAGCGGCAGATCACGGTCGGCGCAGAATGCCGCGGCCTTGTCGGGGGACCTGGTGGCAGCACGGACGAAGGAGAGCATACTGTCCGGGTTGCGCCGGCTGGCATCGACCAGCGTCTGCCCCCAGCGTCCCAGCCCCGCGATCCCGGCCCGCAGCGGCCGCGCGCCGGTCACAGCTTTGCCCCGCCGTCGATGACGACCGTGCTGCCGGTCATGAAGGCCGAGGCGTCGCTGGCCAGATACACCGCCAGTTCGGCGATCTCGGCCGGGGTGCCCATCCGGCCCACCGGCTGACGGCTGGAGAACATCCGCCGCGCGGCGGCGGGGTCCTCCATGGCGTCGATCCTTGCGGTCATCGACGGGGTCTCGACGCCCGAGGGACAGATCGCGTTGCAGCGGATGCCTTGGCCCGCATAGTCCAGCGCGACCGATTTGGTCATGCCGATGACGGCCGCCTTGCTCGCGCCGTAGGCGAAGCGGTCCGGCGCCGCACCAATGGACGAGATGACCGACGCCATGTTGATGATCGACCCGCCCCCGCCCCTCGCCATCAGGGCGACGGCCTCGCGCATCATCCCGTAGGCCGCGGTGACATTGACGGCGAGCGCCGTGTTCCATTGGCCGTCGTCGCAGTCCGCAAGCCGGCCCACCGGAACGATGCCTGCGCAATTGAACTGGACATCTAGCCGCGGCAGTCCGGCATGAAAGGCCCGCACTGCGGCCAGATCCGTCAGATCGACGACGTGGGTCGAGATGCCCGTCCCCTCACTGGATAAGGCGGACAGGCCGTCCGCGTGACGGTCCAGCGCATGGACAATCGCACCCTCGGCCCGGAACCGCAGCGCGGTTTCCCGCCCGATGCCGGCCCCTGCACCCGAGACGACGCAGGTTTTTCCTTCGAGACGCCTCATCCGCTGCGCTCCTTACTTGTTGTAGAGTAGATTGGGCAGCCACAGCACGATCTCGGGCCAGATCGTGATCAGCGCCACGCCAAGGCACATCAGCAGGAAGAACGGCACCGATGCCTTGATGATCCGCGTGATCGAACTCCGGGTGAGGCCCTGCAGGATGAACAGGTTGAAGCCCACCGGCGGCGTGATCTGCGCCATCTCGATCATCAGGATCAGGAAGATGCCGAACCAGATCGGATCGAACCCGGCCGCAAGGATCAGCGGCAGCGTGATCGGCAGGCTCATCACCGTCATCGAGACGCCCTCGAGGAACATGCCGAGCACGATGTAGAAAAGGGTGAGGATCAGGATCAGTTGATAGGGCGACAGGTCCAGCATCGAGATCGCGGCGGAAATGTTCTGCGGGACATGCATGAAGCCCATGGCCGTGGACATGAA
>NZ_JAHQZU010000006.1 GCF_019061185.1 Paracoccus sp. Z118
CGCTACGACAGATGCCCCATCGTCTTCCTGTCCGCCGTCGCTCTCGCCGCTACCGTCCTCTTCTGGCTCTGAAATCAATGAGTCTGGAGCCTAGTCGCGCGCGGTGCGGAATTGTGTCACGTCCGGTGTCGTTGCAGTAATCGCGCTGGCGGTGATCGCGCCGACGCCCGGGATCGACGCCAGCCGCCGTGCGGTCGGGTCTGTCTTTTGGGCCTGCTCGATCCGCCGCGTGATCTCGTCCACGCGCGCCCGCGTTTCGTTGAACTGCCCAGCGAGCACGTTGATCGCTTCCATCGCGTGGTCCGGCACCGAATGCGCGGCCGTTTCCAGAAGGCGATCAATGTGCTGCACCCCGACAGGGCCTACGACCCCAAATTCCGCCAGATGCGCGCGGATGGCGTTCACAATCTGCGTCATTTGTCGGACCAGCAGATCGCGCGTCCGGTGCTGCAACAGGACGGCCTGATGTGCCTCGGTCTTGACAGGGACAAAGCGCATCGACGGTCGTGTGACCGCCTCGCAGATGGCGGCGGCATCGGCAGCATCTGTCTTCTGGCGCCGGACATAGGGCTTCACATAGGAGGGCGGCATCAGCCGCACATCGTGGCCCAGTTCGATCAGTTCCCGAGCCCAGGCGTGGGCACCAGCACAGGCCTCGATGCCGACGAGGCAAGAAGGCAGTTCAGCGAAGAACCGGACGACCTCAGCCCGACGCAACTGTCGCTTAAGTACCACTTGGCCTTCGACATCGACGCCGTGGAGCTGGAACACGTTCTTGGAAATATCGAGGCCGATCGTCCTCACCGTTTGCGTCTTCTGGCTCTTCATCTCCTAACCTCCCGATGAAAATTGCGATGACTGCGAGTTTGCCATCAAGCGCTGACGGAAGCAGGGGCCATCCATGTCATCAGTTTATCTCGTCGGGGTGGGTCTCGAAATGGTCCGCGCTGAGGGCGGCGAGCCGCTCCAGCATCGCGTCGATCTCGAACTTGGCGGCGAGGAAGGCGTCGAGGGCTTTGTTCGACCGCTCCCTCGAACCGGTGGCGGGAGCGGTCTCAATGTCAGTCGCGCGGCGGGTCATCGGGGTGGCTCCGTGGTAAGTTGCATCGTCCTTCTGGAGACACGTTCCCTCTGTCCGCTGCGCTTATCAACTCGATAAGCGCATGAACTTGAGTGATAATCGGAGCCGTCGATGCAGGGCATGAGCGAGCGCCAGTACGCCGCGCATGTCGGGCTGTCGCGGGGCGCGATCCAGAAGGCGAAGACGGCCGAACGGCTGGTCCTCTATCCGGACGGCAGCATCAACGCGGCGGCCAGCGACGCGCGACGGGCGGAGACGACGGACCCGTCCAAGACCCGCAAGCCGCCCGCGCCGAAGCTGAAGCCGGTCCCCGAAGCGGCCGTGGCCGCCGTCGGCGACACGCTGCGCGAACAGGGGCTGGCTGTCCCGCCCGTTGGCGGCGGCACGACCTTCCTCCAGGCGAAGACCGCGAACGAGGTGCTGAAGGCGCAGGAGCGGCGCATCCGGCTCCAGAAGCTGAAGGGGGAGTTGATCGAGAGGGCCCGCGCGCTGGCGCTGGTGTTCCGGCTAGCGCGGGAGGAACGGGACGCGTGGGTGACCTGGCCCGCGCGCACGGCGGCGCTGATGGCGGCCGAGCTCTCGGCCTCGTGCAGCGACGCGACGGGCCAGCAGATCACCGTGGAGCCAGCCGCGATGCAGAAGGTCCTGGAGAAACATGTACGCGCCCACCTCGACGAACTCGCCGAGGTCCGGCCCGACTTCCGGTGAAGATGCCGCGCTGCCTGACTTCGACGGCGCGGGCGAGATCCTGCGCGCCTGGGGCAGCGGGCTGCGGCCCGACCCGGACCTGACCGTCTCGGAATGGGCGGACCGGCACCGAATGCTCTCGGGCCGCGCCTCGGCCGAACCCGGGCGGTATCGCACGGTGCGCACGCCCTATATGCGCGAGATCATGGATCGGCTGTCGCCCGGCGATCCCACGCAGCGGATCGTGTTCATGAAGGCCGCGCAGGTCGGGGCGACCGAGGCGGGCAACAATTGGATCGGGTTCGCCATCCACCAGGCGCCGGGTCCGATGCTGGCGGTCCAGCCCACCGTGGAGCTGGCCAAGCGCAACTCGCGCCAGCGGATCGATCCGCTGATCGACGAGAGCCCGGAGTTGCGGGAGCGGGTGAAGCCGGCCCGGTCTCGCGACGCGGGCAACACGATGCTGTCCAAGGAGTTCGCGGGCGGCATCCTGATCATGACGGGGGCGAACTCGGCGGTCGGGCTGCGGTCCACCCCGGCGCGCTACATCTTCCTTGACGAGGTCGACGCCTATCCGGCCTCGGCCGACGAGGAAGGCGACCCGGTGACGCTGGCCGAAGCGCGGTCGCTGACCTTCGCCCATCGGCGCAAGGTGCTGCTGGTCTCGACGCCGACGATCCGAGGGCTGTCGCGCATCGAGCGCGAGTTCGAGGCGAGCGACCAGCGCCGGTTCTTCGTGCCGTGCCCGCATTGCGGCGCGATGCAGTGGCTGAAGTTCGACCGGCTGCGCTGGCAGAAGGGCCGCCCGGAGACGGCGGAATATCACTGTGAGGGCTGCGAGCATCCCATCGCGGAACACCACAAGACGGCGATGCTGGAGGGGGGCGAATGGCGGGCGACGGCCACCGCCGCCGATCCGACGACGGTGGGCTATCACCTCTCGGCGCTCTATTCGCCGATCGGTTGGCTGAGCTGGGAGCGGATCGTGCGGGCTTGGGACGCGGCACAGGGGTCGATTGATGCGATCAAGGCGTTCCGCAACACTATCCTCGGCGAGACATGGGTTGAGACCGGGGAAGCGCCAGACTGGCAGCGGCTCTACGACCGCCGCGAGCGCTGGACATCCGGCACCGTACCAGCCGGAGGGCTGTTCCTGACCGCCGGGGCCGACGTGCAGAAGGACAGGATCGAGGTCGATGTCTGGGCCTGGGGTCGTGGGCTCGAAAGCTGGCTCGTCGATCACGTCGTGATCGAGGGTGGGCCGGATCGGCATGACGCCTGGTCGGAGCTGACCGCGCTGCTGGATCGAAGCTGGCCGCACGAACGCGGCGCGCATCTTCGCATCGCGCGACTTGCCATCGACACGGGCTACGAGGCCCCGGCGGTCTATTCCTGGTCGCGGGCGCAGGGGTTTGGGCAGGTATCGCCGGTCAAAGGCGTCGAGGGGTCCAACCGCTCGAGCCCGGTGTCGGGGCCGACTTTCGTCGACGCGACCCAGGGCGGAAAACGCCTGCGGCGTGGTGCGCGGCTCTGGACCGTGGCGGTGTCGACCTTCAAGGCCGAGACCTACCGCTTCCTGCGGCTGGCGCGGCCGACCGACGAGGAGATGGCCGACGGGGCGGCATTCCCGCCCGGCTCAGTGCATCTGCCGCACTGGGTCGAGAACGAATGGCTGAAGCAGTTCGTGGCCGAACAGCTGGTGACGGTGCGCACGAAGCGCGGCTTCGCCCGGCTGGAATGGCAGAAGCTGCGCGAGCGCAACGAGGCGCTGGACTGCCGGGTCTACGCCCGCGCCGCTGCCTGGATCGCGGGCGCGGACCGCTGGTCTGAGGCGAAATGGCGCGACCTCGAGGATCAGCTCGGGGCGGCCCCCACCGACACCAATCCCGCCGGGCAGATCAACCGGCCGGGACAGGCCCCGCAGGGCAAGCGCCGCTCCGACTGGCTCGGGCGGCGCGAAGGATGGTTCTGATGACGGACTGGACGGAAACCGAGCTCTCGGCGCTGCGCCGGGCCTATTCCAGCGGCACGACGCGGGTCAGCTATGACGGCAAGTCCGTCGATTACGGCTCGGCCGAGGACCTGCTCGTCCGCATCCGCACCATCGAGCGCGCCATCGCAGGCACCACACGGCCGCTGCCGGTGGCGGGGCTCGCGGGCTTCAGCCGCGGGGATCGCTGATGTCGGCGACCTGGTTCGACCACGCCATCGCCACGGTGGCGCCGCGCATGGCCGCACGCCGCGTCATGGCGCGTCAGGCGTTCGAGACCCTGACGCGGGGCTATGACGGCGCGGCGCGCGGGCGGCGGACCGAGGGCTGGCGGGCGCCGGGATCCTCCGCCGACACCGAGATCGGAGTCGCCGGGGCGCTGCTACGCGACCGGATGCGCGATCTGGTGCGCAACAACCCGCATGCGGCCAAGGCCGTCGCGGTGCTGGTCAACAACATCATCGGCGCGGGCATCATGCCGCGCGCCGCCAGCGGCGACGACAAACTGGATCGGAAGGTCGACGCTCTCTTCGAACGCTGGACGGCAGAGTGCGACGCCGATGGCCAGCTCGATTTCTACGGGCTGCAGACGCTGATCTGCCGCGAGATGGTGGAGGCGGGCGAGGTGCTGGTGCGCCGCCGCCTGCGGCGCGCGAGCGACGGTCTGGTCGTGCCGCTGCAATTGCAGGTGCTGGAGGCCGACTTCCTCGACGCGACGAAGTCCGGCGCCCTTGGAGCAGGCAGCCTCGTGCAGGGGATCGAGTTCGATCCGGTCGGCAAGCGCCGGGCCTACTGGCTGCACGCGGAGCACCCGGGCGACGCCTATGGGGCCTTGCAGAACGGGTTGCAGAGCCGCCCGGTCCCCGCGACCGAGATCGCCCATGTCTACGAGAAGCAGCGAACGCAGGCGCGCGGCGTGCCTTGGGGGGCGCCTGTGATCCGGTCCTTGCGGGATCTCGACGACTACGAGGTGGCGGAACTGGTCCGCAAGAAGACCGAGGCCTGCGTCACCGCCATCGTCTTCGGCGACGACGAGGCGCAGCAGGGCATCGCGCCCTCCGTGGTCGATGCTGACGGCAACCGGGTCGAGCAGTTCGAGCCGGGCCTGATCGCCTATGCGCGCGGCGGCAAGGATATCCGCTTCAACCAGCCGTCGGCCACCGGCGGCTACGGCGAATACAAGCGGGCCAGCCTGCACACGATCTCGGCCGGGTTCCGGGTGCCCTACGAGCTGCTGACCGGGGACCTCAGCCAGGTGAACTATTCCTCGATCCGGGCGGGGCTTGTCGAGTTCCGGCGCCAGATCGACGCCGTGCAGTGGCAGCTCTTCATCCCGATGTTCTGCGCGCCGGTCTGGCGCTGGTTCACCGAAGCCGCGTGGGCGGCGGGCCAGATCCCGTCGCCGAGCGTGCCGGTCGAATGGTCGCCGCCGAAGTTCGAGGCGGTCGATCCGCAGAAGGACGCGATGGCTAACCTGCTGTCGATCCGCTCCGGCACCATGACGCTGGCCGAGGTGATCGCGAAACAGGGCCGCAACCCCGACGCCGTGCTGGCCGAGATCGCCGCGACGAACGCCAAGCTCGACGCGCTGGGGCTGGTCCTCGACAGCGATCCGCGGCGGGTCACCAAGACCGGCAGCGCACAAACCAAAGACGGGGCCAGCGATCTGGCGACCGATCCGACCGCCGACGAACCGGACACCGACGACCCGGCCGCCAACGCGGACAATGACCCGGCGCAGGCCGACCAACAGGACTGACCCCATGGACACGATGATCGAACTGCCGGCCATGCGCCGGTCGGCGGAGCTTGCGCCGAACACCGCCGATGCCGACAGCCGCACCGTCGAGGTGGTCTGGTCGGCCGGGGCCCGCGTCCGCCGCGCCACCTTCTTCGGCGAGCCATATGACGAGGAGCTCAGCCTCGACCCGGCCCATGTCCGGCTCGACCGGCTGAATGCGGGCGCGCCGTTCCTGAAGGTGCACGAGCTCGACACGCTCGATGCGGTGATCGGTTCGGTCGTGCCGGGCTCGGCGCGGATCGAGAACGGCCGGGGCATCGCGCTGGTCCGGATCAGCGAACGTGCCGATGTCGAGCCGATCTGGCGCGACATTCAGGCAGGCCACATCCGCGCGGTCTCGATCGGCTATCAGGTCCACCGCTTCGAAGTCTCGAAACCCGAGGCCGCCCGCGAACTTTGGCGCGCGGTGGACTGGACGCCCTTCGAGGTCTCCGCCGTCGCGGTCGGCGCCGACCCCGCCGCGGGCTTCCGCGCCCAGCACCCCCTTCATGACTGCGTCCTTCACCGCCGGGACGCCCCTTCCAGCCCAAAAGGACCCATCCCGATGACGGACAAGACCGAAACCCCGGCGAGCGACGCCGCAACCCCCGCCACCCAGCCGACCGAGCCGGTCGAAACCGAGGACACCCCCATGACCGAGCCGAAAGCGGCTGCGCCCGACCCGAAGGTCGCGGCCAGCGAGACGCGCAGCCAGCCGAAGACGCAGGCAACTCCCGCGCCCGACACCGAAGCGGTCGCCACCCGCGCCCGCGAGGCCGAGCGCGACCGCGTCTCCACCATCTACGATCTGGCCGGGCGGCTGAACCTCGAGCGCGGCTTCGCCGAGGATCTGGTCAAGCGCGGCGTCAGCGTCGACGAGTCCCGCCGCCTGATCCTCGACCAGGTCGCGGCCAAGTCGGACGAGACCCGGACCTTCCCGCATGTCTCCGTCCCCCTCGGCGGCCGGGACGAGCGCATCACCCGCCGCGACGCGGTGGCGAATGCGCTGCTGCACCGCTACAGCCCGACGCTGTTCCAGCTGGAGGACGCCGCGCGCCAGTACCGCGGCATGACGCTGCTGGAACTGGCCCGCGAAAGCCTCGGCAATGCCGGGGTGAACACGCGGGGCCTGTCGCGCGATGAGGTCGCGACGCGGGCGCTGCGCTCGACCTCGGACTTCCCCGAGATCCTGTCGGCGGTTACCAACAAGACCCTCCGGCAAGCCTACGAGGCCTATCCCCGCACCTTCATGCTGTTCTGCCGCCAGGTGCTCGCCACCGACTTCAAGGCGATGCACCGGGTGCAGCTCGGAGAAGCGCCGCAGCTGCTGGAAGTCGGCGAGAGCGGCGAGTTCAAGCGCGGCACGCTCGGCGAGAGCAAGGAGAGCTACAAGGTCAAGACCTATGGCCGGGTGGTCGCGATCACCCGCCAGACGCTGATCAACGACGATCTCGACGCCTTCACTCGCATCCCGGCGATGTACGGCAACTCCATCGCCCAGCTGGAGTCGGACGTGGTCTGGGGGATCATCACCGCCAACCCGGCGATGGCCGACGGCAACGCGCTCTTCCACACCACCCACAAGAACCTGGCAGGCACCGGCGCGGCGCTCGACGTCGGCAGTGTCGGCGCGGCCCGCGCCGCGATGGCGAAGCAGACGGGGCTCGACAAGAAGACGGTGCTGAACGTCCGGCCCGCCTTCCTGATCGTGCCGGCCTCGCTGGAACTGAAGGCCGAGCAGCTGGTCGCGCAGAACCTGGTGCCCGCCGCGACGTCCAGTGTGGTGCCGCAGTCGATCCGGACGCTGGCGCCGATCAGCGAGCCCCGGCTCGACGCCGCCAGCGAGACGGCCTGGTATCTGGCGGCCAGCCCGAACCAGATCGACACCATCGAGTACGCCTATCTCGAGGGTCAGCAGGGCGCCTACATCGAGACGCGCAACGGCTTCGACGTCGACGGCGTCGAGATCAAGTGCCGTCTCGACTTCGGCGCCAAGGCGATCGACTGGCGCGGCCTCTACAAGAACCCGGGCGCGTAACCCGCACCCAATGCCGAACCCTGACATGCGGGCGGTCCTGACGGGCCGCCCTTCGTCTTTCCACAAGGATCCTCCCCATGAAAAACTACGTCCAGCCCGGCAACACCATCACCCTGACCGCGCCCTATGCCGTCGCCTCCGGCGATGGCCTGCTCGCCGGCTCCATCTTCGGCATCGCGGCCGGGGACGCCGCCCTCGGCGAGCCCGTCGAGACCGCGCTCACTGGCGTGTTCGACATCACCAAGGTCGGCTCGCAGGCCTGGACCGTCGGCTCCAAGATCTATTGGGACGACACCAACAAGCGCTGCACCACGGTCGCGACCGACAACACGCTCATCGGCGTGGCCGTCGAGGCGGTGGCCAGCGGCGCGGGCGACACCATCGGCCGCGTACGCCTGAACGCCACGTTCTGATGAGCGCCTTCGCCGCCGCCGTCGGCGCGCTCTTCGCCGATCCGAACATCGGCCGGGACGCGGTCTACATCGCCGACGGCGGCGCGCCCGTGCTGGTGCGCGTCGTCGCCCGGCGCGCGGATGTCGTCTCCGACTTCGGCGATACACGGCTCTGGTCCGAGACCACCCGGATCGATCTGCGCGTGGCCGAGGTTGCGAACCCGCGCCCCGGCGACCGTATCGAGATCGACGGCGACGCCTTTCTCATTCAGGGCGAGCCCGTCCGCGACCGCGAGCGGCTGGTCTGGACCGTCGATCTGAGGCATGCGTGAAACTGAAGCTCGACATCGATCCTGACATCGTCGCGATGATGGCGGCCGAGGTCGCGGCGGGCGAGCGCGCCGTGACGGCCGCCATGCGCGAGGCCGGGACCGGGCTGAAGTCGGCCTGGCGGCTGCAGATCACCGCTGCGGGACTCGGCACGCGGCTCGCCAACTCGATCCGCAGCCAGAACTTCCCGAGGTCGGGCGAGAGCCTCGACGCCGCGGCGCTGGCCTGGTCGAAGGCACCGGTCATCGTCGGCGCGCATGACACGGGGCCGCTCATCCGCTCGAAAGACGGGTTCTGGCTGGCGATCCCGCTGCCCGCCGCAGGCAAGTCCCTGCGCGGCGGCCGGATCACACCCGGCGAGTGGGAGCGCCGCCGCGGGTTGCGCCTGCGCTTCGTCTATCGCCGCACCGGCCCGAGCCTGCTTGTGGCGGAAGGACGGCTGAACTCGAAGGGTCAGGCGGTGGTCTCGCGCTCGAAGACCGGGCGCGGCAAGGTCACCGCGCCGATCTTCCTGCTGGTCCCGCAGGTCAAGCTGCCGAAGCGGCTCGACCTCGCGCGGGATGCTGACCGGGCAGCGGACAGCGTGCCGGGGCTGATCGTCGCGAACTGGGTGGACGGGCGGATCTAACCGCCCGTCTCTGCAAGTTTCACCGCCACTTCAGTGAATACGTGCAGCTGGGGTTGCAGCTATCTCCCCCCCGGCATCAATGATGGCTTCCTGTAGAAGTTCGTGAAGGCGGTTCAAGAAAAGACGAGCATCGGCACTCATTGCAGCACTGATCCTCGGCGCTGCGTTCTCGTGGATGGTCTCAATGGTACGGGCACGCAGCGTCGCGGAGCCCGGTCCGCTGTGATCGAATGCATCCCGCCAACCTGCAACTTGGTCGTCAGTGAGGCGACTTTTAGTGAGGTCGTAGAGCCTTCCGAAGACAGCCCGCCTGATCCGGTCCAGCGCCAGTTCACGCTCTTCTTCGTCAGAGGGTAATCGCGTCCATCCAGACGGGCGGTCTAACCACTTCGAAGCCTCCTCCTGCAGCCGCGCGAGGAGGTCTGCGACAGGGGTGAGATTATCGTATTCATCTGCCCAACGAGAAGCGAGCCTGCGACTGAGTGCCTTGATGCGTGTCCAGTGCTCCTTCGAGATGCCGTCGTGATAGGCGAGACCCAGCCTTGCGCGCCAAGGATCTCTGAACGCATCGATTGCGTCGTGCATCGCGATTTCGAGCCCCTTGAGGTCGTAGACCGGGCTGCAATCTGTTTCTTCCGCGGGAGAGGACGCTGCCTGCATCATTTCGATCAACTGCACCAGTTGGCGCTTGAAGCCGCCGGGAAGCCTCAAGGTGGGTTTGTCCAGCCCGCCCAAGAAGACGGAATTCGCGTCCACCTGACGTTCAATAGCTCCGGCTACGCCAGCACCGACGATGTCTCTCAGGCTGGCCACTGCGTTCCCGACTGAGCCGAGAACGTGGTCCCGCTTCTGATCGAATGAGCCCAGATTGGCACCCTTGACCTGATCGAAATGCGTGAACGCGATGGCCAGCTTGTCGGCGAAGCCCGAACTTCCGACGGCGCGCAGCAGTGCCAAGGGCGCCGCCTGCATTGGCTGCTGCGCGTTGTCGACCAGCAAGATCATGTCCACCTTCGCAAACTTGTTCGTGACGCGCGTCGAGACCGACGAAACGCTACTGGCCGTGTGCCCAAGACCCTGACCATCTAGGAGGACAAGCTTCAACTCGGCGGTATCGCCGCCCAGATCAGGGTAAAGGGGGCCCTGAACCCTGATCCCGTCGACAAGTGGTGTCAGCAATCGACCAAACTGCTTGTGATGGTTGCTCGAAAACCAGCGAACAGCGGCGAGGAATTCGTCACGGTCGGGACAGCTGAATGTCCAGATAATCGGCCAGTCGGTTGCCGAGCGCTCGGTGTTTCCGGCGTCAATTTTGGTGAAGCGATCTGCCACCTCATCCATGATGTCGAGGGCAAGGCTTGAGAACTTGGGGTTTCGGAAGGCCTCGACCCCGAAAAGCTCGAGCCAAGTCGCGCGGTCGTCTGCGGTCTTCTGGTCCTTGAGCTTCCCGAGAGACGCTTCGAACGTTGCCCCTGTTTCCTTGCTCAACTCCTTGATGGTGGAGACGAAGCTAGCAAGTCGCTCCCGATGTTGCGCGACTTCTTCCGACGATACGGCCTCCTCGTCATCAACCGCAGCTTCCGCAATCACGTCGTCTTCAAAGGAGAAATCATCATCATCGCTTTCGACAGAAGTCCTCCAGGCACCGAGAATGTAGGATAGACGAAAGCGTTGCTCGCGATGCTCCAGCAGGGCAGCAGCGATCTTTGCGTCTGGCTTTCCCTGAATCGCCTCTAGGCACGCTTCCTCCAGGCACTCATCTATGTGTGCTCGAACTTCGTGCTCCGGCATGAAGGTGACGGCAGCCGAGAAATCGCCAGGAGAGGCAACAATCTCGATGTCGGCAGTTGTGGTCTTAGCTGTCGAAGTCGATGGAAAGCGGTCTTTCTCGGGGTCCGAGCCAATGATGTGCCGCAAGAGAGTTGTCTTTCCCGCCCCGGTCGTACCCAAGAAGAGAATGGTGCCGTAGCCGTCATCCCGATTCGGCAAAGGGATCACGTCGGAGCGTCTTTCCTCAGCATCGTGCGCCACCACCTCTATGCCGTCGAAAAATGCCGATACCACGACTGGGTCGAAACGAAGTTCTGCGTCGTTGCGGCGATCGCCACTCCACCACGACTCATCGTGAAGAAGTTCGTTCAGTTGTCCCACCAAGAGATCGGCGGCAGCATCATCTGAGGTGCCAAGGCCCTTCCGGACCTTGAGGCCCCACTCACCACGACTGTCGGTGCGAACCGGGTGTCGGAACGTGGCGCTCCAACCGGGACGGTTTGATCTTGACTTGGATGCCGTAAATCTGCGCTCTGACATGATGTTGTTCTCCGTTGTTCCAAACCGTTCTAGGGGCTGGCACGAGGCGCGTCAATCCAATTCGGAACAACGCAGAACAACGAAAGGCCGTCTCGCCCATGCCCACCTCCCGCGAAACCATCCTCGCCGCGCTGCACACACGGCTCTCGGCACTACCCGCCACCGCCCTGCGCGGCGATGTGCTGCCAGAGCGTGTGCCGGCCGAAGGCCTGCTGATCTTGCGCGACGGCGAACCAGGGGAGCCGGAGCTGACGCTGTCGCCGCTGCGGTATCACTACCAGCACCGCGCCGAAATCGAGGCGGTCGTGCAGGGCGTCGACCGTGATGTCGCGTTCGATACGCTCACTGCCAGCATCGGCTTGGCACTCGCCGCCGACCGCACGCTGAGGGGCCTCTGCGACTGGGTCGAGGCCGAAGCGCCGCGCCCGGTCGATCTGCCGGTCGAGGGCGCGGCCAGCCTGAAGGCCGCCGTCATCCCATTGGTGCTGCACTATTCGACGGACGATCCTCTCGGTGGGTGACTCAGTTGGCGTTGAGACCTAACGGCTGTCGCGAATGGAGCCGCAGCTTCCAGCTGTTCTCGCGAGCGATGACATCTTCAGCTGGCAGGTCTGGCGCAAGGCGTTCGAGAATGCTGAACCGATAATTGTGAGGGTCGCGGCCGCGCAATTCGCGGTTTCCACCGTGACCATCGCGGGCGTAGACCTGCCACCGACCGAAAATGTTTTCGCGACCGTAGGCGGAGCCGACATAGACCCGACGATCGCTTTCATCGAAAATGAGGTAGATCCCGCGCCATTCAGCCAGCCGCGCCCGCCAAGACGCCGGTAGCGCCAAGAGTTCCGCGAAGGTGAGATCAATCTCGCGCCAGTCAGGCGGCGGGGCTGCGAAAGCGCTTTCTTCGCGGATCGCGCTGACAGGAAAGATCCCGCGGTCCACCCACCGGAACCATGAGCGCTCCGGCGGCGGAAAATCGATGACCAGCCGACCGCGCCAGTTGCTGTAGAAAGGAAGGCGCTCCAGATCGAACTGAAGCTCGGCTCCAACCCGGACCGCTTGCTCTGCTGTGAAACCCTCGTACCCCATTTCCCTGAGGGTAAGGTTTTCCGGTATGCGCCAGAAGGCGTCATGGTCGAGCGCGCGCGCCTCGCCGATGCGATAAAGCCCGACGAAGTGCGCTTTGCCGGGCGAGAGTCCTAGGAAGCTCGCTACAAATTCGGCCCGACGCAGGGCGGTTTTGGGTCGGCCGGGAACGGACTGGTAGACTTCGAAAAGGTCCGGGCGTTCTTCGATAATCCACGGCATCGCGCGGGCAAGTCGGGTCTCGAAGGGGCGGTGGCGCAGCAGGACAATGCGCTCTCTGATGTCTGGGTCGTATCCTTGAAGGCGCAATAGGTCCTTGAAATCCATAGCAGCTCTGCTCTCAGCCCGTTGGGTGCAGCCTAAGCCCAGCGTAACTCGGCAGCAACGCTGCTTTATGTGATCCGCCCAGCGAGGCAAAGAAAGGAGAACACCATGGCACGAGCCCAGGGGGCGCGGGCGCAGATGGCGCTTGCGTTCGAGACCGTATACGGCACGCCGCCCGTGGGCGACTTCACGAAGATGCCCTTCGCCAGCACCACGCTCGGCGCGGAGCAGCCTCTGTTAAACTCCGAGCTTCTCGGCTACGGCCGCGATCCGCTGGCACCGATCAAGGACGCGGTGACGGCGGATGGCGATGTGGTCGTGCCGCTGGATGCCGAGGCGTTCGGCTTCTGGCTGAAGGCCGCGTTCGGTGCGCCGACCAACACGGGCACCGGCCCATGGACGCACGAGTTCCGGTCCGGCGCTTGGACGCTGCCGAGCCTCTCGATCGAGACCGGCATGCCGGAGGTGCCACGCTATGCAATGTATTCCGGCTGCGTGCTCGACCAGATTACCTGGCAGATGCAGCGCTCGGGCCTGCTGACCGCCACGGCGCGCCTGGTGGCGCAGGGCGAGACAGTCGGCACGACCACCAGCGCCGGAACGCCCTCCGCGCTGGAGCTGAAGCGCTTCGGCCATTTCAACGCGTCGATCACGCGGAACGGTTTGGCTCTCGGCAACGTAGTCTCGGCCGAGATCACCTACGCCAACAACCTCGACCGGATCGAGACGATCCGCTCGGACGGGCGCATCGACGGCGCGGACCCTTCCATCGCGGCGCTGACCGGCCGGATCGAGGTCCGCTTCGCCGACCAGACGCTGGTGACGCAGGCCATCAACGGCGAGGCCTGCGAGATGGAGTTCGCCTACGTCCTGCCCTCGGGCGAGAGCTTCACCTTCACCGTGCACGCCTTCTACCTGCCGCGCCCGCGGATTGAAATTTCCGGGCCGCAGGGCGTCCAGGCGACCTTCGACTGGCAGGCCGCCCGTGACAGCGTCGTCGGCCGGATGTGCACCGCCACCCTCGTGAACGATGTGGAGACGTATTGATGCTCACGCTCGACCTGACGAACGCGCCACGCTGGCATGACCTCGCTCCCGGCGTCCGGGTGCAGCTCCGCCCGCTGACCACCGCGCTGATGGTGGCGACCCGCAGCGATCCGGCCGTCGAGGCGGTGCCCGATGAGACGCCCGACGAGGAGCGCGCCGTCGCCTTCGCCAAGGCGCTCGCGCGCCGAGGGGTGCTCGCCTGGGATGGCATCGGCGATGCAGACGGCAAGCCGATCGATCCCAGCCCCGAGGCCATCGACGCGCTGCTCGACGTCTGGCCGATCTTCGAGGCCTTCCAGCTGACCTATGTCTCGAAGGGCCTGCTGCTGGAGCAGGAAAAAAACGCCTCCGCGCTCTCGCCGAATGGTCCTTCGGCGGGGGCGAGCGGTACTGCCAAGCCTGTCAAACAGCGTGCGAAGACTGTCCGGCGTGGCTGAACCGTCCGGAAACACCGGAGGGTTGGCAGGTCTGGGACCTCGTCGGTCGTCTCGGCGGCCAACTGCGTGTCCTGCCCGGAGCCGTCATCGGATGGGACATGTCGGCGGCGCTGGCGCTCGGTGACGCGCTCGGCATCCCGCCGCTTGCCATGGCCGAACTGCTGCCAGTCATCGAAGCCGTGATGGTCCGGAAACTGAATGAGGAACTGGCGGCGAATGGCGGCCCGGGTGTCAAGCCTTGATCTTCTCGATCAGGGTGACGCCAGGCAGACCCTCGAAATGCGCGTCGCAGGTCAGGAGCGTCGCACCCTGCGCGCGGGCAGTTGCGAAGATGATGGCGTCTGCGGTTGCAAGCTTGTGCTCCCGGCAGGCCTCTGCAGCGGCCAGCGCAATCTCGGTGTCGAGCGGGACGACGCTGCAGACCTGCGTGAAGGCGATGACCTGATCGGCCTTGTCCTCACCGACCTCGCGGGTCAGCCATTTCGCAAGCTCCAGTTGAACCATGGTCGGGACGAGCCAGTCGGCCTGTTCGGGTAGATGTTGAGCCAGCGTTTCGCCTGTCAGCGAGCCGATCAGCCACTCGATCCAGGCCGAGGTGTCGACGAGGATCATCAGAACCGGTCCGTCCGGTCGCGATAGTCGGCTGTGGACGCGCCGCGCGCGATGCCCTTCAGCGCCTCCCGCTTCGGGACCGGGACCAGCAGGACACCCGTGCCCTTGGGGATGAACGCGAAGGTAAGCCCGGCCTCCCAGTGCTGCGCCGCGCGGATCGCCTTCGGGATCGAGATCTGGAACTTCGAGGACAGGGTCGCGGTCTCGGCCATAGTCATACCCTCACTGGATCGATGCGGGAAACGTAAGACGCCTATGTGGCGAAAGCAAGGAGTCTGACCGATGGCCGAGAAACGCGTCAGCGTCCGCCTCGCGGCTGTGGGTGGACGGCAGGTGCGCGCCGAACTGGAGGGTGTGGGCGAAGCCGGCGCCAAGGGCTTCGGTCGGCTCAGCCGTGAGATGGAGTTGGCGAACACCCGGCTCGCTGCCTTTGCGCGCCGCGCAGGCGTGGCACTATCAACCGCTGCCGCAGCAGCCACCGCCTCGCTTGGCCTGATTGTCCGCTCCACGGCCGAGAGCGCCGCACAAATCCGGCAGTTCGCGCAGGTCGCCAACGCCACGCCCGAGGCATTGCAGCGCTGGTCGGCTGGCGCCCGGACGGTCGGGATCGAGCAGGAGAAGCTCGCCGACATCCTGAAGGACGTGAACGACCGCGTGGGCGACTTCCTGCAGACCGGCGGCGGGCCGATGGCAGACTTCTTCGAGAACGTCGCCCCGCGGGTCGGCGTGACGGCCGACCAGTTCGCCCGGCTCTCCGGCCCGGAGGCGCTGCAGCTTTTCGTCGACACGCTGGAGCGCGCCGGTCTCAGCCAGCAGGAGATGACCTTCTATCTCGAGGCCATGGCCTCGGATGCAACTCGGTTGATCCCGCTTCTTCGCAATGGCGGCGCCGAGATGGCGCGGCTCGGCGACCAGGCTGCAACCCTCGGCGTGGTGCTCGACGGCGAGGCGCTGGAGGCGCTGCGACGCACTCATTTGGCGCTGGGCACCGTTTCGCTGGCCTTCGAGGGGCTGCGCAACCGGATCGCAGTTGCCGTGGCTCCAACCATCGAGGCTCTGGCCAATGCCTTCGTGGCCCTCGCCTCCGACGGCGGGATCCTGCGGATGGCCATCGACGCGCTGTTCGGCAATCTCGGGCGTCTGGCGTCCTACGCCGCCACCTTCGCTGCCGTCATGGCCGGGCGTTGGGTCGCAGGATTGGCTGCTGCTGCCCTGTCGGTGCGCGGCCTCGCCACGGCGCTGGTGTTCCTGCGCGGCGCGCTGATCCGCACCGGCATCGGCGCGCTGATCGTCGGCGCGGGCGAACTGGTCTACCAGTTCTCGCAGCTGGTGACACGGGTGGGCGGCGTGCGCGAGGCGTTCCGCCTGCTGGGCGATCTGGTACGCGAGGTCTGGTCGCGCATCGGCCTGTCCTTCGACGTGGCATTTGCCACTATGGCCGCTGGCTGGGAGGGGCTGAAGGCAGCCGGGCTCTCGGCTCTCGAAGGCACGATCGCGGGCGTTGTCAGCTTCGGCGACCGGACGGCCGCGATCTTCCAGGGAGCCTATGATGCAGCAGTGGCGATCTGGGGCAGTCTGCCAGGTGCCATCGGCGATTTTGCCTTCCAGGCTGCGAACGGGCTGATCTCGGGCGTCGAGGCGATGCTGAACGGCCTCGTCACCCGCATCAACAATTTCATCAACGGATTGAACGCTGCGCTGGATTTGCTGCCGGACTGGGCGGTCGGCGACGGCGGGGTGCGGATCGGCACGCTCGATCCGGTGGAACTGGCGCGGATCGGCAACCCGTTTGAGGGCGCGGCCGAGGCAGCGGGCGCCGCAGCTACTGACGCATTCTCCGCAGCGCTGGCGCGCAGCTATCTCGACGCCCCTGACCTCGGTCTTGGTGCAGCTGCCAAGGACGCACGCGCCCGAGCCGATGGCTACCGTGAAGCCGCGGGCATGTTGAGCGATGCCGCGACCCGGCCTCTGGCGGCCTGGAACGCGCTGAAAGCAGCGGTGACTGGCGCAAGCGTTTCAGGTGACGACGCCCTCACCGCAGCCACCGAGGCCGCTGACAGGCTTGGTACAGCGCTCTCGGACACAGAGGGAAAGGCCGACGGAGCCGGTCGCGCTGCCCGCAAGGCCGGCGCTGCCGCCAAGGCCGCGGCGGAAGAAGCTGCGACGGGCTGGCGCGCCGTTACCGAGGCGCTCGCAGACTATGCCCGCAGCGCCATGGAGACCGGTCAGCAGATCGGCTCCGCGATGGTCAATGCTTTCAAGGGCGCCGAAGACGCCCTTGTCGCCTTCGTCACCAGCGGCAAGCTCGACTTCAAGGAGCTGACAAACTCGATCCTTGCCGATGTCACGCGGATCGCGCTGCGCTCGGCCATCCTTGGTCCTCTGGCCTCCTCTCTCGGGGGCGCCTTTGGCGGTGGTTCAGGGGGGAACCTCCTGGCCGGAATATTCCATCAGGGTGGCACGGTGGGCGGGCTGGCCCCGATGCGGGCGGTTCCCGCAACGGCCTTCGCCCGCGCGCCGCGCATGCATGACGGCGGTTGGGCGGGGCTCCGAGCTGATGAGGTGCCCGCGATCCTGCAACGTGGCGAGCGAGTCCTGTCGCGGCGTGAGGTCGCGGCGGGGGTTGGGCAGGCTCGACCAGTCCAGATGGTGTTCAACATCACGACACCGGACGCCAATTCATTCCGGCGCTCGCAGGGGCAGATCATGGCGGATGCGCGCTTGGCCATAAGCCGGGCCCAACGGAACAGCTAAGCGAGAAGACATGAGCGGTTTTCACGAGGTCAGGTTTCCTGACGCGATTGCGCGTGGCGCGACCGGCGGGCCGGGCTATGCGACCACCATCATCACGACGAGCGCGGGTTTTGAGCGCCGCAACGTCAATTGGGAGCAGGCGCGCGGGCGCTGGGACGTCGGCAGCGGCATCAAGCGTCGGACCGATTTTGAAGAGCTGATTGCCTTCTTCCGCGCCCGGCAGGGTCGGGCCTATGGCTTCCGGTTCAAGGATTGGACCGACTTCGGCACACCGGCACAGGTTCCCCTGGGCGTGGGCGACGGGACGGCCAGAACCTTCCAGCTGGTCAAGCGCTATACGTCAGGCGGCGCCGAGGTCGTGCGGACCATCACGAAGCCGGTTGCCGGCACGGTGCGGGTTTTCATCGGCGGCGTGCTCCGGCAGACCGGGGTGTCGGTCAGCACGTCGACGGGCCTCGTGACCTTCAGTTCCGCGCCGGCAGCCGGGGCGGTCGTCGCGGCCGAGTGCGAGTTCGACGTACCAGTGCGCTTCGATACGGACCAGATGGCGCTGAGCCTCGAGCACTACGAGCACGGCACTTGGGGCCAGATCCCTATCGTGGAGATCAAGCTGTGAAACAGGTTTCACCTGCTCTGGCCGCGCACCTCGCCGGTCCGGTCACAACCCTCGCCACCTGCTGGTCGATCCTGCGCCGGGATGGAAGGGAGTTCCTGTTCACGGATCACGATCGGGACGTGCTGTTCGACGGCAAAACCTACCGGGCCAGCGTCGGCTATTCCCGCACGGCCATCAGCTCGGACGCGCAGCTCGCGGTCGACAACCTAGACATCGATGGCTTCCTCGATGACGAGGAGATCACCGAGCAGGACATGCGCGCTGGGCTGTTCGACTTCGCCGAGGTCCGCATCTTTCTGGTGAATTGGAAGGCGCCGAGCATGGGCGCGCTGCGGTTGCGGCGTGGCCACCTTGGCGAGGTGACGCTTGCCGGCAACGGCATGTTCCGGGGCGAGCTGCGGGGCATGACGCAGAGGCTGCAGCAGGAGATTGGCGAGTTGTATTCGGCCGAGTGCCGGGCCGATCTGGGCGACGCGAGATGCAGGGTGCCGGTGTTGCCGCCGGTTATCCAGCGATCGACGGGCTATGCGGTCGGCGATATGGTACGTGTGCCGGTTCGGTCTGGCGCCTGGCCCTACGGGATCATGTCCTTCCGCTGCTCCGTCGCCGGCGTCACGGCCGCCTCGCAGCCCGCCTATGCGGAAGGTCTCGGGGCCGCGACGGTCGATGGGACCGCCACCTTTGTCGCCGAGCAGGCCTGGACGCGGCCGGGGATGGTCGAGAGCGTCACGGCTCGGGCCACCTTCACGGGCGCGGTCGAGGACGCGGCGATGCCGACGGATGGTTTTCGGGCGGGGTGGTGACCTGGCTCACCGGGCCGAACGCGGGCCGATCCGTTGAGGTGAAGACCTGGACGCTGGCCACCGGCGCGTTCGAGCTGTTTATCCCGGTGGCCTATCCCATCTCGGTTGGGGATGCCTTCACGGCGGTGCCGGGCTGCGACAAGCGGTTCGCGACCTGCAAGGGCCGCTTCTCCAATATCCTGAATTTTCGCGGCGAGCCTCTGGTGCCCGGCGTCGACTCCACCATGAGCTATCCCGATGCCGTATGATCCCCTTCTGCATGCCCGCGCGGTGCTGGCAGCGCGCGGCTGGCTCGATGTCCCGTTCCGCCATCAGGGCCGCTCGCGCGCCGGGATCGATTGCGTCGGGCTGCTGGTCTGCGTGGCGCGGGAGATGGGCCTGCCCGAGTATGACGTGACCGGCTACACGCGCCGGGCGCAGGGCATGGGCTTTCTCGAGCACTTCCATGCCAACTTCTCGGAGATCCCGCTCGGCGCAGCCATGCCGGGCGATGTGCTGGTGTTCGTGGAGACGGTCTATCCCTGCCACACCGGCATCATGTCCGAGCGGCATGGCGTGCCGCATGTGATCCACGCGCACGCGCCGCGGCAGAAGGTGATCGAGGAGCCCTTCTCAGGCGAGTGGCAGGGCAAGCTGCGGTTCGCGTTCCGGTTCCCGGGCGCCGGGGGGTTCTGATCCATGGCGGTTCTTGCGGTTGCGGGTCTGGGGGCCTGGGGCTCTGCGGCGCTGGGCTTCGGCTGGCAGGCCGGCTGGCTGGTCGGATCGACCGTCGGCTCCTTGCTGCTGAGCAAGACGCCGGATCAGGAGGGCCCGCGGCTCTCGGATCTGACGGTCACGTCGTCGGCCTATGGGGCGCCGATCCCTATCGGGTTCGGGACCATCCGCATGGCGGGCAACATCATCTGGTCGGCCGGCATCCGCGAGGAAAAGAGTTCGGAGCGCGTCGGCAAGGGCGGCGGCCAGAAGGTCACCAGCTATTCCTACTTCGCCTCCTTCGCCATCGCCTTCGCGGAGGGCGAGGCGCAGGATGTCCTGCGGCTCTGGGCCGATGGGAAGCTGATCTATGACAAGCGCGGCACTGGCGCGAGCATTGCGAAGTCGAGCTTCAAGATGCGCTTTCATCCGGGCTCCGAGACGCAGCTGCCCGATCCGCTGATCGAGTCGGTCGAGGGCGCGGGCAACGTGCCGGCGCATCGTGGGCTGTGCTATCTCGTGTTCGAGGACCTGGCGCTGGGCGATTTCGGAAACCGAATTCCCAACATCACGGCTGAGATCACCTTTGCCGGATTGTCTCTGCAGCCTTGGCAGGGGTTGGACCAGATTTCGCAAGACGAGGGTGGGATCTTTGGGTCGACCTATCAGGTTGACGAGTGCGCCATCGATTGGACGCGCGGCGTTGCCTACGTCGTCTCCTCTAGTCCCAGCTGGGGTATCCGCCGGGTTAACCTTCGCACGATGAAGGAGGATCGCCAGCAGTTCTTGTCCGACATTGCCGCAGAGGGGCCGTATACTGGGCCGCACGCCCTGTTCTGCGGTCCCGACGGCTATCTCTACATGAGCATCGGGGGCGCATCCAACACCGTGCCCGTCATCCGGGTGGAGCCCGACAGCCTGCGCGAGGTGGCGCGGTTCGGCGAGCTGAATTACTACTCTCTGGTCAACACGACCACGAGCTTTGCGAATGTCCAGCTGATGGGCATGATCACCGCCTTTGGCGCGCCGGGGCGCTCGGACTTCCTGCTGACCGGCTCGCTCTTTAGTGACGTCGGGCTGCTGGCTGCGGACGGGATGCGGTATGTCTGGGGCGCTGGCCAGAAGATTGACGAGACCCAAGTGGCCGGGGTTGCCGGCGGGGCGTCTGGGGCCGGCTTTGGCGAGGGCTGGGTTCTCGGCAGCGCGCGCAGCGGCACCAACCATGCCCAGATGGGCCTCTATCGTATGCGGGTCCAGCCGGGCGCCTCTTATGATCCGGCGCTGCAGCTGACCATGGGCGTGACCTTTGAAAAGCGCGCGAGCCTTTCGCCCTCGGAGATCGAGGCGGGGGCAACCGGCTTTTACAACCCGGCGGGCCGGCTGTCCTATGATCCGACAGACGACAGCCTGATTTTTCAGGTGCGGATGTCCAACGGGGGCAGCCCCGGCAATGTCTACGCCGTGAAGTGGCGCGACGGCTTCGGCATCCTCTGGAAGACCCTTGTTCCCTCCATGCCCATCTATACTCGGGTGCCATCAGCAGACCGGCTGCAGGGCGGCCGCTGGGCCTTGCTCATTAGCAATCGGGTGATCCAGCTCGACACCACCACGGGGGCGCTGATCTACGACGAAAGATGGCCGAACGATATCAGCGTGCGGGGCTTCTATTATTACGACTCCGTCTCGGACTCCATCGTTGAGGGGTCCACCGCCAGTGGGGTTGCGCGGCTCTATCTCAACCGCAGCGGGGGTGAGGGCGCGACAGTCGGTAGCATCGTGTCGGAACTGTGCGGTCGGGCCGGTCTTGTGGCCGGGGATATCGAGACGGCCGAGCTGTCCGATGTCGTCCCAGGCTATGTGATAGCGCGACCCTCGAGCGTGTGGGCTTCCATCGAGCCCTTGGCGCAGGCGTTCTTCTTTGACGGCGTCGAGAGCGACGATCTGCTGAAGTTCCGCAAGCGCGGCCGGGCGCCGGTGGCCACACTCGATGCCGATCTGCTGATGACCCTTGATGCGGAGAGCGGGGAGACGTGGCGGGAGCAGCGCACGCAGGACGTGGAGCTGCCCGAGCGGGTCAACGTGATCCACATGGATTCGGAGCTGGATTACCGTCAGGGCGCCCAGCAGCAAAAACGGGTGTCGATGCCCTTCCAGACGATGTCGTCGCGCAACCAGCTTGCGTTCGAGTTGCCCATGGCGATCACGGCCAGCACGGCAAAGAACATCGCGGCAAAGGTGCTCTATTCCGCCTGGATCGAGCGCAGCCGGCACGAGGCGCTCCTGCCCAGCGACTACCTGCTGCTCGAGCCGACGGACGTGGTGGACGTCACGCTGCCCGGCGGGGCGTTGCTTCGGACACGGATCGAGCGCCTGGACGTCGGGGCCGATTACAGTCTGTCCATCAAGTCGGTGTCGCAGGAGGCGGCCAGCTACACGGTCGATCTGATTGCCGATGGGGGCAGCGGTCGGCCGTCGCAGGTGCTGGCCGGCGATCCGTTCACGCGGCTGATCGTTCCTGACGTGCCGCTCTTGCGGGATGTCGATGATACCGGCGGCGCCGGCAGTCGCGTCTATCTCATGGCTGGCGGCTATGGGGACGCAAACTGGCCCGGGGCTTCGGTCTACAGGAGCCAGGACATGGCCGTCTGGGACATGACCAAGCGGCTAACGCGCGAGATCGCTTATGGCGCTACCGCCACGGCGCTCGGGGATCCGGCTTCGGTCTTTGCGACCGACGAGGTGAACGCGCTGCACGTGTTCATGACGACGGGGGCGGATCGGCTCGAGAGCGTGACGCAGGAGGCCATGCTGAACGGGGCCAATGCGGCGCTGGTGATCAAGGCGAACGGCGAGCCCGAGGTGATCCAGTTCCGCGAGGTGGCGCCGGTTGCGGGTGGTGGTTTCGTGCTGCGCGGGCTGCTGCGTGGCCGTCGCGGGACCGATGGGTTTGCGACCGGGCATCAGGCCGGGGAGACCTTCGTGCTGCTCGACCCGGCCGCGATGGAAGGCCTGACCGTGGCGTTGGGCGATCTGAGCGTGTCGCGCTATTGGCGCGCGGTCGGCTCTGGCCAACTCTTTGATGATGCCGACACCCTCACGCGGACCAATACCGGCCGGGACCTGATGCCCTATGCGGTGGCGCAGCCGCGAGGCGTGGTGTCGGGCGGCAGCATCGTCCTGTCCTGGATCAGACGGACGCGGATCGGCGGCGAGCTGCGCGATGGCACCGGGACGGTCCCACTCGCCGAGGCGAGCGAGGCCTACGAGGTCGACATTCTCGCTGGGCCCGGGGGGGCGGTGCTGCGCACGCTCTCGGCTTCGAGCCCGACGGTCACCTATTCGAGCGGCGACATCGCGGCCGACTTCGGCGCCATTCCCGCAACCCTTTCGGTCGTCATCTACCAGATGAGCGCCGTCATCGGCCGGGGCTTGCCGCGCGCCGTCACCTTGGAGATTGCCTGATGCCCAGCCCCAACCTCGCCGCGCCTCATGTCGCCGCCTCGCAGAACCAGAAAGAGGTGACCATCAACGACGCAACGGACGCGCTCGATCTGGCGATCACGGCGTCGCTTGGCATCGACTGCTCGGCCGGCGGCTCGATCTCGGTTACCTCGGATCAGGCACGGCGCCATGTGCGCCTGTCCCTGACCGGCACACCGGCGGGCGATTTTACGCTGCTGCTGCCGGCCGTCCCGCGGATGGTGCTGATCCAGAACGCGACGGGGCGGCAGGTGACCGTCAAGAACGCGAGCGGCGCGACGGTCGTGCTGGGCGCGGGCATCCAGAGCGTGTTCTACAGCTCGGGCAGCGGGGTGAGCGTGGCGGGCAGCGCGTCTGCCGCGCCGGCGCAGGTCTATGACTTCGGCATGCTGACCTTTTCAACGCCTGGCGCCTCTGAAACGCTGGGCAAGGTCACGATCCCGCGCGCCGTGTCGCTGCCGGCGGACTTAGCCGGGTCGGCCGGGCATGTCGATGTCAATCCAGCTGCGTCCTTTGAGATCGACGTGACGCGCAATGGGGTGTCCGTGGGGACGATCACCATCAGCACGGCGGGGGCCGTATCCTTCGCAACGGCAGGCGCCGCCGCGGTGGTGCTGGCAGCCAGGCGATGTGGTGCGCTTCGTAGCGCCCTCGGTGGCCGATACCACCATTGCCGGCATTTCCGTGACCATCGCCGGGAGCCTCTTGTGATGCCGCTTCTGTTCTCCAGCCTGTTCAGCACCGGCGCCGGCGCTGCGCCGCCCGAGCCGGTGGTCGAGCCTGTGAGCTTCGTGGATGGCGTTGCCATTGCCAACCAGACTGCGAACGGGAGCCGGACGCTGTCTTTGACCACGCATCAGCCCGGGGACCTGCTCGTGGCGATGATCGCAAATCGGGAAAGCACGACTCCGCCTGATTTGCTTGCCGGCTACTCCGATGTCGTTTCTGCCGCAGAGGGGGCTACGGCCAGTGCCCCCCTTTCTGGTTACCGGGGCTATCGGATGCAGGTGAAGGTTGCGACGTCGTCCAGCGAAACGATCAGCTGGACCGGCGCCTATGGCTTCCTGATCGCCTTGCGCGGGGCGAACTATATTGGCCGCGTTGGACAGTCGGTCTGGAGGGGCGTTGTCGGCGCCTGGCTCGCGCCGGCGCTTTACGATCTCGACATCTCGGGGATGGGATTCCTGCTCTCGGGGACGATTGGCTCGGACGTCTTGGGGACAGTGAATGCACCCTACCAGGTTCTGGCTCCGGCCAGCACCAGCTACCGCTTCGCCGCGTTCCGGGCGCAGAACACGTCCGAGCGGATGATAGACTTGCACATGGTGCCTCCTGCGAACTGGAATGCAAACTTCTGGTCGGTGGAGTTTCTGCCGGTTCCCCCTGCAACGGTGGCGCCGCCGGCAGGCGCTTGGCTGCTGGATGCGACGAGGACGCAGGCGGGCTATCAAACCTGGCGCGGCGGATTGGCGGTCGTCAACGCCATCGGCGGGCAGAATTTACAGGGCTTCGTGCCTACCGTTAATTCGTTCTCGAGCGGCAAGAGATATTGGGAGGTCGAGTGTTCCGCCGGGCTCACGCCGACGACGAATTACAACGGCTACATGGGGATCGTGACTGAAGAGCACAGATCGTCCTGGGGTTCGTCAAACCCGCTGAACCTCGGCAGTATCGGCTATCGTGGAGACGGCTCCATCTGGTCGACAGACGGCAGCTCGCCTGGTTCCGTCAGGACTGGCATGGCCTCCTATCGTCCCGCCGATGTTCTGATGTTCGCCTTCGATCCGGCCACGCGGGGTCTCTGGGTCGGGAAAAACGGGGTTTGGTCGAACAATCCCGATACGCAGTCGCCCACCTATGCCGCCGGGGTCGGCAGCGTCTGGTATCCCGTAATTCAGGGCCGCGAGCCAAACGAGGGCGGTTCGCTGCGCTCTCTGGCATCGCAGTTCAGCTATCCCATCCCAGCCAGCTGCATCCCGCTCGGATGAGCTGCATGGAGGATCCGATGACACCACCCCGATCCGAGGGCTTCGTGCGCATGCCCGACGCCGAGTTCGAGGCAATTCTTGCCCGGGCGGCCGAGGAAGGCGCGAAGCGTGCGCTGGCCGATGTCGGTCTCGACGGCGACGAGGCAGCGCTCGACATCCGCGATCTGCGCTCCCTCGTGGACTGCATCCGGCTGGTCCGCCGCACCGCGATGCAGACCGCCGTCCGCATGATCACCACCGGCGTCATGCTGGCGCTGCTCGCGGGCATCGCCATCAAGCTCAAGATCTTTGGCGGCGGTCCGTAGAGCCGCATCATCCGACCTGCTCGACCGACCGCACCTGCCCTTGAGGCGGGTTTTTTTGTTATTCGGAGGATTCCATGACGGCGAACTTCTACCGCCACTGGCGAGACGTGCCCGAGCGATCCTGGCGCTGGCCCAATTTCAGCCCGGCCGAGATCGCCTGCCGGGGCACCGGTCAGCTGCTGGTCAACGAACCCGCGCTCGACAAGCTGCAAGCGCTGCGCGACCGGCTGGGCAAGCCGCTGATCGTCCGCTCCGCCTATCGCAGCCCCGAGCACAACCGCGCCGTGGGCGGCGCGACCCGCTCCAAGCACCTCGACGGCGCCGCCTTCGACATAGCCATGTCGAACCACGACCCGGTGGCCTTTGAGGCGGCCGCGCGGGAGGTCGGGTTCCTTGGGTTCGGCTTCTATCCGCGATCGGGGTTCATCCATGTCGATCTCGGTCCGGCGCGGCAGTGGGGCGAGCGTTTCCCGGTCCGGGCGAGTGCCTTCGCGGAAGAAACGCGACCAGGGCGCGAGGTTTTGGCCGCCAGCCGCACCATGAAGGGCGGTGGCGCCGCTGGCGTGGCGACGTTGAGTGCTGCGGGCGTGGAGGTCGCGCAGAGCGTCCTGGCGGAGACCCAGTCCGCCATTCTGCCGCTCGTGCCGTATCTCGACACGTTGCGCTGGGTGCTCATCGCCGTGGCTCTCGGCGGCATCGCGGTCACGATCTACGCCCGGCTCGATGACTGGAAGCGGGGGCGGCGGTGAACGCAGGGCTGCGTGGAGCGTCCGCCGCAACGCACGGGGGCATGGTCGCTCTACTTTCGGCACAAAAAATCCGCCCTCCACTCCATCCCCCCCACGATCTGTGAGTGAATCGATCGAATTGACGAGCGGTTCGAAACTATAGAGTAACGTCATTTTGCCCAACAACCGATGCTGAAGCCTCAGAGCGGCTTCTTGGGTTTTCGCGAAGGGCTGGCTGTGTTGCTCCCGGTTCCGGAACGACCGGCGACACACTGCTGGTCTTTGTCCTTGGCCGGGACCCCAAGGCCTCGCTAGGTAGCCCCATGAAGAATTTCGTTATCGCCACCCTATACGCGTACTCATTGGCGTTACTGCCTGTGATGGCGATTGCTTTACCGCCAGAGCTGAAGATGCCAAGGCAGTTTGGCACTCGATCCAATGGGCCTGGGTGCCGGAGTAACTTAAGCGCCAACTCTGGACAAGCAGCGTGCTTCGGACCCACGAGAATAAGCGATTTCTCTCGCAGCATTGGATCGGCGAGGAGGTCGAGTTCCCATTGCATCCCGGGAGTGGTTCCAGAAACCGCCACAATTGCCGTCGCCTCCTGAGCTAGCCGCCTTACTTGGCTTCTCCAGTCTCCACAGTGGAGGTACTGTCTAGCCGCGCCAAAGGGTTGATGCTTATCCGAGGGACGGCCAAGAGCGACGACTGGCCCAAAGCGGCTGAATTCTTCGACTATGAGGTGATCAAGAGATCGCAAGGGCTCTCCGATACGAAGCATTCTCGTCGCTAAGCCACTACCTCGCAATTCAAGTGCAACCTGATCGTCATCGAAAGATCTCAGAAATAAAACGGGAGGGCGCGCATCTGCTTTCCGCGCCTCGGAAAGAGTCTGCCGCGCCTCCTGGCGAGCCGCTCCTCGAAGTCGCGCACTAAATCGCAGCAGCAAAATCATCATGAGGGGGCTGGAAAACAAAATGAATTCCGAGATAACCATCCCAGCAAGCTCCACGTTACCTACGGTGCTGGATTGGTTGTTGTTGCCGTCGTTATATGCAGCCTCGGTCACTGCGGTGACGGTGACGGCATAATTGGGAACCGCCACCTGTACGATAGAGAAGGCCGCCGCCAGCGTCAGCGCTGAAGCAGAGAAGAGAAGGTATGCTCGCCTCTTTCCCGCCCTAATCGTTTTTGCAAAGGGCGGCAGCCCAATTACTGTAGATAGCTTCAGTGCGGATATTAGTTTCTCTTTAGAGGCAAGTAAAGCTCTTTCGCCTTCAGTCAACCGAACAACGGAAGCAAGAGCTCTCGCGAACAACAACATTGGGGCTAGAAGTTGGGCTAGGAGCGCGACGGTGATCAGCGGGATTAGAAACTCCCAAAACGCATAAGGAACAGAATGAAGCACCACTGAGCTGTTGCCGAAGGAGAATACTGCAATGTACAGATACGGCGTTAAAAACACTAGGCAGGCGAGGAGGAGGATCGACGAAAACGCATACAAAGCGGCCAGCAGCTTACTGCAAAGCTGGAAACATGCATGCCTGAGCCATGCTTTCAGGACGAACAGTGCAGAAAATAGCGCTAAGACGGGGTGAAAACCTGACGCCGACAGCGTAGCTCCGAGTGTAGTATACAAAGCTAGTGGCAAGAGGGCCACAGCTGGCGACGCAAGCGCAAGAGGTCCGGAAAGGCGCCGAGCGGTATGTATGCGCCTATGGCGCGCTTGAATCTTGTTGAGGTTCCATTGCTCCAACATTGCGGTTTGCCCTCAACGCTCCCGAAAGCCGCCGCTGCTTGTATGCTGTCAACCGAGGGGCATTGCCCGAATCTTTCCGAAGGCCACGATGATGGATTCCGCTAGACGCTCCTTCGTTCGCTCGCCAAGTTCAGCGTCTGACGCCTCATCCCCGAAGAAAGGTTCGATCAGGGCCGACGGCGCTATCTGCGTCAGGCTGAGATGTCCGCGCCCGCCACCGCTACGATCCTTTAGCCCACGATCAAGGGAGCCTCTCCGTTCGTAAAGCGCAACGAACTCGTCCTGTAGCGCCTGCGCCCATGCACGCGAGCGAGGGAGCGCGAACAAGGTCTCGGTCCCTCGCGCTCGTTCATTGAAGGCGTTGAAGTGGAGTTCCACCGTCGCCTCAGGGCGCCATTGCCGGACCCTGGCGTAGGCGCCGGTGATGCCGCCGCTGTCACGGAAGAAGACGCTGCAGCGAATTCCACTCGCGTCGGCCCTTTCCTTGATCATCTCCGCGAGTTTGCTATTCCATGTATACTCGTATCGAGCTGTGTCAGGATTGCGCGGCAGCGGTGGTGCTTTGCCCTGGGCGCCGGGGCTTGAACGGGTGTGACCGACAACGACCGCGAGACCGTCGCCGGCAGACTCCCTTGCCTCAACGTCGGCCGCGGCCTCGATCTCGCGCACGTCCAGCGTCGCCTCAGTGATCTCAAGGTCATCGCGTAGTTCTTCGAGGTAGCGGACCTCTTCGGCGGCGGTGAATTCAGCCGTATCGTCCCCGCGCCGGTCAAGCGATTCCGCCGCTTCGGGGGCGGCGTCGATCCGGGCCCGTGTTGCTTCGATTTCGGCGCGTAGCTGTTCGATGACTTGCTGCTTGTCCATAATTCCTCCTCATTCTGACTTTGATCATCAAGATGGCAGGGTTTGCCGTTTTACATCCTCGACGACCGAGACGATCCAAAGCCCCTCGTTGGCCGAGTAGCGGCCAGACTTGCCGTTGAGCCGGCGCATGCCCAGCAGCGAACTCTGCGGGTCGTATTTGCCGCCGGCATGGTGGAGGGCAATAACGCGCCAAGCCTCGTCGAAAACGGGGCTGCCGGAACTTCCGGGTGACGTCGGCGCGTGATAGTGCACTCGGCAGTGGCCGGGAGTCGGTGGAAGCCCGTCCGGCGGTCCTTCGTGGTCGAGCAGGCGGTTGTCTTGGAAAGCGATGTGCATCTCGTCCCCGCTGGGATGACCGATAATGTAGACGCGCGTTGGCGGTTCGACGCTAGGCAACAGATCGACGATCGGCACCGTCGGCACCTGCGAGCCGTCGCCGGCCAGCTTCAGGAGCGAGTAGTCGAGTCCGGCATAGGGCGACTCCGCCAGGACTTCCGACACCAAGTGAGGTCCGCGGGCGGCACCCTCGGCCGCCTCAAAAAGAACCTCGATGTTCTCGGGTCGCTCGGCGTCGTCAGATCCTGTCCGATTGACGACATGATGGTTTGTGAGGACCAGCGCATCGCCGGTCGGCTTGAGGCCGAAGTCGCCGGCGCGGACGGCAAATCCCGTCCCGAAGCGACGGCCATGCAGACGGCGGATGGCGGCAACCGAAACCGCCCGGTCAAGCCCTTGGCGGTACCAGTTCAACGTTTTTGCATTTGTGTCGCCGAGCACCTTTTCCGCCTGTTCGCCGCTCGGCGCATCGGCGAAGCGCATGGCGCGAACGTGGTCCGGGGTGACCGACAGGACGCCGCATTCGCGCGCCGCTAGAGCAGCGTCGAGGAGCTGCATCAGGGTCTCGCCGCGCGGGCCGTCCCTCTGGATCTCCCAAACCTCCCGGAACTGGCGCATGGTACTGGCGAAGTTGAACGGCGGGACGCTTTCGTCGCGGACGTAGACGCCGATCGCGGTTTCGGCATCGTCCCACTCGCCGAGTGCGACGTGCGCCTCGGCCTTAGTCGCCCACCACCAGGCGTCGCGGTCGTCGGCGACAGTATTGTTAAGCACCGCCAGCACCTCGCGCGCAACATTCTGCAAACCAAGGTCAGGTGCTGGATTAAGCTTGCGACGCTGTGCGGCGTACAGGCACGCAGCGAGGTTGATCCCGTGCCAGTGGTTCGCCGGGTTGTGCTCGAACGGCACCCGGTAGCTCACGACAGCCTGCTCAATGGCCCGAGCAGCCTCCGCCAGAGAATGATCGGCGCAATCCATGTAGATCTGCTTGTGCGCGCGGCCACGCAATCCTTGCAGCTCGTCCGCATCCACCGCCCCGACGCTGGGCGCCCGAAGAGCGCGTTCGAGGAGGGCAATCGCTGGCAAGCAGGAGCCGGTTTCGATAAGTGCTTGAGCGTAATGCCTTACAATTTCTGCATCGTCCGGTCGCACTCGGGCAGCGGCCTCCGCGAGCTTGACAAGGCATTCGAACTGGCGCCTGTCCCGTAATTCCTTCAGCAGACCCTTCGCCAAGGCGAAGACTTCGTCTGTCGGCCGCGAGCGAAGCAGCCCCACGGCTGCCTCGGCACGTTCCACGAAGGCGTCCGCGCCGTCGCCATCGCCACCGGTCGCGCTCACAGCTCGATCCCGCGGATGTACCCAGCGACGTAGTCGGCAACCTTGTCCTCGATTAGGTCCTTGTTGCGGTCGAACACCGCCGAATTGAGGCTAAGGCCGGCGCCGAACCCGCGCAGCACGGCTCGCGTGCCGGAGGACTTGAAAAACAGGACCTGCGTCAGAGACTTCGTGGCCTCAAGTTCGAAGCAGACGAGGCGAACCTGCGGAGCCGCACCGTCCGGGGCAGCAGCGTGGCTGATCTGGAACTGGTTGCCCGAGGCCCGCCCGCTCCCTCGGTCGAAGAGGGTGACCCAGGGTCTGTCTTGGTCCATGTTTGACAGGCCCTCGAGTACAGCGGTGACCATCGCGGCCGCAGCAACACCAGGGCCGAGCAGCAGCGTCAGCAGCGGGATAATCTCCTTGTGCACCTCGTTCGATGTGCCAGACATTTCCCGCTCGGACGACTCGTCGCGCTCAAGGATCCATCCGGTGTTGGCGAGGACCTCGACATAGGCTCGGTACCAAGCACTGCCGCCGCCGGAGGCGGTCTCCACCGCGCGGTTGGCGGCGAGCTGCGCAAGCAGGAAAGCATTGGCGATCTGCGGGCGCAGCGCCGCTGGAACGTCAGCGGTGAACTCGGCGATCTGCGAGCCGACCGCGACTGCCTGGACTTCGCCATCCCGGTAAACCGGCGGTGCGCCACCCGTTTCGGCGGCTAGAGCTTCCCGCGCGGCTGGTGTCAGTCGCGGGAGATCGATGCCATCAATGAAGTTGTGCGCCGCGGCCGGGTCCGTGATCTCATCCCTGTCGAAAATGGACATCCTGGATCCTCTGTGATTCCAGAAGCAATCGCGCCACTATAGCAGGATTGTGTCTGCTCGGGGCCGATGCATCGAGAATTTTTGTTAGTGGTTCGCAGCAGAATGTCCGGTCGTTCATCGGTTGAGTTGGAGCGCATTGCGGCTGACCCCGTCCACTCGATCGGCGCAGGATCCACGTCCTCAAGGACGACCCCGGCACCTGACAAGTCGATCGGGCGGCGAGGTTTTCTTCACCGTCAAAGCAAGTGACTCCCAAAGTTGTTCGTGGTCTGCCAAAGTGTTCTCGGGGCTAATGAAAAAGTGCGCAGGCCTTCATGGCGGTAGGACACTGAAACGCTGCCTCTGGAGACGACGATGGCGCAACAACCCCTCTGCTTCGTGCTGATGCCGTTCGGCGAGAAGCCGGCGGGTCACGGGACCACGATCAACTTCGATCGCGTCTATGCCGAGCTGATCCGCCCTGCGATAGAGGCGGCGGAGCTGGAGCCGATCCGAGCGGACGAGGAACAGGCGGGCGGCGTGATCCATAAGCCGATGTTCGAGCGCCTCCTGCTCTGCGAGTACGCCGTCGCCGACCTGACGACGGCCAACGCCAACGTGTTTTACGAGCTCGGCGTCCGCCATGCCGCCAAGGAGCGCTCGACCGTCCTGATCTTTGCCGAGGGCATCGAGCGACTGCCCTTCGACGTCGGCCTTCTGCGCGGACTGCCGTACCGGCTCGGCCAAGACGGTGGGCCTGCGGACCCGGAGACTAACTGTCAGGCGTTGACCCGCCGCCTGGTGGAGGCTCGAGGTCCTGACAAGGACAGCCCGCTTTGGCAGCTCGTCGACGACTATCCGGAAATCGCCCACGAGAAGACCGACGTCTTCCGTCGTCAGGTCGAGTACGCTGCCGAGGTCAAGCGCCGGCTCGTCGGCGCTCGCAAGGACGGAACCGCGGCGGTTCGCGCCGTCGAGCGCGACGTCGGCCGCTTCGCCGATGCCGAGGCTGGGGTGCTGATCGACCTCATGCTCTCCTACCGCGCCACGAAGGCGTGGGAGGAGGTGGTCCGCGTCGCCGCAGCGATGCCGCCGCCGCTCGCCAAGACCGCGATGGTACTCGAGCAGCGAGCGATGGCGCTAAATCGCGCCTGCCGCGGCGAGGAGGCTGCCGAGATCCTTCAGCGGCTGATCGCCGAGCGTGGTCCAAGCAGCGAGACCTATGGCATTCTCGGGCGCGTGCTGAAGGACCGTTGGAAAGTTGCCGGCGAAGGCCCGCTCGCCCGCGGCCTGCTCCGTAAGGCGATCGACGCCTATCGCCGCGGGTTCGAGGCCGACTGGCGTGACGCCTATCCAGGGGTCAATGCGGTGACCCTGATGGAGCTCGCCGAGCCGCCGCTCACGGAAGAGCAAGCCCGCCTGCTGCCGGTTGTCCGCTACGCCGTCGAGCGCCGCATCGCCGCCGGGCACCCGGACTATTGGGACCACGCCACCCTGCTCGAGCTCGCAGTCGTGGAGGCTGACCGCTTGGCAGCAGAGAACGCCCTTGCCGACGCATTGGCCACCATCCGCGAGCCGTTCGAACCTGAAACTACCGCTCAAAATCTCAGTTTGCTCCGGGAGGCGCGGGAGCGGCGCGGGACCAAAGCGGACTGGATCGTTGAGATTGAGCAGGCGCTCCGAGGCTCGGTCCCTCCCATGTCTGAATGACGTGTGAGCACCGCAATCCAAGGCATGTGACCAAAGCTATTTCGCAGGACAAATAGCCGTCTGATAGGATTGATTTCATGCGGCGGCGCTGGTTCAATTTTCAGCGGACTGTAGCGCCGCCTTTCGCTCAATCTCCGTCCGGTGGACGACATACGAACTCAAGGTGGCAGGCCAGCCAGCGCCAGGCTCGCCTTTCGGCCAGATAAATCGAACGATCTTTCATTTTTGAAACTGAATCCAAAGAAAGTATTGAATGGCAAGTTTTAAGTTTGAGTCCCTAGAGTAATTACCTACTAGAGCGCAAACGTTATCGTTATCGAGAAGGAACCCAAATACTCTATCAGAAACTTTTTGCAACTCTGCGGTATCAAGATTGGCCTGCAGAAAGTCTTCTAGCTCACTTTTCAATTCACGATCCAGAAGCGCAAAACTCAATGCCAGCAATACCAGTGTTTTGCCGGCGGCGCTTTGTGCGCTGATCTCTCCCAGCTCCCATGAAACTGAATCGCTGTGCCCCGAAACGAGAAGGATCACTCCTTTTGAATCCCGAATGAGCGCTTGAACTCCTTGCTTCCAATTCTCTTCGGCAAGGCGAATTTTGCTAGCCCCAAGAGAGGGAAGAAATGACTTCTGATTTGCGATCGATGTAACCTTGCCAAATTGGGCTAGGGAGGCATTTATCCTACGCTCATCGGTTCGCAGAAGCGGATCCCCACCCGGCGTTGTATTGTCCGTCGAAAAATTTCTTAGGAAGAGAAAGTTGTTTGCGGTTGGATCGAATATCGAGCTCGGCTGCACCTTTAGAAGTAGTTGACGCACAAGAACCGCGATAACGACACCGCCGGCACCGAATGCAACGCCGAAATTAAGATATAATAGCGAAATGAAGTTGAATGCTATGACGCCGGGTAGAGCGATGGACCAGAAAAGGACTTCCGCCAGGTTTATTCCAGATCTAACTCTAAATTGACTGTTACGCTTTGAGATGGATTTCAAAGACGATCCACAACTAGTTATTATCCGATTGAACGACCGCCATTCATCGAGTATGCTAGTGGCCGCCGAGAAGGCCACGAATGTAACACATAGGACGAACGGCATCGCAGCCACGATAAAATAATCCGTCTTGACTTCAAAGATAAATATTGCGGACAGCAAACCATAGAAGAACACTGTCAGACCCCAATTTTCGAATACAGCCCGTTCCAAGCCGTCCCAGCTCCTTCTAAGAAGATTTGGGGCTATTGGGGGAACTTCAACAATCTCGACTAACGGCTGCACTGTTCAGTACCGATCTCACAATTCCGTTTGCTATCTCTTTCTGTCTGAACTGGTTCCTTCCCAAGTGAACCTCGTTCAAGGCGATGCTGCCGTCCGGGACGCTCTCTGGCAAGGGTTTCCGAACCGAAGCGGCCTTTGCACGCGCGTCGGATCGTGCGGTGGCCGCGGTTGGAGCGTCCATCGCATGCCGTGGCGCCCCGACTGCCAATGGATTGCATTCGGCGAACACACTCGTCGAGCCGTGTTCCTCCGGGCTTGCCGCGCCAGCTGCAGACGATGCCGGGCGTCGGTCCGATCACCGCACTCGCGGTTGCGGAAGTCGAAAAGCGTCCACACTTAGGAAGTTCAATACCTCAAGACTCAGAGAAGGTTGGATATCAGGCCCATCCCCTCCGCCACTTGCCCTCGCGAAAGCGTTCTCCCCATCCAGCTGCGGCCGGAGTTTTCCGTTGTTTTCGAGGGGTATGCGTTGGCGGCTGAGCACCGGCCTTGGCGCCAGGAGGCCCGAAAGCGGTCTCTCGGGGCCGATATTCTCCGGACCTCATGACTGCGTCGGTTTGGTGATTTTCTTGTAAGCTGTTGTTTCAGATTAATAAAATCCTACCTCCGAAATTGCTTGGATTGGAGGCGCGTTTGCGTCTGCTCCCCGAGATTCTCGAGCGCTGGAACATCTCGGAGGCCGACCTGATCTATCTGGCCGAGAACGACAAGCTGCGGCTGTCGGTGCGGGTCTTCGGCGTGCCGATGGAGTTCGGCGACGTTGAAGAGACCGCCAATGGGCAACCCATGCGGATCCCGTGGGAGCGGGTCCATCACAGCGGCCTGCTCGATCTGCATGCCCGCGACGTCTACCAGCTCTTCCGCTGCGGCGAGATCAAGCTCAGCCAATTCCGCGTGCCACGCGCCGACTATGCCGCGGTCCGGGAAGAGGCTGCGCCGGTGCTGGTGCTCAGCGGCGCGTTGTAGCAGGTCAGAAGCGTGCGGCGGCCTTCGGCAGCTGATCTTATGGCCTTTTCGACGGCCAGAACGGTTTTGCCACTGCCCGCACCACCCGAGATCGCCATTTCCTTGTTGTCTGCGAGCGAGTCGAGGATCCACGCCTGTTCGGCCGTAAGCCGCTCAATAGTCATGGCATCGTCAGCAAGGCTGATGCCAATGTGGGCCTTCAGTTCGAAGTGGCTGGCAAGCAGCTCCTCGAGCGCTCTCAGGCCATCCAGTCCCAAATGGCTTTCACGCTGATCGCCGCCCTCGGTCAGGCGCATGCGGCTTTCGCGACTGCCGCCATATTCGTCCTCGCGCAGGTTCGACAGCGGCGAGAGGAACTCGTGCATCAGATAGCCATGCGCGCAATGCAGTTCGACGACCTTGTAGCCTGCCCGCAGCGCCCGCCGGGTTGCCGCGGCGTAGTCGGCTTTCAGGGCCTCGATCCCCGCTGCGTCCAGCGCCTGCGGCACCTGCCAGCCCTCCGCCATGGCAAGGGCCGAGGGCGCGACGACCGGCCAGGGGAGTTCGTTCCGTTCCTCGGCATCCTGAGGTCCCAAGGGAGCATTGCCGTGCCACGGGCGCTGTGCCGCTGCCTTGCGGCCGGAATGGCCAAGCTGGATACCGGGCACAGCCCCGAGCGCCGAGATCGCGCGCGCGATCTCCGTCAGCGCCGCTTCCTGCTCATCCGTCCAGAGCCCCAAATCGCCGAGTGTGCCCATCCCCTCGGCATTCACCGAGGTCGCTTCGATCATCACGAGACCCGCGCCGCCCATCGCGAAACGGCCATATTGCGCACGGTGCCACTCATTGGCGACCCCGCCTTCGGCCGAATATTGGCACATCGGCGAAATCATGACGCGGTTGTGCAGCTCGACGCCGCCCAAGTTGATCGGTTCAAACAGTTTCGCCATGATCTTCCTTCCGCCTGAAGCCCGGTCAAAGAACCTTCGTGTTCTGGCAGCCGCGCCGCGTCGTCAATCCCGCGGGCTCCGCCGCATGGTCGCTCGAAGGACCAATTCCGATCTTGCGAAAGACGGCTGACCCGACCAGCTCATCACGCGATCATGGTGCCTGACTCAGCCGGAGCTTGGTCCAAACGGCGAGGAGTAGCTCAGTTCGATATTTGCATGAATGTCGAACCCGGCGATCTCATAACCGCGACGGAAATCGGCGATGTGTCGTCGCATCCAGTCCGAGGCGAGGCCGGCATCCCGGTTAGCGATGGCATCCGAGATTGCCCGATGCGCCGCCAGCAGGCGGTGGCGGGCGGCAGGCACGGCCTGATAGAGGTGCTGCGTGGCCGAAAACAGCAACAGACCAATCGGCGCAGTGGCAAGCTCCAGCGCCGCATTGCCCGCCGCGTGGCTGACAAGCGAATGGAACGCGATGTCATGGCGGACGACGGCTTGGTCGTCGTCCAGCGACGGGATCAGTTCCTCGACGCTCGCGCGGATGGCCGCGATCTGCTCGTCGCTCGCCCGCTCGGCGGCCTGATGGGCGGCGAAATGCTCCAGCTGCATCTGGACCTCCCAGAGGTCGCGGAAGCTGGCGCCGCGCAGGCCCAGCGCGCGGGCGTTGGTCAGGGCCACCCGCGCGGGATCGGGGGCGACGACCTGCAGGCGCTTGGCGGCCACGCGCCGCACCAGCCCGTCGCTTTCCAGCGCGCGCAGCCCTTCGCGCAGGGTCGAGCGGTTCACGCCCAGCGCCTCGGCCAGTTCTGCCTCGATCGGAAGAAGCTCTCCGATCTTCAGCCGTCCGCTGACGATCTCGGCCTCCAGGATGCTGGCGACCTGCTGATAGCCGTGGGTTCGCGTCGCCTTGGGCAGCATCGGTTTTCCTGTGGGCCGAAGTATCGGCGATGCCGAGCGAACGGCACCGCATACAACAGGCAGATTATAGTTGTCATATTGTCGGACAATGATAGTCTCTTGCCCGAGGATCGAGGTCAAGAGGGCACGATGGAGCTGCAGGTCAGGGGAAAGACGGCGCTGATCACCGGCGCCTCGGGCGGACTTGGGGCTCATTTCGCGGGCGTTCTCGCGCGCGCCGGGGCCAGGGTCACGCTCGGCGCCCGGCGGGCTGACAAGCTCGCGGATGTCGTGGCCGGGCTGACGGCGGCGGGGCACGAGGCCGAGGCGGTCGATCTCGACGTGACCGACGAGAAAGGCATCGCCGCCCTGTTTGCCCGGCAGCGGTTCGACATCGTCATCAACAACGCGGGCATCAGCGGAGCGGGGATGGCGATCGACATGCCCGCCGAGGAATGGGACCGGGTGATCGACACCAACCTGCGCGGCAGCTTCCTTGTGGCGCAGGCGGCGGCGCGGGCGATGCGCAAGGCGGAAAGCGGGGGCAGCATCGTCAACATCGCCTCGATCCTCGGCCTGCGGGTCGGGGGCGCGGTCATCGCCTATACCACGTCGAAGGCGGCGGTCGTGCAGATGACCAAGGCGCTCGCGCTGGAATGGGCACGCTTCGGCATCCGCGTGAACGCCCTCTGCCCCGGCTATGTGGAAACCCCGATCAACGCCGATTTCTTCGCCTCGAAACCGGGACAGGCGCTGATCTCGCGCATTCCGCAACGGCGGCTGGGGCAGGAGGCGGAGCTGGACGCGCCGCTGCTGCTGCTCGCGTCGGACGCGGGCAGCTATATCACCGGCGCCACCCTTGCGGTGGACGGCGGCCATCTCGTCTCAACCCTTTGAAGGTGCAGCATGGATTTCACGATTACCCCCGAACTCGACCGTCTGCGCCGTCAGATCGTCGAGTTCGTCGATGACCGCCTGATCCCGCTGGAAGCCGACCCCGCCAGCTACGACGCGCATGAGAACATCGACGAAGGCCTGCTCAGGACCCTTCGGGCCGAGGCGAAGGCCGCCGGCATGTGGTGCCTGCAACTGCCCGAGGATCAGGGCGGGCGCGGAGTCGGCATGATGGGGATGGCGGTCTGCTACGAGGCGATGAACCGCTCGATCTTCGGGCCGGTCGTGTTCAACTCGGCAGCCCCCGACGACGGCAACATGATGGTGCTGAACAAGCTGGGCACGCCCGAGCAGAAGGAACGCTGGCTGGCACCCATCGCGCGCGGCGACGTCCGCTCGGCCTTCGCCATGACGGAACCGGCGCCGGGCGGCGGCTCGGACCCGTCCATGATCCGCACCTTCGCCCGGCGCGAGGGTGACCGCTACGTCGTCGAGGGCCGCAAGTGGTTCATCACCGGGGCCGAGGCGGCGCAGCATTTCATGCTGATCGCCCGGACGTCCGACGGGGACAGGAACGCGCACACGGCCTTCCTCTATGATGCGGACCAGCCCGGCTGGCGGATCGAGCGGCGGATTCCGATCATGGGCCCCGAAGAGCATGGCGGCCATTGCGAACTGGTGTTCGACGGGCTGGAGATCCCGGCCGAGAACATCCTGCTTGCCGAGGGCAAGGGCATGCGCGTCACCCAGACCCGTCTGGCCCCTGCCCGGCTGACCCACTGCATGCGCTGGCTCGGGTTGGCGAAGCGCTGCATCGAGATCGCCACCGAATACGCCGCGCACCGCGAGAGCTTCGGCATCCGGCTGGCCGACCGCGAAAGCATCCAGCTGATGCTGGGCGATCTGGCCATGCGGATCGAGGTGGGCCGGCTGCTGGTCGCCAAGGCCGCCTGGGCGCTGGATCGGGGCGAGCGGGCGCAGGCGGAAATCTCGATGGCCAAGATCCAGGTCGCGAACGTGCTGCATGATGCCGCCGACCGCGCGATCCAGATCAACGGCGCGCGCGGCTATTCCAAGGACACTCCGCTCGAATGGATCTATCGCTATGCCCGGCAGGCGCGGCTGGTCGACGGCGCGGACGAGGTCCACAGGATGCTCATCAACCGCCATCTTTCGGAAAAGGGGCGCGACTTCTGGCAGTGGCCCGTCGAGGGCGCAGCATGAACGCGGAGGCCGGCGCGGCGCTCGGCCCCTGGCTGCGCGACAGGCTGGGCATGACGGGCGAGCCGGAGATCCAGCCCATCGCGGGCGGCCAGTCCAACCCGACCTGGTTCGTCACCATGGGCGGGCGCCGGCTGGTGCTGCGCAAGCAACCGCCCGGCCCGCTGCTGAAAGGCGCCCACGCCATCGACCGCGAATACCGGATCCAGAAGGCGCTGGCCGGAACCCCGGTTCCGGTGCCGCAGATGGTCGCATGGTGCGACGACGCGTCGGTTCTGGGCACGCCGTTCTACCTGATGGAGCGGCTCGACGGCCGGGTCTGGCACGAAACCGCCATGCCCGGCGCCGAACCGGCCGAGCGCCGCGCGATGTATCTGTCGGTCGCCCGGACCATGGCGGCGATGCACTCGCTCGACCCCGAGGCGGTCGGGCTGGAGACCTTCGGGCGCCCCGGCAACTACTTCGCCCGGCAGGTCGCCCGCTGGGGTGGCCAGTGGCAGCAGGCGCAGAGCCGCGGCATTCCCGAACTTGACGCGCTTCACGACCGGCTGGCCGCGCGTATCCCCCCCGATGACGGCCTTGTCGCCATCGCGCATGGCGATTTTCGCATCGGCAACATCATGTTCGCGCCCGACCGGCCGGAGGTGATCGCGGTCCTCGACTGGGAGCTGTCCACCCTCGGCCACCCCATGGCCGACCTCGGCTTCTTCTGCATGTGCTGGCGGGCGCGGCAGGACGAATACGGCGGCCTCGCCGATCTGGACTGGCCGGCGCTGGGAATTCCCACCAAGGCGGAGTTCCTGTCCGAATACATGACCCATAGCCGGCACCGGGTGGAACTCGCCCCGTTCCACGAAGCCTTCGCCCTGTTCCGCTTTGCGGTGATCTTCGTCGGGATCGCCGACCGCGCGCTCCAGGGCAATGCCGCAGGAGATGCGGCGGGCGATTCGATGCGCCTGGCCACCGCCTTCGCACGGCATGGGCTCGAAGCGGCGCGCGAGGCGGGCTGATACGGACGGTGCGCACGAAGATGCGCTGGCGCGGGAGATCTGAACAAGGGCGCTGAGTGGATCGGCTACCCTCGCCCGCCTGAATGATCTCAATGTGATACCCCGGTAGGCAGGCAGCGGGTGACGCAGTCTACCACGCGCCGTGATGACAGACTGCCATCAAAAGCGATGGTGGCGCGCCGGATCTCGCGCATCCGCCGGGCACCGTTGGCATCGCGATGCTTTCCAGCAGTTCGCTGAGTCGTAGCAGGGAGGTATGCGGGACGCACCGGATGCTTCTGGACCCCATGATCGCGTGGTGAGTTGACTGGGTCGGTGGCCTCTTCCGCGTCGTTCTCGGGAGCGGTCATTCGGGTGCGGGCGCGACATGTGCGCGCGAGGAATATCGGCGATGCGGGACGAAGCAGATTGCGTCAAGGCACATTTCGGCGGCGCGGCTTAGCCGGAGCCATCTCGCGTATCCGCACTTGGTGGTTGGTTTCACCGCGATGGCCCTGCTGAAGAAGGCGCAGTCTCGGTTTCGCCTCCGCACGCGTCCCGCTTGGGGCGGCTGGTTCGCTTCGGCTTTCCCGGCTACTCGGCTGTCCACCCGCCATCGACCATGAGAGCGGAGCCCGTGGTGAGCGCCGAGGCATCGGATGCGAGGAAGACCGCCGCTCCCACGATGTCCTGCACCTGGCCCAGACGTCCCAGCTTGATCTTGCCAAGCACCTCCTGATGGAAGGCATCGTCGGTGAAGTAGGGCTTCGTCAGCGGCGTCTCGATGAAGGTCGGGCAGATGGTGTTCACACGGATGCCATGCGGACCCAGCTCGATCGCCATGGACTTCGAAAAGCCCTCGATCGCCCATTTCGACGCGCAGTAGATGCTGCGCTTCGCGGCGCCGATATGGCCCATCTGCGAGGACATGTTGATGATCGATCCGCCCCGGCCCGCCCTGACCATACCGCGTGCTACGGCCTGTGCGGCGAAGACGGCGGCCCGCAGGTTCAGGCCGATGATCAGGTCGAAATCCTCCTCGGTGACATCCTGCACAAGGGCGGGCCGGTTGGTGCCCGCGTTGTTGACGAAGATGTCGAAGGGCTCGCGTGCGTCGATTTCCCGCGCGAAGGCCCGCGCATCCGTCACGTCCAGCGCCAGGGTGTCGGCGGTGCCGCCGGCAGCGGCGATCGCCTCTGCCGCCTCGGTGATCTCGGCGGACGAGCGGGCGCAGAGCGTGACCGCCGCCCCGGCCGAGGCCAGCGACTCGGCCACCCCGCGCCCGATGCCGCGCCCTGCCCCGGTGATCAGGGCGCGCTTGCCGGTCAGGTCGAAATTCGCCTGCATCATTCCGCGGCACCTCCGTAAGGAATGTTCGCCCCGCCATGGCGGCGGACGCGGATGTTGGCCTGTTCGGCATGGCCGACGAAGCCTTCCAGCAGGCACAGGCGCGAGCAATAGGCGCCGATCTCGGCCGCGGCCTCGTCCGTGGTGATGCGCTGATAGGTGTGGGTCTTGAGGAACTTGCCCACCCAGAGCCCGCCGGTATAGCGGCCCGCCTTGCGCGTGGGCAGCGTGTGGTTGGTGCCGATGACCTTGTCGCCATTCGCGACGTTGGTGCGCGGCCCCAGGAACAGCGCGCCGTAGGAGGTCATGTGATCCAGATACCAGTCGTCGCGGTCGGTCATGACCTGGACATGCTCGCTGGCGATGTCGTTCGCGACCTGCAGCATCTCGTCATGGCTGTCGCAGAGGATCACCTCACCGTAATCGCGCCAGCTTGCGGATGCGGTCTCGGCCGTGGGCAGGATCTGCAGCAGCCGCGCGACCTCAGCCATCGTCCCTTCGGCCAGCGCGAGCGAGTTCGTGACCAGCACCGCGGGGCTGTTGTAGCCATGCTCGGCCTGGCCCAGCAGATCGGTGGCGCAGAGCTCGGCGTCCACGGTGTCGTCGGCGATCACCATGGTCTCGGTCGGGCCCGCGAACAGGTCGATGCCGACGCGGCCGTAAAGCTGGCGCTTGGCCTCGGCCACGAAGGCATTGCCGGGGCCGACCAGCATGTGGACGGGCTGGATGCTCTCGGTCCCCAAGGCCATCGCGCCGATGGCCTGTATGCCGCCAAGGACATAGATCTCATGCGCGCCGGCCAGGTGCATGGCCGCGATCACTGCCGGGTTGGGCCGCCCCTTGAACGGAGGCGTGCAGGCCACGATCCGCGGCACGCCCGCGACGTTGGCCGTGAGCACCGACATATGCGCCGAGGCCACCATCGGGAACTTGCCGCCCGGCACGTAGCAACCGACCGACTGCACCGGAATGTTCTTGTGGCCCAGGATCACGCCGGGAAGCGTCTCGACCTCGATATCCTGCATCGAGGCCAGCTGGGCCTCGGCAAAGC
This sequence comes from Paracoccus sp. Z118, assembly GCF_019061185.1. Taxonomy (GTDB): domain Bacteria; phylum Pseudomonadota; class Alphaproteobacteria; order Rhodobacterales; family Rhodobacteraceae; genus Paracoccus. Next base: position 42,468 of record NZ_JAHQZU010000006.1, read on the forward strand.
GGCGAATCTGCGCCTGGGCGAAGCGGATATCCTCCAGCTCGCGCGGGCTCAGTTCCGCGATCAGGGCGTCGATCTGTTCCTGCGTCAGCCGGAAGCTGTCGGGGGCGTAGCCGTCGTACTTCTGGCTCAGTTCCCGGACGGCGGCGTCGCCACGCGTCTCGATGTCCTTCAGCGTGGCCTCGACAGTCGCGCGGGTGCGGCTGTCGTCCTGGTCGCGTTCCGCGTCGGACTTGCCGCGCTTGAGATATGTGATCGCCATTCCTGCCCTCCTAGCCCAGCATTCCGGTATCGCCGCAGACCGAGATCGCCTGCCCCGAGATCGTGCGGGCGCGCGGGCTCGCCAGATAGAGGATCTGGTCGGCGATCTGCTGCGGCGTGACATATTCCTTGACCGAGGTATGCGAGAACGCCTCGCGCTCGGCCTCGTCGAAGCCGATGCCCCGGGCGTCGGCGCGCGATTGCAGCACCCGGCGCTGCCGCTCGCCCGCGACCAGCCCCGGCAGGACGGCATTCACCCGGATGCCGTCCTCGCCCAGCTCCATCGCCATGGATTTCGTCAGGCCGATCACCCCCCATTTCGCCGCGGCATAGGGGCTGCGCAGTTTGAAGCCCAGGCGCCCGGCCAGCGAGGAGATGTTGACGATCGACGGATTGGCGCTGTTGCGCAGATGCGGGACGGCCCGTCCGGTGGTCACGAACTGGCTGGTCAGGCAGATGTCGAGGCATTGCCGGACGGCGTCGAGGCTCAGTTCCTCGATGCGGCCCGTCGGTCCCGCGATGCCCGCGTTGTTGACGAGGCAGTCGAGCCCGCCCAACGCCGCAATGGCATCGTCCATGAAGCCGGTCAGCGCAGTTTCGTCCTGCACGTCCACGCGGCGGCGGAAAACGGTCTCGGGAAGCGTTGCCAGACCGGCCTCGTCGATGTCGCAGGTGGCGACCAGGGCGCCTTCGGCGAGGAAGGCGTCCACGATGGCGCGGCCGATGCCGCCCGCGCCTGCCGTTACGATGATACGGGCATTACCTAATGAAAGATCCATGAGTCTTTTCCCTTATCGGCCCGTGAAGACCAGCGAGAGCCAGGGCAGGAAGCTGATGATGACAAGATCGACCACCAGGATGATCACGAAGGGAATCACCGCCCGCGCGATCTGCGGAATGCCGATCCCGGCGATCTGCGAGGCGATGAACAGGTTCAGGCCGACCGGCGGCGTGAACATCCCCATGGCGAGGTTCACCACCATGATGACCCCGAAATGCACCGGATCGATGCCGAAGTTCAGCGCGATGGGCAGCAGGATCGGGGTGAAGATCAGGATCGCCGCGGCCGCTTCCAGGAACATGCCGACGAACAGCAGCAGAATGTTGACGAGGAGGATGAACATCCACGGGCTGTCGATCGCGCCGACGACGAACTCGGAAATGACCGTCGGAACCTGCAATGAAAGGATGATCCGGCCATAAAGCCCGGCTGCCGCGATGATCGACAGTACGACGGCCGAGGTGATGGCGCTGTCGCGCATGATTGCGGGGATCTCGCGCAGCGGCAGTTCACGATAGATGACGCCGCCCACCAGCAGCGAATAGACCACCGCGACGACAGCGGCTTCGGTCGGCGTGACGATGCCGCCATAGATCCCGCCAAGGATCAGGGTGGGCATCAGCAGGGCAAGAATGGCCGACCGGCCTGCGCTGAGCACATCCCGGACGCCCACGACACCCTCGACCGGCATGTCAAGATTGCTGGCGTGGAGGCGCGCATAGATCAGAAGCGATGCAACGACCACGAGACCCGGCAGGACCCCGGCCATGAACATGTCGCCCACCGACTGGTTCGCCGCAATGGCGTAGAGGATCATCGGGATGCTGGGCGGGATGATGACGCCGAGCGCGCCCGCCGCGGCCTGGTTCGCAGCCGCGTAAGGCTTGCCGTAACCTTGGGCCGCCATGGCGGGGATCAGGATGGCGCCCACGGCGGCCGTCGTCGCCGCGCCCGAGCCCGAGATCGCCGCGAAGAAGGCCGAGGTCACGATCGCGACCATCGCCAGCCCGCCTGTCGTGCTGCCGACGAGCGTCTTCGAGAAATCGACCAGACGCTTCGAGATCCCGCCCGACTGCATCAGGTTTCCGGCAAGGATGAAGAACGGAATGGCCAGCAGCGGGAACGAGTTGACCGACCGGATCATCTCCTGCGGAGCGATCAGCAGCGGCATGATGTCGCCCTGCCAGATGGTCACGACGGCCGCCAGGCCAAGCGCGAAGGTGACCGGCACGCCGATCAGCAGAAGCAGAAGCAGAAGTCCGAACAGAAGCGCGATCATGCTGCGGCATCCTTCTTGCCGGAGAAATCGTCCGCGATGATGGCCAGCGCGTTCAGGAAGATCAGCGCAGCCCCCGCGGGCATCGCGCCGTAGAGCCAGGCCATCGAGACGCGGGTGCTGGGTGCCGTCTGCGAGGCCACCCGCTCGGTGATCGCAAGGCCATATTTGAGCAGGACGAACGCAAAGGTGCAGGAGGCCACGGCGATCAGCAGATGGACGACCCGGCTGACCTTCGGTCCCGACATCGTCGTCAGCAGGTCCACCGCGATCAGCGAGCCGTAACGATAGGCATAAGCCGCGCCCAGCATCGTCATCCAGACCATCGAGAAGCGCGACACTTCCTCGGAAAAGGTCAGCGAACTGCCCATCACGTAGCGGGCGAATACCTGCCAGCTGATCAGGACCGTCATCACCAGCATCAGCGCTGCGAGAATCCAGCCGACAAGCCAGTTGATGCCGTCCACCATGCGGACAACCTTGCGCAGCGCATCACGCATCTGCGACCTCCTGAGGGAATGGAAAGAAAGGGGGCTTTCGCCCCCTTGCCGTTACTGCGGCGCCTGGAAGTTCACCGCGGCATCTACCAGTTCGGTCCCGACAGTGTCCTTCCACTTGTCGATGACCGGCTGGACGGCCTCGCGGAAGGGGGCGAGATCGGGATGGGTGACTTCCATCCCCAGGCTTTCCAACTCACCCACGAGACGCTCCTCCATTTCGCGCGAAGCTTCGCGCTGAACCGGGGTCGCGATCTCGGCCGCTTCGAGGACAATCGCCTGATCCTCAGGCGAGAGAGAGTCGAAGAGCTGCGCGCCGATCATCAGCGGGGCCGGCGAATAGACATGCTGGGTCATGCCCAGATAGTCCTGAACCTCGTTGAACTTGACGTCGTAGATCGTCGGGATCGGGTTTTCCTGGCTTTCCATCACACCCTGCTGCAGGGCGGTGAAGACCTCGGTCCAGGCCATCGGAGCGGCATTCGTGCCAAGCGCCGTCCAGGTATCGACCTGCACGCTGCTTTCCTGGGTCCGGTGCTTGATGCCCTTGAGATCCTCGAGCGCGTTGATCGGCCGAACGCTGTTGGTTTCGTAGCGGAAGCCGTTTTCCATCCAGCCGATGATCTTGACCCCGGCCGCTTCCTCCAGCCGCTCGGCAAGCGCGTCGCCATGCTCGCTGTCCAGGAACGCGTGGGCGTGGGCGTGGTCGCGGAAGACGTAAGGCAGATCGAACAGCAGGAATTCGTTGGTGAACCCGCCCATCGGCCCGGTCGAGGTGATGCCCATGTCGATCAGGCCGAAGCCGATGCCTTCGACGACCTCGCGTTCGGCGCCCAGGGCGTTGTCGTAGTGCGGGCGGATCGTGAGCCGTCCTTCCGACAGGCGCTCCAGCTCCTCGCCGAACTTGTGGACGCCGACCGCCTGATGCGACCGCGGCCCGAGCGGCAGGCTGACGTCGAACGTGCGGCCTTCCTGCGCCAGCGCGGTCGAGCCCAGCAGAGCCACAACGGTCGTGATTCCAAGTATCTTGAAGTGCCGCATTCTCAGGACCTCCCTCCTTCAATCTGCGTGACCACAACTCACCAGAGCTGCGGATGTGTGATCTCGGTCACACTATTGCTTGAAGATTGACCTCGTCAACAGAAGATTACTCTCATCAATCGCTAGACTTTTCGACCGACGCAGAGCAAGTTGCATATCAACTGAGGTCACACTCTTGGGGAGGAGACATGATCCGGAGTAGTGAATCCGACAGTTGGTCCAGGCTGGGTCCCCTGGCCCTCGACGAGGGCGCCACCGCCCAGGCGCAGGTCTATGCACGGCTGAGAGACGCGCTGATCAGCGGCTATTTCCGCCCCGGCGAGGAATTGAGCCTGCGCCGTGCATCGGCCGCACTGGGCACCAGCGTCACACCTGTCCGCGAAGCCCTGCGCCAGTTGGAGAGCGACGGCGCGCTGGAGGTTTTTGGCGGCAACCGTGTTCTGCGCGTGCCGGTCCTGTCCGAAGCCGAACTGATCGACATCCGCGACGTCCGCATAAACCTCGAAAGCTACGCGGCCGCAGAAGCGCTTGGCGGCATAGGGGCCGCGCAGATGCGGCTCATCTCGAACGCATGTGCAGTCATGCAGCGCGCCGCAGACGACAGCGACGCGGACCTTTATCTGGAAAGCAACTGGCGCTTTCATTCGCTGATCTACCGCGCCGCGGGCCGTCCGGTCCTGATGGGCGTCATCGAGCGGATGTGGCTGCGCGTCGGGCCGCTGATCCGGCTGGCGGTGACGTCGCCGAATCACTTCCATCGCTCGATGGAAAGTCACCGTGCGGCCGAACGCGCCCTGCGTTCGCGCGATACCGCAGCCCTGCAAGCTGCCATCATCCGCGACATCTCCGATGCCGCGTCGGATCTGGCCAGGACGCTGCGCAGCTATGAGCCGGCCAAGGCCGCCGCAAGAACTTGAGCCACAGGAACGGGAGGGGATTGAACCCATGGCAAGGACTGTTTCCATCATCGGCTGCGGCCTGATCGGAAGAGCCTGGACCATCGTCTTCGCAAGGGCAGGCCTGGAGGTCCGCATCTGGGACGCCGATCACCTGGCTCTTGGAAGCGCGAGGGAGACGCTGCAGGCGACATGCGTCGAGGCAGGGGAAGACCCCTCGATCCTGACGCGCGTCGAGGTCGTCGCGGACATGCAGTCGGCGCTCGAAGGCTCCGAGTGGGTGCAGGAAAACGGCCCGGAGCGGATCGAGATCAAGCGCCGCATCTATGCCGATCTCGATCGGCTGGCCGCGCCGGAGACGATCCTGGCTTCGTCCAGCTCGGCCCTCGTGGCGTCGCAGTTTGGCGAAGGGCTTGCAGGGCGGCACCGCATCCTCGTCGCCCATCCGGTGAATCCGCCCCATGTGATCCCGGTGGTGGAACTCTGCCCCTCGCCCGACACGGCGCCCGAGGTGATGGACCGTGCGGAAGCGCTGATGCGGGATGTCGGCCAGGTTCCCGTGCGGCTTTCGCGCGAGATCGACGGCTTCGTGCTGAACCGCCTTCAGGCGGTGCTGCTGGCCGAATCGCTTTCGCTCGTGGCGCAGGGAATCGTTTCGCCCGAGGGGCTGGACGACACCATCTGTCACGGGCTCGGTCGGCGCTGGACGCTGCTAGGACCGCTCGCGACCATCAACCTGAACGCACCGGGCGGGGTCGCGGACTACCTCGATCGCTACGGACCGACCATGGCGCGGCTCAGCGACAGTGCCGCGCGGGGCGAGGCCTTCACGCGCGAAGCCGGAGAGATAGTCGCCGCGGCGATGCCGGGCAGCGACCGTGTGGCCGAACTCAGCCGGCGACGCGATGCCCGGCTGGCCGGACTGGCAAAATTCCTGAAAACCTCAGAAGGAGTGCAGTAATCATGGCTGCGAAACGCAAGGTCATCATCACCTGCGCCGTCACCGGCGCGATCCATACCCCCTCGATGTCGGAGCACCTGCCCGTCACCGCATCCGAAATCGCCGATGCGGCGATCGGAGCCGCTGAAGCCGGCGCGGCCGTGGTCCATCTTCATGCCCGCGACCCGCAGGACGGCCGCCCCGATCAGACGCCCGAGGCGTTCGCGCCCTTCCTGCAGGTGATCAAGCAGCGGTCCGATTGCGTGGTCAACATCACCACCGGCGGTGCGCCCACGATGACGATCGAGGACCGGGTCCGGCCCGCCGCGACATGGAAGCCGGAACTGGCGTCCCTCAACATGGGCTCGATGAACTTCGGCCTGTTCCCCATGCTCGCCCGCTTCGACGGCAAGCTGCAGCACGAGTGGGAGCGCGAATACCTCGGCAACAAGGGCATCCTGTTCCGCAACACCTTCGCGGACATCGAGCACATCATCACCACGCTGAGCGCGAATGGCACCCGGTTCGAGTTCGAGTGCTACGACACCGCGCATCTCTACAACCTCAAGCATTTCCACGATGCCGGGCTGGTGAAGGGGCCGCTGTTCATCCAGACGGTCTTCGGCCTGATGGGCGGCATCGGGGCGCATTACGACGACGTCATGCACATGAAGCGCACCGCCGACCGGCTGTTCGGCGACCAGTATCGCTGGTCCGTCCTCGGCGCCGGCAAGAACCAGCTTCCCGTGGCGGCCATCGCCGCGGCGCTCGGCGGTCACGTCCGCGTCGGGCTCGAGGACTCGCTCTGGGCGGGCCCCGGACGCCTCGCGACGAGCAACGCCGAGCAGGTTACCGCCGTCCGGCAGATCATCGAGGGTCTGGGTCTCGAGATCGCCAGTCCGGACGAGGCGCGGGAACTGCTTGCGCTGAAGGGCGCGGACACCGTGGGCTTCTGATCGGCCACAGGTCCGGCCTGCTCGTCAGGCCGGCGACCTCAACGGTTCGGTGGGTCCGATGGACCCTCCGGCCGACGTCCTGAACCCCGAAGTGCTGCGCCAGATCAGAGCCGATCAATGCGATGCTTCGCCGCGCACTGATCCAAGTGCCGCGGTGATCGCTGGAGAGCACCCGATCAGGCGCCCGCGCTAATCGTCGGGTCCCCCTTTTCGCCCGCAGGCTCGAAGCCGTGCGGTGCGCCTTCAGATAAGTCGCGTCGATCATTACCGTCTTCGGCCCGGTGCACGGCGAACGCGGGACCGCACGGTTCGCCGACCCGCCCCGCCCTCTCGCGGGCCGGGACGAGAGCTGGTTCCTAAATGGGAATGGCGCCGAGATAGACTTGGGCTGGACTGCGGGCGGCCGCAGGTTCAACACGGACCCGGTGGGCCTTCACGGCTGCATCGAGATACAGGTCGCAGTCGGCGATCTGATCTCTGTCGATGGCAGTCGGTTCAGAGAGACCTTGAAAGACAAGGGGATCACCCCCTGCAGCCCGAAACGGAAGTCCCGCGGCAAACCCGTCAAATACGACAAGCGCCGCTACAAACGCCGCAACAGCATCGAGATCATGTTTGGCCGCCTGAAAGACTGGCAGCGCATCGCCACAACCCCGTTGCATCTCGCCTCGGTTACACCAGTTTAAAACAGTTTCGATACTGCAGACAAACGCTTGAGCCGCGCCATCACGGGCGCAATGCGTCAATCCGTCCCCCTGACAGAGCATCCACTTGCCCCCGACTTCTTGCGCATGTCGGTTGGAACTCACGCATGCTTTCCGGGGCTGGATGGCTGCTCCCTCGAACAGCGCGGCTTGCAGCTCGCTTGTAGTTCGCTGATACAAAGGGAATTCCTCCGGCGTCCCCGGAGAGTCGGTCGCCCGGCCGTCCGTTTCAGGGAGCACAAAGAACCGCCTCGGCGGTCAGGAGCGAGGAGCAAAGGTGAGGTCGGCCAGAGAGTGGGGATTGATCCCCGATGGGAAGCCGGGCGCCGGCAATGGCATCACCGATGTTCCCGGTGTCCGCGTCGGGCATTTCGATCTGCGGGGGCCGGGCCTGATGACCGGGGTCACGGCGGTTCTGCCCCATGCGGGCGATCTGTTCCGGCTGCGGCCGCGGGCGGCTGTCGAAATCGTCAACGGCTTCGGAAAATCCGCCGGGCTCATGCAGGTGGCCGAGCTCGGCATGATCGAGACGCCGATCCTGCTGACCAACACCTTCGGCGTCGCGGCCTGCACCGAGGCTCTGATCCGCCGCGCCGTCGCCGCCAATCCGCGGATCGGGCGGGACTGGCCGACAGTCAACCCGCTCGTGTGTGAATGCAACGACGGCCAGATCAACGACCTCCATGCTCTCGCGATCACGCCGGATCACGCCGGGGCCGCGCTGGCCGCCGCGGCGGAGGGGCCGGTGCGGCAGGGGAGCGTCGGCGCGGGCTCGGGGATGACCGCCTTCGGCTTCAAGGCCGGGATCGGCACGGCCTCGCGGCGTCTGGATATCGGCGGGCAGCATGTCCTGGGCGCGCTGGTCCTCGCCAATTTCGGCAGCGCGGGCGATCTGGTCCTGCCCGATGGCCGCCGCCCCCTGCCCGCGCGGCCGGCCGAGGCCGAGCGTGGCTCGGTCATCGTGGTGCTGGCGACCGACCTGCCGCTGGCGGACCGGCAGTTGCAGCGGGTGGCGCGGCGGGGCGCGGCGGGGCTTGCCCGGCTGGGGGCGTTCTGGGGCCATGGCAGCGGCGATGTCGTCCTGTGCTTCACCACCGCCGATCCGGCCCGGTTCCCGGCCGAGGAGCCCTTTTCAACACAGCGGCGGCTGGCCGACGACCATATCGACCTCGCATTCCGGGCCGCGGCCGAGGCGACGCACGAGGCCGTGCTGAACGCCCTGTGTTTCGCGGAGCCGGCGCGGGGCCGCGACGGGCGCCCCTTTCCCGCATTGACGGACTGGCTCAGGGAGAATCCGCATCCATGAAGATCTTCATCTCCGCCGACATCGAAGGCACCGCCGCGATCGCCAACTGGGACGAGACCCGGCGCACCCATTCCGACTGGGCCGAGTTCCGGCAGCTGATGACCGCCGAGGTGCTCGCCGCCTGCGAAGGCGCGATGGCCGCCGGAGCGGAGGAGATCGTCATCAAGGACGCCCATGACAGCGGGCGCAACCTGATCGCCGATCTTCTGCCGGAGGAGGCGCGGATCGTGCGCGGCTGGTCGGGCCACCCGGATTCGATGATGTTCGGCATCGACGAGACCTTCGATGCCGCGATTTACACCGGCTATCACGCGAAGGCCGGGACCGAGGACAACCCGCTGGCGCACACCTCGAACGGCCGCATCTCGCGGCTGCTGCTGAACGGCGAGGTGGCGTCGGAGTTCACGATGAACGCCCTCTGCGCCGCGCGTTACGGCGTGGGGTCGTTCTTCATCGCGGGCGACAGCGGCATCTGCGCCGATGCCCGCGCCATGGTGCCGGGGATCGGCGCGGTGGAGACGTTGCAGGGCTGCGGCCCGGCCTCGGACTCGATCTCGCCCGCGAAGTCGCGGCGGCTGATCCGTGACGGCGTCGCGGCGGCGCTGGAAAGCGGGAAGGACGGCAAGCTCCCGCAGATGCCGGGCCAGTTCGAGATGGTGCTGGAGTTCAACAACCCGACCGACGCCTACCGGGCCCGCTTCTATCCGGGGGCGCAGGCGCATGGCCTGCGCGCGGCAGCATTCGAGAGCGGCGATTTCGGCGAGATCCTGCGGGCTTTCGGTTTCATGAAGGTGTGAACAGGCGAAGCGACGGGGCCGTGCGTGAGTGCGTCGATCCTGGCGGGGGCATCCTCCGCCTCTACCCGGTCGCTCGCTGATCGCGCCACCGTGTGACAAGGCATCCTGTCGCGCGGATTGATCGGCGGCAAAGTTTCCGCTTTCATCCGTCCAGAGAGCTGCAAGGCAACCCCGCCACCGGCACCCGCACAAAGGACATGACGCATGACCAGGAACGGCTTCGTGCCGAGACTCGTGCTCGTGACCCTCGCCGCGATCCTGGTGATCCTGGTTTGGCGCGGCTTTCCCCTGCTGGAACAGGCGCTTCTCGGACCCGCGGAAGAGCCGCGGGTCGTCGTTCCGCGCGGCGATCTGGCTGCCGAGGAACAGACGACCATCGCCATCTTCGAGGGGGCCAAGGACAGCGTGGTCTCGATCACCACCGAAAGCCGCGTCGTCGATTTCTGGACCCGCAACGCCTATGACGTCCCGCAAGGCAGCGGGTCCGGCTTCATCTGGGATGCGCAGGGCCATGTGGTGACCAACAACCACGTCATTGCGGGGGCGACGGGGGCGCTGGTCCGGCTTGCCGATAGCCGCGCCTTTCCCGCGCGGCTGGTGGGCACGGCGCCCGAGCATGACCTGGCGGTCCTGCGCATCGACGCCGGGGCCGAGCGGCCGTTGCCGCTGGCGGTCGGCGTCAGCGAGGATCTGCGGGTCGGGCAGAGCGTGTTCGCGATCGGCAACCCCTTCGGCCTCGACTGGACACTGACGACCGGCATCGTCTCGGCCCTCGACCGCGAGCTTCCCGGCGGGCGCGGCGCGATGATCCGCGGGCTGATCCAGACCGATGCCGCCATCAACCCCGGCAACTCGGGCGGGCCGCTTCTCGACAGTGCCGGGCGGCTGATCGGCGTCAATACCGCGATCTACAGCCCGTCGGGATCGAGCGCGGGGATCGGCTTCGCCGTTCCCGTGGATACGGTGAACCGGGTCGTGCCGCAGCTGATCGCGACGGGCCGCTATGCGCCGCCGAGCCTCGGCGTCGCGCATGATCCCCGCGGCGACGCGCTGCTGTCGCGCGCGGGCGTGACCGGGGTGATGGTGCTGGGCGTCACGCCCGGCAGCCCCGCCGACGCCGCCGGGCTTGAGCCGGCGCGGATCACGCCCGACGGCCGGCTGATCCTCGGCGACGTGATCCTGTCGCTGGGCGGCGCGCCGATGGACGGCTCGGAGGACCTGTCGGCGGCTCTCGATATCCGGCGGGCGGGCGAGACGGTCGAACTCGGCATCCTCCGCGACGGCCGCGAGACTGCGGTCGAGGTGACGCTGGCCGAGGGCCAGTAACCGTCGCACAGCCACGCGCGGACAACGCCCGGACGCGCTCACGGCGCTTGCCTGCGACCGGCCGGACCGCCATGGTGACCGCGGCGCGGCACCTGCTGCCTGCCGCAACAACGGGGTGGAAGACGAGATGGCCGACGACCAGCGCATCATGCTGTTGACCGGCGCGAGCCGGGGGATCGGTCATGCGACCGTCAAGACCTTTCAGGAGCATGGCTGGCGCATCCTCACCGTCTCGCGGCAGGCATTCTCGGCGCAGTGCCCATGGATTTCCGGGCGCGACAGCCACATCCAGTCGGATCTGGGCGATCTCGGGCAGATCGACAGCCTCGTCGCGCAGGTGCGCGAGCGGCTGCCGCACGGCGAGCTGCACGCGCTGGTGAACAACGCCGGGATCTCGCCGAAGGGGCCGGACGGCAAGCGCCTCGGGGTTCTGGATGCGGATGCCCAGACGTGGACGCAAGTGCTCAACGTCAACCTCGTCTCCACTGCCCTGATCGCGCGGGCGCTGATGCCCGAGATGGAGCGGGGCAAGGCGTCGATCGTCAACGTGACCTCGATCGCTGGCTCGCGCGTCCATCCCTTCGCGGGCGTGGCCTACGCCGCGTCCAAGGCGGCGCTTGCGGCGCTGACGCGCGAGATGGCCCACGAATTCGGCCGCTTCGGCGTGCGCGCCAACGCCATCGCACCGGGCGAGATCCGCACCTCGATCCTGTCGCCGGGAACGGACGAGCTGGTCGCCAACGAAGTTCCGCTCGGCCGGCTGGGCGATCCGCGCGAGGTCGCCTCGACGATCCACTTCCTCTGCTCGGAAGCGTCGTCCTATATCAACGGGGCGGAAATCCACATCAACGGCGGACAGCACGTCTGAGGCAGACCGGCGACGCTCAGGTCGCGGCGCCCTCGCTATCCTTTCAGCCGCCCTCGTTGCCGAAGGCGTCGGGCGTGTTGCAGGGTGTCCCCCGCGCGCGCAGCCGCGTCGGGGGCGGTCGTTCCATCCAGCACCTCCTCGTCCAGCCGGGCGAGAAAACTGCCGATGTCGCTGTCGCGATCGCTTGTGGCGCTGCGGTCCGAGTCGATGAGGCAGGGGCACCCGGAGCCGATCAGAACCTGATCGGCGCTGAAGTCGCGGTGGATCAGCCCTGGCGAATCGGGTCGGGAAATCAGCGCGGCCAGCAAGCTCTCGCGGACGGCTTCGAGCCGGTCGTTGAAGTTCGGCAGCAGATGCGCGCAATCGTCGATGACGGTCTCGCTGAACGCAAGGTCCCTCCTCCGGCCGCCTCTGGCAAGGATGGACAGATCGCTGGCGTGGACGCGAGCCAGCAACTCGCCAGTTGCAGGGCCATCTGACCCAGTCAGGTCACTCAGCGACCATTGGGCCTCGCCGCAACATGCCAACCGTTCTGTCGCCTGCGCCGCTGACTGCGACCTCGCCGGGGCGTAATGGCGCCCTCATACACGGAAAGCTTTGACTTTCGCCCGGCGAAGCGTTAGGTGCGCTCCCTTGGCCCGCAGTATCCTTGGGTGGCGGGCCGTGGCGGCCCGGCCGCGAAGGGGCATGGCGCCGCTCATCGGATGCGTGGCATCCCCTTCTGGTAAAGTATCAATGACCGATTTTGACCTTGCCGCGCCGCTGGCCGCGGCTCTGGCTGCCAAGGGCTATGGCAGCCTCACCTCCGTTCAGCAGGCCGTGCTGGCCCCCGAGGCTTCGGGGCGCGACATGCTCGTGTCGGCGCAGACCGGCTCGGGCAAGACCGTCGCCTTCGGGCTGGCGATCGCGGGCGACATTCTCGATGGGGACCGTCTGCCTGAAACCGCGCTGCCGCAGGCGCTCGCCATCGCGCCGACGCGCGAGCTGGCGTTGCAGGTCGCCCGCGAACTCGACTGGCTCTATGCGGATGCGGGGGCGCAGATCGCCACCTGCGTCGGCGGCATGGACTACCGCACCGAACGCCGCGCCTTGGCGCGAGGCGCGCAGATCGTCGTCGGCACGCCGGGGCGGCTGCGGGATCATCTGGAGCGCGGCAGTCTCGACCTGTCCGCGCTGCGGGCCTGCGTGCTGGACGAGGCGGACGAGATGCTCGATCTCGGCTTCCGCGAGGATCTGGAGTTCATCCTGCAATCCGCCCCCGAGGGCCGCCGCACGCTGATGTTCTCGGCCACCGTGCCGCCCGCCATCGCGAAGCTGGCGACCGAGTTCCAGCGCGACGCGCTGCGGATCGTCGCCACGGGCGAGGCGCGCCAGCACGGCGACATCGCCTATCGCGCCCTCAGCGTCACCACCCGCGATCGCGAGAACGCGATCTTCAACCTGCTGCGCTTTCACGAGGCGCAGACCGCCATCGTCTTCTGCAAGACGCGGGCCAACGTGAATCATCTGCTCGCCCGCATGGGCAATCGCGGCTTCAAGGCCGTGGCGCTGTCAGGCGAGCTGAGCCAGCAGGAACGCACCCACGCGCTGCAGGCGCTGCGCGACGGGCGGGCGCGGGTCTGCATCGCCACGGACGTCGCGGCGCGGGGCATCGACCTGCCGGGGCTGGAGCTGGTCATCCACGCCGACCTGCCGACCAATTCGGAAACGCTGCTGCACCGTTCCGGCCGCACCGGCCGGGCGGGGGCCAAGGGCGTGTCGGCGCTGATCGTTACCCCCGCGGACTACAAGAAGGCGCAGCGGCTGCTGCAGGGCGCGAAGGTCGAGGCCGAGTGGGGCAAGGCGCCCTCGGCCGACGAGGTGCGCGCGAAGGATGATGCGCGGGTGCTGGAGCATCCGGTCCTGACCGCCGAGTCGGGCGACGAGATGGACACCGCCGCGCTGCTGCTGGAACGTTTCGGCGCCGAAGGTGTCGCGGCGGCCTTCGTGCGGCTGTGGCGCGAGGGGCGGCCGGTGCCCGAGGAACTGGCGGAAACCCCGGCCCCCGGTGCGCCGCCCGCCCCGCGCGAGCGCGGCGAGTTCGGCGCGGCGGTGTGGTTCGCGCTGAATGTCGGCCATACCGGCCGGGCCGAGGCGCGCTGGCTGCTGCCCAAGATCTGCGAGACCGGCGGCATCACCCGCGACGCCATCGGCGCGATCCGGGTGCGCCAGGACGAGACCTTCGTGCAGATCGCGGCGGCGCTGGCTTCCCGCTTCGGCGAGCAGGTCGAACTCGAACCCGGCCTGTCGATGCGGCGCCTGTCCGGCGAACCCGTGCTGGATCGGCCGGAGCGTAGCGCCCGCGCCTATGAGCCGCGGCAGAACCGGAAAAGCGCCTCGCCCGTTGGCACCGACGCACGGCCCCGCTGGACCCCGACGCGGGACGAGCAGCCGGAAGCAAGCACCCGGCCCGCTGGCGTTCGGGCCGAGGGCAGCTATGCCGACGCCGGCGCACCTGCCGCTCGGGCGAAGCACCAGCCCCGTGACGGCGGCTACGGCTCGGCCGAGGAGGCGGCGGGCAAGCCTGCAAAGGCCCCGGCCAAGCGACCGAAGACAGCGCCCCGGAGCGCGGAGGAAGGCACCGCGCCGCGGAAACCGCGAGCGGCCAAGGCGGGGAGCCCTGCCGGCAAGGCCCCCGGCAAGGCCGCACCGAAGGCCGGACGCGCGAAGTTCGGGCCGGGCGCTTCGGAAAAGCCGCGCTGGCCCGCGAAGTCTCCGAAGCGCTGAGCCATCCGGGGCGAGCGGGAAGCCGAGGTCTGCGAAGACCTCAGCCGCCTTCCCGCTCGCGCCGCGCCCTTCCGATCCCGAGCAGCTGATAGAGGATCAGCGCCGCGAGCGTGGACGTGCCGATGCCGCCAAGCGCGAAGTCGCCGATATGCAGCGTGAAATCTCCCGCGCCGAAGATCAGCGCGACGCCCACCGTGAAGAGGTTGCGCGGATCGGAGAAATCCACGTTGTTCTCGACCCAGATCCGCACCATCGCCGAGGCGATCAGCCCGAAGACCGACACCGAGAGACCTGCCAGCACCGGGGCCGGGATCGTCTGCAGGATGGCCCCGAACTTGGGCGACAGCCCCAGGCAGATGGCGACGACGGCCGCGATCACGAAGACCAGCGTCGAATAGACCTTGGTCATCGCCATGACCCCGATGTTCTCGGCATAGGTGGTGACGCCCGTGCCCCCGCCCGAGCCCGCGACGACGGTCGCAAGCCCGTCCGCGAAGAAACCGCGCCCGATATAGCGGTCCATATTCTGCCCGGTGATCGCGCCCAGCGCCTTGATGTGGCCCAGGTTCTCGGCCACCAGGATGATCGCCACCGGCGCGATCAGCGTGACGGCGGACCAGTGGAACTCGGGCCGCTGAAAGTGCGGCAGGCCGAACCAGGCGGCGGCCCCGACCTTGCTGAAGTCGATCCCCGGCACGATCCCCAGCCCGTTGCCAAGCAGCAACACCAGCGCATAGCCGAAGACCAGCGCCAGCAGGACCGAGATCCGCCGCGACGCCTGCGGCCCATAGCACGAGATCAGCGCCATGCAGAGCACCGTCAGCAGCGCGATGGTCGTGTGCGCCGCCGTCGGATTGCCGAAGGCGTTAAGCTGCTGCACCGCCACGGGTGCGAGGTTCAGCCCGATCGCCACGCCGATCGTGCCGGTCACGACCGGCGGCATCAGCCGCTCGACCCAGTCCGAGCCGATCAGCATCACGACCGCCCCGATCAGCGCGTAAAGGGCGCCGCAGGCGACGATCCCGCCCAGCGCATGGGCGATGGTCGCCCCCTCCTGCCCCAGCACCGCCAGCACCACGGCGATGAAGGCGAAGGACGAGCCGAGATAGCTCGGCACCCGCCCCCCGGTGATGAGAAAGAACAGCAGCGTCCCGATGCCCGAGAAGAACACCGCGACGTTCGGATCGAACCCCATCAGGATGGGCGCGACGATGGTCGAGCCGGACATCGCCAGCAGATGCTGGATGCCCATGGTGAAGGACTCGGCAGCGGGCAGCCGTTCATCGGGCATGACCACGGGACCGGTGGCAGGGCGCCAGGTCGGGAAATAGGACATTGATTCCTCGGGGTAACGGTTCGGTGCCCGCCATAGCGTGGAATCGGCCCTCGCGCCAATCCCGCCCGCGCGGCCGCAGCGTATCAGTCATTTTGAGGCGCCTGCCCGGCAAATCGACGGTATTTCAACAGTCTGCTTGACACCCGCCCGCCCGCTCAAGCTAAGCTGCCCTTCGCCAAGGCGTCGCTGGAGGGGGAGTGCTTTGACTTTCAAGGGAAGTTGCGGGAATTGAGTTGCGCGAGCCTTGTCCTGCGCAACGGGCGCGTCTGGGCGGGCTATGGCCTGCCGGTGGCGCAGGCCGTCGCGATCCACGGGGACCGGATTCTCGCCACGGGGACGGATGAGCAGATCGCCGGTCTGATCGGTCCCGCCACGAAGGTCGTGGACCTGAACGGGCGGTTCGCCATGCCGGGGCTGAACGACGCGCATCTGCACCTGATCTCGACCGGCCTGATCCGCAAATGGGTGGACGGGACCGCGCAGGCGGCGCCGACACGCGAGGCGCTTTACGCCGCGCTGCGGGCACGGGCCGAAAAGACGCCCAAGGGCGGCTGGATCCTGTCGCGCGGGTTCGACCAGACCCGCTATCCCGACGGGCGGATGCCCACCGCGCAGGAACTCGACGCGGCGGTGCCGGATCATCCGGTGATGGTGGTCCGCGCCTGCGGCCATGTCGCGGTCGCGAACTCGGCCGCGCTGGCGCTGGCCGGGATCACCCACGACACACCCGACCCGGACGGCGGCGTGATCGGGCGCGAGGGCGGGCGGCTGACCGGCCTCGTCGCCGAGAACGCGCAGGATGCGCTGCGCGCGGCCCGCCCGACGCCGACGCTCGATGACATCATCGACGGCATCGAGGCGGGCGGGCGGCATCTGATCGAATACGGCATCACCTCCTGCATGGACGCCGCCACGGGCCAGATCGACGGCATGACCGAGATCCGCGCCTACCACCTCGCGCAACTGCGCGGGCGGCTGCCGGTCCGGGTCTGGGCGACGCTGCTGGGCGATCCCGGCTCGTCCATCGTCGAGCCGTGCCATGAAGTCGGGCTCGTCACCGGGGTCGGCAACGACATGTTCCGCATCGGCGGGGTCAAGATTTTCACCGACGGCTCGGCCGGGGGCCGCACCGCGTGGATGAGCCAGCCCTATACCGGCCAGCCCGAGAATTTCGGCGTGCGGATGCTGCCCGACGAGCGGCTGTTCGACCTCGTGGACCGCTATCACGCCATGGGCTACACGATGGTCTGCCACGGCATCGGCGACGCGGCCATCGACCAGCTGGTCCGCGCCTATGAGCGGGTGCGCAAGGCCGATCCCGGCCACACCCGCCGCCACCGGATCGAGCATTGCGGCTTCACCAGCGACGACCTGAACCGGCGCATGATCGCCGCCGGCATCCTGCCCGCGCCGCAGCAGGTCTTCCTGCACGACTTCGGCGACGGCTATGCCTCGGTGCTCGGCACCGAACGGGCGGCGGACAGCTATCCCATCGGCACGTGGGACCGGCTGGGAATCAAACCCTCGACCGGCAGCGACTCGCCGGTCTGCTCGCCCGATCCGTTCCCCAACATCCACAACATGCTGACCCGCAAGACGATCAAGGGCACCGTGCTGGGCGAGGCCGAGCGCCTGACGCCCGAGGCGGCGCTGCGCGCCTATACCGAGCATGGCGCATGGTCCACGGGCGACGAGGCGGTCAAGGGCCGGTTGCTGCCGGGAATGCTGGCCGACATCGCGGTCTTTTCGCGCGACCTGCTGAGCGCCGATCCCGAGGACATCCTGCACGACACGCGCTGCGAGATGACGGTCCTCGGCGGGCGCGTCGTCCACGACCGGCTGGAAGGGAGGGTCTGACCCCGAAGCCCGCCCAGAAAGCCAACGAACAATCAACGAAGGCGGAAACAGCCTTCATTCAGGGAGAACAAGATGCTGACCAGACTGAGCCTGATGGCCGCCCTGACGCTTGCCACGGCAACGTCGGCCCTCGCACAGGCCGAGACGCCGCAGCAGGGCGGCAAGTTCGTCTTCATGGCGCCCTATGCGTCGTCGATCACCTCGCTCGACATCACCGCGCCTCCGCACACGCAGGATGAAATCGTCGCCTCGGCCATCAACCGCTCGCTCTACAGCTGGAACGTCGAGGAGGGGAAACCACAGCTCGAACTGGCGGAATCGGTCGAGCGGTCGGAGGACGGCAAGACCTACACCTACAAGCTGCGCGAGGCGACGTTCCACAACGGCGCGCCCTTCACCGCCGACGACGTGCTCTACAGCTACAACCGGCTGGCCGATCCGGCCAAGGCGCTGACGGGCGCCGAGAAGGTGCTGGGCATCGCCGGCGCGGCGGAGTTCCAGGCGGGCACGGCGGACCATCTGTCCGGCCTGCGCAAGATCGACGACCGCACGATCGAGATCACGATGACCGACCTGACCGACCCCGGCTGGTCGCTGATGTCGAACTTCGCCCCGATCTACAGCAAGGACTACCCCGAGGAGCAGCTTGCCAGCCAGCCCATGGGCCTCGGCCCGTTCAAGCTGGCGAACTACATCCCCGGCGCGCGGGTCGAGTTGGAGCGGTTCGAGGACTTCTACGAGGAGGGCAAGCCCCATCTCGACCGGCTGGACATCATGCTGATGGGCGAGGCGGCGGCCCGCGACGTGGCCTTCCGCAACGGCGAGATCGACGCCAGCATCCTCGGCCCGGTGCAGTACGAGGCGTATCGCGCCGAGCCGCAGCTTGCCGACCACATCCTCGAAGTGGCCGAGGTCTATACCCGCAACATCGGCTTCAACCCCAATGTCGAGGCATTCCAGGACAAGCGCGTCCGGCAGGCGATCAACCATGCGATCGACAAGGACCTGATCGTGTCGCGGCTGCTCAAGGACAAGGCGTTCCCCGCCGTGTCGTGGCTGCCGGTCTCGTCCCCCGCCTTCGACCAGACGGCAGAGCCCTATGCCTTCGACCCCGACCGGGCCAAGGAGCTGCTGACCGAGGCGGGCTATGGCGACGGCCTGAGCTTCTCGGTCACGGCGACGCCGAACGAAAGCTGGGGCGTGCCGATCGTCGAGGCGATCATCCCGATGCTGGCCCGCGTCGGCGTGACCGTCACCGCCGATCCGGTCGAAGGCTCGGTGCTGAGCGACAAGATCCTGTCCGACAACTTCCAGGCCTTTATCTGGTCGAACTCCTCCGGGCCGGACCCGCTGACCTATCTGCGCTGCTTCCACTCGGCCACGCCGCAATCGGCCTGCAACTACGTCAAGTTCTCGAACCCCGAATTCGACGCCCTGCTGGACCAGGCGGGGGCCGAAGCCGATCCGGCAGCGCAGCTTGAGCTGCTGAAGCAGGCCAACAACCTGCTGCAGGAAGAAGCGCCGCTGTGGTTCTTCAACTACAACAAGGCGGTGATGGCCTATCAACCGTGGGTCCACGGGCTGAAGCCGAACGCGGTCGAACTGGCGATCCAGGATTACGAGGACATCTGGATCGACGACAGCGCCCCCGCCTCGCGGAAGTGACCGAACCCGCGCGGGGGCCGCACACCGGCCCCCGCCGCCTCGCAAGCAGGAGGGACTGACCGCCCATGATCGGCTTCATCGTCCGCAGGACCTTGCAGATGATCCCGACGATCCTCGCGGTCGTTCTCATCATCTTCTTCATCTTCAGCGTCGTTCCCGGCAGCTTCCTGACCAGCCTGATGGCCGAGGGCCGGAACATGACGAACGCCGACACGCTGGCGCATCTGAACGAGCAGTTCGGGCTGAACGATCCGGTGCCGGTGCGGCTGTGGAACTACGTCACCGGCCTGCTGCAATTCGACCTCGGCATTTCCTACCGCACGCGTGAGCCGGTGACTTCGGTGCTGGCGCCGCGGCTGTGGCCGTCGGTGCAGCTAGCGCTGGCAGCGATGACCTTCGCCGCCGTGGTCGGCATTCCGCTGGGCTTTCTGGCCGCGCTGCGGCCCGGCAGCCTGTTCGACGGGGTGACGATGGTCACCGCCGTCTCGGGCCTGTCGGTGCCCGAGTTCTGGCTGGGCCTGCTGCTGATGTATGTGTTCGCGCTGCAACTGGGCTGGCTGCCGAGCTTCGGCTATCAGCCCGGCAGCCTGCGCCACCTGATCCTGCCGGCCATCGCGCTTGGGGTGTCGCCCATGGCGTTGCTGGCGCGCACCACGCGGGCGGGCGTGCTGGACGTGATGAACGCCGATTTCGTCCGCACCGCCCGCGCCAAGGGCGTCAGCGAGCCGCGGCTGGTGCGCGCGCACATCACCCGCAACGTGCTGGTGCTGGTGTTGACGACCATGGGGCTGCAGATCGGCTCGCTCATGGGGCAGGCGATCGTGATCGAGAAGCTGTTCTCGTGGCCCGGCATCGGCTCGCTGCTGGTGGACAGCGTGGCGGCCCGCGATATTCCCGTGGTGCAAGGCGCGGTGCTGGTGATCGTGCTGTGGTTCCTCATCATCAACATGCTGGTCGATCTCGCCTATGCGCTGATCGACCCGCGCATCAAGGTGGCCTGAGCGATGCGGTTCAACTTCGTCTTCGGGCTGACGCTCGTCACCATCGTCGTGCTTGGCGCGATCTTCGCGCCGCTGCTGGCGCCGTTCCATCCGATCATGGACGCCGACCTCATGTCGTCGCAGCTTCCGCCCGACGGGGTGCATCTGATGGGCACCGACAATCAGGGCCGGGACGTGCTGTCGCGGGTGCTCTACGGGGCGCGGGTGTCGCTGATGGTGGGGGTGGTCTCGCAGATCATCAACTCGACCATCGGGGCGGCGCTGGGGATCTCGGCCGGGTATTTCGGCGGCCGCTGGGACGATTTCGTCAACGGGCTGACCAACGTCATGCTGGCGATCCCGTCGCTGGTCTTCGCGCTGGCGATCATGGCGGTGCTGGGGCCGGGCCTGCCCAGCCTGCTGATCGCGCTGGGGCTGACCAACTGGTCCTGGACCTGCCGCATCGCCCGCAGCTCCACCCTGTCGCTGAAATCGCAAAGCTTCGTGCTGGCGGCCAAGTCGGCGGGGTTCGGCGACTGGAACATCATGCGCACCCAGATCCTGCCCAACATCGTCGGCCCGCTGCTGGTGATCGGCACGCTCGGCATCGGCAGCGCCGTGCTGGCCGAGGCGGCGCTGTCCTTCCTCGGCATCGGCATCCGCCCGCCGACGCCAAGCTGGGGCAACATGCTGACCGACGCCCGCGAGCTGCTGCGCTCGGCCCCCTGGGCGGCGATCTTCCCCGGCCTTGCGATCTTCGCGACGGTGCTGGGATTCAACCTGCTGGGCGACGGGCTGCGCGACATGCTGGACCCGCATATGCGGACCGCACGGGGCGATGCGGGGGCGGCGCGGGCATGAGCAATCCCGATCCCCTCCTCTCGGTCCGCGACCTGCGCGTGAAACTGGGCCGCCATGGCGCGCATATCCTGCACGGCATCAGCCTCGACATCCTGCCGGGCGAGACCTACGGCCTCGTCGGCGAATCCGGCAGCGGCAAAAGCGTCACCGGTCTGTCGATCATGGGGCTGCTGAAGCGGCCGCTGAACGTCGCGGGCGGGTCGATCCATTATCAGGACCAGAACCTCCTGAAGCTCTCGCGCCGCGCCCGCCGCGATCTGCGCGGCGACCGGATTGCGATGATCTTTCAGGAGCCGATGACGGCGCTGAACCCGGTCGTGTCGATCGGTAACCAGATCGCCGAGATGTTCGTGATCCATCGCGGCATGGGTTGGACCGAGGCGCGGTTGCGCGCGGTCGAGGCGCTGGACAGCGTGCAGGTGCCCTCGCCGGCCGAGCGGGCCCGCGCCTATCCGCACCAGCTTTCGGGCGGGATGCGGCAGCGGGTGATGATCGCCATCGCGCTCGCCTGCCGCCCCGACCTGCTGATCGCGGATGAGCCGACGACCGCGCTGGACGTGACCGTGCAAGCGGGGGTCCTGAAGCTGATCCACGAGCTTTGCACGGCCGAGGGAACGGCGGTCCTGCTGGTCAGCCACGATCTGGGCGTGATCGCCAATATGTGCCAGCGGGTTGGCGTCATGGACCGGGGCCGGCTGATCGAGGAGCAGGACACCGCCGCGCTGTTCTCGAACCCGCTGCACCCCTACACGCGCGGCCTGCTGGCAGCGCGGCCCCGGCTGGGATCGCGGGTCGAGGGCGGGCGCAAGCGGCTGACCGAACTCGACGAGATCGTGCCCGACGGGGCGCGCGGACATGATGCGCCGACGCTGGTCACACCGCGCGGCCGGCGCGAGGCGAGGGTTGCCGCATGACAGCTTCGCCCCTTCTGGAAATCCGCGACCTCTCGGTGCATTTTCCCCTGCCCCGCACCTCGATGTTCCAGCCGCGCGAGACGCTGCGCGCCGTCGATCACGTCAGCCTGACTTTGAACGAGGGCGAATGCCTCAGTATCGTGGGCGAATCCGGCTGCGGCAAGTCCACGACCGCCTTGGCGGTGATGGGCTTGCAGGAGCCGACGGTCGGCCGGATTCTCTATCGCGGCAAGCCGCTGAACGGCCCCGGCGCGCCATCGCGCAAGGACCGGGCGCGGATCGCGCAGATGGTGTTCCAGGACCCCTTCGCCTCGCTCAACCCCCGGATCAGCATCGGCCGGATGCTGATGGCGCAGCTTGCGCTGCACGATCTCGCCAAGGGTTCCGAGGCCCGCGACCGGGTGGCCGAGATGCTGACCCGCGTGGGCCTGTCGCCCGACCATGCGAGCCGTTTCCCGCATGAGTTTTCCGGCGGGCAGCGCCAGCGTATCGGCATCGCCCGCGCGCTGATGCTGGACCCGCGCATCCTCGTGCTGGACGAGCCGCTGTCGGCGCTGGACGTGTCCATTCAGGCGCAGATCATCAACCTGCTGATGGAATTGCAGGAGCGGCTGAAGCTGTCCTACATCATGATCTCGCACGATCTGAGCGTGGTCGAGCATGTCAGCGACCGGGTGGCGGTGATGTATTTCGGCCGGGTGGTCGAGGAAGGCGGCTGGAAGTCGGTCTTCGCCACGCCGACCCATCCCTATACGCGCCGCCTGATCGACAGCGTGCCGGACATGGACGCGGTGCTGTCGGACCGCCGCCAGCTTCCGCCCGCCGCGCCGGTGCCAAGCGGCGCGCGCTTCGCGCCGGACATCACCCACCGCCCGGACCCGCGCGCCCCGGCCGATGCCAGCGGGCTGGTGGAGATCGGCGCGGGCCACCGCGTCCGGCTCGCCATGCAGGGGATGACATGACCTTCACCGTCCTGACCGCCGAATTCATGCACGAAAGCAACAGCTTCTCGCGCCTGCGCACCGGGCTCGACAGCTTCCGCGCCGACACGCTGCTTTACGGCGACGATGCCGTCGCCCGGCGGAAGGACGCGAACACCGAGTTGGCAGGCTTCATGGACGTGGCCCGCGAGCGCGGCTGGGGCGTCCTGCACACGGTGTCGGCCCATGCGACGCCCGGCGGGCGCGTCACGCGCGAGGCGTATGAGCATATCGCCGGGGCGATCCTCGAAGCGGCGCGCGAAAGCCGGCTGGACGGCATCCTGCTGGGGCTGCACGGCTCGATGGTGCCCGATTTCGCGGATGACGGCGAAGGCGTCCTGCTCGCCCGGCTGCGCGAGATCGTCGGGCCCGACCTGCCCATCGCCGTCACGCTGGACCTGCATGCGATGGTGTCCGCCGATATGGCGCGGGACGCGCAGATCATGGTGTCCTACAAGACCTATCCCCATATCGACATGCGCGAGACCGGCGCCCATGCCGCCCGGCTGTTGCACCGCACCATGGCGGAAGAGATCGCGCCGCGCACCATCCGCGCCCATGTGCCGATGCTGGACGAGGCGAACGCAGGCCGCACCGACATTCCCGAGACGCTGGCGCTCTATGACCGTGTGCGGGCGGCGGAGGCCGGGGGGCTGCTGGCCGTCTCGGTCAACGCGGGTTTCACCGGCGCGGATGTGTCCTGCGTCGGCCCGACCGTCCTCGCGGTCCACGATAGCAACGATCCGGCTGCCGGGCAGGCGGCGCGTGACGTCACGCGCGAGTTGGCGGCCCGCATCTGGAACGGGCGGCGGAACCGGCGCAGCGCGTTCCTGGACGTGCAGGACGCCGTGGCCGAAGCGCTGACCTTCGACGCGAGCGAAGCGCCGCTGGTCATCGCCGACTATGCCGACAATCCCGGCGCGGGCGCCTATGGCGATTCCACGACGCTGCTGAAAGCCCTGCTGGATGCGGGCGTGACCGGGGCTGTCTTCGCACCGATGGTGGACGGCGACGCGGCCGCGCTTCTGCATCGCCATGCCGAGGGCGACAGCGTCACGCTGGACCTCGGCGGGCGGCACGATCCGGCTTTCGGCGGCGGGCCGCTGCGGGTGAGCGGCGTGATCCGGCGCCTCTCGGACGGGCATTATGTCGGCGACGGGCCGATCCGCGGCGGGCTGGCGCACAGCTTCGGTCCCTCCGCCGTGCTGGAGGCGGGCGGGGTGCAGATCCTCGTCGTCACCGAAACGCAGCAGATGGTGGACCTGCAGCAACTCCGCGCCTTCGGGATCGAGCCGACGGCGCAGCGTGTGCTGGCCCTGAAATCGATGCAGCATTTCCGCGCCGCGTTCGAGCCGATCGCCGGCAAGGTGATCCTCTGCGATGCGGGCGGGCTGGCCACCCCGCAGGCGCATCGCCGGCCCTATACGCGGGTGCCGCGCCCGCTCTGGCCGCTCGACGTGGATTTCGAGTTCACCGCTGACGTGGGGACGTAAAGCGCGGGCTTCTGCCGGCATCGCGGCACTTTGCCGCCCCTCGCGCGCCTTCACGCCTTCGGCGGCCGTCATTAGTCTTGATGCCCAGAACATCAGCGGCAGGAGAAGCGCCATGCAAAACATCCCCACGATCAGCCGGCGGGCCATGCTGGTCGGCGGCGGAGCTCTTGCCCTGCTGCTGCCCCTCGCCGCGCGCACGCAGGCCGAATCCCTGCCGCTGGTGAGCGTCGCCAAGGACCGGTTCTGCGGCTGCTGCGACGGCTGGGTCGAGCATGTCCGGGCGGCGGGCTTTCCGGTCAGGGTCGAGGTGTCGGATGACATGGACCGCGTGAAACAGCGGCTCGGCGTGCCGCCGGCGCTGGCGTCCTGCCATACCGCCGAGGTCGATGGCTATGTCGTCGAAGGCCACGTCCCGGTCACCGCCCTGCAACGCCTGCTGTCCGAGCGCCCGGCGGCGACCGGCCTCGCGGCGCCGGGGATGCCGGCGGGGTCGCCGGGCATGGACTACCCCGGCGTCACCCCCGAGCGGTATGACATCGTCCTGTTCGGCCCCTCGGGCCCCACGACATTCGCCACGTTCCTCGGCGGGCAGGAAGTCTGAGCCGACCGACCGCGCTCATCCCTCGCATTCCGCCGTCCCGGCGTTCGCCCGCCGTTCTCGGTTCTGGACGCCGCAGGCGCGCGCGGCTAATTGGACCGGATGACCCGCCGTCCCGAACGTCCCGAGGCCGATGACCGCAATGCCCGCCGCGCCGCGGCGCTGCGCGCGAACCTGCAGCGGCGTAAGGCGCAGGCGCGCAGCCGGACGGGCGAGACGACAGACGACAACAACGAGCCGCCGGCGGGGATCGAGCGCCCGGACCGCGCGGACGAAAGCGAGGGATAGATGGACCAGATCCTGGTTCGCGGGAACGGCCCGCTGAACGGCGACATCGCCATTGCAGGGGCCAAGAACGCCTGCCTCGCGCTGATGCCGGCGACGCTGCTGACCGACCAGCCGCTGACGCTGACCAACGCGCCGCGCCTGTCGGACATCCGCACGATGACGCAGCTTCTGCAATCGCTCGGGTCCGAGGTCGCCAGCCTGCAGGACGGGCAGGTTCTGGCGCTGTCCAGCCACGCCATGTCGAGCCACCGGGCCGATTACGACATCGTCCGCAAGATGCGCGCCTCGATCCTCGTTCTGGGGCCGATGCTGGCGCGGGACGGACACGCGATCGTCTCGCTGCCCGGCGGCTGCGCCATCGGGGCGCGGCCCGTGGACCTGCATCTGCGAGCGCTGGAGCAGATGGGCGCCTCGCTTGAGCTGCTGGACGGGTATGTTCACGCGAAGGCCCCTTCGGGCGGGCTGCGCGGCGCGGTGGTGGACTTTCCGCTGGTGTCGGTCGGCGCGACCGAGAACGCGCTGATGGCGGCGACGCTCGCGCGCGGCA
The DNA here is from genome assembly GCF_019061185.1 of Paracoccus sp. Z118. GTDB lineage: Bacteria > Pseudomonadota > Alphaproteobacteria > Rhodobacterales > Rhodobacteraceae > Paracoccus. The sequence goes on from NZ_JAHQZU010000006.1 coordinate 68,399, forward strand.
CCACGGTCCTGAACAACGCCGCCCGCGAGCCGGAAATCGTCGATCTCGCCCGCTGCCTGCGGGCGATGGGGGCGCAGATCGATGGCGAGGGCACCTCCTCCATCACCATTCAGGGCGTCGATGCGCTGCACGGCGCGACCCACCCGGTCGTCACCGACCGGATCGAACTGGGCACCTACATGCTCGCCCCCGTCATGTGCGGCGGCGAGGTGACGTGCCTTGGCGGGCGGATCGAACTGCTGGAAAGCTTCTGCGAAAAGCTGGACGAGGCGGGCGTTTCCGTCACAGAGTCCGAGCGCGGCCTGACCGTCAGCCGCCAGAACGGCGCCGTGAAGGCGGTTAACGTGCGGACCGAGCCCTTCCCCGGCTTTCCGACCGACCTGCAGGCGCAGATCATGGCGATGCTGTGCCTTGCCGACGGGGTCAGCGAGCTTGAGGAGACGATCTTCGAGAACCGCTTCATGCACGCCCCCGAGCTTGCCCGCATGGGCGCGCGGATCGACGTGCATGGCGGCCATGCCCGCGTCACCGGGGTCGAGCGGCTCAAGGGCGCGCCGGTGATGGCGACCGACCTGCGCGCCTCGGTCAGCCTGATCCTCGCCGGCCTTGCGGCCGAGGGGGAAACGGTGGTCAGCCGGGTCTACCACCTCGATCGCGGATATGAGAAGGTCGTGCGCAAATTGCGCGGCATCGGCGCCGATATCGAACGGATCAGGGAGCCTGCCCATGAATAATTCGCGCATGAACGACCCAAGCCGAGACGCGAGCTTTCACGACGCCGGCCCCGGCCCGCTGGCCCTGCGGGCCGAAACGCCCGAGGAACTGCCGATCCTGTCGGCCCTGGCGCAGGACGCGGTGCTGACGGTCGGGGACATCCACTACGACCGGGCTGCCCGCACGCTCGCCCTGCTCGTCAGCCGCTTCCGCTGGGAGGACGTGGCCGAACGCGCGGCGCTGAACGAGAACCCGGAGAGCCGCCCTTATGAGCGGGCACGGGCGCTGCTGGTGATCCGCGACGTGACCGCCGTCCGCAGCGACGGCATCGACAAGACCGAACGCGACACCGTGCTGTCGCTGCTGGCGCTCGACTGGACGCCGGGCGAGGACGGGACCGGCACGCTGATCCTGACCTTCGCGGGCGACGGCGCCCTGGCCGCCGATTGCGAGTGCCTGACCGTGGATCTGCGGGACGTGAACCGCCCGCACAAGGCGGTGTCGGGGCACATGCCGCGTCACGAGGTCTGAAAGGGCGTCAGGCCACCCGATCCGGCGGCGCGCGCCCTTCGTCCAGCGCCACCACGTTGTCCATCGCCCGCATCGCCATTGCGGTGCGAACCTCCTCGGCGGCGGTGCCGAGATGGGGCAGCAGCGTCACGTTCTCCATCGCCTTCAGCGCGTCCGGCACCACCGGCTCACGCTCGAACACGTCAAGGCCCGCGCCCGCGATCCGGCCCGCCTGCAGGGCGGAGATCAGCGCCGCCTCGTCCACCACGTCGCCGCGGGCGACGTTGATGAGGAACGCGTCGGGCCGCATCTGCGCCAGCTCATCCGCGCCGATCAGGTGCCGCGTGGCAGGCCCGCCGGGGACCGCCAGCACGACGAAATCCGCGGTCTTCAGCACCGAGGGAACATCGGCGAGTTGCGTGGCCGGAAACTCCAGCCCGCTGACCGGCGAGCGGTTCTGGAACACCACCGTCATCCCGAAGCCGAAATGGCAACGCGTCGCGATGGCTTTGCCGATCCGGCCCATGCCGATGATGCCGACCGTCGCGCCGGTGACGTGGCGACCCAGCAGCTGGTCGGGCTGCCAGCCGGTCCAGCCGCCCGCGCGCAGCAACCGCTCTCCCTCGCCGGCGCGGCGAGCGGTCATCAGGATCAGCGTCATGGCGATGTCGGCGGTGGCGTCGGTCACGACCTCGGGCGTGTTCGTCACCATCACCCCGGCCGCCTTGGCCGCGCCGGTGTCGATATGGTTGAAGCCCGCGCCGAAATTGGCCAGCAGCCGCGTCCGCAGCCCCCCGCCCGCGAAGGCTTCGGCGGAAAATCCATCGCCGAGCGTGGGGATGATCACGTCATAATCGCGCATGGCCTGCGCCGCTTCCTGAACCGTCAGCGCGGCGGAATCATGGCGCAGCGTGGCGTCGAAGCGGGCGGCAAGCGCGGCCTCGGCGCGGTCGGTCATGCGGCGGGTGACAAGCAGTTTCATCAGAACATCCTTGCGCCATTGGGAACGGCCATGTCGGGCCGGATCAGGACCACGTTTCCATCCGCGTCGGGCAGGCCCAGCACCAGCACCTCGGAGACGACCTTCCCGATCTGCCGGGGCGGGAAATTGACGACTGCCAGCACCTGCCGGCCCACCAGCGCGGCCGGATCGTAGTGATGCGCGATCTGGGCGGAGCTGCGCTTTTCCCCAAGCTCGCCGAAGTCGATCCACAGCTTGATCGAGGGCTTGCGCGCCTCGGGGTAAGGCTCGGCGCGGGTGACGGTGCCGCTGCGGATGTCGAGCCTGTCGAAATCCTCGATGGTCGCCTGCGTCCCGGTCATCGCCCCAGCTCCCGCGAGCGTTCGGCCGCCGCCGCGACGGTCCTGCCGATCAGCGGCCCGAGGCCCGCCTGTTCATCCATCAGCACCGCCAGCCCTGCAGCGGTGGTCCCGTTCGGAGAGGTCACGTTCTCGCGCAAGCTCGCCGGATCATCGCCGGACATCGCCAGCGCGCCCGCCCCTGCCACCGTCGCGCGGGCAAGCTCCAGCGCGAGGACGGCGGGCAGTCCCTCGGCCTCGCCCGCGCCGGCCAGCGCCTCGATCATGTGGAAGACATAGGCCGGGCCCGAGCCGGAGACGGCGGTGACGGCGTCCATCTGCGCCTCGTCCTCCAGCCGCACGACCTGCCCCACGGCGGAAAGCAGCGTCTCGGCGAGGTCAAGCTGCGCCGCGCCCGCGCGGTCATTGCCGATCATCGCGGTGATGCCCTGCCCGATCGCCGCCGGGGTGTTCGGCATCGCCCGCACGATCGCCGCGCCGGGAAAGGCGCGGGCAAAGGCGTCGAGCGTGACCCCCGCCGCGACCGACAGGACCAGCGCCCCGCCCTGCCCCGCCGCCTGAAGCGAAGGCAGCACGTCGGCCATCATCTGCGGCTTCACCGCCAGAACCAGAACCGCCGGACTCGCGGGCAGCGCCCCGCTCGCCCGAACGCCCGCCTCGGCCAGCCATGCGGGCGGGGCCGGGTCGATCACATGAACGGCGGCGGGATCGAGGCCGCGCGCCAGCCAGCCGCGCAGCAGCGCCCCGCCCATCCGGCCGCAGCCGACCAGCAGCAGGCCACGGTCATTCAGTTCCGAAAGTTGCATTCCGCCCCCCGTCCGTTCCATTTTCCGGGGTATGCCAGAGCCGCGCGCGCTGTCCAGCGTCGATCACGCCCGCCCGAACGCACCCCCGATGGCGACGGCCATCGCATCGGCCGGGGCGGCATCGCCCCAGCAGGCAAGCTGGAACGCGGGGTAGAAGCGCTCGGACGCCTCGATGGCCGCGCCGATCATGTGGTCGATCTGCTCGGGCCCGGCCACGGCTTCGCCCGCCAGCACGAGGCCGTAGCGCCACACCATCAGCTTCTGCGCGTCCCAGAAGGTGAAGCCGCCGTCCCAGACCTGATCGTTGGCGAGGTTCAGAAGCTGATACAGCGCCGCCATCCGTTCCGCCGGAGGGTCCATGTCGAAGGTGCAGATCAGCCGCAGCACCTGCTCGCGCGCCGACCAGGCCAGCGTCAGCGAATAGCTGCGCCACTGCCCCTCCACCACCATCGCGATCTGGTCGTCGGCGAGCCGGTCGAAATCCCATTCGCGATGCGCCGCCACCGTCTCGACGATGTCGATGGGGTGAATCTCGTCACTCAGGATGAAGCTGTCCGTCTGTGCCATGACTGTCCTGCCTCTGCTCGGTCGGGTTTGCCCCAACTTGTGGTAGCTGCCACAACAACCGGCGTATGAGGCCGGCGCTGCTACCACATATCGTCGGCCCGAATCGCGCCGGTTGTAAAGTGAAGGATCGGTGACGAGCGGCGCATTTGCGGGGATAACCCGGCAATCCACGGGGATAACTCGCCCGCGCGAACGAAAACGGCCGCCTCGTGCGGCGGCCGTCGGACGGTCCGGTATGGGAAAGTCAGCTTCCGGCGATGATCCGCACGTAGTTCGTCGTCTCGCGGTAGGGGGGGATGCCCTTGTATTTCTGCACCGCACCCGGCCCCGCGTTATAGGCCGCCAGCGCCAGCCGCCAGCTGCCGAACGCGTTGTATTGCTGGCGCAGATAGCGGGCGCCGCCTTCGAGGTTCTGGATCGGATCGTTCGGATTCACCCCCAGCTTCGCCGCCGTGCCGGGCATCAGCTGCGCGAGGCCGCGCGCCCCCTTGTGCGAGCGGGCCGAGGGGTTCCACCCGGATTCCTGCTGGACGAGACGCAGGAACAGATCCTCGGGAATGCCGTGCTTGCGGGCGATCGCGCGGGCGTGGGGCACGTACTTGCTGCGCTGGTTGCCGCGATAGGCGGGGATCGCGGCGTCATCGAGGTTGATGACGGCGACCGCCCTGTCCTCGCGTCCCGCATCCGGGCGCAGGCGCTGCGAGCGCTGATACTGACCGGCCAGACGCGAATCCATCAGCTGGGTCTGACGCTCGAACTGGCCGGCGCGCGACTTGCTCGATGCGCCAGAAAGCCTCAGCCCGTCCGCCGCCGCCGGCATCGCTACCGAAACGGCGGCGGTGGCCACGACGGCCGCCCGCACAAGCTTGCCCGTGAACACGGTGATCTGCATGGTTGCCCCTCTCGATCCGCAAGTTTTCGTTTTGGGGGACTATACTTGCGGGCCGGACAGCCGCCACGAACGAAGTTTTCGCGGCGCCGGCTGGTCGGCGAAAATCCGCCTATTCCGTTCGCCCTTCCGCCGGTCTAGACCGGCGCCCAGATTTCACGCGAAGGGGGCGGAACATGGCGGGCAGTGTCAACAAGGTCATTCTGATCGGCAACCTGGGTCAGGACCCCGAGATCCGCACCTTTCAGAACGGCGGCAAGATCGCCAACCTGCGCATCGCCACCTCCGAGACGTGGAAGGACCGCAACAGCGGCGAGCGCCGCGAGCGCACCGAATGGCACACGGTCGTGATCCACTCGGAACCGCTGGTGCGCGTGGCCGAGCAGTATCTGAAAAAGGGTATGAAGATCTATGTCGAGGGCCAGCTGGAAACCCGCAAGTGGCAGGACCAGTCCGGCACCGACCGCTACTCGACCGAGGTCGCGCTGCGTCCCTTCCGCAGCGAGCTGACGATGCTCGACAGCCGTGGCGGCGGCTCGGGTGGTGGCGGTCAGGGCGGCTATAACGAGGGTTACGGCGATTACGGCGGCGGCTCGGGCGGCAGCTATGGCGGCGGCAGCCGCAGCGGCGGCGCTTCGGGCGGAAGCTCGGGTGGCGCCGCAGGTGGCGGCGCAGGCGGGTCACGGCCCGAATTCGATGACGAAATCCCGTTCTGAGGCCGGACCGCTGCGACCCAGGCCGGACCGGTAAGATTTGGCGCAATTCGGAACAACACAGGAACGCCGCCGCCATTGAAGCGGCGGCCCCGCGGTCCTAGATTACCCTCAAGCCGGGCCGGAGGGCTGCCATGATGGGGCCGCCACGCTCGGGCACGAAAGGACCAGGATGACCCAAGCATCTTCCAACCAGACCTATGCCGTGCTGCCGCTGCGCGACATCGTGGTGTTTCCCCACATGATCGTGCCGCTGTTCGTCGGACGCGAGAAATCGGTCCGCGCGCTGGAAGCGGTGATGAACGGCGACCACCCGATCCTGCTGGCCGCCCAGAAGGATGCCGCGGTCGATGAACCCGACGCCGACGGCATCTATCGCACCGGCGTGCTGGCCAATGTGCTGCAACTGCTCAAGCTGCCCGATGGCACCGTCAAGGTGCTGGTCGAGGGGCGTGAACGTGTGAGCATCACGGGCTTTGTCGATAACGACGACCATTTCGAGGCGACTGCCGAGCCGCTGGCCGAAGTGCCGGGCGACGCCGACAGCCTTGCCGCGCTCGTCCGCACCGTCGCGGAGGAGTTCGAGCGTTACGTCAAGGTCCGCAAGAACATTCCCGAGGAAGCCGTCTCCGCCATCGGCGAGGCGCGCGAGCCTGCCGTGCTGGCCGACCTCGCCTCGGGCCATCTGGGCATCGACATCACCCGCAAGCAGGACCTGCTGGAGACGCTGAACGTCGCCGAGCGGCTTGAGAAGGTCTATGGCCTGATGCAGGGCGAGATGTCCGTGCTGCAGGTCGAGAAGAAGATCAAGTCGCGCGTCAAGACCCAGATGGAGAAGACGCAGCGCGAATACTATCTGAACGAGCAGATGAAGGCGATCCAGCGCGAGCTGGGCGACGGCGACGAAGGTCAGAACGAGATCGCGGAGCTGGAAGACAAGATCGCCGCCACCAAGTTCAGCAAGGAAGCGCGCGAGAAGGCGGAAGCCGAGCTGAAGAAGCTGAAGTCGATGTCCCCGATGTCGGCCGAGGCGACGGTCAGCCGCAACTATCTCGACTGGCTGCTGGCGCTGCCGTGGGGCGTGAAGTCGCGCACCAAGAAGGACCTCGGCCGCGCCGAACAGGTGCTGGACGCCGATCACTATGGCCTTGAAAAGGTCAAGGAACGGATCGTCGAATACCTGGCCGTGCAGTCGCGCAGCGACAAGCTGAAGGGCCCGATCCTCTGCCTCGTCGGCCCGCCCGGCGTCGGCAAGACCTCGCTCGGCCGCAGCGTGGCGAAGGCCACGGGGCGCGAGTTCATCCGCATCTCGCTTGGCGGCGTGCGCGACGAATCCGAGATCCGGGGCCACCGGCGGACCTATATCGGCTCGATGCCCGGCAAGATCATCCAGGCGCTGAAGAAGGCCAAGACCACGAACCCGCTCATCCTGCTGGATGAGATCGACAAGATGGGTCAGGACTTCCGCGGCGACCCGGCTTCGGCAATGCTGGAGGTGCTGGACCCGGAACAGAACGCGACCTTCGTGGACCACTATCTTGAGGTGGAATACGACCTGTCGAACGTGATGTTCCTGACCACGGCCAACAGCTACAACATGCCGGGGCCGATGCTCGACCGGATGGAGATCATCCCGCTGGCCGGCTATACCGAGGACGAGAAGCGCGAGATCGCCAAGGGCCACCTGCTGCCCAAGCAGATCAAGGCGAACGGCCTGAAGAAGGGCGAGTTCTCGGTGACCGACGAGGCGCTGGCCCACGTCACCCGCTACTATACGCGGGAAGCCGGGGTGCGGAGCCTCGAGCGCGAGATCGCCAAGCTGGCCCGCAAGGCCGTGACCGAGATCCTCAAGGGCAAGACCAAATCGGTCGAAGTCACGCCCGAGAAGGTCGAGGAATATCTGGGCGTCCGCCGCCACCGCTACGGTCTGGCCGAAAAGGACGATCAGGTCGGCGTGGTCACGGGGCTCGCCTGGACGCAGGTCGGCGGCGATCTGCTCCAGATCGAGGCGCTGCGGCTGCCGGGCAAGGGCCGGATGAAGACGACCGGGAAACTGGGCGACGTGATGAAGGAATCGATCGACGCGGCGTCCAGCTTCGTGCGGTCGGTCGCGCCGGAACTGGGCATCCGCCCGCCGGAGTTCGAGAAACGCGACATCCACGTTCACGTTCCCGAAGGCGCGACGCCCAAGGACGGCCCCTCGGCCGGTCTGGCGATGGTGACCTCGGTCGTGTCGGTGATGACCGGCATCCCGGTCCGCAAGGACGTGGCGATGACGGGCGAAGTGACCCTGCGCGGCAACGCGCTGGCGATCGGCGGGCTCAAGGAGAAACTGCTCGCGGCCCTGCGCGGCGGCATCAAGACGGTGCTGATCCCGCAGGAGAACGAGAAGGATCTGGCCGAGATCCCGGACAACGTGAAGGAGGGGCTGAAGATCATCCCCGTTTCGAACGTCCGGGAAGTCCTGCGCCACGCGCTCGTGCGGATGCCCGAGCCGCTGGAATGGGACGAGGCCGCCGAGGAAGCCGCCGCGACCGAGGCCGCCCGCCTCGCCGCCCGGCACGATCCCGGCGGCTCGGCCACGGCTCACTGAGAGCAGCCGCTGACACCATCGAACGGGCGGGGGAAACCCCGCCCGTTTCGTTTGCCGGAGGACGCGGCGCCGCCTGCGGGCAACGCCTTCGGCGCCGCAGCTTCCCTGTCATCGATCGGCAGGTTTCAGGCGATCTTTACCTCTTGCAGCCGCTCGCCGCAGGCGCTATCAGGCGCGTCACCGGGTGATTAGCTCAGCGGTAGAGCGCTTCGTTCACATCGAAGATGTCAGCGGTTCAAATCCGTTATCACCCACCATCATTCCGAAAGCCGTCCCGAAAGGGGCGGCTTTCTTTGTCGGTCTGCGGCTTGGTGCGGCGGTCAACCCGCCCGTGCGGGTCAGCGGGACGCTTTCTCCGCAACGCCCGACTGCGCCTCGCGCCGCTCCAGCTCGGCCCAGACCTCGGACAGCGGCACATCGCACGCGGCCAGCATCACCAGCAGATGATAAAGCGCGTCCCCGGCCTCGGCGGTCAGCCGGGCGCGGTCGCCGCGGACCGCCTCGATGATCGCCTCGACGGCCTCTTCGCCGAACTTCTCGGCGCATTTCGCCGGGCCCTTCGCCAGAAGCTGCGCCGTCCAGCTGGACGCCGGATCGGCGCCGCGGCGCGCCTCGATGGTCGCAGCCAGCCGGTCGAGCGGGTGCGGAACGCTCATGTCATCCTCACGGGTATGCCGGCGGCGGCCATGTGCGCCTTGGCTTCGGCGATGGTGTAGGTGCCGAAATGGAAGATCGAGGCCGCCAGCACCGCGCTCGCGTGTCCCTCGATGACCCCTTCGACGAGATGGTCCAGCGTCCCCACCCCGCCCGAGGCGATCACCGGGACCGGCACCGCGTCGGCCACCGCGCGGGTCAGTTCGATGTTGAAGCCGGCGCGGGTGCCGTCGCGGTCCATGCTGGTGAGCAGGATTTCCCCCGCGCCCTTTTCAGCGACGGTGCGGGCGAACTCGACCGCGTCGATGCCGGTCGCACGGCGGCCGCCATGGGTGAAGATCTCCCACCTACCCGGCGCGACGGTCTTGGCGTCGATGGCGCAGACGATGCACTGGCTGCCGAACCGCGCCGCCGCCTCGGCGACCACGTTCGGATCGGCCACGGCGGCCGAATTGAAGCTTACCTTGTCGGCCCCCGCCAGAAGCAGGTCGCGGACGTCCTGATGCGTGCGCACCCCGCCACCCACGGTCAGCGGAATGAAGCACTGCTCGGCTGTCCGCGTCACCAGATCATACATGGTGCCGCGATTCTCGTGCGTGGCGTGAATGTCGAGGAAGCAGATCTCGTCCGCGCCGGCCGCGTCATAGGCCCGCGCCGCCTCGACCGGGTCGCCGGCGTCGATCAGATCCACGAAATTGACCCCCTTGACCACGCGGCCATCGGCCACGTCGAGGCAGGGAATGATGCGCGTCTTGAGCATGGGCGTTCCATCCAGTCAGGTTCCCCGCTGCATGGGCAGGGGCGCGGCCGGAGTCAACGCCCGCTGGACGCAAGCCTGCCGGGCCCCTAATCTGCCGCCATGAAAGCCGCCCTGATCCTCGCATTCGCCCTCGCGGCAGGGCCAGCCGGTGCCCAGTCGGTGCTGTTCGTGCTGGACCAGACGCAACTGCCCTTCGATCTGGGCCCCGGCGCGCGGGCGAACGCGCCCTCGAACATCCGCAACGCGCCGGCGCAGTTTGCAAATTCCTCCGGCAACCCGGCCAATTCATCGGCCGCGCCGGGGAACGCCCCGTCCAATCCCGCCAACGCGCCGGGCGGGAGGAATGCGATCGTCACCCCCGATGGCGGGCACGCCGGCTATGCGACGCGAACCGGCGGGGCGCTGAACCTGTTTTCGGCCGGCGGCCGGCGGATCGCGTATCAGCCGGCGGGCGGGCATACGAAAAGCCTGATGTCGGACCGGGGCGAGTGGTGCGGCACCGTGGCCAACGCGCAGGGCGGCGGCTTCGCCTTCGGGCTGACCCTGACCTGCGCCCGCCGGTTCTTCGACTGACACGCATCAACGGGATCTTAACGGCTCGGTGCTATCGCTGCTGAACGTCAGCGAATGGGCAGGGCCGTGCGACCAACCAGAGTCATCGACGAAGCGCGACAGTTCGATTTTTCGCGCCTGTCCTATACCCGCACCGACAAGCGCGGCGTGATCCAGTCGGCCAATGCGCTGTTCGCGAAGGGGACCGGCTACGATCCGGCGCAACTCGTTGGGATGCCGCAGCGGATCGTGCGCCATCCAGACATGCCGCGGGCGGTGTTTGCGCGGCTCTGGCAGCGGCTTGGGGCGGACGATACGGCCTGCGCCTATATCAAGAATCTCGCCTGCGACGGACGGCATTACTGGATCTTCGCGGTGATGATCCCGGTCGAGGACGGCTATATCTCGGTGCGCTGCAATCCGCAGGGGCCGCTGCTTCCCGCCATCCGCAAGATCTACGCCGCGCTGCGCGCCGCCGAGACCCCGGACGAGAGCATGGAGGCGCAGCTTGCCCGCCTTGACGCCGCGCTGGCCGGGCTGGGCTTTCCCGACCACCAGTCCTTCATGGCCGACGCGCTGAGCGAGGAGATGCGGGCGCTGGCCGGACCGGGCACGGATTCGGGGCTGGTGCCGCAGCTGATGGCGATGCGCCGTTCGCTGGCCGAGCTGGCCGACGCGCAGGTCGCGCTGCTGGGGACGTTCCAGAACCTCTATCTGATTCCCACCAACATGCGGATCCTCGCATCGCGGCTGGAGCCTTCGGGCGGGCCGGTCAGCGCGATCTCGGACAGCTACAAGCGCATTGCGGCCGATCTCGTGGCGCGGCTGCGCGGCACGGCGGGACGGCAGGACTGCTCGGCGCGCGAACTGCTCGCGCAGCTCGACGGGCTGCTGTTCCATGACTGCGCCCGCCGCCTGCTGGCGCGCGCAGCCGATCAGTTCGACCACGACGCCGGGTTCGGCAACCCGGCCGAGCGGCCCGAAACGGCCATGCTGCGGGATTTCTGCGCTGCCCCGCCGCCCAGTGGTGTGCTGACCCCGCAGGAATTGCAGGGGCGGCTGGCGCGGCTTCGCCATGAGGCCGAGGCGGTCCAGCGGCTGATGGCCGGGCTCGACCAGGTGCGCATCCTCGGCGAGGTGGAAAGCGGCCGGCTGCGGCAGCACGATCTCGGCCTTGGAGCCGTGATGGCGCAGTTGGAGGAGTTCCACGGCCGCATCCGCGACCGCCTGTCCGCGATGATTACCCTGACCCGGCAGATGGACCGGGCGTGGTCCTGATGGCGGGCGATCCGGCAGAGCGCCGGTTCACCGCGGGCGCGGCTTGCCCTTGCGATCGAACACCGCCCGCGCCGCATCCGCGCGCCCGGTCTTGCCGCCCTTGAAGGGCCGGAACTCCCGGTCCCCGCCGGCCTTGGCCGAGACGGGCGCGGGAGCCTTGGGGGCGACCTTCGCGGCAGACGCGCCCGCGCTTTTTGTCCTGCCGGTGGCGGCGGGCGGAGCATTCACCGGCGTCTTCCGATGAGCGTCCTTGCCTTCCGCCTCCGCGCGCGGCTGCGCGCCCGTCTCGCCGGCTTTCACCTTCGCGGCCAGATCGCGAGCGACGCCGAACGCGCCCTTGATCCGGTCGGCGTCGGTCTTCCATTCCCGGCTGACGACGATCTTGTTGTCGGCGACACGGGCGTGGGGGCGGTTCTCGGTCAGGAACTCGACCAGACCGGCGGGGTTCGGGAACTTGTCCATGTGGAACTGCACCGTCGCGCCCTTCGGCCCCGCATCCAGCTTGGCGATGTTCGCGCGCTTGGCCATCGCCTTGATGCGGATCACCAGAAGCAGCGTGTTCACCTCGCGCGGGAGCGGGCCGAAACGGTCGATCAGCTCGGCGGCAAAGCCTTCCAGCTCGACCTTGGTCGTCAGCTGCGAGAGGCGGCGGTAGAGGTCCAGCCGCACGTCCAGGTCGGGGATGTAGCTTTCCGGGATCGTCACCGGCACGCCGAGGTTCAGCGTCGGCGCCCATTCATCGTCGGGCGTGCCCTCCAGCTCGCCGGATTTCAGCTTGGCGATCGTCTCCTCCAGCATCTGCTGGTAAAGTTCGAAACCGACTTCCTTGATGTGGCCCGACTGCTCCTCGCCCAGCAGGTTCCCCGCGCCGCGCAGGTCGAGGTCCTGGCTGGCGAGGTTGAAGCCAGCCCCGAGGCTGTCGATCGAGCCGAGGAACTTCAGCCGCCGAATCGCCTGCGGCGTCAGCGGCACGCGCGGCTTGGTCGTCAGATAGCAGTAGGCGCGGGTCTTGGACCGCCCCACCCGTCCCCGGATCTGGTAAAGCTGCGCCAGCCCGAACATGTCGGCGCGCCAGACGATCATCGTGTTGGCGCGGGGGATATCGAGGCCCGATTCGACGATGGACGTCGCCAGCAGCACGTCGTGGCTGCCGTCGTAGAAGGCGTTCATGCGCTGGTCCAGATCGCCCGCCGCAAGCTGGCCGTGGGCGACGATGGTCGAAACCTCGGGGACATGCTCCTTCAGCCAGTCTTCCACTTCGGGCAGGTCCGACAGGCGCGGGACGACGAAGAACGACTGCCCGCCGCGGTATTTCTCGCGCAGCAAGGCTTCGCGGATGGTGACGCTGTCGAACTCGCTGACATACGTGCGGATCGCCAGCCGGTCCACCGGGGGTGTGCCGATCACCGACAGGTCGCGCACCCCGGTCAGCGACAGTTGCAGCGTGCGCGGGATGGGCGTCGCGGTCAGGGTCAGCACGTGGATGTCGGACCGCAGCTCCTTCAGCCGCTCCTTGTGGGCGACGCCGAAATGCTGCTCCTCGTCGATGATGAGCAGGCCCAGGTCCTTGAACCGGACCTGCTTGGCCAGCACCGCATGGGTGCCGACGACGATATCCACCGATCCATCCGCCAGCCCCGCCCGCGTCTCCGCCGCATCGCGGGTCGAAACGAAGCGCGAGAGCGGGCGCACGGTGATGGCCGTGCCGCGGAAGCGTTCGGCGAAGCTGCGGAAATGCTGGCGGGCGAGCAGCGTCGTCGGGGCCACCACCGCCACCTGCTTGCCCTGGCTTGCGGCGACGAAGGCCGCGCGCATCGCCACCTCGGTCTTGCCGAAGCCCACGTCGCCCACCACCAGCCGGTCCATCGGGCGACCCGCGGCCAGATCCTCGGCCACGTCCTCGATCGCGGCCATCTGGTCGTCGGTCTCGGTATAGGGGAAGCGGGCGGCGAACGCCTCCCATTCGTGGTGCTCGGGCTCCAGCACCGGGGCGGCGCGCAGGATGCGTTCGGCGGCGACCCGCATCAGCTTGTCGGCGATCTGGCGGATACGCTCCTTCAGCCGCGCCTTGCGCGCCTGCCACGCCCCGCCGCCGAGCTTGTCGAGCAGCCCTTCCTCGTGCCCGTAGCGGCTCAGGAGTTCGATGTTCTCCACCGGCAGGAACAGCCGGTCGCCGCCCGCATATTCCAGCGCCACGCAGTCATGCGGCACGCCGAGGGCGTTGATCGTTTCCAGCCCCGTATAGCGGCCGATGCCGTGTTCGACATGAACGACCAGATCGCCGGGCGTCAGCGAGGTCGTGTCCTTCAGGAAGTTGTCCGCCCGCCGCCGCTTCTTTGCGCCGCGGATCAGCCGGTCGCCCAGCACGTCCTGTTCGGAAATCACCGCCAGCCTGCCGGTCGCCTGCCCGTCCGCGACGAAGCCCTCGTCCAGCGGCCAGACGGCAATCCCCAGCGCGCCCTGCGCGTCCGGCAGTTCGCGGATGTCGGCGATGGGTTTCGCGCCGATCAGCCTTTCATCGGCCAGCAGGCCCGACAGCCGCTCGCGCGCGCCGTCCGAGAAGGTGGCGACGATGACGCGGCGGTCCTTCTGCAGGGCGCGGATGTGATCGGCGAGGGCGCCGAACAGGTCGGCCTTCTCGGCCTGCCGTTCGGGGGCGAAATTCCGTCCGACGCGGCCGCCCGCGTCCAGCACGCCCGGTCCGGGCGGATGGTGCAGCACCGACAGGCGCAGGACGCGGTGGCGGGCAAGCCAGCCGGCCCATTCCGCCTCGTCGGGGAACATCGCCGTGGGCGCGACGGGGCGATAGACGCTGTCGCTGCCGCGCCGCCCCATCGCCTCGCGCCGGGCGTCGTATTGTTCCGACACGGTGTGCCAGCGGCCCGCCCGGACCTGTTCGATATGGTCGTCCAGCATGACCGACGCGCCCGGCAGGTAGTCGAAGAGGCTCTCCAGCCGCTCGTGGAACCACGGCAGCCAGTGTTCCATGCCCGCGACCTTCTGACCGGCGCTCACCGCCTCATACAGCGGATCGTTCGCGCCGCCGCCGTATTCGGCGCGGTAGGTCGTGCGGAAGCGGGTGATCGCCTCGTCGTTCAGCACCACCTCGGACATCGGCGCGATCTCGATCCGGTCGAGGCTGCCGAGGCTGCGCTGGGTCTCCGGGTCGAAGCGGCGGATGCCGTCCAGCACGTCGCCGAACAGGTCGAGCCGCACGGGGCCACTGCCCCCCGGCGGATAGATGTCGATGATCCCGCCGCGCACGGCGTAGTCGCCCGGCTCGGTCACGGTGGGCGCCTGCGAGAAGCCCATGCGGACCAGGAAGCCGCGCAGCTTCACCTCGTCCAGCCGCTCGCCCTTCACGGCGGCGAAGCTGGCGCCGCGCACCGTCTCGCGGGCGGGAAGCCGCTGCATGGCCGCGTTGAGCGTCGTCAACAGCACGAAAGGCGGTTTCACGCCAGAGGCGAGCGCCGCCAGCACCTGCAACCGCTGCGCCATGATCTCGCCCGACGGGGACACGCGGTCATAGGGCGTCGTGTCCCAAGCGGGAAATTCCAGCACCGCGAGTTGCGGGGCGAAGAAGGCGAGTCCCGCGCGCATGGCCGCCATGCGGCGGTCGTCGCGGGCAACGTGAATCACGGGCGCGCCGCGTTCGGCGGCAAGCCCCGCCTCGCGCGACAGGAGCGCGGCGTCCATGCCCTCGGGCGCGCCGGAAAGGATCAGATGTTCGGCCATGCGGGTGGAGGTAAACCGCGCCGTGGCGGTGTCAAGCGCCCCTGTCCGCCCGGATGCGGCTCAAAGCCCGTAAGGATGCGTGATGACCCAACCGGTGCCCCAGATCGCCGCCGCCGCGACCGCCATGATCGACAGGAACGCCGCCTGCAACCGGTGGCGCGACATGGCGGCCGCCGCCGCCCCGGCAGCTTTGGCGGTATCCAGCCGCCCCTCATGCGCCTCGGCCAGCACCGGGGCCAGCCGCCGCGCCAGCCGCACCCGCAGCCCCAGCAGCGCCGCGAAGGGGCCCAGCAGCAGGAACGCCGCCTGCGCCAGTTCGCGCCCGTAGCCGAAGCCCAGCACCAGAAGGCTGGTCAGCACGAAGGCCGCGACGCCCAGCAGGATCGCCCCGTCGCGCGGCGGCACCTGCCAGCGCGGCAGCATCAGCGACAGCCAGTCCAGCAGCAGGACGCCGGCGTCGCCGCCGTCCTCCGCTGCGGCGCGGCGGGCGCGATGCACGATCTCCGCCGGAACGCCCAGCACATGCCGCCCGGCCGAGGTCCAGGCGAGCGTCAGGAGCAGCCAGTACCAGATCGAACTGAAGGACCGCAGGTCCAGAAACTGCATGAACCCGTCATATCCGACCACGTGAGCGCCCATGGAAAATCCGCAAGAGCCCTTATCTTAGGCCCCGGAGTTGTGCGAGGGAATGCGAAACCGCGAGCGTTTGCAGCCGGGGGCAAAACCCGTGATACTCCGCCGACAGCAAGCAGGAAGACCCATGCCCGCCACCCCCGTGATCGCCCCCTACCCCGCCACCCGCCTGCGGCGGCTGCGCCGCACCGCCGCGCTGCGCGCCCTGACCGCCGAGCGCCATCTGGCGGCGCAGAACCTCATCTGGCCGATCTTTGTGACCGAGATCGCCGGCGGCGAAGGCAGGATCGAATCCATGCCGGGGGTCGAGCGGCTGACGCTGGACGGGGCGAAACGGGCCGCCGAGCGGGCCGCGGAGCTGGGGATTCCCGCGATCTGCATCTTTCCCCATTCCGATCCCGACCTGAAGGACGAGACCTGCGAACGCGCCTGGGACCCCGAGAACATCGGCAACCGCGCCATCCGCGCCATCAAGGAGGTCGCGCCCGATCTGGCGGTGATGACCGACATCGCGCTGGACCCCTACAACATCAACGGGCATGACGGGTTCGTCCGGGACGGCATCATCCTGAACGACGAGACAATCGAGGCGCTGGTCCGCATGGCGCTGGCGCAGGCGGATGCGGGGGCCGACATCCTCGGGCCTTCGGACATGATGGACGGGCGGATCGGCAAGCTGCGCGCCGCGCTCGAGCGGGAAGGCCATAAGGACGTCGCGATCCTGTCCTATGCGGCGAAATACGCCTCGGACTTCTATGGGCCGTTCCGGGACGCGGTCGGCGCCTCGGCCCGGTTCGTGGGTGACAAGAAGACCTACCAGATCAACCCCGCCAACCGCGACGAGGCGCTGCGATGCGTTGCCCGCGATCTGTCCGAGGGCGCGGACATGGTGATGGTCAAACCGGGCATGCCCTATCTGGACATCTGCCGCGAGGTGAAGGACCAGTTCGGCGTGCCGACCTATGCCTATCAGGTCAGCGGCGAATACGCGATGATGGAGGGCGCGATCCGGGCCGGCTGGCTCAGGCGCGAGGTCGTGGCCGAAAGCCTGCTCGGCTTCCGGCGCGCGGGCTGCGACGGCATCCTGACCTATTACGCGCCGCAGGTGGCCGAGCATCTGGCCGCCGAGGCGCGGGCCGGCGGCTGACCTTGCATCGGCGGCCCCCAGCCGCCACATCGGACCGGCAGACAGGAGCCTTGATGCAGAAGATCGCCCTTTCCGAACGCCCCGGCTGGCGCGAGCGCGCCGCCGAGCTGGGCTTCACCTTCGCCGACATGGGCGGAGAGCCTTACTGGGACGAAACCTCGGCCTATCGCTTCACCCTGCGCCAGATCGAGGATGACATCGAGGACCCGGCGTCCGAGCTGCACGAGATGTGCCGGCAGGCCGTCGCCCACGCCGTTGCGTCCGAGGAATGGCTGACCCGGCTCGACATCCCCCGCCCCTACTGGGATTTCGTCGAACGCAGCTGGGCGAATGGCGAGCCCGAGCTTTATGGCCGCTTCGACCTTGCCTATGACGGCAGCGGCCCCGCCAAGCTGCTGGAATACAACGCCGATACGCCGACCTCGCTCTACGAATCGGCCTCGTTCCAGTGGCTCTGGTTCGAGGAGTCGCGCGATGCCGGCGTCCTCGGCCCGACCACCGACCAGTTCAACGGCATCCACGAGGCGCTGGTCGCTCGCTGGGCCGAGATGGCGCCGCAGGGCGAGGACATCCACTTCGCCGCCGACCGCGAGAACCCCGAGGATTACGCCACCGTCGAGGCGATCGCCTGGGCCGCGCGCGAGGCGGGCTTGGGCGCGCATTACACCGGCCTCTCCGCCATCGGGCTCAGCGAGGAAGGCCAGTTCGCCGACGACCAGGACCGGGTGATCGGCACGCTGTTCAAGCTGTATCCGTGGGAGGACATGCTGCGCGACGACTTCGCGCCGAACCTGCAGCCCTCGCAGACCCGGTTCATCGAGCCGCCGTGGAAGGCGGTGCTGTCGAACAAGGGGCTGCTGCCGCTGCTCTGGCATCTGTTCCCGGACCACCCGAACCTGCTGCCGGCGTTCTTCGCGGCCGATCTGGAGGCCGCCCGCAAGGGCGAGCCGACCCCGTTCGCGGACGCCATTGCGGCCGCCGAGCCGCAGCTTGCCCGCGGCTTCGTGACCAAGCCCATCTTCTCGCGCGAGGGGGCGGGCGTCGTCATCACCGAAGCGGGCCGCGAGACGGACCGCGCCCCCGACGACAGTTATTCGCACCACGCCCATGTGGTGCAGGCCCTCGCCCCACTACCCGAGTTCGACGGTTTTCACCCGGTTCTGGGCGCCTGGATCGTCGGCCGCGCCTGCGTCGGTCTCGGGATGCGCGAGGACCGCGCGCGCATCACCCACAACCTGTCCCGTTTCAAGCCGCATTTCATCGAGGGGTAAGCCATGACCGACCTCACCACGTCCACCACCAAGCCGCGCCGCAAACGCTCGCGCCACGTCGCGCTGGTGCTGGCAGGAACCGCCATGCTGACGCTGGCCGCCTGCGAGGATGACCGCGTGGACGCGCAGGCCTTCCCCGATCTCGACAGCTGCCTCGCCGCCGCACGCGAGGACGGGCTGTGGTTCACAGAAGACGACTGCCAGACCCAGTTCGCCGCGGCCAAGGCGGAGCATCTGGAAACCGCGCCGCGCTATGAAAGCCAGGAGCTGTGCGAGCAGGAGCACGGCGCGGGCGCCTGCGGGGCCGATCCGGCGGCGGCGCAGCAGAATCAGGGCGGCGGCTTCAGCTTCATGCCGCTGCTGGTGGGCTACATGATGGGGTCCATGCTGTCGCGCGGCGGCGGGGTCTTCAGCCAGCCGATGATCCGCACGCCGGGCGGCTATTCGACCCCGAACGGCAACCAGAGCTTCGCCGGCAACAGCGGCAGCGCAAGGGTGCCGAGCAACACCTTCGCCCGCGCCCCGTCCACCATCGGCCAGGCGCCGATGACGCAGACGCAGGTGGCGCAGCGCGGCGGCTTCGGCGCCTCGTCCACGGCACGGACGGGCACGGCGGGACGCAGCGCGGGCGGCTGAGCCTGCGGCGGCCCGCCCCTTGCGGCGGGGGCCGGGCTGCCGATAGGCTCCCGCCGGGCGACCTGCCCGGAAAGGAACCGCCATGCCCCCCGAGACGCAATCGGCGCGGATGCGGCAGCTTTGCGCCCTCGCCCCCGTGATCCCTGTGCTTGTGATCACGGACGCCGGCACCGCGCCCGATCTGGGCCGAGCGCTGGTCGCGGGCGGACTGCCGGTTCTGGAAGTGACGCTGCGCTCGGACGCCGCCCTGCCCGCGATCCGGGCGCTGTCGGGGCTGAAGGGCGCCCATGTCGGCGCCGGCACGGTGCTGAGCGCCGATGATGTCGCCCGCGGCAAGGATGCCGGCGCAACCTTCGCCGTCTCGCCCGGCCTGACCGACGCCATCGCCCGCGCGGCCGAGGACGCGGGCCTGCCGCTTCTGCCCGGCGCGGCCACCGCGTCCGAGGCGATGCGGGCCCGCGATCTCGGCTACGACATGCTCAAGCTGTTTCCGGCCGAGGCAATCGGCGGCGCGGCGCTGCTGAAAGCGCTGCACGGCCCGCTGCCGCAGCTGTCCTTCTGCCCGACCGGAGGGATCACGGTGGAGAACGCCCCCCGCTACCTCGCGCTGCCGAACGTCCCCTGCGTCGGCGGCAGCTGGATCGCCCCCGAGGCCGACCAGCGCGCCCGCGACTGGCCCGCCATCGAGGCCCGCGCCCGTGCGGCGGCGAAGCTCGGGCAGTGACCAGCGCCGCCTATGACATGCGCCGCGCCTGGCGCAACATCTGGGTGCTGGTCGCCGCGCAGGGCGTCCTCGGCGCGCAGATGTCGATGATCTTCATCACCGGCGGGCTGGCCGGGCAGATGCTCGCGCCCAATCCCTGCATCGCCACGCTGCCGATCTCTGCGGTGATCCTCGGCTCGGCGCTCTCCGCGCGGCCGCTGTCGGGACTGATGGCGCGGCGGGGCCGGCGGGCGGGCTTCACGCTCGCCTGCCTGATCGCCGCTGCCGGGGCGGGGCTGGCGGCGGCGGGGCTTTACGCCGGGTCCTTCTGGCTGTTCACCGCCGGGACCGGCCTGACCGGCGTCTACATGGCCGCGCAGGGTTTCTATCGCTTCGCCGCGACCGATGCCGCGCCGCCCGACCTGCAGCCCCGCGCCATCGGCTGGGTGCTGGGCGGCGGGCTGGTGGCCGCGCTGCTCGGCCCCATGCTGGTCCGCGCCACGACCGAGGCGACGGCGGTCCCCTTCATGGCCACCTTCGCCGCCATTGCGGCGCTGAACCTCGCCGGGCCGCTGCTCTTCGCGCTGCTGGACAGCCCCGCGCCGTCCCTCGCCGCGCGGACCGGCGCCCCGCAGGGCCGCAGCCTGGGCGAGCTGCTTCGCACGCCCGAAATCACCGTCGCGATGATCTGCGGCACGGTCAGCTATGCGCTGATGAACCTGGTGATGACCTCGACTCCCCTTGCCGTGGTCGGCTGCGGCTTCAGCGCGGGGGACGCCGCGAATATCGTCTCGGCCCATGTTGTCGCCATGTTCCTGCCGTCCTTCTTCACCGGCTGGCTCATCAACCGCTTCGGCGCCTCGCGCATCGTCGCTGCCGGGCTCGTGATCCTGGCCCTCTCCAGCGCCGCCGCGATGAGCGGGGTCGAGCTGGGGCAGTTCTACCTCGCCCTCGTCCTGCTGGGGCTGGGCTGGAACTTCGGCTTCATCGGCGCGACCGCGATGCTGACGGCGGCGCATTCCCCGGCCGAGCGGGCGCGCGTGCAGGGCATCAACGACGCCGTGGTGTTCGGGGGGGTGTTCGTCGCCTCGCTCGCCTCGGGCGGGCTGATGAACTGCTCGGGCGGCAGCGCCCAGGCGGGATGGGAGGCGGTGAACCTCGCCATGCTGCCACTGCTGATCCTCGCCGGCGGGGCGCTGATCTGGCTGACGATGCGCCCCAAGGATGCGCTGGAGCCGCGCTAGAACAGCGACTTCTGCCCGCCGTCCTTGTCCGCCCGCTTGCGGCCCGGCGCGGTTTCCGGGCGAACGGCGACCGAGCCGTCGTGAAACTCCAAAACTAGCCGGGGCACGGGCGCGGCGGCGGCGGCGGATGTGATCACATCCCCATCGGCCCCGCGCACGACCGCGAAGCCCCGCTTGAGCGTTTCCGCATGGCCGAGCGTCTGCCGCAGCCGGTCGAGCCGGTCGAGCGCCCTCCATCGCTCGGCGGTGAGGCGCGGGGCGATCTGGCGAAGGCGATTGGACAGCCCGTCGAGCAGGTTGCGGCGATCACTCACGGACCGCCGCGCATCCGCCAGCGTCCGCGCCCGCGCCCCGTCGAGCCTGCGGGAAAGCGCGGCGAGCCGCTCCTCCTGCAAGCGTCGCGTCCGCAGCGCCGCCGCATCCAGCCGGGGCGCGGCGCTGGCAAGCTGCCGCCGCGCCTCGGCCACCGGGCGGCGCAGGCTTCCGCGCGGGGTCAGGTCCAGCCGCCGCCGCTTGCCCGCCAGATCGCGTCCCGACGCGGCGGGCAGCCGCGCGGCCAGCAGATCGAACCGGCCCCGCGTCTTGCGGGTGAAATCGCGCAGCGCGAAGATCGGCAGGTCCAGCGCCGTGATGGCCTGCCGCCGGTCGCGCACGAAGCCGCGCAGCGCCCGTTCCAGCCGGGGCGCGGTCAGGTCGAACCGCTGCCGCGCCGACTCGGTCAGCGCCTGCGGCCGCCCGAGACCGCGCGAGAGATCCCCGAGCCGCTGGCGCGAGACCGCGCCGCGCTTTTCCGCCGCGCGCATCATCCGCAACTGCGCCTCGGCCATCCGGGTCAGTAGCTCGGCCCGCACCGGCACGGCCAGTTCCGCCGCCGCCGTCGGGGTCGGCGCGCGCAGGTCGGCGGCGTGGTCGATCAGCGTCGTATCGGTCTCATGACCCACGGCCGAGATAAGGGGAATCGTGCCCACGGCCACGGCGCGGACCACATCCTCGTCGTTGAAGCCCCACAGATCCTCGACCGAGCCGCCGCCCCGCGCCACGATGATGAGGTCAGGCCGGGGCACCCGCCCGCCCGGGGCCAGTGCGTTCAGCCCCCGCACCGCCGCCGCGACCTGCGGGGCGCAATCGCGGCCCTGGACCGCCACCGGCCAGATCAGCACGCGGCTGGGAAAGCGGTCGCGCAGCCGGTGCAGGATGTCGCGGATCACCGCGCCCGAGGGCGAGGTCACGACCGCGATCACGCGCGGCAGATAGGGGATCGGGCGCTTGCGCGAGGGATGGAACAGCCCCTCGGCTTCCAGCTTGCGGCGCCGCTGTTCCAGCATCGCCATCAACGCACCGAGGCCGGCCGGCTCCACATCCTCGACCAGAAGCTGGTATTTCGACTGGCCGGGATAGGTGGTCAGGCGGCCGGTGACGACGATCTCCATCCCCTCCTCGGGGCGGTGGCTCAGCCGCGCGGCGGTGCCCTTCCAGCAGACGGAGGCGATGCAGGCGTTGTCGTCCTTGAGGTCGAAATAGAGATGCCCCGAGCCGGGCCGCGACACGCGCCCGACCTCGCCGCGGACGCGGACGCGGGCGAACTCGCCCTCGATCACGCGCTTCAAGGCGCCGGAGATTTCGGAAACGGACAGAGCGGGGGCGTTGCCGGGGGCGGCGTCTTCGAACAGGTCCATCCCTGCTTGATGGACCGGCGGCGCGCGGCAGGCAAGCTTCGGCCGGGGCGCTGCCCCGGACCCCGGGATATTTGAGCGAAGAAGAACCGGCGAGCTTGCCGCGGTATCGGCTGCGGCCTAAAGGCGGCGCAGGTTGGTTGAAGGGGCGGCGCATGAACATCCTGATCCTCGGCGGCGGCGGGCGCGAGCATGCGCTCGCCTGGGCGATCCGGCAGAATCCGAAATGCGACCGGCTGATCGTCGCGCCGGGAAATGCGGGGATCGCGGAAATCGCGCGCTGCGCGGATATTGCCATTACGGATGGCGCCGCTGTGGTGGCGTTCTGCGAGGAACATGCGATCGATCTGGTGGTGATCGGGCCGGAAGCGCCGCTGGCTGCGGGCGTCGCGGACGTTCTGCGGGCGGCGCGGATTTCGGTATTCGGGCCGTCTCGGGCCGCGGCGATGCTGGAGGCGTCGAAGGCGTTCACCAAGGAAGTCTGCGACGCCTGCGGCGCGCCGACCGCCGCCTGGGCGCGGTTCACCGATGCGGGCGCGGCCCGCGACCATGTCGCGCGGGTCGGGGCACCCATCGTCGTCAAGGCGGACGGGCTCGCCGCCGGCAAGGGCGTCACCGTCGCCATGACCGAGGGCGAGGCGCTGGCCGCCGTTGACGCCGCGTTCGGCGGCGCGTTCGGCGCGGCCGGGGCCGAGGTCGTCATCGAGGAGTTCATGGAGGGCGAGGAGGCCAGCTTCTTCATCCTCGTGGACGGCCAAAACTGCCTGCCCATCGGCACCGCGCAGGATCACAAACGGGTGGGCGAGGGCGATACCGGGCCGAATACCGGGGGGATGGGGGCCTATTCCCCTGCCCCTGTGCTGACGCCCGAAATCCAGCGCGAGGTGATGGCGCGGATCGTACAGCCGACGGTGGACGAGATGGCGCGGCGCGGGACGCCGTTTCAGGGGGTGCTTTACGCCGGGCTGATGATCCGGGACGGGCAGGCGCGGCTGGTGGAATACAACGTCCGCTTCGGCGATCCCGAGTGTCAGGTGCTGATGATGCGCCTTGGCGGGCAGGTGCTGGACCTGATCCACGCCTGCGCCGAGGGACGGCTGGCCGAAGTTTCCGTCAACTGGGCTGACGATCACGCGCTGACGGTGGTGCTGGCCGCCGATGGCTATCCGGGCGATTACGCCAAGGGCAGCGTGATCGGCGGGCTGGAGGGGCTGCCGGAGGATTCGACCTCGATGATGTTCCATGCGGGAACGGCCGAGCGGGGCGGGCGGATCGTCGCCGCGGGCGGACGAGTGCTGAGCGCCACCGGGCGCGGCGCGGCGCTGGCCGAGGCGCGGGCGCGCGCCTATGCGCTTGCCGAGGCGGTGGACTGGCCGGAGGGCTTCTATCGCCGCGATATCGGATGGCGGGCGCTGTGACCCCCGACGATCTGCTTGCGCTGGCCGCTTTCGCGGACCGGCTGGACGAGCCTGCCGGAGAATGGCGCGGCGGTGAGCGCGACGCCGAGGGTGCGATCCAGATGCCCTGGTTCGAGTTCTCGCCGATGTTGAGCGACTTTCACAAGGCCGCCTACGATCACGGGCTGGTCGTGTCGTTCGACTGGTCCGCATGGATGCAGACCGACGAAGGACGGCGGCTGATGGCGGCCGACCGTGCTCGGCTGACGGGCGCCACGCTCGAGGAGCTTCAGTGGATCGTCACCGCCATCATGCGCATCGAGCGCTTCAGCGAGGGCGCGATCGCCTCCGCATGGGATGATGGCCGCTTGCCGGCCATCATCCTGCGCCTCGTGGTCCTCGCCGCCGACGACTGAGGGTCAGAGGGCCGAATACATCCCCTCGTAGACCGGCTGCAGCGTCTCGAGCTCGAACAGCGACGAGACCGAAGTGCCGTTCCAGATCGACATGATCGCCTGCGCGAAAAGCGGCGCGGTGGGCACGACGCGGATGTTGCGCGCCTCGCGCACATGGTCGGGCTGAAAGATCGAATCGGTGACGACCAGCGTCTTCATGATCGAGTTCTCGATCCGCTCGACCGCCGGGCCGGAGAGGACGCCGTGGGTGATGTAGGCGTGAACCTCGGTCGCGCCGTGGTCGATCAGAAGCTGCGCGGCCTTCACCAGCGTCCCCGCCGTATCGCAGATGTCGTCCACGATGATGCAGGTCTTGCCTTCGACATCACCGATCACCGTCATGTCGGCGATCTCGCCCGCCTTCTCGCGCCGCTTGTCCACGATCGCCATGGGCGCGTTGATCCGCGCCGCGATCTCACGCGCCCGGCCCACGCCGCCGACATCGGGCGAGACGATCATCAGATCGTCCATGCGGCCCTTGAAATGATGCTGGATGTCCAGCGAGAAGATCGGCGCGGCGTAGAGGTTGTCCACCGGGATGTCGAAGAACCCTTGGATCTGGGTCGCGTGCAGGTCCAGCGTCAGCACCCGATCCACGCCCGCCTCGGTCAGCAGGTTCGCCACGAGTTTCGCGCTGATCGGGGTGCGGGCCTTGGCGCGGCGGTCCTGCCGGGCATAACCGAAATAGGGAATCACCGCCGTGATCCGGGCCGCGCTGGACCGGCGCAGCGCGTCGGTGATGATCAGCAGCTCCATCAGGTTGTCGTTGGCCGGGTTCGAGGTCGGCTGGATGATGAACATGTCCTCGCCGCGGACGTTCTCATACACCTCGACGAAGATTTCCTGGTCGTTGAACCGCTCGACCCGCGCATCGACCGGGGCCACGTTCATGCCGCGATGCATCGACATCCGCCGCGCGATGGCGAGCGCCAGCGGGCGGTTGGCGTTCCCCGCGATGAGCTTGGGTTCGGTCATGGCGGGCATCGGCAGTCTCCGGGTCTGGCATCGAATCGGGCGAGTTGCGCCCGCATTAGCACCGCGATAGCGTCCCGGCAAACCGCGACGTTGGGGGCCGCATGACACAGATCGACTATTATTTCGGCACCATCAGCCCCTGGGCCTATCTGGCGGGCGACCGGCTGGAACGGATGGCGCAGCGGCATGGGGCGTCCGTCACCTATCGCCCGCTGGACATCCTGCAGCTTTTCGACCGCACCGGCGGGGTGCGGCCTGCCGATCGCCATGCCTCGCGGATGGACTACCGCGCGCAGGAACTGCCGCGTTGGGCCGAGCATCTGGGAATGCCGCTGCGGATGGACGTGGGCATGACGAATATGGCGCCGTCCTCCTATGCCATCATCGCCGCGCAGGAGGCGGGCGCGGGCGACATCGGCGCGCTGGTGCGCGGGTTCCTGTCGGCGCGGTTCGCCGAAGGGCGCGACATCGCCGATGACGCGGTGATCCGCGACGTGCTGACGGCTTCGGGCTTCGATCCGGCCATCGCCGACCGGGGGCTGTTCGTCGGCGCCGAGGAATATGGCCGCAACCTTGAACGCGCGGTCGAGGCCGGGGTGTTCGGCTCGCCCTTCTATGTCGTGCGGGAGAGCGGGCAGAAGTTCTTCGGCCAGGACCGGCTGGATTTCCTCGACCGGCATCTGGCGACGCTGTGAACGACGTTCACGTCCGTTACTGGCCGGGCGATCCGGCGCGGCCGGCGCTGGCGCTGCACTGCATGATGGGGACGAGTTCCTACTGGCGGCCCATCGCCGACCGGCTGGGCAGCCGCATCGACCTGCGCGGCTTCGACATGCCGGGCCACGGGCGCAGCCCCGCTTGGGAGGCGCAACCCGGCGTCGATTTCCACACCGCCGTCACGCGGATCGCAGCGGGCATGATCGACCGGCCGCTGGACCTGATCGGCCACTCCATCGGCGCCACGGTCGCCCTGCGGATCGCCGTCGGCGCGCCCGAGGCGGTGCGGAGCCTCACCCTGATCGAGCCGGTCCTGTTCGCCGCGCTGCCGTCGGACCACCCGGAGCGAGACGCGCGGGTGGCGCTGCTGCGCGCGCTCATCGCCGAGGGGCGAAGCATGGATGCGGTGGCCGGGTTCCTCGACCGCTGGGGGGGCGCAGGGGGACTGCCCGCAATGCCGAAAACCGTCCATCCGACGCTGGCGCGACAGATCGAACTGGTGCTGGACAGCAACGACGCCCTGGCCCACGACACCGCCCGGATCCTGCGCGACGGCGGGCTGGAGGCAATCGACGCGCCGGTGATGCTGATCGCCGGAAGCGACTCGCCGCCCGAAATGGCGCTGATCGTCGATGCGCTGGCCGAGCGGCTGGCGGATGTCGGCCGGGCAACGGTGCCGGGGGCCTCACACATGCTGCCGCTGACCCATCCAGCCGAGGTGGCGGGGCTGATCGCCGCCAATCTCGACCGCGCCTGAGTTGGGCCGGCGGCCTCAGACCTCGAAATCGTCGGTATGCCGGACCGGACCGAAAGCCAGCCACTCGGCGCGGACACGGGCCACGCGGGTATCGCCCCAGGTGCGGAACACCACGTCGAAGCCTTCCGGGGTGATCCGGTCCGCCTCGATATCGACGCGCTGGTTGGCGCTTGCGTCGATGTCCCACATGCCCAGCGAGACATGGACCACCGGCTCGCTGAGGAAGCTTTCGCCGAAGGTGACGCGCTGCCGGACCAGCCTGGGCCCCGACCCGGTCCACATCTCGCCGCCATTCTCGAACGCCGAAAAGAGCAGCAACGCCCCCCGCGCGACGCCGACTGACGATTCGCCGAAACGGATCAACCGATCCCCCTCAATGTAACGATCATATGTCAACGGCGCATCTCACGTCAGTTCTGGAAAGCGATCAAGCTGATTTCGGAAGCGGGGTTAATCGGGGCGAAAGCCCCCAAGACGCGAACGGCCCCGGATGGGGCCGCCGCAGATCAGCTTGTCAGCGGATCAGTCGGGAACGGTCGAATGGTTCGGGTCCAGCCCGATATGCGTGCCGAGCGCCTGCATGTCGCCCAGCAGCTTCGCGGCGCTGGCAACCATGTCGTTGCCCTCATTGTCGATCTTGCCTTCCGCCGCCTTGTGGCGCCGGTGCACGT
This sequence comes from Paracoccus sp. Z118, assembly GCF_019061185.1. Lineage (GTDB taxonomy): Bacteria > Pseudomonadota > Alphaproteobacteria > Rhodobacterales > Rhodobacteraceae > Paracoccus. Next base: position 95,769 of record NZ_JAHQZU010000006.1, read on the forward strand.
CGCGCAGCATGTCGTTATAGACATCCTGCGTGATCTCGTCGCGCCGGTGGCTCCGCTCGGCCAGCAGGCTGACGCTGTCGCCGTTGATCTCGGCAAAGCCGCCGGTCACGGCGAACTCGGTCGCGTTGCCTGATCCGTCGATCACCGTGACGATTCCGGGCCGCAGCGTGACGATCGCCGGCGCGTGGCCCGGCATCGCGGTCAGGTCGCCCTCGCTGCCCGGCAGGCGGACCTCGCGCGCCTGAGCGGAGACGAGGCTCCGCTCGGGCGAGACGAGGTCGAACTGCATCGTATCAGCCATGTCGCCCCCTTACGCCGCGTCAGCGGCGAGGCGCTGCGCCTTGGCTTTCACGTCCTCGATGCCGCCGACCATGTAGAAGGCCGCTTCCGGCAGGTGGTCGTATTCGCCGGCCACGACCGCCTTGAACGAGCGGATCGTGTCTTCCAGCGGAACCTGCACGCCGTCCGAGCCGGTGAAGACCTTGGCGACGTCGAAAGGCTGCGACAGGAAGCGCTGGATCTTCCGGGCGCGGGCCACGGTCAGCTTGTCCTCTTCCGACAGTTCGTCCATCCCGAGGATGGCGATGATGTCCTGCAGCGACTTGTATTTCTGCAGGATACCCTGAACGTCGCGGGCCACCTGATAATGTTCCTCGCCCACGACGGTCGGATCGAGGATCCGGCTGTTCGAGTCGAGCGGGTCCACGGCCGGGTAGATGCCCAGTTCCGAGATCGCGCGCGACAGAACGGTCGTAGCGTCGAGGTGGGCGAAGGTCGTGGCCGGGGCCGGGTCGGTGAGGTCGTCGGCCGGAACATAGACGGCCTGGATCGAGGTGATCGAGCCGGCCTTGGTCGAGGTGATGCGCTCCTGCATCTGGCCCATGTCGGTCGCCAGCGTCGGCTGGTAGCCCACGGCCGACGGGATACGGCCCAGCAGCGCCGACACTTCCGAGCCCGCCTGGGTGAAGCGGAAGATATTGTCCACGAAGAACAGCACGTCCGTCCCGGTCGAGTCGCGGAACTGTTCCGCGATGGTCAGGCCGGTCAGCGCGACGCGCATCCGCGCACCCGGAGGCTCGTTCATCTGGCCATAGACCAGTGCCACCTGCGATTCCGGCAGGTTGTCCTCCTTGATGACGCCCGATTCCACCATCTCGTGATAGAGGTCGTTGCCTTCGCGCGTCCGCTCGCCCACGCCGGCGAACACGGAATAGCCCGAGTGCACCTTGGCGATGTTGTTGATCAGTTCCATGATGAGAACCGTCTTGCCGACGCCCGCGCCGCCGAACAGGCCGATCTTGCCGCCCTTGGAATAGGGGGCCAGCAGGTCGATGACCTTGATGCCGGTCACGAGGATTTCCGAACTGGTCGCCTGCGCCGCGAATTCAGGCGCGGGTTGGTGGATGGCGCGGGTTTCCTCGGCCACGACCGGGCCACGCTCGTCCACGGGCTCGCCAACGACGTTCAGGATGCGGCCCAGCGTCGCCGGTCCCACGGGAACCGAGATCGGCCCGCCCGTGTCGGTGACGGCCGCGCCGCGGACCAGACCCTCGGTCGCGTCCATGGCGATGGTGCGGACGGTGTTCTCGCCCAGGTGCTGGGCCACTTCCAGAACCAGCGTCTTGCCGTGGTTCTCGGTTTCCAGCGCGTTCAGAATCGCCGGCAGTTGATCGTCGAACTGCACGTCGACGACGGCGCCGATGACCTGAGTGATCTTGCCCGTGGCTGCCATGTATCTACCCCTGCGTTACGGTCAGAGCGCCTCGGCGCCCGCAATGATTTCGATCAGTTCGGTGGTGATCGCGGCCTGACGCGACCGGTTATACTGCGTCGTCAGACGGTCGATCATCTCGCCCGCGTTGCGCGTCGCGTTGTCCATCGCCGTCATCCGCGCGCCCTGCTCGGACGCGGCGTTTTCCAGCAGCGCCGCGAAGACCTGGGTCGCGACCGAGCGCGGCAGGAGTTCCGTCAGGATCACGTCCTCTCCGGGCTCGTAGTCATACAGGGCCGAGGCGCCGCCGATCTCGTCGTTCTCCTCGACCACCGCGGGGATGATCTGGCGGGCGGTCGGGACCTGGCTGATGACGGATTCGAAGCGGCTGTAGAACAGCGTCGCCACGTCGAAGTCGCCCGCCTCGAAGCGGTCGAGGATGTCGTCGGCGATGTCGCGCGCGTTCTCATAGCCGACGCGCTTGACCTCGGACAGATCGACATGGTGGACGAAGCTCTTGCCGTGGTCGCGGCGAAGCTGTTCGCGGCCCTTCTTGCCGACGGTCATGATCGCGACGTCCTTGCCCTGCCCGCGCAGCTCTTCCGCGCGCTGGCGGGCCAGCTTGACGATCGAGCTGTTGAAGCCGCCAGCAAGGCCGCGCTCCGACGTCATGACCACCAGCAGGTGCCGCTGCTCTGCGCCGGTGCCGGCCAGCAGCCGCGGCGCGTCCTGCGATCCGGCCGCGGCGGCGGTCAGGCCCGCCATCACGGCCGACATGCGGTCGGCGTAGGGGCGCGCAGCCTCAGCCGCGTCCTGCGCGCGGCGCAGCTTGGCGGCGGCGACCATCTGCATCGCCTTGGTGATCTTCCGCGTGTTCTTGACGCTTCCGATCCGGTTCTTGAGTGCCTTGAGGCTGGGCATCTACTCGTCCCCCCTTCAGGCGTAGGACTTGGCGTATGCGTCCAGAACCGATTTCAGCCGGTTTTCCGCCTCGCCCTTGATCTTGGGATCGTCGCGGGTCAGCCAGTCCAGAACGTCCGCGTGCTGGTTGCGCAGGAAGCTGATCAGCCCTGCTTCCCAGCGCCCGACCTCTCCGACCGGCACGCCGTCAAGATAACCCTTGGTGCCCGCGAAAATGACCGCCACGATCTCGGCGTTGGTCAGCGGCGAGTATTGCGGCTGCTTCATCAGCTCGGTCAGGCGCGCGCCGCGGTTCAGCAGCCGCTGCGTCGCTGCATCGAGGTCCGAGCCGAACTGCGCGAAGGCCGCCATCTCGCGATACTGCGCCAGTTCCAGCTTGACCGGGCCGGCGACCGACTTCATCGCGTTGGTCTGCGCGGCCGAACCCACGCGGGAAACCGACAGGCCGGTGTTCACGGCCGGGCGGATGCCCTGGAAGAACAGGTCGGTTTCCAGGAAGATCTGGCCGTCGGTGATCGAGATCACGTTGGTCGGGATATAGGCCGACACGTCGCCCGCCTGCGTCTCGATGATCGGCAGGGCGGTCAGCGAGCCGGCGCCATGCTCCTCGTTCAGCTTGGCCGAACGCTCCAGCAGCCGGGAATGCAGGTAGAAGACGTCGCCCGGATAGGCTTCACGCCCCGGCGGACGGCGCAGCAGCAGCGACATCTGGCGGTAGGCCACGGCCTGCTTGGACAGGTCGTCATAGATGATCAGCGCGTCCATGCCGTTGTCGCGGTAGTATTCGGCCATCGCCGTCGCGGCGTAGGGGGCCAGATACTGCATCGGCGCGGGTTCGGAAGCGGTCGCGGCGATGATGGTCGTGTAGGCCATCGCGCCCGTCTCTTCGAGCTTCTTGACCAGCTGGGCGACGGTGGACCGCTTCTGGCCGATGGCGACATAGAAGCAGTGCAGCGTCTTCATGCCGTCGTCTTCGCGGCCGTTGTAGTTCTTCTGGTTGAGGATCGTGTCCATCGCGATCGCGGTCTTGCCGGTCTGACGGTCACCGATGATCAGTTCGCGCTGGCCGCGGCCGACGGGGATCATCGCGTCCACGGACTTGAGGCCGGTCGCCATCGGCTCGTGCACCGACTTGCGCGGCATGATGCCGGGGGCCTTGACGTCCGCCACGCGACGCTCGGTCGTCTCGATCGGACCCTTGCCGTCGATCGGGTTGCCGAGCGCGTCCACGACGCGGCCCAGCAGCGCCGGACCCACCGGCACGTCCACGATGGAACGGGTGCGCTTGACGGTATCGCCTTCACGGATCGAACGGTCGTCGCCGAAGATCACGATGCCGACGTTATCCACTTCGAGGTTCAGCACCATGCCGCGGATGCCGCCGGGGAATTCGACCATCTCGCCGGCCTGAACCTTGTCCAGACCGTAGACACGCGCGATGCCGTCGCCCACCGACAGCACCTGACCGACCTCGGCCACCTCGGCGTCCTGACCGAAATTCCTGATCTGATCCTTGAGGATGGCCGAAATCTCGGCAGCCTGAATAGCCATTAGCGGACCTCTTTCATCACATTCTGGAGGGAAGCGAGCTTCGAGCGGATCGAACTGTCGATCATCTGCGAGCCCAGCCTGACAATCATGCCGCCGATGAGGCTTTCATCGACGCGGGCATCCAGCTTGATGGTCTTGCCCGATTTCTGCGCCAGCGTCTCGGTCAGCCGGCGCTGCTGTTCATCGGTCAGCGCGGCGGCGCTGACGACCTCGGCCGTGACCTCGCCCCGCGCCTCGGCGATCAGCGACTTGAGCCGCTGGACCAGTTGCGGCAGCGCGAAGAGGCGGTTGTTCCTCGCCATCAGCCGCAGCGTGTTGCCGAGGACGGGCGACAGCCCCATGCGGTCGGCCACGGCGCCGATGGCCGCTCCCTGCTCCTCGCGCGAATAGAGCGGCGACGAGATCAGCGTGCGCAGATCCTCGCTTTCCGCCAGTGCGCGGCCCAGATCGTCCACCTGCCCGGCGAGCGCGTCGAGATCGCCCTGCTCCCGTGCCAGATCGAAGACGGCCTGCGCGTACCGCCCGGCGATGTTTGCGGAAATCGAAGCGGTATTGGCCACGGACACCCCTCTGGTTTGCGCGAAGCCCCGCAGGCCGGGCCGGCGTTCATGCCGGTCAGTCGCGAGGCGCGGTCGGTGGGACGCCCTTTGGCCGGCACGCCCCTGAAATCTGCGGCTCTCTAACAGCAGTTTCGCGCCGGGTGCAACTGCATGGAACGCATAAACTCGCGCGGTGGTGCCCAAAGTCCCGACCGCCGCGGCTGGGATCGCCCGAAGGGCGGCAAACCGCCGGAAATCAACGGTCAATCCGTTCCCGCATCGCCCCCCGCAGGGCGCCGCCGGGAGCCATGGCTGATCCCGTTGCCGACGCCCTGCCCCGCTGGTCTGGCAGGGCGCGGGCGGGCGATTCCCTCCAGCACGTCGAGCGGTCCGGGCACGGTGATCCGCAGGCCGGGCCCGACCGGGGCGTGGACCTGCTTGGACAATTCGACAATCAGCACCCCGGCGACGAGGGCCTGGGCGATCCGGCTGCCCGCCCGTTCCCACCATTCCGCGCTTTTCAGCCAGAAGCGCCGGTCCGATGGCGGGATATAAAGCGCCGCCACCCCCCGCTCGATCACGAAGCCCGCGGCGCGGGCCTGCGCCTCGATCTGGCCGCGCGTGTAGCTGCGCCCGAAGCCGAACGGCGTCGCATCGGTCTGCGCCCAGAGCCCCGCACGGTTCGGCACCATCACCAGCACCCGCCCGCCGGGGCCGAGAACGCGCCACGCCTCGGCCAGCAGCGCCGCCGGGTGGTCCGACACTTCCAGCCCGTGCAGCAGCACCAGCCGGTCCACGCTGCCGGTATCCAGCGGCCACGCCGTCTCGTCGCAGAGCGCGGCGCGGTTCGGCCCGCCGGACGGCCACGCCATCACCCCCTGCGGGCAGGGCATCAGCGCCGTGACGCGCCGCGCGGGCGCGAGATACGGGCACAGCAGCGGTGCCGCGAAGCCGAAGCCGGCCACGGTCATGCCGGTCACGCCCTCGGGCGGCCAGAAGGTCTCCATCCGGGTCCGCAGGATGCGCTGGACGACCCGCCCCAGCGCCCGCTGGTAATAGAATCGCCGCAGGTCGATGACATCGAGGTGCATGGCAGCAGGACGCCTCGCAAGCCGTGCGGCGTCAAGCGGTTGGCAGGGAAAATTCGCTTGCCGTTTGAACCCGCCGCCGCCCTCGCCTAGCTTGAGGCCGAGCGAGCGAAAGGACACGACATGGCCGAACTGGTGACGATCCGCTGCCTGAGCGACAACTATGCCTATCTGGTTCATGGCGGCGGACAGACGGTGCTGATCGACGCCCCGGAAGCCGCGCCGATCCTCGCCGAGCTGAAGGCCCGCGGCTGGTCTCTGGACGAAATCCTGCTGACCCATCACCACGCCGACCATATCCAGGCCGTCCCCGAAATCGTCGCCGCCACCGGCGCCCGCGTCACCGGCAACGCCGAAGATGCCGCCCGCCTGCCCAGGCTGGACCGCGCCGTGCGGCCCGACGAAAGCTTCGATCTCTGCGGCGAGCAGGCGACGGTGATCGACGTTCCCGGCCACACCGTCGGCCATGTCGCCTATCATCTGCCGCAGGCGGGGCTGGTCTTTACCGCTGACAGCCTGATGGCGCTCGGCTGCGGCCGGCTGTTCGAGGGCACACCTGCCCAGATGTGGAACAGCCTCAGCCGCCTGAACGCCCTGCCCGGCGAGACGGTGGTCTGCTCGGGCCACGACTACTGCGCGGGCAACGGCGCCTTCGCGCTGTCGGTCGATGGCGACAACGGCGACCTGCGCCAGCGGCTGGAGGACACGAAGGCCGGGCGGCGCCCCTGCTCGCCCGCGACGCTGGAGGACGAGCGGCGGACCAACCCGTTCCTGCGCGCCCCGCAGCTTGCCGCCTCGCTGGGAATGAAGGGCGCCCGGGACGCCGAGGTCTTCGCCCGCCTGCGCAGAATGAAGGACGAGTTCCGGGGCTGATCCTCCCCGCCGGATCACAGGATTGCGCCCCAGTCCTGCTTGAAAATTGCGGTCCCGAAGATCACATCTGGATCAACCCGGCGCATTTCAGGGGGCTTTGCCAGATTACCCCTTGAACTGCGCACAGATCCACAGATTCTTAAACTTACCATGACAGTCTGGACAGGTGGACCGCTTACCGCGATCCAGACCGCCAGCCGACTGACAGGAGCCTGCCCGTGCCGACCTTCTCCACGACCCTGGAACAGGCAATCCATGCCGCGCTGTCGCTGGCCAACCAGCATCGCCATGAGCTTGCCACCCTCGAACATCTGCTGCTCGCCCTGACCGAGGAGCCTGACGCCATCAACGTCATGCAGGCCTGCAACGTCGATCTGGACGAATTGCGGCGGATGCTGACGGAATACATCGACGACGACCTCTCGACGCTGATCACCGATGTGGACGGCTCGGAAGCCGTGCCCACCGCCGCCTTCCAGCGCGTGATCCAGCGCGCCGCCATCCATGTCCAGTCCTCGGGCCGGGCAGAGGTGACGGGCGCCAACGTGCTGGTCGCGATCTTCGCCGAACGCGAATCGAACGCCGCCTTCTTCCTGCAGGAGCTGGAGATGACGCGCTACGACGCCGTCAACTTCATCGCCCACGGCGTCGCCAAGAATCCTTCCTTTTCCGAACCCCGGCATGTTCAGGGGGCCGATCAGGAACAGCAGGCCGAAGCCTCGGCCGGCAAGCCCGGCAAGGACGATTCGGCGCTGGCGAAATACTGCGTGGACCTGAACGAAAAGGCGAAAAAGGGCGACGTGGACCCGCTGATCGGCCGCGCCGACGAAGTCGAGCGCTGCATCCAGGTGCTGTGCCGCCGCCGCAAGAACAACCCGCTGCTGGTGGGCGATCCGGGCGTCGGCAAGACCGCCATCGCCGAGGGGCTCGCGCTCAAGATCATCCGCGGCGAGACGCCCGACATCCTGGCGGGCGCGACGATCTATTCGCTCGACATGGGCGCGCTGCTGGCCGGCACCCGCTATCGCGGCGACTTCGAGGAACGCCTGAAGGCCGTGGTGAAGGAGCTTGAGGAGCACGACGACGCGATCCTGTTCATCGACGAGATCCACACCGTCATTGGCGCGGGTGCGACCAGCGGGGGGGCGATGGATGCCTCGAACCTGCTGAAGCCGGCGCTGGCCGGGGGCAAGCTGCGCTGCATGGGCTCGACCACCTACAAGGAGTTCCGCCAGCATTTCGAGAAGGATCGCGCGCTGAGCCGCCGGTTCCAGAAGATCGACGTGAACGAGCCGTCGGTGCCGGACGCCATCAAGATCCTGATGGGCCTGAAACCCAGCTTCGAGAAGCATCACGAGCTGCGCTACACCTCGGACGCGATCCGCTCCGCGGTGGAGCTCGCCTCGCGCTATATCAACGACCGCAAGCTGCCCGACAGCGCCATCGACGTGATCGACGAGGCGGGGGCGGCCCAGCATCTCGTGGCCGAAAGCAAGCGCCGCAAGACCATCGGCATCAAGGAAATCGAGGCGGTGGTCGCCAAGATCGCCCGCATCCCGCCGAAAAGCGTCTCTAAGGACGACGCCGAGGTGCTGCGCGATCTGGAAAGGACGCTCAAGCGGCTGGTCTTCGGGCAGGACAAGGCGATCGAGGCGCTGGCGTCGTCGATCAAGCTGGCCCGCGCCGGGCTGCGCGAGCCCGAGAAGCCGATCGGCAACTACCTGTTCGCGGGTCCGACCGGCGTCGGCAAGACCGAGGTCGCAAAGCAGCTCGCCTCGACGCTCGGGGTGGAACTGCTGCGCTTCGACATGTCGGAATACATGGAGAAGCACGCGGTTTCCCGGCTGATCGGCGCCCCGCCCGGCTATGTCGGCTTCGATCAGGGCGGGCTGCTGACCGACGGCGTGGACCAGCATCCGCACAGCGTCCTGCTGCTGGACGAGATCGAAAAGGCGCACCCCGATGTCTTCAACATCCTTCTGCAGGTGATGGACCACGGCAAGCTGACCGACCACAACGGCAAGCAGGTCGATTTCCGCAACGTGATCCTGATCATGACCACGAACGCGGGCGCGGCGGATCAGGCCCGCGCGGCGATCGGCTTCGGCCGCGACCGGCGCGAGGGCGAGGATACCGAAGCGATCGAGCGCACCTTCACGCCCGAGTTCCGCAACCGGCTCGACGCGATCATCAGCTTCGCGCCGCTGCCGCGCGAGGTGATCGTGCAGGTGGTCGAGAAGTTCATCCTCCAGCTGGAGGCGCAACTCATGGACCGGGGCGTGCATATCGAACTGACCGAGGAAGCCGGCGGCTGGCTGGCCGACAAGGGCTACGACGACAAGATGGGCGCCCGCCCGCTAGCCCGCGTCATCCAGGAGCACATCAAGAAGCCGCTGGCCGAGGAACTGCTGTTCGGCCGCCTGACCAAGGGCGGCGTGGTCCGGGTGCGGATCGAGGACGACAAGCCGGTCTTCGACATCTCGGGCCCCGCGACGCCGCGGCTGACGAAGGAATCGCCGCCTCTGCTGACGGCGGACTGATCCGCGTCATATGTGCAACAACACGGCTCCGGAGAGACTCCGGGGCCGTTTCCGTGCGGGATCAGAGGGGCATCCAGCCACCCGCCCGGCAGGGCATGGAACGTGCTTGGCCCCCGACGCAACCCAACCACATCTTCCACATTTCCGTCATGAAACTATGCTTCACACCGCAGACGAACCCATGCAGGAGCCTGCGATGACCGACCGTCCCGATACCGGCGTTCCACCCACCCATGTCGATCTGACCCCCGCGGAGGGCGCCGACTGGCTGGAGAACGAACTGGCCGAGACCCTCGACGAGGAAATCGAGCTGGAGCTCGAGGACGCGGCCCTCTCGGCGGCGATCGCCAGGGTCTATCGCAAGGCCCGGCCCGACCAGCTCGACCGCGGGATCTATTTCCGCGAGCTGCTGCGCCTTCAGTCGGAACTCATCAAGCTGCAGGACTGGGTATCCCACCACAAGGAAAAGGTCGTCGTCATCTTCGAGGGGCGCGACAGCGCCGGCAAGGGCGGCGTCATCAAGCGCATCAGCCAGCGCCTCAATCCCCGCGTCGTCCGCACCGTGGCCCTGCCCGCCCCGTCCGACCGCGAGAAGACGCAGTGGTATTTCCAACGCTACGTCCCCCACCTGCCCGCGGGCGGCGAGATCGTCCTGTTCGACCGCAGCTGGTATAACCGCTCGGGCGTCGAGCGGGTGATGGGCTTCGCCACCGAGGACGAGGTCGAGCAGTTCTTCCAGGACGTGCCGGAGTTCGAGCGGATGCTCGTCCGGTCGGGCATCAGGGTGGTGAAATACTGGTTCTCGGTCACCGACGAGGAGCAGCAGATGCGCTTTCTCATGCGCATCCATGACCCGCTGAAGCAGTGGAAACTGTCGCCGATGGACCTCCAGTCCCGCGTCCGCTGGGAAGCCTATACCAAAGCCAAGGAGGACATGTTCGAGCGCACGAACATTCCAGAGGCGCCGTGGTATATCGTGCCCGGCAACGACAAGCGCCGCGCGCGGCTGAACTGCATCTCGCACCTGCTGAGCCTCGTGCCCTATACCGACATCGAGCAGGACGAGATCACCCTGCCCGACCGCGTGTTCAACCCCGATTACGAGCGCGAGGTGCTGCCGCGCGATCTCTACGTGCCTGAACGCTATTGATATTTGCTAGCCGAGGACCGATGCCGAAAGCCTACTGGATCGCTCATGTGAGCGTCGATGACCCCGCCGCCTACGAGGCCTACCGCTCTGCCAACGCCGCCGCCTTTTCGAAATACGGGGCGCGGTTCCTGGTGCGCGGCGGCCAGCAGACGCTGGTGGAAGGCAGCCTGCGGCCGCGCTGCGTGGTGATCGAGTTCGCCGATCTCGCCACCGCGCAGGCCTGCTACGACAGCCCCGAATATCAGGCCGCCAAGGCCCTGCGCGATCCGGTCAGCACGGGCGACATCGCCATCGTCGAGGGGTGGGACGGCTGACCGGCCCTCGCAGGCGCGGCATGAAGTTCTTGTAAGTGGCCATGCAACTTCTATGATGCCGCCATGTTCCGCAGCCTGCTGTCCCGCCTGTTCTCCGAAGAATCCGAAGCCGCTCCGCTGGCGGCGAACGATGCCGATATGGCGGTGGCCGCGCTGCTGGTGCGGCTCGCCCGCGCGGACGACCGCTATTCGGACGACGAGCGCACCCATATCGACCACATCATCGCGACGCGCCACAGGTTCGACCCCGAAGCGGCCAGGGATTATCGCGTCGCCGCCGAAATGATCGAGGCAGAGGCGCCCGACACGGTTCGCTTCACCCGCATGATAAAGGATCGGGTGCCGCTGGAAAGCCGCATCTCGGTGATCGCGGCGATGTGGCAGGTGGCCTTCGCCGATGGCCGCCGCAGCGAGCATGAGGACGCGCTGATCCGCCTCGCCGCCAACCTGCTGGGCGTGACCGACCGCGAATCCGCCGTGGCCCGGCAAGAGGTCGTCGAGGCTCAGGCCCGCAGCTGACGCGGACGGTCCGGCCTCGTTTACGCCGGCCTTTCGCGGACCGCGTGCGCAACATGCCCTGACGTCCCGCGCCGCATGAAACCGTTGCAATCGGGGCAGAGTTCGCGCCACATTGCGCCGTATGACCAGCCCTCCCGCCCCTGTCCCAAGCCCAGCCGACGCCGTGCCGGTGATCGAGCTTCGCGACCTGCACAAGGCCTACGGCCCGCTCGAGGTGATCCGGGGCATTTCGCTGCGGGCGCCGCGCGGGCATGTGGTGACGCTGATCGGCTCCTCCGGGTCGGGCAAATCCACCCTGCTGCGCTGCTGCAACCTGCTGGAATACAGCCAGTCCGGCGAGGTGCTGTTCGAGGGCGAGCCGGTGCGATGGAAAGCAGCGGGGGCCGGGCGCCTCCCCGCCGACCGGAACCAACTGCGCCGCATCCGCACGAACCTGTCGATGGTGTTCCAGCAGTTCAACCTGTGGGCGCATCTGACCATCCTGCAGAACGTGACGGAGGCGCCCGTCACCGTGCTGGGACAGGACCGCGCGCAGGTCGAGGACCGGGCGCGCAAGCTGCTCGCCAAGGTCGGGATCGCCGACAAGGCCGACGCATGGCCGGCCCAGCTTTCCGGCGGCCAGCAGCAGCGCGCCGCCATCGCGCGCGCGCTGTGCATGGAGCCGCGCGCCCTGCTCTTCGACGAGCCGACCAGCGCCCTCGACCCCGAGCTTCAGCAGGAGGTCGTGCGGGTCATCAAGGATCTGGCGGGCGAGCACCGCACCATGATCCTGGTCACGCACGACATGCGGTTGGCGGCCGATGTCAGCGACCATGTCGTGTTCCTGCATCAGGGCCGCATCGAGGAGGAGGGCCCGCCAGATCAGATGTTCCGCGCACCCCGCACCGACCGGCTGCGCCAATTCCTCAGCGCCACGATGATGGCGTGACAATCCAACGGGAGACGACGATGAAGCGACTGATGATTGCCGCCACGCTGCTGGCGCTGACAGCGGGGGCCGGCGCGGCGCAGGTGATCCGCATGGGGACCGAGGGCGCCTACCCTCCCTACAACTTCGTCAACGACAAGGGCGAGATCGACGGGTTCGAGATCGAGCTGGGCAACGAACTGTGCCGCCGGATCGAGGCCGAATGCACCTGGGTCCGCAACGACTGGGATTCGATCATCCCCAACCTCGTGTCGTCGAACTATGACACCATCATGGCCGGCATGAACATCAGCGATGAACGCCGGCAGGCGATCGCGTTCTCGGAACCCTACACCCCGCCCCCGCCCTCGGCCTATCTGGCGCTGACCCCCGACGCCGACATCACCGGCTTCGTCGCCGCGCAGACCGGCACGATTCAGGCGGGCTATGTCGCGGAATCCGGCGCCGAGGTGCTGGAGTTCGCCACCGGCGAAGAAACCGTGGACGCCGTCCGCAACGGCGAGGCCGAAGCGGTGTTCGCCGACAAGGACTTCCTCGCGCCCTATGTCAACGACTCGAACGGCGAGCTGGTCTGGGTCGAGGGCAAGGACACCGTCGTCGTGGGCGAAGGGCTGGGCATCGGGATGCGCAAGTCGGACACCGAGCTGAAGGCCCGCTTCGACGCGGCGATCACCTCGATGATCGAGGACGGCTCGCTGGACGTGCTGATCGCCAAGTGGTTCGGCCCCGAGGCCAAGACCTTCGCCGGCATGGCCGAGACGGAAGCCGCCGCGCCGGCCGACGCGGCCGCGCCCGCTGCGTCCAACTGACCCGCATGAAGATGGACCGTCGCAGCTGACGGCGCGGCGGTCCGCCCGAACCGATGTTCGCCCATTGCAGTGATCCCGGCGCCCTCGAAGGGCTGGCTTGGCTGATGTGTTATCTCACATCGGGCAAGCATCTGCTGTTCTACGCCTCGTTCGGCACGGTGCTGCTGCTGCTGGCGATCACCGCCCCCATCGCGCTGCTGTTCGGCTTCGGCGGGGCTTTCGCGGTGCGCTCGCGCTTCCGGCCGCTGCGCTGGTTCGGGCTGGTCTATACCTCGATGGTGCGCGGGGTGCCGGACATCCTGTTCTTCCTGTTCGTCCCTATCGCCATGGACCAGGCGCTGGAATGGCTGCGCAGCCGGGTCTATTGCGACCCTACGGTCCCCGTGCGGCAGGGCAACGAGTTCGTCGTCTGCGCGCTCGCCAAGCTGCCCCGGTCCGACGCCGCCGAATGGGTCCATCAGGGCTACGGCTTCATGCTGGCGGTCATCGCCTTTTCCATCGTCTTCGGCGCCTTCGCCGCCAACGTCCTGAACGGCGCCATGTCCGCCGTGCCCCGCGCGCAGCTTGAAACCGCCGAGGCTTACGGCCTGACCGAGCGGCAGATCAACCGCCGCATCCTGATCCCGCAGATGTGGACCTATGCGCTGCCGGGCCTGTCGAACCTGTGGATGATCCTCATCAAGGCCACGCCGCTGCTGTTCCTGCTGGGGGTCGAGGACATCGTTTACTGGGCGCGCGATCTGGGCGGGACCAAGACCTCGACCTATGCCTATCCGCATCCCGACTGGCGGCTGTATTATTTCCTCGGCATCCTCGTCTTCTACCTGGCGATGACCTGGGTTTCGCAGCGGGTGATCGACCGCCTTGCTGCCCGGCTCTCGCACGGACAGGCGACGATGGCGGGCGAGGCGCTGCGGCAGGGTGCAGCGCCATGAACGAGTGCCTTCAGGCCATCGCCGATCTCGGCCTGCGCTCGATCGGCATCGGCGAGGCGCTGCCCCGCACCGGGCTGACCCTGTGCCAGCAGATGACGCTGATCGCGTCCGGGCTGATCTGGAACATCTATTTCGGCGTCCTCGCGCTCGCCATCGGGTTCTGGCTGGCAACTGGGCTGGCGCTCGCCAAGGCCAGCCGCAACCCGGCTCTGCGCCGCCCGGCCGAGGCGTTCATCTTCGTCTTCCGGGGCAGCCCGCTCTTCATCCAGTTCTTCATCGCCTATCAGGCTTTCGTGCTGCTGCCCCGCGAGGGGATCGAGCTGTTCGGCCTTCATATGGAGACGAGCTGGCTGACGCGTGCCTGGGCCGGGGCGCTGATCGTGCTGGTCCTGAACACCTCCGCCTATTCGGCCGAGATCTTCCACGGCGCCCTGCGCAACGTCCCCAAGGGCGATCTGGAGGCCGCCGACGCCTACGGCCTGTCCGGCTGGTCGCGGTTCCGCCGGGTGGTCTGGCCGACGACGCTGCGGCTGGCATGGCCCGCCTATACCAACGAGGCGATCTTCCTGTTCCACGCGACGACGCTGGTGTTCTTCTCCGGCTTTCCGGCCTTCCGCCAGCAGGGCGACGCGCTCTACTACGCCAGCTTCATCGCCGACCGGACCTACAATCCCTTCGTGGCCTATCCCATCGCGGCGGTGTATTTCATCCTTCTGACCCTGTGCCTGATCGGCATTTTCGGGGTCGTCAACCGGCGGCTGAACCGGCATCTGCCGGGGGCTTCCGCCAAGCGGCTGCGCTTCCGGCCCAATTACATCAGGTGATCGACATGGACTGGCTGCGCGAACATCCCGAGGTCCGAACGATCCGCGTGGCCGCCGCCGACCTCAACGGCGTCGCGCGCGGCAAACGGATGCCGGCCCGGTTCGCCGAGAAGCTGATGACCGAGGGGACGAAGTTCCCCTTTTCGGTCCTCAACATGGACATCTGGGGCGAGGACATCGAGGACAGCCCTCTGGTCTTCAAGGCGGGCGACCCCGATGGCGTCCTGATGCCGACCGAGCGGGGCTTCATGCCGATGCCCTGGCTTCAGGCGCCCACCGGCCTTCTGCCGCTGTGGATGTTCCACCCGGACGGCCGCCCCTATGACGGCGATCCGCGCCACGCGCTCGCGCAGGTGGCCGATCGCTACAAGGCCGCCGGGCTGACCCCCGTGGTCGCGACCGAGCTTGAGTTCTTCCTGATCGACGATTCCGGCAAGCATCTTCAGGTGCCGCCCAGCCCCCGGTCCGGCAAGCGCCGCACGGGGGCGGAAACGCTGAGCCTGCGGGCGCTCGACGCCTTCGACGTCTTCTTCACCGAGCTTTACGACGCCTGCGAGGCGATGGACATTCCCGCCGACACGGCCATTTCCGAAGCCGCACCGGGCCAGTTCGAGATCAACCTGATGCACCAGCCCGACCCGCTGAAGGCGGCGGACGATGCGTGGCTGTTCAAGCAACTGGTCAAGGGCCTCGCCCGGCGCTTCGGCTTCGCCGGGTCGTTCATGGCCAAGCCTTACGAGCTTTTCAACGGCAACGGGATGCATGTGCATTTCTCGGTGCTGGACCGCGAGGGGCGCAACATCTTCGACGACGGCAGCGACGCGGGATCGGACATGCTGCGCCACGCCGTCGCGGGCTGCCTTGCCGCGATGCCCGGCTCGACCCTGGTCTTCGCCCCGCACGAGAATTCCTACGATCGGCTGGTGCCGAACGCCCACGCGCCGACCGGCATCGGCTGGGCCTACGAGAACCGCACCTCGGCGATCCGCATCCCGTCCTCCAGCCCCGCGGCGCGGCGGATCGAGCACCGGACGCCGGGCGGCGACGTGAACCCCTATCTGATGGTCGCCGCCGTCCTCGGCGCGGCGCTGAACGGGATCGAGGACCGCGCCGCCTGCCCGCCCCACATCACCGGCAACGCCTACGCGCAGGGGCTGGAGCAGCTTCCTGCCGGCTGGGGCAAGGCGATCGACTGCTTCGAGGCCTCGCCCGAGATCCGCCGCATCTTCCCGGCGCATCTGATCGAAAACCTCGTGATGACCAAGCGGCAGGAGCTGCACTACATGGCCGAGCTGTCGGACGAGGAAACGGTGGAGTTGTATTTGGATACGGTCTGATCGGGATCGCGGCGGGCCGCCGCCCCATCGCGTCCGCAGGATTGCTGCGGTGCGCCGGGCGGACCCCGCCGGATCGAAAATTTCGGCTCACTCCCGTCATCGCCTCGTGTTCTCCGTCGTCCCAAGCCGCTCATGAACCACGCCGGTGATCGGCGCGTTTTCCCCTCACCCCGCGCCCTGCGCCCATCCGTCGAGTGACCCATGACCATCGTGATCCACCACAATCCCGGCTGCGGCACCTCCCGCAACGTCCTTCGGATCATCCGCGCGTCGGGCGAGGAGCCGGTGGTGATCGACTATCTGAAGGAAGGCTGGACGCGGCCCCAGCTGCTGGGCCTCTTCGCCGCCGCGGGCCTCACCCCGCGCGAGGCGCTGCGGGTGGCGCGGACCCCGGCCGAGGAACTGGGCCTGACCGATCCGGGCGTCAGCGATGAGGCGCTGCTGGAGGCGATGGTCGCCCATCCGATCCTTGTCCAACGCCCGATCGTCTGCTCGCCCAAGGGCGTGCGGCTCTGCCGTCCGGCCGAGGCCGTTCTGGACCTGCTCGACAACCCGCCGCCGGAACCGCTCGCCAGACAGGCGGAGGGATGATCCAGCGCTTGAGATCGCCCGGTGACAGCCGAGTCCTGAAAAAGCGGGCGGCACCTGCACCAGCATGATCCGCAGCGGTGGCCCAGTCGCGCAGCGTTCCAGCCTGCGCCGCGCCGTTTCGCCCGCCCGTTCAGCGCGGATCGAGGATCACCGACCCCTGGCTCGCCCGCGATTCGATCAACTCATGCGCGGCCCCGGCCTGGGCGAGCGGCAGCTTCGCATGGATGTTCGCCCGGATGACGCCGTCCTTCAGCGCCGCGAACACCCGCTCGGCACCCGCGATCAGGTCGCCCCGCTCCTGAATGTAATGGGCGACCGTGGGCCGGGTCACGAACAGCGACCCCGCGTCCCGCAGGTGTGCGAGGGCAACGGGCTCCACGTCGCCCGACGACCAGCCATAGCTGACCAGCAGGCCGAAGCGGGCCAGCGACGCGAGCGACAGATCGAACGTCGCCCGGCCGATGGAATCATAGGCGATGGCGACGCCGCGCCCGCCGGTCCATTCCCGTATCCGTTCGGCCGCGTCGCCGGAGCCGAGCACAAGGACATGGTCGCAGCCGACGCCCGTTGCGGCCGCGATCTTCTCCTCGCTGCCGACGGTGCCGATCACTGTCGCGCCCGCCGCCTTGAGCATCGGCACCGCAAGCTGCCCGACCCCGCCCGCGGCGGCGGTGAACAGCACGGTATCGCCAGGTGCAATCGGACGCATGCGATGGACGAGATAATCCGCCGTCAGCCCCTTGAAGAACACCGCCGCCGCCGTGTCGTCGTCGATCCCGTCCGGCAGCCTGACGGCCCGCGCGGCGGGAAGGACCCTCGCTTCGGCGTATGATCCCGTCGGCCCGCCCGCATAGACGATCCGGTCGCCGGGCGCGAACCCGCCGACATCGTCCGCCACGGCGACCACCTCACCTGCCCCCTCGAGCCCCAGCCGATAGGGCAGGTCGCGGGCCAACTCGCCCCGCCGCAGGAGGATGTCGATGAAGTTGACGCCGATGGCGCTGTGACGGACCAGAATCTGCCCCGGTCCGGGCGCGGCGAGTTCCTCGGTCTGCAGGGCAAGCAGGTCCGGGCTGCCGAAATCCCGGCCCTGAATAAAGCGGTTCCGCATGTTTCCTCCACGATGTCGCGCCCGACCATCCGCCCGGTGACGGGCAGAATGCAACAGGCAACCGCCTGCGGCTCCCCCGGATCAGGGCGCGGCATGCTGCCGGAGTTGCGGCTTCACATCCGCGCCTCGCGGGAACGCCCCGGCGATTGGCCCGGCGGCTACGTCATTCAGCCCACAGGCAACCGCTCACCCGGCGGCGGGCACGGTCTGCTGGTGCTGGATCAGTTGCCAGTCATCGGCCTGCCGCACCCATGTCGAGGTGCAGAGCGCGACGTAATCGCCCCCTTCCGCCCGCTTGGCCGTGGCGCGATAGGCCAGCACGATGCAGTCCTCTCCCTCGACCATCAGCCGGTCGGTCATCACGACGCTGTCCCAGCGCGGGCCGCCGTCGATCGCGGCGAGGATCTCCTCTCCCTGCAACAGCCCGCTGGCGAAGGCCATGACGCAGGACGGGTGGGTCCGGTGCCAGGCCTCGGCGGCGCTCATGGTCCACCATGCTTCCTCGTCGGCCCAGCGTTCCTCGATCATGCTCATGGCGTCACCCTTTCAATCGTCCAGCCATTGCGTTCCAGCAGCCGCAGCACGCCGTTCTCGCCCGGCAGGTGCAGCGCGCCGAAGGCGGCGACGGCTTCCTTGCCGCCCAGGGCGGCGGCCTCGGCCGCTTCGGTCAACGGGGCGATCCAGCTGCGGTTCCGCTGATCCATCAGCCGCTCCTGCGCGAGTTCGGCCTGCCGGTCCACCTCGGCCCGCGCCAGGCCGGAATTCGCATAGGCGTCATGGCGCGAGAACTCCCACAATTCCCAGACCCGCCCGTCGAAGAACGCCTCGGCAGTCGTGGTGGTGAAATCGTCGGCCCGCTCCGCCGCCGTCAGGGCCGAGCGGATCATGTCCAGCTCCTCGCCGGGGGTCATGTCCTCGAACAGCGCGAACACCGTGTCATAGGGCTCCAGCGCGGCGATCCGCACGCCCGCGCCCTCGGCCTCGGCGATCAACAGGTGATCCATGCCCGCGCCGTCCGCGCCGCCCGCCTGAAGCTGGCCGAGGATGCAGGGCGAGACGCCCAGCGTCACCGCCACATACCACGGGCGCAGTCGGCTCGCGAAGACGGCCGGAATGCCCCGCTCGGCCATCGCGCCGGACAGGGCCGCCCATTCCTCGTTGTCGAGCCGCTCGGGCAGGGTCGGCCCGGACGGGTCCACCATCAGCGTCGGATCGTCAGCGAGGCGCTGCTTCAGCTGCGCCTCCTCCTCGGGCCCCGCCTCGACCAGCAGCGCGCCCGCGGCGGCGATCCGGGGCGCAAGCCGGGCGATCGTCCCGGCGTGGCGGGAATCAGTGAAATGATAGGTGCCGACCAGCAGCAGCCTGGCCTCGCCCTTCGTCGCCTCCCAAGTGGTGCCGTAGCCATAGGGGACGCGGGCGGCCTCTGCCTCGATCTGCGCGCGGGTGTCCGGGGGAAGGTCGTCGAAGAGATCGCGGCCGACGCATTCCGCCTGCGCCGCGATCGAGCCCGCAAGCCACAGCGCCAGCCCAAGGATCAGCCTGCCCATCTTCGTCCCTTCCGTTCCCGTCAAAGGCCCGCAGCTTGTCACGGCCGAAAGCAGCCACCAAGACCATGTCACAGGCTGTTGACTTGGCCCGAAGCCCTGCCTAGATCGTCCCCGATTGGCACTCATCCAAGTCGAGTGCCAACACCAACCTGAACCATTCGGAGTGTCTAGCAATGGCCTTCACACCTCTGCACGACCGCGTCCTGGTGCGCCGCGTCGAATCCGACGAAAAGACCAAGGGCGGCCTCATCATCCCCGACAGCGCCAAGGAAAAGCCCGCCGAGGGCGAAATCGTGGCGGTCGGCGCCGGCCTTCGCGACGAAGACGGCGACCGCATCAAGCTGGACGTCAAGGAAGGCGACCGCATCCTGTTCGGCAAGTGGTCGGGCACCGAAGTCACGATCGACGGCCAAGAGCTGCTCATCATGAAGGAAAGCGACATCCTCGGGATCATCGGCTGATCCCTCGCAGGCAACGCTTTCAACCAACTGAAGAAGGAAGAGACAAATGGCTGGCAAGGAAGTCAAGTTCAGCACTGACGCCCGCGACCGGATGCTCAAGGGCGTCAACATCCTGGCCGACGCGGTCAAGGTGACGCTGGGTCCGAAGGGCCGCAACGTGGTCATCGACAAGTCGTTCGGCGCCCCGCGCATCACCAAGGACGGCGTCACCGTCGCCAAGGAAATCGAACTGTCCGACAAGTTCGAGAACATGGGCGCGCAGATGGTCCGCGAAGTCGCCTCGCGCACCAACGACGAGGCCGGTGACGGCACCACCACCGCCACCGTTCTGGCGCAGGCCATCGTCCGCGAAGGCATGAAGGCGGTCGCCGCCGGCATGAACCCGATGGACCTCAAGCGCGGCATCGACCTGGCCACCTCCAAGGTCGTCGAGTCGATCAAGGCCGCCTCGCGCCCGGTATCCGACAGCGCCGAAGTCGCGCAGGTCGGCACCATCTCGGCCAACGGCGAAGCCTTCATCGGCCAGCAGATCGCTGACGCCATGCAGAAGGTCGGCAACGAGGGTGTCATCACCGTCGAAGAGAACAAGGGGATGGAGACCGAGGTCGAAGTCGTCGAAGGGATGCAGTTCGACCGCGGCTATCTCTCGCCCTATTTCGTCACCAACCCCGACAAGATGGTCGCGGAACTGGAAGACGCGCTGATCCTGCTGCACGAGAAGAAGCTGTCCTCGCTGCAGCCGATGGTTCCGCTGCTGGAAGCCGTGATCCAGTCGGGCAAGCCGCTGCTGATCGTCGCCGAGGACATCGAAGGCGAGGCGCTGGCCACGCTGGTCGTGAACCGCCTGCGCGGCGGCCTGAAGGTCGCGGCCGTCAAGGCTCCGGGCTTCGGCGACCGCCGCAAGGCGATGCTGCAGGATCTCGCGATCCTGACCGGCGGCCAGGTGATCTCGGAAGACCTCGGCATGAAGCTGGAGAATGTCGGCATCGACATGCTGGGCAGCGCCAAGAAGGTCTCGATCAACAAGGACAACACCACCATCGTCGATGGCGCCGGTGACAAGGCCGAGATCGAAGCCCGCGTGTCGCAGATCCGTCAGCAGATCGAGGAAACCACCTCGGACTACGACAAGGAAAAGCTGCAGGAACGCGTGGCCAAGCTGGCCGGCGGCGTTGCGGTGATCCGCGTCGGCGGCCTGACCGAGATCGAGGTCAAGGAACGCAAGGACCGCGTCGATGACGCCCTGAACGCGACCCGCGCGGCCGTGCAGGAAGGCATCGTCGTCGGCGGCGGCGTGGCGCTGGTGCAGGGTGCGAAGACCCTGCGCGGTCTGGAAGGCGAGAACGCCGACCAGAACGCCGGCATCGCCATCGTCCGCCGCGCGCTGGAAGCCCCGATGCGCCAGATCGCCGAGAACGCCGGCGTCGATGGCGCCGTGGTTGCCGGCAAGATCCGCGAATCCGACGACAAGGCCTTCGGCTTCAACGCCCAGACCGAAGAATATGGCGACATGTTCAAGTTCGGCGTGATCGACCCGGCCAAGGTCGTCCGCACCGCGCTTGAGGATGCAGCCTCGGTCGCCGGCCTGCTGATCACGACCGAAGCCATGGTCGCCGAGAAGCCCGAACCCAAAGGCGCCGCCGGCGCCGGCATGGGCGGCGGCATGGGCGGCATGGGCGGCATGGACATGATGTGATCCATCCGCTTGGCCGAGAGGTCGAGTGAACGGGAAAGGGCGCCTTCGGGCGCCCTTTCTTGCATGATGGTTTCGGCTTCTGCATTGGCGGGATTGCGGAACCGGGCTCGCTTCCCACGGGCGGCAGAGCGCCGTCGCCGCATCCTCGCCGCCCGCCTCACCGAAGCCGCGCACCCAGCTGGACCACCACCCCGCCGAGGGTTATCATGGCGACCGCCGCCCCCATCCGCCAGGACGGCTCGCCCATGCCGAGCAACACCATCAGCCCGGTCGAGAGCACCGGAGCCGCATAGCTCATCACGCCCAGAAGCGGGACATTGCCGAAACGCATTCCGTAATCCCACAGGAAGAACGCCCCGCCCGCCGGCCCGATGCCCAACAGCAGGATCACGAGCATGTCCCGCCACGACGGCATGAGCGCCTCGCCGACGGTCAGTGCGACGGCAAAGCAGAACAGGGCGGCCAGCGTGCAGATCGAGACCATTGCGCCTATCCCGTCGAAGCGCGCCCGCCGTCGAAGGTTGGAATAGGTAGCCCACAGGATACCGCCGGCCAAAGCGAGGCCGTAGCCCTGCACGTCGTTCGCATTGGCGTCGAAGCCGTCGCCGATCATGACGGCCACCCCGGCGAAGCCGATAGCCGCCCCCAGATAGCCTGCCCAGCCGCTGTTCAACGCGAAGAACAGGTTGCCGATCACGATCAACCATGCCGGCCAGAGATAATTGATCAGCGAGACGGGGATCGCGTCAGCGTGATGGAATGCCTCGAAATAGGTCAGGTGATAACCGGTCAGCAGGAAGGCGGCCAGAAGCACCCCGGGCGCATGCAGCGGCGCAAGGCGGATGCGAGCGGCCGCAGAATAGGCTGCACCGAGACCCGCCGCGATGGCGAAGCAGAGACCCAGAACGAGACAGGGCGGCAGCGTCGCCGACAGCGCGCCAAGCGCCCCCAGCCCGCCCCAGGACAGGATCGCGGCCGCCCCAAGCAACGTGCCTTTCAGCCTTGTCCTCACCCGAGATCCCTGCGGTGCAGGCGGCAGGACACGCGGCCTTTCGGACGTGCGGACATGTCTGCCTCAGCCCGAAACGTCAAATCCGTGCGGGGCACCGCTCACCCCACCACCCCCTCAACCTTCATCGCCGCGCACAGCGACTTGAACCGCGCCTCCGCCACCTCGCCCATCAACGCGCGGCCGGTCTTCGTCAGCTTCAGCGTCAGCCGGCCAACCTTGCGGTCCAGTGACAGCTCGCCCGCCTCGGCCGGGTCGCGGACCGAGAACATGGCGCCGAAGCGCATCGCCTTGCCGAGGATCTCGGCGTCGTTGATCTGCTCGGGGGTCAGCAGCGCGAACAGCGGCTCCATCGGCGATCCGGCGCGGCTGTTCTTGTAGCGGTGCAGCAGCGCCAGTCCCAGGAAGACGCGCTGCGGGTGGGACAGCGCGGCGAGGTTGGCGCGGGTCACATTGTCGAAGCAGGCCTCGGCCCGATAGTCGGGATGCGCGCGCCAGCTGGTGTCGTGCAGCAGGCAGGCGGCGCGGATCAGCCGTTCGCGGCTTTCCGGCACGTCCTGGAACAGCGGCGCGAGGAACTGGTGCAGCTTCTTGCCGAAGCCCGGCAGTCGCGCCATCTGCCGCTCGGTGAAGCGGGCCGCCTCGATCAGCGGGTCGCGCTTGCGGATGGAATCCGACATCTGCTCATACAGCAGCCCCTCGCGGATGCCGTAGGAGCTGATGGCGATTTCCGGCGGGGCGAAGGTCTGGACGAACTGCCGCAGCACCAGCCCGGCCAGCGGCACGAGTTCGAGCCGGGCCTGCGACACCCCGGTGCGCGCCTTCAGCGTCGCCATGTCCTGATCGCCCAGCCATTTGACCGTCGCCAGCACGTCATCCACCGTCATGCGGTATTCGTGCAGCACGGTCATCAGATAGCCGCGCCGCTCCATGTCCAGCCTGGCGATCGCCCGCCACGAGCCGCCGACGAGATAGACGCGCTCATGATGCGTGCCCATCGTCTGCGCCGCCTCGGCCATGACTTGCTCGACGTGTTTCTTGAGCGCCTTGCCCTCGATCTGCTGCAACCTGAAGGGCCCCAGCGGCATCGAAGCGCGTCTGCCGATGTCGCCGCCGCCGACTTCGGCCAGCTCCATCGAGCTGCCGCCGATGTCGCAGACGAGGCCGCGCGCCCTGGGCCATCCCAGCAGCACGCCCTGCGCGGACAGCCGCGCCTCTTCCTGCCCGTCGATGACCAGCAGCTTGAGGCCGGTCTCGCGCTCCACCTGCTGCTGGAAGGCGGGGCCGTCCTCGGCGTCGCGGACGGCGGCGGTGGCGACGCAGGTCATCGGGTGGATGCCCATCCCCTCGGCCAGGGCGCTGAAGCGGCGCAGGGCCGTCAGGCCGCGCCGGGCGCCGTCGGGGTTCAGCCGCCCCGTCGTGGCGAGCCCCTGCCCCAGCCCGGCCATCACCTTCTCGTTGTAGAAATACGCCGGGCTGCGAGCCGCGCCGTCGAAGACTACCATGCGGATCGAGTTCGAGCCGACATCGACCACGCCGACGCGCCGCAGCTCGCGCGCCGACAATGCTCCCCGCCCATCCTTGCCGAAGGGCGACACCATGCGCCCGGTTACGGTCCTGATGGTCATCGGCGATCTCCCCGTAGTCGGCGGCTCAACGTCTCGGGGGGATGTGTCGTTCAATCATGCGAGTGGGTCAATGCCGGAACGTCCCGCGCGCCTGCCGTGCCGCGCCCCGAAAGCGACGGATTTTCCATGAAGAACCGGTGGCAGTTGAACAGGTCGTCCCGCCCGGCGGGCAGGTGGCGCAGGTAGCGGCCGTCCGGTTGCAGGACCCAGCTCTGCGCCTCGTCGGCCATGTTGGCGGCCATGACCTGGCTGGTGATCTGCGCTTTCACGGTGTCGTTCATGCACTCGACCAGCGTCTCCACGCGGCGGTTGAGGTTGCGGTCCATCCAGTCGGCCGAGCTGATGAAGACGCGGGCCTTGCGCGAGGGCAGATCGTGCCCGCCCCCGAAGCAGACGATACGGCTGTGTTCGAGGAACCGGCCGACGATGGATTTCACCCGGATATTGGCCGACAACCCCTCGATCCCCGGCCGCAGGGCGCAGATGCCGCGAATCACGAGGTTGATCTTCACCCCCGCGTTCGAGGCGGCATAGAGCGCCTCGATCACGTCGCGCTCGGTCAGGCTGTTCATCTTGGCCCAGATCGCGCCGGGGCGGCCCTGCCGGGCCAGTTCCGCCTCGCGCCCGATCAGGTCCAGCAGGCGCGATTTCAGGTCGATGGGCGAGATGGCGAGGTTTTCCAGCCCCTCGGGCTGCACATAGCCGGACAGGAAGTTGAAGACCTTGGTCGCATCGCGCCCCAGCGCCGGATCGCAGGTGAACAGCGACAGGTCCGTGTAGATGCGCGCGGTGATCGGGTGATAGTTGCCGGTGCCGTAATGGGAATAGGTCACCAGCCGGTCATCCTCGCGCCGGACCACGCTGCTGATCTTGGCGTGGGTCTTGTAGTTCATGAAGCCATAGACGACATGCGCGCCGGCCCGCTCCAGCCGCCGGGACTGGCGGATGTTGGCGGCCTCGTCGAAGCGGGCCTTCAGTTCGACCAGCGCCGTGACCGACTTGCCGGATTCGGCGGCCTCGCACAGCGCATCCACGATCGGGCTGTCGCGGCTGGTGCGGTAGAGCGTCTGCTTGATCGCCAGCACGTTCGGATCGGTCGCCGCCTGCGACAGGAAGCGGACCACCATGTCGAACGTCTCGTAGGGGTGATGCAGCAGCATGTCCTTTTGCCGGATCGCCGCGAACATGTCGCCTTCGTGGTCCTGCACACGCTCGGGGACGCGCGGGGTGAAGGCGGGCCATTGCAGGTCGCGGCGGCTGTCCAGAACCAGCTCGCCCAGGTCGGCCATGCCGAGCAGGCCATCGACCTCGATCATCTCGTCGGGATCGACGTTGAGTTCCGCCATGATCAGCCTGCGCAGCGCGTCCGGCGCGCCCGCGGTCATCTTGAGCCGGATCACCTCGCCCCGGCGGCGGCGTTTCAACGCGGTCTCGAACTCGCGGACCAGATCCTCGGCCTCGTCCTCGACCTCCAGATCGCTGTCGCGCAGCACCCGGAACGCGGCATGGCCGGCGTCGCGATAGCCGGGGAACAGCCGGCCGAGATTCATCAGCAGCAGATCCTCCAGCCGCAGGAACCGCGCGCCGCCCGGCAGCGGGATGAAGCGGGTGAGCTGGCCGGGGATCGGCAGCAGCGCCTTGATCTGGCGGCCGTCGCTTTCGCGGGCAAGCTCCACCGCGAGGCAGAAGCCGAGATTGGGGATGAACGGGAACGGATGCGCCGGGTCGATGGCGAGCGGCGAGACCACCGGAAAGACCTGCTCCAGGAAGTAGCGGTCAAGCCATTCCGCCTCGTCCGCCGTCAGGTTCGAGCGCGTCAGGATCGTGATCCCCGCCTCCTCCATCTCGCGCCGCAGGGTGTTCCAGACCGCCTGCTGCGCGCCCATCAGCCGCCGCGCGTCGGCATTGACCAGCGCGAGTTGTTCGGCCGGGGTCAGCCCGTCATCCGAGGTGATCGTGTTCCCTTCCCGCTTGAGTTCCCGCAGCCCGGCGACGCGCACGGTGAAGAACTCGTCGAGATTGGTGGCCGAGATCGACAGGAAGCGCAGCCGTTCCAGCAGCGGGATGCGCATGTTGCGGGATTCGTCCAGCACCCGCCAGTTGAAGGCGAGCCAGCTGAGTTCGCGGTTGAAGAACCGCGCGGGGCCTTCCGGCACCCCGTCCGGCAGCAGGCGGGCGGGCGGAAACGGGGCTTGCAGGAAATCGGCGAAGGTCATCTGTAACGGATCACGATGCAGGAAAAACGGCTCGCATCATCAACCGGGGCGCGCGGCGAAGTCAAACGGGAGACGGGTCGCCGGGCGGGGGAGCACAGCGGGGCTCCGGGTCCTCCGCCTCGGCGGTCCGGGGCGCATGGGGTGGCGCGACCGGGGGAGCCTCGGGAGATGCATCCTGAGGCTGGCCTGCGGGTTGGTTCTCCGCCTGATCGAGGGTGCGGCGCGCGACCGCAGCGCCGCCGGGGGCGGGGTCACGCGGCTCATCGCGGGGGGCGTCTTCCGATGTCACAGAGAATGGCTCGGCATCGCCCCGGCCGGGTTCGTCCGCTTCTTCCAGCGCATCTTCGTGGTTGTCAGCGTCCTCGAACAAGTCCCCCGAAAAGACTTCGCCGGCCTCGCCTAAAGGATCGGGCACGTCCTCCCCCTCGTCATCCGCCTCGCCCGTCAGCGCGGCCAGCGACGCCAGCGCCAGCGGCCGCGTCACGGCGCGGCCCTCGGCCAGCGCGTTGCGGTCGATGGCCGCCACCAGCCGCCTCGCCAGCCCGAGGTCGCGGTCCATGCGGCGCAGCAGCGCCTCGATCACCCCGGCGGCGGGGTGAAGCTGGCGGTCGGCGAACAGCTTGACCAGCACCGCCCCCAGAAGCGCATCGTCCGGCATCCCGAGGCGGACGACCGGCATCGCCCCCATGCGCGAGGCGAGATCGGGCAGCGACAGCCCCCAGTCGCGGGGCGGGGTGCGGGCGGTCATCAGCAGCAGGCAGTCGCGCTCGGCTGCAAGGTTCCAGATGTGGAACAGCGACTGCTCGGCCCCCGCGGCGCCGCCCGCGCGGTGGGCATTCTCGATCACCAGCGCCCCGCCGGGTGCCACCAGCAGATCGGCGGAGTCAGGCCGCAGCGCCGAGGCTGAAACGCGCCGCGCGCCGTTCTCGGCCGACCAGAAGGCGGCGAGATGCGACTTGCCCGACCCGTCCGGCCCGACGATCAGCAGCCGTCCCTGGGGCCAGCCGCCGGGATTGTCGATCAGGGCCAGCGCCTCGGCATTGGCCGGGGCGGGCAGGAAATCCGCGCGGCCCAGCGCCGGGGGCGTCGTCAGGTCAAGCGTCAGTTGCCGTTCGCGCACGGGATCAGCTGCTGTCCTGCGCGGTCTGGACGGGGCCGACATGGGGGTGCCCGCCATCGGGGTTGTCGGGGCTGGTGCCGTCCGGCGTCTTGCCGCCCCATGTGCGCAGCTCCGGCTGGATCGTCAGCCGCTCCAGCCCGCCTTCGGCGCCGGGGTCCAGCACCGGAACGGTCGCCGTCGCCATCCGCGCGCCGTCGCGTCTGGCCGCGTCCTCGGCGGCGTGGCGGGCCTGCATATGGGCATCCTCCAGCTTGACCTCGGCCACGGCGGCGCGGTGGGCGGCCTTCGCCTCGGCGCGGGTGCGGGCGACGGTGCCGCTGGGAACCAGTTCGATCAGCGTCGGCTGCGGCGGATCGGGCGGGATCACCGAGCCGGTGTAGAGCGCGCTTTCCTTGTAGCGTTCCACGAAGAACCGCACGAGGACCCCGATGATCGCCCCCAGCGGCACCGCCACGATCAGCCCGACAAAGCCGAACAGCTTGCCGAACACCGCCAGCGCGATCATCAGCCAGACCGGGTGCAGCCCGACATGGCCGCCGATGATCTTGGGTTGCAGATAGTTCCCCTCGACGATCTGGCCGATCACGAAGATCGCCAGCACCACGACGATCCAGTGCGGCTCGTCCCAGAAGGTGAAGGCCGCCACCGCGACCGAGGTCACGCCGCCGATGAACACGCCGACATAGGGGATGATCGACAGCACCGCCGCCGTGATGCCGATGACCAGCCCGAAGGGAAGCCCGACCGCGAACAGACTGGTCGAATAGAATGTCGCGAGGATCAGCGTCACCAGCCCCTGCCCGCGCAGGAAGCCGGATATGCTGTCGTTGATCTGGTCGGCGATGCCGCGGATGGTGTCCGCATGCTCGCGCGGCAGCAGCTCGTCCACCCGCTCGACCATGCGGTCCCAGTCGAGCAGCAGGTAGAACGCCACCACCGGCACGATCACCAGCAGCAGCACGACCCCGATCACGTTTCCCACGGAACTGACCACCGTGACGAGGATCTGCCCCGCCTGGTCCGACAGCTGCTCGGCCATCCGCGTCAGCGCCTGCCGCAGCGTGCCGCCCTCGGGCAGGATCGCCGGGAACTGGGTCGAGATCCAGCTCTGCACGGTCTCGATATAGCGCGGGGCGGCCTCGATCAGCCCGGCGATCTGCCGGATCAGCATCGGCACCAGCAGCGTGACCGCCAGAAGGAACGCCAGTGCCGCAATGAGGGTGATGAGCGCGACGGATTTCGTGCGCGACAGGCCGCTGCCCTCCAGCCGGTCCACCAGCGGGTCGAGGACATAGGCGATGCCCGCGCCGATCAGGAACGGGGTCATCACGTTGCCCAGACCCCAGAGCGCCAGCAGGATCAGTGCGGCCACGCCGCTCCACCACCAGACCTGCTTGTGGACCGGGACGCGCATGGGATTCTCCGCTGTCAGGACGCGGTTCTACATGGCGCAGGGCCTGCGGCGATGCAAGGTGATGGGCAGGGCCGCAGCCGCCAAAGCCGTTGCCGGTGCGCGGCGGGTGCGCTAACCGTGCCGGGCCGGATCGGGCGGGGCAACCCGCCTTTCGCCCCGGCTGCACGTTCGGTCCGGCCCCGCCGGCCGGTTCCTCGCCCGTCTCTCCCTTGGGGTCGTCCAATGCGTCTGTCGCGCTACTTCCTGCCCGTCCTGAAAGAAACCCCGTCCGAGGCGCAGATCGTCAGCCACCGGCTGATGCTGCGCGCCGGCATGATAAAGCAGCAGGCGGCGGGCATCTATTCCTGGCTGCCCTTGGGCTACAAGGTGCTGCGCCGGATCGAGCAGATCGTCCACGAGGAGCAGCAGCGCGCCGGCCACATCCCCCTGCTGATGCCGACCCTGCAACCGGCCGACCTGTGGCGCGAATCCGGCCGCTATGACGATTACGGCGAGGAGATGCTGCGCATCACCGACCGCCACAAGCGCGACCTTCTGTATGGTCCGACGAACGAGGAGATGATCACCGACATCTTCCGGTCGAACGTGAACAGCTACAAGGACCTGCCGCTGACGCTGTATCAGATCCAGTGGAAGTTCCGCGACGAGATCCGCCCCCGCTTCGGCGTCATGCGTGGCCGCGAATTCCTGATGAAGGACGGCTACAACTTCGACCTCACGAAAGAGGACGCGCTGCACGCCTATAACCGGCATCTGGTCAGCTATCTGCGCACCTATGAGCGGATGGGCCTCCAGGCGATTCCGATGCGGGCGGATTCCGGCCCGATCGGCGGCGAGAACACGCATGAGTTCCTCGTGCTGGCCGAAACCGGCGAGTCGGAGGTCTTCTACGACAGCCAGATCACCGACCTGACCTTCGGGGGTCGCGAGATCGACTATGACGACCCTACCGCCTGCGCCGCCGTGCTGGAGGAGTTCACCAGCCGCTACGCCCGCACCGACGAGACCCACGACGAGGCGCTGTTCAACGACATCCCCGAGGATCGCCGCAAGTCCGCGCGCGGGATCGAGGTCGGCCAGATCTTCTACTTCGGCACCAAGTATTCGGAACCGATGGGCGCGACCGTCGTCGGCCCGGACGGCCAGCGCACGCCGGTCCACATGGGCTCGCACGGGATCGGCGTCAGCCGCCTTCTGGGGGCGATCATCGAGGCAAGTCACGACGACAAGGGCATCATCTGGCCCGAAGGCGTGACTCCGTTCCATGTCGGGCTGGTCAACCTCAAGCAGGGCGATGCGTCCACCGACAGCGCCTGCGCGGCGATCGAGCGGGAACTGACGGCGAACGGGCTGGAAGTCCTCTACGACGACCGCGACGAGCGGGCGGGCGCGAAGTTCGCGACGATGGACCTCATCGGCTTGCCGTGGCGGATCACCGTGGGGCCGCGCGGGCTGGCGAACAACAAGGTCGAGCTGACCAGCCGCCGCTCGGGCCAGTCCGAGGAACTGTCGCCGCAGGATGCGGTCGCGCGGGCGGTCGAGATCTACGCGCCGGTCCTCGCTCGCAGCTTCAAGGGCTGACGGATGGGATTGCTGCGGCTGATCCTCGCGCTTGGGTTCGCCGTGGCGCTGTCGCAGTTTCCGGCGTTCTCGGATCAGTATGTGCAGCGTCTCGGCGGGCAGGTCGATGCGCTGACGCAGGTGGCCGGGGCTTTCGACCGCAGCGCGGACCGCGCCGGGCTGACCCGCGATCAGGCGCTGGCGGAGCTTTCCGGCACCAGCTTCCGCGACGCCCATGCCGGCGACATGCGGCAGGTATTCGTCCGGCTGGACCGGGCCCGCGGTGATCTGACGCTGCTGCGCGCGGCCTCGCCGCTGGAACGGATCGCGCTGCCGCACCGGCTGCGCGACGTGGACACCCTGCAAGCGACATGGGGCGATTTCCGCCCGGCGGTTCCGGTGACGGGCGCGGGCTTCATGGCGGCGGGAATCGGCTTCCTGCTGGGATGGGCGCTGGCGAGCCTGCTGGCCCTGCCCTTCCGCCGCCGCGAGTCGCCGAGCTGGCGATGAGCGCCGCCGCCGGTGTGGCGGAGAACGGACTCCGGCAAGCGCCACCTCGGAACGGCGGCAGGAACCGGATCGCGGGAATTTGTGGTGGTACCGCCTCCCCGGCTTGAACGGGGGACCTCTGGATCCACAATCCAGCGCTCTAACCAACTGAGCTAAGGCGGCACAGGCGGATCATTTAGCGACGAGCGGGGGACGATGCAAGCCTCTCTTGCCGGAATCCGGGGCGCGATCTACAGGTGGATCGAACAGAGAAAGGACCCGCCATGGGCATCAACAGCCAGAGCGACATCGCGGCGAATATCCAGATCGGCCCGACCGACCAGGGCATGGTCCGCATCTATATCGAGGGTGAGGGCGTGGACCTGCCGCTGGACTTCGACCCCGAAGAGGCGGAGGAGATCGCCGAGGAGCTGCTCGCCGCCGCCGAGGCCGCGCGCGACATGGGCAAGGGCGGCAAGCCGGGCAAGCCCAAGGGCAAGCCGCGCCGCTGATCTGCCACGAAGGCAGAAACCGGGCGGCCCGCAATGGCCGATTCAGAACTCGCCGTCGCCCGCGCCCGGATCGGTGGTGCGGATCAGCCGGCAGGCCGCCACCCGCGCCACGTCGCGCAGCAGCCGTGTGCGCCGCGCCGCCGGAAGCTTGCTCAACGGCGCCATCCGCGTCAGTTCGGCACCGTAGGGATCGGCCACCAGCAGGCCGCTGTCGTCGGGCAGCAATTCCACCGGGAAGTCGCAGTCGGTCGCCCAGAAGAACCGGTCGCAGAACTCAAGATAGCCCTGCCACTTGCGATCGCTGGTGAAATCGGCGCGGCAGCTCTTGCATTCGACGATCCATATCTCGCCCTGCGGGGTGATCGAGATGACATCGACCCGCAGCCCCGGCACTGGCACGAACTCGGCCAGCGGGGCGTGACCCAGCGTCATCAGCAGGCGCGAGACCCCGCGCGCGAGGCGCTGGCCCGGCAAGTCCGGCAACAGGTCGGGAAGCTGGTCGTCCATGCGGCCGACCATGAACGAAGTGGCAACACGGTGCAAGCGCCCGCCCCTTGCAAGCGGCCCCGCCGGTTCCTAAATGTTGTAACCGGCGGGTTTCTGCTCTTCTCGTGTTCGGCCTTCTTTTCCACTGGCCTATAACTCTTCCGAGGGGGCTGGCTCTGTCAGGGCCCTGGTCCTGTTACCCGGCACCCACCTGGACATCCAGGCTTTCGGGGAAACCTGTGCCGTCACGGTCGCTGCGGTTCCCGCCACCCGCGCAAAGCCGCCCCTCGGGGCGGCTTTGTCGTTTCGGGGGACAGGCAGAAGCGCCTCAGGCGCGCGTCTCGCGCTGTGCGTCCACGCCCCATTCGCCGGGGCCGGCGACGACGAAATACAGGAACACGAAGCAATAGAGGATCGCCGCGTCGCCGCCGTTCAGGTTCGGCCAGAAGCTCTGCGGCGCGTGGGCCATGAAATAGGCCGCCGCCATCATGCCCGAGGCGACGAAGGCCGCGATGCGGGTGAAGAAGCCGAGCGCGATCAGCGCCCCGCCGACCAGCTCGATGATGCCGCCCAGCAGCATCAGCGGCGGCAGCGAACCGCCCGCGGCGTCCGCCACGTCGGGAAAGCCGAACAGCTTCTGCGTGCCGTGCGCCATGAACAGCAGTCCGGCCATGATCCGCAGGACCGACAGCATGCGGGGGGCCCAGGTGGCGGTCCAGGTCGTGGTGGTCCAGTTCGTCGTCGTCATTCGTGTTTCCTTTCGGGTGGTGAACGGGCGCGCGGCCCGCGGGGTTGGTGCGGCGGGCAAGCTCGCCCGCCGCTGTTCATCGGGAAGCCGGACGGGGCCGAAGCCCGTCCGACAGGGTGCGGGATCAGGCTGCGGCGACGCGCAGTCGGGTGCCCCAGGGGTCTTCGGCCGCAAGCGTGCCGTCGTCGTCCGCCGTCAGGCGGGACGCAAGCGCCTTCATCACCTGCGGCTCGGCAATCAGGCCGACCTCGGCCAGCCCGGTCGCGCCCTCGGGACGACGCCCCGCGCCGCGGCTGTTCCAGACATTCGTGCCGATGTGGTGATGATAGCCGTCCGCGCCGAGGAAGGTCGCGCCGGGATAGTGGCAGGCCACATCGAAGCCCATGACGCCGGCATAGAAGTCCTGCGCCGCCTTCAGCTCGCCCACCTGCAGGTGGACATGGCCGACGATCGTGCCGCCCGGCATGCCGTCGAAGGGCCGCCCGGTCGCCAGATCGCGCAACTCGCGCAGGTTCAGCGGCAGCGTCGCCATCTTGACGAGACCATCCTTCTCATGCGTCCAGACCTCGCTCGGCCGGTCCCAATAGACCTCGATGCCGTTGCCCTCGGGGTCGGACAGGTAGAACGCCTCGCTCACCAGATGGTCCGATGCGCCCTCCAGCCGGACGCCGCTATCAGCGACGTGGACCATCCAGTCGGCAAGATCGGCGCGGGTCGGCAGCAGGAAGGCGACGTGGAACAGCCCGGCATCTTTGCGGCTTGCGAGCGTCGCCTCGGGGTCGTGGCGCAGGTCCAGAAGGACCCGGCCGCCCGCGCCAAGCTGGTGGCGGCCCGGCTCGGTGCGGATCGGACGCAGGCCGATCACGTCCTGATAGAAGCGGCTGACGCGGCCCAGATCGCGCACGGTCAGCGCGACGGTGGCGATGCGCAGCGAGGCGCCTTCCGACGTGATCCCCGCCCTGGGCACCGTGGCATGGCTTGTGTCGTCCAACATGGTTTCACCTCCTTGTGTCGTGTTGGGACTGATATGGACGCGGCGGTTCATCCTGATAAGCATGGATCTGGTGCTGACAGCTCACACCCGGAGAGTTAGGCGATGCTGGACCGCTTCACCGGACTTCAGGTCTTTTCCCGCGTTGCGGCGCTCGGCAGCCTGTCGGCGGCGGCGCGGGCGCTGGGGATGTCGCAGACGATGGCGTCCAAGCACATGACCGCGCTCGAGGATCGGCTGGGCGTCAAGCTGGTGCATCGCACCACCCGCAAGGTGACGCTGACCGAGGCCGGGCAGCGCTATCTCGACAGCGCCGAGCGGATACTCGAGGAGCTGGAGCGTGCCGACGCCTTCGCCAGCGCCGAACGAGTCGAGGTCACGGGCACGCTGCGGGTCAATGCGCCGGTGTCGTTCGGGGTGCGGGTGCTGGCGCCGATGCTGCCCGACCTGGCCGCACGGCATCCCGCGCTGCGGGTCGATCTGGCGCTGAACGACCGCCCCGTCGATCTGGTCGGCGAAGGCTGGGACGTCGCCGTGCGGGTCGGTCTGCTGCGCCAGCCCGACCTGATCGCCCGCAGGCTGGCCCCCTGCCGCACCTCGCTCGCCGCCGCGCCCGCGTATCTGGCGGCGCATGGCGCGCCCGAGCGGGTGGCGGACCTCGCGGGGCACAACTGCCTCGACTACACGCTGTCGCAGAGCGTCGGCGGCGGTCAGTGGCGCTTCGGTCCCGACGAGAGCGTGAAGGTCGCCGTCACCGGCAACCTGCAGGCCAATAACGGCGACGCGCTGCTGATGGCGGCGCGGGCGGGTCAGGGGATCGTCTATCAGCCGACCTTCATCCTCGGCGACGATTTCAGGGCCGGGACGCTGGTGCCGTTGACGCTGGACCACCCGCCGGCCCACCTGCACGGCGTCTTCGCCGTCTATCCCATGAGCCGCCGCCCGCCCGCGCGGCTGCGCGCTTTCGTGGACTGGATGGCCGAACGCTGCGGCCCGGTGCCCCCCTGGGACCGCAATCTCGCGCTGTAGCGAAGCTGGGTGGACACTGCCCGCGCAGGTTTCCACCGAGAACGGCACGACGGGCCCGCGGGCAACTACTCCGAACACCAGCCGCGTTCCGGGTCCGAAGCGTTGCCGCGCGTTGGGGTTGACGTGCCGGTTTTCGCACAGCGCGGATGCGCTCGGCGGCGGATCGCGGCTTGCGCTGACGACCTCCAGTCCCTAAGCCAAGGCGCAGCACCCGGCCAGACGGAGCGCAGCATGATCCCCGCCTCGACCGAACGCATCGCCCTTGTCACCGGAGGCGGCGGCTTCATCGGCCAGTCCCTCGTCAGGCGGCTGCTGGCGGAAGGCTGGACCGTCCGCAACCTCGACTTCGTGGCCGGCCGCATCGACCATCCCCGGCTGAGCCACTGGGCCGGCAGTTTCCTGCAACGCGAGCTGCTGACCGAGGCGCTGGTGGCCGTCGATACCGTCTTCCATCTCGCCGCGACGAAGTTCCCGCGCGAGGCCGACCGCGACCCGCTGGCCGACGCGCAGGAGAACGTCACCGGCACGGTCATGCTGCTGGACCGCGCGATCGAGGCCGAGACGCGGCGGCTGATCTTCGCCTCGTCCGGCGGCACGGTCTATGGCCCGCCGGAGCGCCTGCCGGTGGACGAGGATCACCCGACGCGGCCGATGTCGGCCTATGGGGTGTCGAAACTGGCCTGCGAGCACTACCTGCGGCTTTACGATGGCCGCGGCCGGCGGCCGCTTTCGACGCTGTCGCTGCGTCTGGCGAACCCCTACGGGCCGCGCCAGAACATCGACAAGGCGCACGGCGCGCTGACGACCTTCTGCCACCGCGCGGCGCAGCGCCGCCCGATCACGATCTGGGGCGATGGCAGCGTCGAGCGCGACTTCGTCCATATCGACGATGTCTCGCGCGCCCTGGTGCGGGCGGCGGATGCCGGGGCGCACGGCACCCAGATCAACATCGGCGCGGGGAAAGGCACCACGCTGAACGACATCCTCGCGCTGATCGAGCAGGTGCAGGGTCGCCGGCCCGAGGTCATCTTCGAGCCGGGCCGCGCCTTCGACGTGCCGCGCAGCGTGCTGTGCAGCAACCGCGCGCGCGAGCTGCTCGGCTGGCAGGCCGAGACGCCGCTGGAACAGGGCGTTGCCGAACTGCTGGCCGCTTTCGCTCCAACCGAGCCCGCGCTCGAACGCGGCTGACCGGCCGCATCGCGGATCAGCGGCGGCGGAAGCGGCCCGACACCCAGCGGAACGGCCGCGTCACCGCCCAGGATGTGCTGGAGGTCAGCTCGCGGACCGTGTTCTCCAGCCCGCTGCTGTGCTGCTGCAACTCGGCCAGCTGCCGTTCGAGCAGGCCCACCCGTTCTTCGGCGCTCGGCCCTTTCGGCGCGGGCGCTTCGGGCTCGTGGGCGGCAGCGTCGAGCCGCGCGTCAACCTCGCGCAGCATCTGCGCGGCGATGCGCTGTGTCATCTGGTCGAGCTGCCGCGAATCGCGCCGGTGAAGCTGCCCCAGCGCCTCGTGATCCCGGCGCAGCCTGTCGGCGCCGACCTGCAACGCGGCGAGCGCGGCATTTGCCTCGGCCGCCTCGCGGGTGCGGTCCGCGACTTCCTGCTCGCGCTGACGCTGCGCGCTGGTCAGGCGGGCGATCTGCTCATGCGCGGCCTGCATCTGCCCGGCATGGCCTGCCGCCTGTTCCACCAGCCGGGTTTCGAGCCTGCCGATCCGCTCCCCCTGCTGTCGCCGCTCCACCGCACCGCTCTGAAAGGAGGCGACCATGCCCGCCATGGTCGGCGTCATCGCATCGAACTGCGCACGGATTTCGTCGAGGCGCGGGAAATCCGCCGCATCCTCGCCCTGCCCCGCCCAGCGTTCGACGATGGCGTAAACCTCGCGCACCCATTCGGGCAGTCGCTTCGCCGTGGCCGCATCCTCGCCCTTCACGGCGAAATTGCGGAACTTGCTGCTGAGTAATTCCTCCATGTCCTCCACGGCGGCGTCGGGCGAACGCGGCCAGTCGAGATTCAGCGTGGCCGCGATCCTCGCGATCGTGGCTTGCCAGTCCGCCAGCAGCAGTTCGTAGCTCACGAACACCCGCGGCTTGCCCCGGCTGTCGGCCTCGGCATCCAGAACATGCCGCAGCCACAGCAGCAGCGCATAGTCCATGTCGTAGCCGGCCCAGTGCTGCATCGACGAAGCCACATCCAGCGGATGCCGGTGCGTGCAGACGTAAAGCGGCGTGCACCCGGCCCGGCGCAGCGCGGCATCCCAGAACGGGACCAGCCGGCAGATGCGCGGGTCCTTCATCGCGAACAGCGGCGAGTCCCCGTATTCGGCCCGGAGCGTCTCCACGGCCCGTTCCGCGAACTCGATCGCCGCGGCCGAGCGATACCAGTCGTGCGGAAAGGGCGGAAAGCTGAACCAGGTCTGTCCCGCCGAGGCGAGCAGCTGCTCGTTCAAACCCGTGACCGCATCGGATTCGAAGAAGCCCTTGGGATTCATCTCCTCGGGCGCCATCAGATGCCG
Source organism: Paracoccus sp. Z118 (assembly GCF_019061185.1). Classification (GTDB taxonomy): domain Bacteria; phylum Pseudomonadota; class Alphaproteobacteria; order Rhodobacterales; family Rhodobacteraceae; genus Paracoccus. The sequence goes on from NZ_JAHQZU010000006.1 coordinate 132,928, forward strand.
GGGCATGTCGCAGCCCATCTGCGCCAGCGCCCCGGTGAGCGCCGAGGTTCCCGAGCGGTGCATCCCCAACACGACGAGCGCCTTGCGCGGCGGTTCCGGCGCTTGGGTCGGCAATTGGACGAGGGCCTCCGCCCGCGTCCTGACCGCGCGCTTCCGCTCCCGCCATTCCTGTGTACCCGGCTTTGCGCTCATCTCAGACACTCGGTTCTCCCAGATGGTCCGTAGCCGTGACCGCGCCCGGAAGCGATCCCGGAAACCCGTGAGGGGCAATACTGCCGCTCATCAGCACCTCTATCTCCGCCGTTCGTCGGGTTTGTGGATGAACGCCGACTCCAGCCCCGCCTGCGCGGCCATCGCCGGCCACAGCCGCTCGATCAAGTGGTATTCCGAACCATCACTGCCGACCGGCTCGTTCGGCCATGGGTAGGCGTCGCCGAAAAAGGCGTTCATCGCTTCAACCACTGGGCGGCGGACCCAGAACATGTTCCCCACCGGGAACAGCAGCGGCGTGGAGGCGGGCGGAGCGGGCAGGCGCGAGGCAAGGCGTTGCAGAAGCGGGCGGCTCGCGTTCCACGACAGGCAATAGGGATCGAACGGCGCCACGAGCCCCACCTTGGATTGCGCCACCTGCGCCAGCGCGTTCGACAGCTCGTCCCGGTCGCCCAGCAGGATGCGTTGCAGGAAGCTGCGCCAGATGTCGCCCTCGACCGTCACGCCGAGCGATTTCTTCTGGTGGAGGTGGCACCAGATGTCATCCTCGCCTGCCGCTCCCTCGCGGAAGAGGTCCAGGAACGGCAGGATGTCGCGGCCGCGATTGGGAACCACGCGCATCTCGACCTCGCGGCCGGCGGCGGCGAAGATCGCCTCGATCTCGGCGCGCTTGCGGTCCGTGTCGGTGGTCACGACGATCCGGCGCGCCAGCCCATAGGCGCAGAAGCCGTCAAGGTCGGCAGCCAGCTGGTCCGAGTAGAAGGCATGGATATGCATGGCGAAGCCCGGCACGCCGCGCGGCTGGGCGCTCGCGTAGAGGGCGAGCCGCATCCCCTCGTGCATCCAGCTTGTCGAACGGTCGAGCGCATCCTGCACCTCGGCCAGATCGCGCCACAGCCGCCGCCGGCCATAGCGCATCATCTTCTCCCGCTCGCGAGCGCGAAGCTCCGCATCCGAGTCGTCGGTTGTGTAGAGCACCGGGATGTCGAAATCGGACGCACCATGGACGAAGTAGCGCTGCGAGGTCAGCCGGGCGTAAAGAAGATCGCGGATGCGCGTCAGCGTCGGTTGAGGCGCAGGAGCCGCCTTGCGTTCAATCGTGTCCTTGGGGGGCAGCGCCAGGATCGCGTCGGCGGCGGCCTGCGGGTTGGCGTATTCCACCGTCACGAACTGGTCCGAGGCGCGATAGACCGGATCGCAGAACCCCGTGGCGCCGTCGAACTGCACGATCCGGCAGCCCCGGTCCAGCGCGTCGAAGACGACGTTGGGCAGCGGGTCCAGCCGCGAGGACAGGAACATCGCATCCGCCGCCGCCAGCACGTCGCCATAGGCGGGGCCGGCCGGCAGGGTGAACAGGTTCGAGCCCTTCTCGCCCGCCCCGATCCGCTTCAGATGTGCCGTCATCCAGACGCCGAACAGCATGTCCTGCGGATCGAGCCCGTCGCCGATCCAGACGAACACCGTATCGGGATCGCGGTGGCGGCAGATCTGCGAAGTCATCGCGAAGATGTCGGTGCCCTTGCGCCATTGCAGATGCCCCGCCCCGCAGATCACCCGCGCATCGGTCAGATCGCGCCCGACGATCTCGGACAGCCGGGCCCGCGCGATGCTGCGCGTGGCGAGGTCCACCCCGCCCACCGCGAAGCCCCGCTGCGGCAGCACGACCGAATCCCGCTCGACGTCGAGATCGATATCGGTCAGCCGCCCCAGCCAGCCGTCGCGGACCGTCTCGGACGAAAAGACCAGCAGGTCGGCGAACAGCGGCGCGTGGTAGATCGCCGGAAAGGACGAATAATACTCGCAATATTCATGGATATAGGTCGCGAAGGGGATGCCGCGGGCGACCAGCCACGGCAGCATCGGCCATGTCTCGACCGAGTTGGTGATCGCGAAGTCGATCCGCTGGAAAATCGGATCGTTGAAAATCTGCATGTCCTGGAGCGGATTGGCGGTGATCACCACCTCGCAGGCATGTTCGACGAACTGGTCGAGCAACTCGCCCCCGCGCAGCGACAGAACGATGACGTTGTGATCCTCGGCCGCCTCGCGCGCGAGGTCGCGCCCGACGATGGGGGCACCGGTGCGCGACATCTCGTGGATGGCGATCAGGCAGGTGGGCAGGTCCGGCCGATAGGGGCGCGCGCCCGCCTGCCGCTTCTTGCGCAGCGCGGCCAGGGTGGAGCGGCCCTCGGCATGTCCGTATTTCAGGTAATGCTGAAGCGGGTGCACCCGCGCCCGCATCAGATCGTGGTGAACGCGCAGATAGGCCACGTTCGAGAAATCCGAGATCCCGGCGTCCACCGGATCGCCGAGGGAAATCAGCTCGTAGGCAAGCTCCAGCGCCTCGGGGTCGTTGGTGGCGATCGCGGCCTTGAGGTCGGCATCCGTCACCAGGTCGGCCAGCGCGCGGTCGGCGGCGGCGCTTCGCGCGCCCATCGCCCGGAAGCCGTTGGCCGGGCGACCCTGACTCTTGCCGGATGTCTCGAAATGCTCGCGGGGGGAAAGGCGGGCACGCTGCTCCGCCGGCATGGCGGCGCCGTAGAAGACCGGGTCGAAGCGGAAATCGGGCCTGTCCTGCAGCACGCCGGCGCGGGCGGCATGGGCTTTCCAGATTGTGTCGAGCTTGCTCATGCCGGGGCCTGAAGGAAGGGAGTGTGGAGGGCGTCCGCGAAGCGGTCATCATCGACGCCCCGCGCGGCAAGGTGGTCGATCAGCCGCGGCAGCAGCGGGCTGGTCGCGACCATCTCGCCCAGCAGGAGCCGTGTCAGGCCGCCGCCTGCCGCATCCGCCTCGACCGCATGGGGGAAACGGCGGGCGCGGGCCATCTGCGACTGCGGCATCAGCGGCCCGACGGGCGGCGCGTCGAGGTAAAGCAGCGCCCCGGTGATCGGCTGCACGGTCCGGCGCATGGCGGCGAGGGCATCGCGCAGCAGGTCCACCGTGCGGCCCTGCGGCTGAAGATACTCGATCACCGTCATCGCGGGCTGCGCGCCGGCGATCGCGGACCGGGACCAGCCCGACCCTGGCCGGATCACCAGCACATGCGGCCCGGGCCAGACCAGCAGCGGCGTCCGATCAAGCGTCGGGGTCACGGCGTTCGAGGTCACGATCAGCATGCGGCGCGGGGTTCCCTGGCAGGCGGCGGTCCGGGCCGGGCGCCGTTCGATCACGGTTTTATCGCGGTCGGCCGGGCACTTGTCCACCCCGCCTCATGCGGGTCGCCGAAGGGATCAGACCAGCTCGCCCGCCAGCGAATTCGCGGCGCTCTCGCGGATGCGGACCTGCACCAGATCGCCGATCTGCGCATCCGGCGCGTCCACGAAGACCGAGTGCAGATAGTCCGACTTGCCGACCAGTTGCCCCGGCAGCCGGCCCGGCTTCTCGAACAGCACGCCGAGGGTGCGGCCCACCATCGATTCCTGCGCGGCCTTCTGCTGGCGCGTCAGCAGCGCCTGAAGCTCCTTCAGCCGGGCATCCGCCACGGCGTCATCGACCAGAGCGCGGCCAGCCGCCGGAGTGCCGGGGCGCGGCGAATACTTGAAGCTGAAGGCGGTGCCGAAGCCCACCTGTTCCACCAGCCGCAGCGTGGCTGCGTGATCCGCGTCGCTCTCGCCGGGGAAGCCGACGATGAAGTCGCTGGTCAGCATGATGTCGGGCCGCGCGGCGCGGATGCGGTCGATCAGGCGCAGATACTGATCGGCCGTATGCTTGCGGTTCATCGCCTTCAGCATCCGGTCCGACCCCGACTGCACCGGCAGATGCAGATAAGGCATCAGTTGCGGGATGTCGCGATGCGCCGCGATCAGGTCGTCGGCCATGTCGCTGGGATGGCTGGTCGTGTAGCGGATGCGGTCGAGCCCGTCGATTTCCGCAAGCTGGCGGATCAGGCCGCCGAACCCCTCGGCCCCCTCGCCGTGCCAGCCGTTGACGTTCTGGCCGAGCAGCGTGATCTCGCGCACACCGCGCGTCACGAGGTCGCGGGCTTCCGCCAGGATGCGGGCGGCGGGGCGGCTGACCTCGGCCCCGCGCGTATAGGGGACGACGCAGAAGGCGCAGAACTTGTCGCACCCCTCCTGCACGGTCAGGAAGGCGGCGGGCGCGCGGCGGGTGGCGCGGCGCTGGGGAAGGTGGTCGAACTTGTCCTCGGCCGGAAACTCGGTGTCCACCGCCGGTCCCTCGCCGCGCGCCATCGCGGGCAGGCGGTGATAGGCCTGCGGGCCGACGACCAGATCGACCAGCGGCATCCGGCGGATGATCTCGTCGCCCTCGGCCTGCGCGACGCAGCCCGCGACGCCGATCTTGAGATCGGGCCGTCCCGCCTTCAGCGGTTTCAGCCGCCCGAGGTCGGAATAGAGCTTCTCGGCCGCCTTCTCGCGGATGTGGCAGGTGTTCAGCAGCACCATGTCGGCGTCTTCGGGACGGTCCGTCTCGACATAGCCCTCGGCGCCCATGGCCTCGGCCATGCGCTGGCTGTCATAGACGTTCATCTGGCAGCCGTAGGTCTTGATGAAGAGCCGCTTGGGGGTCTGGTCGGTCATGGCAGGTTCCTGGGCAATCCAGCGCTCATAGCGCAGATGCGGATTCGATGAAAGCGCGCGCGCTGGCCGCAATGCCTGCCGCGGGGCGCTGCCCCGCACCCCGGGATATTTGGACGAAGAAGAACGGGCATCCTGAACGGCGCGGCGCTGTTTTCGCGGCAGCCTGCCCGGCGCTTGCGCCACTCCGCCAGCGGGGGCGCGTTGAACCCGGCGCGGCGCGCGGTTAGCGTGGGCCAAGCCCAACAGGAGAGCATCATCATGGACGACAAGAGCTGGTCCGCCCGCGCGCAGCAGTACTCGATGTATGGCTTCACCGATCTGCCCAGCGTGGAAAGCCGCGGCACCATCGTGCTGACCCGCGGCGAGGGCCCCTATGTCATCGACGTGGACGGGCGGCGTTGGCTGGATGCGAATTCCGGGCTGTGGAACATGGTCGCGGGGTTCGATCATCCGGGGCTGATCGAGGCGGCAAAGGCGCAATATGACCGCTTTCCCGGCTATCACGCCTTCTTCGGGCGGATGTCGGACCAGACGGTGATGCTGTCGGAAAAGCTGGTCGAGGTGTCGCCCTTTCCGCGCGGGAAGGTCTTCTACAGCAACTCGGGGTCGGAAGCGAACGACACCATGGTCAAGATGCTGTGGTTCCTGCACAGGGCCGAGGGCAACCCGAACCGGCGCAAGGTCCTGACCCGCTGGAACGCCTATCACGGGGTCACGGCGGTTTCCGCCAGCATGACCGGCAAGCCATATAACGAGGTCTTCGGCCTGCCCCTGCCCGGCTTCATCCACCTGACCTGCCCGCATTTCTGGCGGGAGGGCAAGCCGGGCGAGAGCGAGGCCGAGTTCGTCGCCCGGCTCGCCGGCGAGTTGGAAGAGGTGATCGCCCGCGAGGGGGCGGGCACCATTGCCGGGTTCTTCGCGGAGCCGGTGCAGGGCGCGGGCGGGGTGATCCCGCCGGCGCAAGGGTATTTCCAGGCGGTCATGCCGATCCTGCGCAAGCACGGGATTCCGGTGATCGCCGACGAGGTCATCACCGGCTTCGGCCGCACCGGCAACACCTGGGGCTGCCAGACCTACGACTTCATGCCGGACGCGATCATCTCCTCGAAGAACCTCACCGCCGGGTTCTTTCCGATGGGGGCGGTGATCCTCGGGCCGGAGCTGTCGGACCGGCTGGATGCGGCGATCTCGCCGATCGAGGAGTTTCCGCACGGCTTCACCGCGTCCGGCCACCCGGTCGGCTGCGCCATCGCACTGAAGGCGATCGACGTGGTGATGAACGAGGGGCTGGCGGAGAATGTCGTGCGCGGCGCCCCCCGGATGGAAGCCGGGCTGCGGCAGATCATGCAGAAGCACGAGAATATCGGCGAGCTGCGCGGCATCGGCTACATGTGGGCGCTGGAAGCGGTGAAGGATGCCGCGACGAAGGAGCCGTTCCCCGGCGATCTGTCGATCAGCGAGCGGATCGCCAATACCTGCACCGACATGGGCCTGATCTGCCGGCCGCTGGGGCAGTCCATCGTGCTGTGCCCGCCGTTCATCCTGACCGACGCGCAGATGGACGAGATGTTCGAGAAGCTGGACGCCGCGCTGACGAAGGTGTTCGCCGAGGTCGCGTGAGGCGCTCAGCCGCCTGACCAGAGGCGCTTTCCCGTGACGTCCGCCGCGGTGGTCCAGCGGAGGGTGCCGTCCTTGAGGTGTCCGGCCATGGAGCCGGTTTCGCGCAGGCGGCCCAGATCGAAGAGGGTGCAGGCGGCGGGCGCGCGCGCCGCATCCGCGTCGGTCACGATGATGACGCCGGGGCGGCACATCTCCGCAAGGCGGTCCGGCGCGGATTTGCCGGTCAGATGGACGACGCTGGCCTCGCCGAGCCGTGCCGTCCGGATGCCGCGCTCTCCCGACCAGCCGGGGCGCGTCGCGGCCTCGTCCGCGGTGGCAGTATCGCCGTCCGCCTCGATCCAGCTGTCGGCGATGAAGGCGTTGGCGGGCTTGGAGAGCGAGCGTCCTTCGGGCGTGAGGATGCCGACCGCCCCGCCCTCGGGTGCGATCAGGATCGCGGGACGCTCTGCCAGCGCCCAGAGGGCCAGTCCAAGAACGGCGGCGACGACGGCCAGGAGCCCGGCAGACCGGGCAATCCCCCGGACGCCGGGGCGCAGGACCAGCACGGCGATCAGCGCGCCGCCCCCCATCAGCGGAAGGGTCGCTGCGGGTGGGGTCGGAACCGCATAGACGGCGCCACCGAGGCCCGCGATCCACTCGGCCACGAGCAGCATCCACCTGGTGCCGATGCCCATCACCCACAGCACCGGGGCAGCAAGGCCCAGCGGCGCGAGCAGGGCCGCGATCACCCCGGCCGGCATCACCAGCGTGCCCATGACCGGAACGACGATCAGGTTGGCGAGCAGCCCATACTGCGCCGAGCGGTTGAAATGCGCCGCCGCGATCGGGCCGGTGGCAAGGCCCGCGACCAGCGAGGACAGGATCAGCATGGCAATCGGGCGCAGAATCCACGGCAGCAGCGGCGAAACGCGCGACCACGGACCGGCGATCAGGATCAGGGCAAGCGTCGCCGCGAAGCTCATCTGGAAGCCGGGCGTGACCAGCGCCTCGGGACTCGCGATCAGGATCATCGTCGCGGCCAGCGCCACCGTCCGCAACGAAATCGCGCGCCGGTCGGCGAGGATCGCACCCAGCATCACCGCGACCATGATGAAGGCGCGCTCGGTCGCAACGCCGCCGCCGGACAGCCACAGATAGCCCGCCGCCGCGACCAGCGCGGCAAGGGCCGCGGCCGTGTGGACCGGCGGGCCGAGCGGGATCAGCCGCGCCGCCTGCATCCCGATCAGCGCCCATCGAAAGGCCGCGTAGACGAACCCGGCCAGCATCGCCATGTGCAGCCCCGAGATCGACACGATGTGGTAGAGGTTCGAATCGCGCATCACCTGGTTCGTGGATTCCGCGATGCGCGAGCGGTCGCCCGTCATCAGGGCCGAGGCGACGGCGCCCGCCTGACCGCCGATGCCGTCCGCGATCCCGGCCGAGGCGCGGTGGCGCAGGCGTTGCAGGGCGGCCGCGCCGCCTTCGGGCGCGGGGGCGATGGTCAGCACCGGATTGCGGGTGTAGCCGACCGCGCCCAGACGCCCGAAAAAGGCGCTGCGGCGGAAGTCGAAGCCGCCCGGCTCGGCCGGGCCGGGCGGCGGGCCGAGATGGCCGGTGGTCATCACCCGCTCGCGGATTTCCGGCAGGCCGCCGGGCTCGGTCAGGGACAGGCGGACCCGCTCGGGCGTGCGCTCGGGCGAGCGGCCCGGCAGGACCACCCGGTCCAACGTCAGCCGCATCCGGTCGCGGGCCGAACGGTCGATCTCGATCACCCGGCCCTCCACCGGGCCGTAATAGCGGAAGGCGAGGATCGGGGCATCGACGCGATGCGCGCGCAGGCCCGCGACGCAGGCGCCCGCTGCGATCAGGCCGATGGCGAAGGCGGCGCCGCGCATCAGCCCCGCCGCGCGGGGATCGACGCGCCCCGTCTCGGCCCAGGCGACGCTGCGCAGGGTGGTCCACGCGGCGATCAGCCCGACAGCAGTCAGGACGGCATAGAGCGCTGCGCCCGGTTCCGATTTCAGCGCGAACCAGCCGCCAATGCCCACGCCCAGCCAGACGGGAATCCAGATGAAAAGCCCGGCGCGGGCGACCGTGTCGGGGCGGACCACGACCGCATCATGGCGCGACCGGGGCCGGGCCTTCGTGCGCCACCGCCACCATCCCGCCTCGGCTTGTCCGACCTCCGCCGCCGTCACATCCTTGTCCTTTGCCGGATGGTCCCGTATCAGTGCCGCGATCCTAGCGGGTCTCGCGTTACCAAAGCGTTAACCGCACTGCGCCATCAGCCCGGAACGCCCATGCCCTCAGATAAAGCGCCCACCAACGCACCCGTCGTCACCCGCTTCGCGCCGTCGCCCACCGGCTATCTGCATATCGGCGGGGCGCGGACGGCGCTGTTCAACTGGCTCTATGCGCGGGGGCGGGGCGGCAGGTTCCTGCTGCGGATCGAGGATACCGACCGCGCCCGTTCGACCCCCGAGGCGACCGAGGCGATCCTGAAGGGGCTGGCGTGGCTGGGCCTCGACTGGGATGGCGAGCCGGTCAGCCAGTTCGCCCGCGTGGATCGCCATGCCGAGGTCGCGCGCGAGATGATGGCGAACGGCACCGCGTATCCCTGCTACACCACGCCGGCCGAGATCGAGGCGTGGCGGGCCGAGCATCCGAATCAGACCTTCGTCAGCCCGTGGCGCGACGCCGATCCGGCCAGCCGCCCCGACGCCCCCTACGCGATCCGCCTGCGCGCCCCGCGCGAGGGGCAGACCGTCATCAAGGACGCGGTGCAGGGTGACGTCACGTTCCGCAACGACCAGCTGGACGACATGGTGCTGCTGCGCTCGGACGGAACGCCGACCTACATGCTGGCCGTGGTGGTGGACGATCACGACATGGGCGTGACCCATGTGATCCGGGGGGACGACCACCTGACCAACGCCGCGCGGCAGGCGCAGGTCTTCGACGCGATGGGCTGGCCGCGCCCGGTCTTTGCCCATATCCCGCTGATCCACGGGACCGACGGCAAGAAGCTGTCCAAACGCCACGGCGCGGTCGGTCTGCATGAATACGCGGCGCTCGGCTATCCTCCCGCGGCGATGCGGAACTATCTCGCCCGGCTCGGCTGGAGCCACGGCGACGACGAGCTGTTCACCGACGCGCAGGCGCTGGAATGGTTCGACCTGCCGGGAATCGGCAAGGCCCCGGCGCGGCTGGACTTCAAGAAGCTGGAGCATGTGTCGGGCTGGCATATCGGCAACATGGACGATGCCGCACTGCTGAAAGATCTGCGCGGCTTCAGGGCCGCGACCGGGCAACCCGAATTGACCTCGCGTCAGTCCGAGCGGCTGAAGACGGCCCTGCCCTTCCTCAAGGAGAAATCGAGGACCCTTCCGCAACTCATTGAACAGGCGCGTTTTACGCTGATCGACCGCCCGGTGGAGCGTGACGAGAAAGCGGCTAAATCGCTCGATCCGGTATCCATTGGCATACTGGAAGAATTGACCGCTGCACTGCGGAATGGTAACTGGGCGCGAGACGATCTGGAGGCTGTCGCCCATGCCATCGCTGAAAAGCATGGCATCGGCCTTGGCAAGATCGCGGCCCCGCTGCGAGCCGCGCTTGCCGGCAGGACGGCGACCCCCAGCGTGTTCGACATGATGCTGACGCTCGGCCGTGACGAAACCCTCGCCCGGCTCGAGGATGCGGCAGGCTGACCCGTTGACGAACCGGCCCGAGCGGCCGATGAGAAAGGACCTTCTTTCATGGCCGACAAAGCAGCAAGGCTGACGCTGGAGGGCAAGGACTACGACCTGCCCGTCCTGACCCCCACCGTCGGACCGGAATGCATCGACATCCGCAAGCTCTACGCGGAAGCGGACGTGTTCACCTTCGATCCGGGATTCACCTCCACCGCATCCTGCGATTCCACCATCACCTATATCGACGGCGACAAGGGCGAGCTGTGGTATCGCGGCTATCCGATCGAGCAGCTGGCCGAGAATTCGCATTACCTGGAAGTCTGCTACCTGCTGGTTTACGGCGAGTTGCCGAACAAGCAGCAGATGGAAACGTTCGAAAACCTGATCACGCGCCACACGATGGTGCATGAGCAGTTGCATTATTTCTTCCGCGGGTTCCGCCGCGACAGTCACCCGATGGCGACGATGGTCGGCGTCGTGGGCGCGATGTCCGCCTTCTATCACGATTCGACCGACATCAACGATCCCAAGCAGCGCGACATCGCCTCGATCCGGCTGATCGCCAAGCTGCCGACACTGGCGGCGATGGCTTACAAGTATTCGATCGGCCAGCCCTTCGTGTATCCGCGCAACGACCTCGATTACGCCGCGAACTTCCTGCATATGTGCTTCTCGGTCCCGGCCGAGGAATACAAGGTCGATCCGGCGCTGGCCCGCGCCATGGACCTTATCTTCACCCTGCACGCCGATCACGAACAGAACGCCTCGACCTCGACGGTGCGTCTGGCAGGTTCCTCGGGCGCGAACCCCTTCGCCTGCATCGCGGCGGGGATCGCCTGCCTCTGGGGTCCGGCGCATGGCGGCGCCAACCAGGCGGCGCTGGAGATGCTGCAGGAAATCGGCAGCGTCGATCGCATCCCGGAATACATCAAGCGGGCCAAGGACAAGGATGACCCCTTCCGGCTGATGGGCTTCGGCCACCGGGTCTACAAGAACTTCGACCCGCGCGCGAAGGTGATGAAGCAATCCGCCGACGAGGTTCTGGCGCTGCTGGGAATCGAGAACAACGAGACCCTCAAGGTCGCAAAGGAACTCGAACGGATCGCGCTGGAAGACGAGTATTTCGTTTCCAAGAAGCTTTATCCGAACGTCGATTTCTATTCCGGCATCATCCTGTCCGCGATGGGCTTCCCGACCTCGATGTTCACCCCGATCTTCGCGCTGTCGCGCACGGTGGGCTGGATCTCGCAGTGGAAGGAAATGATCGCCGACCCGCAGGGCAAGATCGGCCGCCCGCGCCAGCTTTATGTCGGCGCGGACCGGCGCGACTATCCCGAAGTCTCGGCGCGCTGAGCGATCCGGCGAAAATGAAGAAGGGGCGGCCCGATGGCCGCCCCTTTCGTCATTCCACCAGCTCCGCCAGTTGCTGGATGCAGGTGCCCCAGCCTTCGGCGAAGCCCATGTCCTCGTGCCGCTTCCGGTCCGCTTCGTTGCGGTGCAGGACGCGGGCGCTGTAGATCGTGCCGCTGCCATCCGGCTCCAGCGTGATGATTGCCGTCATGAAGGGCTTCTCGTTCGGGCGATAGCCGGCGGACATGGCGTCGGTCCAGACGATGCGGCGCGGCGCCTCGGCCTCGATCACGCAGGCGCCCGGATCGTCCCCGCCCTCGGCCACGCATTCCTCGGGCTGGCCGTCGGGGCCCTGCATCTTCATCTCGAAGCGGCCTCCCGCGCGGGGGTCGATCACGCAGTGGGTGATCTGCCACGGGCGGGGCGCGAACCACTGCTTCAGCTTCTCGGCATCCGTCAGAGCCAGCCAGATCGTCTCCGGCCGTGCGGCAATTCGCCCCGTGATGACAAGGTCATTCCCTTCGATCCTGGTCGTGCTTTGCATCGGCGCTTTCCTCCATCGCGATCGCCAGTTCGGCCAGCCGGTCGGTCCGCTCCTCCCACAGGCGCCGCTGGTCATCGAGCCACGCCGCGAGCGGCGCATAGGCTCCGTTCCTGAGCCGGCAGATCCGGGTCCGCCCGCGCTTCTCGGTTTCGATCAGCCCCGCTTCTTCCAGCACCCGCAGGTGTTTCAGGAAGGCCGGCAGGCTCAGCGGGAACGGCTGGGCGAGTTCGCCCACCGTGGCCTCACCCGGCCCCAGCCGCTCCAGCACCGCGCGGCGCGTCGGATCGGCGAGGGCGTGAAACCGGCGATCGAGGCTGACCATGCACCCTTCTAGCACCGCAGCGGATTCGCGGCAATACAGTTAACCGCACGGCTAACAGTTTTCCGCCCTTGAAGTGCGGCGCGGGGGGTGCCAATCCACCGCGCATGGAACAGAAGATCGCACTCGTCACCGGCGCCTCGCGTGGGCTTGGCGCCGCAATCGCCGAAGGGCTTGCCGCCCGCGGCTACCATGTCGTCGCCGTCGCCCGCACCGTGGGCGCGCTGGAAGAACTGGATGACCGCATCCGCAAGGCTGGCGGAAGCGCCACGCTGGCCCCGATGGACATCGGAACGCCGCAGGCGATGATCCAGTTGGCGCAGGCCATCGGCGGCCGCTGGGGCGGATGCGACCTGTGGGTTCACACGGCGGTTCACGTCGCTCCCCTGGCCCCCGCCGCCCAGATCGACCCCCGCGACATGGAAAAATCCATCGCCATCAACGTCGCCGCGACCCAAGGCCTGATCGTGCTGATCGACCCCTTGCTGCGGGCGCGCAAGGGCGCGGCGCTGTTCTTCGACGATCCCCGCGCCGGGCAGCCCTTCTTCGGCGCTTATGGCGCGACCAAGGCGGCGCAGATCGGCCTGGCGGCAAGCTGGCAGGTGGAGTCCGAGCGGATCGGCCCGCGCGTCGTCATCGACAGCCCCGCGCCTATGCCCACCGCGACCCGCGCCCGGTTCTTCCCCGGCGAGGATCGCAGCCCGCTGACCCCCTGCGCCGACGAGGCTAGCCGGGCGCTGGCCGCCCTGCAGGACTGATTACAGCCCGTAAATCTCGCCGAACTTTGCGTCGAGGTAATCCAGCAGCGGCGCCTCGCTCACCGACGATCCCGTCGCGCGTTCCATCAGCTCGCGCGGCGGATGCAGGCTGCCGTGGCGCTGAAGATTCTCGCGCAGCCACTCGACCGCGGGTTCCGCCTCGCCGCCGGCGAGCGACTCGTCCAGATCGGGCACCGCGTCGCGCAGGGCGGCGTTGAGGCAGCCGGCATAGACGTTGCCAAGCGCATAGGTGGGGAAGTAGCCGAACAGCCCCACGGCCCAGTGAATGTCCTGCAGCATCCCGTTCGACGGGCGGTCCACCGCAAGGCCGAAGTCGCGCAGGAAGCGGGCGTTCCACGCCTCGTTAACGTCCTCGGCGGCCAGCTTGCCGGTGATGAGGTCGCGTTCCAGATCGAAGCGCATCATGATGTGCAGGTTATACTGCACCTCGTCCGCCTCGGTGCGGATATGGCCGGGCACGACCCGGTTCACTGCACCGTAGAACGCATCCGCATCGGGGGACGACAGGCCGCCGAAGGTGTCGCTCATCCGGTCGAACAGCCAGCCCGTGAAGGCGCGGCCACGGCCGAGCTGGTTCTCATAGATGCGGCTCTGGCTTTCATGCACGCCCATCGAGACGCCGCGCCCCAGAATGGTGAAGGCGTAATCGGAATCGATCCCCAGCTCATAGCCGGAATGGCCGACCTCGTGGATTGTGGAATAGAGGCAGTTCAGCGGATCGCTTTCGACGACGCGGGTGGTGATGCGGCTGTCCTGCCAGCGGCCCGAGCTGAAGGGATGCACGGCAATGTCCATGCGCCCGAAATTCCAGTCATAGCCGAAGGCGGTGGCGATCTTGCGGGTCAGCCGCAACTGCGCTTCCTGCGCGAAATGGCCGGACAGCGGCGCGGGCTGGTAGTCGGCCCCCATGACCGCATCGCGCAGGGCCACCAGACGCGGCCGCATGGCGTCGAACAGGCGCGAGATGTCGGCCGAGGTCGTGTCCGGCTCATAATCGTCCAGCAGCGCGTCGTAGCGGTCGCCGCCGCCGAAGCCGGCCGCGACATAGGCATCGGCCTCCTCGCGCTTCAGCGCCAGTATCTCGTCGAGCGTGGGCAGGAAGTCCTCGGCCTCCTCGGCGGCGCGGGCGTCGGCCCAGATCCCGTGCGAGAGCGAGGTGACGCGCGCCAGTTCCGTGGCCAGACGCGACGGCAGGGCGCTGGCGCGGCGGAAGTCGCGGTCGATCAGCTCGACCATGCGCGTCTCGGCCGGGGTTTCGGGACGGGCGGCGTCCAGCCATTCCGGCACGCGCGGGTCGGTGCGGCGGGCGTGGAGCATCTCCTCCATCGCGGCGACCTCCTCGGACCGCTGCTCGGCGGCGCCGCGCGGCATGACCGTCTCGCGGTCCCAGGCGAGCCGTTCGGCGACCGACGACAGCGCCTCGGTCGTGTGCTGGAACTCGACCAGGGTTGAAAGGGCGTTGCCTGCATTCATCGGATCGTCCCTCTCACACTGGTTTCATAGGGGTAACGGGCGTGGTGGCGGGCGCGGATCACCAGCACGAACAGCAGCACCGCGCCAAGCTGGTGCGTCAGCGCCGCGTGCAGGGGCGAGCCGTAGATCACGTTGACGATTCCCAGCACGATCTGCAACGCCACCGCGACCAGCATCACCGTGAACGCCCCCCGCGTCACGGGATGGGGCGAGCGGCGCCCACGCGCCCAGACCACAACGGCGAAGATCGCCAGCAGATAGCCGACCATGCGATGGGTGAACTGCACCGTCGCCGCGTTCTCGAAAAAGTTGCGCCAGCCGAGCGCCGGGTCCCAGATGGCGGCGGGAATCCACTCGCCGCCCATCGTGGGCCAGCCGGTATATTGCCGCCCGGCGTCGATCCCCGCCACCAGCGCGCCCAGCAGAATCTGCACGAAGGTCAGGTGCATCAGCCCGGTGGTCATGGAAAACAGCTTCGGCTCACCCGCGCGGCGGGCGCGGATCAGCTGCCCCTGCGGACGGCCAAGCTGGAACATATTCCACGCGATCAGCCCCAGGATGGCGAAGGCGAGGCCCAGATGGACCGCCAGCCGGTAGGACGCGACCGAGGTCATTCCCGCGACCAGCCCCGAGCTGACCATCCACCAGCCGACCAGCCCCTGAAGGCCGCCGAGCAGCCCCAGCGTCAGGAAGCGCGTCGCCCAGCCCGGCCCCATGCGACCCGTCAGCCAGAAGAGCAGAAAGCCAACCGCCCAGACCAGCCCGATCGCCCGCCCGAGCTGCCGGTGCGACCATTCCCACCAATAGATACGCTGGAAGCCCGCAAGGTCCATGGTCGGGTTCTCGATCTGGAACTGCGGGATCTGCTGGTATTTGGCGAATTCCGACTGCCAAGCGGCGGCGCTGGTCGGGGGGAAGCTGCCGGTGACGGGTTTCCATTCGGTGATCGACAGGCCGGACCCGGTCAGCCGCGTCGCGCCCCCCAGCAGGATCATCGCCACCACCATGACGAACAGCACCACGAGCCATGCGCGGACGGCGGTGCGCGCGCCTTTGGTGTTCGTCTCGATCAGGTTGCCGGCAGGCGCGGCCGGGGCGGGCGCGGTGTCGGACACCTCCTGAAAGATGGGGCGCTTGGCCATGGTCGATATCCCTGCAATTGCGGCGCGACATTGGCCCTGTGGGCCGCAAAGGTCAATCTGCCGGGGCGTCGGGCCTGTCCTGACGCGGCTTTCCCGGTCCGGCCCATGTCAGTTGCCGCAGCATCCCGTGGAATATCTGCACATCGCCCCGCGTCAGCGGCAGGCGCGACCAGAGGTTGCGCACGGTCAGCCGCATCGCCGGGGCCTTGTCGGGCGGGAAGAAGAACCTCGCCTCGGTCAGCCGGCTTTCCCAGTGGTCGGCCAGCTTCTCGATCTCCAGCCGCGTCGCGGGGATTTCGGCGTCCGGTCGGCGGCCGCGCGGCGCGGGCTCGGGCGGCAGCGCGTCGCGGGTCCATTCGTAGCCGAGCAGCAGCACCGCCTGCGCGAGGTTGAGCGACGGGAAGTCGGGGTTCACCGGCACCGTGATGATGGCGTTGGCGCGGGCCACGTCATCGTTTTCCAGCCCCGCACGTTCAGGGCCGAAGATCAGCCCGACGCGGCGGCCCTGCCCGGTCAGTTCCCGCGCCTCGGCCATCGCCGTGGCGGGGGTATGGACAGGCTTGGTCAGCTCGCGCCCCCGCGCGGTCGTGGCGAAGGCGAAATCCACATCGCCCATCGCCTCGGCCAGCGTCGGGAAGACGCGGGCGCGATCCAGCACCTGCCCCGCCGCGCCCGAGGCCATCGCCACGGCGCGGGGGTTCGGCCAGCCGTCGCGAGGATCGACCAGCCGCATGTCGGTCAGGCCGAAGTTCAGCATCGCCCGCGCGGAGGCGCCGATATTCTCGCCCATCTGCGGGCGGACGAGGATGACGACGGGTTGCAAGCGCCGTCAGCCCGCCAGTTCGCCCGCCAGCGCCCGCTGGATCAGCGCGCGGGTCTCGTCCACGCCATAAAGCGCGATGAAGCCCCCGAAGCGCGGCCCCTGATCGGCGCCCAGCAAGACCTGATAGAGGGCCGAGAACCACTCGCGCAGCGGCTCGAACCCGTGCCCGGTTCCGACGGCGAAGACCATCGTCTGCAGCGCCTCGCCCTCTGCCGGCTGGTCCCACGCCGCAAGGCGGCCGGCCAGATCCTCCAGCGCCGCGCGCTCCTTGTCGGTCGGAGCTCGGAAAGTTCGGGAAGGTGCCACGAAATCGTTGAAATACCGCACGGCAAAGCCCGCCGCCGCATCCAGATCGGGATGCGTCTGGGGCGAGGTGTCCGGCGCATAGCGGCGGATGAAGCCCCACAGCCCTTCCTTGTCCTTGGCCCCCGCGACCGAGGCGAGGTTCAGCAGCATCTGGAACGGCACCACGAGGTTCGATTCCGGCACCTCGCCGCCGTGGATGTGCCAGACAGGGTTCGCGAGTTGCTGGTCCAGCGTCTGCCCTGGATAGGCGCGAAGCTGCTGGTGGTATTCGTCCACCGCCTTCGGGATGACGTCGAAATACATCCGCTTTGCCGTCTTGGGCTTCTGATACATGAAGTAGGACAGGCTTTCCGCCGAGGCATAGGTCAGCCATTCGTCGATGCTGAGCCCGTTCCCCTTCGACTTGCTGATCTTCTGCCCGTCCTGATCCAGGAACAGCTCATATGTGAAATGCTCGGGCGCGCGGCCGCCCAGCACCTCGCAGATGCCGTCATAGATGGGCGTGTTGGTCGAATGATCCTTCCCATACATCTCGAAATCGACGTCCAGCGCCGCCCAGCGGGCGCCGAAATCCGGCTTCCATTGCAGCTTCACATTGCCGCCCGTCACTGGCAGCGTCCATTCGCGGCCCGTCTCGTCGTCGAAGGTGATCTCGCCCTTGGCGGCGTCCACGTTCTTGATCGGCACATACAGCACCTTGCCGGTTTCCGGATGGATCGGCAGGAAGCAGGAATAGGTCTGCTGCCGCTCCTCGCGCAAGCTCGCCAGCATGATCGCCATGATCGCGTCGTAGCGTTCCGCGGCCAGCAGCAGCGTCTCGTCGAACTGGCCCGAGCGATAGAATTCGGTCGCGCTGATGAACTCGTATTCGAACCCGAAGGTATCGAGGAAACGGCGCAGCATGGCGTTGTTGTGCGCGCCGAAGCTTTCGTATTCGCCGAAGGGGTCCGGCACCGTGGTCAGCGGCTCCTGCAGATGCTGGCGCAGCATGTCGGTATTCGGCACGTTGTCCGGCACCTTCCGCATCCCGTCCAGATCGTCGGAAAAGCAGAACAGCCGCGTCGGGATGTCGCTGATGATCTGGAACGCACGGCGGACCATGGTCGTCCGCGCAACTTCCCCGAAGGTGCCGATATGCGGCAGGCCCGAGGGGCCGTAGCCCGTCTCGAACAGGACATAGCCCTTTTCGGGGTCCTTCTTCTCGTAGCGTTTCAGCACCCGGCGCGCTTCCTCGAAGGGCCAGGCCTTGGATTTCATCGCGGCTTCGCGCAGGGTGGACATGGGGTTCTCTCCGTTACGTCGGCGCTTGCCGTATCGGCGGAGTGGGCCCGCGTCAACAATAGCCGGACTTCATGCAATGACCATCGACCTGCCCTCGTTCTCCCCCTGCGACGCGCTGGTCGCCGCGATGGTCGCCACTTCCGCCTCGGACGCGAAGATGCGGACCTCGGAACTGGTCGCGATCGAGCGGATGGTCGATCACACGCCGGTCTTCGCGGATTACGACGCGAGCCGGATCCGGGCCGTCGCGCAGACGGTGTTCTCGCTGTTCGAGGAAGAGGACGGGCTGGACGCCCTGTTCGGCCTGATCCGCGAGGCGGTGCCGGAACGGCTTTACGACACCGCCTATGCGCTGGCCTGCGACGTCGCTGCCGCCGATGGCCGGCTGGGCGAGGGCGAATGGCAGATGCTGTCCGAAATGCGCCTGCAACTGGAAATCGACCGGCTGCACGCGGCCGCGATCGAGCTGTCGGCGGTGACGCGGCACCGGGTGCTTTAGTTCACAAGTTGGTTTTAGTTTTCGCTGCAACGTCCTGATGAGCGATCATTAGCCTCTCGGATCGTCCAGGATTTCCTGCGCCGTCATCTGCCGGACCGGCTCACCCGGCAAGCGCGTGAATCGTTCGATCAGGTCGCGCTGCATCCGCTTGGACCGTCCGGTCCAGGCCAGCACGCCCTCGGGCAGGTCCGCGCCGATGGTCGCCGCGTGCCGATCCGGCTGGGCGGTCAGGATCGCGAAGGTGATCCCGCCCGGCGCATGACCGGCAAGGTTCGACACGAAGTTCAGCGTTCCCGTCTTGGCCCGCACATCCCGGCCACGGGACTCGGAGCCGAGCGCATCGGCCAGCGGGTCGGGCTTGAGCAGCGCGGGCAGCCCCGCCATCCGCCCCGGCCCGTGCAGCAGATGGGCGAGCGTCGCCGGGCTGATCCGGCTGGCGGGCGAGAGCCCCGAGTGATCCGCGAAGCGGAACGCGCCCGCGATGCCCTGCGCCTGCATCCACGCTGTCATCACAGCGCCCGACGACGCCAGATCGCCCGCACCGCTGGAGGCGAGCCCCACCGCCTCGGCCGTGAGGTTGGTCGAATAATGCAGCATGTCCCGCAGGATCCCGCGCAGCGGCGGGCTGTCGATGCGGGCGATCTCGACGCCGCGCGGCGCTGCCATCGCCACCTCCGGCGTCGGCAGGACAAGGCCCCTCGCGCGGCAGAGGGTCTGGAACACGTCACCCGCGTAAAGCTCGGGCTGGCGCACCGGCAGCCAGCGCGTGCCGGATCGGCCCATCGCGCGGGCGGCGATGGTCCAGCTTTCCACCGGGCCGCCCTCATAGGCAAACAGCGGCGCAGCGCGGTCCACCGCCGCGATCCGCACGCTGTAGGCGCGCGGCGCGACCCGACTTCCGCGGGCGGTCAGCGACAACCCGGCACCGCCTGCCCGCCAGTTCAGATGGACGCGGTTGAAGTTCAGCATCATCCCCGAGACGGAGGGGTTGTAGGCGAGGTGGTCGGCCTGCGGGGGCGCGATCTCGTCGATCCGCGGCAGCGCGCCGCCCCAGACGGCGAAGCGGGAGAAACTGCGCCCCTGCAGCGCGGCGGCGGTGTCGGCCGCCAGCCCGTCCAGCGCATCGCTGTCCAGCACCGGATCGCCGCCGCCGGCCAGTATCAGCGTGTCGCCATCCACCCAGACGCGCGTCGTGAAACGGTGATCCGCGCCGAGCCGGTCCAGCGCGTAAAGCGCCGTCACCGCCTTCAGCGTGCTGGCGGGCGGCAGCGCGGCGTCAGGTTCCCGCGCGTCCAGCACCGTCCCGTCCGGGCCGAGCGCGACGAACGCCACCTGCCCGTTCAGCCTTGCCGCCTCGATCAGCTGCGCGGCGGGTGCGGGCGGGCGGCGGCGCGGCG
Source organism: Paracoccus sp. Z118 (assembly GCF_019061185.1). GTDB lineage: Bacteria > Pseudomonadota > Alphaproteobacteria > Rhodobacterales > Rhodobacteraceae > Paracoccus. The sequence goes on from NZ_JAHQZU010000006.1 coordinate 152,883, forward strand.
CCGCGCTGGCCAGCGGCGCGAGCGCGCCGACCGTCTGCGCCACCGCGCCCGTGCCGACCATGGCCGCCGCCGCGCCGCCGAGGCCAACCAGAAATCCGCGCCGGTCCATCATCGCTTCCAACTCCTTATCCGGCCGCCTTCCAGCAGCCATCCCGCGAGCGCGAGGCCGGCGATCAGCGCCAGCCACGCCCAGTCCGGCAGCAGCGGGCGGCGGCTCAGGCCCGACACCTGCGCGGCCTCGCGCGGGGTGATCGCGATCCACTCGCCCCCGACGCCCCACCCGTGGGCCGAGCGCCCCGGCCGGGCCGTCCGCACATCCGGCACCCCGTCCGAGAGGTGCAGCACCGCCCCGCCCGTCGCCTCGGCCAGCGGCGCGAGCGCCTCGCCCGACGCCACCGTCTGCTCGAACTCGCGCGGCGCGGCGGGGCCGAGCGCCATCAGCCGGGTCAGATCACCATGCTGGAGAGTATACAGCCCGGGCGCCGGGGCCTGCCAGTGGCCGGTGAAACGGCCGGGCTCCTGCGGCTCCAGCGGCAGTTCGGCGGTGCTGCCATCGGGCGCGGTGACCGTGACCGGCCCGGCCTCGTCCTGCATGGTCCGGCGCGTCACCGTCACCGACAGATCGCGGCCGGTCTGCGCCAGCAGCGCCTCCTCCTCCAGCTCCGGCTCCTTCATTGACCAGTGGGCGATCCGCCGCAGCAGTTCCAGTTGCGGCCCGCCCCCCTCGAAGCCGCGCCCCCACAGCCAGACCTGATCCGAAGCGAGCAGCGCGACCCGCCCCTCGCCCTCTCGGTCCAGCACCAGCAGCGGCGCGTCGCCCTCCGCCGTCATCACCACCTGCGCATCGGGATCGGGGATGATGTCCTGCCGCTGAAGCCAGCGCCCCCAGCCCGGCTCGCCCCCCTGCTCTGCCGGGGCGCCCGGCAGGCCCGAGGTCACGGGGTGGCGGTGGCCGTCCGCAGTCAACTGCGGGGTGAACGCTTCCTGCACCACGCGGCCGGTCGGGCGGGCGGGCAGGATATCGCCGATGGGCGACAGGTTCAGGCTTTCCACGCTCGCCATTTCCGGCCCGGCCGAGACCAGCAGCGCACCGCCTTCCTGCACATAGCGGCGGATATTGTCAAAATAGTCGCGCGGCAGGATGCCCCTGACGCGATAACGGTCGAAGATGATGAGGTCGAAGTCGTTGATCCGCTGCTCGAACAGCTCCTGCGTGGGAAAGGCGATCAGCGCCACCTCGTCCACCGGCACGCCGTCCATCTTGTCCGGCGGGCGCAGGATGGTGAAATGGATCAGATCGACATTTGCATCCGATTTCAGCAGGTTGCGCCAGGTTCTTTCACCGGCATGCGGCTCGCCCGAGACCAGCAGGACGCGCAGCCGGTCGCGCACCCCTTCGATCTGGACGGCGGCGGCGTCGTTCTGCTCGGTCAGCTGCGGCGCCCCCGCCTCGGGCGGATCGAGGCGGATGGAGACGACGTTCTGCCCGGCATGGGTGATCGACACCGGCAGGTCCAGCGGGATGCCGGGGGGAAGCGCGATCACCTGCTCGTCCTCGCCCTCCACCCGGACACGCAGGGTGGCGGGGCGGCCGACCATCTCGGGCGGAACGGCGCCCTGATCCTCGATCCGCAGGCGGATCACGGCGGGGGTGTCGATGAGACCGAAGGCCGGCGCCTCGTCGATGACCAGCCGGCGGTCCCAGTCGGTAGGCTGGCCGGTCAGCAGGACATGGACCGGCGCAGGGGCGTTCGCCGGCACCATCGCCGCGTCGTGGGCCTGCCCGTCCGTGACCGCGACGATGCCCGCCACCCGCGCCTCCGGCTCGGCCGCGAGGGCGCGGGTCAGCGCCGTGCCGATCAGCGTGCCGTCGGGATCGTCGGCCACGGTGACGCGGCGCAGTTCCACGCCGGCCAGCGCCGCCAGTTGGCCGGTGATCTGGTCCATGGCGGCGTCGGTCTGCGCGTCGCGGCCCGGCAGCGACTGGCTGGCCGAGCGGTCGTCCAGCAGGATCACGATGTCGGAAAGTCCGTGGCGCACGCCCCGCTCCAGCACCGGCGCGGCGAGCGCGGCGGCGGCGGCGAGCCCGGCGAGGCCGCGCAGCGACCAGCCCGGAAGTCCGCGCCAGAGCGCCCAGGCGGCGGCCAGCAGCGCGAGCGCGGCGATGACCGCCACCACCGGCCAAGGCAGCGAAGGATCGAAGCGCAACCCCGTCACGGCCACTCACCCAAGCCCGGATAGCCCCTGTCGCGGCCCAGCCGGTCGAGCAGCGCGGGCACATGGACCTGATCGGATTTGTAATTGCCCGTAAGGACATACATGACGAGGTTGATGCCAAATCTCAGCGCCAGCTCACGCTGATGCTCGCCGTCAAGGCCGCTGCCGACCTGATGCGTCGGCAGGCCGCGGTCATCGATCGCCCAGGCTTCGGCCCAGTCGTTCGCCCCGATCAGGACCGGCGAAACACCATCGTTGAGCCGCCGGAACCCCGCGACCGGCAGACCCTCGGTGCTGGTCGCAGCTTCTGCCCAGAGCGGGTTGCCCCGCCAGCGACCGGGGAAGTCCTGCAGCAGATAGAAGCTGCGGGTCAGGACGTGATCCTCGGGCACGGGTTCCAGCGGCGGGATGTCCAGCGGCGCCGCGAGCCGTTGCAGATCGGCCCGCCCGCCCGGCGTTCCGGCCCCGGCGATGTCGCCGTCGCGGGTGTCGAAAAGGATCATCCCGCCTGAACGCAGGAAATGGTTCAGCCGCACATAGGCTGACGGCGACGGGGCCGGCTGCGCGGCGGTGACGGGCCAGTAGAGGAAGGTCAGCATCGACACGTCGTCCCGGTCGAGGTCGATGCCGACCGGCGCGCCGGGCTCGACCGTCGTGCGCATCGTCAGCCCCAGCGAGAGGCCGTCGAGCCCTTGCCGGCTGGTCTCGTCCACCTCGGCATCGCCGGTCAGCACATAGGCGAGCGCCACCTGCCGCGCCGCCGCCGCGAGGCGCGGGTCCGGGCCCTCCTGCGCGGCGACCGGCGGCGGCATCAGCAGCGCCAGCAGCAGAAGGCCGAGGCGGATCACGCGAGCACCCCCTTCGCCATCCCGCCGCCGCGCCGCCCGGCGAGGGCGGCGGATGCCGCGGCGTCGATCGCCAGCAGCGCGGCGGCGAGCGCGACGAGCCAGCCGCGCAGGCTCAGCCCCGGCTGCGTGGCGGCCTGCTCCACTCGGGCGCCGGGCCATGCGGCGGGGGCGCCGGCGGGGGGCAATTCGCCGCCCGCGTTCAGCGCGATCCGCCGCTGCCCCGCCGCGTAGATGCCGACCGGGGCGCCGGGGGCCGGGCCCGCCGTCAGATCTTCGGCGGCAACGGGAGCAATCTCGGCCGGATCGGCGGGACGGCCAAAGCCGTCCAGCACAAGCTCGGCCGTCCAGAATGGTTCGTCGTCCGTGGTCTGGGGCGTCTCGTCTCTGGCGGCTCCCCTGCCGGCGGACTGCACCAGCCGCCCCAGCATCTCGACGAACAGGCCCGAGATCGGCAGCGAGGACCAGTCGGCGCTGGCCGAGCTATGGAACATCACAACTTGTCCCTGCCCCAGTTCCTCGCGCGTGACCAGCGGCGTTCCGTCGCTGAGCGCGGCGATGGTGCGGGCGGTCAGCTCCGGGTCAGGCTCGGCCATCAGCTGCGCCCGCACGGTCACGTCATCGGGCGCGGTCAGCCCGGCGAACGGACCGACGGGACCGAAGGGTTGAATCGTGCGCGGCTCACCCCAGCTGAGCGCCCCGCCGACATCGCGCCCGCCGGGACGCAGGCGGACCGGCAGCAGCGGGTCGAGGTCCAGAAGGTCCGAGCCGGCCATGCGCGGCCCGGCGAAGCGGATCAGCAGCCCGCCATCGCTGACCCATTCGGGCAGCGCGGAATCGTCAGGCTCCAGAATTTCGTCGGACAGGATGATGACATCGGGCGCGGCGGGGATCACCTCGGCCAGCGTGCCCTCGATCAGGTCCGAACGCTGGGCAAGCGCCTGCCGCAGATAGTGCAGGGGCGAGAGCAGCGCCTGCCCCTCGGTGCTGCGGACATCGCCGGCCAGCGCGACCTTGGGGCGGCGAACGCGGTCGTCGGCCAGAACGATGGCACCGGCAGAAGCCTCGCCCTCGATGGCGAAGCGGGTGACGCGGTTGCGAAGCTCCGACGGAAGGTCGATGGGCAGGGTGGTTTCGCCGCTGGCGGGCGCGCCTTCCGGCGCGGTGAGCCGCGCGAGCGTGCGCGGTATGCCCTGCGGATCGGGACCGATCGCCAGCACGGCAGGCCACGGCGCGTCGGCGGTCGAGCGCATGGTCAGCGCGGGCGCCGCGCCGGGCTCGATCTGAAGGCTGCGGACGGGCGCGGATTGCGGCACCACGCTGACCGGACCGCGCGCGGACAACGCTGCCAGCCATTCGGCCCGGCCGGGATGGTCCAGCCCGTCGCTGAGCCAGAGGGTGGCGAAACCCTCCGGCGCCTCGGCAAGCGCAGCAGAGGGATCGGGCGGATAGCGCGTCTCCCACGCTTGCGGCTCGGTCCCGCGCAGGCGGGCGGCCTGCTCGGCGGCGGGCTGGAAGGGCAACGTCTCGCCCCGACCCGCCTGCCCGTCCGCCAGCAGCAGGGCCGCCGGGCGGGCGTCTGCCGCCGCCTGTTCCAGCACGGCAAGGGCGCGGGCGCGGGCGGCGGTCCAGCCGGGCGCAGCCTGCCAGCCGGCATCCATCACCACCAGCAGCGGCCCGGTGGCGGTGGCCAGCGGCGCGGGTTTCCACACCGGCCCGGCAAGACCGAGGATCAGCGCCGCGATTGCCGCCATCCGCAGCGCCAGCAGCCACCACGGCGTGCGGCGGGTGATCGGCGCGGGATCGGGCAGGCCCGCCAGCAGGGCCGTGCCGGGGAACGTCACCTCGCGCGGCGCGGGGGGAACGGCGCGCAGCAGCAGCCACAGCACCGGAAGCGCGATCAGCGCGGTCAGCACCCACGGCGCGGCAAATCCCAACGGGCCGAGTGTCAGCATGCGCGCACCCCCTCAGCCCGCCAGCGCGCCATGCAGCCACAGCAGCGCCTGTCCGGGCGCGCTGCCCGTGTCGTGGGTGCCGAAGCGCCAGCCGGCGGCCGAGGCCGCGCGCTCCAGCGCCTCGCGCTGCGCGGCGAGGCGGTCCAGATAAGCGTCGCGCAAGGCGTCCGCGTTGCGCGTCTCGTGCCGCAAGCCGCCGGCGGCCGAGCGGAAACGGACCGCGCCGGAAAACGGGAACGCCTCCTCGACCGGGTCCAGCACCTGCAGCAGCGCCCCGGCGATACCCTGCGACGCCGCGGTGCGCAGGTAGCCCGCGACAGGCGCGGGGTCGGTCAGGAAATCGCCGATCAGGATCATCCGCCGCAGCGGGCGCAGATCGCCCGTGCCCGGCAGGTCGGCATCGCCCGGCGCGGGTTCCTGCGCCAGCAGGTCATGGGCGATGCGGTCCGCCTGCGCCCGGCCCGCTTGCGGCGGGCGGCCCGAGACGCCGACCTTCTCGCCCCCGCGCAGCAGCACCAGCGTCAGCGCCATCGCCAGCAGCTCGGCGCGGGCGCGCTTGGTGGGGCGGGAGCGGTCGCCTGTCCAGTCCATGCCTTGCCCGGCCGAAACCCAGATGATCGCGGAATGGGCGGTTTCCAGTTCCTGCTCGCGCACGAAGGTCGCGTCGGAGCGGGCCGAGCGGCGCCAGTCGATCTGGCGCATGGTGTCGCCGGGCGCGGCGGGCCGGTATTGCCAGAAATCCTCGCCCACTCCCGGACGGCGCAGTCCGTGCGCGCCCGGTTGCAGCGCGGCGGCGAGCCGTTCCGCTGACAGCAGCAGCGCCGGCAGCGCGGCGGCGGCGGCCTCGGCCCGCGCGCGAAGCTGACTGGCCGCCAATGGCGATGCAGCGTTCACGCCGCCATCCGGGTCCGGTCGGCGGCGAGCCGGGCGATGATCTCGTCGATCCGGTCGCCCCGCGCACGGGCCGCGAAGGACAGCGCCATGCGGTGCCGCAGGACCGGCGCGGCCATTTCGGCCACGTCCTCGATCGTCGGGGCGAAGCGCCCGTTCAGAACCGCCCGCGCCCGCGCGACCAGCATCAGCGCCTGCGCCGCGCGCGGCCCCGGCCCCCAAGCCAGCGTGTCGGACAGCCAGCCGGGCGCCTCGGCCTCGCCGGGGCGGGCGGCGCGCACCAGATCGAGGATCGCCTCCATCACCGCCTCGCCCACCGGCATCCGCCGGATCAGCCGCTGCGCCGCGACCAGCCCCCCGGCATCGAAGACCGCATGGGGCGCGTCCTCCTCGATCCCGGTCGTCGCCAGCAGGATCGCGCGTTCGGTGCCGCGGTCGGGATAGTCGATGTCCACCTGCAGCAGGAAACGGTCGAGCTGCGCCTCGGGCAGCGGATAGGTGCCTTCCTGCTCGATGGGGTTCTGGGTGGCGAGGACGTGAAAGGGACGGCCGAGCGGGCGGTTCTCACCCGCGACCGTGACCTCGCGCTCCTGCATGGCCTGAAGCAGCGCCGACTGGGTGCGGGGGCTGGCGCGGTTGATCTCGTCCGCCATCAGAAGCTGGGTGAAGACCGGGCCCTGGATGAAGCGGAAGGCGCGGGTGCCATCGGCCCGCGCGTCCAGCACTTCCGAGCCGAGGATGTCCGCGGGCATCAGGTCGGGGGTGAACTGGATGCGGGCGGTATCCAGCCCCAGCACCGTGCCGAGCGTGTCCACCAGCATCGTCTTGCCGAGGCCGGGCTGGCCCACCAGCAGCGCGTGCCCGCCCGACAGGATCGCCGCCAGCACCTGCTCCACCACCGCGTGCTGGCCGACGAAGCGCCGCTCGACGCTCTGCCGCGCCTGCGCGAGGCGGTCGGTCAGCGCCAGGATCTCATCGACAAGTTGTGCATCCTCGGCCATGACAACGTCCCTGAAGTGATCTAAGCCCGCAGCATAGGGTTCGACGCGGGAAGGCTCCACATCCAATGGCGGACGAGACTGACAAAAGCGTGTGTTCGGTCGAGGAGGCCGCCCGGCAAGCCGGCCGCAAGGGACCGCCGCCCGTGCATCTGTGGAACCCCGATTACTGCGGAGAAATGGACCTGACGATCCGCGCCGATGGCACCTGGGTCCATGAGGGGCGCCCCATCGCCCGGCCCGAGATGGTGAAGCTCTTCGCCTCGATCCTGAAGCGCGAGGGGGACCGCTTCTTCCTCGTCACTCCGGTCGAGAAGCTGGGGATCACGGTCGAGGACGCGCCGTTCCTCGCGGTGGACGCCGAGATCGGCGCGGACCGGATCACCTTCACCACCAACACGGGCGACGAGGTGACGGCGGGACCCCAGAACCCCATCCGCGTGGATGAGCGGGACGGCGCGCCGCGCCCTTACGTCCATGTCCGGCGCGGGCTGGATGCGCTGATCGACCGCAAGACCTTCTATCGCCTCGTCGATGCCGCGCAGGTGGATGCCGAGGACCGGCTCGTCCTGCGCTCGGACGGCGCGACCTTCGTGTTGGGCTGAGCCGTTGCCCCGTTTCGCCGCGAACCTGACCTTCCTGTTCACCGAACTGCCCATGCTGCAACGTTTCGCCGCCGCGCGGCGGGCGGGGTTTCGCGGCGTCGAGGTGCTGTTCCCCTATGACCTCTCGACGCGCGATCTGACGAAAGCCGCGCAGACCGAGGGGCTGGAGTTCGTCCTCATCAACGCGCCGCCGCCCAACTGGGCCGGCGGGCCCCGCGGCTTCGCGGCCCTGCCCGGCGGAGAGGAGCGGTTCCGCCGCGATTTCGAGCGCGCGCTGCGTCATGCGCAGGAACTCAGGGCGCTGCACATCCATGTGATGGCCGGGGCGGCCGAAGGCGCGACGGCCCGGCAGACCTTCACAGAGAACCTGCGATGGGCCTGCGAGCGCGCGCCCCACGCAAGCCTCACCATCGAGCCGCTGAACTCGCTCGACATGCCGGGCTATTTCCTGCGCGACTTCGATCAGGCGGCCGAGATCATCGACGCGGTCGGCTGCCCCAATCTGGGGCTGCAATTCGACGCCTACCACGCCCAGATCATCACCGGCGACGTGGCGGCGACATGGGCCGCCCACGCCGCCCGGACGCGCCATGTCCAGATCGCCAGCGTGCCGGGACGGCATGAGCCCGGACCCGGCCCGGTGGACTTCCCCGGCTTCTTCCGCGCGGTCGATGCCAGCGGCTACGCGGGCTGGATCAGCGCCGAATACAATCCCCGCATCACGACCGAGGCGGGGATCGGATGGCTGGCCGATATGACACGGTGACCCGACCGTGATCGGCCCGCCCGGAACCCGGCGGCGGGATGGGCGGTTCACCCGGTATTCCGCAATGCCGCGTCACACGGCGACACACGACAGGAAGCTGCCATGAATTCGATCATCTACATCGTCGGCCTGGTGGTCGTCGTGCTCTTTATCCTGTCGATGCTCGGGCTGCGCTGACGGCGCAGACGGCTCGCCAGGACGCAGGCCCGGCCCGGCTTTCGGCTGGCGTTCCGGCGGTTGCTGCGCTAACGGGGCCGCGCAACCCAGGAAGGCCCTCCCATGGATATCCGCAACATCGCCATCATCGCCCACGTCGACCACGGCAAAACGACCATGGTCGATCAGCTGCTGAAACAATCGGGCAGCTTCCGCGAGAACCAGGCGGTGGCGGAACGGGTGATGGATTCCAACGACATCGAGCGCGAGCGCGGGATCACCATCCTGGCGAAGGCGACTTCGGTCGAATGGAAGGGCACCCGCATCAACATCGTGGACACCCCCGGCCACGCCGATTTCGGCGGCGAGGTGGAACGCATCCTGTCCATGGTGGACGGCGTCTGCCTGCTGGTCGATGCTGCCGAAGGGCCGATGCCGCAGACGAAGTTCGTGACGTCGAAAGCGCTGGCGCTCGGGCTGCGGCCCATCGTGGTGCTGAACAAGGTGGACAAGCCCGCAGCCGAACCGGACCAGACGCTGAACGAAATCTTCGACCTCTTCGCCAATCTCGGCGCCACCGACGAGCAACTGGATTTCCCGCATGTCTATGCCTCGGGCATCGGCGGCTGGGCCGACGAGACGCTGGACGGGCCGCGCAAGGACCTGTCGGCCCTGTTCGACTTGATCGTCCGCCACGTTCCCGCCCCCGTTCAGGCGGCCCGCAGCGACGAGCCGTTCCAGATGCTCGCCGTGACGCTGGGCGCGGACCCGTTCATCGGCCGCATCCTGACGGGCCGCGTCGAGGCCGGCACCGCCCGCGCCGGCGACACGCTGAAGGCGCTGTCGCGCGACGGCGACCGGATCGAGCAGTTCCGCGTGTCCAAGATCCTCGCCTTCCGCGGGCTGAACCAGACCGCCATCGACGAAGCCGTCGCGGGCGACATCGTGACCCTCGCCGGCATGGCCAAGGCGACCGTGGCCGACACGCTCTGCGCGCCTGAGGTCGATGCGCCATTGCAGGCCAAGCCCATCGATCCGCCGACGATCAGCGTCACCTTCGGCATCAACGACTCGCCGCTGGCGGGCCGCGACGGCAACAAGGTCCAGTCCCGCGTGATCCGCGAGCGGCTGATGCGCGAGGCGGAAACCAACGTCGCGATCCGCGTCGAGGACACGCCCGGCGGCGACGCCTTCGTCGTCTCGGGCCGGGGCGAATTGCAGATGGGCGTGCTGATCGAGAACATGCGCCGCGAGGGATTCGAGCTGTCGATCTCGCGCCCCCGTGTCATCTACCGCGAAGAGAACGGCGAGCGGCTGGAGCCGATCGAGGAGGTCATCGTCGATGTCGATGACGATTATACCGGCGCGGTGATCGACAAGCTGACCGGCACCCGCAAGGGCGATCTGGTCGAGATGCGCCCGGCGGGGACCGGCAAGACGCGGATCGTCGCGCATGTCCCCTCGCGCGGGCTGATCGGCTATCAGGGCGAGTTCATGACCGACACGCGGGGCAACGGCGTGCTGAACCGCATCTTCCACGACTGGGCCCCCTACAAGGGTCCGATCCAGGGCCGCCGCCAGGGCGTGCTGATCTCGATGGAGGACGGCGTGTCCGTCGCCTACGCCCTCTGGAACCTGGAGGAACGCGGCAAGCTGTTCATCGGCGCGCAGGAGCAGGTGTATCAGGGCATGATCATCGGCGAGCACAGCCGCGACAACGATCTGGAGGTGAACCCGCTGAAGGGCAAGAAGCTGACCAACGTGCGCGCCTCCGGCACGGACGAGGCGGTGCGGCTGACGACCCCGGTGCGGATGTCGCTGGAAGAGGCCATCGCCTATATCGACGACGACGAGCTGGTCGAGGTCACGCCCAAGGCGATCCGCCTGCGCAAGCGCTATCTCGATCCGCATGAGCGCAAGCGGCAGTCTCGTTCGGAAGGCTGACATCCTTTCGAGGGATTGCGCCGTCGGCCCGGCGGGCCGACAGTCAATGTCAACCCGAGGGGGAATGGCGATGGAGCCCGGCGAATCAGCGATGGAGCTACTTCTGCGCGCGGCTTGCCACCGGCTGGTCGCGCCCGAACCTCCGTGCTGCGAGCCCGAAAGCCTGGCTGCCGAAACCGGCGTCGATCCCGAAACGGCCCGCGCCCTGCTGCCCGGCACCGACGCGGTGCTGAAGGCGGTTGCCGAAAGCGCCCTGCGCCGGCAGATGGATCACCTGACCCGGCGGCTGAGCGCCGCTGCCGGATGCGACAATCCGGCCCATCAGCTCGTCGAACTGGGCAAGGCCTCGGTGGAATGGGCGATCGAAAACCGGGACGACTACACGATCCTGAACCTCCCATCGGTCGGGAAGGTGGTGGATAGCGCCGAGCTGCAGCGTTACCACGGTTCGCTGCAGGAACTGGCCCGTTCGATGCTGGAACGCGCCCGCGAACGCGGTCAGGTCCGCACCGACGCGGACATCACGGAACTCCTGCTGATCGTGCGCGCGTTTTCCTACGGCCTGTCGCGCCTCTATGTGGACCGGCAGCTTCGCATGTGGCTGCCGGACGACCCGGACCTCGACAGGCCCGCGATGCTGAACACGGCACTGGAGGGCTTCGCGGACATGATGCTGACGGGCTGGCGGGAAGGGGCCGCCTGCTGCGGGACTTCGCGTCAGCAATAGGAGGCAGCCGGTCACGCTTCGCGCGGCCGGCTGCCTGGGCGGCCCGAGCCCGCTTTCAGATCTGCTTCTCGGGCATCTGCACGACCAGCCCGTCGAGCTCCGGCTTCACCTTGATCTGGCAGGTCAGGCGCGAGCGGACGGGGTCGGGCTGGTAGGCGAAGTCCAGCATGTCCTCTTCCATCGGATCGCGCGGCGGCAGCTTGTCCACCCAGGCCGGGTCCACATAGACATGGCAGGTCGAGCAGGCGCAGGCGCCGCCGCAATCGGCGTCGATGCCGGGAATACCGTTGTCGCGCGCGCCCTCCATGACGGTCATGCCGGGCTTGACATCGACCTCGTGGCGGGCGCCGTCCCATTCGATATAGGTGATCTTCGCCATGACCCGCTCCTTCGTCTGATCGCAGCGGGAATAGGCGAAACGCGCCGGGATTGAAAGATGCCCAACTGCGCCTGCGTCACCGGTGCATGGGTATTTGAACCAGAAAGAAGTCCGTTAACCTGATCTCAAGGATTTCCGTGCAGTCTCCGAATCGCGGTACAGGCTGGGGAGCCGATGACCGCCCAGAGAGAAGTCGCCCCGGTCATCGGGTGAGACATCCCGTTCCTGCCGGAAGGCGGGGGTGGCCGGGGCGCAACTTCCGCGGCTTCTTTCTGGTCCAAATACCCATGCGGCCGCGCCACGCGGCACAGGTCACGCCCGTTTCAGCGCCAGCACCGCATTTAGGCCGCCAAAGGCGAAGGCGTTGGACAGCACCGCGTCCACCTTTGCCTCGCGGGCGGTATTCGGCACCACGTCCAGCGCGCATTCGGGGTCGGGCTCCTCATAGCCGATCGTCGGCGCGATCACGCCGTCGCGCAGCGCCATGATGCAGGCGAGCAGCTCCACCGCGCCGGTGCCGCCGATGACATGGCCGTGCATGGACTTGGTCGAGGAGATCATCAGCCGGTCGGCGTGATGGCCGAAGGCATGGGCGACTGCGGCGCATTCGGTCTTGTCGTTGGCGGCGGTGCCGGTGCCGTGGGCGTTGATGTAGCCGACCTCTTCGGGGTTGAGCCGCGCGTCCTTCATCGCCCCGGTGATCGCCCGTTCCGCCCCCTGGGCTGAGGGCATGACGATGTCCTGCGCGTCCGCGGACATGGCGAAGCCCACAACTTCCGCCAAGATGTCGGCGCCGCGGGCGCGAGCGTGGTCGTAATCCTCGAACACGAAGACGCCCGCCCCCTCGCCCTGCACCATGCCGTTGCGGTTGGCGCTGAACGGGCGGCAGGCGTCCTTGGACATGACCCGCAGCCCTTCCCACGCCTTGACGCCGCCGAAGCACAGCATCGCCTCGGACCCGCCGGTCAGCATGACCTTGGCCCCGCCCGAACGGATCATCTGGAAGGCAAGGCCCATCGCGTGGTTGGAGCTTGCGCAGGCCGTGGCGACGGTGAAGGCGGGGCCGCGCAGGCCGAATTCCATGCTGACATGGCTGGCGGCGGCGTTGTTCATCAGCTTGGGGACGACAAACGGATGGACGCGGTTCTTCCCCTCCTCATAGACGACGCGGTAATTTTCGTCCCAGGTGTTCAGCCCGCCGCCGGCCGTGCCCAGCACGACGCCCGAGCAGAGCCCGAGTTCCCCATGGAAGGCGAGGCCGGATTGCGCGACGGCCTCCTTGGCGGCGAGCAGGCTGAACTGGGTGAACTTGTCGTAGAGGAGGATCTGCTGGCGGTTGAAGTGGGCCTCCGGCTCCCAATCGTGGATCTGCGCGCCGATCTGCACGGTCAGCCGCTCGACATCCCGGAAATCCAGTCTGGTGATCCCGCAACGGCCTTCGCGCATGGCCGCCATCGTGTCGGGGACGTTCAGCCCGAGGGCATTCACCGTGCCCGAGCCGGTGACGACCACGCGCCGCAATCCCGAACGCGGCGGCTCGGGCGTCAGCACGGGCGCCGCCAGCGGCGTGGCGGGCGCGTCATCCACCGCCGCGTCGCTGCCTGTCGCACCCTCCGCTTTCAAGCCTGTCGGATTCATCCCCTGTCAGCCACAAGCTTTTCCACCGCAGCCGTGATCGAGCCGACTGTCGAGACGTCGAAATCCGATTGATCGGGCTCGTTGGCGTTAAACGGGATCGAGATGTCGAACGCCTCCTCGATGGCGAAGATCGACTCGACCATGCCGAGGCTGTCGATGCCCAGATCGGCGGGGCTCATGTCGGGCCGGACCTCTGACGGGTCCAGCATCGCCTGTTCGGCGATGATGGCGATGATGCGGTCGTGGACGTCTTTGGACATGCGGGGCTCCGGTTTCAGTCCTTTTCCAACAGCCGTGCAACCGTTTTCTGAAGCTCGGCGACCTGAGCGAACAGGCGCGGCAGACGGCGGGTTGCCTTGTTGATCTCGATCTGGGTTTCCATCCTGACCGCGGGCGATCCCAGGATCACGCGCCCGGCCGGAACATTGGTGAAGATCTCGCTGCCGCCGCCCGCGATCACGTCGTCGCCGACGAAGATGTTGTCGTTGACGGCCGCTTTCCCGGCCAGCACGACCCGGTCGCCGATCCGCGCCGACCCGGCCACGCCGGACATCCCACACAGCAGGCAGTCGCGCCCGATCTGCGTGTTGTGGCCGATCTGCACCAGGTTATCCACCTTGGTCCCCGAGCCGATCGAGGTTGCGCGGACGGTGCCCCGGTCGATGGTCGAGTTGGCGCCGACCTCGACATCGTCCCCCAGCGTCACGCCGCCCAGCGAATGAATACGGACCCAGTGCTGGTCGGTCGGACCCTGCCGTTCGCCCAGGGTTTTGCGGACCTGCTCGATCCCCGATTCCTCGGGCGTGACGAACGAGAACCCGTCCCCGCCGATCGCCGCCCCGTGCTGCAGGATCAGCCGGTCGCCCGCCGTCACCCCGTGGGCGATGCGGACGCCCGCGTGGATCAGCGCGTCGTCGCCGATGACGCTGTCCGCGCCGATCGACACATGCGAGGCGATCCGCGCCCGCGCGCCGATCCGCACTCGGGGACCGATCACGACATAGGGGCCGACGGACGGCTCGGGTCCGAGGGCGGCCGATGGGTCGATGATGGCCGTGGGATGGATGCCCTGCGGCATCTCGGGCCCGCGGTCCAGCGCGCGGGTCAGCCCGGCCATCGCAAGCCGCGGGCGCGGGACGAAGATCGCGGCCAGCAGCCCGTACGCTTCGGGATCGGCGCCTTCGGCCAGCAGCGCGATGCTGCCCGGCGGCAGGTTCTCGGCGTATTTCGGCGACATCGCCAGCGCGACGCGGCCCGCGCCGTCCGCGACAGGCTCCACCTCGCCCGGCTCGGCGGCGCCGGTCACGCGGATCGAGGGCTCGCCCCACAGGCGCGCATCGAGGGCGCGCGCCAGATCGGCCATGGTCAGGGTCATGCGGCCTTCCTTTCGCTGGCGTGTTAACCTTCTCCGCCGTCATTTTCCAGCCCGGCCTTGAGCAGTGCCTGCCAGAGCTTGCCGTCGCGGTTGTAGATGTCGGGATAGCTGCGGATCATGCCGTCGTCATCCGGTAGCGTCGTGAAATACACCAGATGCACCGGAATGTCCGGGTCGAGCGCCAGCCACGCCTCGCGCCCCGAGTTCCGCGCGCGGGCATAGGTCGCCGCCGGGTCGTTGACCTGTCCCTCCAGCAACGCATGAGCCAGTTCCACCGGCCGCTGGATGCGGATGCAGCCGTTCGAATATGCCCGCCGCGACTGCGAGAACAGCCCGCGTGTCGGCGTGTCATGCAGGTAGATGTTCCAGCGGTTGGGGAAGATGAACTTCACCTCTCCCAGCGCATTGTCGTCGCCGGGTTTCTGCTGGAGGCGAAAGGGGAAGCTGGCGGCGGTGTAGCGGTTGAAATCGACCTGATCGCGCGGCACCACCCTGCCCCGCCCGTCGATCACGTCGAGATGGGCGACGGCGTGGCGGTTGGCCTGAAGCCGCGGCAGGTAATCCCGCACGGTCATCGAGCGCGGCACGTTCCAGCGGGGGTTCACGACGATGTGTTCCATCATGTCCGAGAACTCGGGCGTCTCCATGTGGGCGTCGGTCTTGCCGATCACCACCCCCGTCTCGAACACGCTGCGCCCGCCGTCGCGGATCTCGGCGGTATATTCGGGCAGGTTCACCCAGACCTGCCGGGCGTTCGGGTCATGCCCGTTCAGCCAGCGCATCCGTTCGAGAGACAGGATCAGAGCCCGCGCCCGCGCCCCCGCGCCCCCGTTCAGCCGCTCGATGGTGCGGGGGCCGGCGATGCCGTCGGGCTTGAGGCCGGCGCGCTGCTGAAACGCGCGGACGGCGTCGGTCAGGTCCTCGTCATATCTCTCGCCCCCCGACGCGGGAAAGCCGATGGAGGCGAGCCGTTCCCGCAGGGCCGCGACGGCCGGGCCGGTCGCGCCGGGCTTGTAGAGTCCGGCGGGAACCTTCGGGGCGGTGGACGGGGCGCTGAGCTTCGCGAGGTCGGCCAGCGCCGCTTGTAGTGCGAGATAGCGCGGATCGCTCGGCTCCACCCCGCGCAGCACGGCGGCGGGATCGGCAGCGGCGATGAACCCGGTCAGCACCGCATCGAGGTCGGCGCGCTGGACCGTCCGGTGATTGGCGCTGTCCACATTTCGCGGATCGACCAGCCCGCCCGAGACGTCATGCACCCAGGCGGCGAGACTCTGGGCGAAGGCGATCTCGTCCCCGCGGGTGGAGGGGCCGCGTTCGTCGATTTGCCGCAGCTCGGCCGGCCGGTAGCGTGCGGGCGCCAGCCCGTGTTCGGGCGCGCGGGCGACGACCCCGATCAGTGCCCGCCGCTGCGGCGCGGCTTCGGGGCCGAGAAAGACCGGCGCAAGACCGTTCGCGCCGTAGAAGGACGCGAGGCCGGGCGAGCCCGCCACGGATTCGGCCAACGCGAACTGATCGGCCGTGAAGTCAAGCTTGGGCGCCGGCGCGGCCAGCGCACCCTGGCCGATGTTCACGAAAAGCACCAATGCCGCGAGCGCCGCCAGACGCCCGCACGGTTCGGTTGTGCTGATTTGCACGGCACGGCTGTATCGCTCAAGTGACTGGAAACGCTCGGTCATGTGCATCTGCCCGTTTTGTTGTCGGCGACTTTTTGCCGATGTTGGCAGGTAAAAGCGGGTTTGGGAATGAATCGGTTCCGTTGATCGCGCGGCAGTGACATATTGTTAACAGGTCCGGACTAAACCGGGCGCGCCACTCGATGGCACGAATAATGAACGCAGGACAGGCGGATCAGAACATGACCATCCAATTCTCGCGCCGCGGCATCCTTGGCGTGTTTGCAGCCACGTCCGTCGCTGCAGCGCCGGTGATGGCAAACGCGTTCGGGATCATTCGCAAGGCTGGCGATTATCGCCGCGTTCGGATGTATTCCGGCCGGACCGGCGAAACCATCGACACCGTATACTGGGTGGACGGCAAGTACATCCGGGACTCGCTCAACGAAATCAACATCTTCATGCGCGACTGGCGCACGGGGGAAGTGATCGGGGTCGATCCGCGCATGATCGACGTGGCGGCCGCCTCGCACCGGCTGCTGCAAACCAACGAGCCGTACATGATGCTGTCGGGCTACCGCTCGCCCCGCACCAACGCCATGCTGCGCTCGCGCAGCTCGGGCGTGGCGCGCAACTCGCTGCACATGACGGGCAAGGCCGCCGACCTGCGGCTGAAATCGCGCTCGGTCTCGCAGATGTATCAGGCGGCGGCGTCCTGCAAGGCGGGCGGCGTGGGCCGGTATTCCAAATCGAACTTCGTCCACATGGATTGCGGCCCCGTCCGCACCTGGGGCGGCTGAGCCGAAACGACCGACCGCGACCGAGACTCCGGGCCCGCCACTGGCGGGCCTTGTCGCTTTGCGGGCTATGTGCCCGGCGAGAGCCGCCGGCCTGGCGCGAGGCACACGGCGGGCCCGCAACCTCAAGCTGTGGCAGGAAGCCGTCACCTCGCGGAAATCGGCCCGCTCCGCGCCAATCTCATGGCCAGCACCGCCGCCGCCCGCTATGCACATCGCGCAACGCCGAATGCAGGTGCGCCGATGTTCTATCCCCTCGCCTCGACGACCTGGAACGATCAGGAGCACGCCGCGCTCCAGCGGGTGATCGCGTCGGGCCGCTACACGATGGGCCCCGAGGTCCGCGCCTTTGAGGAGGCGTTCGCCCGTCATTTCGGCAAGCGTTACGCGGTGATGACCTCCTCCGGCTCGACCGCCAACCTGCTCGCCATCGCCTCGGCCTTCTGGCACCCCGACCTGGGCTGGCGTCAGGGCGACGAGGTGATCGTGCCCGCGGTCAGCTGGTCCACGACCTATTTCCCGGTCACCCAGACCGGGCTGACGCTGCGCTTCGTCGATATCGACCCGGCGACGCTGAACATCGATCTGGACAAGCTGGAGCAGGCGATCACCCCCCGCACCCGCGCCGTGTTTGCGGTGAACCTGCTGGGCAACCCGGTTCAGGCCGACCGTCTGCGCGCCATCTGCGACCGGCACGGCATCGTTCTGGCCGAGGACAACTGCGAATCGATGGGCGCCCGCTTCGGCGACGAGCAGGCCGGGACGTTCGGCCTCTTCGGCACGTTCTCGTCCTTCTTCTCGCATCATATCTGCACGATGGAAGGCGGCATGGTCGTCACGGACGACCGCAAGCTCTACGACACGATGCTGTCGATGCGCGCCCACGGCTGGACGCGCGATCTGCCCGACGACACCCACCTGCCGCGCGATCCCGATCCTTTCGTGCGCCAGTTCCGCTTCGTCCTGCCCGGCTACAACCTGCGCCCGCTGGAAATGGAAGGCGCGCTCGGCATCCCGCAGCTTGAAAAACTGCCGGGCTTCGTCGCCGAGCGCCGCGCCAACGGGCAGCTGTTCCAGCAGGCGTTCGGCGGGCTCGACTTCCTCGACATCCAGCAGGAGACCGGCGAATCCTCGTGGTTCGGCTTCGCCATGATCCTCAGGGGCCGGCTGGAGGGACGCCGCGCCGATCTGGTCGCGGCGTTGCAGGCGGCGGGCATCGAGTGCCGACCGATCGTCACCGGCAACTTCCTCGCCAACCCGGTGATCGAGAAGCTGGACCACTCGGTCTTCGGCACCGTCGAGGCTGCCGAGAACGTGGACCGCAACGGCCTCTTCACCGGCAACCACCATTATCCCATCGCCCCGCAGATCGCCCGCCTGCGCGAGGTCGTGCAGGATGTGGCGGACCGGTTCTGAAAGGACGGCAGGATGACCAGGACCGCCCTCATCACCGGGATCACCGGCCAGGACGGCGCCTATCTGGCCGAGCTGCTGCTGGCCAAGGGCTATGTCGTCCACGGCATCAAGCGCCGCTCGTCCAGCTTCAACACCGCCCGCATCGACCATCTGCAGATCGACGAGCATCGCAACACGCGGTTCCACCTGCATTACGGCGACATGACGGACTCGACCGCGCTGATCCGCACCGTGGCTGAAACCCGCCCGGACGAGATCTACAACCTCGCCGCCCAAAGCCACGTCAAGGTCAGCTTCGAGATGCCGGAATACACCGCCAATGCCGACGCGATCGGCACGGTGCGGCTGCTGGAAGCCATCCGTCTGCTTGGGATGGAACGCGACGTGCGCTTCTACCAGGCCTCCACGTCGGAGCTTTACGGGCAGGTGCAGGAGGTGCCGCAGTCGGAAACGACGTCCTTCCGCCCGCGCAGCCCCTATGCGGCGGCCAAGCTCTATGCCTACTGGATGACCGTGAACTACCGCGAGGCTTACGGGATGTTCGCGTCGAACGGCATCCTCTTCAACCACGAAAGCCCGATCCGGGGCGAGACCTTCGTCACCCGCAAGATCACCCGCGCGGTGGCCGCGATCACGCTGGGGCTGCAGGACCGGCTGTATCTGGGCAATCTCGACGCGCGGCGCGACTGGGGACATGCGCGCGATTATGTCGAGGGGATGTGGCGCATCCTTCAGCATGACGAGGCCGACGATTTCGTGCTGGCCACCGGCGAGACGCACAGCGTGCGCGAGTTCTGCGAACTGGCCTTCGCCGAGGCCGGGATCGAACTGGAATGGCGGGGGACGGGCATCGATGAGCGCGGCTTCGTCGCGGACACCGAACGCTGCCTGATCGAGGTCGATCCCGTCTATTTCCGCCCGACCGAAGTCGAGCTTCTGCTTGGAAACGCCGCCAAGGCGCGCGACAAGCTGGGATGGGCGCCGACCACGCCGTTCCCGCAACTGGTGGCGGAGATGGTGGCCGAGGACCGGCGCCTGCTTGAAACCGAACGGCTCGCCCGCCGCGCCTATGGAGTGCTGGAATGAACCTTGATGCAGAAGGCAGCGTGGTGCCGGTGCTGCTGGCGGGCGGGTCGGGGACACGGCTCTGGCCGGTGTCGCGCAAGTCCTTTCCCAAGCAGTTTGCAAACCTGATCGGGGAAGAGACGCTGTTCCAGGCCTCCGCCCGGCGGATGTCGGGGCGAGGCTATGACGCCCCGGTGGTGCTGACCAACTCGGATTTCCGCTTCATCGTGACCGAGCAGCTGGCCGAGATCGGCGTCGACCCCGCCGCGATCCTGATCGAGCCTGTTGGCCGCAACACCGCCCCCGCGGTGCTGGCGGCCGCCCTGCATGTGGCGAAGGACAACCCCCACGCGCTGCTGCTGGTCGCGCCGTCAGATCACGTCGTCCCCGACGCGGACGCCTTCCGCCGCGCCGTCGAGGCGGGAATCCCGCTGGCCAAGGCGGGCCGGATCGTGACCTTCGGCATCCAGCCGACGCGGGCGGAGACAGGCTACGGCTATCTTCAGGTCGCGGGCGATCCCGACGCGCAGACCGCCGATCTGGAACGGTTCGTGGAAAAGCCCGATCAGGCCAGCGCCGAAAACATGCTGGCGCAGGGCAATTTCCTCTGGAACGCGGGTATCTTCCTGTTCTGCGCCCGCGACATGATCGAGGCGTTCCGGCGTCACGCCCCCGAATACCTCCAGCCGGTCCAGCAGGCGCTGGACGAGGCGCAGCACGACCTGGGCTTCCTGCGGCTTGCGCCCGAGCCGTGGCAGGGCCTGCGCGACCAGTCCATCGACTATGCGGTGATGGAGAAGACGGACAACCTGTCGGTCGTGCGCTTCACGGATCACTGGTCCGACCTCGGCGGCTGGGACGCCATCTGGCGCGAGGAGCAGGCGCTTGCCCCCGCCCCTCGCGGCGCCGTCACCGACGCGAACTCGACCGCGATCGACTGCGACAACGTGCTGCTGCGGTCCGACAGCGAGGATATGGAGATCGTCGGCATCGGCCTGAAGGACGTGATGGTGGTGGCGACCAGCGACGCGGTGCTGGTGGCCGACATGAAGCGTGCGCAGGACGTGCGGCTCGCGGTCGCCGCGCTGAAGGAGAAGAAGCGCCGTCAGGCCGAGATCTTCCGCCGCGACCACCGCCCCTGGGGCTGGTTCGAGACGCTGGTGCTGGCCGAGCGTTTCCAGGTCAAGCGCATCGTCGTCCACCCCGGCGCCTCGCTGAGCCTGCAAAGCCATGTCCACCGGTCCGAGCACTGGATCGTCGTCAGCGGCACCGCGCGGGTCACGGTGGACGACCACGTCACCCTGATGACCGAGAACCAGTCGATCTACATCCCGCTCGGCTCGGTCCACCGGATGGAGAATCCGGGCAAGGTGCCGATGGTGCTGATCGAAGTGCAGACCGGCATCTATCTGGGCGAGGACGATATCATCCGCTACGAAGACCGTTACGCGAGGAACTGATGCGCGTCCTGCTGACCGGCGGATCGGGGATGCTGGGCGGCGCGCTGCGGTGGCTGGCACCCGAGGTCCCAGATCTGACGCTGCTGGCCCCCGCGCGGGCCGATTTGCCGCTGACGGATCGCGCGGCGGTGGCGCGCTGGTATGCGGACAATCCGGTCGATGCGGTCATCCACGCGGCGGCGAAGGTCGGCGGGATACAGGCGAACATCGACGACCCGACAGGCTTTCTGGTCGAGAACCTGCGCCTCAACGACGCCGTCATCATGGGCGCGCACGAGGCGGGCGTGCCGCGGCTGGTCTTTCTCGGCTCGTCCTGCATGTATCCGCGCGATCACCGCCAGCCGCTGGTCGAAGGGGATATCCTTGCCGCCCCGCTGGAGCCGACGAACGAGGGCTATGCGCTGTCCAAGATCACCGGCGCGCGGCTCTGCGACTATATCTCGCGCCAATTTCCGGGCCGGGCCTATCGGACGCTGCTGCCCTGCAACCTGTTCGGGACGGGCGATCATTTCGGCAGCGCGTCCTCGCATCTGCTCGCCGCCATCGTGACCAAGGTCGTGGACGCGCAGGACGAGGGGCGGGACGAGGTCGAGATCTGGGGCTCCGGCAACGCGCGGCGCGAGTTTCTGGACGTGGAGCATCTCGCGCGGTTCATGCTGTCGGTGCTGCCGCGTCTGGACGAGTTGCCGGGGCTGCTGAATGTCGGCGCGGATGTGGATCACTCGGTGAACGACTATTACCGCATGGTCGCGGACCGCGCCGGCTGGCAGGGCCGCTTCATCCACGATCTGTCCCGGCCCGAGGGGATGCAGGCCAAGCTGATGTCCTCGGCCCGCGCCCGCGCTTTCGGCTGGGCGCCGCCGGGCAAGGCGGCGTTCACGGCCTCCATCGACGCGGCGATCGCGGCCTATCGGCGCCGGAAGCGGGGCCCGATTGCGCAGCCGGGCGCGCGGGACTAGCGTCCGCCGACCTGCCGAGGGCGACTCGGCCCGCGAAGGAGAGCGCCCGATGGCCCGCCGACCCCAGCTGCATACAGGCCCGCTCTGGCGCAGCTTCCTGATCTTCCTGCTGCCGCTAATCGCGCAGAATATCCTGCAATCGCTGACCATGACGATCAACAGCATCGTCGTGGGGCAGATGCTGGGCACCCGCGCGCTGGCGTCGATGGCAACCTTCATGCCGATGGCGTTCTTCTTCATCTCCTTCCTGATCGGGATCACGGCGGGGTCCAGCGTGCTGATCGGCCAGGCCTGGGGCGCGCAGAAGCACGACGTGGTGCAGGCCGTCGCGGGCACGTCGCTGGGGGTGACGGTCGCGCTCGGGCTGGTGATCGGTGGCGTCGGCTATGTCGGCACCCCGGCGCTGCTCGGCCTGCTGGGAACGCCGCCGGACATCATGGAGAACGCGACCGCCTATGCCCGCGCCTCGTTCCTGACGATGCCGTTCCTGTTCCCCTTCATCGCCGTCGCGGCGCTGCTGCGCGGGATCGGCGATTCGATCCGGCCGCTGCTGGTGCAGATCGTCGTGACCGTGGTCTCGGCAGGGTTGACGGTGCTGATGGTGCGGCAACTGGACATGGGGGTCGCCGCCGCCGCGATCTCGACCGGGACCGCGCAGTTCGCGGGGCTGCTGGTTCTGGGCGTGTGGCTGCGGATGGTGGGGCATCCCCTCGCGCCAAACAGGGTCCTGCTGTCGCAGATGATCCCCGACCCGAAGCTGCTCAAGACCGTGCTGCGGATCGGCCTGCCAACCGGGTTGCAGCTTGTGGTGGGCTCGATGGCGGGGCTGGTCATCATCGGACTGGTCAACAGCTTCGGATCGGATTCCACCGCCGCCTATGGCGCGGTCAGCCAGGTGCAGAACTACGCGCAGTTTCCCGCGCTCTCCATCGCCATCGCCGCCTCGATCTTCGGGGCGCAGGCGATCGGGGCGGGCAGGGCCGACCGGCTCGACGCCGTGCTGCGGACGGCGATGGTGATGAACCTCGCGCTGACCGGAGGGCTGGTCGCGCTGATCTACCTGTTCTCGCGCCCGCTGGTGGCGCTGTTCATCTCGGACCCCGAGGTGGTCGATCTGGCCCAGCACCTGCTGCATATCGTCAGCTGGTCGGCGCTGCTGTTCGGGGCCGGGTCGATCTTCTCGGGCATCATGCGCTCATCCGGCACGGTGATCCCGCCGATGGTGATCGCGGTCGCGTCGGTCCTGCTGGTCGAACTGCCGCTGGCGGTGCTGATGTCGCGGCTGATCGGCCTGCAGGGGATCTGGTGGGGCTATGTCGGCGGCTTCGGTGCGCTGATGATCGGTCAGGGCGCGTATTACCTGCTGGTCTGGCGGCGCAAGAAGGTCGTCGCGCTGGTCTGACCGTCAGCTGCCGTAGTCGGCCTCGGACACCGGCTCGAACCACTCGGCGGCGCTGCCGTCCTGCTTTTCCTGAATGGCGATGTGGGTCATGGCGCTGTCGGGCGCGGCCCCGTGCCAGTGGCGCTCGCCCGGCTCGATCCACACCACGTCGCCCGGCCCGATCTCCTGCACCGGCTGGCCGGCAAGCTGAGCCCGGCCCCGTCCGGTCAGCACGACCAGGGTCTGCCCCAGCGGATGGGTGTGCCACGCGGTCCGCGCGCCGGGCTGGAAGGTGACGCTGCTTGCCGCGACGCGCGCGGGATCCGGCGCGTCGATCAGGGCCTCGATCCTCACGTCGCCGGTGAACCATTGCGGATTGCCGGGCTTCGCGGGGCGGTCCTTTCCCGTGACGATCTTCATGGCGGGCTCCTTTCGCTGCGAACACCGGGACAGCGCCCTTGTGCGGCCAAGGGTTCCGCCGCGCGGTCAGATATTGATCTGCTGCCCCAGCTCGACCACCCGGTTCGTCGGCAGGCGGTAGAAGTTCGTCGGCTCGGACGCCTGCCGGTAAAGCCCCGCATAAAGCCGCGCCGCCCAGAGCGGCATCAGCCGCCCCTTGCCCACCCGCAGCGAGCGGCGGTTGAGGAAGAACGAGGTCGCCATGACGTCGAAGCTGTGCCCGTATTCCTTCGCGCCCGCCAGCGCGCGGGGCACGTTGGGCTGCTCCATATAGCCGAAGCGCAGCCAGACGCGCCAGAAGCGGGGGCCGATCGTCTCGATCCGCAGGCGTTCCCCGGCGGGCACGCGCGGCGTCGTCTGGACCTCGACCGTGACGATGAAGTTCCGGTCGTGCAGCACGCGGTTGTGCTTGAGGTTGTGCATCAGCGCGGGCGGCGCGGTCATCGGGTCGGCGGTCAGAAAGACGGCCGTGCCCGGCACGATCACCGGCGGGCTGGCCGTCAGCCTGTCCGCGACAAGCTGCATCGCCACCGAGTCGCCCGTCAGCCGCCTTTGCAGCAGCGTGGTGCCGCGCACCCATGTGACCATGAACGTCACCACGACGGACGCAAACAGCAGCGGCACCCAGCCGCCGTCCAGCACCTTGAGGATGTTGGCGAGGAAGAACACCAGCTCCAGCCCGAGGATCGGCAGCATGATCCCCAGCACCAGCGGCCAGCGCCAGGCATGGCGGAAGACGATGATGGCGAGGATCGAGGTGATGACCATGTCGCCCGTCACCGCGATGCCATAGGCGCTGGCGAGCCGGGCCGAGGAGCCGAAGGACAGCACCAGCGCGCAGACCCCCGCCATCAGGATGATGTTGACCCGCGGCAGGTAGATCTGCCCCCGCTGCGTGTCGGAGGTGTGCCGGATCTCCAGCCGCGGCAGCAGGCCGAGCTGCACCGCCTGCGCCGCGACCGAGAACGCGCCCGAAATGACCGACTGGCTGGCGATCACCGTCGCGGCCGTCGCCAGAAGCACCAGCGGCAGCGTGAACCACGCAGGCGCCATCAGGAAGAACGGGTTCGCCGCCGTCTCGGGGTGCGACAGCACCATCGCCCCCTGCCCCAGATAGCTCAGCGTCAGCGCCGGAAAGACGACGGCGAGCCACGAGATGCGGACCGGCCGCTTCCCGAAATGGCCCATGTCGGCGTAAAGCGCCTCGGCCCCCGTCACGGCGAGAAACACCGACCCCATGACCGGCAGCGCCCCGAAGCCGTTTCCTGCCACGAACCCCGCCGCCCGCAACGGGTTCAGCGCCTGCATGATCCGCGCATCGTCCAGCATGTGCGAGGCGCCAAGCACCGCCATCGCCGCGAACCACGCCAGCATGACCGGCCCGAACAGGCGCGAGACCGCCTCGGTCCCGCTCCGCTGCACCCAGAACAGCGCGATCACGATCAGCAGCGTGACCGGCACCACCCAGCCCTGAAAGCCGGGAACGACCAGCGTCATCCCCTCGACCGCCGACAGCACCGACATGGCGGGGGTGATCATGGAATCGCCGAAGAACAGCGAAACGCCGACGATCCCGGTCAGATACAGCCACCATGTCCGCCGGTGCAGCGCCCCCTGCGCCTTGGCGACCAGCGACAGCGTCCCGCCCTCGCCATTGTTGTCGGCCCGCAGGATCAGGACGACATACTTGGTCGTCACGATCAGGAAGACCGTCCAGAACAGCAGCGACACGATCCCGATCACGGCGGTTTCCACCATGTGATGCTCATGCGCGTGGACCAGCCCCTCGCGCAGCGCATAGAGCGGCGAGGTGCCGATATCGCCATAGACGACCCCGAGACACGAGACCACCAGCGCCGCGCGGGTGGTCTTCGGGTGCGGATCGGGATGGAATGTCGGCTGATCCGGCGAACGCCGGGGGTCGGCCCCGGCGGACGAAAGCTCGGACATGATGCGGCGGCCTCGCCTGCTGAACCCGCGTTGTCTGCGCCCGCGCGGCGATTCTCGCAAGGGGTTTGATGGGGCGGGGCCGTCCGGCTTGACTGGCGGCCTGCGGCTGCTAGCGTCCCTCAGACCCGCCGATTTGAGGACCGCCATGCCCCTGGACCGCAAGCCCGCCCCGAACGACCTGCGCGCGTTCTGGATGCCCTTCACGGCAAACCGCCAGTTCAAGGCGCAGCCGCGGATGCTCGTCTCGGCGAAGGACATGCACTACACCGCCGCCGAGGGTCAGCAGATCCTCGACGGGACGGCGGGCCTGTGGTGCTGCAACGCGGGCCATTGCCGCCCGCGCATCACCGAGGCGATCTCGGACATGGCGGGCACGCTGGACTACGCCCCCGCCTTCCAGGTTGGTCACCCCACGGCGTTCGAACTTGCCAACCGCCTCGTGGACATCGCGCCCGAAGAAATGGAGCATGTGTTCTACTGCAACTCCGGCTCGGAAGCGGTGGACACGGCGCTGAAGATCGCGCTGGCCTATCACCGCGCCCGCGGTGAGGGGCAGCGGACCCGGCTGATCGGACGCGAGCGCGGCTATCACGGCGTCGGCTTCGGCGGCATTTCGGTCGGCGGCATCGTCAGCAACCGCCGCTTCTTCGGCACGGCGCTGAACGGCGTGGACCACCTGCCCCACACCCATCTGCCGGAAAACCGCATGACGCGCGGCCAGCCGGAACACGGCGCGCATCTGGCCGACGAGTTGGAGCGGCTGGTCGCCCTGCACGGCGCGGAAACCATCGCCGCCGTGATCGTCGAACCGATGGCCGGATCGACCGGCGTGCTGCTGCCGCCCAAAGGCTATCTGCAACGGCTGCGCGAGATCACCCGCAAGCATGGCATCCTGCTGATCTTCGACGAGGTCATCACCGGCTTCGGCCGCCTCGGCTCGCCCTTCGCGGCGCAGCATTTCGGCGTCGTGCCGGACATGATCACCTGCGCCAAGGGCCTGACCAACGGCGTGATCCCCATGGGCGCCGTTCTGACCAGCGCCGCCATCCACGACGCCTTCATGAACGGGCCGGAGCATGTGATCGAACTGTTCCACGGCTACACCTATTCCGGCAACCCGATCTCGTCCGCCGCCGCCATCGCGACGCTGGATACCTATGCCGAGGAAGGGCTGCTCACCCGCGCATCCTCGCTTGAGACATACTGGGAAGACGCGCTGCACGGCCTCGCCGATCACCCGCATGTGGTGGACATCCGCAACATGGGCCTGATCGGCGCGGTGGAGCTTGCGCCGATCGACGGCCAGCCGGGCAAGCGCGGTATGGACGCCTTCGTCAAGGCGTTCGAGGCGGGCATCCTGATCCGCGTGACCGGCGACATCATCGCCCTGTCCCCGCCGCTCATCATTTCGGAAGCGCAGATCGATGAGCTGATCGACACGCTCGGACGGGTGCTGAAGGGCGACGCGTGAGCCGCTGATCCTGCGAGAGCATCGGCCTGGGCGGCCCGCGCGAACGCACCACCGCCCATACCAGGCGTCAGGTCGGGCGAGGCGGCGCTTGCCATGGCCGCATCGCCGCGGCTAACTCGCGCTCGCCATGACCGAACGCGCCCTCCCCCCCGACACCGGCCCGATTCCGCTGCCCCTGCCCAGCCGCGCGCCGCCCCATTCGACGTGGGAGGACGCGCAGGGCCTCGCCTATGGCAGCTTCGTCGCCGCCGCGAGCCTCGTGCTGCTGACGCATCTGGGCTTCGTCACGGGTCAGACGGCGGGCGCGGCGGTGCTGGTCTCCTACGCGACCGGCTGGGCGTTCGGGCCGGTGTTCTTCATCATCAACCTGCCCTTCTACTGGCTGGGCTATCGCCGTTTCGGCCGCGCCTTCGTCGTGAAAAGCTTCATCGCCGTGGCGCTGCTGTCGGCCCTGACCATGTGGTTGCCGGGACGGCTGGTCTTCGGCCATGTCGATCCGCTGGTCGGCGCGCTGCTGACCGGCGGCATGACAGGCAGCGCGCTGCTGGCGCTGTTCCGCCATGGCGCAAGCCTTGGCGGCATCGGCATCGTCGGGCTGTATGTGCAGGACGCGACGGGCTTCCGCGCCGGCTGGGTGCAGCTGATCTTCGACGCGGCGCTGTTCGCGCTGGCGCTACTGGTGCGCGATCCGGTGACGGTCGCGTGGTCGTTCATCGGCGCGGTGGCGCTGAACCTCGTGATCGCCGTCAACCACCGCCGCGACCGTTACCTCGGCTGAGGCTCAGACCGGCACGTCCAGCGCCCGCTTGACGTTCGCCGTCCAGCCCAGCAGCCGCTCATCCCCCGCAGCGATCGCCGGCCGCTTGATGAGCGATGGCTTCGCCGCCAGCATCGCCGCCGGCTCGGCGGCCCGCTCCTCCTCGGACATGCCGCGCCAGGTCAGGCTCGCGCGGTTCACCAGCTTCTCGCCGAACTTGTCCAGCAGCGCCTGCCAGCCGGCTTCGTCCAGCGGGTCGGTCTTCACGTCGCGGAACTCGATCTCCCAGCCCGCCTCTTCCAGCGCAGACTGCGCCTTCTGGCAGGTCGAGCAATGCGACAGCCCATACATCTTCAACGCGCGCGCCATGGGTCCGCTCAGATGCCGGGGATCAGCGGCACGCCGCCGCAAGCGGCGAGCGCCAGCAGCGCAGAGAGGGCAATCAGGGTCTTCATCGGTCGTCTCCTTCGCGGGTGTGGGCGGCCAGTCTGCCACCGATCGCAGGGGCGCGCCACCGCCCCGCTCATCCTTTCGTGAACCGCGGCTCGGTTGCCTCGCAGGACCAGTGTGGCACAAGCTGGGGAAAACGGGACAGGCGGACAGATGCGCAAGACATTCAAGCTGACGGCGGCGGCGCTGATGCTGGCGATCGTCGCCTCATGCGGGCCGAGCAAGTTCAAGACCTATGACGGCCCGCCGGTCACCCAGGTCGTCGTGAACAAGAACGCCCGCCAGATGCTGTTCTTCAGCGGGTCGAGGATCATCGCCGCCTATAACGTGGGCCTCGGCAACGAGCCGGTGGGGCACAAGCAGTACTCGGGCGACGGCAAGACGCCGGAAGGGCTCTACTACATCGACCGCCGCAATCCCGAGAGCCGCTACCACCTGTCCATCGGCGTCTCCTACCCGAACACGCAGGACGCGGCCTTCGCGCTGAGCCAGGGCAAGCATCCCGGCGGGGACATCTTCATCCACGGCCAGGGGCCGGAGGGCAAGGTGCTCGCCCCCCACAACCGCGACTGGACCGCCGGCTGCATCGCCGTGACGGATGCCGAGATGGAGGACATCTACGCCATGGTCCGCGACGGCACCCCGATCATCATCAATCCCTGACGATCCCCGCCGAAGCCCCCAGGCATCTTCTGTCCACAAATATCCCGGGGGTTCGGGAGCTGGCCCCCGATCCGGCCCCCCAAAAGAAAACCCCCGCCGAAGCGGGGGTTTTTTCGTCCCATGCGCTAGATGCGTCACTCGATCATGGGCAGCAGCGCATCGACCGACTTCTTGGCGTCGCCATAGAACATCCGCGTGTTCTCCTTGTAGAAGAGCGGGTTCTCGATCCCCGAATAGCCGGTGCCCTGACCGCGCTTGCTGACGAAGACGTTCTTGGCTTTCCAGACCTCCAGCACCGGCATCCCGGCGATGGGCGAGTTCGGGTCCTCCTGCGCGGCGGGGTTCACGATGTCGTTCGAGCCGATGACGATCACCACATCCGTGTCGGGGAAATCCTCGTTGATCTCGTCCATTTCCATGACGATGTCGTAAGGCACCCTTGCCTCGGCCAGCAGCACGTTCATGTGCCCCGGCAGGCGCCCGGCGACCGGGTGGATGGCGAAGCGCACCTCCTTGCCGGCATCGCGCAGCTTGCGGGTCAGTTCGCTGACCGACTGCTGCGCCTGCGCCACGGCCATGCCGTAGCCCGGCACGATGACGACGCTGTCGGCGTCGTTCAGCGCGGCGGCCACACCCTCGGCGTCGATGGCGACCTGCTCGCCCTCGATCTCCATCGCCGGCCCCGCTTCGCCGCCGAAGCCGCCCAGGATCACGCTGATGAAGCTTCGGTTCATCGCGCGGCACATGATGTAGGACAGGATCGCACCGGACGAGCCGACCAGCGCGCCGGTCACGATCAGCAGGTCGTTCGACAGGGTGAAGCCGATCATCGCCGCGGCCCAACCGGAATAGCTGTTCAGCATCGACACCACGACCGGCATGTCGGCCCCGCCGATGCCCATGATGAGATGCCAGCCGATGAAGCCCGCGATCAGCAGCAGGATCAGCAGCCACAGCATCGCCGGGCCCCAGCCCGTCACGTAGAGGATCATCAGCAGCAGCGACAGCAGCGCCGCGCCGAGATTGACCATGTGGCCGCCCTTCAGCTTCTTCGGTTTGCCGTCGATCCTTCCGGCCAGCTTGCCATAGGCCACGATCGAGCCGGTGAAGGTCACCGCGCCGATGAAGACCCCCAGCGCCACCTCGATCTTGAGCATCGCGATCTCGGCCGGGGTCTTGTGGGCCAGCATCAGCGCGAAGCCGTGGAAGGGCTCGACCGCCTCGCTCGCGCGGGCGCGGATCACGCGGCCCAGTTCGATCTGCGCGTTCAGGCCGATGAACACGGCGGCAAGGCCGACGAGGCTGTGCATCGCCGCGATGAGCTGCGGCATCTCGGTCATCTGCACCCGCTTGGCGAGCACGACGCCCACGGCAGCGCCGATGGCGATCATGATGACCGACAGCCACCAGTTGCCCCAGCCGGGGCCGAACAGCGTCGCCAGCACGGCAAGCGCCATGCCGACGATGCCATACCAGATGGCGCGTTTGGCGCTTTCCTGGCCGGACAGCCCGCCGAGCGCGAGGATGAACAGCACCGCCGACACGACATAGGTGGCCGTGGTGAAGGCATAAGCCGGCAGGACGGGAAGGACGGGAAGGACCGCGGCGGGCGCGGTGGTGATCACGGTGGTCTCCATCGACGCCCCCTTACGACTTCTGGAACATGGCGAGCATCCGGCGCGTGACCAGGAAGCCCCCGAAGATATTGATCGCGGTCATCAGCACCGCGAGCGCCGCCAGCAGCACGACCCAGAACGAGCCCGAGCCGATCTGAAGCAGCGCGCCCAGGATCACGATCGACGAAATCGCGTTGGTGATGGCCATCAGCGGCGTGTGCAGCGAATGGGCGACGTTCCAGATCACCTGGAAGCCGACGAAGCAGGCCAGCACGAAGACGATGAAATGCGACAGGAACGAGGCCGGGGCGAACAGCCCGATGAGCAGCATCACCACCGCGCCCACCACCAGCGTCCCGACCTGCGAGCGGGTCTGCTTGCGGAACGCGGCGTGTTCGTTCGCGCGCCGCTCCTCGACCGTCAGTTCGCGCGGCCGCTCCTTCGGCTTGGCTGCGGCGATGGCCTGGATCTTGGGCGGCGGCGGGGGGAAGGTGATCTCGCCCCGGTGGGTCACGGTCGCGCCGCGGATCACGTCGTCGTCCATGTTGTGGACGACCACGCCGTCCTTGGCCGGCGTCAGGTCCGCGATCATGTGGCGGATGTTGTTGCCGTAAAGCTCGGACGACTGCGCCGCCATGCGCGACGGGAAGTCGGTATAGCCGATGACGATGACGCCGTTATCCGTCACCACCCGCTCGTCCGGCACGGTGAGGTCGCAGTTGCCGCCCCGTTCCGCGGCAAGGTCCACGACCACGCTGCCGGGCTTCATCGCCGCCACCATGTCCGCGGTCCACAGCTTCGGCGCGGGCCGTCCGGGGATCAGCGCCGTGGTGATGACGATGTCCATGTCGGGCGCAAGCTCGCGGAACTTCTCGAGCTGCTTGGCGGCGAATTCCGGGCTGGAGGGCTTGGCGTAGCCGCCGGTCTCCGCCCCGTCCTGACTGTCCTGGAAGTCGAGAAAGACGAACTCGGCCCCCATCGATTCGATCTGCTCGGCCACTTCCGGGCGGACGTCGAAGGCATGGACCTGGGCGCCAAGCGACGTGGCCGCGCCGATCGCGGCAAGGCCAGCCACACCCGCGCCGACGACCAGCACCTTGGCCGGGGGCACCTTGCCCGCCGCCGTCACCTGGCCGGTGAAGAAACGGCCGAAATTGTTCGCCGCCTCGATCACCGCGCGGTAGCCCGCGATGTTCGCCATCGAGGACAGCGCGTCCATCTTCTGCGCGCGGGAGATGCGCGGCACCATGTCCATGGCGATGGCGTTGACGCCCTGCGCGCGGGCACGCTCCAGCAGATCCGCGTTCTGGCCGGGATAGAAGAACGAGATGATCGTCTGGTCGGGGCGCAGCAGCTCAAGCTCCGCCTCGGTCGGGGGGCGGACCTTCACGACCGTATCGACCGCCGCCGCCAGCGCCTCGGCGGTCGGCAGCACGGTGACGCCGGCGCCCGTATAGAGCGCGTCCGAGAAACCGGCGCGTTCACCGGCGCCCGATTGGACGAAGACCTCGTGCCCCAGCTTCTGCAGATGCGTGGCCGACGACGGGGTGACGGCGACCCGCGCCTCACCTTCGGTCGTTTCCTTCCAAGCGCCAATCTTCACCGGCATGCCTCCCCCGTTTCGGAAATACGGATTTTTGTAGAGGCCGCACCACCCGGAAACAAGCCGTCGCGGCGCGCGGCCCGGCAAGTGTTGCAGCACGGGCCCGCAATCCGTGTGCATCAAGGGCGGGCCAGCCGGGCGCGGCACGGAAAAAGCCGCAGCGCGGGCAGCGCTGCGGCGTCATGCTGACCGCCCGTCAGGGCGTCGGTTCGATCGCGGACCCGCGCTCAGTTCGCGGTGGCGGGCGCGGCCGGCTCGACAGGAACGGTCGTGGTGGTGACGTTCGCGTCGGTGTCGGCAGCCGGGGCATCCAGCGGCGGGGTCACGGCCTCGGTCTCGACGGTGGTGCTTTCGACCACGGCGGCATCGTCGGTCACCGGTTCGATCGTGGTCGCGGTGGTCTCGTTCACGGCGGTGCCGGGCGTGTCGGTGGTCGCCGGATCGGCCACGGTGGTCGATTCGGTCGTGGTCACGACCGGCACATCGGTGGTGGTGGTCGTGGTGGCCGCATCTTCGACGACGACATCGTCATTGCCCATGAAGGTGGACAGCAGCCACCAGGCCAGAGCGAGCGCCAGCAGGATGCCGATGATGAGCGGCCAGGGCGAGGACTTCTTCTCGACCGGCTCGACATAGGTCTCGGTCACGACCGTGTTGCGGCCGGCCGGGTCGGTGGTGCGGTCCGCGTCGGTGCGGCGGGGGTCGTTCGGATCGTAGTTGGCCATGACAGCACTCCTCGAAAATCAAATTGCGACGTGCGCGGCCTGAGAACTGGTGTCCGGCGGCCAACCGCGCGGGCACCGGCTTGCGAGCCGGCTATCCTGCGCTTAACACATCGTGAAACCACAAGTTCCGCTTGTGCCACATTTTTTCCGGGAGTGCTTCCGATGGCAACAACCCGCCGACTGGCCGACTGGCGGCCTTATCCCTTCGCCCTGACGGAAACCCGGCTGCGCTTCGACATCGCGCCGCTCGGCACCCGCGTCGAGGCGGAACTGAACTTCCTGCCGCACGGGCGCGGGGCGGATCTGGTGCTGGACGGGGCCGGCCTGCGGACCCTCGACATCGCCATCGACGGGGTCGAGCCCCCGCCGGACGCCATCACCATGGACGGCGAGACGCTGACCATCTCGGCCGATGCGCTGCCGCACCGCCGCTTCACCCTTTCCACCACCGTCGAAATCCACCCCGAGCGGAACACCGCGCTGGAGGGGCTGTATCTGTCCGGCGGCATCTTCTGCACCCAGTGCGAGGCCGAAGGTTTCCGCCACATCACCTGGTATCCCGACCGGCCCGACGTGATGGCGCCGTTCCGCGTCCAGATCCGCTCGGATCTGCCGGTGCTGCTGTCGAACGGAAACCCCGACGCAGCCGAGCCGGGGCTGGTCGAGTGGCACGATCCCTGGCCCAAGCCCAGCTACCTTTTCGCCCTCGTCGCGGGCGATCTGGAGGCGCTGGAGGACCGGTTCACCACCATGACCGGGCGCGAGGTCGCGCTGAACGTCTGGGTGCGCCCCGGCGACCTGCCCCGCGCGGGGTTCGCCATGGAGGCGCTGAAGAAGTCGATGGCCTGGGACGAGCGCGTCTATGGCCGCGAATACGATCTGGACGTGTTCAACATCGTCGCCGTGGACGATTTCAACATGGGCGCGATGGAGAACAAGGGGCTGAACATCTTCAACTCCAAGCTGGTGCTCGCCTCACCGGAAACCGCCACCGATACGGATTACGAGCGGATCGAGGCGGTGATCGCGCATGAGTATTTCCACAACTGGACCGGCAACCGCATCACCTGCCGCGACTGGTTCCAGCTCTGCCTGAAGGAAGGGCTGACGGTCTTCCGCGACCAGCAGTTCACGTCGGACGTGCGCTCGGCGGCGGTGAAGCGGATCGAGGACGTGGTGACGCTGCGCGCCCGGCAGTTCCGCGAGGATGCGGGGCCCCTCGCGCACCCGCCCCGGCCCGACCACTACGAGGAAATCAACAATTTCTACACCGCCACCGTCTATGAAAAGGGCGCCGAGGTCATCGGGATGCTCAAGCGTCTCGTCGGAGACGGCAACTACAAGGCGGCGCTCGATCTCTATTTCGACCGTCATGACGGGCAGGCCTGCACGATCGAGGACTGGCTCAAGGTGTTCGAGGACACGACCGGCCGCGACCTGACGCAGTTCAAGCGCTGGTATACCGACGCCGGCACCCCGCGGCTGAAGCTGGTCGAGGAGTGGGACGAGGCGGCGGGCCGCCTGGCGCTGCGCTTTTCGCAATCGACCCGCCCGACGCCCGGCCAGCCCGACAAGCCGCCGCGCGTGATCCCGATCGCCCTCGGGCTCATCTCGCAGAACGGCGACGAGGTGCTGCCGACGCAGGTGCTGGAGATGACGGAAGCCGAGCAGGAATGGAGCTTCGACGGCCTCGGCGCACGGCCCGTCGCCTCGCTGCTGCGCGGTTTCTCGGCTCCGGTGACGGTCGAGCGGCAGATCGGCCGGGCCGAACGCGCGGTGCTGCTGGCCCACGACACGGACCCCTTCGCCCGCTGGGAGGCGGGGCACGACCTCGCGATGGACTCGCTGGTGGCAAAAACAACGGGCGGCGAGTCCGACCCCGCTTTCAGCCATTCGCTGGGCGGGCTGCTGGCCGACGCGGGCCTCGACCCGGCCTTCATCGCGCTGATCCTGCGCCTGCCGTCCGAGGACGCCATCGCCACCGAGATCGCCGCGCAGGGCGGCGTGCCCGACCCCGATTCCATCCACAAGGCCCGCGAGGCGCTGGCGGCGGAACTCGCGGCCCGACACAAGGGCGTGCTTGAGCAGATTTATGCCGAGATGGACGTCGCGGCGCCCTATGAGCCGGACGCCGGTCAGGCCGGCGCCCGCAGCCTGCGGCTCGCCGCGCTGGCGCTGCTGTCGCGGCTGGACGGCGGCGCGCGGGCGCAGAGCCTGTGGGACAGCGCCGGCAACATGACCGAGAAGATGGGCGCGCTGGCGGACCTCGTCCGCGCAGGACGCGCGGACGGCGCACTGGCCGAGATGGAGGCGCGTTTCGGGGCCAACCGCCTCGTCATGGACAAGTGGTTCATGGTGCAGGTCCAGGCCGCCCCGCCTGAAAAGGCGATCGAAATCGCCCGCGGGTTGGCGGAACGCCCGGATTTCGAGTGGACGAACCCCAACCGCTTCCGCTCGCTCATCGGCGGTTTTGCGGCCAATCACGCGGCGTTCCATGCGGCGGACGGGTCGGGCTACGGCTTCGTCGTGGACTGGCTGATCCGCCTCGATCCGGCAAACCCGCAGACGGCGGCGCGGATGCTGTCGGTCTTCGAGACCTGGGCCCGCTTCGACGCGCAGCGCCGCGAACGTGCCCGTGCGGCGCTGTCGCGGCTGGCGGCGCTTCCGGGGCTGTCCCGCAACAGTTCCGAGATGGTCACGCGCATTCTCGCCGCAGGCGCCTGACCCGCCTTGCAGCCGCTTTCACGCAGGGCGATAATTGACGGACGATGATGGACCACTCGCCAGATGATCACGCGGCGCGGCTGCCGGCCCGCGTGGAGATGCAGCAACGCCTCGATCCGCTGATCGAGGAGCGGGCGCCGTGGTTTTTTTCCGGCAAGCCCCATCACACGCTCGCCAAGGCGCTGATGATGCGCCTGCTGCGCTATCCGCGCACGATGGATCTGGCGACCGAGTGCCGCGACCTGCCCACCGAAGAGATCATGCGCCGCATCTCGGCGCTGATCGTGCGCGACCTGCGCATCGACGGGCTGGAGAATATCCCCGCGACCGGCCCGGCGCTGATCGTGTCGAACCATCCGACCGGCATCGCCGACGGGATCGTGCTGCATGCGGTGGTCTCGGCGGTCCGCGACGATCTGTTCATCTACGCCAACCACGACATGATCCGCGTCCTGCCCCAGACCGAGGAGCTGATCGCCCCGGTCGAATGGCGGGTCGAAAAGCGCAGCCACGCCAAGACCAAGGCGACGATGGACTACACCCGCGCCGCGCTGGGTCAGGGGCGGATCGGGCTGATCTTCCCGTCGGGGCGGCTGGCCAAGCGGCGCGGGCTGACGCTGCACGAGCGGCCGTGGATGGCATCCGCGGTGATGATCGCCCGCAAGTTCGGGGCGCCGGTCATCCCGCTGCATGTGCGGGCGCGCAACTCGGCGCTGTTCTACCTGCTGGACGCGATCCACCCGACGCTGCGCGACGTGACCCTGTTCAACGAGGTGCTGAACAAGGCGGGCCACACCTACCGCATCACGGTGGGCAGCGCGATCGACCCGGCGACGCTGCCCAAGAACTCCGAAGAGGGGATCGCCCGGCTGCGGCAGGCGGTTCTGGACCTGCCCCCGCCCGGTCCCAACGCCGCCCATATGTCGCATCTGCGCGAAGTGCGCCGCCGCCGCCGCGCCGAGTTGCGCCATATGCCGGAGAAAAGCTGAGCCGCTAGTCGCGCTCGTAGGCGAACCAGAAGCACCGGGCGATGCCCCCGCCGCCGCCGATGTTTCCGCGGGTGGACCAGATCAGTTGGCCAGCAAGCCGCCTGTGCCCGAGGATACCCCCGCAAGAAACCCGCGCACCAGCGTCTTTGCCGCACCCAAGCCCAGCGCGTCGCCGTAGCTTTCCCGCGCCTTTGCCGGAAGGTCGGGCGGTTCATGGTCATCGACCTTGATCTGCGCGACGCTCATCTGCCGTTCCCCGCTTGCCTTAGGGCGGAACGGCCAGAGAAGTGGGGGGTTCCGCGCAAGGACGATGCGGGAGCGTCCAGCGCGGTGCCGCCGCGCGGGTCATGGGGCGGGTCATGCCGGGCGGGGGCGGCTGTGCGCGACCGGACCCCGCCCGAATCGTTCACTCGACCTTGTCGGCGCTCTTGGCGTTCAGCAGGCCGTAGTTCTGGCCGCCGATCTCGTCGAACAGCTGGAGCTGGGTTTCGAGGAAGTCGATGTGCCCTTCCTCGTCCTCGATCAGGTCATCGAACAGCGATTTCGACACCTGGTCGTTCACCTCCGAGCAGTATTGCCGCGCTTCCATGTAAAGCTTGCGGGCGTCGTGCTCGGCGGCGAGGTCGGCCTCCAGCGTCTCGCGCAGGGTCTGGCCGATCCGCAGCGGGTCCAGCTTCTGAAGATTCGGATGACCCTCCAGGAAGATGATCCGCTGGATCAGCCGGTCGGCGTGGTTCATTTCCTCGATCGACTCGGCACGGGACTTGTCGGCGATTTTGCCGTAGCCCCAGTCCTCCTGCAGCCGATAGTGCAGCCAGTACTGGCTGACCGCGGTCAGTTCAGACCGCAGTGCGCTGTTCAGATACTCGATGACCTTGGGATCGCCCTTCATTCCGTTCTCCTGCAACATTCATTCGCATGTTGCGGAGGATGGCCGGAACCTCGCGCGGCGGCAAGGCGTCGCAGGACGGGACGGCAAAGCCGGGGGCGCTGCGCATGGACGACACGAACAGCGACATGCAGCCGCCGCAATCGGCCCGCTTGCCGAGAGCGTGGTAGATCTTGCCGGGGGTGACGACGGTGTCAGGGTCCGATGCCCGCATCCAGGCAACGGTTGCGCGGATATCGCGGTCGCTGATTCCCTGACAGTGACAGATCAACATGGGATGTCGCCCCCTGGCTGTGCCTTGGAACCGATATCCTACTGAAACCATCAGGTGTCAAGATCGCAGGCTTCACGCCCGCTCGACCACCATGTCGTCGCGGTGGATCAGGGCGGCGCGGGGGTCGTAGCCGAGGATCGCCGCGATCTCGTCGCTGCGCCGCCCGGCGATCCGGCGGGTCTCGGCCGAATCGTAGCGGGCCAGCCCCTGCCCCACGGCCGCGCCGTGATCGTCGCGGATCACCACCGGATCGCCGCGCCCGAAGCTGCCTGCAACGGTGACGACGCCCGCGGGCAACAGCGACTTGCCCTGCGACAGCGCCCGAACGGCACCGGCGTCCACCACCAGCTCGCCGCGCGGCTTCATCGCCGCGATCCAGCGCTTGCGGGCGGCCTGCGGATCGCCCTCGGGCAGGAACCACGTCACCCGCGCCCCGTCCGCCACCGCGGACAGGGGGCGTTCGACCGAACCCTCGGCAATCGCCATCGCGCAGCCGCCCGAGACGGCGGTGCGGGCGGCCATCAGCTTGGTCTTCATCCCGCCCTTGCTCAGCCCGCTGACCGGATCGCCGCCCATGGCGTCGATCTCGGCGGTGAGATGCTCGACCACGGGGATGTGGCGGGCTTCCGGGTCGGTCTTGGGGTTGGCGGTGTAAAGCCCGTCCACGTCCGACAGCAGCAGCAACTGATCCGCGCCGCAGGTGACGGCGATCTGCGCCGCCAGACGGTCGTTGTCGCCGAAGCGGATCTCGTCGGTGGCGACGGTGTCGTTCTCGTTGACGATCGGCACCACGCCGAGGGACAGCAGCGTTTCCATGGTCGCGCGGCTGTTGAGATAGCGGCGGCGGTTCTGCGAATCCTCCAGTGTGACCAGCACCTGCGCGGTGGTGACGCCATGCGGGGCCAGCATCTCCTCATATGCGCGGGCGAGGCGGATCTGGCCCACGGCGGCGGCGGCCTGCGACTGTTCCAGCGTCAGCGGACCCAAAGGCAGGTCCAGCACCCGCCGCCCCAGCGCGATGGAGCCGGAGGAGACGAGGATCACGTCCACCCCCTGCCTGCGCCAGTCCGCCACGTCGTCGCAGAGGCCGTGCAGCCACCCCGCCCGCAGCCCGCCGTCATCGACCAGCAGCGCGCTGCCGATCTTGATGACCAGACGGCGGACCTTCGTGATGTCGGGAATCAGGGCTGCCATGTTCCCTGATCCTTCGGCTCCGCGCGGCGGGTCGGCTCGATCCGGGTCCAGAGCGTGCGCAGCACCTCGGTCACGCCCTGCTTGGAGACGCCGGACATGGTCAGCACCTCGCCGCCGGTCTCGTCCTCCAGCGCCGCGCGGCGCTCCGCGATGGTCTCGTCGTCCAGCGCGTCGATCTTGTTCAGAACGGTGACGCGCGTCTTCTCGGCCAGGATCGGGGAATAGGCTTCAAGCTCGGTCAGGATGGTCCGCGCGTCGGCGGCCACGTCCTCGGACGTGCCATCCACCAGATGCAGCAGCACGTTCGAGCGTTCCACATGGCCGAGAAACTGGTCGCCGAGGCCCCTGCCCTCGCTCGCCCCTTCGATCAGGCCCGGAATGTCGGCCATCACGAACTCATGCCCGTCGATGCCGACCACGCCGAGATTGGGGACCAAGGTGGTGAACGGATAATCCGCGATCTTGGGCCGCGCGTTCGACACCGCGGCAAGGAAGGTGGACTTGCCCGCATTCGGCAGCCCCACGAGCCCCGCATCCGCGATCAGCTTCAGCCGCAGCCACAGGGTCCGCTCGATCCCCTCCTGCCCCGGATTGGCGCGGCGCGGGGCGCGGTTGGTCGAGGTCTTGAAATGCAGGTTGCCGAAGCCGCCATTGCCGCCCTTGGCCAGCAGGATGCGCTGGCCGACTTCGGTCAGGTCGGCGATGACGGTTTCCTGATCCTCGTCGAGGATTTCCGTCCCGACCGGCACCTTCAGCACGATGTCGTCGCCGCTCGCGCCCGTGCGCTGCGCGCCCATGCCGTGCTGGCCGGACTTGGCGAAGAAATGCTGCTGATAGCGGAAATCGATGAGCGTGTTCAGCCCCTCGACGCCCTCGGCCCAGACATCGCCGCCGCGCCCGCCGTCGCCGCCATCGGGGCCGCCATACTCGATGAACTTCTCGCGCCGGAAGGACACCGCCCCCGCTCCGCCGCCGCCCGAGCGGATATAGACCTTGGCGAGGTCGAGGAATTTCATCGGTTGCGCCCCTTCATACCAGCAGACATGGGTAATACGGGGCGCGTTTTCGCGCAACCAGATCGGGCAATCGGGATTTCCGCGCCAAAATCAGCGGTTTGCCCGACCATGGGCGGGAACTTGCAGCCATAACGGCACGTTGGCGGACATGGGTGCCCTCGGGCCGCAACCTCTCTCAAGGAAGAACTTCATGAACTCGATCATCTATATCGTCGGCCTTGTGGTCGTGGTGCTTGTCATCCTGTCGCTGCTCGGGCTGCGCTGAAGATTACCCCTCGTGCCGAAGCAAAGCCCGCCGCACCCCGGCGGGCTTTTTCGCGCCGCCATCTTCCAAACCGCACCCGGCGATCCCAGATCAACGCCATGACAGCACCGCGTTTCGATAACAGCTATGCCCGGCTCGGGCCCGGTTTCTTCTCGCGAACCCCGCCCACCCCGGTCGGCGATCCGGCGCTGGTCGCGCTGAACCGCCCGCTGGCCGAGCGGCTGGGGCTGGACGCCGAGTGGCTTTCGGGTCCCGAGGGTGTCGCCATGCTGGCCGGCAATGCCGTGCCGCAAGGGGCCGAGCCCATTGCGCAGGCCTATGCCGGCCATCAGTTCGGCGGGCTGGTGCCCCAGCTTGGCGACGGGCGGGCGGTGCTGCTGGGCGAGGTCTTGGCACCGGACGGCGCGCGCTTCGACATCCAACTCAAGGGCTCCGGCCCGACGCCGTTCTCGCGCCGGGGCGACGGGCGGGCCTGGCTCGGCCCAGTGCTGCGCGAATATCTCGTCAGCGAGTTCATGTTCGCCGCGGGCGTCCCCACCACCCGCGCGCTGGCCGCCGTCACCACCGGCGAGACGGTGCTGCGCGAATCCGCCCTGCCCGGCGCGGTACTGACGCGCGTCGCCTCCAGCCATGTCCGCGTCGGCACGTTCGAGTTCTTTGCCATCCGTGGCGACGCCGAGCGGCTACAGCAACTGGCCGATCACGTCATCGCGCGGCACTATCCGGGCGCATCCGGCGCGATGGACCTGCTGCGGGCGGTCGTCGCGCGGCAGGCGGAAACCGTCGCGCAATGGATGGCGCTGGGGTTCATCCACGGCGTGATGAACACCGACAACATGGCCGTGTCGGGCGAGACGATCGACTACGGCCCCTGCGCGTTCATGGACGGCTATCACCCGGACACGGTGTTTTCCTCGATCGACCGGGGGGGCCGTTATGCCTGGTCCGAACAGCCGCGCGTGGCGGTGTGGAACCTTGCGCAGCTGGCAAGCTGCCTGATCCCGGTCATGGGCGAGGAGCAGCAGGCCGTGGCCGAGGCGACCACCATCGTCCACGCCTTCCCCGAGCTTTACCAGTTTGCCTGGCTGCGCCGCTTCGGCGCGAAACTCGGGCTTTCGGACCCCGCGCCGGAAGATCGCGCGCTGATCGAGCGGCTGCTGGACGTCATGGCCGCGCAGCAGGCCGATTTCACCCGCGTCTTCCGCGGCCTCGTCACCGGCGAAGCGGCGGCGGAGTTCACCGACCCGGAGCCGTTCAAGGCATGGGCGGCCGACTGGCGCGCACGGAACCCCGACCCGGACCTCGCCGCCCGCGCGAACCCTGCCCGCATCCCGCGCAACCACCGCATCCAGCAGGTGATCGACGCCGGGGTGGGCGGCGATTTCGCGCCCTTCCACCGGCTGAACGAGGCGCTGGCCCTGCCCTTCGACGCCCGCCCCGAATGGGACGACCTGTCCCTGCCCCCGAGCGCCGGGCAGGAGGTGCGCGTGACCTTCTGCGGCACCTGAATGCTGGCGTTTCCCTGCGTGACGATGGCACAAACGGCGGCATGAAGTTCAGACTGGCCAGCTATAACCTGCACAAGTGCCGGGGCATGACCGGCCCGCACGCGCCCGAGCGGAACCTGGCCGTGATCGCCGACATGCAGGCCGACATCGTGGCATTGCAGGAAGTGGATTTCCGCTTCGGCGCCCGGCCCGAGGCGCTGCCGCGCGCCCTGATCGCGGACATGACCGGGCTGGTTCCGGCCCCCCATGTCGGCACCAGCCCGCAATCGCTCGGCTGGCACGGCCAGACGCTGCTGCTGCGGCCCGAACTGGCCGAACAGGCGCGGCTGCGCCGCCTGCCGCTGCCGGGGATCGAGCCGCGCGGTGCGCTCGCGCTGATGCTGCCGGAACTGACGGTGGTGGCGATCCATCTGGGCCTCGCCCGTTCGTCCCGGCGGGCGCAGCTGGCGCGGCTGATCGCCAAGGCGGCGCGGATCGGGTCCGAGGCGCTGGTGCTGACCGGCGATTTCAACGAATGGCGCGACGACCGGGGGCTGGAATCCCTGCAACCGCTGGACGTGATCGCGCCGGGGCCAAGCTGGCCCGCGCCGTTTCCGCAGCTTCGCTATGACCGGATCGCGGTCTCTCCCCGGCTGCGGGTGGTGCAGGCGGCGGTGCATGACACGCCGCTGGCCCGCCGCGCGTCCGACCACCTGCCGATCTGGGCCGACCTCGAACCCCACTCCGGTTAGCGGTGCGCCTTATTGCTCGCCTGCGGCTCGACGGCCTTTCCCCTTGGAGACGCGCCGGTTACAACCCCGCAAACCCCTTGACCGGAGCGCGCCCATGACCGCCATCATCGACATCTTCGCCCGCGAAATCCTCGACAGCCGCGGCAACCCGACCGTCGAGGTCGATGTGACGCTGGAAGACGGCACGATGGGCCGCGCCGCCGTGCCGTCGGGCGCGTCCACCGGGGCGCATGAGGCGGTGGAGAAGCGCGATGGCGACAAGGGCCGCTATCTCGGCAAGGGCGTGCTGGAAGCAGTCGCCGCCGTCAACGGCGAGCTGGCGGAAAACCTCGTGGGCGAGGACGCGACCGAGCAGCTGGCCATCGACCGGCTGATGATCGAGCTGGACGGCACCCCGAACAAGGGCCGTCTGGGTGCGAACGCGATCCTCGGCGTCTCGCTGGCGGTCGCCAAGGCCGCGGCGGACGCGACCGGCCAGCCGCTCTATCGCTATGTCGGCGGCACGGGCGCGCGCATCCTGCCGGTGCCGATGATGAACATCATCAACGGCGGCGAACACGCCGACAACCCGATCGACATCCAGGAATTCATGATCATGCCGGTGTCGGCGGAGAACATCCGCGAGGCCGTCCGCATGGGGTCCGAGGTGTTCCACACGCTGAAGAAGGAACTGCTCACCGCGGGGCTGTCCACCGGCATCGGCGACGAGGGCGGGTTCGCGCCCGACCTCTCCTCGGCCCGCGACGCGCTGGACTTCATCCTGAAGGCCATCGAGAAGGCCGGCTACACGCCCGGCGACGACATCATGCTGGCGCTCGACTGCGCCGCGACGGAATATTTCAAGGGCGGCCGCTACGAGATGACCGGCGAGGGCAGGTCGCTGACCGCCGCCGAGAACGTGGACTACCTCGCCGCGCTCTGCGCCGACTACCCGATCCTGTCGATCGAGGATGGCTGCGCCGAGGATGACTGGGAGGGTTGGCGCCTGCTGACCGAGCGTCTGGGCGGCTCGGTCCAGCTGGTCGGCGACGACCTGTTCGTCACCAACCCCGAGCGTCTGGCCGAGGGGATCGCCAAGGGCTGCGGCAACTCGCTGCTGGTCAAGGTGAACCAGATCGGCACCCTGTCGGAAACGCTGGACGCGATCCGCATGGCCGACCGCGCGGGCTACACCTCGGTGATGTCGCACCGCTCGGGCGAGACCGAGGACGCGACCATCGCCGATCTCGCCGTCGCGACGAACTGCG
This sequence comes from Paracoccus sp. Z118, assembly GCF_019061185.1. Classification (GTDB taxonomy): domain Bacteria; phylum Pseudomonadota; class Alphaproteobacteria; order Rhodobacterales; family Rhodobacteraceae; genus Paracoccus. Next base: position 196,601 of record NZ_JAHQZU010000006.1, read on the forward strand.
GCCAGATCAAGACCGGCTCGCTCGCCCGCTCGGACCGGCTGGCGAAATACAACCAGCTGATCCGCATCGAGGAAATGCTGGGCGCGACCGCCGAATATGCCGGCCGCTCGATCCTGCGCGCCTGACCCCGCCCCTGCGACCGGAGACTGACATGGACAACGACACCCTCGATTTCCTGCGCCGCCGCCGGTCGCACCCTCCGAAGATGCTGCGGGGCCCCGCGCCCGACCGCGCGGCGCTGGAGGAACTGCTGACCATCGCCGCGCGGGTGCCCGACCACGGCAAGCTGACCCCGTGGCGCTTCGTCGTGCTGGAACGGGCCACCCTCGACCGGCTCGCCCCGCTGCTGGCCGATCACGTCACCCGCAACGGCGGCGACGAGGCGGCGGCGACCAAGGCCCGCACCGCCTTCGGCTCGCCGGTGATCGTGGCCGTGGTGTCCGCGCCGGTGGATCACCCCAAGATCCCTGAATGGGAGCAGTTCCTTTCGGCCGGGGCGGTGTCGCTGTCGCTGCTGAACGCGGCGCTGGCCGCAGGTTACGGCGCATCCTGGCTCAGCGGCCCCGCCTGCGAGGCCGCGTTCGCGCAGGCGCATCTCGGCATCCACCCGGGCGAGCGGGTCGTCGGCCTCGTCCATATCGGCACGCGCGGCGAGACCGAGATCCCCGACCGTCCGCGCGCCGACGTGCCCTCGCTGACCACCTGGCTGGCGTGAGCGCGCTTCTCGCCCTGATGCGCGGGATGTCGGACCTGTTCCGAGTTCGCATCTTCGGGGTGGTGGCGCTTGGCATGGGGCTGACGATCCTGCTGTTCGTGGCCCTGCAGGCGCTGATTTTCTGGGCGATCCGCGCTTTCGGCCCCGATCAGGTGACGGTTCCGTGGATCGGCCCGGTCGAGATCGGCGGCGCGCTGTCCTGGGGCTCGCTGGCGCTGTTCCCGGTGATCGGTTTCCTGCTGATGGCGCCCGTCGCGGCCGGCTTTGCCGGGCTGTTCAGCGAACAGGTCGCCGAAAGCGTCGAGCGCATCCACTATCCCTCGCGCGCCGGCGAGCCGACCGACTTCCTCGACGGGCTGCTGGAATCGCTGGCCGTCGTCGCTGCGGCCCTCGGCATCGCGGTGGTGCTGCTGATCGCCTCGCCCTTCCTCGGCCCGCTCGCGCCGGTCGCCTTCTACCTCGCCAACGGCTGGCTGCTGGGGCGCGAGTTCTTCGCCATGGCCGCCCGCCGCCACATGGCCGCCGATCAGGCGGACGAGCTGCGGCGGATCGAGCGGTTCAGCGTCGTCGCGCTCGGGGTCGCCATCGCCGCGCTGCTGACGGTGCCGGTGGTGAACATCGCCGTGCCCGTGCTGGCGGCGGCGTCATTCACCCACCTGTTCCACGGGCTTACACGCCCAGCGGATTGAACGCCGTCATGTCGGCGCGGGTGATGATGTCGGCGAAGATCACGAAGGCGACCACGGCGAAGATCGCCGCCGCAAGCAGCGTCGCCCAGATCATCTTGCGCCCCAGCCGCGGATTGTGCGGCGCACCGGCGGGCGTGCCGGGCACGACCTCGCCCATCTCCTCCTGGCTGCGATGACCGATCGGCAGCATGAGGAACAGGCAGAGGAACCAGAGAGTCGCGAAAAGCACGACGGCGGAGGTGATGGACATCAGATCTGCTCCAGTTCGATCAGGCAGCCGTCGAAGTCCTTGGGATGCAGGAACAGGACGGGCTTGCCGTGGGCGCCGATCTTCGGCTCGCCAGTGCCGAGAACGCGCGCCCCGCCGGCCTTGAGCTGGTCGCGGGCGTCGAGGATATCCTCGACCTCGTAGCACATGTGATGGATGCCGCCCGAGGGGTTCTTTTCCAGAAAGCCGGCGATCGGGCTGTTCTCGCCCAGCGGATACAGCAGCTCGATCTTGGTGTTCGGCAGTTCGATGAAGACGACGGTCACGCCGTGATCGGGCTCGTCCTGCGGCTCGCGCACCGTCGCGCCGAGCGTGTCGCGGTAGCGGGCGGCGGCCGCCTCGAGGTCCGGCACCGCGATGGCGACATGGTTGAGACGACCGATCATGGCAGTTCCTTTCCGAGCGCGTTCGGCGCAGGTTCTACGCCCCGGCGGCGCGAAGCGAAAGGGGCTTGGGGGACGCCAGCGTTAACCCCGCATTAGGCAGGGCTGAACTAACGTCACCTCATGGCCGATTCGACGCCGAAAACGTCAGGGGCCGTTGGACAGGAGGTTCGACGATGGACGACAGGACACACCCGATCACCCGCGACGACGCGGCGCCGCTGTGGCGCGCGGCCCTGCCCGGTCGGCCGCTGACCGGGCTGACCGTGCTGGTGGTCGAGGATTCGCGGCTGGCATCCGAGGCGGTGCGGCTGCTCTGCCTGCGCTCGGGCGCGCGGATCCGGCGGGCGGACAGCCTGCGCTCGGCCGGGCGGCACATGGCGGCCTATCGCCCGGCGGTGGTGATCGTCGATCTCGGCCTGCCGGACGGCAACGGGGCCGAGCTGATCCGCGCCGCGGCGGCGGCAAGCCCGCGGGTGCCGGTGCTGCTGGGCATGTCGGGCGATCCCGACAACGAGGCCGTGGCGATGGCGGCGGGGGCAGACGGGTTTCTGGCGAAGCCCGTCGAAAGCCTCGCCGCGTTCCAGCACGCGATCCTGTCGAACCTGCCGCCCGAGGCGCGGCCCACCGGGCTGCGGCTGGTGGTGGACGACACGATCATCCCCGACAGCGGCGCGCTGCGCGACGATCTGGTTCACGTGGCCGAGGTGCTGGCGACGGCGGAAAGCACCGACTGCATCGACTATATCGCCCGGTTCCTGGCGGGGGTGGCCCGGTCCTCGCACGATCCCCGGCTGGAAGATGCCGCGACCGCGCTGGCGCGCGATCATTCGGCGGGGCGGGCGCTCGCGGCGGATCTCGCGCGGATCAGCGGGCTGGTGCAGGACCGGCTGGCGGCCGTGTCCTGAGCGGCTGACCGGCCTCGGTCCGCGCCAGCTCGGCGCGGATCGCCCGGAGATCGCGGCGCTGGCGTCCCTCGGCGTCGCAGTTCGCAGGGTCCAGCCATGCCGCCTGCGCGGCGGCGATCAGCGGCCAGTCGGCATCGGTCATGGCCCACCACGCGGTGTCGCGGCTGCGGCCCCTGACGACCATGTGATTGCGGAACGTGCCCTCATAGGCGAAGCCGTAACGCTCGGCAGCCCGCATCGAAGGCGCGTTCAGGGCGTTGCATTTCCACTCGACCCGGCGATAGCCGGCACCGAACGCCCAGCCGATCATCAGCATGATCGCCTCGGACGCCGCGGGGGTCCGTTGCAGGGCGGGGGCGATCTGGATGCCGCCGATCTCGATCACGCCATTCGCGCGGTCGATCCGCATGAACGACGCCACGCCGAGCGCCCGCCCGCTGGCGGTCTCCCGCAGGGCGTAGAAGAACGGATCGCCCTTGCCCGCCGCGCCCGCCTGCCAGAGGCGATAATCTTCCAGCGTGGCGAAGGGGCCTTGGGCAAGATAGTCCCAGACCTCGTCGTGCCCCTCGTTCGCCGCGAACAGGTCAGCCGCGTGTCGGGCGGGGTCCAGCCGCTCCAGCGCCACAAACCGCCCCTCGATCCGGTCCGGTCCGGGGGCGGGCGGCGGCGTGAAGCCGATGACCGGCGGGCCGAGCGGGCGCCCCGCCGCGGCTGGCACTTCGCCGGTCATGCGGGCAGAGGCTTCACTGGCGTTCATGTCGGGGTCCTTTTGGCGGCGCGCAGCAACTCAGCGCAGGATGCGCGGATCGGGGCCCAGATCAAGGCCGGGAAAGATGGTGTCCTCGATCAGCCCCGGCGCGGTGCCGAACAGCCCCCGCATCGCCCAGCCCGCATAGGCCCGGACATCCCGCGTCGGCATCAGGTCGCGCTGCTGATACAGCGCGTCATCGGCCAGGCCCGGCCAGTCGGCATGGACGCGCCCGCCCCGGACCGCGCCCCCCGCCATCAGCATCGCCCCGCCGGTGCCGTGATCGGTTCCGGCCGAACCGTTCTCGCGCGCGGTGCGGCCGAATTCGGTCAGGGCCAGAACCGTCGTGCGGCCCCAGTTCGGCCCCAGCCTTTCCTTCAGCGCGAGGATCGTCTCGGCCAGCCCGCCCAGCGTCCGGCCCAGCACGGCACCCTGCCGCGCGTGGGTGTCCCACCCGGACAACGAGAAGGCGGCGATCCGGGTCTCGCCGTTCAGCCGGTCGGCGGCGAAGCGGGCCAGCCGCACCCCGGTCTGCCCCCTGCTGCGACCGTCGCTGCCCAGATCGAGCCCGATCTCGGCCGCGTCCGCCGCCGCCTCGCGGAACAGCGGATCGTCGTGATAGACAGCGTCCAGCAGCAGCTGCGCCTGCGCCGACAGCGCCAGCCGCGCATCGGGCGCCCAGCTGAGCGCGCGGGCCTGCCCCGACAGGATCAGCATCTGCTCGGACCCGACCGAATACGCCGTCTCGGCCTGCACCCCCGGCATCGCCTGCAGCAGCCGGTTCAGCCAGCCGCCGCGCCGGACGTCCACCGGAACGTCGTTGCCCGATCCAGCCTCCAGCACGTCCTGCCCGTCGAAATGGCTGCGCTTGTCGCGATAGGGCGTCGCGACCGCATGGGCGAAGCCCAGCTCGCCCGCCTGCCACAACGGCAGCAGCGGGGAAAGCGCGGGATGGAGGGCGTAGAAGCCATCAAGGTCGATCGCCCCCTGATCGGGCCCCGGCGACAGGCTGCGGCGCAGCGCCCGCAGGCCGGGATCGCCATAGGGCTGCACCACGTCCAGCCCGTCCATCGCCCCCCGCAAGACAATCACCACCAGCCGGTTGTCGCCGGGAACCGAGGCGAAGGTTATCGTGGACATCAGCGGATGCGCCGCCGCCGAGCAGGCGGCCATTGCGGCGGATTTCAGCAGGAAGCGGCGGCTGAGCATGGCGTCCTCCGTTCAGCGGCGGTTGAGATCGGCGGAGGCGAGGATGATCGCCACCCCCTCGCGCGCATTCTCGGCCTTGGGCACCGCCCAACGCAGCGCCCCCGAGGCGGCGGGCCCGAGCGCGGTTTCCACCAGTTCGCGGGGATCTGGCAGCGCATCGCAGAGCCGCGCCGGCTGGGACAGCGCCCAGCCGATCCGGGCCGCCAGCATCTGCGGGGTGATCCACGCCGCGGCAAGCTCGGGCCAGCCGTCCGGCCCGCGCGGCTGCGCGAAGGGCTGACCCATCGCCGTCAGCGGATGCCACAGCGCCTGGTTCGCCCGCTTGGGATCGAGCGCCAGGATGGCGGCCCCGTCCAGCCCCAAGGCGCGCAGGGCCGTTACCAGAAAGTCGAAGGGTTGGCGAGCCTTGGCGCGGAGATTCGCCGCAAGCACCGGGTGGCTGACCAGCGCCCCGTTCACCTGCGCCAGATCGCCCCCCGTCTCCAGCCACACCGCCTCCAGCGCGGCGACCAGATCGGGCGGCGGGTCGTCCGCGGCGAAATGGATCGCCAGCTTGCGCGACAGATGCGCGGCGGTCGCCGGATGGCGCGCGAGGTTGCCGAAGACGCGGCGGATCTCGTCCATCCCGGAGGTGCCGGGGCCGCCATAGCTTTCACTCAGCACCGTCTCGGCCCCCGGCTCGGCCGCGTCCGGGCGATAGTGGCGGCCCTTGCGCTGGTCGTAGGTGAGGCCGGTCAGCAGTTCCGCCAGTTCCCGCACGTCGGCCTGCGAATACGCCGCGCTGACGCCCAGGCTATGCAGCTCCAGCGCCTCGCGGGCGAGGTTCTCGTTCAACCCGAGCGCACGCTCAGGCCGGCGGCGGGCGAAGACCGAGCGCGGGCCGACGCTGCCCGACTGGTTGAGATAGTTCAGCATCATCGGATGCGTGTCGGCGGCGAACAGCAGGTCGGCGAAATGACCGTTCAGATGCGGGCGGATCGCCTCGTCCACCATGGCGCCGGACATGATGTGGCCGGGGGCGTTGCGGGCGACGGTGGCGAAATGGCCGGTCCAGAACTGCACCAGCCGCTCGCCGAAACCCGCCGGCGCGTCCACCGCCCGCGCGACGCGGCGCTGAAGGACCGACAGGCGCTGGTGGTTGAGGTCCGACTGGATGCGCCGGAACTCCTCGGTGTCGATCTCGCCCGCATTGCGCTGGCGGCGCGAGGCGGCGAATTGCCGCTGCGCGTCGGTCGCCATCGGGGTCGTCCAGCCGTCCGGCGCGGCCGCCTCGGGGACCGAGCGCAGCACCGCCTGCGGGTCCGCCGGGGCGGGCGTCAGCGGCGAAAGACCGTAGCCCAGCCGGATCGCGGCGAGGTGGGGGAAGTCGGGAGTCAAGATCGATTTCCTGCGGGTTGGGGCGCGCGCAGGGGCGTTATGCCACCGCGGGGGCGCGGTGGCACGTCACGGTTTCATGACCCGCGAGCCGCCGCTCAGGCGTCCTTCGGCAGCACCCGCAGGCGCAGTTCGCGCAACTGCTCGTTCGTCGGTTCGGACGGGGCGCCCATCATCAGGTCCTCGGCCCGCTGGTTCATCGGGAACATGATGACCTCGCGGATGTTCTGCTCGTCGGCCAGCAGCATCACGATCCGGTCGATCCCCGCCGCGCAGCCGCCGTGGGGCGGGGCGCCATAGCGGAACGCCTTGACCATGCCGCCGAAGCGCTTCTCGACCTCCTCGCGGCCGTAGCCGGCGATCTCGAAGGCCCGGAACATGATCTCGGGCTTGTGGTTGCGGATCGCGCCGCTGATGAGTTCGTAGCCGTTGCAGGCAAGGTCGTATTGGTAGCCGAGCACCTCCAGCGGATCGCCGTTCAGCGCCTCCAGCCCGCCCTGCGGCATCGAGAAGGGATTGTGGCTGAAGTCGATGCTGCCGTCGTCCTTGCGTTCATACATCGGGAAATCGACGATCCAGACGAACTTGAACTGATCCTCGTCGATGAGGTTCAGCTCGCGCCCGATCTCGGTGCGCGCCCGCCCCGCGACGGCCTCGAAGTCCGACGGCCTGCCGCCGAGGAAGAACACGGCGTCATCTTTCCCCAAGTTCAAGCTTACCCTGATTTCTTCGCTCTTCTCAGGTCCAAGTGCTTTCGCAATGGGACCGGCAGCCTCGATAGCGCCAAAATGCACATCGATCAGCTTTTGGGCATCTGATTTGTCAAGTGTATCACCTGATCGAAGCAATGAAGCGATACGCTTCAGCCATTCAATCGTGAGGTCTTCGCCTTGTGCGTCGGCGACCTCCAAGAATGACTTCAATTTGTCCTCGTCGACCTCACCGCTTTCGACCCATTGGGAGCCGATACTGTGGATTGGGTGAGCGGTCCGCTTCCGCCAGAAGATATACCCCATCCCCGGCAACCCTTGCTGCTGGGCAAAGGCATTCATCCGGTCCGCGAACTTGCGCGAGCCGCCGCCGGGCGCGGGGATGGCGCGGATCTCGGTCCCCTCCTGCTCCAGCAGCTTGGCGAAGATGCCGAAGCCGGAGCCGCGGAAGTGATCGCTCACGTCAACCATCTCGATCGGGTTGCGCAGGTCGGGCTTGTCGGTGCCGTATTTCCGCAGGCTTTCGGCATAGGGGATCAGCGGCCAGTCGGCGTCAACGCGGCGCCCGCCTCCGAACTCCTCGAACAGGCCCTGGATCACCGGCTGGGTGGCGGCGAACACGTCCGCTTGCTCGACGAAGGACATCTCGATGTCGAGCTGGTAGAAGTCGGTCGGCGAGCGGTCGGCGCGCGGGTCCTCGTCGCGGAAGCAGGGGGCGATCTGGAAATAGCGGTCGAAGCCCGCCACCATGATGAGCTGCTTGAACTGCTGCGGCGCCTGCGGCAGCGCGTAGAACTTGCCCGGATGCAGGCGTGAGGGCACGAGGAAGTCGCGCGCCCCTTCCGGCGACGAGGCGGTGATGATCGGGGTCTGGAACTCGGTGAACCCCGCATCCCACATGGCGTCGCGCAGCCATTTCACCACGCGCGAGCGCAGCATGATGTTGTTGTGCAGGCTTTCGCGGCGCAGGTCGATGAAGCGATAGGCGAGGCGCGTTTCCTCGGGGTAGTCGTGGTCGCCGAAGACCGGCAGCGGCAGGTCGTCGGCGGGGCCGAGGATTTCCACCTCGGTCGCATAGACCTCGATCTCGCCGGTCGGAAGCTTGGGGTTGACCAGCGAGGCATCGCGCAGCTTCACCTTGCCGTCGATGCGGATGACGGTCTCGGCGCGCAGCTTCTCCAGCACCGGAAAGGCGGGCGAGTCGCTGTCGGCGATCACCTGGGTGATGCCGTAATGGTCGCGCAGGTCGATGAACAGGACGCCGCCGTGGTCGCGCACGCGGTGGACCCAGCCCGACAGGCGGACCTGCGATCCGGCATCGGCGGCGGTCAGCTGGCCGCAGGTGTGGCTGCGATAGGCGCTCATCGGTCGGTTCCCTTCGATCATCCGGCCCCGCATACACTTGCTGCGGGGTGCGAAGTCAAGGTGAACGCGTCAGAACGGCCGCACCACGTTGCCGGACCAGAAGAACTCGCCCATCCCCATGGTGAACAGCACGTTCCCGGCGATGGCGTGCAGCAGCCAGGCCGCGGGAAGGCCGCGCTTGAGATAGACATCCGCGAAGATCCAGCCGCCGACGAAGGTCATGACCGCGACGACCGGCGACCAGTACATCAGATGCGCGAGCGAGAAGATGAAGGCGTTCATCAGCCGCGCCGCCCGCCGCGTGGGAAACAGCGGGGCGTAGCGGTGGAAGAACAGGACGCGGAAGATCAGCTCCTGCGGGAAGGCCGAGAAGATCGGGTAAAGCAGCCACAGCATCAGCAGGAAGCCGAGCCTCTGGGGCGAGAGGTTCGGCACGAAGCCCGGATGGGTGGCGCGCATGACCAGCAGGCTGACGCCCGCCACCAGCAGCGTGAAGGCGAGCGTGCGGCCCCAGCGGATCTTTCCCCAGCCCCAGGCCATCTCGTGCCAGCGAAAATTGCCGGTGCGCCAGATCAGCAGCAGCCCGAGGATGCTGAAGACCAGCAGCGCGCCGATCATCAGGTTGGGGTCGAGGAACAGGGCGATGGCGACCGGAATCGCCACGAACAGGACCAGAAGCTCCGTCCACAGCGTCGCCGTGGAGGCCTGCTGCCCGGAAGGTTCGATGAGCACCCTGACCCTGTTCAGCCGCTGCCTTAGCGGACCGACCGTCTGTTCACCCACTGTCGCCATTGCAACGGACTCCCGAAAAACGCGTTCAGGTCCACGTTGCCGCTGAAGCCCGGTGCAGTGCCCGTGCCCGAATACTGCCAGAACGTCCAGCGCGCCCCCGGATAGGTCCGGCGCGGGTGGTCCGCGACCGACCGCAGCCAGAACTCGGCCGGGAAGTTGCGCATGTCGGCCTCGCGGTAGAAATCGACCGTCGTGTAGACCACGGGGCGCTGACCGTAATACTGCTGCAGCACCGACATGAAGATGCCTACCTCACGATGAATCTCCGCCGGGGACGGCTTGTACCGGCAGGTCCGCGACGTGTGGACCCATTCCAGATCCACAACGGGCGGAAGCGATCCGCGTTCCCTCGGGACGTTGGCGATATACCAGGCGGCCTGTTCGGCGCCCCCGCGGCAGAAGTAGTAGAAGTGATAGGCCCCGCGCGGAATCCCGGCGGCGCGGGTCTGCGCCCAGAACCGGCGGAAGGCCGGGTCGGCGTGATCGCCCCCCTCGGTCGCCTTGATGAAGGCGAACTGGATGCCCGCACGGCGCGCGGCGTGCCAATCGACATCGCCCTGATAACGCGAGACGTCCACGCCGTGGACCGGCAGGTTGTAGGGATGGCCGCTGGTCCAGACATGCGGCTTGGTATCGCCGAGCGCCGGCACCGCGCCGCCGACATGGGTCGCGCCGCGCGGCCCCCCGCCGCCGCCGCACGCCGTCAGAACCGCCAGCGACAGCACTGCCGCTATCTTCAGAAGCTTCTTCACTTTGCCTGCCCCTCGGGTCGTTTTTGTTTCCCGACTTATTCCACAGGGCGGGTGCAGCGTCATCGCGGCCGCGTGAACGGCGCGATCACGAAGCCGTCAGGGCAGGCAGGTCCAGGAGCCGGGGCTCAGTTCAGGTCCGGCACCAGCTTGCCTGGGTTGAGGATGTTGTTCGGGTCGAGCGCGCGCTTGATCGTCGCCATGACCTGCCATCCCTCGCCATGCTCGGCCGCCATCAGCGAACGCTTGCCGATGCCGATCCCATGCTCGCCGCTGATCGTGCCGCCGACCGCCAGCGCCCTTTCGGCCATGCGGGTGGCGGCGGCCTTGGCGTTCGCGATCTCCTCGGGGCTGTCCGGGTCCACCAGCAGCAGCGTGTGGAAGTTCCCGTCGCCCACATGGCCGACGATATCGCCGATCAGCCCCGCCGCTTCCATGTCGGCGGCGGCGGCGGCCACCTGGGCGGGCAGTTCGGTCATCGGCACGCAGACATCTGTGACGACGCCGGTCGCGCCGGGCCGCAGCTTCAGCGCGGCCCAGTAGGACTGATGCCGCGCCGCCCAGAGCTTGCTCCGCTCTTCCTGCGTGGTGGCCCAGCGGAAGCCCTGGCCGTGGCATTCCTCGGCCAGCGCGCCGAAGCCTTCCGCATCGGCGCGGACGGATTCGGGGCTGCCGGTGAACTCGACCATCAGATGCGGCACCTCCGGGTAGTCCGAGCCGAGATGCTGGTTCACCGCCTTCATCGCCATCGGGTCCATGAACTCGATCCGGCCCATCTTGATGCCGGCCTGCATGGTCATGGCGACGCATTCCACCGCGTCCTCCAGCGTGGGGAAGGCGCAGACACCCGCCGCGACCTCCTCAGGCTGGCCGTGCAGGCGCAGCGTCAGCTCGGTGATGATCCCGAGCGTGCCTTCCGAGCCGATCATCAGCCCGGTCAGGTCATAGCCGTTGCTGGCCTTGGCCGCGCGCGAGCCGGTGCGGATGATGCGGCCATCCGCCAGCACCACCTCCAGCGCCAGCACGTTGGGGCGCATGGTGCCATAGCGAACCGCCGTGGTGCCGCTGGCGCGGGTCGCGGCCATGCCGCCGATGGTGGCGTTGGCGCCGGGGTCGATGGGGAACATCAGCCCGGTCGCGCGAAGCTCGGTGTTCAGCGCCTCGCGCGTGACCCCCGGCTGGACGACCGCGAGCATGTCGCCGGGCCGCACCTCCAGCACCCTGTCCATCCGCGTCAGATCCAGCGTCACCCCGCCCCGGACCGCCAGCGCATGGCCTTCGAGCGAAGTGCCCGCGCCCCAGCCGATCACCGGGACGCCGTGCGCGTTGCAGACCCGCAGCACGGCCGAGACATCCGCCGTGGTCAGCGGCCATGCGACCGCATCGGGCGGCGGCGCGCGGTGGAAGGTTTCCGAGCCGCCATGCTGCTCGCGGTCGGCGGTGGAGGTCGAAAGCCGGTCGCCCAGGATCTCGCGCAGTTCGGAAAGGGCGGCGTCGGGGATGGGCATGCGGGGCTCCTGCTGATGTGCCGGCAAGATAGCGCGGCGCATGGGCCGCGCAAGACGGTCAGCCTGCGGCCAAGGGGCGCGTGACGCGGATCAGCCAGTCCCGGTCCGGGCCCTCGACCAGCGGCGCGACCGCCTCGCGGATGCGGGCGTGATAGGCGTCAAGCCAGCCGATTTCGTCCCCCGACAGCAGATGCGGGGCGATCAGCCGCGTATCGATGGGCACCCAGGTCAGCGTCTCGAACCCGAGCATGTCGCGGCCATCGGGGCTTTCGGCGGCCTCGACGGCGATCAGGTTCTCGATGCGGATGCCGAACTCGCCCTCGCGGTAATAGCCCGGCTCGTTCGAGAAGATCATCCCCGGCTCGATCGGGATTCCCGAGCGGCGCGAGATGCGGGCCGGGCCTTCGTGGACGCTGAGCGCCGCGCCGACGCCGTGGCCGGTGCCGTGGTCGAAATCCAGCCCCGCCGTCCACAGCGGCGCGCGCGCCACCGCCTCGATGTCGCGACCCGAAAGCCCCTTGGGAAAGCGCAGCCGGCTGAGCGCGATCATGCCCTTGAGCACGCGCGTATAGGGATCGCGTGCGGCCTCGTTCGGCGGGCCAATGGGGATGGTGCGGGTGATGTCGGTGGTGCCGTCCTCATACTGCCCGCCGGAATCCAGCAGCAGCAGGTCGCCCGGCTGCACGGTGCGGTTGGTGGCGTGCGTCACCCGGTAATGGACGATGGCCCCGTTCGGCCCCGCACCGCAGATCGTGTCGAAGCTGATGTCGCGGGCCCCGGCCTCGACCCGGAAGCGTTCCAGCGCGCGGACGGTGTCGATTTCGGTGAACCGCCCCGGCACCTGCGCGTCGATCCACGCCAGCGCCCGGACCATCGCCGCCGCGTCGCGCAGATGGGCGGCGCGCATCCCGGCCAGTTCAGCGGGGGTCTTGCGGGCCTTGGGCAGCGCGACCGGGTCTGGGTCGGCGGCAATGGCGGTGCCCTGCCCTTCCAGCAGCCGGAACAGCCGTTCGGGCGCGGACTGCGGGTCGATCCGCACCGGCCCCGCCAGCCCCACCAGCGCGGGGGAAAGCGCGTCGGGCGGCAGGATCGTGACCTCGTTCCCCAGATGGGCCCGCAGGGCCGGATCGAACTTCGACGGCTCGGCGAAAAGGCTTACCTGCCCGCTATCCTCGATGATGGCGAAACCCTGCACGACGGGATTGCGGGGGATGTCCGCGCCGCGGATGTTCAGCAGCCAGGCGATGGAGTCGGGCTGGGTCAGCACCGCCGCCCGCTGGCCCGACTTGCGCAGCACGGTGGCGATGTCGGCGCGGCGCTCATGCGGCTCGGCCCCGGCGAGGTCGGCGGGGTGGATGCGGACGGCGCCCTCGGGCCCGTCGGGCCGGTCCGGCCAGATCGCGTCCACGGGGTTGTCGATGGCGACCAGTGCGATGGAGGCGGGGCCGAGCCTCCGCTCCAGCGCCGCGATCTCGGCCCGCGTGTGCAGCCAGGGGTCGAAGCCGACATTGCCGCCGCCGGGCAGCGCCTTCAGCAGCCAGTCGGCGGCGGAGGTCTCGGGCCAGTTGACGGGGGTGAAGATCGCGGGATCTGTCTCGGCCCGCACCTGCACGCGGTAGCGGCCGTCGATGAACACCGCCGCCTGCGTCGCCGTGACGATGGCAAAGCCCGCGCTGCCAGAAAACCCGGTGAGCCAGCGCAGGCGCGCGTCGCGATCGGCGACATATTCGCCCTGATGCGCGTCGGCGCGGGGGATCAGCACCGCGTCCAGATCCTGCGCGGCCATCCCTGCGCGCAGCGCTGCAATGCGAGGGGCCGCTGCCGCGGGGTCGGCCCCGGCGTTGAAATCCTGAAGCCCCGCGCCGTCCTCGCCCGCCTGCCGCGTCATGCCGTCCCCGCCCGTTTGCCGATCATCCGACGCGCCGCCCTACCCAGCGAAACGCCGTGAAGAATGACCGAATGCCCGCGCGCGCTTCTTCGGATCGCTTTCGAACAGCGCGGCGAGTTGCTCCGTCATCGCGCCGGCAAGCTGCTCGGCGTCGGTTATCGTCACGGCGCGCTCGTAGTAGCGGGTCACGTCATGGCCGATGCCGATGGCGATCAGCTCCACCTGCTTGCGCCGTTCCACCATCGCGATCACGTCGCGCAGGTGCTTTTCCAGATAGTTCGCCGGGTTCACCGACAGCGTGGAATCGTCCACCGGCGCCCCGTCCGAGATCACCATCAGGATCTTCCGCGCCTCGCTGCGGCGGGCCATGCGGCGATGCGCCCATTCCAGCGCCTCGCCGTCGATGTTCTCCTTCAGCAGCCCTTCCTTCATCATCAGGCCAAGGTTGGGCCGCACCCGCCGCCACGGCGCGTCGGCGTTCTTGTAGATGATGTGGCGCAGATCGTTCAGCCGCCCCGGCGTCGCGGGGCGTCCGGCCTTCAGCCAGTCCTCGCGCGACTGCCCGCCCTTCCAGGCGCGGGTGGTGAAGCCGAGGATTTCCACCTTGACCGAGCAGCGTTCCAGCGTCCGCGCCAGCACGTCGGCGCAAATCGCCGCGATGGAGATGGGACGGCCCCGCATCGAGCCCGAGTTGTCGATCAGCAGCGTCACCACCGTGTCGCGGAACTCGGTATCCTTCTCGACCTTGAAGGACAGCGGCGTGGTCGGGTTCGCCACCACGCGGGCGAGGCGGCCGGCGTCCAGAACGCCCTCCTCCTTGTCGAACTCCCAGCTGCGGTTCTGTTGCGCCTGAAGCCGGCGCTGGAGCTTGTTGGCCAGCCGCGACACCGCGCCCCGCAGCGGATCCAACTGCTTGTCGAGATAGGCGCGCAGCCGCTCCAGTTCCGCTGGATCGGCCAGATCCTCGGCCCGGATCTCCTCGTCATGGGCCTGGGTGAAGACCTTGTAGTCGGCGGAAGCCTCGCTGACCGGGGGCGGAAGTTCGGGCGGTGCGTCGGCGTCGGACATCTCGGCCTCGTCAGCCATCTCGTCGTCGGCCTGGTCGTCCATGCTGACCTGGGCCTGCCGCTCGTCCTGCGTCTGCTCCTGCGTGCGCTCGGGGCTGACCTCGGCGTCCTCGCCCTCTTCCTGCTGCTGGGGCGGGGTCTGGCCGGAATCGTCGTCTTCCTGCTCGGCGTTGTCCTCGGCATCGTCCTGCGATTCGTCGGGATCGTCGCCAAGCTGGTCGGCATAGCCGAGATCGGCGATCATCTGCCGCGCCATGCGGGCGAACGCCGCCTGATCGGCCATCGAGTGCGCCGCCCGGTCCAGCGTGTCCCCGGCCTGCTGGTCCACGAAGGGCCGCCACAGATCGGCGACGTGCTGCGCAGCGGCGGGCAGCTTGCGCCCGGTCGCCGCCTGCCGCACCAGATAGCCCGCCGCGACCGCCAGCGGCGCATCCGAGGCCTGCCGGATCTGGCCGTAACCCTTGCGCTCGGCGTCGAAGCCGATCTTGGCGTCGATGTTCGACAGCGCGCCCGGCATCTCGCGCGCGCCCAGCGCCTCGCAGCGGGCGGTTTCCATCGCTTCGTAAAGCTCGCGCGCGACGGGGCCTGAGGGCGCGTAGCGGGCGTGGACCCCGGCGTCGTGGTGGCGGACCTTCATCGCCAGCGCATCGGCGGTGCCGCGCGCCATCAGCACCTCGTCGCGGGTCATCCGGCGGCTGACCTGCGGCAGGCGCATCGTGTCGCCCGCCACGCCCGAAGGATCGGCGGTGAAGGTGATGTTCAGCTCATGCTCCTCGGCCAGGGCGCGGGTCGCCTCGGTCAGTGCCTTCTTGAACGGATCTGCGGGGTTGTCGGTTTTCTTCATCGGGCTTCACGCGGTTTCCGGGCGGCCCGTCATGCGCGGGCGTGCCGGGGATTTCGGGGGCCGGCGTCATCCACCCTTGTCCGACATGTGTGCGCCGGTGTCGAGTGGGTCAGGAACCCGCCCGCCGGTCCCCGGCGTTGGAGGGCAGATGAACGGAGGCCCCATGACCCGCCTGATGACCCCCCTGCTGCTCGCCGCGCTGTTTGCCGCCCCTCTTGCCGCGCAGGAGGCGGAGCGTCCCGTGCTGCGCGCCAAGGCGGGCTGCGAGGCGGGCGTGAAGGACGCCTACACCGCCGGCTATCTGGACGGGGTCGAGGCGGTGAAGGCGCAGCTGGGGCAGGCCACCGCCCGGATGCAGGAGCAGGTGCAGTCGCAGCTGAATGCCCAGCTTCGGCAGATGCAGCAGCAATCCGCGGCGGAACTCGACACCCGCATCGCCGCCGCGCAGGAGCAGGCGCTGGCCGATCAGGCGGCAGGCGCGGCGGTCCCGCCGGATACACGGATGCCCTCGCTGGCCGGCACGCTTCAGGCGCTGGATACAGGGGCGGCCCGCGCCGCCGTGCAGCCCTCGCGCCCTGCCGAGGGCGATCCCGCCGCCCTGCCGCCCGGCACGTCCATCACCATCACCGACCCGCAGAACCTGCCGCCGGAGCTGTTCCGGGCGCTGATGGCGTATGCTTCGCGCTGAGCCGGGGCCATTGCAGCCGCTGCCACCCTGTGCATTGCTCGGCAAGGCAAACAGACGGAGGCCGCCATGCAGCAACCTATGCGGATCGCGGTGATCGGCGCCGGCACGATCGGGGCAAGCTGGACCGCGCTGTTCCTCGCCGCCGGCCACGAGGTCGCGGCCAGCGACACGGCAACTGGCGCCGAGGCGCGGCTGCGCGAGCAGGTCCGCGCCAACTGGGACGACCTTGTCGCGCTGGAAATAGCGCAAGGTTCGGCCGATAACGCGCTGGCGCGGCTAAGTTTCCACGAGGATGCCGCCGAGGCCGCGCGAGCCGCCGACATCGTGCAGGAGAACACGCCCGAGCGGATCGACCTCAAGCGCGACATTCTCGCCCGGATCGAAAGCACCCTGCCGCCCGAGGCGCTGATCCTGTCCTCGACCTCCGGCATCATGCCCAGCGACTTGCAGCGCGGCATGACCCACCCCGAGCGGCTGGTCATCGGCCACCCGTTCAACCCGCCGCATCTGATCCCGCTGGTCGAGGTGGTCGGCGGCAGCCGCACCTCATCGGCTGCGATCGAGGCGGCGATGCGGTTCTATACCGGCCTCGGCAAGCAGCCTATCCGCGTGGACCGCGAGATCACCGGCCACGTCGCCAACCGCCTGCAGGCGGCGCTGTGGCGCGAGGCGGTGTATCTGGCTGCCGAGGGCGTCGCCTCGGTCGGCGACATCGACCGTGCGATGACCGCCGGGATCGGCATCCGCTGGGCGCTGATGGGGCCGCATCTGACCTTCCATCTCGGCGGCGGCGCGGGCGGCATGGCGGCGTTCATGGAAAATCTCGGCCCGGCAGTCGAAAGCTGGTGGGAGGATCTGGGCGAGGCCTCGCTGGACCAGCCGACCCGGCGCGCAATCATCGAGGGCGTCGAGGACGAAACCGAGGGGCGCTGCATCGATGACCTGACCCGCGCCCGCAATGCCGCGCTGCTGCGGCTGCTGGCGGTGGACCGGACGGTGTAAGGGGGCGACCGCCGGAGCCACCGGTGAATCTCCACGGCCTATTTTGCCGCAAGCTCCGTTCGCAGGTCGGACAGTTCCCGCTTCAGCATGTCAACGCTTGTCCGCAGATCGCGGATCTCGTGCGCCTGGCCCGAAACGATGCTGATCATTGCACCGAGCAGTTCATCCGAAAGCTGCGCGGCGTCATAGGCCGGCGGAACCGGCATGTTCTGACCGACATCAATACCGGTCTCGTGCTCGATGAACGAAACGATCTCGCGGTGTTCGGCGAGGATCTCCGGTATTCCTGACCAGTCGAAGATATGAGAAATCTTTTGAGACAGGTGGACCGGAACTCCGGCCGGCATATACTTTGCCCGAATGGTATTATATACTTCGGGCAGAACCGTCTCGGACAAGGTAGAATTGCACGCCGCCCGCAGAATGGTTTCGGACACGGATGGCCGCATTTGCCGGCGATTCTGGTCTAGGCGCAGGGACAGCCCGATTGTCGAAGCAAATTCCTGCAAGACATCGCTCTTGTCGTCATGGGCGCGGATCGTGACTGCCGTTCCCAGCATCTCTTTCCACTGCCGCACGTACTCATACTGCCGCATCAGTTCGCGGGCTTTGGTGGCGAAGCTGCGAACCGGCCCCGGGTTCGTCTTGTGAACGACGCCCCACTGAACATAGGCCGAAGGAAGCCACTGCTCCGGTGAGCGCACGAATATGACCACCCACAGGCTCGCCTTTGACGCGATGACTCGGAAGAAATCGGCCAGTCTTGTAAGGTTTTCCAGATACTGTTCATTCGACAGGATGAAGGTTTGCGCACCGGTCGCGGCCTCGATCCGGTCGATGGCCGCGAGCAGCGTTTCGGCGTGGCGCTGCAACTGCTCCGGCGATTGCTGCAAGAAGCGTTGGAACCCGTCGAACTGGTCAAACTCCGGCCCAATCTCCCCTAGCCACTGGCCGAAATAGTGATGGCCGGTTTCAGTCAGCGCATCTGCGCTCTTGGCCAACGCCGCCTGGATAGTGGTAGTGCCGGTTTTCCCCATTCCGACATGGAAGATGATCCGGGCCATCTGCAACCTCGCTCTGATCCGGCTTCGGCCTGAAGCGCCGCCGTCAACCCGCCTTTGCGACCGCGCTTTCCGGCAGTTCCTCGTCGAACAGGCGCTGGTAGAACTCGGCCACGGTCTGGCGCTCCAGCTCGTCGCATTTGTTCAGGAAGGTCAGGCGGAACGCATAGCCAATATTGTCGAAGATGCGCGCGTTCTGCGCCCAACTGATGACCGTGCGCGGCGACATCACCGTGGACAGGTCGCCCTGCATGAACGCCGTGCGGGTCAGGTCGGCCAGCGTCACCATCTGCGCGACGACCCGGCGGCCCTTTTCCGTGTTCATCTGCGGCACCTTCGCCAGAACGATCGCCGTTTCAGCGTCGTGGGACAGGTAGTTCAGCGTCGCCACGAGGTTCCAGCGGTCCATCTGGCCCTGGTTGATCTGCTGGGTGCCGTGGTAGAGGCCGGTCGTGTCGCCGAGGCCGACCGTGTTCGCCGTCGCGAACAGGCGGAAATAGGGGTTGGGCGAGATCACCTCGTTCTGGTCCAGCAGGGTCAGCTTGCCCTCGGCCTCCAGCACGCGCTGGATCACGAACATCACATCGGCCCGGCCCGCGTCGTATTCGTCGAAGACGATGGCGGTGGGGTTGCGCAGCGCCCAGGGCAGGATGCCCTCGTGGAAGACGGTGACCTGCTTGCCCTCGACCAGCTTGATCGCGTCCTTGCCGATCAGGTCGATGCGCGAAACGTGGCTGTCTAGGTTCACGCGCACCGTCGGCCAGTTCAGCCGCGCGGCCACCTGCTCGATATGCGTCGATTTCCCGGTGCCGTGATAGCCCTGGATCATCACCCGGCGGTTATAGGCGAAGCCTGCCAGAATCGCGAGCGTGGTGTCGGGATCGAACTTGTAGGTCGAGTCCAGATCCGGCACACGTTCGGTGCGTTCGGCGAAGCCCTTGACCTTCATGTCGCTATCGACGCCGAAGACGTCGCGGACGTTGATGTCCTCGGTCGGTTTCGCGTGTTGGTCCAGATCGGCCATGGCCCGCCCCTTTCACTGTCGTCAACGGGTGATGGCGGATTCGGAAGGTGGGTGCAAGGTGCGGACGCTGAACCGGAACGGCGCGCCGCGCGTTCCGGCGCAAGGCCGATAGCGGCGCAAGGACACGAAGGGACAAAGATGAGCGGACTTCTCGCATTGCTGGACGACGTGGCGGGCATCGCCAAGGTGGCGGCGGCATCCGTCGATGACGTGGCCGGCATGTCGGCCAAGGCGGGGATGAAAGCCGCCGGCGCCGTGATCGACGATGCGGCGGTCACGCCGAAATACGTCCACGGCGCCGATGCCAGCCGGGAACTGCCCATCGTGTTCAAGATCGCGCGCGGCTCGATCTTCAACAAGGTCGTGATCCTGCTGCCGATCGCCCTGCTGCTCACCGTTTTCGCGCCGTGGGCGATCACGCCATTGCTGATGCTGGGCGGCTCCTATCTGTGCTTCGAGGGGGCCGAGAAGGTCTGGCACGCGATCTCCGGCCCGCACGAGGAGGACGCGGCCCACGACGCGCAGGGCGGCGACAAGGCGCATCTGGAGGAAGCCAGGGTCAAGGGCGCGATCAAGACCGACTTCATCCTGTCGGCCGAGATCATGACCATCGCGCTGTCCACCATTCCGCCCGAGCAGAGCCTGTGGATCAAGGCGCTGGTCCTCTTTGCGGTGGCGGTCCTGATCACGGTCGCCGTCTATGGCGCGGTGGCGCTGATCGTGAAGGCGGATGATTACGGCCTGTCGCTGGCCCGCCGGCGGACGGGATTCCTGGAGCGCGTGGGAATCGGCATCGTCAAGTTCATGCCCGGCTTCATGAAGGGGCTGACCATCGTCGGCACCGCCGCGATGCTGTGGGTCGGCGGCAACATCGTGCTGCACGGCCTTTACGAGTTGGGCTTCCCCCTGCCCTACGACACGATCCATCACTGGTCCGCGGGCGCCTCGCACGCCGCGCCGCCGTCGGTTTCCGGCATCATCGGCTGGGCGGTGACTGCGTTCTTCGACGGGATCTTCGGGCTGCTGCTGGGGCTGCTGCTGATCCCGGTCGCCCATCACGTCATCAATCCGCTGATCTCGGCCGTCACCGGCAAGCGGGCCGAGGCGCATTGACCTGAAACGGCGGGCGGGCCCGAGCCTCTGGCCGGGCCGCCCGTCCATTTCCTGCGCGGCCCGCACCGCCTTGCAGGCAAGCCGCCGCCCAGGCCACACTTGCTGTCCGACCGCCTCGGGCATATCTGGACCCAGCCGCAAGGCCCAGCATCACGAAGCAGCGAGTCGGGAGCCCGCATGAAGTCCACCCTGTCGTATCTGAAGTGGCCCCTGATCGTGACCGTGGCCGGCCTTCTGCTGGCTGCGTGGATCGGCTGGGGCTATTCGCACAGCGTTTCGGGGATGCTCTCGTTCCTGCTGATCGGCGCGGTGCTGGCGGTGCTGGAAATCTCGCTGTCCTTCGACAACGCGATCGTCAACGCCAACAAGCTGGTGACGATGTCGCCGGTCTGGCAGCGGCGGTTCCTGACCTGGGGGATCGTCATCGCCGTCTTCGGGATGCGGATCATCTTTCCGCTGCTCATCGTGGTCATCGCCGCGCAGATCGGCCCCTGGGCCGCCGTCCGGCTGGCCGCGACCGACCCGGACACCTACGCGCAGATGATCGGCGACGCCCACCTGCCCATCGCGGCCTTCGGCGGCGCGTTCCTGATGCTGGTGGCGCTCAACTACTTCTTCGACCAGTCGAAAGAGGTCCACTGGGTCGAGGTGCTTGAGAAGCGTCTGCGCAGCATGGGCAGCATCCGGGGGATGGAGGTCGGGTTCGTCCTGATCTTCGTGCTGCTGTTCACGATCCTGCTGCCGGTCGGGGACGAGGGCACGTTCATGTTCGCCGCGATGTGGGGGATCGTGACCTACCTGGCCGTGGACGCGCTGGGGCATGTCCTCGACCGCTGGGGCAGCCGGCAGGCCACCGCGGCGGGCCAGGCGGGTCTGGGCGGATTCCTGTATCTCGAGGTGCTGGACGCCTCGTTCAGCTTCGACGGCGTGATCGGCGCCTTCGCGCTCACCCAGAACCTGTTCCTGATCGCCATCGGTCTCGGGATCGGCGCGATGTATGTCCGCTCGATGACCATCATGCTGGTGGAAAAGGGCACGCTGGCCGAATTCCGCTATCTGGAGCATGGCGCGTTCTGGTCGATCCTGATCCTGTCCATCGTCATGTTCGCCCAGAGCATGTGGCACATTCCCGAGGCGATCACCGGCCTTGGCGGTGCCACGGTGATCGGGCTGTCGTTCCTGTCCTCGCTGCGCTGGAACAAGCGCAACGCGGCCGCCGCGCCCGACACGCGCTGAAACCATCCGTGCAGAACGCATCAAGAAGGGCGCCCGTGGGCGCCCTTGTCCATTCATGGCCTTTGCCTTGCCGCGTCAGGGATTGCGGCGGAAGAAGTCGTTCATCTTCTCCTCGGCATCCGTCTTGGCCCAGCCATAGCGTTCCTGCAGCTTGCCCGACAGCTTGTCGGCATCGCCGTCGATCTGGGTGATCTCGTCATCGGTCAGGTCGCCCCATTCGCGCTTGACCGAACCCTTGAGCTGGTTCCACTTGCCCTTGATGACATCCGCATCCATTGCGAAATCCTTTCATTGCCTTATCTGCCAAACAACAACCCAAGCGCGACCGGGGTTCCGACGCTCTCGCGCACTTGAGCGGGCAGTCGGCAGCGGCTAACAGGGCTGGACCGCAGGAAAGGCCGCGCCCATGCCCGTGACGCTTTCGACCACCGATCCCGATTTCGAGGCGCGCTTCGCCGCCCTGCTCGCCGCCAAGCGCGAGGATTCGGCCGATGTGGGCGATGCCGTCGCTGCGATCATCCGCGACGTCCGCGCGCGGGGTGATGCGGCGCTGATCGATCTGACGACCCGCTTCGACCGCTTGACGCTGACCCCCGACCAGCTGCGCTTCACCCCCGAGGAGATCGACGCCGCCGCCGCGCAGGTCTCGCCGCAGGACGCCGAGGCGCTGGACCTCGCCGCCGCGCGCATCCGCGATTATCACCAGCGCCAGATGCCCGCCGATGAACGCTGGACGGACGCGGCCGGCGCGGAGCTTGGCTGGCGCTGGACCCCCATTGCCTCTGCGGGGCTGTATGTGCCGGGCGGGCAGGCAAGCTATCCCTCGTCCGTGCTGATGAACGCCATTCCGGCGCGGGTGGCCGGGGTGGAGCGGCTGGCGGTCTGCGTGCCGACACCGGATGGCGCGGTCAACCCGTTGGTCCTGCGCGCCTGCCAGATCGCCGGGGTGGACGAGATTTACCGGATCGGCGGCGCGCAGGCGATCGCGGCGCTGGCCTACGGCACCGGAACCATCCGCCCCGTGGACAAGATCACCGGCCCCGGCAACGCCTATGTCGCCGCCGCCAAGGGGCAGGTCTTCGGCCGCGTCGGCATCGACATGATCGCAGGTCCGTCGGAAGTGCTCATCATCGCCGAGGCGGGGCAGAACCCCGAATGGCTGGCGCTGGACCTGATGGCGCAAGCCGAACACGACGCCGACGCCCAGTCGATCCTCGTCACCTCCGATCCGGCGCTGGCCGCCGCCGTTGCGGAAGCTGTCGAGCGGCTGATGCCCACCCTGCCCCGCGCCGCCATCGCCGGCGCAAGCTGGCGCGATCACGGGGCGATCATCGTGACCCGCGATCTGGCCGAGGCCGCCGCCCTCAGCGACCGCATCGCCCCCGAGCATCTGGAGCTTTGCGTGGACGATCCCGAACCGCTCGCCGCGCTCTGCCGCCACGCGGGCGCGATTTTCATGGGCGGCTGGACGCCCGAGGCCGCGGGCGATTATGTCAGCGGACCGAACCACGTCCTGCCCACCGCCCGCTCGGCCCGGTTCTCGTCAGGGCTGTCGGTGATGGATTTCCTCAAGCGCACCACGATCTCGCGCCTCGGCCCCGGCTCGCTTGCCGCCATCGGTCCCGCCGCCGTGCAGCTTGCGACGGCCGAAGGACTGTCCGCCCATGCCCGCTCGGTCCAGGCGCGGCTGGACTCGCTCAACGAAGGATGACCGCCATGACCCGCATCATCCGCATCGACATCGACGACAGCGCCCTGCCCCCCGCCACGCCGGAGATGGAGCAGGAACGCCGCGTCGCCGTCTTCGACCTGCTGGAAGACAACAGCTTCGCCCTGCCGGTCCGCGACGGGGTGGAGATCCCGCCCGGTCCCTACGCCTTGCTGCTGGCCGTCCGCGACCGGCGGCTGGTCTTCGACCTGACCACCGAATCCGGCGCGGCGCTGGCGGAGTTCCACCTGTCGATGGGTCCGTTCCGTCAGGTGGTGAAGGATTATTTCCAGATCTGCCGCAGTTATTTCGAGGCGGTCCGCAAGCTGCCCCCCTCCCAGATCGAGGCCATCGACATGGCCCGGCGCGGCATCCACAACGAAGGCGCCCGCACCTTGCAGGAGCGTCTGGAAGGCAAGGCCGAGGTCGATATCGACACGGCCCGGCGCCTCTTCACGCTGGTCTGCGCGCTGATCCCGGACTGACATGACGGACCGGTTTCCCCGCTCGGTCCTGTTCTGCTGCGATCACAACGCCATTCGCTCGCCCATGGCCGAGGGGCTGATGAAGATGCTCTACGGCCGCCGCGCCTATGTGCAGTCGGCGGGCGTGCGCAGCGACATGGAGGTGGATGGCTTCGCCGTGGCCGTCTGCACCGAAATGGGGGTTGAACTGTCCCGCCACCGCTCGCGCAGCTTCGAGGACATGCGCGACTGGGGCGACGATCTGGGCCAGTTCGACCTGATCGTGGCGCTGACCCCGGCCAGCCAGCGGTACGCGCTGGAACTGACGCGCAGCGCGCATGTGCATGTGGAATACTGGCCGATCATGGACCCCACCGGCCTTGCCGAGGACC
Source organism: Paracoccus sp. Z118 (assembly GCF_019061185.1). GTDB lineage: Bacteria > Pseudomonadota > Alphaproteobacteria > Rhodobacterales > Rhodobacteraceae > Paracoccus. The sequence goes on from NZ_JAHQZU010000006.1 coordinate 220,506, forward strand.
GCGAGGGCAAGCTCGCCGCCTATCGCGCGGCGCGCGACCAGATCCTGGGCCGGATGGCCCATCGATTCGGCCCGCCCTCGTCCGACAGCGCAGAACAGGCGACCGGTTGAGCGCGATTTCAGGCGATTCCGGCCAGCGTCCCGGCGCAGCTAACCCGATCTTAACCGGGCGGCCCTAACACTGCGGACAACGCAGCGGAAAAGGGCCTCGCATGTCTGCCACCAGCTTCATCCATCACGACACCGACACGGCCCTCGCGCTGATCGACAAGGTGCAATGCGTGCTGGTCCATTCGCCCGACGGGCGGATCGTCTCGGCCAGTCCGCGCCAGCTGGAGCTTTGCGGCTATCAGCAGGGCGAGCTGATCGGCCAGCCCCACAGCATCCTTCTGGACCCGGCGGACCCCGTGTCCCGCGGCCAGCCCGATTTCTGGGCAAGGCTGCGGGCCGGAGAGGCGCAGACAGGCGAATTCCAGCGCGTCGCCCGCGACGGGTCGAGCTACTGGATCCGCGCCGTCTACAGCCCGGTCAGGAACGCGGCCGGGCAGGTGGATCAGATCGTCATGCTCGGGACCGACATCACCGCCGCCAAGGTCGCAGCGCAGGCCGCGCTCGGCAAGCTGCAGGCGCTGGGTCAGGCACAGGCGCTGATCGAGTTCTCGCCGCAGGGCCAGATCCTCGGCGCGAATGACAACTTCCTGGCCATGACCGGCTACCGGCTGGATGACATCGTCGGCCGCCATCACCGCTTGCTCGTTCCCCCGCAGGACGCCGAGGGGGAGGATTATCGCCTGCTCTGGAACCGCCTTTCCGGCGGCGTCAGCATCTCGGGCGAGTACAGGCGGGTGCGTGCGGACGGAAGCACCGTCTGGGTTCACGGCAGCTACGTTCCCGTCACCGATGCGTGGGGCCGGATCGCCTCGGTGCTGAAGCTCGTGATGGACGTGACCGAGCGCCGCGCCGCCGTGGACAGTTTGATCGCCGGGCTCGGCTCGCTCTCGCGCGGCAACCTCGGCGCCCGTCTCGGCCCCGAGGTCGGCGGCGAGTTCGGGCCGGTGCGGGAAACCTTCAACGGCATGATGACGGGTTTCCGCGACATGGTGCTGGACGTGCGCAGCCGCACCAACGCGATGAACAGCGAATCCGAGGCGATCGCCATCGCCGCGGGCGAGCTTGCCCGGCGGGGCGAAGCGCAGGCCGCCTCGATGGAGCAGACGGCGGCCGCGGTCGAGCAGATCTCGGGCAACATCGCCATGACCAGCCAGGCCGCCCGCGACGCGGATGCGGCCGCCCGCGACGCGCTTCAGGTCGTGCTGAAAGGGGCCGAGGTCGTGTCGCAGGCGATCGAGGCGATCGAGCGGATCGACCAGCACACACGCCAGATGGGCGAGTTCACCCGCGTCATCGAAGGCTTCGCCTTCCAGACCAACCTGCTGTCGATCAACGCCGCCGTCGAGGCCGCGCGTGCGGGCGAGGTCGGCCGGGGCTTCGCCGTCGTCGCCAACGAGGTCCGCAACCTCGCCCAGCAATCTGCCAAAGCCTCGCAGAACATCGCCGACCTGATCGGCAAGAGCGAGACCGAGGTGAAGGCGGGCGTCAGGCTGGTGCGCGATGCGGGCATCTCGCTCGATCAGATCCAGGCCGCCGTCAGCGGGGTGGTCCAGAACATCACCGGCATCGCCCACGCGACCACCGAACAGTCGCACGGCGTGCACGAGGTGTCCGAGGCGCTGTCGCAGCTCGACGGGGTCAATCAGGCGAACCTGTCGATGTCGGGCCAGTATGCGGCGGCCGCTGCGGCGCTGTCGTCGCAGGTGGACGAGCTGGGCCGGCTGATGGGCCACTTCCGCACCGCCGAGACACGACCCTCAGGTGCGGGCGGGGCGGGGCAGCAGGAGTCCGGCTCGGGGCCTGCTCAACAGGCGGCGTGAGGCGATCTTCCGCGCCGGTCATGGGCAGCGATGCCCGCACCTCGCGGCAGCGCCCGCCTCAGCAGCCCGCAAGTCTCAGGGCTGCCATTCCAGGAAGTTGCGGATGATCCGCAGCCCCACGTCATGGGACTTTTCGGGATGGAACTGGGTGCCGACGACGTTGTCCCGCCCCACCACCGCCGTGACCGGCCCACCATAATCGACCGCGGCCAGAAGCGCATCCTGATCGCTGGGGACGAACTGCCAGCCATGGACGAAATAGGCGTGATCCCCTGTCCTGACCCCTGCCAGCACGGGATGCTCGCGCCGGATCTGAAGGTCGTTCCAGCCCATATGCGGCACCTTCAGCAACGGATCGGCGGGCGTAATGGCGTGAATCTCGCCCGCGATCCAGCCGAGGCCGGGCGTTTCCCGATGCTCGAAGCCACGATCGGCCAGCAGCTGCATCCCGACGCAGATGCCCATGAAGGGAACGCCGCGCCGCAGAACCGCCTCGTCCAGCGCCTCGCGCAGGCCGGGGCGCGCGTCGAACGCCGCGCGGCAGGCCGGGAAGGCGCCGTCGCCCGGCAGCACGATCCGGTCGGCGCGGGCCACCGCCTCGGGGTCGGACGTCACCTCGACCGCGACCGCGCCGACATCGCGGCCCATCCGGGCGAAGGCCTTCTCGGCCGAATGCAGGTTGCCGCTGTCATAGTCGATCAGCACCAGCCGCATCACAGCGCACCCTTGGTCGAGGGCAGCACGCCCGCCATGCGCGGATCGGGCTCGACCGCCTCGCGCAGCGCGCGGGCCAGCGCCTTGAACGCCGCCTCGGCGATGTGATGGCTGTTGATGCCGCGGATCAGGTCCACATGCAGGGTGATCCCGCCATGGGTGGACAGCGCCTGGAAGAACTCGCGCACCAGTTCGGTGTCGAAGCGGCCGATCGTCGCGGCAGTGAAGGGCAGGTTCCAGGCCAGATACGGCCGCCCCGACAGATCCAGCGCAACCCGGACCAGCGTGTCGTCCATCACCAGATGGCAGCTGCCATAGCGGCGGATGCCGCGCTTGTCGCCCAGCGCCCGGGTCAGCGCCTGACCCAGCGCGATGCCGGTATCCTCGACCGTGTGGTGATCGTCGATATGCAGGTCGCCCGTGGCCTTCACGTCCAGATCGATCAGCGAATGGCGCGCCAGCTGGTCCAGCATGTGGTCGAAGAACCCGACGCCGGTCTGGTTCGCGTAGGCCCCCGTGCCATCGAGGCCCAGCGTGACGGTGACGTCTGTTTCGGCGGTCTTGCGGGTGATCGTGGCATGGCGCATGGCGGCTCCTTCGGCTGGGCTCCGCACTACAGGATCGGGCGGCATTCGCGCAAGCGGCGGCCCGATCCCTGCCGGTCAGTCCCGGCACTTCAGTCCAACCAGAGGCTTTCGGCTTTGAGCGCATGGCGGATCGGCTGCTCGGTCGCGGGAAGGCGGGCGCGGTTGAACATCGGCCGGATCAGCCGCGCGCCATCGCCGCCGCGGACGAGCTGCTGCCATGCCGGCCATTCGGCCATCATCGGGGCAAGCTCCGGCAGGTCCGCCAACGCCGCGATGGTCCGCGCCGCGCTGTCGGGCGCCGTCGCATAGAGCAGCGACAGCTTTCGGTAGTGCCAGGTGACGTCCCCATCCATGCCATCCAGTTCCGGCCCCGGCCGCCCGCCGCCGAGGCTGTGGATCACCAGCGGCAGCACGATCTGGTCGAGCCACGGCTCCAGTTCCTGCGCGGCGAGCGCCTCGCCGGGATTGTCGCGGACCTCGCGCGACCAGGCGAGGAAACGGCGGCCGAACTCGGTCGGATCGGCGCCGCAGAACCAGCCAGCGTTGAAGTAGAGATAACGCTCCCAGTGTTCGTCGGGCTGCGACAGATCCAGCGACGACTCGAAGTCCAACCCGAAGCGGTCGTGCAGCGAGCTCCAGATCGCCTCGAAGCCGGGGCCGTAGAGCGGCGGCTTGGGCCATGTCCCCTCGCGCCGCATCGAGGCGGTGGGGCGGGCGAAGTCGAACGGCACCGCATCGAGACGGCCGGTGACGAGGGTGTCGGAATCGAGGAACAGGAACGGCTCGCCCGCCGGCAGCAGCGAAAGCGCCTCGATCTTGTTGCCGTAGGGGTAGGACTGGCCGAAGACCCGCGCGTGAAGCGGCACGATCTCGGCCCCGAGTGCGGTGAGCGCCGCGCGGCCTTCGGGCGACATGCGCACGTCGCGGCCCTCCCACGCGCCGGTGGGCTGCGGTTCGGCGACGATCAGCCGGCCGGGAAAATCGGGAGCGCTGTGGCGAAAGCTCGCGGCCAGCAACGCGGCCTGCCGCTCCAACCGGCCGGACTGCGCGACGGCGAGGATGTTGAAGGGCGGTGTCCGGCTCGGGGGAGTCGCCTGAACTCTCCCCTGCCCGGCCTTTGCCCGTTTCTCCAGCGGCTCTGCGGCGCTGCCCTCGCGCTGCTGCTTGCGCTCGGCGCGGGCGGCCTTGTTGGCGGCCTGCCGCGCCGAGCGGTCGGCGCGGTTCCGCTCCTGCCGGGCGGCGCGTTCGGCGGCCTTGTCGGGTCCGGCGGATTCGGGCGCATCTGCCTTGGTGTGCGTCGGCTTTTCGGGTTTGTCGGAATGGGACATGGGGCCTGCCGTCTGGCTGCCGAGGCGCCGGCGCCCCGCAGCGGGGGGACCGTCACCATCGAAATGGATGGTGGCGAGCCTGGCATCGAACCCGGCAAGGGTCTCCCCGGCGGAGTTGCGGACCGCTCGCCCTGACTTCTGCGTGTTTCCAACTGCCTGCAATCAGACGTCGGATCGATTCTCAATCTGCGGCGCGACGCTGCCCGATATGCCGGAGGGAGGCAAGCCGATGCAGGTCCGGGAGCACAGAGTTTCGCGGCTTCGGCGTGCGGATCGCGGGCCGCGGCGGCCAGATCCGCAAACGCCGGTGGCGGACCGCCGCAAGCGGGCGCGCTGGCGCGGGATCGGCAAAGCGCGCCCGCGCTGCTGCGGTGGTGGGCTGCATCCGCACCGGCTCGATGGGGAGCTGCTGAAACAGGGCGAGAGGGTCGGAGTCGGCTTTCACAGCCCCCCTGAGTATCTTACGCCCCTGCGGCGACGTCCTGCGGACGTGAGCGAATCGCCGAACGTCACGCAGGCGCCCGGCGGGGCTGGGCTTTATTCCGCTACCGTCCGAAGACGTGTGCGCGCGAGGTCGGTGGCTGACGCGGAAATGCTGACCGGACCGGCCGCTCTCGGGAAAGCTGCAGTGCAGCGCGGCTCCTGTTCGTCCGGCCCTTGACGAGCGTATCCCCTCCCCCGCGGCGTCTGGTCTGCTGGGTCTGCCGCAGCTATACGGACAGCATGACCGATCCTCTGCCTCCATGCCCCCGATGCGCCTCGGCCTACACCTACGAGGTGGACGCTCTCCTGACCTGCCCCGAGTGCGGCTTCGAATGGCAGCCGGAGACGACCTCTGAGGAGGCCTTGGAGGTGCGTGACAGCGTGGGCAACGTCCTGCGCGACGGCGACACGGTCACCGTGATCAAGGATCTGAAGGTCAAGGGCTCGTCTTCGGTCGTCAAGATGGGCACGAAGGTCCGCGGCATCCGGCTGGTGGACGGAGATCATGATATCGCCTGCAAGATTCCGGGCATCGGTCAGATGGGACTGAAATCGCAGTTCGTGAAAAAGGTCGCGGATTAGACCCGAAGGGCCGAGGGTTCCGGCTCCATTTCCCGGGCCGGGCTGCGGGAGGTCCACATGACAAGGGCATCGTCGGGAGCCGGCGATCGGCTGCGGGCAGGTCCGGGCACTCCCGAGCTTCCCGGCGGATTCTTTTCGCTCACCGGCATGGGCGCGGTTTGCCGCAAAATATCCGGCTCGGGTGTGAGCGGCTGGTCCGGGAAGGATGCGGGGCTTTCCAGGCATTGCTGCGCAGCGCCGCTGAGGCTCCCTCCAGCGAGCAGACCGCCATGTCGGGCCAGCCAAGCTCGGCGATCAGGCGTTCCGTCTGGCGTGCGTCTCGCAAGCCCTTGAAATACCTGAATTCAACCCCATATCGACACTACAGCGCCGCAAGACCGCTGTTTTTCAATCTGGAAATGAGGGTGAGGCGCGTGGGTAGACCTGCGGGATCGTTGCGCGGCGAGAAAGCGCATGTTTCGCCCCGACCGCGATAGCTGCGGCATGCAGCGGACGTGGTCGGGGTGACAGCTTCTTTTCGCCGTCTTGCAACCACAGGTGATCCCATGAAACCGCCCCATCCCCCTGCGAAATGTTCCCATTGCGGCATCCGCGTGCCCCGCGCCGCGGCATATCGCTGCCCGCTCTGCCGCACCCCCTTCGAACAGCTGCCGCCCATGCCCACGATCGAGAGCCGCCTTGACCAGGGCTGACCTGATCCCCTCGCGCACGAAGCGCCTGACGGCATTTCTCACATTCATCGGCCTTTCGCTGCTGGCCGTCTTTGCCACGCCGCTCATCGCGCTGCTGCCGGCGGGGCTGGGCCTTGCAGGGCTGAGCGGCGCCCTCCAGCGGGGAATCGTCTCGCTGGCGCTGTTTTCAGGGGCGCATCTGCTCTATCTGCTGGCCCTGAACCGGCTGGTCGAACGCCCCAAGGGCAAGCACCGGGTGCCCAAGGTGGCGCTGGATCTGCTGTGGGCAGCGTTGTTCGCGCTGGCGACCCTGATCAGCCTGTCGCTGATGTTCCGGCAGGATCTTTCGGGCATTCTGACCGGATCGGGGCTGGTGCTGGCGATGCTCGGCTTTGCCGTGCGGAACGTCGTCGCCGACGTGTTCTCAGGGCTGGCGCTGGGGTTCGAGGCGCCCTTCCGCATCGGCGACTGGGTGCGGATCGAAACCCTGGCTCAGGGCCGGGTGCAGGAAATCGGCTGGCGCACGACCCGGCTGATCACGCGCGACAGCACCTATGTCATCCTGCCCAACAGCCAGATCTCGCGCCAGAGGATCACCAATTTCAGCGCGCCCCGGCAGGAATATCGCGATCATGTCGAGCTGACGCTGCCGGGGGATCTGCCGGTCGGGGATGCGCGAGCCATGATCGACGAGGCCCTCGCCCCGTCCCGCGCCATGATGACCGGGCGGGCGCCGGAGGTGCAGGTCTTCCGCTACGGCCCGGCGGGCATCACCTACCGCGTGAAATACTGGGTGCCGCGCCACGATCGCGAACTCGCCTGCCGGACCGAGATCTTCGGCCGTGTCGATGCGGCAGTGCGGAAGAAGGGAATCCGTCTGACACCGGAACCCGCAACGCTGCACCCGCCCTATGCGGCGACCGATCCCGAGACGGGGGCCGCGGCATAGCGCCACCTTTCGATCCCTCTTCCGTCTCGCGTGGCTAGGCTCCAGACTCATTGATTTCAGAGCCAGAAGAGGACGGTAGCGGCGAGAGCGACGGCGGACAGGAAGACGATGGGGCATCTGTCGTAGC
>NZ_JAHQZU010000070.1 GCF_019061185.1 Paracoccus sp. Z118
CCGCTCGCCCATCGCCGAGGAGATGCTGCGCCAGATCGCGCTGCTCTATCAGGTCGAGAAGACCGTGCGCGGCAAGGACGCGGCTGGGCGTCGCGGTGAAGGCGATGAAGCTGATCCCCGAGGACCCGGCCTTTGCCGCCATGTTCGCGGCCAGCACGTCCTCGGTGCTGATCTCGCCGCCGTCCTGCAATGCGGCGAGTTCCTCGGCCGAGAGCACCTGCTTCAGCTTCGAGGCCGCCTCGCCGGTCTGGCTGGAGTGGGCCTCGTCGGCGATCACCGCGAAACGCTTGCCGCTGGTCGCGGCCAGCTCCTGCACCGCCTTCAACGCGAAGGGGAAGGTCTGGATGGTGCAGACGACGATCTTCTTGCCGCCGGCCAGCGCCTCGGCCAACTGCCCGCTCTTGGTCCCGGCCTCGTTGGTGATCGTCGCCACCACGCCGGTCGTGCGCTCGAAGGCGAAGATCGCCTCCTGCAACTGCGTGTCGATCACGTTGCGGTCCGAGACAACCACCACCGTCGAGAAGATCTTCTCGTCCCGCGCGTCATGCAGATCGGCCAGCAGATGCGTGGTCCAGGCGATTGAGTTCGTCTTGCCGGAGCCTGCCGAGTGCTGGATCAGGTATTTCCCGCCCGGCCCCTCCTCCAGCACCGCGGCGCGCAGCTTGCGGGTGGCGTCAAGCTGGTGGAAGCGCGGGAAGATCATTCCGGTCAGCCGCTTCTTCGCATCCCGTGTGCCGACCATGTAGCGGCCGAGGATCTCGAGCCAGCTGTCGCGCGCCCAGATCTCCTCCCACAGATAGGCGGTGCGATGGCCCTGCGGGTTGACCGGGTTGCCCGCCGCCCCGTGGCCGCCCTTGTTGAAGGGCAGAAAGCGCGTCCCCGGTCCCTCCAGGCGGGTGGCCATCATCACCTCTCGGTCGCTGACCGCGAAATGCACCAGCGCGCCTCCGGGGAAGGAGAGCAGCGGCTCGGGCTTCTGCCCCTTCTCCTGTGGGGGACGGTCGAAGCGGTATTGATCGACGGCGTCCTGAACGCTCTGGGTGAACTCGGTCTTGAGTTCCACTGTCGCCACCGGGATGCCGTTCAGGAACAGCACCAAGTCGAGGCAATTGCCGTTCGCCTCGGAATAGCGCAGCTGGCGGATGACGCGCAGGCGGTTGGCCCCATAGCGGGCGGTAATGTCGGGGTTCATGCCCATGGCGGGGCGGAACTGGGTCAGGGCAAGGGGCGCGCGCAGGCCCACCACCTCGATCCCGTGGCGCAGCACGTCGAGCGTGCCGCGTTCGTTCAACTGCTTGCGCAGCCGGTCGAGGATCGCGGCCTGCCCGTGTTTCGCCACAGCCTCGGCCCAAGCCTTGGGCTGTGTCTCCGAAAGCCAAGCCATCAGATCGGCGGGCAAAAGGGCGCGGGCGCGGTCATAGGCGGCTGCGTCACCGGGGGAGTAGAGCCAGCCATGTGCGGCCAGATGATCGCAGATCACATCCTCGAAGCCAATTTCCTTGTGCGTCGCCATGGCGCAGGTCCTTTCAGGCGGCTTCTTGGACCGAGGCGAGGTCGCGCACGTCGATCTTGCCCGTCACCGCCGCCGAGATCAGCGCCGCGCGGCGTTCCTGCAGGAGGGTGATGGCAGAGGTGGCGGCTTCGGTAAGGCCGTCAATCTCAGCACTGATTGATTTGAGGTGGTTGCAAATCGCGGCGATTTCGTCCTTCGGTGGTAGAGGTATCTTGAGATTGGCAAGGTAATCGCAAGTGATGGCCCCCTTGGTGCTTCCAGCCTCACTGTCCGCACGAACATATTCGTAAGCGGCGCGGAATATCCAAGTTATGAACTCGCAGGTTATCCGCACATCGTTTGGCCGAACATACGCAAGATGTTGATTGATGGTGGCCTCAAGCGACAGGATGCTTGCCAACCCTCGCGTTTTTCCTTGGCCAGTGATTCCTATCAGGACGGCGGGTGCTTTCACAATCGGAAGGTGGCACTCTCGAAGAGCAATATCGGTTACAAATTGATCAGCAAACGTAACCTCTGGCATATTTACGACCGAGCTATTCAGCCACGGATAATGTCCATCTTGCCAATACGACAGGTTGTCCCGATTGGGAGTGGAGCCGTTTCCGATAGCGGCGAGCCGCTTCAACGGCACCACCTCCCACCCTTCGGGAATAACCCCGAGCCAGTCCACGCCCGAGGGTTTGAGTCGGGCGGAGGGGTTCAGGCCGCGGGTGACGGCGTAACTGATGTTGGCCTGACGCTTCTCGGCCAGAAGCGCGATCAGGCGGCGCTGTTCCTCGATCAACCCGTCGATCTTCGCCGTCTCCCGCTCGAGGAAGGCGGCAATGGCCTGTTGCTCGGGGAGTGGGGGAACCGCCAGTTGCAAGTTGTTTATCGCAGATTGCCCAAGTCCAACCCGCGTCAAGCCGTTTGCACTTACCGCAAAGTAACCTTTTGCGGCGGCGGAATCAAAGAACGCCTTGATGAATCTCCCATCAACTCCGTCATTTGGGCGGGCAATGGAAAGATGATAGCCGCAAACGACCCCCGGCAACTCCTCTGAAACAATGGCAGCGATGCCAATGTCGTCGGCGGTTTCGGAGTCTTTCGTGAAAATCACATCTCCGACCCGAAGCGAGAACTTGGCGATCTCGGCATCAGTTGCCGTGGCCTCCATGAAGTTCAAAGATGCCGTGATCCGATCATTGGTAAGCGCGAGGTCGTTGCCCTATGCGGCGATGCTTGACGGCTGGTTGAAGCACCAGGGCATGAGGTCCTCGATGGCGCTTTTCGGGTGACCGTC
>NZ_JAHQZU010000071.1 GCF_019061185.1 Paracoccus sp. Z118
GCGCAACTCTGCTGCGATCACACGCCATCCCTGCAGGCGGTGGATCAGAACTCGTCCAACTTGAAGTTCCTGTTCAGAAAGGAGGCGATCTCGCCGGTGCGGGCCTCGCCACTATTTGTGCTGATATGCTCTCCGGCCTGCTTGTTGCACTGGTCCTGATCTCCAGGCGAACCTTTCTCTGGCACTGCGGGACGCCATGGCCCTTTCCCAAAGCATCGCCGGTCCGGAGGCGGCCCACACCGCGAAGATCGGAAGACGCAACTGGCCCTGCAACTGACAGGTGACTTACGGCATTTCTCCCAGCTATCAGTCAGTGTGCAGGTGTATTCGTCATCGCGCACGCGCGAGCAGACAAGCCTTGCCTGAGGATTCAGTGAGGATTGCCCCCCCGCACATCCCCTGCCCCGTTGCCTTCCCTGACCTGAATTGATCAAACGGTCAGGAAACTTGGGAAATCCTGCAGTGAACCAGCAAGCCTTGTCCGCCTTCCTCTGGTCGGTCGCCGATCTTCTTCGCGGCGACTACAAGCAATCCGATTACGGCAAGGTGATCCTGCCCTTCACGGTGCTGCGTCGATCGACTGCGTGCTGACGCCGACCAAGGAGGCCGTCCTGGCCGAACTCGCCCTGCGCCGGTCCCAGAAGATGCCGCCCGATCCATTTCTGCGCAAGAAATCGGGGGCGGCCTTCTACAACGCCGACCCGCTGGACCTGAAGAAGCTTATGGGCGACCCCGACAACATCGCCGGCAACCTGCGCCGCTACATCCTCGGCTTCTCGCCCGAGGTGCGCGACATCTTCGAGCATTTCGAGTTCGACACCCAGATCGACCGCCTGGCCAAGGCAGGCCTGCTCTATCAGGTGGTCGAGAAGTTCGCGGGCATCGACCTTCATCCCGAGCGCGTCAGCAACCACCAGATGGGCCTTGTCTTCGAGGAGCTGATCCGCCGCTTTTCCGAACTGTCGAACGAAACCGCCGGGGAGCACTTCACCCCGCGCGAGGTCATCCGCTTGATGGTCAACCTCATCTTCACCGAGGATGACGATGCCTTGGCCAAGCCCGGCATCGTGCGCACGATCTATGACCCGACGGCAGGGACCGGCGGCATGTTGTCGGTGGCCGAGGAATACCTGACCCACCTGAACCCTTCGGCTTCGGTCTCGCTGTTTGGACAGGAGCTGAACCCGGAGTCCTATGCGATCTGCAAGGCGGACATGCTGATCAAGGGGCAGGACGTCGACAACATCCGCTTCGGCAACACCCTGTCAGACGACGGCCATCACGACCAGAAGTTCGACTACATGCTGTCGAACCCGCCCTTTGGCGTCGAATGGAAGAAGGTCGAGAAGATCGTCCGGGCCGAGCATGAGAAGCAGGGCCACTACGGCCGCTTCGGCCCCGGCCTGCCGCGCGTCTCGGACGGGTCGCTGCTGTTCCTGATGCACCTGCTGTCCAAGATGCGGCCCGCAGCGCAGGGCGGCGCGCGATTCGGGATCGTCCTGAACGGCTCGCCGCTGTTCACCGGTGGCGCGGGCTCGGGCGAAAGCGAAATCCGCCGCTACGTCCTGGAGAATGACCTGGTCGAGGCCATCGTCGCCCTGCCGACCGACATGTTCTACAACACCGGCATCGCGACCTATGTCTGGATCCTGTCGAACCGCAAGCCGGCGGCGCGCAAAGGCCATGTGCATCTGATCGACGGGTCGGGCTTTTGGCGGAAGATGCGCAAGTCGCTGGGCTCCAAGCGCAAGGAACTGGGCGAGGAGGACATCGCCATCCTCACCCGCCTGTTCGGCGAATTCACCGAGGCCGAGCTTGCCCGGATCATCGACGCCGAGGGCCGCGAGATCGGGCGCAAGGTGGTGGTGGCGGGCGAGGCGCCCCCTCCCCCTCCCGAAGGGGGCCGGGTCAGGCTGGCGCCGCTGTCGCGCATCCTGCCGAACGACAGCTTCGGCTATCGCCAGATCACCGTCGAACGGCCTCTGCGCGATGAGGCGGGCAAGATCGTCCTGGGCCAGCGCGGCAAGGCCAAGGGCAAGCCGCAGCCCGATGCCGCCCTGCGCGACACCGAGACCGTGCCGCTGTCGCAGAACATTCCCGACTATGTCGCCCGCGAGGTGCTGCCCCATGCGCCCGATGCTTGGATCGACGCGGAGAAGACCCGGATCGGCTATGAAATCCCCTTCAACCGGCATTTCCACGTCTTCGAGCCGCCCCGCCCGCTGGCCGAGATCGATGCCGACCTGGCGCAGGTGACGGCGCGAATTCAGGAGATGCTGAAGGGACTGGCGGCATGAAACCCTATCCGGCCTACAAGGACAGCGGGGTGGAGTGGCTCGGGCAGGTGCCGGAGGGGTGGGAGGTTCGCGACCTGAAGCACCTTTGCCACGTCTTTCCCAGCAACGTGGACAAGCACTCCCACCCGGAGGAAATCCCGGTCCAGCTCTGCAACTATACCGACGTGTATTACAATGATCGTAAGCGCCACGGCGCTCTCCTCCTGCCGCTGCTGATCTGATCGGTCCATTCTCCGCGGGTGGGCATGGCGCGGAGGGGTGGTTTTGGAGATAG
>NZ_JAHQZU010000072.1 GCF_019061185.1 Paracoccus sp. Z118
GCGTCGGTCAGCCAGAACAGGTTGCTCATATATCAGGTCTCCTCGCCATGCCTGAATCACGCCAACAGCCTGAAATCAATGGGTCTGGAGCCTACGCGGCATGGATAGGTCTCACCCCGAGACAGCACTCCAGCGGCGGTCGCGAGCGGATTGGCGGCATTTCGAAGATGGGCGACCGATATCTGCGAAAGCTGCTGTATCTCGGTGCTTTGGCACGCATTCGTTTGCGGCGGCGGCGCGGCGAAGGTGACGACTGGATCTGGCGACTGCTGGAGCGAAAGCCCGCGAAGGTCGCGGCAATCGCCATCGCCAACAAGATGGCCCGAACCATCTGGGCCCTGCTGAAAACCGGCCAGAGTTATCGCGCCGCATGACGAATTGACAGGAACGCTGCCGGATCCCCGGCAACCCGAGATGGCAAGGCGCAGAGTGAGGTGATGGCAACCGGCAGACCAAGGGAACAGGACACCCCGTGTGGCCCCAAGCGACCTGATCGCGATCAACTGATCGGACCTGAACCCGGCGGACTTCATCAAGGCGCGCAGAAAACCTCTGCATCACGACGCCGAATACATGGCCGCGAAATGCCAGACGCCAGAGCCAAATCCGCACTTGCCACGCAGGGGCCATCCATACATGGGGCCATGTCGGCACCCTGAACCACTACCGCGCCAAGCTGCGGGAGATCACCGACCTGGCCTTCAGGGAAGGCGAATACGCCGAGTGAGACGACCCGCTCCCGGTCCCGCCCGCCGACTGGCGGGCTCGGCCTCGTAGAAGGGCCCGCATCCCGCGCGCCCCGATACGGGAGACGACGATGACCAAGCTTTCCGACACCCAAGCCCTGATCCTGAGCGCCGCCGCACAGCGGCCCGAGCATATCGCCCTGCCGCTGCCCGAGAGCCTGCGCGGCGGCGCCGCCGCCAAGGTGGTCGGCGCGATGCTCGCCAAGGGCTTCCTGCAGGAGGTCAACGCCGACACGCGCAAGGGCGAGCCCGTCTGGCGCGAGACCGGCGACGGCCACGGCGTCACGCTGGTCGCCACCGACACAGGCCTCGCCGCCATCGGCATTGAGCCCGAGGACGCGAACCCCGCGCCTGCGGGCGCGACGGACGCGCCGAGCGAGCAGCCCGCGCCGGACACCCCCACAGGGGCCGAGACCGCGCCCAAGGCGCGGACGCCGCGCGAGGGCACCAAGCAGGCCACCCTGATCGCCATGCTGCGCGCGCCGGACGGTGCGACCATCGACCAGATCGTGGCCGCTACTGGGTGGTTGCCGCATACCGCGAGAGGGGCCATGTCGGGCGCGCTGAAAAAGAAGCTGGGCCTGACGATCACCTCCGACAAGGTCGACGGAAGGGGGCGCGTCTACGCCATCCGCGATTGATGGTAGCCAGCATAAGCCACCGACCGGCAGAAGGGCGACAGCTTCTGGTTCTGACTTCCGGGACGCCCACCGCGTCCCGTATCCAAGTGGCCTCTACAGTTCACTGGTAGTTGCCGCAGCGGCCAAAGAGACCGATAAAGCGCTGTGGAAATTGCTCTTGAGGATAGACGTGTCGCGATCGCAGGAACTGATAGATGGAAGAATCCAAGCGCTCCAGAGTACTATAGATGATCGGCCGCTCGGTACCAGTTTCGAATTGAAGGATCTTTTTGGTCCTGCAGAGTGGCAAGCCGAGGTTGTAGATCAAAGGCTCGATAAGAGTGTAACGCAAGCGTTCAAGAAGCGAATTCGAGGTTGGGAGGGTGCCGAGGGTCCTCGGCTCACTAATGTTCAGGTTGGTGACGTGCGCACCAGTGGGCGCGAACGAATGTTCCTACGGATTGCCGGCGACCATCAAACCAATTGAGCGGGAAGGTGTCCTGCCGAATTGTTTTCCCGGAGAGCTCGACGGCGACCAGAGATACTTCACTCGGAACGGGTCATCTCGTGCGGCGATTGCGGCGGTTGCCTAGTTGATGCTTCGCACCCTGATCGCTTCGAACAGCCGCCGCAGGGCGAAGGAGCGCGCCATGCTCACCACCGTGAAAACCGCACCCATCTTCAGGTTCTGCGCGAGCGTCGTGTGTAGCCCGAAAATTGGGAAGATCAGGATCTGCGTCACGACAGCGACGCCGTAGCCCACCGCCACGTTCGCGACCGCCTCGACCAGCGACATGGTTCGCGACTGGCTTGTGGTTTTTACTGGCTGAGTACTACACCCGTCGCGAGACATGGGAGAGCCTATGCATGTTGCTGTGATTGACATCGGAAAGCCGGGCAAGAACCTTGGCTGGGCAATTGTCGGCTCCCACCCTGCTTCAGGGACAGATCTTGATGAGGCAATCGACGAGATCTCGGACCGTATCTCGCGGGGGCCAATAGCTCTCGGCTTGTAAGCGCCACGGCGCTCTCCTCCTGCCGCTGCTGATCTGATCGGTCCATTCTCCGCGGGTGGGCATGGCGCGAAGGAGTTGGTTTTGGAGATA
>NZ_JAHQZU010000073.1 GCF_019061185.1 Paracoccus sp. Z118
AAGGAGATATTTCGATGAAGATGACGACTGAGGAAGCTTTTGTTAAGGTTCTGCAGCTGCATGGGATCGAGCATGCGTTCGGGATCATCGGGTCTGCGATGATGCCTGTGTCGGATCTGTTTCCGAAGGCGGGGATCACGTTCTGGGACTGCGCGCATGAGACGAATGCGGGGCTGATGGCGGACGGGTTCACGCGCTCGACGGGGAAGATGTCGATGGCGATCGCCCAGAACGGGCCGGGGGTGACCGGGTTCGTGACGCCGGTCAAGACCGCCTACTGGAACCACACGCCGCTGCTTCTGGTGACGCCGCAGGCGGCCAACCGGACCATCGGGCAGGGCGGTTTCCAGGAGATGGAGCAGATGCGGCTGTTCGCCGACGCGGTCTGCTATCAGGAGGAGGTGCGCGACGCCGCGCGGATTCCCGAGGTGCTGAACCGGGTGATCATGCAGGCCTGGCGCAACAGCGCCCCGGCGCAGATGAACATCCCGCGCGACTACTGGACCCAGGTGATCGATGTCGAGCTGCCGCAGGTGGTCCGGTTCGAGCGTCCGGCGGGCGGCGAGGCGGCGGTGGCCGAGGCGGCGAAGCTGCTCAGCGAGGCGAAGAACCCGGTGATCCTGTCGGGCGCCGGGGTGGTGCTGTCGGGGGCGATCCCGGATCTGGTGAAGCTGGCCGAGCGGCTGGACGCGCCGGTGGCCTCGAACTACCAGCACAATGACAGCTTCCCCGGCTCGCACCCGCTGGCGGTCGGCCCCTTGGGCTATAACGGCTCGAAGGCGGCGATGGAGCTGATCCGGGACGCCGACGTGGTGCTGGCGCTGGGAACGCGGCTCAACCCGTTCTCGACCCTGCCGGGCTACGGGATCGATTACTGGCCGAAGGACGCCAAGATCATCCAGGTGGACATCAACCCCGACCGGATCGGCCTGACCAAGAAGGTCACGGTCGGGATCGAGGGCGATGCCGGCAAGGTGGCGCGCGGGATCCTGTCGCAGCTTTCCCCGCAGGCCGGGGACGCCGGCCGGCAGGAGCGCCGCGATCGCATCGCGCAGACCAAGTCCCGCTGGGCGCAGGAGCTGTCGAGCCTCGACCACGAGCAGGACGATCCGGGCACCGAGTGGAACGCCGAGGCGCGCACCCGCGACGCCGATCTGATGAGCCCCCGTCAGGCCTGGCGGGCGATCATGCAGGCGGTGCCCGAGGACGCGATCGTGTCGTCCGACATCGGCAACAACTGCGCGATCGGCAACGCCTATCCGAGCTTCGAGGCGGGCCGGAAGTATCTGGCGCCGGGGCTGTTCGGTCCCTGCGGCTACGGCTTCCCGGCGATCCTCGGGGCCAAGATCGGCAACCCGGACACGCCGGTGGTCGGCTTTGCGGGCGACGGCGCGTTCGGGATCTCGATGAACGAGATGACCGCCTGCGGGCGCGACGACTGGCCGGCGATCACGATGGTGATCTTCCGCAACTACCAGTGGGGCGCGGAGAAGCGGAACACGACGCTGTGGTATGACAACAACTTCGTCGGCACCGAGCTCGACCGCGACACCAGCTATGCCGGCATCGCGCAGGCCTGCGGGGTGGAAGGCGTGGTGGTGCGCAGCGCCGCCGAGCTGACGGACGAGCTGCACAAGGCGCTCGACCGGCAGATGCAGGAGGGCAGGACCACCTTCATCGAGGTGCTGCTGAACCAGGAGCTGGGCGAGCCCTTCCGCCGCGACGCGATGAAGAAGCCGGTGGTGGTGGCGGGGATCGACCCTGCCGACATGCGCCCGCAGCAGGGCGCGGCTCTGGCCGACGCCTGACCGGCGTCTGGCCGGCGTCTGACCGGCGGGCCCCGGGCGCGGCGCTCCTCCTCCCCTCCTCCGCCGCGCCCGGCACTCCGTCCGGCCCTGCCCGGCGGGCCGCACCCCTCGCGGGTCCGGCTCGCCGGGCGTCCTCGGGATGTCCCTGACGGCGTTTCCCGCCTTCCTGCCTGTCCCGTTTCCCGGCCTGCCGGGCACGCGCCACCGCGCCGGGCGGTCCCCCGCCCGGCCTCCCGCCCATCCGCTTGCGGCGCCCCGCTTCCCGGCGATCCGTCCGGTCCGCAGTCCAAGGTATCCCCTGATGGCGCTTCCCGCTCCCTCGCCTGCCCCGCTTCCCGGCCCGCCTGCCGCGCGCCGCCGCGCCGGGTCGGTCCCCGCCCGGTTCCCTGCGGCGGCCCGCTTCTGCGCGACCCGCCCTGTCCCCGCTTCTTCGGGGTGTCTTCCCGCTCCCTCGCCTGCCCCGCTTTCCGGCCCGCCTGCCGCGCGCCGCCGCGCCGGGCGGTTCCCCGCCCGGTTCCCTGCGGCGGCCCGCTTCTGCGCGATCCGTCCCGTCCCCGCTCCCTCGAGGTGTCCCTGATGGCGCTGCCCGCCCGCCTGTCCGCCTGGCTTCCCGGC
>NZ_JAHQZU010000074.1 GCF_019061185.1 Paracoccus sp. Z118
CCATGCCTTGACCCAAGCCTGACCCACGAAACATAACTCGAAGGTGGGTCAGTTCTCGATGGAAAACCCGGGTCAGTTCCGGGTGAAAATCAACACAAACACCAATGAACGCTGGCCTTCCGACCGGACACCGCAGGTGGCCGCTGGACCCCGTGTGGAGTCCAGCGTGGCATCCGGAGTCCGGAAGCCACCGGCATCCACCCGACCGAGGAACCTTGCCCACCATGACGCTGAGCTTCGCCCCGGACGCGATCGAGACCTGGCCGCTTGCGCGCCTGCAGCCCTACGCGAAGAACGCGAAGGCGCACGGGCCGGACCAGGTCGCGAAGATCGCCGCCAGCATGGCCGAGTTCGGCTGGACCGTGCCCTGCCTCGTGGCCGAGGACGGCGAGCTCATCGCGGGCCACGGGCGCGTGCTGGCGGCAACCCAGCTTGGACTAACCGAAGCGCCGGTGATCGTGCTCGGGCATCTGACCGAGGCGCAGCGGCGGGCCTACCGGATCGCGGACAACAAGCTGACGGAACTCGGCACTTGGGACGAGGCGCTGCTGTCGGCCGAACTGAACGACCTGCTGGCCGAGGATTTCGACCTGTCGCTGGTCGGCTTTTCCGACGGCGAGTTGGACAAGCTGCTGGCCTTCGTGCCGGAGGGGGACGGTGAAGAAGGTGGCGCCGGGGGCTCCGTGCCCCCGGTGACCATCCCCGAACCCCCACGCGATCCGGCGTCGCGGACGGGCGATCTGTGGATCCTTGGCGATCACCGGCTGCTCTGCGGCGACAGCACCAGCGCGGCCGACGTGCGCCGCCTGATGAACGGCGAGCGGGCGATCCTGTTCGCGACCGACCCACCGTATCTCGTCGATTACGACGGCTCGAACCATCCCACCCGCAACAAGGATCGGTCGGCGTCCTACGGCACCACGTGGGACGACTCCTCGCAGGGCGCGGAGCTCTATGACGGCTTCATCTCGGCGGCCGTCGCCGAGGCGATCACCGAGGACGCCGCCTGGTACTGCTGGCACGCCTCCCGCCGCCAGGCGATGCTCGAGGCTTGCTGGGAGAAGGCGGGCGCCTTCGTGCACCAGCAGATCATCTGGGTGAAGGACCGCGGTGTCCTGACCCGATCGCATTACCTGTGGAAACACGAGCCCTGCTTCATGGGCTGGCGGCGTCCGAACCGCCCGCCGAAGGTGGCCGAGGAAACGCTGCCGTCCACATGGGCGCTGCCCAGCTTCGCCAAGGACGACCGGCCCGACCACCCGACGCCGAAACCGCTCGACGCCTTCGGGATCCCGATGCGCCAGCATGTGGCGCGGGGCGGGCTCTGCTACGAGCCATTCTCCGGCTCAGGCTCGCAGATCATGGCGGGCGAGGCCAACGGCCGCCGCGTCTTCGCGGTAGAAATCAGCCCCGCCTATGTCGATGTCGCCGTGGAGCGCTGGCAGGCCGAGACCGGCCGCGACGCGATCCTCGACGGCGATGGCATGACCTTTGCGGAGATCAAAGCGTACCGACTGGAGGGCGGACAACAAGACACTCAGCATCAAGAACACTGACATCGCTTGTCCAGCCTGTACGAAGCATCATTGCGCCAAGTAAATTCAGGCAGTTGGGCTCACAGATAGCACTCTCCAAAGGCCTCCGCCCTTTCATCATCTGCAACAGATGCATTGCGGCAAGCTCAGCATCTTCAACGTGGCGGGCATCGTGCGATTTCTTTTGGTTTGTCACGAACGCCTCGAAAAAAAGAACACCAGCGGGTGCGGAGAAGAAGCTGCGATAGTCCATAGTGGCAATGCACGTCGGCGATGCCGCGCGAAGAGCGCGCAGGACGTACGGCACCACGACAGTAGCAATCACCAACACAGTGCTTCCAGCACTTGCTGAATAGGGTCGATTGACACCACCGACGCACTCACCCGAGCGTGCCTTCGTTAGGTCACCGGCCGCGCTGCGCATCGGTACATACAATGGGGCTTCGAAGCCGAGGTAAGCGCGAGGTCGTTGCCCTATGCGGCGATGCTTGACGGCTGGTTGAAGCGCCAGGGCATGAGGTCTTCGATGGCGCTTTGCGGGTGTCCG
>NZ_JAHQZU010000075.1 GCF_019061185.1 Paracoccus sp. Z118
CGGCGTGGCTGAAGACGGAAGCCGGCAAGTCACGCAAGCAGCGCCGGACGCTGAAGCAACTCCATGCCGACCTCGTGGCGCTCGGCTTCACCGGCTCCTACGGCCGGGTCGCGGCCTTCGCCCGGCAATGGCGGATGGACCGGCAGCGCGAGCAGCAGACGACGGGCCGCGGCACCTTCGTCCCCTTGGTCTTTCGTCCGGGCGAGGCGTTCCAGTTCGACTGGAGCGAGGACTACGCGGTTCTGGGCGGGGAGCGCACGAAGCTTCAGGTCGCCCATATCAAGCTGGCACACAGCCGAGCCTTCCTGGTTCGGGCCTATCTGCTGCAAACCCACGAGATGCTGTTCGATGCCCACTGGCACGGGTTCCGCGTCTTCGGCGGCGTGCCGGGCCGCGGCATCTACGATAACATGAAGACGGCGGTTGACCGCGTTGGCCGCGGCAAGGAACGGCAGGTCAACATCCGCTTCCTCGCCATGACGAACCACTATGTCTTCGAGCCGGAGTTCTGCAATCCTGCCGCGGGCTGGGAGAAGGGGCAGGTCGAGAAGAACGTCCAGGATGCCCGGCCTCGTTTGTGGCAGCCGATGCCGAACTTTCCTGACCTGGCGGCGCTGAACGCCTGGCTTGAACGGCGCTGCCTGGAGTTGTGGCGCGAGATCCCGCACGGGGTTCTGCCCGGAACCGTCGCCGACGCCTGGGCCGAAGAGCAGGCCGCGCTGATGGCCCTGCCGCCTGCCTTCGACGGCTTCGTCGAGCGGAGCAAGCGTGTCTCACCCACCTGCCTGATCAGCTTCGAGCGCAACCGCTACAGCGTGCCGGCGTCCTTCGCCAACCGTCCTGTCAGCCTCAGGGTCTACCCGGATCGGCTGGTGGTTGCCGCCGAGGGACAGATCCTGTGCGAACATGGGCGGGTGATCCAGCGGTCCCATCACCTGCCGCCTCGCACGATCTATGACTGGCGGCATTATCTGGCCGTCATCCAGCGCAAGCCGGGTGCCCTCAGGAACGGTGCGCCCTTCGCGGAACTGCCCGGGGCCTTCCGACAGTTGCAGGACCAGATGCTGCGACGACCCGGTGGCGATCGCGAGATGGTCGATATCCTGGCGCTGGTCCTGCAGCATGATGAACAGGCTGTGCTGGTTGCTGTGGAAATGGCCCTGGCCGAAGGCGTCGCGACCAAGACCCATGTGTTGAATCTCCTGCACAGGCTGATCGATGGCAAGACCAGCGGGGGTCCTGGCATCGATACTCCGCAGGCGCTGGCCCTGCGCCACGAGCCGAAGGCTAACGTCGAACGCTATGACGACCTGCGGGCGCAGATCGGAGACCGCCATGCGTCATGATCCCGCCAGCGGCGCCATCGTCATCATGCTCCGCAGCCTGAAGATGCACGGCATGGCCCAGGCCGTCACCGACCTGATCGAACAGGGGGCGCCGGCATTCGAGACAGCCGTGCCGATCCTGTCCCAGCTGCTGAAGGCCGAACTGGCGGAACGCGAAGTGCGCTCCATTGCCTATCACATGAAGGCCGCGCGCTTCCCGGCCTACAAGGATCTCTCGGGCTTCGACTTCGCTGCCAGCGAGATCAACGAGGCCACGGTGCGCCAGCTCCACCGCTGCGAGTTCATCGACGGCGCGCAGAATGTCGTGCTGATCGGCGGGCCGGGCACTGGCAAAACCCATGTCGCCACCGCCCTGGGTATCCAAGCCATCGAGCATCACCGGCGAAAGGTCCGCTTCTTCTCCACCATCGAACTCGTCAATGCCCTCGAGCAGGAGAAAACCAAGGGCAAGGCGGGCCAGATCGCGGAGGGATTGACCCGGCTCGATCTCGTGATCCTGGACGAACTGGGCTACTTGCCGTTCAGCGCCTCTGGCGGTGCGCTGCTCTTCCATCTCCTGAGCAAGCTCTATGAGCGCACCAGCGTCGTCATCACAACCAACCTCGGCTTCAGCGAATGGGCCTCGGTCTTCGCCGACGCCAAGATGACCACCGCGCTACTCGATCGCCTCACCCACCGCTGTCACATCCTGGAGACCGGAAACGACAGCT
>NZ_JAHQZU010000076.1 GCF_019061185.1 Paracoccus sp. Z118
CTTGACGAGGCCTCGATGGCCGGAGAGGGCGTCACGTTCTACCTGGCCAATGGTGCGACGCTCAGCCTCAACGGCAACGGCAATTTCAGGATACAAGCGCCGACCACTGGTCCCTACGCCGGCATCCTGTTCTTCGGCAGCCGAAGCGGTAGCGGTCTCGACCACAAGATTCTCGGCAACTCGGCGCTCGGCAGCTCCACGACCCAGGGAGCGATCTATTTCCCGACCTCCACGGTCCGCTTCCAGGGCAACTCCAACATGACGAACGGCTGCACGCAGATCATCGGCTACACTGTCGAGTTTACCGGAAACTCCACATTGCGATCGAATTGCGACACCAACAACGTCCGGGAAATCGAAACAAACGTCCTCGTCAGCTTGGTGGAGTAGGGGAGATCGAGCTTGCACTGAAGCAGTAGGTGTTTGATCCCACGGTTTGATGGTGCGATCCTTTCTCAGGAATGGAAGGAAGCACTATGGGAGAGTGTAAGATCTTCTTCCCAGAGGCCATGGATCAGACCTGCATCGTGCACCTGGTCCGTACAGCCGGAACTTCTGCTCCTGGAGGGACCGCAAGCCAGTGGCCGCCGACCTGCGCCGAATGTACGGCGTGTTCCGGGTGGAAATCAACACTCTGGGCTCACGGAGCCAGAAAGACCCATGGCGAACGCATCGATGATCGCGATCGGCAAAAGTTGCTCAACAAGGTTGCAGAGCGTTAATCGGTTTGATGTATAGCTGATTAGCACGGGGAGCGCTTGGTGCTGAGTGCGAGTGGCCCTGACGTTCGGTTCAGGCCAAATCCTGTCCCCGCAACCAAATTCCTGCGTAACATCAGCGGCTTAAGAGCCTCCCTCGCGGGAGGCTTTTTGTGTTTGCAGTTTACATCAACGCCACATCAACACCCGACACGAAAACCGGCAGCCGACCGCATCCGCCGACATTCAGCGACGCTGCGCAGGTGCATGACCCTACCGTCAGGGTGCTGCTCCTGCCGACCGTCGGACCCGGCGCGGCTCAGACATGGTGCGGTTCATCAGCGTGAACGGCTTCGATTTGACCCGGCTCCCGTCTTGAGCGACGGATGGCTCGCTCCTAGTCACATTCCACGTCACGCGCGGGGCTTCTCATGGCCGATCTTCTCAAGACGATGGCCAGCGCGGCGCGGCGCGCCAGAAGGCGGCCCCTGTCCACCGTCCTTGCGCTTCCGCGTCTCCTGGTGCCGTCGACCCCGAAGCCCAAGCGCAAGCGGGTGGCATCGGCGTCGCCCACAGCCAGACGGAAACAATCCACGGTTCCGCCGCGTCCGACGCCGGGCAGCTTTCTCGCCGACACGTTCACCTGTCCGCAGGGCACGCTCGACTACAGGTTCTACACGCCGAAGGGTTCGGCGCGCCGGCGCATGCCGCTGGTCGTCATGCTGCACGGGTGTTCCCAGTCCGCGCCCGACTTTGCGGCCGGCACCGACATGAACAGGCTGGCGGACGAGCTTGGCTTGCTGGTGCTCTATCCGCAGCAGTCGCCCAAGGCGAATGTCGGGCGGTGCTGGAACTGGCACGATCCGAAGAACCAGGCGCGGGGCAGAGGGGAGCCCGCCGTCATCGCGGCCCTGACGCGGCACGCGATGTCCTTCGGCCGTGCCAATCCCGCCCGCATCTACATCGCCGGCATCTCGGCCGGAGGGACCGCGGCGGCCATCATCGGCGCCGCCTATCCCGACCTTTTCGCGGCGGTCGGCGTTCATTCCGGTCTGCCGCCGGGCAATATCCGGTCCCTGCGATCAGCGATGTCGGTCATGCCCCTTGGCGTGGTGTAGGAGCGCCGGCCCTCGGAGAGGTCCGAGCTTGATCAGATTGCTACAGCGGGCAGCCTGATGCCGGGATTG
>NZ_JAHQZU010000077.1 GCF_019061185.1 Paracoccus sp. Z118
TGCCTGGTCGCCGTGGCGCTGGCCCGCAAATACCCCGATCTGGTCGGCGGTCTCGTTCTGGCCTCGGGCTACTACTTTCCGACCGCGCGGCCGGATGTGGCCGGGATGGCGGTTCCGGCGGTCCCGGTGGTGGGCGACGCCATCCGCTATACGATCTCTCCGGTCCTGAGCCGGCTGGCATGGCCGCTCCTGATGCGGACGATCTTCGGGCCTCAGCCGGTGCCGGAGAAGTTCGCCGGGTTTCCGAAGGCCATGGCGGTCCGGCCATCCCAGCTCCGGGCAAGCGCCGCGGAATCCGCCCTGATGGTTCCGGAGGCTCTTGCGGCTGGCGACAGCTATCGGCAGCTCAGCATGCCGGTCTCCATCATCGCGGGTGCTGACGACCGTCTCGTGGATGCGCAGGATCAGTCAGCCCGGTTGCACGGGGAGATCCCGCAGAGCAGCTTCCATCGTGTTCCGAGCGCGGGTCACATGATCCATCAGACCGCGACGGAAGCGGTCATGAACGCGATCGAGAAAGTGGCCTTGCCCAATGGTCACGCCGCACGGGCTGAAGCGGTCTGATCTGCCGGCCGCTTTGCGCGAAAGGGTCGGAGTCCGCCTGGAGACGGATCAGTGAACCAATTCTCCAGGATTGACATCGGAGACATCTGCTGCTATCAGCGATAGATCGATATTTGCTTGCCGAGCTTTGGTTGTTGCGCAATTGGCACCGCGCCCTGAACAGACCTCCCTTTCAAAAATCGTTATCTTTGCCCGTGACGCTCGTGCGTCACGGATATCCAACACGCCTCTGAAAGGGTTCATCATGACCACCGGCACAGTAAAATGGTTCAATGCCACCAAGGGCTTTGGCTTCATTCAGCCCGATAACGGCGGCCCCGATGCCTTCGTCCATATCTCGGCCGTCGAGCGGTCGGGCATGGGCGAAATCACCGAGGGCCAGAAGATCGGCTACGACATGGAGCGCGACAGCAAGTCGGGCAAGATGTCGGCCTGCAATCTCCAGGCTGCCTGACCTCGCGTCTGCCTTCCCTTGCTCAGGAATGCACGTGCATTCCCGAGCGCAGGACACCGTTGAAGGTCAGGCGGTCCGCCTGACCTTTTTTCTTGCCGCTCAACCAAGCGAGTCTTCAGAGGTGAACCGCATGACGCAGGCATCCAGCCGGACTCGGGCGCAGGCCGAGATTGCCTTCGCCGAGGCGCAATCGCAGTTCCTCGCTCGGGAACGCCCGATCGACGAGCTCGACGCCATCGCCCAGGCCCGTGCGGAGAAGACCTTGCGGCTGAAGACCGCCCGCATGGCGCGAGACGAGGAAGAGCGTGCAAGGGTGGCCGCCCCAACTTCGTCGAAACCATCCAAAAGGGCCTGACCTCCAGGCTCTCCATACTTCAGACAGGATACAGATTTGAGAACCGCCAAAGCCAACGATCTCGACGACCGCCGCAGTGCCGCTGCCGATGCGAAAGCCGCGCTCCTTCGCGCCTACCACACCAGGATGAACGCCGCCGAACCCACCCGCCTTGCGCGGCAGGAAGAGCTTGTCGCGGCCGCTGCGGCCCGTGAGAAGAGGCGCGAAGACCGGGATCGGATCAAGGCGAAGGCGCGCGAGCGGCAGCAGGAGCAGGAACGCATCGACGCCGAGGCGGCCGCCTATCAGGACGCCGCCAACGTTGCCGCGAGAGCCGAGATCGAGGCGCGTGAACGGGCTGACAGCATGATCGCCCGTGTCATCTCGGATGAGGCCGCACGAAAGGCCGACCGCGACCGCCGCTACGCCGGCCGCAAGGCCCGGCAGCGGTAGCCTCTCCCCGGCTTCCGAAGGTCATGACCTCCGCGCCCGGCGCGCGGACAGACCTGCTGTGCGCTCGC
>NZ_JAHQZU010000078.1 GCF_019061185.1 Paracoccus sp. Z118
TGCCTGGTCGCCGTGGCGCTGGCCCGCAAATACCCCGATCTGGTCGGCGGTCTCGTTCTGGCCTCGGGCTACTACTTTCCGACCGCGCGGCCGGACGTGGCCGGGATGGCGGTTCCGGCGGTCCCGGTGGTGGGCGATGCCATCCGTTACACGATCTCTCCAATCCTGAGCCGGCTGGCATGGCCGCTCCTGATGCGGACGATCTTCGGGCCTCGGCCGGTGCCGGAGAAGTTCGCCGGGTTCCCGAGGGCCATGGCGGTCCGGCCGTCCCAACTCCGCGCGAGCGCCGCGGAATCCGCCCTGATGGTCCCGGAGGTTCTTGCGGCCGGCGACAGCTATCGGCAACTCAGCATGCCCGTCTGCATCATCGCGGGTGCCGACGACCGTCTCGTGGATGCCGACGATCAGTCAGCCCGGCTGCACGGGGATATCTCGCAGAGCAGCTTTCATCGTGTTGCGGGCGCGGGTCACATGATCCATCAGACCGCGACGGAAGCGGTCATGAACGCGATCGACAAGGTGGCCTTGCCCAACGGTCAGGCTGCACGGGCCGGGGCCGGGTGATCGACCGCCGCTCCGGCGTCATGGTTGGTGGCGGCCGTGAAGCGGATCAGTGAACCCCGAGCTTTTCCGAGCGACAACGGAGATCTTTGCTGCTATCAGCGACATATCGATATTCGCTTGCCGAGCTTCGGTTGTTGCGCGATTGGCACCGCGCCCTGAACAGACCTCCCTTTCAAAATCGCTATCTCGCCCGTGTCGCTCCTTGCGCCACGGTCATCCAGCATGCCTCTGAAAGGGTTCATCATGACCACCGGCACAGTAAAATGGTTCAACGCCACCAAAGGTTTCGGCTTCATTCAGCCTGTCAATGGTGGTCCGGGCGCCTTCGCCCATATCTCGGCCGTCGAGCGGTCGGGCATGGGCGAAATCACCGAGGGCCAGAAGATCGGCTACGACATGGAACGCGACAGCAAGTCGGGCAAGATGTTGGCCTGCAATCTCCAGGCTGCCTGACCTCGCCTCTGCCTTCCCTTGCCGAGGCATGCAGGTGCATTCATGAGCAAGCGACACCGTTGAAGGTCAGGCGGACTGCCTGACCTTTTTTCTTGCCGCTCAACCAAGCGAGCTTTCAGTGGTGAACCGCATGACGCAGACATGCAGCTGGTCGCGGGCGCAGGCCGAGATTGCCTTCGCCGAGGCGCAATCGCAGTTCCTCGCTCGGGAACGACCGATCGACGAGCTCGACGCCGTCGCCCAAGCCCGGGCGGAGAAGACCTTGCGCCTCAAGACCGCCCGCATGGCGCGAGATCAGAAAGAGCATGCAAGGGTGGCCGCCCCAACTTCGTCGAAACCATCCAAAAGGGCCTGACCTCGAGGCTCTCCATACTTCAGACAGGATACAGATTTGAGAACCGCCAAAGCCAACGATCTCGACGACCGCCGCAGTGCTGCTGCCGATGCGAAAGCCGCGCTCCTTCGCGCCTACCGCACCAGGATGAACGCCGCCGAACCCACCCGCCTTGCGCGGCAGGAAGAGCTTGTCGCGGCCGCCGCGGCCCGTGAGAAGAGGCGCGAAGAGCGGGATCGGATCAAGGCTGAAGCGCGCGAGCGGCAGCAGGAGCAGGAACGCATCCAAGCCGAGGCGGCCGCCTATCAGGACGCCGCCAACGTTGCCGCGAGAGCCGAGATCGAGGCGCGTGAACGGGCTGACAGCATGATCGCCCGTGTGATCACGGATGAGGCTGCACGAAAGGCCGACCGCGACCGCCGCTATGCCGGCCGCAAGGCCCGGCAGCGGTAGCCTCTCCCCGGCTTCCGAAGGTCATGACCTCCGCGCCCGGCGCGCGGACAGACCTGCTGTGCGCTCGC
>NZ_JAHQZU010000079.1 GCF_019061185.1 Paracoccus sp. Z118
GTGAACGAGATCATCAGCCTGACCCGTCAGGCGATGGAGGCCGAGGGCAACTACCCCGAGCTTCTGATGCCCTTCTACAGCTTCGCGCTGCTGCTTTTCCTCGTCTACTGCTACCCGATCGCCCGCCTGACGATGCGGCTGGAGCGGCGCTTCGCCGTCAAGAACTGAGAGGTTCCCGATGACCGACTGGAACGAGAACGACCCCATCGTCCGCCTGCGCGATGTCCACAAGTCCTTCGGCCAGGTCGAGGTGCTGCGCGGCATCAGCTTCGACGTGATGAAGGGCGAGGTGATCTGCATCATCGGCCCCTCGGGGTCGGGCAAATCGACGCTGATCCGCTGCATCAACGCGCTGAACGACATTCAGGCCGGCTCGATCCAGGTCGAGGGACTTGAGGTGCACGATCCCAAGCTCGACAAGCTGGCGCTGCGCCGCAAGGTCGGGATGGTGTTCCAGCAATACAACCTGTTCCCGCACAAGACGGCGCTTCAGAACGTGATGATGGCGCCGATCAAGGTGCTGAAGGAAAACAAGGCCGAGGTCGAAACCCGCGCCCGCGCCCTGCTGAAGAAGGTGCGACTGGAGGGGAAAGAAGATCACTATCCCGGCGAGCTGTCCGGCGGCCAGCAGCAGCGCGTGGCCATCGCCCGCTCGCTGGCGATGCGGCCCGACGTGATGCTGTTCGACGAGGTGACCGCGGCCCTTGACCCGGAAACGGTCAAGGAGGTGCTGGTCACGATCAAGGATCTGGCCGCCGAGGGCATGACCTGCATCCTCGTGACGCACGAGATGGGCTTTGCCCGCGAGGTGGCGGACCACATCTATTTCACCGACCGGGGCGTGATCGTGGAACACGGCCCGCCGGCCGAGTTCTTCACCAGCGCCAAGGACCAGCGGACGCGTGATTTCCTCAATCAGGTGCTCTGACGGGATGACGGGCGACCGCCTCTGCCGCCCGCCGCCTGCGGCCGGGCGGCATCCCGTATTTTTCGGCAAAGCAGCGGCTGAAATGGGCGGCGCTGGCAAATCCGGTCATCACCGCGATCTCCAGCACCGGCAGCGCGGTCTGCTGCAGCAGCTCGTTCGCCTTGGCCAGCCGCAGGTCGCGGTAGAAGCCGGTCATCGTCTCGCCGAGATGGGCCGAGAACAGCCGCTGCAACTGCCGGGCGCTGGTGCCGGACAGGGCCGCAAGCTGGTCGGGTGCCAGCGGGTCGGCGAGGTGGGTGGCCATCAGCTCGACCGCCGCCTCCAGCGCCGGATGATGCAGGTCGAAACGCTGCCCCGCGCCGGGCTGCTGCGGCTCGTCGGCGGTGCGCAGGCGCGGGTGGATGAACCAGCCGCTGACCTCGCGGGCGAAGTTTGCGCCATGTTCCCGCGCGATCAGCGCCCCCATCATGTCCATCGCAGCGACCCCTCCCGCGCAGGTATAGCGGTCGCGGTCGATGACATAGATCGCCCGCTCGATCAGCAGGTCGGGGCCGTAGTCCTGCAGCGCGTCGATATGGGTCCAGTGGACCGTGAAGCGCCGCCCCGCCATCAGCCCCGCCTTGGCCAGATGCGCCGAGCCGCCAGAGATCCCGCCGAGGCGCACCCCCTGCTGCGCCAGCCCCCGCAGGGCGCGCGCCAGCGCCGGGTCGTCGTGGAGCATGGGGTTCCCGCCGGAGACGACCAGCGCAAGGTCCAGCCCCGCCGAGGCAGCATCGGCCAGCGGCCGCGTGTCGAAGCCCCCGCCCGAGGTCGAGGCGGCGAACCCGCCCGCGACGGAGTGGAACTGGAAATGGTAAAGCG
>NZ_JAHQZU010000007.1 GCF_019061185.1 Paracoccus sp. Z118
ATCGGCGATGGCCGCCAGCGTCACGCCCGGCCGCGCGCTGCGCTACGCCGGGGCTCCGCGCGCGGCCTCCTACACCAACCGCTGGGACACTGCCGAGGGGCTGGCCCGCAGGATCGTCGCCGCCGTGGCCGAGATGATCGCCGACATCAACGCAAGGGGGCCGCGGTGGTGCTGGTTGAGCAGAAGCTGACGATCGCGCTGAAGGGCCATGATGGAGCGGATCGGCAAGACGGCCGAGATCGTCGGTCCCACGTTCTTTCTCGCCTCGTCCTGGGCCAGCTACATCACCGGCGCCGTCCTGCCGGTCGACGGCGGCTTCTCGCCGCCTGACCGCCGCGCCGCTCCCAGGAGACCATCATGCCCGAGGTCGTCGACCTTTCCGCTTCCACCCCATGGCGCGAGATCCGCGCTACGCGATTGGGCGGCGCTCGACCTGGCCACGGGTGGCACGATGCTGGCGCAGATGGAACTGATCCGGGCCTTCGAGGAAAAGGTGCTGGAACTTGCCGCGCAGGGTCCGGTCCACGGCGCCGCCGATTCCGCCATCAGCCAGAAAGCGGGCGCAGTCGGGTCAGCCCCCAGCCTGCGGCCCGGCGACCAGATCAACGGCTCGCCCCCGGCGCATCATCAGTTCCTGGCCAAGGCGCTGTCCCATGTCGCGCCGCGGGGTATCGATCCGAAGGCGGAGCTCGGCGGCGATATCCGCCTGCTGGCCAAACGGACGCATGCCGAAACCTTCGGGCTTTCGCAGGGCTTCTGCCGGGGCCGGGGCGAATCGATGCATCTGCAGAATCACGCAATCTCGGCACCAATGCCACGGTGGGCGACGGCGTACCCATGACCGCCCGTGCCGCCTGGGCGCGGTTACCGGACCAAGGAGGAAGAGGCGGAGTGGCGCCACCGCGATCGGCTGCTCGCGCTGGCCCCGAATTGGGCCAGCGGAAGATCCTCGGCGACGACGCGACGAGGCGGCGGCGGCGTTGCGCGACCTATGCGTCGCCCTGATGAACGAGGTCGCGGGCGAGTTGATCGAGACGGCGCACGCCAAGCGGCGGATCATCCCGGCGCTCTGGCCCGAGGAAAGCTTCCGCGACTTCGGCCCGCGGGGCGACCTGTCGGAATTCGCCGGCGCGCGGACGGAGGAGGAGGAGAGCTTCACCGCCCCGTTCGCGGAAGCGAAGTTCATCGACACGGTGGCCGATGTCATGCACCGCCGCATGGCCACGGATGACCGGATCGTCATTCCGGGCGAGGACGTGCACCCGCTCAAGGCGGCACCAACGGCACCACCCGCGGGCTGAAAGCCGATATCCCCGACCGGGTGATCGGAACCCCGATCGGCGAGAACGCCTTTACCGGTGTCGCGGGCGGGCTGGCGGCGGATGGCCGCGTGATCCCGGTTCTCGAGCTCATGTATCCTGATTTTATGTGGGTCGCGGCCGATCAGCTCTTCAACAAGATCGGCAAGGCCCGGCACATGTTCGGCGTCGTTCGGCGCGAGAGGGACGGGACGCTGAGCGGCGACCTGCTCGACGGCCGGGGTTCCGTCGCCGGCAGGATCGCGGCCGGCGAATCGATCGCCCGGCGCCGCCTCTGTCTGGTCGTCGCGGGCGGCGCCGCAAGCGCCATCGCCTTTGCCATGGCCGAGAAGGCATCGGGCACCTGACGCTCGTCAATCGCTCGCAAGACAAGCTCATGGGTCTCGCAGGACGATCTCGGAGTATCTTCCCGAGCCTGTCGCTGGATTTGGGCGGGCCTCTCAGCGGGCACGACATCATCATCAACAGTACCTCACCGGCCTGCGGTCAGATGATCCGCTCCCTGTCGATCCGGCCGAGATCACGCCCGGAATGCTGGTCGCGGATGTGATCATGGAGCCCGCAGAGACGCCCCTGCTGGCCGAAGCAAAAGCTCGCGGCGCCCGTATCGACGAGGGTCCGAGGATGCCGGACGGCCAGATCGCCGAGATACTCTCTTCCCTTACCGAAGACCGGCGGAGAGGGAACGAAACGCCGAAAGCCGCGCCCCGGAACAACACATCAACCGGACGGCAAGACCTTAAGAGAACCGGCCGCGGCGGGAATGTAACCCCTGCCCTCTCAGCGCGACCCGGCACTGGCCTCCGGGGCTTCACGCCCGCGATCATCCGACTGACGATAACGCTCCTGATTTGGTTGTGGCTGCCGCTGCGCAACGTCGAAGATCTGCCGCACGAGCGCGGCGTCGTCATCAACCAAGAGTCAGCCAGGAGACCGCCCGCTTATGATGAACAGGTTTCCACCCGATGTCCTTGAACGACGACGAAGGCAAGAGGCAGGAATTCATAGCGACCAACACCCGCAATCGAAGGCATTCGCGCCCGCCAGTACGATCCTCTAGATCCCGGACGACAATGGCGTTAGTACGAGTCCGGCCGCTGATGGCGCGACAATCCGAAAGACAGCAGCGTCAACCAGCCGGATCAGTCGAATTTCGTTGAGGAGACGCTCGATGAGACTGCCGGCATCGGGTGGTCGCCCGCGCTAATGGCGTTGCGCCGGGCCCGCTCTATCGTTTGCGTCGTCTCCTGCTGGAGGTGGGAGCCGTGGCCGTGTCCGAAGATGACGATTTGGCCAGCAACCGGGCTGTCCGGCAGATCGAGGGCCGAATCCGGGAGTTCGAGCGCCCGCTTGGCCGCACGACGCTCGAGGCCGAGATCCTGTGTGAGATGCTGGATATCACGAGGTGCAGGCCGCAGGCCAAAGAAGCCGCGAGCGTAGTGCCGCTGATCAAGACGCTCGTTGCGGCGCATTCGTCATGCGGCTACCGCGGATTACCGCGATCTGAACCGGCAGTTTCCGAGGCGCTGGCGCAGGGCTGGGCCAATATCGGCTCGGCCCTCGTCGGGGGTCTGCCGGCGACCGGGGCGACTGCCCGCACGGCGACCAACGTCCGCGCGGACGGCAGGACGCCGGTCGTGGGCGTCGTCCATGCGCTGACGGTGCTGCTGGTGATGGTGGTGACCGCGCCGCTCGCCGGGCAGTTCGCCATGCCGGCGCTTGCCGGGCCGCTGATGCTGACCGCCTGGAACATGAGCGAGCCGCACAAGTGGCGCGGTTACATGCGGGCGCGGCGCTCGGACAGGGTGCTGTTGCTCATGACGCTGCTGCTGACGGTGCTGGCGGACCTGACCATCGCCATCGGCGTGGGGCCTTCGCGGGCCTCGCCTTGCGGCTGGCCCGGCGCGACGTGCCGAGCGGCTGGGACATGCCCTAACGCTGAAGGGCGCCGCGAACGCGCCCCCCACGGGCTTCGCGGGTCAGCCCAGCCTGGCGGCCACGTCCTCGGACAGGTCGAAATTGCCGGTGACGTTCTGCACGTCGTCGTCATCTTCCAGCGTGTCGATCAGCTTCATCAGCTTTTGCGCGGTCTCGATATCGGTGATCTCGGCCGGGGCCTGCGGTTTCCAGATCAGCTTGGCCGACTCCGACTCGCCCAAAGCCGACTCCAGCGCGATCGACACCTCGTTCAGGTCGGTGTCGGCGCAGTAGATCCAGTGGCCGTCCTCGTCGGATTCCACGTCCTCCGCGCCCGCTTCCAGCGCCGCCATCATCACCGTGTCGGCATCGCCGGCAGAGGCGGGATACATGATCTCGCCCACCCGATCGAACATGAACGCGACCGAGCCGGTCTGGCCCATGTCGCCGCCATGCTTGGTGAAATAGGACCGCACGTTCGACGCGGTGCGGTTGCGGTTGTCGGTCATCGCCTCGACGATGATCGCAACGCCGTCGGGGCCGTAGCCCTCGTAGCGGATCTCGTCATAATTTTCCGCGTCGCCGCCTTGCGACTTCTTGATGGCGCGGTCGATCACGTCCTTGGGGACCGAGTTCGACTTGGCCTCCTTCACCGCCAGACGCAGCCGCGCGTTCTTTTCGGGGTCGGGATCGCCCATCTTGGCGGCGACGGTGATTTCCTTCGCCAGCTTCGAGAACAGCTTCGAGCGGATCGAGTCCTGCCGACCCTTCCGATGCTGGATGTTGGCCCATTTCGAATGGCCTGCCATGTGCGTGCGTCCTGTTTGCGGATTTTCGCTGTGTGGCCCGGTTTCTAATCGCCGCGCCGGGGCGGCGCAAGCTGGGCTTGCGCCAGCACGAACAGCCGCAGCGCGGTCGCGAGCCCCACCTCGGGCGGGCGCATGTGATCGACCTGCGAGATGAGCTGCGCCGGCGTCATGTGCCGCGCCCGCGCCTCGTCCTGCAAGGCGCGCCAGAATGCATCTTCGAGGCTGACGCTGGTGGCGTGCCCTTCCAGCATGACCGAACGCTTGACGGGCGGCGTCAGCGGCGGCAGCCGAAGGGCGGAAGCGTCAGCCATCCTGCCCGCCGCTGTCCTGACCGTCGCCATCCCGGTCCAGCCGGTGCTGGTCGAGCTTGCGACCCTCGCGGGCCGCCGCGTCCGCCTGCGCGGCGCGTTCGGCGCGGGTCAGGCCGAACCGGGCGGCGTTCTCGTCACCTGTTCGGCGCTTGGTATTGCGGGCAGCCGACTTGCGCGCCTGCCGCAGGTTGACGACCTTGCCGGAGTCCCGCCCACTCATGGCTCCACGATCAGTTGCCAGCTGACGCCCACCCGGTCCACGATCCAGGTGTAGCAGGGCGAGAAGTCGTATGCCCCAAGCTCCATCAGCACCGCGCCGCCTTCGCCCAGCACGTCAGCCAGGCGCCGCAGCTCGGCCTCGTCCGCGCAGGCGACGGTCAGCGAGAAGGACGGGGTGAGCGTGAAATCGTGGTGAACCGGGCTGTCGAACAGCCGCAGCCGCTGGCCGGCGATTTCCACCGTGGCCGGGATGCCGGGCGTCACCTGCATGTCCGGAAAGGCGCGGCGCCACAGCGCCAGCGCCTCGTCCACGCGGCCCTCGAACATCAGTTGCGGCGTGATCTGCATCGCGGCCCTTTCTGCGGGACGCCGCGGGGGCGCCCCTCGGGGTCATCAATCCTCGGGACCGATCATCAGTTCCGGGCGGACGACGCGGTCGAAGGTCTCCGCGTCCACGTAACCCAGCGCGATCGCCTCTTCCTTCAGCGTCGTGCCGTTCTTGTGCGCGGTCTTGGCGACCTTGGTGGCGGCGTCGTA
Organism: Paracoccus sp. Z118; assembly: GCF_019061185.1. GTDB lineage: Bacteria > Pseudomonadota > Alphaproteobacteria > Rhodobacterales > Rhodobacteraceae > Paracoccus. The sequence goes on from NZ_JAHQZU010000007.1 coordinate 5,113, forward strand.
GCCGATGGTCGGCGCGAGCGCCGTCACCAGCATCAGCGATTCCTGCATCAGCTTCTCGATGCGCGCGGTGTTGGCCTGCGTGCCGACGACCATGTTGTCGGTGAAGCTGGATGCCGCGTCGCCTAGAAGCTGCATGGATTGCAGCACGTTGTAAGACATCATCGGGTTGAAGACGTTCAGCTCGAAATGGCCCTGCGACCCGGCGAAGCCCACGGCGGCGTCGTTGCCCATGACATGGGCGCAGACCATCGTCAGCGCCTCGGCCTGGGTCGGGTTCACCTTGCCCGGCATGATCGACGAGCCCGGCTCGTTTTCCGGCAGGATCAGCTCGCCCAGACCCGAGCGGGGGCCCGAGCCGAGGAAGCGCAGATCGTTGGCGATCTTGAAGAGGCTTCCGGCGATGGTCTTCAGCGCGCCGTGGAAGAACACCATCGCGTCATGGGCGGCCAGCGCCTCGAACTTGTTGGGGGCGGTCACGAAGGGCAGATCGGTGATCTTGGCGATCTCGGCCGCGATGGCGGTGTCCCAGCCCTTCTTCGTGTTCAGACCGGTGCCGACCGCGGTGCCGCCCTGCGCCAGTTCGTAGATCTGCGGCAGGGCCAGCTTCACCCGCTCGATCCCCATGCGGACCTGATGGGCGTAGCCGCCGAATTCCTGCCCGAGCGTCAGGGGCGTTGCGTCCTGCGTGTGGGTGCGGCCGATCTTGATGATGTCCTTGAACTCGTCACGCTTGGCTTCCAGCGCGGCGGCCAGCTTTTCCAGCCCCGGCAGCAGCACGTCGCGGGCCATCATGCCGATGGCGACGTGCATCGCGGTCGGGAAGGTGTCGTTGGACGACTGGCCCATGTTGACGTGGTCGTTCGGATGGACGGGCGTCTTGGACCCCATCTCGCCGCCGAGAATCTCGATGGCGCGGTTCGAGATGACCTCGTTCGCGTTCATGTTCGATTGCGTGCCCGAGCCGGTCTGCCAGACCACCAGCGGGAAGTTGTCGTCGAACCTGCCCGCGACGACTTCCTGCGCCGCTTGAACCATCGCCTTGCCGATGCCGCCGTCCAGCTTGCCCGTGGACATGTTCACCTGCGCGGCGGCCTGCTTGACGACGCCGAGCGCGCGGATGATGGCGACGGGCTGCTTTTCCCAGCCGATCGGGAAGTTGCGGATCGACCGCTGGGTCTGCGCCCCCCAGTATTTGTCGGCGGGCACTTCGAGCGGGCCGAAGCTGTCGGTTTCGGTGCGGGTGTCGGTCATGCTTGCCCCCTTTTCACGGTTGCGGGGGTTCTAGGGCCGGCGGGCCGCCTTGGCAATCGTATGCCTTGGTATGCGGGACGCCTACTTCCGCCACTTGTCGAGGCTCACGACCTCGGCCCCGCCCTCGGGCGGGAAGGAATCGGCCTCGGACGCGCCCTGTTCCCCGTCCTCGTCCGCCTCGTCCTCATCGTCGCTTTCCTGCGTCTCGAAGCGCAGGCCGAACTCGACCGAGGGGTCCACGAAGGTGCGGATCGAATCGAAGGGGATCACCAGCGGCTCGGGCGCATTGCCGAAGTTCAGCGTGATCGAGAAACCCTCATCGGTGATCTTCAGGTTCTCGAACCAGTGCTGGATGACGATGGTCATCTCGTCGGGATAGCGCTCGCGCAGCCAGTCGGCCATCTCCACCCCGTCGTCATGCGTATCGAAGGTGATGAAGAAATGATGCTCGCCCGGAAGGCCGTTGTCGGCGATGCCTTGCAGGACATCGGCGATCAGCCCCTGCATTGCACGGTGCATCATCCCGCCATAGTCGATTTCGCCTGACATCGTCCAACCTCGTTCCTTTGCCGGGCCAGCATAGGGATTGACGCGGCCTTGGAAAGCCCCGCGGGCAACGCCCGCATGCAGCAAATGATGGATGAAGGAAGGGAAATGGCGCGGTTGACGGGGCTCGAACCCGCGACCCCCGGCGTGACAGGCCGGTACTCTAACCAACTGAGCTACAACCGCGCACTTCCTGCGACCGGGCGTTCGGTGGTGATGGCGCGGTTGACGGGGCTCGAACCCGCGACCCCCGGCGTGACAGGCCGGTACTCTAACCAACTGAGCTACAACCGCGCAGACCACCCCGACGCCTGTCGGAGTGCCGGGGGTTTACGCATCCGCCGCGCGCACGTCAAGCGGATTGCGCGGGCGGGGCGCAACAAAGCGGCCATCATGCAGAAAGGCCCCGCGCGGTGGCGGAGCCTTTCCTTCATCTCACCGTCCGCCGATCAGTTTGCGGGGGTGTATTCCGGCAGGTTCTGCACCTGCTCGCCGGTCGTGCCGACATAGGCCCGCAGGTCCGAGCCGTCCGCCTGACGCTGCAGCGACACCTGGTCGAACGGATAGGCGACGTCACGTTCGCCAATCCCCAGGAAGCCGCCGACACCGACGATCACCTGCTGGATCTGGCCGGATTCGTCCGCGACCACGTCGTTGATGTCGCCGATCTGCTCGTCACCGGCGGCATAGACCGGGGTTCCGTCCAGCTCGTCCGCAGTGACCTCGCCAGCGGGAACGACCGCATAGCCTTCACGCACGACCACATCGCTCGCCATCACCGGGGCGAAATCGACAAGGGCGGCGTCTCTCTCGACGTCGGTCACGGCGACCGCGGCATCGGCCCCGGTCACGTCAACCGCGGCGTCGGCGGTTTCGACCGTGACCTGAGCGTCGGCCGCCGGCGCGACATCGACCACCGGCTCGGCGTCGGTCACGGCCACCTGGGGCTCGCCGGCCTGATCGACATTCACGTCGGCCTCGTTCTGGATGATCTGAACCTGCGCCGCATCGGCGCGGGCCACGTTCACCTGCGGCTCGGCATCCGTGACATTGACCACCGCTTCGGCCGATTCGACGGCAACGCGCGGCTCGGGGGTGATGAAGCTCACCACCGGCTCGGGCGTTTCCACGGTGACGACCGGCTCGGCGCCCTCGATCATGACCTCGGGATCGGCCAGCGCGACCGAGACGAGCGGCTGCGGGATGTTGACCTGAACGGTCGGCTCGGCCTGGGTCACGTGGATGACCGGGGCGCATTGCTCGACGGTCACCTCGGGCGGGGCCTGGGTGACGGTCACGGTCGGCTCGGGCTGCTCGACCGTCACCTGCGGCGGGGCCTGGCGCACGTTCACGACCGGATCGGGCACATCGACGTTCACGACCGGCTCGCCCTGTTCGACGACGACTTCCCCGCCCGCGACAGGGGCGGCAATGGTCGCGCCCGCGGCGTCAGGGGTTCCGACCACGGCTGCGTCGGTATCGGTCCCGACGACCGCGGCATCGTCGGTGGCAACGACGGCGGCGTCCGTATCGACCGTGCCGGTCACGGCGGCGTCGCCTCCGACCGGGGGCGTGCCATCGACCGGAGCGGTAGCCTGGGCGAATGCGCCCGATGCCACGAACGACATGACAGCGGCGGTCCCAAGAAGTTGCTTGAGCATGGAGTTACCTTTCAGCTGGATCGTTTCGGACAGGCCCAACCCTTGGCGGACCCCTGCGGCTTTAACGGGCGGATGGCGGATTCGTTCCATGCGAACGGCAAAAAGGGGCACCCGAAGGCGCCCCTTTTGGTCTTGTTTATATTGAAGAATTCAGCGCATGACGGTCGTCGTGTCGAAGTCCGGCAGCGCTTCCAGCTCTTCCTTGGTGAAGTTGGTGGCGAAGAACACGTCATCGCCCACCCGCACCATGTGCAGCGCCTGATCGCCCAGCAGAACCTGCTTGGCGCCGATCCCGAGGAAGCCGCCGATATCGGCGATGTAGCCCCGCAGATCGCCGCTCGCGTCGAAGACGAGGTCGTCCACCTGCGCGATGTCGCCCCAATCGGCGGGCCGCTCGGCCAGGTCGAAGCCTTCCCAGGCGGTGCTGGACGGCTGGTTGGTCGTGTAGATCCGCATCCCCATGATGCGCGAGGCAAGCAGGCCGGGCGCCTCGGCGCTGAGCGCCGGGGCGCCCACGTCCGGCGCTGCGACCGTGGCGGTGTCGCCGGTGACGACCGTGGTCGTCGTGGCGTCCTGATCCGTCACGACCGGCGCGGTGGCCACGGAATCCGAGGACATCGTGTCGGTGGCCATGGTGTCGGTGGTCGTGGTCGTCACCGCGTCGGTGCCGGTCGTGTCGGTGGTGGTCGTCGCCGTGCCGTCCATCGTGGTGTGGGTCATCGGCGTCGTGGTGTCAGCCGTGACGTCCGTGCCCGGATCGGTCGTGGACGAGGTGATGCCGGTCGCCGAGCTGCCTTCGGTGCTGGTCGCCGTCGCGTCGGCGGGGGCGGCGGTGGTGCCGGCCGTGGTGCCCATCGTGTCCGAATCGGTCGCGGCATCCGTCCCGCCCGTGTCGCCGGCGTCCTGGGTGGTCGCGCTGCCGGCGGCGTTGCTGTCGGTATCGGCCGAGGCGCCCGGTGCGGCGTTGGTCGCCGGCGGGGTGGAGTCGGTGGTGGTGTCGGTCGCGGTCTGGGCCACGGCGAACCCGGTCAGCGCAAGCGACGAGGTGGCGGCAAGAAGCAGAGCTTTCATCGGTGGTTCCTTTCGAAAATCGCTCGGGCGGCGGCGCAGGGCCGTCTCGCATCAGGCAGTCAACCCTGACGCGGGACAATTGTTCCGCACCGATTTGGCCTGCCGTATCAAGGTGCTCCGCTCGGGAACACGGACCCGTCAGCGCGGCCCGCTGATCCGCGCGCCGCAGACCGGCCCCGGCGCGCCGGTCGTGCGCGGGGCCGAGGTCGGCAGCCCCCGCAGCACCCGCACGGCGAGCCAGCCGAAGGCCTGCGCCTCGATCATGTCGCCGTCGAGCCCCAAAGCCTCGACCGGCTGCACCGGCAGCCCGGTCCGTTCGGCCAACGCCGCCATCATCGGCGCATTGTGTCGCCCGCCGCCGCAGACCAGCAGCGCGGCGGGCGCCTGCGGCAACCACCGCAGCCCCGCCTGAACCGAGGCCGCGGCCGCATGGGTCAGCGTCGCCGCTGCATCCGCGTCAGGCAGCCCCGCGACCGCCCTGCCCAGCCCGGCGAAGCTGTCGCGGTCCAGCGACTTCGGCGGCTCACGGTCGAAGAAGGGATGGCGCAGGAAGGCGGCGATCACGGCCTCGTCCGGCGTCCCGCCGGCGCTCAGCGCGCCGCCCTCGTCCCGCGCTGCCCCAAGGCGGGCGCGCATCAGGTCGTTCAGCGGCGCGTTCGCCGGGCCGGTGTCGAAGGCGAGGCAGGCATCCTCGGGCCGCGCGATCCTCGGGTCGGTGAAGGTCAGGTTCCCCACCCCGCCGAGGTTCAGAAACGCGACCGGCGCCGCCTCGATCCGCCCCTGCTCAGCTGCCCACCGCGCCAGCGCATGGTGGAAGAACGGCGCGAGCGGCGCGCCCTGCCCGCCCTGCCGCACATCCTCGCGCCGGAAGTCCCATACGACCCGCCGCCCCGTGAGCCGCGCGAGCCGCCAGCCATCCCCCGCCTGATGAGTGCCGCGCCCGCCCGGATCATGGGCGAGCGTCTGGCCGTGAAAGCCGATCACCCCAGCCTGCGGAAAGCGGTCCGCCAGCTCGGCATGGGCGGCGACTGTCAGCGAGGCGGCCTCGGCCACGCCCGCTTCTCCCGGCCAGCGGCCGAGGGCCGCGTGCAGCACGGACGCCTCGTCCGCGGAATAGGGCTGATAGCCGCTCTCCCCGAAACCGGCGATGCGCTCGCCGTCGGTGTCGATCAGCGCCGCGTCCACCCCGTCGAGCGAGGTGCCCGACATCATCCCCAGCGCCAGCATTTCCGCCCCGCTTTTCCTTGACCCTGCCCCCCTGTATAGGCGGACGGGACAGAAGGAAAACGCCGATGACCTACCGCCCCAAATCCGAGTTCCTAGGCATCATGATCCAGCGCGGCTACATGGCCGACTGCACCGACCTGCAGGCGCTGGACGATGCGCTGATCGAAGGTCCGGTGACGGCGTATATCGGCTATGACGCGACGGCAGCCAGCCTGCATGTCGGGCACCTGCTGAACATCATGATGCTGCGTTGGTGGCAGAAGACGGGCAACCGTCCGATCACGCTGATGGGCGGCGGGACGACCAAGGTGGGCGATCCGTCCTTCCGGTCCGAGGAACGGCCGCTGCTGGACAACGCCGCGATCCAGTCGAACATCGACGGGATGGCGCGGGTCTTCGGCCGCTACCTGCGCTATGGCGACGACGCGGCGCTGATGCTCAACAACGCCGAGTGGCTGGATAGCCTGAACTACCTCGAATTCCTGCGCGACATCGGGCGGCATTTCAGCGTCAACCGGATGCTGTCCTTCGAGTCTGTCAGGTCGCGGCTGGACCGGGAACAGTCGCTGAGTTTCCTCGAATTCAACTACATGATCCTTCAGGCCTACGATTTCCTGGAGCTTTACCGCCGCTACGACTGCCGCTTGCAGATGGGCGGGTCGGACCAGTGGGGCAACATCGTCAACGGCGTGGACCTGACGCGCCGGGTGCTGGATGCCGAGGTCTGGGGCCTGACCTCGCCGCTGCTGACCACCAGCGACGGGCGCAAGATGGGCAAGTCGGCGGGCGGCGCGGTCTGGCTGTCGGCGGACATGCTGTCGCCTTATGAGTTCTGGCAGTTCTGGCGCAACACGACCGACGCCGATGTGGGCCGGTTCCTGAAGCTCTACACCGAGCTTCCCGTCGAGGAATGCGAGCGTCTGGGCGGGCTTCAGGGTGCCGAGATCAACGACGCCAAGATCATCCTCGCCAATCAGGTGACGACCCTGCTGCACGGCGCGGACGCCGCCGCCAGCGCCGAGGCGACCGCCCGCGAGGTGTTCGAGCAGGGCGGCGCCGGGGGCGATCTGGAGGTCGTGACCCTGCCGCCCTCGGCCATTGGCGAGGGGCTGTCGGTGGTGCAGATGCTGGCCCAGTCGGGGCTGACCGCCTCGGGCAAGGAGGCCAAGCGCCTGATTGCCGAAAGCGGGCTGCGGCTGAACAACGACCTCGTGACCGACCCGCAGCGGATGCTGACGGCCGACGAGATCGGCGGCGGCATCAAGGTCTCCATCGGCCGCAAGAAGCACCGGATGCTGCGCCTTGGCTGACATGTCCCCGCCCCGCCCCGATGTGCTCTGCATCGGGCGGTGCTGTGGGACGTGATCGGCCGCACCCGCCTGCGGATGCAAGCAGGGGACGACGTGCCGGGGCGGATCGCCCTTGTGCCGGGCGGCGTGGCGGCGCGCAGTGCCGGACGCGGTGGGGGTCGAGCCGGTGCCGCTCCGGCCGTCGCGCTTCAAGCCGCCGCCGCCGCCGCTCTTGTCGCAGGACAATCCGCATGACCGCACTTCCGCTCGCCTGCACCCCCGAGGTTCGCGCCGCGCTGGACGAAGGCCGCCCGGTCGTCGCGCTGGAATCGACGATCATCACCCACGGGATGCCCCATCCGCAGAACGTCGGAATGGCCCGCGACGTGGAGGCCGCGATCCGCGAGGGCGGCGCAACCCCCGCGACCATCGCCGTGATCGACGGCACCATCCGCATCGGGCTGGATGACGGGACGCTGCAATCCTTTGCCACCCGGCCCGAGGGCTCGGTGATGAAGCTGAGCCGCGCCGATCTGGCCGTCGCCATCGCCACGGGCCGCACCGGGGCAACCACCGTCGCGGGCACCATGATCTGCGCGGCGCTGGCCGGCATCCGCGTCTTCGCCACCGGCGGCATCGGCGGCGTGCATCGCGGGGTCGAGCAGACGATGGACATTTCGGCCGACCTGCAGGAACTCGCGCAGACTGCGGTGACGGTGGTGTCCGCGGGCGCCAAGGCGATCCTCGACCTGCCGCGCACGCTGGAGGTGCTGGAGACGCTGGGCGTTCCGGTCATCGCCGTCGGCCAGGACGCCCTGCCCGCCTTCTGGAGCCGCGATTCCGGCCTGCCCGCGCCGCTGCGGATGGACGATCCGGCACAGATCGCCGCCGCCGCCCGGATGCGCCGCGCGCTTGGCCTGCCGGGCGGGCAGTTGGTCGTGAACCCGATTCCGGCGGACGCGGAAATTCCGCGCCCCGAGATCATGCCGCTGGTCGAGCAGGCGCTGTCCGAGGCAAGCGCGCAGGGCATCGCCGCCAAGGACGTGACGCCCTTCCTGCTGGACCGGATCTTCACGCTGACCGAAGGCCGCTCGCTGGCCGCCAACACGGCGCTGGTGCTGAACAATGCGCGGCTCGCGGCCCGGATCGCCGCCGCCGGGGCGTAAGGGACCGGCAGTCAGCCGTAAAGCGCCGGCAGATCGACCGAATCACGTTCCCCCAGATTGGCCAGATCGCCGCCGATGAATCCTTCGGCGGCCACCCTGCCCGCCTCGAACATCCGCTTCACCAGCCCCGGCCCCGGCAGCGACTTGCTGCGCGCCCCCAGCGAGTTCATCAGCTCCTCGTCCGAGATCATGTGGACCAGCGGCTCCTTCATGCCGCGCCCGGTCAGCCGCCCCTCGGCGGTCAGGCGCTTGACGAACTGGATGGCGCGCAGTTCGCGCAGCAGCGAGGAATTGAAGCTGATCTCGTTGATCCGGTCCTGGATCTCAACCGGGCTGCGTGGGACCGCCTCGCGCAGCATCGGGTTGATCGTCACGATGACGATGTCGCGCGGCAGGTCGGTCCCGAACAGCGGGTAAAGCGCCGGGTTGCCGGAATAGCCGCCGTCCCAGAACGCCTCGCTTCGTCCGGTCGCCGGGTCCACGATCTCGACCGCGCGGAACAGCGTCGGAAGGCAGGCGGACGCCATCACCGCCTCCGCCGTCACCTCGGCCCCCGAGAAGATGCGCACCCGCCCGGTCCGCACGGTGGTCGCGGTCACGAAAAGCTGCGGACCGCCCGACGCGGCGAGTTCCGGGGTCGGCATCCCGCGGATGATCGAGGCGAGCGGGTTGCTGTAGAACGGGCCGTAGTCATAGGGGCTGAAGACGCGGGTGACGCCTTCGAGCCATGCGGCGGGCGAATAGAGCTCCGCCATGCGTTGCAGGCCGGGCGGCACCGGGAACAGGCTCGACATCCAGCGCACCAGCCGGTTGTCGCTGTAGCGGCTGACCTGGCTCCAGACATGGCGCAGATTCTCGCGCGCCATCTCGCGCCCCGCGCCTCCGGGCGCGGCGGCCAGACCCGCCTTCAGGGCCGCGCCGTTCAGCGCCCCGGCCGAGGTGCCGCTGATCCCGTCGATCTCGATCTCGTCGCCTTCCAGCAGACGGTCGAGCACGCCCCAGGAAAACGCGCCATGCGCCCCGCCCCCCTGAAGGGCGATGTTGATCCGTCTGGCCATGGCCCCTCCGTCAAGCTGCGGCGCAGCGTAGCAGAGCGACGGGCGGCGGTGAACACGATCGCGCTTGCGCGGCGCAGGGGTCGCAACCCCTCATCACGCCAGCGGACCATCGACCGCCGCAAAACGGACCGAAACCCGGCCGGACCAGCTTTCTTCTTCGCTGAAATATCCCCGCCGGAGGCAGGCCTGGACGAACGGCAGCCGCAGCCAATCGGCGCGCTTCAGGGACGTTCAGTCCTCGACATTGGCCTCGGCCCGGCTTTTCCCGGCCACGTCCATCGCCAGCGTCGCGGCCATGAACGCGTCGAGATCGCCGTCCAGCACCCCTTGGGTGTCGCTGGTCTCCACCCCCGTCCGCAGGTCCTTCACCATCTGGTAGGGCTGCAGCACGTAGGACCGGATCTGGTTGCCCCAGCCGGCATCGCCCTTGTTCTCGTGCGCGGCGTTGATCGCCGCGTTCCGCTTGTCCAGTTCCAGCTGATACAGCCGCGAGCGCAGGGCGTTCATGGCGATCTCGCGGTTCTGGTGCTGCGATTTCATCGAACTGGTGACGACGATGTTCGTCGGCAGGTGGGTGATCCGCACCGCCGAGTCGGTGGTGTTGACGTGCTGCCCGCCCGCGCCGGACGAGCGGTAGGTGTCGATGCGGATGTCGCGGTCGGGGATGTCGATTTCGATATTGTCGTCCACCACCGGATAGACCCAGACCGACGAGAAAGACGTGTGCCGCCGCGCCGAACTGTCGAAGGGGCTGATGCGGACCAGCCGGTGCACGCCGGATTCGGACTTCAGCCAGCCATAGGCGTTCGGCCCGCTGATCTTGAACGAGGCGCTGCGGATGCCCGCCTCTTCGCCCGATGTTTCCGACTGAAGCTCGACCTTGTAGCCCTTCTTCTCGGCCCAGCGGGTATACATCCGCGCCAGCATCGAGGCCCAGTCGCAGCTTTCCGTGCCGCCCGCGCCCGCGTTGATTTCAAGGAAGGTGTCGTTGCCGTCGGCCTCGCCGTCCAGCAGCGCCTCCAGTTCCTTCTGCGCGGCTTCCTCGGCGATGGCTTTCAGGTTCGCCTCGGCCTCGGCGACCAGATCGGCGTCGCCCTCGTCCGCGGCCAGTTCGACCATCTCGGCATTTGCGTCCAGATTGCTGGACAGCCGCTTGTAGGTCTCCACCGCGTCCAGAAGCATCTGCCGGTCGCGCATCAGCTTCTGCGCGCGGGCCGGATCGGACCACAGATCGCCATCCTCGATCATGGCGTTCATCTCCTCCAGCCGGTGCGGCGCGGTGTCCCAGTCCATCCGCTGCGCGAGCAGGCGCAGCGACTTGCGGATGGAATCGATGGTGGTCTGGGTATCGGCACGCATGGGCGGTCCTTCGGGCGGTCGGCGTCAAGACAAGCGCTGATACAGGCTGCGGGCCGCCGATTCAAGCGTGCAGCCCGGCGCGGGCCGGATCAGTAGAGTCCGCCGGACGAGATGACCGAGGTGTCGGCCTTCTGCGGCAGCACCCTCTGCCGCCCGGAGGAGGTGGTGACGGTGGTGGCCGCCTCGCGCCCCTGCACGATCTTGGGCAGGACGTTCGGATCGACGCGTCCGAAGCCGCCATCGACGACCAGCTGACCGCTGTACATGTCGGTGCCGTCGCGGAAATACTCCGCGATCGTGCCGTTGCCATAGGGCACGTTGACGAAATGCCCGCCGGGCGGCACCTTGAACTCGGTCCCGCCATATTCCTTGACCGCCTGCCGCATGAATGCGTTGAACACCGGCACGCACAGCGTCCCGCCATAGGCGTTGTCGCCGAGGCTGCGCGGCTGATCGTAGCCCAGATAGCACCCCGCCACGATGTTGGAGGTGAAGCCGACGAACCACACGTCCTTGGCGTCGTTGGTGGTGCCGGTCTTGCCCGCGACGGGCACCGGCAGGTTGACCCCGCGCCCCGAGCCGCGCTTGACGACGCCTTCCATCATCGAGGTCAGCTGATAGGCGGTGATGGCGTCCATCACCCGCTCGCGGTCCGAACTGATCCGCGGCGCTTCGCCCGCGGGCAGCGCCTGCTGGCCGCAGGTCTCGCAGACGCGGCGGTCGTGGCGGTAGATCGTGCGGCCGTTGCGGTCCTGCACACGGTCCACCAGCGTGGGTTCGACCCGCTCGCCGCCATTGGCGAACATGGCGTAGGCGGCGACCATCTTGAACAGCGTCGTTTCCTGCGCCCCGAGGCTGTTGGCGATATAGGGGTCCAGCCGGTCATAGACGCCGAACCGCTCGGCGTATTTCGCGACCGTGTCCATGCCGATATCCTGGGCGATGCGGATCGTCATCAGGTTGCGCGACTGCTCGATCCCGGTGCGGATCGGCGCCGGGCCATAGAAGCCGCCGCCCGCGTTCTTGGGCGTCCACAGCCCCTGCGGGGTGTTCACGACCACCGGCTCGTCCGCGACGATGGTGGCCGGGGTGTAGCCGCTGTCCAGCGCCGCGGCATAGACGAACGGCTTGAAGGCCGAGCCGGGCTGGCGCATCGCCTGCGTCGCGCGGTTGAAGACCGAGGACTGGTAGGAGAACCCGCCCTGCATCGCCATGACGCGGCCGGTGTTCACGTCCATCGCCATGAACCCGCCCTGCACCACCGGCACCTGCCGCAGGGTCCAGCGGATGAACTCGCCGGTATTGTCGTCGGTCATCTGCCGGACCAGGACCACGTCGCCCACCGTCAGCAGATCGCCCGCGACCTTCGCCTGCGGCGCCCGCTGCGTGCCGGGCATCAGCTTGCGCGCCCATTGCACGTCGCGGGCGGGAATCCAGTGGCCGTCCTCGTCGTCCGGGGTGCCTTCGATGCCGATGCGGGCATCGGATTCGCCGACCTGCAGCACCACGGCGGGATACCACCCCTCGATGTCGCGCGGCACGGCGGCGTTCGACAGGGCCGCGCGCCACAGGTTTTCGTCGGCCAGTTCGGATTCGGGGATGGTGATGCCGGTGCCGCGCCACAGGCCGATGCTGCGGTCGTATGTCTCCAGCGCGTCCTGAAGCGCCTTGGCGGCGATCGACTGAAGCTGCGGCTCGACCGTCGCGCGGATGGCGAGGCCGCCGGTGAAGAACTCCTCCTCGCCGAACTCGCGGCTCAGCTGGCGGCGGATTTCGTCGGTGAAATAGCCGCGCGGCGGAAGCTGCTGGCGGAAGGACGGAAAGTCGCCGTTCTGCACGGTGCGCAGCGGCTTTTCCGACTCGGCGCGGAAGGTCGCCTCGTCGATATAGCCGTTCTGCCACATCTCGCGCAGGACGTAGTTGCGCCGCTCGGTGATCCGCTGCTTGTCGTTCACGACCGAGCGCGAGGGCGCCTGCGGCATCGCCGCCAGCATCGCCGCCTCGTGCGGCTGAAGCTGGTCGAGCTGCTTGTTGAAATAGCTCTGCGCGGCGGCGGCGACGCCGTAGCTGTTCTGGCCCAGGAAGATCTCGTTCATGTAGAGTTCGAGGATCTGGTCCTTGCTCAGCGTCTGCTCCAGCCGCGTGGCGAGGATCAGTTCCTTGACCTTCCGTTCGACGCTGCGATCCGAGGACAGCAGGAAGTTCTTCATCACCTGCTGGGTGATGGTGGACGCGCCGCGCACCTCGGCCCCGCCGGTGCGGATCGCCTGCACCGCCGCGCCCGCCATGCCGCGCGGATCGAAGCCGTGATGGACGTAGAAGTTCTTGTCCTCGGCGCTGATGAAGGCCTGCTTGATGAGGTCCGGCATTTCCGCGACCGGATGGAACAGCCGCCGTTCCTGCGCGAATTCGTCGATCAGCCGGCCTTCGCCGGAATAGACGCGGCTGATCGTCTTGGGGGCGTAGCTGGCAAGCTGCTCATGGCTGGGCAGGTCGCGCCCATACATCCAGAACACGCCGCCCAGAATCAGGGCGACGAAGACCAGGCCCGTGACGAACCACGAAAATATGCCGCCGAAGAACGACAGGACGAAGCGGACCACAAAGACCTCTCGGGCTGGCTGCGGCTGGCGAACAGGGGGTTTCTATAGACGCCGGAGGGGGAGGCGTCAAAACAACCTTGTGTCAGTCGGGCACATACGGCACCGCGCCGCGAAGCGAGGCGAGGCTGGCGATGTCCGCCTGCCAGTTGGCGACCGCGCGGGTGATCGCCGCCGCCATCTGCGCCCGCCAGGCGGGGTTCAGCAGGTTGGCGCGGTCCGCCGGATCCGAAAGGAACCCCAGTTCCACCAGTGCCGACGGGATATCGGGCGATTTCAGCACCGAGAACGCCGCCCCCTGCACCGGCCTGCGGTGCATCCCGATGTCGGACAGCGCCAGTTCGCTGGACAGATGCGCGGCGAAGGCTTCGCTGCGCGGCTGGGTGCCGGTGCGGGCAAGATCCATCAGCGCGCGGGCCACCTGATCGTCGGTTCCGTCCAGATCGACGCCCGCCAGCAGGTCGTCGCGGTCGTGGCGGGCGGCCAGCTCGCGCGCCGCGCGGTCGTTCGATTGCGGGTTCCAGACATAGATCGTCGCCCCCGCCGCCTGACCCTTGGGCAGCATGTCGGCGTGGAGCGAGATGAACAGGTCCGCCCGCACCGCCCGCGCCGAGGTCGCCCGCTGCTCCAGCGGGATGAAATGGTCATCGCCCCGCGTCAGCATCGGTTCGAACCCCGCTGCCGTCAGCGTCGAGGCGAGTTCGGTCGCAAAGCCCAGCATCAGCGCCGCCTCGGTCAGCCCGTCCACCTGCGCGCCGGGGTCGATGCCGCCATGGCCGGGGTCGATCACGACGCGCAGCCGCTCATGCCGCGGCGGCGCGGGCGGGAGCTTCGCCAGCGGCGGCAGGCCGTGCAGCGCGGTCAGTGCGTCCTGGCGGGGGGCGAAACGGTCGGCGGGAACGGGGGTGAGGGCGAGTTCGATGGCGGCGGCGCCGAGGGGCCGGGCAGGATCGCCGGATGGCCCGGCAGCGTTCCCGGCCTCGCCCGTGTTCGCGGAGTTCCCGGCCTGCGCCTGAGCGCCGCCTGAAACAACCGCCGCGGCCCCGGTGATCGTCGCCCGGCTGATCTGATAGGTGCCCGGCAGTTCGGCCACGATCCGGCCCCAGCCGGACAGCCCCCCGCCCCAGCGCAGCCCCGGAAGCAGCTCGGCCCCCGGCACCGCGGCATCCTCGGGCGGCAGGGTCATCCCCTCGACCTCGACCACCAGCCGCGGCGGCGCGTCCAGCAGATAGACCCGCCACGGCGCCCGCACCCCGACCGAGAGGCGCAGCGACAGCGGCCGCGCCGCGTCCCGCTCGCGCCCCTGCGCGGCGATCAGCGATTGCGTCGGGTCGAACCGCACCGCGCCGGGCGGGTTCGCGTGGGCAGGCGCGAGCGCCAGCCATGCCACGGCCAGCGCGATCAGACCCCGCAGGAACGCTGCGATCACCGCTGCGACATGAACCGGGCCAGCCGGTCCAGCCCCTCGGCGATATCCGCCGTGCTGCGGGCATAGGAAAAGCGCAGCGTCCGCGCCCCGCGCACCGGGTCGAAGTCCAGCCCCGGCGTGACCGCCACCCCGGCCCTGTCCAGAATCTCGGCCGCAAAGGCGCGGCTGTCATCGGTCAGGTCCGACACATCCGCATAGACATAGAACGCCCCATCCGGCGGCGCGATACGGTCGAAACCGATGGCGGGCAGACGCTCCAGCATCAGCCGGCGGTTCTCGGCATAGACGGCAAGATTCGCCTCGGCCTCGTCCACGCAGTCCAGCGCGGCCAAGGCCGCCACCTGGCTGGCGTGCGGCGGGCAGATGAACATGTTCTGGGCCAGCCGCTCGACGGTGCGGATCATGTCCTCGGGCACGACCATCCAGCCGATCCGCCAGCCGGTCATGCCGAAATACTTGGAGAAGCTGTTGATGACGAGGGCATCGTCCGTCACCTCCAGCGCGCTGACCGCCCGCTCGCCGTAGCTGAGGCCATGATAGATCTCGTCCGACACCAGCGCCGCGCCGCGTTCCGCCGCAGCCGTCGCCAGCGCCGCAAGATGCTCGCGGTCCAGCATCGTCCCCGAGGGGTTGCCCGGCGAGGCAAGGATGATCCCCTGCACATCGGGGGGAATGTCCGAGGGCACCGGCTGGTAACAGTTCTGCGCCGCCGTCTGCATCCCTACCGGTTCGACCGACATGGCCCGCAATATCTGCCGATAGCTGGGATAGCCCGGCTCGCCCAGCGCCACCCGGTCGCCCGCGTCGAAAAGGGCCGAGAAGGCGAGGATGAATGCCCCCGACGAGCCCGGCGTCACCACCACCCGCGCGGGGTCCAGATCGACGCCATACCAGCGCCGGTAAAGACCGGCGATGCCGCGCCGCAGCTCGGGCAGGCCCAGCGCGACCGTGTATCCCAGCGGCTGATCCAGCGCGCGGGCCAGCGCCTCGCGCGCGCCCTGCGGCGCGCCCACCGAGGGCTGGCCGACCTCCATGTGGATGATGTGGCGGCCGTTTTCCTCGGCGATGCGGGCCGCCTCCATCACGTCCATGACGATGAACGGATCGACCTGTCCGCGCGACGATTTCCGCATGCCCGTATCCCCTTGCCTTGCCGGGCGCTTGTTGCCCGCCGCCCCGGTCTGGTCAAGCGGCGGGTCAAGCTCACGCAAGCGTTGGGTTGCGATGGTGCGGCGTCCGGGCCAAGCATGCACCAACTCGTGAAAGGATGCCGCATGTCCCGCTTCGCCCTCGCCGCCGCGCTGCTGGCCGCAACCGCCCTGCCCGCCGCCGCATTCGATCCCGCCGCCATGACCGAGACGGAGAAGGCGGCCTTCGGCGAAGCGGTGCGCGACTACATCATGACCAACCCCGAAGTGCTGATCGAGGCTGTCAACAGTCTTGAGGCGAAACGCCTTGCCAACGAGGTCGAGAACGACCGCGCGCTGGTCGCCGCCAACAGCGCGGCGATCTTCGAGGACGGCTACAGCTGGGTCGGCGGAAATCCCCAGGGCGACCTCACGTTGGTCGAATTCGTGGACTACCGCTGCGGGGTGTGCCGCCGTGTCCACGAGGACGTGGGGAAGGTCGTCGCGGGGGACGGCAACATCCGCCTGATCTACAAGGAATTCCCGATCCTCGGGCAGGAAAGCGACCTCGCCTCGCGCTTCGCCATCGCGGTGAAGCAGACGGCGGGCGACGACGTCTACAAGAACATCCACGACCGGCTGATGACGATGCGCGGGGCGGTGACGGTCGAGTCGCTGTCTGCGCTCGCCCGCGACATGGATCTGGAGGCCGAGCCGCTGGTCAACCGCATGAACACCGAGGAGGTCAGCGCCGAGATCCGCGCCAATGCGCAACTGGCCGAGCGGATGGGCGTGATGGGCACCCCCACATTCATCATCGGCGGCGAGATGCTGCGTGGCGTCCCGCAGACGGGGCTGGCCGACGCGGTGGAGCAGATCCGGGCGTTGGAGGGGTAAGGGGCGGGAACGGAGCCTTCGGGCCGCCGATGCGCGCCATGCGCTCGATCCGGCGGGCTTGGGGCGTTCGGGCAGTGCCAGCTTCTGTCAAGCGAAACCGGGGATCTGGCGCAGAACCGCAGCGGAGCAGTATCACCGCAGGATGGGGGTTGCCCGACCCTCCGCCGCGATGGGGCGGGAAGCGGTGGGGTAAGCCTGCCCTTCGTCAGCCCTTGATCATCTCGGACGTGCCTTCGATCTCGATTGGGCCGGCATGCCCGAGGCGCAGCGGCACCGCGCCAGCCCGAAGGGCGGAGCGCGTTCCTTGCGGACGTCTTTCCGCATCCGCGCGGCAGGCCTGAGCCTCCGGGCGAGGTCAAACCTCAGCGCGGGTCGAGATCGCTCCCCGGCGCGGCTGCCCCCGCGAGAACCTGCGCCACGTAGTCGCGGACCGAGCGGAAGGCGATCAGCCGCCAGCCCCGTCCGGTCTCCGCGCCGTCGATCCGCCAGACCGCGCAGGCGACCTGCGCCGCGCGGGTCCGGCGCAGGCCGTCGCGCGGCCGCGTTTCAAGATCAGCGGGGCACAGCTTGGCCAGCACCTGTCCCGGCTTGCGCCCGGTCACGTCGAAGACGCAGCGCATGTCGCTGACATCCTGCACCAGCGCATGTTCCCCGGTCAGCGCGCCGGCAACATCGGCCACCGCCCGCCCCCGCTCGCTGCCGGGCACGATCAGCAGCAGCTCATCGGGCGACATCCAGCCCAGCCAGCGCAGCCCGTCCGTGGTGAAGCGTCCCGTTTCCGGCAGCGCCAGCCCCGCTGCTTCCGCGATGGCATCGCCCGCCCGGCCAAGGTCGGCGCGAATCAGTACCATGCCGAGGCCGCGTATCTCGGCGATCCCGGCCAGCGGCGTCATCGTGATCGCATCAGCCATCGGCGGCCCCTTCCGCTTTCGCGCCTTCCTTGTCGTAGAACACCGGATCGACGATCCGCGCCCGGAAGCTGTCGCCGGGCACCGGAAACTCCAGCACCTCGCCCATCCGCTCCGGCCCGTGATGGACCAGACCCATCGCGATCGGGCGATCCAGCGTGGGCGAGTGATAGGTGGAGGTCACCCTTCCTTGGCTGTTCCGCTGCCCGTTGGCGTTCACCCCATCCGCCACCGCCAGCGCCCCGTCCGGCAGCACCCGGCCATCGAGGCTTTCCAGCCCCACCAGCCGCCAGCGATCCGGCGAGGCCATGAACGACCGCTCCTGCGCGCGCTTGCCGATGAAGTCGGGCTTCTTCCTGCTGATCGCCCAGTGCAGGTTCAGGTCCTGCGGGATCACCGTGCCGTCCGTCTCGTCCCCGATCATGATGAAGCCCTTTTCGGCCCGCATGACGTGCATCGCCTCGGTCCCGTAGGGGGTGATGTCGAACTCGGCCCCCGCCTCATGGATCGCCTGCCAAAGTTGCAGCCCTCGGTTCGCGGGGGCCGCGATCTCGAACGACAGCTCGCCCGAGAAACTGATCCGATAGACGCGGACGGGGATGCCGGCCAGCTCGCCCTCGGCCCAGCCCATGAAGGGCAGCGCGGCGGCGGACAGGTCCATCCCGCCCAGCTTCGCCAGCACCCGGCGGGCATAGGGGCCGACCACGGCGATCTGCGCGAACTGTTCGGTGAGGTTGGCGGTGTAAACCTGCCAGTCCCACCATTCGCATTGCAGCCAATCCTCCATGTGGCCGTGGATGCGCTCGGCCCCGCCGGTGGTGGTGTGGCAGAGCCAGGTATCCTCGGCCAGCCGCACCGCGACGCCGTCATCGACGAGGAAGCCGTTTTCCGAACACATCAGCCCGTATCGGCATTTGCCCACGGGCAGGCTGGACATCATGCCGGTATAGATCATGTCGAGGAACCGCCCCGCATCCGGCCCCTTCACAAGGATTTTCCCCAGCGTCGAGGCATCCAGCGTCCCCACGCCCGAGCGCACGGCGCGGATTTCCCGCGCCACCGCCTGCCCGCGGGTCTCGGCGCCGCGCGGGTAGCAATAGGGGCGCCGCCAGAGGCCGACCGGCTCCCAATCCGCGCCATTCGCTTCGTGCCAGCCGTGGATCGGGGTCTTGCGGAGCGGCTGGAACACCGCGCCCCGTGCCTCGGCGGCGATGGTGCCGAAGGTGAGCGGGGTGTAGGGCGGGCGGAAAGTGGTGGTGCCGGTCGCGGCGATGGGCTGATCCAGCGTCGCAGAAAGAACAGCCAAGCCATTGATGTTGCTCGTCTTACCTTGATCGGTGGCCATGCCGAGCGTGGTGTAGCGCTTGGCGTGCTCGACGCTGGCATAGCCCTCGCGCGCGGCGAGTTCCACATCGCTGACCTTCACGTCGTTCTGGAAATCCAGCCACATCTTGAAGCGCATCTTCGCAGGCGCGTTGGCCGGCATGACCCAGACCGGCAGGATCGCCGCCGCGTCTGCCGCCCCCGTCAGGGCCGCGACAGCCAGATCGCCGGACGCAGCGCCGACTGGCGTCACGTTGCCGCGCCCGTCCGCGCCGGTCGGCTGGCGGCTCGGGTCGGGGGCGAAGAAGGCGCGGGCGTCGTCCCAGACCAGCTTGCCGCCGCAATGACTCCACAGATGGTCGGCCGGCGACCAGCCGCCCGACATGGCGATCACGTCGCAATCGACCGTGCCCAACGGCGCACCCGAACCGTCCTGCGCGCAGAATTCTACCCCGCTGACGCCCTTGCGGCCCAGCACCCGCGCGATGCCGCAGCCGGTTTCCACCCGAACACCGCGCGCCCGCGCCTCGCCGGGCAGCAGCCCATCGGCCACCGGCCGCGCGTCCAGCACCACCGGCACCGCAAGGCCCGCATCCAGCGCCACCAGCGCCGTGCGATAGGCGTCGTCGTTGTTCGTCACCACTGCGATCCGCCGCCCCGGCGCGACTCCGTGATCCACGATGTAGTCGCGCACCGCCGAAGCGAGCATCACCCCCGGCACGTCGTTGCCGGCAAAGCTCAGCGGCCGTTCCAGCGCCCCGGTCGCCGTGATCACATGGCCCGCGCGGATGCGCCACAGCCGCTGCCGGGGCAGCCCCGCGTTCGGGTCGTGATCGGCCAGCGCCTCGCGCGCCAGCAGGTAGCCGTGATCGTAGAGCCCCGTCGCCATCGTGTTCCGGCGCAGGGTGACGTTCCGCAGCGCGCGCAGCTCGGCCAGCAGCGCGTCCACCCGCCCCTGCCCGCCCGGATGATCCACCGGCGTCCGCCCGCCCCAATGGGCGGCCTGTTCCAGCACGATCACCCGCCCGCCCCGGCGCGCCGCGTCCAGCGCCGCGTTCAGCCCGGCGATGCCGCCGCCGACCACCACCACATCCGCGAAGCCATAGGCCTGCTCGTAGCGGTCGGGGTCGGGCAGTTCAGGCGCGCGGCCGAGGCCGGCGGCGCGGCGGATGATCGGCTCGAACACGCTCTTCCACGCGCGGCGGGGGGCCATGAAGGTCTTGTAGTAGAACCCCGCCGGCAGGAACCGCCACAGCGCGTCGTTGATCGCCCCGAAATCCCGGTTCAGCCCCGGCCAGGCGTTCTGCGCCGTCGCCACCATGCCCTGCACCAGCGGCGTCGTCGTGGCCCGCTGGTTCGGCTCGAACCGGCCGCCCTGCCCGAGGCCGAGCAGCGCGTTCGGCTCCTCCGCGCCCGAGGCGAGGATACCGCGCGGGCGGTGATACTTGAAGCTGCGTCCCACCACGCGCTGCCCGCTGCCCAGCAGCGCCGAGGCGAGCGTGTCGCCGGAAAAGCCGGTCATCTGCCGCCCCTCGAAGCGGAAGCCGAGCGGTTTGCTGCGGTCGATCAGGCGGCCGCCGGCCGGCAGGCGGAAAGGTCCGGTCGTCATGCGAAGCTGTCCCGTGCGGGGGTGGGGTTCGGGGCGGGGTCGTTGCCGACGCCCGGCGCGCTGTCGCCGGTGATCTCGTCCCAATGCGGCACCCAGTCCGGGCGGTCCGCGCGGATAGCGGCGATGATCTCGCGCGGGGGGTATTTCGACTGCGCGGGGTAGGTGCCGAAGACCTGCAACGTCACCGTGTCGCGCGCGGCGAGGAACCACTTGCCGCAGCCATAGAGATGCCGCCAGCGCTCGAAATGCACGCCCTTGGGATTGCGGCGGGCGAACAGGTACCACTCGAAATCCGCGTCGGTGGAGCCCGGCCCATGGCGGGTCAGATGCGCCTCGCCGCCCGGATGCAGTTCGGTTTCCTCGGCGGCGACGCCGCAATAGGGGCAGGTCAGGATCAGCATGCGGAGGTCCTCGGGGCCGGGGCGGACGAACGCCGAAGGCCCCGCGCGGGCATCGCGCAGGGCGGATAGGTCTTGGCCCCGGTCAGTGCCGGGAAGGCGGCGTCAGTTGCTGCCGCGGGTCGTATCGACGCCGGTGCCGGGCGCGAGGTCCGGGTTCGGCTGTGCCACGGGCGATCCGGGCGGTGCGTCGGCGCCGGGCGGCGCGCCGGGCTCGGGCCCCGCGCCGGTGACGCCGGCCGGCTGGCCGACGGTGCCGGTCGCCACGGGCGAATCGGGCAGCGGCACCGGCTCGGGCACGTTGATGCCCAGGAAGAACCAGACCGCCAGAGCGATGACGATGACGGCACCGAGGACGATGGGAAGTATGCCGATTTCTCCGGCGCCGGATCTTGTGGGACGGGGATCAGCCATGTCGCAATCTCCTGAGAACGCTGCAGGGCCAACGAACGGGAAGCCGCCGGGTTCCAGCCCCGCGTCACCGCGCCGCAGGTCGTCGCCACACCGAAGAACCCGCCCCTCAATGCGCCACCCCCGCAGCCACGCTTTCGTCGATGAACCGCCCTTCGGCAAAGCGGCTCATCCCGAAATCCGCCGCGAGCGGACCGGGCGCGCCCTTCGCCACCAGCTCGGCCATGGCCCAGCCCGAGCCGGGGATCGCCTTGAACCCGCCCGTCCCCCAGCCGCAATTGACGAAGACCCCGCCCACCGGCGTCGCCGACAGGATGGGCGAGCGGTCCCCGGTCATGTCCACGATTCCGCCCCATTGCCGCAGCATCTTGAGGCGGCTGAGCATGGGAAATGTCTCGATCAGGGCGCGGACGGTTTCCTCGACATGCTGCCAGCTTCCGCGTTGGGTGTAGTTGTTGAACCCGTCGGTGCCGCCGCCGATCACCATCTCGCCCTTGTCGGACTGGCTCAGATAGCCGTGGACGGTGTTGGCCATCACCACCACGTCCATGCAGGGCTTGATCGGCTCGCTGACCAGCGCCTGAAGGGCGATGCTTTCGATCGGCAACCGGAACCCTGCCATCTCTGCCACGACCGAGGAATGGCCGGCGACGACGATGGCGAGCTTGTCGCATTCGATCCGCCCGCGGGTCGTCTCCACCGCGCGGACCCGGCCGCCGGCGATATCGACGCCCGCCACCTCGCAGTTCTGGACGATGTCCATGCCCATCTGCGAACAGGCCCTTGCATAGCCCCAGGCCACCGCGTCGTGCCGCGCAGTGCCGCCGCGCTCCTGATAGAGCCCGCCCAGCACCGGATAGCGCGGCCCGTCGATGTTCATGATCGGCACCAGCCGCTTGACCTCGGCCGGCTCGATCCAGCGCGTCGCCACGCCTTGCAGGTGGTTGGCGATGGCCGTGCGCTTGTAGCCGCGCACCTCGTGTTCGGTCTGCGCCAGCATGATGAGCCCGCGCGGGCTGAACATGACGTTGTAGTTCAGCTCCTGACTCAGCGTTTCATACAGCTTCAGCGACTTGTCGTAGATCGCCGCCGACGGGTCCTGCAGGTAGTTCGAGCGGATGATCGTCGTGTTCCGCCCGGTGTTCCCGCCGCCCAGCCAGCCCTTTTCCAGCACCGCCACATCGGTGATGCCGAAGTTCTTGCCCAGATAATACGCCGTCGCCAGCCCGTGCCCGCCCGCGCCGATCACCACCACCTTGTAGCGCCCGCGCGGCTGCGCGTCGGCCCAGGCGCGTTCCCACCCGCTATGCAGCCGCATCGCTTCGCGCGCGATGGCGAAAACAGAATAACGGCGAGGCTTTCTGGCCGTCGGGGTGCTGGGCTCGGGCATGGCTGGCGCCTCGGGTCGGGACAGGGACGGCGGCAGATTGCATAAGCACCGCGCCGGGGGGAAGAGGCGAGATGCCGCGCGCACCCGGCCCGGCCGCGTTCGCGGGCAATTGCCGCACCCTGCGCGACTTTCGCCGGGCTGCCAAACCGCCTATCTAGCCTGCGGGCCGAAGGAGAAGCGGATGTTCTGGATCATGGTTGCGGGAATGGTTGCGGTCGTGGCGCTGGCGATCGCGCTGCCGTTCCTGCGGGCCGGCAAGGGCACCGAGCCCGCGGCCGCCTATGACCTGCGCGTCTATCGCGACCAGCTGCGCGAAGTGGACCGCGACCGCGCGCGGGGCGTGCTGAACGACGACGACGCGGGCCGCCTGCGGACCGAGATCGGCCGCAAGGTGCTGGACGCCGACCGCGCCCTGTCGGCCCAGGCGCAGCGCGGCGCCACCCGCAGCCCCGGCACGGGCGCGGCGCTCGCGGTGCTGGCGGTGCTGCTGGCGGGCGGCGCGGGGCTCTATGCGCTGGAACTCGGCGCGCCCAGGATGCCGGACGCGCCGCTGAACGCCCGGCTCGCCGGGGCCGAGGAAACCTACCAGTCCCGCCCCGCGCAGGCCGAAGCCGAAGCCGCCGCCCCCGCCGTCGAGCGGCCCGAACCGGACGCCCAGTATCTGCAACTCGTCGAATCGCTGCGGGACGCCGTGGGCCGCAACCCGGACCCGCAGGGCCTTGCGCTGCTGGCCCGGCACGAAGGCCAGCTCGGCAATTTCACGGCCGCGCGCGAGGCGCAGACCCGGCTGATCGAGGCGCGCGGCGCGGCGGCGACCGCCGACGACCACGCCCGCCTCGCAAGCCTGATGATCGAGGCGGCGGGCGGCATCATCACCCCCGAGGCCGAAGCCGAAATCCTGCGCGCCCTTCAGATCGACCCGCGCGAGCCGCTCGCCCGCTTCATGCAGGGGCTGCTGTTCGCGCAGAACGGCCGCCCCGACCGGACCTTCCCGGTCTGGGCCGACCTGCTGGCGACCGGCCCGCAGGATGCGCCGTTCATCGAGGTGATTCGCGGCACGATCCAGGATCTGGCCTGGCTCGCCGGGCAGCCGAACTACGTCCCGCCGATGGCGCAGCCGGCGCCCGGCCCCGATGCGGAATCGATGGCGGCGATGGAGGCGATGTCCCCCGAGGAGCGCCAGATGATGATCGGCGACATGGTCACGCGGCTGGAAAGCCGCCTCGCCCAGCAGGGCGGCACGCCCGAGGAATGGGCGCGGCTGATCTCGGCGCTGGTGGTGATCGGCAACGAGGCCCACGCCCGCGAGATCTGGACCGAGGCGCAGACCCGCTTCGCCCCCAACCCCGAGGGGCTGGCCGTGGTCACCGAGGCCGCCCACACGGCGGGGCTGACGGATGCTGCGGCGCCGGCCCTGCCCGGCCCTACCGCCGAGGACATGCAGGCGGCCGCGCAACTCTCCGCCGCTGAACAGGGCGAAATGGTCGCGGGCATGGTCCGGCGCCTCCACGACCGGCTGACGACCGAGGGCGGAACCGGCGAGGAATGGGCGCGGCTCGTCTCGGCCCTCGTGGTGCAGGGCGACGACGCGGCGGCCCGCGACATGCTGGCACGGGGCCGCGCCGAACTGGCGGGCGACGCAGGGGGGCTGGAAATGCTGAACGGCGCCGCCCGGCAGGCGGGGATCGAATGATCCGCGCCGATATGGCGGACTTTGCCGCCGCCCTGCCCCGCATTGGCGGGATCGCGGGCCTTGACCTCGGCACCAAGACCATCGGCGTCGCCGTCAGCGACGGGCTGCGGCAGGTCGCCTCTCCTCTCACCACGATCCGCCGGACCAAGTTCACGCAGGACGCCGCTGCGCTGCTGGCCATCGCGGCGGAGCGGGGCCTCGCCGGGCTGATCCTCGGCCTGCCCCGCAACATGGACGGGACCGAGGGGCCCCGCGCCCAGTCCACCCGCGCCTTCGCCCGCAACCTCGAACGGCTGACCGACCTGCCGATCGGATTCTGGGACGAGCGTCTGTCCACCGTCGCCGCCGAGCGCGCGCTGCTGGAAGCGGACGCCTCCCGCGCACGCCGGGCCGAGGTCATCGACCAGGTGGCCGCCGGCTACATCCTGCAAGGGGCGCTGGACCGGCTGCGCCATCTGGCCCAGCCATGACCGTCCCCAGTCCCTGCCGCAACATCTGCACGCTGGACCGCACGGCCCGCATCTGCACCGCCTGCGGCCGCACGCTGGAGGAAATCGGCCGCTGGGGATCGATGTCGGACGCGGAACGGCAAGCGGTTCTGGACCGGCTCGCTGCAAGGGGCTGATCCCGCCGGAACCCCGTGCGGAAGGCGGCGTTGCCCCTGTCAGAGCCTGAGGGAAGCGACATGGCGGCGATGAACATCCGGGCTGCTGGCATCCTTGCTGCGGGGAGCGGCCTCCGGCGCGGGGCCGCCAGCCTGTGCGTTTCTCTCGCTCTGCTGCCGTTCCCGGCCATCGCCCAGGTGCCGGGCGACATCGCGGCGATGCGCGAACATGCGCTGGCGCTGGTCAACGAGTCCCGCGAGGCGGAGGGGCTGAACGCCCTCACCTTGGGCGAGGATGCCGTAGAGGCCGCGCAGGCCCATGCCGACGACATGTTCGACCGCGACTACTACGCCCACGAATCACCCGAGGGCGAGACGGTGCAGGACCGCTATATCGACGCGGGCGGCAGCCCGTGGCACCTTGCGGCCGAGAACATCGCCCGCTGCGTCGGCTGCCCGCCGCCATCGGAAACGACCGTGGGGAACCTGCACCAGGGCTGGATGGACAGCCCCGGCCACCGCGCGAACATCCTCGCCCCCGGCCTCGCCACATTCGGCTTCGGCCTCACCTCCGGCGCCGAGGAAGGGCTCTACGCCGTCCAGACCTTCGCCGGACCGGGCGTCCCGCGCGGCCTTGCCCCGGACGAGGAGCCGGTCGCGCTGGCCCCGGCGGAGCAGGCCGAACGCGCGCTGAACTACGTCAACCGCGCCCGCGAACGGGAAGGCGCGGCGGCGCTCCAGCCTGCTGAGGCGCTGAGCGCAGCGGCCGCAAACCTGCTGCCCCCGCCGGATCAGGAGGAGTTCACCCTGAACGCCGGGGGCGACCTGTTCGCCGCGCTGCCCGAGGGCGAGCGGACGGCCTGGGCCTCGCTCATGGTGCTGGCGGGCGTCTGCGGCGGTTGCGGGACCGAGCCGACATCGGCCGACATCCGCGATTTCGTGCGCGGCTGGCTGGGCGATCCCGGCTACCGCGCCACCCTGCTCGACCGCGAGGTGACGCATCTGGGCTTCGCGCTGCTGCCGGACGGCGACGGGCGCAAGATCGCGGTGCTGGTGCTGGGGCAGGCGCGCTGACGCCTCACATCTTCGGAAAGAACAGCCCGCCCGGCGACAGGGTGAAGATCTCGCACCCGTCCGAGGTCACGCCGATCGCATGCTCGAACTGCGCCGACAGCGACTTGTCGCGGGTCACGGCGGTCCAGTCGTCGGCCAGCACCTTGGTCTCCGGCCGGCCGAGGTTGATCATCGGCTCGATGGTGAAGAACATCCCTTCTTCCAGCACCGGGCCCTTGCCGGGACGGCCATAGTGCAGGACGTTCGGCGGGGCGTGGAACACCCGGCCGAGACCGTGGCCGCAGAAGTCGCGCACCACCGACATGCGCTGGGATTCGGCATAGGTCTGGATCGCCGCGCCGATATCGCCGAAGGTCGCGCCGGGGCGCACCGCCTCGATCCCCTTCATCAGGCTGTCATGCGTGACCTCGATCAGCCGCCGCGCCTTCACGCTGGGGGTGCCTGCCACATACATGCGCGAGCTGTCGCCATACCAGCCGTCCACGATCACCGTGACGTCGATGTTCAGGATGTCGCCATCGGCCAGCGTCTTCTCGCCGGGGATGCCGTGGCAGACGACGTGGTTCACGCTGATGCAGCTTGCGTGCTGGTAGCCGCGATAGCCGATGGTGGCGCTGGTCGAGCCGGTCTCCTCGACCCGCCGGTGGATGAAGTCGTCCAGCTCGCCGGTGGTCACGCCGGGCACGACCAGCGGGCCGACCTCGTCGAGGATGGTGGCGGCCACGCGGCCCGCCTCGTGCATGCCGGCGGAGTCCTCGGGGCTGTGGATGCGGATGCCTTCGCGGGTGAGGCGCGCTTCGTTCATCTGTCGTCCTTTCGGTTTCATCCGAGATAGCCCCGGCGCGTCCCTTGTTCCAGTCCCCCCTTGTCCCCGCCCCCCTTGTTCCGGGCCTGCGCCCGCGCATTATGGCGCCAGCAGGAAGGGAGCCGCCATGCAGTCCGACAACCCCACCGCCGCCATCCTCGTCATCGGGGACGAAATCCTGTCGGGCCGCACGCAGGATACGAACTCGCATCATCTGGCGGGGGTGCTGACCTCGGCCGGGATCGACCTGCGCGAACTGCGGGTGGTGGCCGACGACCACGACGCCATCGTCGCGGCGCTGCGCGCGCTGGCGGCCAGCCTTGGCGGGGCGTGGGATCTGGTCTTCACCTCGGGCGGGATCGGGCCGACCCATGACGACATCACCGCCGATGCGGTCGCGGATGCCTTTGGCGTCGAGCTGGTGGTGAACGACGCGGCGCGGGACATCCTTCAGCGCCGCTGGGCCGAAACAGGGGTCGAGATCACGCCCGCCCGCCTGCGGATGGCCCGGATTCCCGTCGGCGCGACGCTGATCGACAATGCGGTGTCGGCGGCGCCGGGCTTTTCGCTGGGGGGCGTGCATGTCATGGCCGGGGTGCCGTCGGTCTTCAAGGCGATGACCGACTGGCTGGTGCCGCGCCTGCCCACCGGCCGCCCGCCGGTCAGCGAAACAATCGAGGTGATGCGCCCCGAATCCGAGGTGGCGGGCGAGCTTCTGGCGGTCGCCCGCAGCTTCCCGGCGCTGTCGCTGGGCAGCTATCCGTTCCACAATGCGCAGGGCTACGGGACCAATCTCGTGATCCGCGGGCTCGACGGCGATCAGGTGGCGCAGGCGAAAGCCGAGCTGAGCCGGGCACTGGGGCTGCCGGCATGATGGACCTCGCGCTGCGCACCGCGCTCGACGTGACCTGGCCCGCCGCCGGATACGCCCGCGTCGGCGGCATCCGCATCGGCCGCCAACCCGGCGGCGGCAAGCGCCTGAACGCCGCCTGGGCCGCGAGCGACTGGACGGAAGCCGACGTCGCGCGTGCCATTGACCAGCAGCGCAGCTTCGGCGCGAAGCCGCTTTTCGCAGTGATGGATGGCGATCTGCCGCTAACGCAGGCGCTGGCCGCCCGCGGCATGGATGATTTCGAGCCGACGGCGATCCTGCACGCGCCCGTCAGCCTTCTGACCGACCAGCCCCTCCCCCCGATGGGTGCGTTCGCGGTCTGGCCGCCGCTCGCCATCCAGCGCGAGCTGTGGGCCGAGGCGCAGATCGGCCCCGGACGGCAGGCGGCCATCGACCGCGCCCCGCAGCCCAAGGCGGCGCTGCTGGGGCGGGTCAAGGACCGGGCGGCGGGCGTCGGCTTCGTCGGGGTCTGCGGCCCGGTGGCCATCGTCCACGCGCTGAGCGTGCTGCCCGGGTTCCGCCGCATGGGCGTCGCCGACTGGATGATGCGCCGCGCGGCAGGCTTCGCCGCGGAAAGGGGTGCCGACCGCATCGCCGTGGCGGTCACGCGGGCGAACACGGACGCGCTGGCGCTTTACGATTCGATGGGGTTCAACGAAGCGGCGGGATACCGGTATTTCACCGAGCCGGACCCGGACGGATGGCTCGCCACGCCGCCTCCCTGACCCCGCGCCGCTGCCGCTGCCGCGACCAGCGGCCTCAGGCCGAAGCCAGCCGCCGCAGCTCGCGCTTCAGCAGGTCCAGCTCGGCCCGCATCAGCTCGATCTCGGCCCTCAGGTCGTCGTCCAGCGGGCGACCGGCGATCAGCGGCAGCACGCCGAGGCGGGCGGCGCCGGGTCGCGGACTCTCGTCCGCCTCGCCGTCATCGGCCAGCAGCACGAAGCTGTGGACGCCATCCGACAGCCGATCCACCGGCAGCGCCACCGAGACATGGAAGCGCCCCTCGCCCGCCGGCTCGACAGAGGCGCCGGCGACATGCATCCCGGTCTGCGCGAGGAAGACCCGCTGCGGCGGCGTGCCGCTGTGCAGGATGCCCTGCCAGATGCCGCCGCGCAGGCCCGCCGAGGTGAAGCTGCCCTCCATGTCCGCCCTTTCAGATTTCAGCGCGCAGGTGGCGCGACAGGAACAGGTCGCTGATCCGCACCGCGTTCATGCGCGGCGATTCGAAGATCAGGTCGAGCCAGATCTTCTCCAGCCGCTTCTCGTTCATCTCGATCAGATACATGTCGAACTCGGTCACCAGCGATTGCGGGTGGCCGGGGTGCAGATCGCCCAGATGGCGCAGAAGCTGGTCGGTGTTCGGCCCGTGACCGACATTCAACCGACCAAAGATATTCATCGGCCGCTCGACCGAGACGACCGCCGCCAGCCGCACGATATGGCTGCGGGTCAGCCCGTCGAGCGCTTCCGCCGGCAGGTCGATCGAGATCGACAGGAAGCTGCCGTCGAAACCCAGCGTCTCCAGCAGCAGGCTGTGAGGCGAGAGCTCCGCCGAGGACTTGTTGCGGGCCTGCCGCAGCACCAGCGCGTTCTGCGGGCAGTCGTGCCAGACCGCCGCCTCGTCGCCCAGCCGGGTGCCGCTGTCCGGGGCGGCGATCCCGCGCGGGGCGATCGGTCCCGCCAGAAACAGCGGCCGCCAGCGCCAGTCGGTGCCGGCGGGCAGGTCCAGCGGCTCGGCCCCTGGACGCAGTGCGTCGATCCGCCGGTCGGCGCGGGCGACGAGCCGGTTCAGGCTGCGCCGCAGCGACCGCGCCTCGTCATCGATATCCCGCAGATCGGCCAGCGGCATCCGGCCCACCTGACTGGCAAGCCGCTCCCACCGCCGCGCCGCGCGCGCGCGCGCAACATCGTCGATCCAGCGGCGGGGGGAGCGGGGCATCGGCGGTCCTTACGTGTTCATGGCCTTACTGGTCCATGTAGATGTGCGTTTCCACCTTTGCACCGGGATGGGTGACAGCACCGTGACGCGCCCCGCCCACAAGCTGCGCATATTTCCACAGCGCGCCCGAGGCATAGTCGGTCTTGCGCGGCCCCGCCCATTCGGCGCGGCGGGCGGCCAGCTCGTCATCCGTCAGCGCGACCGAGATCTCGCCCTTGATGGCGTCGATGGTGATCATGTCACCATCCTTCAGCAGCGCGATCGGCCCGCCATGCGCTGATTCCGGCCCGACATGGCCGACGCAGAAGCCGCGCGTGGCGCCCGAGAAGCGGCCGTCGGTGATCAGCGCGACCTTCTTGCCCATCCCCTGCCCCGACAGCGCGGCGGTGGTGGCCAGCATCTCGCGCATCCCCGGCCCGCCCGCAGGGCCTTCGTTGCGGATCACGAACACGCAGCCTTCGCTATAGCGGCGGTTCTGGACCGCGTCGAACGCGTCCTCCTCGCATTCGAAGACCAGCGCAGGGCCGGTGAAGACCTGATCGGCCTCGCTCATCCCGGCGACCTTCACGATGGCGCCTTCGGGGGCGAGGTTGCCGCGCAGGCCGACGACGCCCCCGGTCTGCGTGAGGGGCGTGGCGATGGGGTGGATGACCTTGCCGTCCGGCTCGCCCCGGATCTCGTCCAGCTCCTCGCCCAGGGTCCGGCCAGACGCGGTCATGCAGTCCAGATGCAGCAGCCCGGCATTCGCCAGTTCCTTCAGCACCACCGGCACGCCGCCCACGTCGAACAGGTCCTTGGCGACGTATTCGCCGCCGGGCCGCAGGTTCACGAAGTAGGGCGTGTCGTGGAAGATGTCGCAGACGTCGAACAGGTCGAACTCGATCCCCGCCTCATGGGCGATGGCGGGCAGGTGCAGCCCGGCGTTGGTGGAGCCGCCGGTGCAGGCGACGACACGGGCGGCGTTCTCGAGGCTCTTGCGAGTGACGATGTCGCGGGCGCGGATGTTCTTTTCCAGCAGCTCCATCACCGCCACGCCCGAGGCGTCGCAGAACTGGTCGCGCGATTCGTAGGGCGCGGGGGCGCCCGAGGAGTTCAGCAGCGCCAGCCCGATCGCCTCGCTCACGCAGGCCATGGTGTTGGCGGTATACTGACCGCCGCAGGCGCCGGCCGAGGGGCAGGCCAGCTTTTCCATGATCGCCAGCTCCTCGTCGGACAGCAGCCCGGCGGCGTGCTGGCCGGCGGCCTCGAACATGTCCTGCACGACGATGTCGCGGCCCTTGTAGCGGCCGGGCAGGATCGAGCCGCCATAGATGAAGACCGAGGGCACGTTCAGCCGCACCATCGCCATCATCATCCCCGGCAGCGACTTGTCACAGCCCGCAAGCCCCACCAGCGCGTCATAGCAATGGCCGCGCATGGTCAGCTCGACCGTGTCGGCGATGGCGTCTCGCGAGGCGAGCGAGGACCGCATCCCCTCATGCCCCATCGCGATGCCGTCGGTGACGGTGATGGTGGTGAATTCGCGCGGGGTGCCGCCGCCCTTCTTGACGCCCATCTTCGCGACCTGCGCCTGACGGTTCAGCGAGATGTTGCAGGGCGCGGCCTCGTTCCAGCAGGTGGCGACGCCGACGATCGGCTGGTGGATTTCATCCTCGGTGATCCCCATCGCATAGAGATAGCTGCGATGCGCGGCACGCGCCGGCCCCTCGGTCACGTGACGGCTGGGCAGTTTCGACTTGTCGAAGCGCGTGTTGTGCATTGGCTTGTCCCCTCTGGCTCGGCCTTGGGAATAGTGCGCCGGGCCAGAGGGGGCAAGCCCGAGCCAGAGGGGATCAGAGCGCGAGAATCCCGCGGCCGCGACCGGGTGGCAAACGCGGCGCCACGCCTCCGGCATCGGCGCACCCGCCGCACACCAGCCGGGGACAGCGCCGCCCACCGCCCCGAACGCCTCCGGCAGGTAGGCCGAGCGATCCCGGCGCGGAACGGATCGGAAGCTGGCTCATCGGGTCAGAGCGCGTCGATGGCGTTCAGCTTGGCGGCGCAGATCAGGTCGTTCTCGGTCAGCCCGCCCGCTGCGTGGGTGGTGAACGTCACCTCGCAATAGCCCCAGCCGAAGCGGATGTCGGGGTGGTGTCCCTGCCGCTCGCCCAGCCACGCGGCGAGGTTGGCCATCTGCACGGCGCGGGCGAAGCCCTTGACCTCCCACCGGCGCGAGATCGCGGCGGCGTCGGGCGAAAGCGCCCAACCCTCCAACCCGGCGAGCGCGGCTTCCGCCTCGGCCCGGCCCATCGGGGGCGTGCCGCCCTCGCAGGGCACGCAGTGGCGCGATGCCAGATCGGCAGCCTTGGATGCGTCGGTCATGTGCGATCCTCCTTCATGTCACAGCAGCGGCGAGGCCAGCGCGAGGATGTTGTTGCGCATCCTCTGCCACCACGGCCAGGCGCGCACCTCGTCCAGCGTAACCCGGCGCGAGCGTTCGATATAGCTCAACTGGCGCAGATCCAGCGCGGCGACGGTGATTGGATCGACGATCAGCATGTTCAGCTCATAGTTCAACTCGAAGCTGCGGCGGTCCAGATTGGCGCTGCCGATGATCGCCATGCCGCCATCCGCGGTGACGATCTTGGAATGCAGCAGCCCTTCATGGAACAGATGCATCTGCACCCCTGCGTTCAGCAGGCTGCGCCAGAACCCCTGGCTGGTGGCGGCGACGATGAGCGAATCGTTCTTTCCCGGCAGGATCAGATGAACCTCGACGCCGCGCCGGGCGGCCGACTTGATGGCGGAATCGAGCGGCTCGTCCGGGACGTAATAGGGCGTGCAGATGACGATCCGGCGCCGCGCGGCGTGGATGAGCGTCGAGAATGTCTCGGACATCGACCCCGCGTTGCGATCCGGCCCGGTCGGGATCATCTGCGCGGACACGTCGCCATGGCGAATCCCGTCTTCTGGCGCGAGCAGTTCGGGCAGGTATTCGCCCCCGGCATCCACCCAGTCGACGATGAAGGCGGTCTGCATCTGCCGCACGACCGGCCCCTGCGTCTCGACCATGATGTCGATCCACGGCGCGAATTCCGGCTTGTGCCGGAAGGCGAGGTCCGCGCAGTTGCGGCTGCCGGTAAAGGCGACGGCCCCGTCGATCAGCACGATCTTGCGGTGGTTGCGCAGGTCCAGCCGCTGTTCCAGCGCCCGCAGCAGCGGGATGCCGACTGGCAACGCGGCGCGGCATTCCACCCCCGCCTCGACCATCCGGTCCCACCAGGGCGAGCGCATGAAGGGCCGCGAGCCGACCTCGTCCACGATCACCCGCACCGTGACGCCGCGCTGCGCGGCCCGGATCGCGGCGGCGGCGACCCGCCCGCCGCTGGCATCGGCCAGCCAGATGTAGAACAGCAGATGGACGTGATCCTGTGCCCCGTCGATCGCCCGGATGATGGGGTCGAAGGCGCTGTCATCCTCGGCCAGCAGGGCGATGCGATTGCCGCCGACCACCTGCAACCCGCCCACCGCCTGCGCCGACAGGGCGACCGGCACCGCCGCCTCCGGCAGCACGGGCGGCGGCGGGGCCGAGGCGTCGTAAAGGCGCGAAACCTCGTCCCGCGCGCCGCGGCGGGCGCGCATCTCGGCCCGGCCGACGCGGATCTCTCCGAACAGCACATAGGCAAGCACGCCGAGCACCGGCACGAGGGAGATGACCAGCACCCAGGCGAGCCGCGCCGACGGCTCCAGCCGGGGCTGCAGCAGCACCCGGACGGCCAGCGCCAGCACGATCGCGCCGTGAAGATAGAACGAGAAGCTGAAATCCATACGGCACCTAACGAATGGCGGGCGAGAATTGCAATCTGCGACCGTCCGGCCTATCTGACCGCAGACCCCGCCGACGCCTCACCCCCGCCGAACGCTTGAAAGGCCCGCCTGGATGAACTGGATCTCGAACTACGTTCGCCCGCGCATCAATTCGCTGTTTTCGCGGCGCGAAGTTCCAGAGAACCTGTGGACCAAGTGCCCCGAATGCGGGACCATGCTGTTCCACCGCGAACTGGCGGACAATCTGAACGTCTGCACCAATTGCGACCATCACCTCGCCATCAGCCCCCGCGCGCGCTTCACCGCGTTGTTCGACGGGGGCGTCTTCAACGAGGTGAAGGTGCCCGAGCCGGTGGCCGACCCGCTCGGCTTCAAGGACCAGAAGAGATATCCCGACCGCATGAAGGCCGCGCAGAAGGCCACCGGCGAGAAGGAGGCGATGCTCGTCGCCGAGGGCGAGATGGGCCGCACCCCGATCGTCGCCGCCGCGCAGGACTTCGCCTTCATGGGCGGATCGATGGGGATGTATGTCGGCAACGCCATCATCGCCGCCGCCGAGCGCGCCGTGGCGCTGAAGCGGCCGCTGGTGCTGTTCTCGGCCGCCGGCGGCGCGCGGATGCAGGAAGGCATCCTGTCGCTGATGCAGATGCCGCGCACCACCGTCGCCGTGCAGATGCTGAAGGAGGCGCGGCTTCCCTACGTCGTCGTCCTGACCCATCCGACCACCGGCGGCGTCACCGCGTCCTACGCGATGCTGGGCGACGTGCAGATCGCCGAGCCGAATGCGCTGATCTGCTTCGCCGGCCCGCGGGTGATCGAACAGACCATCCGCGAGAAGCTGCCCGAGGGTTTCCAGCGCGCCGAATACCTGCTGGAACACGGGATGCTGGACCGCGTGACCCATCGCAAGGCGCTGCGCGAGGAGCTGATCTCGATCCTGCGGATGCTGACGCGGCAATCGGCGCCGATCGCGGGCGACCTGCCGCCGCCCGGCGTGATCCCCACGGCCCTGCCGGCCGAGCCGGAGGCGGCGCCCGAAGCCGCGCCAGCCCAGACCTGAAGGGGTGCGACATGGCGGACACTGCTGATGAGCTGCTGGACCGCCTGACGCGGCTGCACCCCAAGATCATCGACCTGTCGCTGGACCGCATGAACGCGCTGCTGGAGGCGCTCGGCCATCCCGAACGCGCCATCGCCCCGGTGATCCATGTCGCCGGGACCAACGGCAAGGGCTCCACCCAGGCGATGATCCGCGCCGGGCTGGAATCGGCGGGGCTGCGGGTGAACGCCTATACCTCGCCGCATCTCGCCCGCTTCAACGAGCGCATCCGCCTGCCGACCGGCGACATCCCCGACGATCTGCTGGCCGAAACGCTGGCAGAGGTGGAGGAGGTGAACGCCGGCTGTCCCATCACCTTCTTCGAGGTGACGACCGCCGCCGCCTTCCTCGCCTTCTCGCGCGTTCAGGCGGATTACACGCTGCTGGAGGTCGGGCTCGGCGGGCGGCTGGACGCGACCAACGTCATCAAGAAGCCGCGCCTGACGGCCATCACCCCCATCAGCATCGACCACACCCAGTATCTTGGCGACACGATGGCGCAGATCGCCCGCGAGAAAGCGGGCATCCTCAAGCGCGGCGTGCCCTGCATCGTGGGCCGCCAGCACGACGAGGCGCTGGCCGCCATCGAGGCCCGCGCGGGCCTGCTCGGCTGTCCGCTGTCGGTGCGGGGCCAACACTGGATGATCACGCGCGAGGGCGACGCGCTGGTCTTCCAGGACGAGCGGGGGCTGCTCGACCTGCCGCTGCCGTGTCTGCCCGGCCCGCACCAGATCGACAACGCGGGCACCGCCATCGCCGCGCTGCGCGAGCTTGGTCTGGGGCAGGACGAAGCGGCGGCGGCGATGACCCGCGCCGCCTGGCCCGCGCGGATGCAGCGCATGACTCATGGGCCGCTGGCCATGGCGGCAGAGCGGCACGGCTGCGAATTGTGGCTGGACGGCGGCCATAACCCCGCGGGCGCCGAGGCGGTCGCGGCGACGCTGGCGGCGCTGCCGCGCAAGCCGACGCATCTGATCTGCGGGATGCTGAACACCAAGGACGTGCTGGGCTACATGCGCCCGCTGGCGGCCGAGGCCGAGAGCCTGACGGCGATCCCGATCCCCGGAGAGCCGAACACCCTGCCCGCGGCGGAAACCGCAGCGGTCGCGGCCGAGGCCGGCTTGCCGGCGACGACGGCCAGCGACGTGCAGGCCGCGGTCGAGGAACTCGCCGCCGCCCATCCCGGCGCCCGGCTGCTGATCTGCGGCTCGCTGTATCTCGCCGGGCGCGTTTTGCGCGAGAACGGCTAGGGACAGGACGCGTCCTGGTCAGTCCTGGCTATCCTTCCTCAGGCGAGGATGAGGATGATGTCTGCGATTATCCCTGTCGACGCGAACCAAGCGCTGATCAATGCGAGCAGGGCCTTGGCGGGCGGGGATGTCCATCCGGTCTCCTTCCGACGACCGTAGAGGATCGCGAGAGCGATGGTCATCATTGCGCCCGCAATTTGCGGGATCGCCTTGAGGTCAACCGACGCGCAGGGTTCGAGGCAGAGAGCGCGGCCGCTCGGAGGACCGCTCAGGCGGCCAAGGGATCGGCTCTATGGGGTGGCGCCCGTCTCGTCCCCTTCCGGCTTGCCCCAGTCGGCGGCGCGCATCTCGCGCAGGCGGCTCGCGGTGCGCTCGAACTCGAAGCTGCCGGTGCCGGAGGTGTAAAGCCGCTCCGGCTCATCGGCGGCGCTGGCGAAGACGCGGACCTTCGCCTCGTAGAGCGCGTCCACCAGCGTCACGAACCGCTTGGCCGCGTCGAAGTTCTGCGATCCCAGCCGGGGAATCCCGTCGATCAGCAGCACGTCCACCGCATCCGCGACCGCAAGATAATCCGCCGGCCCCAGCGGCTTGCCGCAGAGATCCTGGAATCCCGCCCGCGCGACCCGGCCGTCCGCGGCAGGCAGTTCCACCTTCCGCCCCATCACGGACAGATGCAGCGGCTCCGGCTCGGCGCAGTCGGTCAGGTCGTCCCAAGCGGCGTCCAGCGCCCGCTTCGCCAGCGCGTCGTCGGGGGTGAACCACACCTGCTCGCCGCCGGCCCGGCCCTGCCGGTGGTCGCGGTCGCTTTCCAGATGCACCACCTCCAGCCGCTGCCGGATCAGCGCGATGAAGGGCAGAAAGAGCTGCCGGTTCAGCCCGTGCTTGTAAAGGTCTTCGGGCACCCGGTTCGAGGTCGTGACCACCGTCACGCCGGCGTCGAACAGAAGCTGAAACAGCCGCCCCACGATCATCGCGTCGGCAATGTCGGTGATCTGCATCTCGTCGAAGCACAGCAGCCGGGTTTCAGCGGCGATCCGCTCGGCCACCGGGCGCACGGTGTCCTGCGCCGAGGTCCTGCGCGCCTCGGCCAGGCCCGCCTGCACCTCCTGCATGAATTCGTGGAAATGGACGCGGCGCTTGGCGGCGATGGGCGCCGCCTCCATCGTCAGGTCCATCAGCATCGACTTGCCGCGCCCGACCCCGCCCCAGAGGTAAAGCCCGCGCACGCCCGACGCGGGCTGGGGGGCGGAGCCGCCGAACAGCCGTCCTAGCCAGCGCTTGCCCTGCGGCGCCGGGGCTGGGGCCTTCGCCAGCTCCCGCACGATCCGGTCGAGCATCGGCAGCACGCGGCGCTGGGCGGCGTCGTCCTTGATCCGCCCGTCATGGGCGGCGGCGTCGTAAAGTCGGGTGACGGAGGGTTGCGCTGACATGGGGTTCCCGTGCCAAATGCCGGCCGCCGCCGCAAGGGGGCTTTGGCGGCGCGGGGACTTGCGAGCGTTCATTCGGGCCGCATGGGAGAGGCAGATGAACAGCCACGCGGCGCTTGACCCCGACACGGCTGGCCATCGTGCCTGCTTCGAGGCGCAGCGCGGAATGGTTGGCTGAACCGGCTGACTGGAAACCACCCGGCAGGTTGGCGCGACGGTCCGCCCGCTCATTGACGCCGCCCCGGTCCCGCAACGGCGGCTGTTCCCCGCCGGTAGTTCTCGCGGCTCAACGGGGCGAACCTGATCACCCCGCCTTACGGGGGCGGTTCCGCACCCTGATGAAGCTGATGCTGCGCTGAGCCCTACGCCGCCTGCGCGAATTGCAGCCGCGCCAGCCGGGCGTAAAGCCCGCCCTGCGCCAGCAATTCGTCATGGGTGCCCTGCTGGACGATCCGGCCCTGTTCCATCACCACGATCCGGTCGGCGTTCTTCACCGTCGAAAGCCGATGCGCGATGACGATGGTCGTGCGCCCCTGCGCCAGCCGCTCCACCGCCTCCTGCACGAGGCTTTCGGATTCGGAATCGAGCGCGCTCGTCGCCTCGTCCAGCAGCAGGATCGGCGTGTCGCGCAGGATCGCGCGGGCGATGGCGATACGCTGCTTCTGGCCGCCGGAGAGCATCACCCCCCGCTCGCCCAGGGCACTGTCATAGCCCTCCGGCAAATCGCGCAGGAACTCGTCGGCATGGGCCGCGCGGGCGGCGGCGATCACCTCGTCGTCGCTGGCGTCCGGTCGGCCGAAGCGGATGTTCTCGCGCGCGCTGGCGGCGAAGATCACCGGGTCCTGCGGGACCAGCGCGATGGCGCGGCGGAAATCGCCGCGCGCCATGTCGCGCAGATCGATGCCGTCGATGGCGACATGGCCTGTATCGGGATCGCGGAACCGCTGGATGAGTTGGATCACGGTCGTCTTGCCGGAACCGGACGGGCCGACCAGCGCCACCGTCTCGCCCGGCGCGATGTGCAGCGTGAAGTCATGCAGCGCCGCGACGTCCGGGCGGGCGGGATAGCGGAAGGTCACGCCGTCCAGATCGATGCGGCCCTGCACCGGGCGCGGCAGCGCCACCGGCTCGGCCGGATCGCTGATCGTGTCCTCGGTCGCCAGCAGCTCGCCCAGCCGCTCGGTCGCGCCGGCGGCGCGCTGCAATTCGCCCCAGATCTCGGACAGGGCCCCGACCGAGCCGGCGACCATGATCGCGTAGATGACGAACTGCACGAGCTCGCCTACCGACATCGCGCCCTCGCGCACGTCGCGGGCGCCGATCCACAGGACGCCCGTGACGCCCGCGAAGATCAGGAAGATCACCAGCGCCGTCATCACCGCGCGGGTCGAGATGCGCCGCTTGGCCGCGTCGTAGCTGCGCTCGGTCACCTGCGCGAACTCGGCCCGCGTGCGATCCTCGTGGGTGAAGGCCTGCACGGTCTGCGCCGCCAGCAGGCTTTCGGAGGCCGCGCCCGAGGAATTGGCGATCCAGTCCTGGTTTTCGCGCGCCAGCACCCGCAGGCGGCGGCCCAGCAGGATGATCGGCAGCACCACGACCGGCACGAGCAGCAGCAGCAGGCCGGTCAGCTTGGCCGAGGTCAGCAGCAGCATCACCATCCCGCCGACCGCGACCAGCGCCTGCCGCAGCGCGAGCGAGACGGAACTGCCGATCACCGACAGGATCAGGGTGGTGTCGGTGGTGATGCGGCTGATGATCTCGCCCGTCATCACCCGCTCGAAGAAGCCGGGCGACAGGGCCACGACACGGTCGAACACGGCCTTGCGGATGTCCGCCACGACCCGCTCGCCCAGCCGCGTCACCAGCGCGTAGCGCAGCGCGGTGCCCACGGCGAGCGCGGCGGTGATGCCGAGCGCGGCAAGGAAATACTTGTCCAGAAGCTGCGCACCGCTGTTGAAGCCGTCCACGATACGGCGAACTGCCAGCGGCAGGATCAGGCTGATCGAGGCGGTGACGACCAGCGCCATCAGCGCCGCCGCCATCAATGCGCGATAGGGCCGGACAAAGGGCCACAGCGCCGCCAGCGCGCCCACCTTCTTCGTCGTGGGCCGGTCTTCGCCAGACCTGCCGGTCCGCGCCGTGCGTCCTCGCGCCATTTCACCTCCTGGGTGTCACCTCGTAGGTTCCGACGGGTTTAGGAACTGCACGGCCCGAGGGCAAGCGCCGGGGCTGCGGCATCTCGTCCGGGCGGCACCGGCCCGCCGCGGCGCGGCCCTCAGACCCCGCCCATCACTGCGCCGAGGACGGCGCAGGCGACGACGGCGTAGCCCATGTCGATCAGCACCATGACCATCGGTCGGGCGGAATAGGTGTTCTCGATCATGAACCACGGCGCGACGATGAAGGCGCCGACGCTGGCGCCCCATGCGATGCCCGTCAGCACCCCGTCGATGCCCGCATGGACGAACAGGATGCGGATCATGGCCGCGACGGCGACCAGCCCGACGCCCGCCAGCAGATACGGCACCACGGATTTCGACTGCGGATGGCCGATGTTGCGGACCTGAAGCGCCGAGGCGTCGGCATAGACCCCGTCCGCCAGCCGATACCAGATCGCGCCGACCACCCAGACCAGCACCGCCGCCATGATGACGATGAGAAGTTCCATCCCTGACCCTCCTACTTCGCCGCGTCTTCGGCCATTTCGACGATCATGTCCCATTCGGCGTCCGTCACCGGCTGCACCGACAGGCGGGAGTTGCGCACCAGCACCATATCGGCAAAGCGCGGATCGGCCTTCACCTCGGCCAGCGTCACCGGGCGCGGCAGCTTCCGCACCGCGCGCACGTCCACGCATTCCCATTTCGGATCGTCTGCCGTCGAATCGGGATGCGCCTCGGCGATCACCTCGACGATGCCGACGATCTCCTTGCCGATGTTGGAATGATAGAAGAAGCCCTGATCGCCGATCTTCATCTCGCGCATGATGTTGCGGGCCTGCATGGAACGCACCCCGTCCCATTCCTCGCCCGCGTCGCCCTTGGCGACCAGATCGTCCCAGCCGAAGACGTCGGGTTCGGACTTGAACAGCCAGCGGCTCATCCGATGACCTTCTTCCACTCGATCACCTCGGCCGAGGCGAAGAGCCCCGCGGCCGCATAGGGGTCGGCGGCCGCCCATTTCTTCGCGGCGGCCAGATCGTCCGCCTCGACCACGACCAGCGAGCCGCGCATCTCGCCATCCTCGATCAGCGGGCCGGCGAACTGGACGTTGCCGCCGGCCTTGAGCCATTCGACGTGCGCCGGGCGGTTCTCGGTGCGGATGTGCAGATGGCCGGGCTTGTCCCGGCAGATCAGGGCGAAAAGCGGCATCATTCCTCCTTCAGGGGTCGTGCGAGCAAGGTTTCGACCGCTTGTTTCACGCCGAGGTGCCCTTCAGCAAGATGGGCGACCTGGGTGGAGATGGGCATCTCCACCCCGACCCGCGGCGCAAGGGCCGCGACGGCCCGCGCGGTGGCTGCGCCTTCGACGGTCACCGAGGGGTCGAACGTCTCGCCCCGTCCCAGCGCGAGGCCGAAGCGATAGTTGCGCGACTGGTCCGAGGTCGTGGTCAGGATCAGATCGCCAAGGCCGGACAGCCCGGAGAGCGTGTCCGCCTCGGCCCCCATCGCCGTGGCGAGGCGGGTCATTTCGGCGAAGCCGCGTGTGACGATGGCGGCGCGGGCGCTGTCACCGAAGCCGGCGCCGATGGCCGCGCCGGCGGCGATGGCGATGACGTTCTTGAGTGCCCCGCCGAGTTCCGCCCCGGTCACGTCCGTCGTCCGGTAAAGCCGCAGCGCCGGGGTGGCGAGCGCGTGTTGCAGCCGGTGGCCGGCATCCGCATCCGCGCAGGCCAGCGTCAGCGCCGTGGGAAGGCCCCGCGCGATGTCGGCGGCGAAGCTGGGGCCGGTCAGCACGGCGGGAATCGCGCCGGGGAAAGCCTCGGCGATCAGCCGCGCGGGCGAGCGGCCGGTGCTCAGGTCGATTCCCTTGGCGCAGCTGACCAGCGCGCGCCCGTCCAGATCGGCGGCATGGTCCCGCAGGAACGCGCCCAGCGACTGCGCCGGAATGGCAAGCAGCATGACGGGGGCGAGCGCGCGGTCCAGCCGGTCCGTCACCTCGACGCCTTCGGGCAGCGTCACGCCCGGAAGACGCGGGTTTTCGCGCCCCCAGCCGGTCTCGCGCCCCCACAGCGTCACCGGCCCGTTCACCGACAGCGCCACGGCGAGCGCGGTGCCGAACGCCCCTGCCCCGAGGATGGAAATGTCCGCCGTCATGCCGTCACCGCTCGCACCCCCGACACAAGGATGGAAAGCTCGGGCAGAATGCCCCTTCTCCTCGCCCCCGATCTGCCCT
Source organism: Paracoccus sp. Z118 (assembly GCF_019061185.1). Taxonomy (GTDB): domain Bacteria; phylum Pseudomonadota; class Alphaproteobacteria; order Rhodobacterales; family Rhodobacteraceae; genus Paracoccus. The sequence continues at coordinate 46,817 of NZ_JAHQZU010000007.1, forward strand.
GCTCACGCCTTCGCCCCCCGCTTGCCTGCGCCCAGCATCGGCGCGGCGCCCTGATCCAGCGGCCAGCGCGGCCGCGCCGCAAGGTCCATGCCGTCGCGGTGGCCAAGGCGGAACCGCTCGATCCCCGCCCAGGCGATCATCGCGCCGTTGTCGGTGCAGAGCTTCAGGGGCGGCGCGAGGAACTCGGCCCCCGCTTCGGCCGCGACCTCGGCCAGCGCGGCGCGGATCGCTCCGTTGGCGGCGACCCCGCCCGCGACGGAAAGCAGCGGCACGGGCGCGGCGGCCAGCGCGCGGCGGGTCTTTTCGGCCAGCACATCGGCCACGGCCTGCTGGAAGGACGCGCAGATATCCGCCCGGTCGGACCGGCGCAGCCCGCCATGTTCCGCAACCGCATTGTCGCGGGCGCGCAGCACGGCGGTTTTCAGCCCCGAGAAACTCATGTCGCAGCCGGGCCGGTCCAGCAAAGGGCGCGGCAGGGGCACGCGGCGCGGATCGCCGCGCGCAGCTTCGGCCTCGACCGCCGGGCCGCCGGGCTGCGGCAGGCCGAGCAGCTTGGCGACCTTGTCGAACGCCTCGCCCGGCGCGTCGTCGATGGTGCCGCCAAGACGGGTGAAATCCTCGGGTCCGTGCACCCGCAGGAACTGGCAATGCCCGCCGGAAACGAGCAGCATCAGATACGGAAACGCCACCCCATCCGTCAGCCGCGGCGTCAGCGCGTGCCCGGCGAGGTGGTTGACCCCGACCAGCGGCAGGCCGGTCCCGGCGGCGATGCCCTTGGCCAGCATCACCCCCGCCATGACCCCGCCGATCAGCCCCGGCCCCGCCGTGACGGCGATCCCGTCCAGTTCGCGTAATGTGACGCCCGCCTGCGCCAGCGCCTGCTCGACGCAGATGTCCAGCCGCTCGGCATGGGCGCGGGCGGCGATTTCCGGCACCACCCCGCCGAAATCGGCGTGCAGCGCGGTCTGCCCCGCGACGACCGAGGACAGGATTGCGGCCCCGCCGGATTCAGGCCGTGCGCCATCCGCCGCCCGCACGATGGCGGCGGCGCTGTCGTCGCAACTGCTTTCGATGCCGAGAAAGGTCAGCGTCATCCTTGTGCCGTCGTGGGAAGGGGCTTAGGCCATCCCCGGTTATCATCACGGGTTCACTTGCGCCATGCCTGCTTCCCAGCCAATCGTCCTCGTCACCCGCCCGCAGCCTGCCGCGAGCAGCTTTGCCGAGCGTCTGCGGGGAATGGGGCTGCGGACGCTGGTCGCGCCGCTGATGCGGATCGCGCCGGTGGCGCATGACGCGGCTGCCGTCGATGCGGCGCGGGGGCTGGTCTTCACCTCGGTCCACGGCGTCGCGGCGGCGGGCCAGGGGCGCGGCCGTCCGGCCTTCTGCGTGGGCGGCGCGACCGCCGGGGCGGCGCGCGCGGCGGGCTATGCCGTCACTACCGGCCCGGGCGACGCCGCCGGGCTGATGCCGATGCTGACCGGGCTGGACGAGGGCTGGCTGCACCCCCACGGCCGCCACGTCGCGGCCAGGCTGCCGGTGCGCGGGATGGTCGTCTATGACCAGCTTGCCCTGCCGCTTTCAACCGAGGCCGCGGCCCTGCTCGCCGGGGACGGGCCGGTAATCTGGCCGGTGATGTCGCCCCGCTCGGCCCGCCTCGCCTGCGAAGCGGCGCATGGCGCGCGCGCCTCGATCCTCGTCGCCGCGATCAGCCCTGCGGCAGCGTTGGCATGGAGCCCCGCGCCTGCGCGGATCGAAACCTCCGCCACCCCCGACGCCGAGGGCGTCATCGCCGCGATCCGCTCGCTCCTGAGGCCGGAAACTTCCGCGCCCGACGCGGGTTGAGCCGCCGTCCCGCCCGTCATAGGCTGACGCCGACATGAACGGCGCTCGCGCGTGCCGGTGATGGCGCTCAGAATGCCTGACCGGACCGGCCGCGCACGCCAGTCTGCCACCTTTTAAGAAGCCGGGACGATCACGATGACCCCTGACGACGACACCTCCGGTTCCACCCGCGACGACGCTTCCGCGCTGCGTCCGCGCCCCGCCGAAGGGCCGGTGCTGGGCACGCGCCCGGCGGACGCCGGTGATCCGGCCGTCGCGCAGGCAGAGGTGCGGTCCAGCCCGATGATCGATTCGACGCTGGTGGGGGAAGGCGGCGGCCTGCCCCCGGCCGAGCCGCGCTCCGTGGAGCCCGGCGACCTGCACCGGTCCGACGCGGTGATGGCGGAAGTGTTCGACGAACCCGAAGCCGCGCCGGCCGCAGCCGTGACCGAGCCGGTGCGTCCTGCGCAATCCCCGCGTCCTGCCGAAGCGGCGCCCGCCGTTACTCCGCCCGCCGCGTCGCCAGCCACGGCTGCGGCATCAGGTCGCAAGGAACGCTCGGGCAGCGGCTTCGTGCCGCTGCTGCTGGGCGGGGTGATCGCCGCCGCGCTCGGCGCGGGCGCCGCGATGTGGGCCGCGCCGCGCATGCAGCCGGCCGCCCCGGCGGTGGACACCGCCGCGCTGCAGGCCGAAACGCAGGCCGCCATCGACGCGGCCATCGCCGATCTTCGCACCGAAGCCGGCAATGCGGGGGCCGAGGCGGCCCGCGCTGAACTCGCCACCCAATCCGCCGCGATCGACAGCCGCGCCGCCGAGGCGGCCACCCAGGCCGCTGAAACGGCCGTCCAATCCGCCGTGGCGAACCTCGCGGCGCCGGAACTGGGACCGGAGGCGTTGCAGGCGCTCAGCGAAACGGCGGCGGCCGCAGGTGCCGACGCCGCGCGGCGCATCATCGCCGAATCCCCCGCCTCGGACACGCCCGCGGACCTGAACGCCACGCTCACAGCGCAGGCGCAGCAGCTTGCGGCACTGGATCAGACGCTGAACCAGCTTCGCGCCGCCATCCCCGATGCCTCGGCCCGCCTCGACAGCCAACAGGCCGCCATCGACGAACTGGCCGCGCGGCCCGCGCTGGACCCGCAGGCCATCGACCGGCTGCAACAGGTCGCCGACAGCGTCGAGGCGACGCAGGCCCAGCTTCAGCAGCAGAGCGAGACCGCCGCGCAGGAATTCGCCCGCATCCGCGACGAGGCCGCGCAGCTTCAGACCGCCGCGCAGGAGGCGACGAATCGCGCCCTGACGGCGGCGGCGGCGGCCAACCTGTCGGCCGCGCTGACCTCGGGCGACAGCGGCAACCCCGCCGCCGCGCTGGGGCAGCTTGAGGAAGCTGGCGTCGAGGTTCCGTCGGCGCTGACCGTGGATGTCGTGCCGCTGGACCAGCTTCAGGCCGAATACGACGCCGCCGCGCGCGCGGCGCTGTCGGCGGCGCTGGAATCGGGCGCGGCGCAGGGCGGCAACAGCTTCACCAACTTCCTGCGCGCCCAGACCGGCGCCCGCTCGGTCGTCCCGCGCGAGGGCAGCGATCCCGACGCCGTCCTGTCCCGCGCCGGCGCCGCCGTCACCCGCGGCGACATCCCCGCCGCGCTGGCCGAGATCGAGCAGCTTCCCGAACCCGCGCAGGCCGCGATGGGCGACTGGACCGCCAGGGCCCGCGCCTGGGTGGAGGCCCGCGGCGCGGTGGAAAGCCTCACCGCCCCGGCCAGCGCAGATACTTCCGCGACCGTCACCACCTCCACGGTCGCGATCACGCCCGCACCTGCCCAACCGTCGAACTGAGGAATCCCGCACATGCTGCTTTCGCTTCTGAAGATCCTGCTCTTCTTCAGCGTCGTGCTCGCGGGCGCCCTGGCCGTCATGCGGCTGGCCGAGGCCGATCAGGTGCTGCGGGTCGTCTTCAACGGCGTGGAATACACGCTCGGCCCGGTGCAGATCATCGTGCTGGCGCTGCTGGTCGTGCTGGCCGGCTGGCTGACCGTGCAACTGCTGCGGCTGGCCATCGCGTTCCTGCGCTTCCTCGCCGGGGACAGGACCGCCATCGACCGCCACTTCGCCCGCAAGCGCGAGCGCAAGGGCTATCAGGCGGTGGCCGACGGGATGCTGGCGGTCGCCTCGGGCGAAGGGAAGCTGGCGCAGGACAAGGCACGGAAGGCGGCGAAATATCTCGACCAGCCACATGTCACCAACCTGCTGGCGGCGCAGGCCGCCGAGGTCGCGGGCGACACCGCGCGGGCCGAGGTGGCCTATCGCACCATGCTGACCGATCCGCGCACCCGCTTCGTCGCGGTGCGCGGGCTGATGCAGCAGCGCCTGGCGGCGGGCGACACCCAGACCGCGCTGCAGCTGGCGCAGAAGGCCTATGCGCTGCGCCCGTCGCATACCGAGCTTCAGGACACGCTGCTGACGCTGCAGACGCGCGAGCATGACTGGAAGGGCGCCCGCAGCGTCCTGAAGGACAAGCGCCGGCAGGGCGCGTTGCCGCAGGATGTGGCGCTGCGCCGCGACGCGGTGCTGGCGTTGCAGGAGGCGCGCGAGGTGCTCGCGCACGGCAACTCGATCAGCGCGCGCGAGGCCGCGATCAGCGCCAACCGCGCCTCGCCCGACCTCGTGCCGGCGGCGGTGCTGGCCGCGCGCAGCTATCTGGCGAAGAAGGATACCCGCAACGCGACGCGCGTGCTGCAGAAGACGTGGTCGGTGCAGCCGCACCCCTCGGTCGCCGCCGCCTATGCCGAGATCGTGCCGGACGAGACGCCTGTCCAGCGCCTGCGCCGATTCGAGGACCTCATCAAGCAGGCCCCCACGCACGAGGAATCGCGCCTGCTACAGGCCGAGCTGATGCTGGCCGCCGAGGACTTCCCCGGCGCCCGCCGGGCCATCGGCGACATTGCGGAAAAGCACCCGACGGTGCGGTCACTCTCGATCATGGCGGCGATCGAGCGCGGCGAGGGTGCCGAAGACAGCGTGGTGCGCGCCTGGCTCGCCCGCGCCATGACGGCCAGCCGCGGCCCGCAATGGGTCTGCGACAAATGCCACAACGTGATGACCGACTGGGCGCCGGTCTGCGACAGCTGCGGCGGCTTCGATACCCTGACCTGGCGCGAGCCGCCGATGGACCTGCGCCTCGCCGGAACCGCCGGGAACACCGTGACGATGCTGCCGCTGCTTGTGGCCCGCGAGAGCCACGGCGATCACGCGCCCTCCGACCACACCGATGCGTCAATGGCCCCTCGGCCCGCCGGGCCGGCACCCGCACCGGCTCCGAAGGCCAAAGCGGCGCGGGTGGTCGAGGTCGCCCATGTCGCGCCGGGCATGGTCCCGCGCGAATCGGATTACGAGCCGTCGATGACCGTGACCGATCCCGAACTGGACATCCCGGCCCCGCCCGCGACGGTCCACATCGTGGGAAAGCCGGACAGCCCCGCAAAGCCGGTGGCGGCGGCCGGCCCGGTCGTGGTCTCGATCCGGCAGGCGCCCGATCCCTTCGTGCGCCCCGACGTCGAGCCGCAGGACGAAAGGACAGCGCGGAAAGGCGATTGACCCCCGGCGGGATTACCTGCTAATCCCCGCCGCACGCCGCAGTAGCTCAGCTGGTAGAGCACGTCATTCGTAATGATGGGGTCGGGGGTTCGAGTCCCTTCTGCGGCACCAGTTTCCAGAATACGCGCCGATCGGCCGTTAATCCGATCTTAGGCTTGCGCCCTTACACAGGGGCGCATGCGCCGCTTGCCCGCCCTGCTGTCCGTCCTGCTGGCCCTGCTCGGGTGCCTGCCTGCGCTTGCTCGCACGGCGCCCGAGACCGCGGCCGAGGCCTATGCCGCCATCTGCGAACAGGCGGCGCTGCAGGCGGCGGCCGAAAGCGGGGTGCCTCCCGACATCCTGACGGCGCTGACCCTGACCGAGACCGGGCGCAGGCTCGGCGGCCGTATCCGCCCCTGGGCGTGGAGCATCAATGCCGAAGGTGCGGGGACCTGGCACGATGACCCGCAGAGCGCTCTCGCCTTCGCCGAGCAGCGGGTGCGGCAGGGGCGGTCCAATATGGATCTCGGCTGTTTCCAGATCAATTATCGCTGGCACGGGCATCATTTCGGCTCGGTCGCGGAGATGCTCGACCCGCTGGCGAATGCCCGCTACGCGGCCCGTTTCCTGCGCGAGCTTCACGCCGAGACGGGCGACTGGCGCGCGGCGGCAGGGGCGTTCCATTCCCGCATGCCGCAACACGCATCGAAATACCTTGCGCGCTTCGACCAACTGCGGGCGACAGTGAGACAGCAGGGTTTCACGCCGCCGCAGCCGGAGCAAAGGCTGGCGCGGCTCGCGCCAGTCGCGGCGGTCGAGCCTCCCTGGCCGCGCCGGATATGGGACATGCCGCGGGGCATCGCGCAGCGGGCGGGGCCGCGGACCGCCGCGGACGTCCAAGGCGGGGTGGTCGGCGATGATGCGGCTCTCGCGGCGCTCGACCGTTTCGTGGCGGAGGCGAATGGGGTTCCTCTCGACCGGTTGGCGACGTGGCCCCAGGCCGCCGATGAGCCCGCGCAGGTGTGGTTCGGCCGGACGCCGGGCGGGTCTGCCGACGATCCCTTCGGGGGCGATGGTCTGGACCCGCCGCCATCGGATGAGGGCCGGGAACACCCAGCCCCGGCGCTGTTCGGGGCGGCACGAGCCCTGTTGACGCAAGCTGTCCGGCCGAGCGCGGAAGCCGGGGGCGGCTCGCTCGCGGCGAACTGGGGTTCAGTTGGCACCCTGCTGGGCCCGGCCGCCCAGCCGATCTCCGTGGCCGCTGCCCAACCGCTACCCGGCCTGCCGGACGCCCGCACCGGGCCGCCCGCGTCGAACTCGTCGCTATGGCAGATGGCTGCGCTGGAATGACCGCGATCCGGCCCGCCGAGTGATGCCGCCCGGCCACCCCCGTCCCGCCGCCTGCTGTCCAGCGCGCCCGTACAGGCATCGCGGCTTGCCGCCAGCACCGCCTCGCAAGCGTCCGCCTCTGGCGTTCCGGCGAAGTCCTGCCGGTTGTTCCGGTCGGTGCGCTTCCCGCGAGTTGACCGCTACCCTGCACCACTTGCACGAATCCGTCGCGCGGCAGTAACAAGTCTCCACGGCAGCAACCGGCGTCTGGCGGATCGTTCCTGCCTCTCCCCGGCGGAACAGATGGCGAGGCCCGCAGAATGACGTCTCCGGTATTCCTGCCGGGCTTCGCGCCCGGCCACGACTGCGCGGTGATCGTCGCCTGCGACGCGGCGTATCTGCCTTATGCGGCGGTGCCGGCATTGCAATTGACCGCCCTGCCGCAGCGGGGCTTTGACGTGCTGATAGGCTCGCCCGAGCTGCTGGCGCTGCCCGCGGCGCTGACCGATGCCGGGATCGCGGCGGTCGGGGCGATGGATGTGACGCTCGCCGAATCGCTCCCCGGAGATGTGCGGCGCACGCTTGCGACCTACATGGATGTCTTTCTGGCTGGTGCGCTCGCCGGGGTCTATCGCCGCATCCTGGTTCTGGATGCCGATGTCGTCTTCGAGCGCGGAGATCCCGCGCGGCTGCTTGCCGCCGACATGCGCGGGCGGGCGCTGGCCGCCGTGCGCGACAACCGCCAGTGGCGCAATCCGGCCAAGCTCGCGCCGGAGTTCCGGACACTGGGCTGGACCGCCGCCCCCTACTTCAACGCCGGCGTGGTGATGATCGACCCCGAAGCCTGGGCCGCGCAGGATCTGCCGGCCCGCTGCACGGCCTTCGCCCGCCAGCATCTCGCGCGGCTCGGGCGCGATCAGGCGCTTCTGAACGGTGTCCTCCACGGCGGTTGGGCCGAGATCAGCCCGCTCTGGAACTGGCAATTCACCTGGGCCTCGTCGCATCTGCTGGGGATGGCCGATCCCTTCGCCGTGCATTTCATCGGCCCGCTGAAGCCGTGGCTCGCCAGTTCCGCGGGGACGGTGCCGATGCGTTATCGCAGCCTTTACGCCCGGTTGCCGGACGACATCCGCCCCGCGAACCTGCCCGAAGGGCTGGAGCGGCGGCACTGGCCGCAGCCGCGCGCGCTGCGGCGGGCGCTTGGCCGGCAATGGCGGGCGGCGGGGCCGATGCTGGCCTATCTGAACCGTTTCCCGGACCCCTACGCGCTGCGGGACCCGGCCTGACCGCCCTCCTCGTGCGGCGTCGCCAGGATCGCGCGGACCCGGTCGGCGAGGCCCGTCAGATCCGCGTCCGGCAGGCCGAGCTGGTCCAGATGGGCGACGGTGTTGAAGAGATACTCGGCGTTCGGGCCCCGCCCGCCATGCGCTCGGGCGATGATCTCGGCCTGCTCGGTCTCGGACAGATCGCCCGCATACTGCCAGTGATCCAGCCGCATGACATAGGCCAGCGCCAGAACCCGGCGCCCGTCGGCCAAGGACAGCGTGACCTCGGTTTCGCGGTAGGCTTCGGTGGACAGTTCGCGGCGGCGGATCTCGGCCAGCGCCTCGGGCCAGGCCTCGGCCTCGATTCGCAGCGCGACGCCGCTGCAGGCGCCCTCGCCGCAGGGGTCCAGCCCCAGCACCAGCCCCGGCGCCTCGGCCGTGCCGCGATACTGGACCGAGCGCAGGCAGAAGCGGCGCTGGAACCCCTCGACATGGGCGACGGCAGTTTCGGCCACGGGCACGCGCGGGTCCCACATCAGCGAGCCGTAGGCGAATACCCAATGTTCAGGCGGCATCTCTTGTCCTTTCACCGCCGCGCAGGTTAGGCGAGCGCGCAGGGCGTTGCCAAGCGGCGCCATCGGGCTTTCTTGAAAGGACCGCCGATGCGGATGATCCTGGTGCTGCCGGTGCTGGCGCTGGCCGCCGTGGCCGGAACCTGGCTGGGCGGGGAAACGCTGCTGGCGCGGCGCGCAGCCGAGGTCGTCGCATCCGATCCGCGGATCGAGGCGGCGGCGATCGCGCCGCTGCGCCGGATCGACCGGATCGGGCTGCAACTGCAGGGCGTGGCGGTGCAGACGCCCGAGGGGGTTGCGGAACTGCCGGAGCTGAGCCTCTGGGCCGAGCCGGGGCGGCCCAACCGCTTCCACGCCACGCTGCCCGCGTCGATGATCCTGCCGATCGGCGGCGCACCGCGCGAGACGACGGCCGAGGGCGCGGGCCTGTCGCTGCGCATCTCTCCCCTGAATGCGATGTCGATCACCGAGGTGGCGGCGGTCAGCGGGCCGGTCACGGTGGCCGGTGCGCCGGCCGCAGAGCGGATTTCGCTGCAGGCGGAGATGGTCAAGCTGGGACACGAGGCGCCGCCCGGCGCCCGCGCGGCCTATCGGGTGACGGCGGACCTGCGCGGGCTGACGGCGGCGGCGGTGCAGCCTGCCCTTGTGGTCCTGCCGGGCGCGGCGGGGGTGCAGGGGGCCATGCGGGTCTATCTGGACCGTCCGCTGCGAGCGGGGGCCGAGCAGGAGCAGCCGCAGATCGAGGGGCTTGGGATCGAGGGGGTGACGGTCACATTGGGCGATCTTTCGGCGCGGCTGCTGGGGCATCTGCGGCGCGACGAGAGCGGCTTTGCCGAAGGGCAGCTTTATCTCTACACCCGCGACGCCCAGGCTTGGCTGGAGATGGCGGCCGCGGCGGGGGCGCTGCCCGCAGGCGTGGTGCCGCTCGCCGGGACGATGCTGGCCAATCTGGCGGATCAGCCGTCCGAAGCGCCGGCCGCGGAAACCGCCACGCCAATCGCGGGGCGGCAGGCGCCGCCCGAAGAACCGCCCGCCCCCGAAGCGGGAGAGTTGCGCCTGCCGATCGTCATGCAGGACGGGCGGATGAGCGTGGGCGGGCTGCCGGTCGGCCCGGCCCCGCGCCTCGGCTGAGGGACCGGCTCAGCGGGCTTGCCCGCCCTGTTTTCCTTCCACGATCGCGCGGCCGAAATCCGGCGCCGCGGTGTCCTGCCCGGCGTCGATGATGCCGCGGCGGATCGCGCGGGTGCGGCTGAAATAGTCGTGCAGCAACGTCCCGTCGCCCATGCGGATCGCCCGTTGCAGCATGAACAGCTCCTCGGTGAAGCGGCCGAGGATATCCAGCGTCGCCTCGCGGTTGTGCAGGAACACGTCGCGCCACATTGTCGGGTCCGAGGCCGCGATGCGGGTGAAGTCGCGGAACCCCGCCGCCGAGTAGTTGACGACCTCGCCCTCGGTCACCCGGCGCAGGTGATCGGCCACACCCACCATCGTGTAGGCGATCAGATGCGGGACGTGGCTGGTGACGGCCAGCACGAGGTCGTGATGCTCGGGCTCCATCACGTCGGCATTGGCGCCCATGGCGCGGATCAGGGCCGTCAGACGCTCCTGCGCTGCCGGATCGGTGCCGGGCAGCGGGGTCAGCAGCCACCAGCGGTTGCGAAACAGGCTGGCAAAGCCCGACTCCGGCCCGGAATGTTCCGTCCCGGCAAGCGGGTGACCGGGGATGAAATGGACCCCCTCGGGCATATGCGGGCCAACGGCGTCGATCACCGCCTGCTTGACCGAGCCGACATCGGTGAGGATCGCGCCCGGCGCGAGATGCGGGCCGATCTCCTCGGCCACCGCGGCCATCGCGCCCACGGGCACCGCCAGCACGACCAGATCGGCGCCGCGCACCGCTTCGGCGGCGGTGTCGAAGACCTCGTCCACCAAACCGATCCGGCGAGCGGTCTCGCGCGTTTCGGCGCTGCGGGCATGGCCGACGATCTGCCGGGCGAGGCCGCCGCCGCGCATGGCATGGGCCATCGACCCGGCGATCAGGCCGAGGCCGATCAGGGCGACCCGCTGGAACGGCTCGCTCATGCGCGTTGCCCGACCGCGGCGGTGCCCCTTTCGGCCATGAACCGGCCGAGGACGTGGGCGACGCGGCGGCAGGACGCCTCGTCGCCGATGGTGATGCGCAGGCAGTCGGGCAAGCCGTAGCCGCCGACCCGGCGGACGATCACGCCTTCGGCCTTCAGCGCGGCATCGGCGGCGCCCGCCGTCTCAGGGCCCTCGAACCGCGCGAGCACGAAATTCGCGTGCGACGCGTCCGACGGCACCCCGCGTTCGGCCAGCGCGGCAGCCAGCCAGGCCCGCAGCCGGGCGTTTTCGCTGCGCGAGCGTTCCACATGCTCGCGGTCCTGCATCGCCGCCAGTGCCCCGTCCAGCGCAAGCGAGGACAGGTTGAACGGACCCCGGATGCGGTTGAGCACGTCGATGATCTCGCGCGGGCCGTAACCCCAGCCGACGCGCAGGCCGCCGAGGCCGTAGATCTTGGAAAAGGTGCGGGTCATGAAGACGTTCGGCAGATCGGTCGCCAGCCCCGCCCCGCCGTCATAGTCGTCCCCCGCATATTCGGCATAGGCCGCGTCGATGACCAGGATCGCCTGCGGGACGGCGCGGGCCAGCCGCTCCAGTTCCGCCAGTTCGACCATGGTGCCGGTCGGGTTGTTGGGGTTGGCGACGAAGATCAGCCGCGTCGCCGGAGTGGCGGCGGCGATCAGCGCGTCGATGTCGGTGGTGCGCTCGCGCTCGCGCGCGGTGACCGGGGTGGCTCCCGCGGCGCGGGCGCTGATCGGATACATCAGGAAACCGTGTTCGGTGAACAGCACCTCGGTCCCCGGCCCCGCATAGGCCTGGCAGAGGAAGTGGATGATCTCGTCGCTGCCGACCCCGCAGATGATGCGGTCGGGGTCGAGCCCGTGAACCTTGCCGATCGCCTGCCGCAGCGCAGTGTGATCGGTCGAGGGATAGCGGTGCATCGCGTGGGCGGCGCGGATCACCGCATCGCGCGCCTTGGGCGAGGGGCCGAAGGGGTTCTCGTTCGAGCTGAGCTTCACCGCCTCGGCCACGCCGGCCACATGGGCGCTTCCGGCCTCATAAAGCGCGATATCCATGATGCCCGGTTGCGGCTGGATCGTCTGGCTCATCGGCACTCTCCGTTCACGTCGGGGTGTATTAGGCGCGCGGCGCCGGGTTGGGAAGGGGCGAGTTCCCCGCCGCTCAGGGCGCGCGGCGGACCTGCGCATGGGCGGCGCGGATCGCGGCCTCGTCGGCGGCGTTAGTGGCCTCGCCGAGCGCCGCCTTCAGCGCCCTGTCCGCGAGCGGGCGGGCGTGGTCGGCGCCCCCGGCACGCGCAAGCGCGGCGAGCGATTTCTGCAACACTTCCTGCACCTCCGCCAGGTCGCTGCCGTCGCGCACGAACGGGGCGAAGAATTCCTGGTAAGCCTTCGTCAGATCCAGATCCGGTCCGGCCACGCGGGTGAAGACCGGCGGTCCGGGGCTTTCCCGCGCGGCGTGGAAGGCCAGCAGGATACGGGTGCCCGCGCGCAGCACGTCGATCGCCGTGCCCGGATCGTTGATCGAGGCCGAGAGCGCGCGGCTGCCGACCTCGGACATGACGATCAGCCCGTAGCGGGGGTCCTGATCGAAGCCCCGCTTGTCCGCGATCAGGAACGCCCCGGCCAGATCGCCGGCGACCTCCTGCGCCCGCTTTCCCTCGTTCAGCGGCTGCGACAGATACAGCAGCGGCTCGCCCCGGTGGACGTAATGGCCCGCCGGATGGGCAAGCTGCACCACCATCCCGGCCTTTTCCGCGACGCTTTCCAGATGCGCGTAATCGATGTGCCGGATCGCCCCGGTCTCGGGCGAGGCGAGCACATGGCCGAGCGTCCGCATGTCGTCGCTGCCCGGCAACGCACCCCAGCGGGGGCTTTCACCCACGGCGACGGCGGCATCTGTCGCGGCGTTCTCGATCCGCTCGATGATGTCGCCCATGCGGCCGAAGCTGTTGAGGTGGTTGATCCAGCGCAGCAGCGCCGAGACGATCAGGGCGATCATTCCCAGTGTCGCCACGAACAGCACGACCCGCGACTGGCTGTTGTAGAAGCCCGCCGACAGCCCGATGATGCCGACGATGCTGAACAGGAACGAGCCGATGAAGATCGCCATCGCGTTCTGCGCCGTCGGGTCCGACACCAGCAGGTCGGTGGCGCGCGGCGTCGCCGTCTGCGTCGCGCCGGAATAGGACGAGACGAGGATGCCGACGGAAAACGTCGTGACCGCCAGCATGCTGGAGGCGACGATGTTCAGCAGCGAGTCGACCGACCCGGCGGCCAGCTCGATCGACAGGTCGATGGGGACCACCGCCGTGATGTAGCCAGAGAGCCGCGCAACCGCGATGCCGAGCAGGCTGAACAGGACCACCCGCACCCACGGCTTGCGCCAGAGTTCGCGCGCCGCATAGAGCAAGCCTTCGTTCATCAGGGAAAAGCGGCGGAACATGCGCGGAGGCTATCTCCTCCGCCGTGCCGCGCAAGCGCCAGAATATGGAAAATGCTGCGGAATGGCGGCGGCGGTCACTCCGCCGCGGGTTCCGCGTCGAGATTTTCGCCGTCCTCGTCGATCAGCAGCGGGACGGGCGTGGCCTCGCCCGCGTCCTCGGGCTGCGGCGTGGTGTCGGGCTCGTAGACGAGTTCGGGCCGGTCGGCGTCGGTGCCGTCGTTGCAGGCCACGACCCAGATGTCATAGCGCGCATCGTCCAGCGCCGAGACGGCAGGGGCCGAGGCGATCATCCAGCCGGAAAAGACGGTGCGCCCCGCCTCGCGGTCGGTGATCGTCATCTGCGCGAAGGCGTCCGAATCGGGATCGTCAGCCGGCTGGCGGCATTCGCCCAGCCGCACGGTCAGCCGGCCGAAATCGAGGCTGTCGCCGATCGCCAGCGGCAGTTCCGCGGTCTGGCCCGAGATCTTGTCCAGCCCGCGCAGCAGCGCGCCCCCTGCCCGGCTGACGCGGATCTCCGAGTCCTGCGCCAACGCGCCGGAGGCCAGCACGACGACAACCGCCGCCCCGAGCGCCGCCAGCCGCATCGCCCCGCTTATTCCGGCGTCCATGCGTCGTAGTCGCGCCGCTTGACCGGGTCGGCCCGCAGGATCGAGCCGGCGGGCAGATAGGCGCCGGGGGTGCCGGTCAGGTTGGGCTGGTGCGGTTGCTCCCACGGCTTGTGTTGAAGGGGCGCGCGCGTCGGCGGCTCGGGATAGGTGTGGTGCAGCCAGCCGTGCCATTCGGGGCTGACGCGGCTCGCCTCCGACTCGCCGTTATAGATGACCCAGCGGCGCTTGCCGCCCTCGGTCTGGTAATAGATGTTGCCCTGCTCGTCCTCGCCGACCTTGTGGCCGAAGCGGCGGGTCCAGACCTGGGTGTTCAGCGTCTGGCCGTTCCACCAGGTCAGCAGGCGAAGGAGCATCGACTTCGACGACATGGGCATGGTCCTTGCGGCAATCCTTGCCTGCATATCGCGCAAACGCCGCCCGAGGTCCAGCGCCTTGCGGCGGGCCGACGCCGCCGGTCCCCCCTTGTGCGGGAAGCGGGGCGGCGTAAAGGGTGGCACGATCACCTTGGGAGGAAGGGCAGCGGAAGATGGTGGACGTGCTGATCGCGGGGGGCGCCGTCATGGGGGCGTCGGTGGCGTTCTGGCTGAAGCGGCTGGACCCGAGCCTCGACATCGAGGTGATCGAGCAGGACCCGAGCTATGCCACGAGTTCGACCGCGCTGGCGGCCTCGGGGATCAGGATGCAGTTCTCGGACCCGGTGAACGTCGCGATCAGCCGCTTCGGGCTGGACTTCATCCGCGACTTCGCCCGCCATGTCGGGCCTTCGGGCGAGGTGGCCGATCTCGGCTTCAAGGAGAACGGCTACCTGTTTCTCACGACCTCCGGTACAGGTGCGGCGACGCTGGAAAGCCTTGCCGCCATGCAGCGCGAGATGGGCGCTTCGACGCAGGTGCTGGACCGCGCCGGACTGGCGGAGAAATTCCCGTGGATGGCGCTGGACGACATCTCCGCCGGCTCTTACGGGCCGCGAGGCGAAGGCTTCTTCGACAATATGGGTCTGCTGAACGGGCTGAAGAACGCCGCCCGCGCGGCAGGGGTGCGCTGGGTCCGGGATCGCGTCACCACGCTGGAACGCGAGGGCGACCGCATCGTGGCGGCGGTGCTGGAACAGGGCGGGCGGAAAACGGCGCAGGTATTCGTGAACTGCGCCGGCCCGCGCGCCGCGATCCTGATGCGGACGGTCGATCTGGACCTGCCGGTCGAGCCGCGCAAGCGCACGGTCTTCGTGGTCGATGCCCCGCTCGCGCGCCATCCCGATGCGCCGCTGGTCATCGACCCGCTCGGGATCTGGTTCCGCCCGGAGCATGGCCAATGGCTGGCAGCGACCGTCCCGGCGACCGACGGCCCCTGCGCGCCGGACGACTTCGAGCCCGATCTCGACCTGTTCGAGTCCGAGATCTGGCCCGCGCTCTACGCCCGCGCGCCGGGATTCGAGCAGGCGAAGGTGCTGCGCTGGTGGGTCGGGCACTACGCCTTCAACACGCTGGACCAGAACGCGATCCTCGGCCGCAACCCGCAGGTGCCGAACCTCTACCACGCGAACGGCTTTTCCGGCCACGGGCTGCAACAGGCACCCGCCGTGGGACGCGGGATCGCCGAGCAGATCGTGCATGGCGACTGGGTGAGCCTCGACCTGTCACCGCTCGGGATGCAGCGGGTGCTGGACGGCAGGCCGATGACCGAGGCGGCGATCGTGTGATCGGAAAAATGGGGGCGCTGCCCCCGCCGCCTTACGGCGGCTCCCCCGGGATATTTTTGGCCGCCCGAGGACCACGCGGCGCATTCGGGCGGCTGGAAATATCCTGGGGGAGTCCGAAGGACGGGGGCAACGCCCCCCTCCCCTGCTTCACCGCAGCCCCGGCTTTCCTCGGCGGCGGCGCTGTGGCATGAACCTGGCGACCTGCCGGAAAGGACGCCCATGCCCTTCACCATCGCCATCGACGGGCCCGCCGCCTCGGGCAAGGGCACCATTGCGCGGGCGCTGGCGGCGCGGTTCGGCTTTGGGCATCTGGATACGGGGCTGCTCTATCGCGCGGTGGGCGCCAGGGGCGGCGATCCGGTCCGGGCCGCCCGCAACCTGACCCCGGACGACCTCGGCCGCCCTGGCCTGCGCAGCGCCGAGGCGGGACAGGCCGCGAGCCGCGTCGCCGCCATTCCTGAGGTGCGGGCCGCGCTGGTCGAATTCCAGCGCCGCTTCGCCGCGGGGGAGCCGGGCGCGATCCTCGACGGGCGCGACATCGGCACGGTCATCTGCCCCGATGCCGACGTGAAGCTGTTCGTCATTGCCGACGACCTTACCCGCGCCCGCCGCCGGGCGGCCGAGCTGGGGGCGGACGAAGGCGAGATGCTGGCGCAGCTGCGCGAACGCGATGCCCGCGACAGCGCCCGCGCGACCGCGCCGCTTCGGCCGGCAGGCGACGCTGTGACGCTCGACACGACCGCGCTGAGCATCGACGAGGCCGTGGACGCGGCCGTCGCCGCGGTCGAGCAGGCAATGGCGGCGCGGGGCTGATTTCCCCGCGCGGCGCTTGCCCTTCACATCGGGGCGAGGTATACGCCCGTCCAAGTCTTTCGGGCGACATGGCCAAAACAGGCCGCTTTCAACGGGGTCGGGCGTCAGCTTCGACCTTTTGGCGTTCACGAAAGACCCCTACAGACCGGCGGAGCCAACCGCCCGGCCCGCATAGCAAACCGCAAAGGACACCAGCGCCCACATGGCGAAAAACGCATCCATGGAGGAATTCGAGGCCCTCCTGAACGACAGCCTCGAAATCGACACCCCGAACGAAGGTTCGGTCGTGCGC
Source organism: Paracoccus sp. Z118 (assembly GCF_019061185.1). Lineage (GTDB taxonomy): Bacteria > Pseudomonadota > Alphaproteobacteria > Rhodobacterales > Rhodobacteraceae > Paracoccus. The sequence continues at coordinate 63,334 of NZ_JAHQZU010000007.1, forward strand.
GGCAAGGTCATCGCCATCGAGGCGGGCCAGGCCATCATCGACGTCGGCTACAAGATGGAAGGCCGCGTCGATCTGAAAGAATTCGCGGGCCCCGGCGAGGACGCCAACCTGAAGGTCGGCGACGAGGTCGAAGTGTTCCTCGACCGCGTGGAGAACGCGCGGGGCGAGGCTTCGATCAGCCGCGAGAAGGCCCGCCGTGAAGAGGCGTGGGACCGGCTTGAGCAGGCCTATGCCAAGGAAGAGCGCGTCGATGGCGCCATCTTCGGCCGCGTCAAGGGCGGCTTCACCGTGGATCTGGGCGGCGCCGTGGCGTTCCTGCCCGGCAGCCAGGTCGATGTGCGTCCCGTGCGCGATGCCGGCCCGCTGATGGGTCTGAAGCAGCCGTTCCAGATCCTCAAGATGGACCGCCGCCGGGGCAACATCGTCGTCTCGCGCCGCGCCATTCTTGAAGAATCGCGCGCCGAGCAGCGTGCCGAGGTCATCGCCAACCTGCACGAAGGTCAGGTGGTGGACGGCGTCGTCAAGAACATCACCGAATACGGCGCCTTCGTCGATCTGGGCGGTGTTGACGGCCTGCTGCACGTCACCGACATGGCGTGGCGCCGCGTGAACCACCCGTCCGAGATCCTGGCGATCGGCGAGACCGTCAAGGTCCAGGTCGTCAAGATCAACAAGGAAACCCACCGCATCTCGCTGGGCATGAAGCAGCTCCAGTCCGATCCGTGGGACACCGTGGCCGAGAAGTTCCCGATCGGTTCGGTCCACAAGGGCCGCGTCACCAACATCACCGATTACGGCGCCTTCGTGGAGCTGGAAGCGGGGATCGAGGGGCTCGTCCACGTTTCCGAAATGTCGTGGACCAAGAAGAACGTCCATCCCGGCAAGATCGTGTCCACCTCGCAGGAGGTTGACGTCATGGTGCTGGAGATCGACGAGCAGAAGCGCCGCGTGAGCCTTGGCCTGAAGCAGACCATGCGCAACCCGTGGGAAGTCTTCGCCGAAACCCACCCGGCCGGCACCCAGATCGAGGGCGAGGTCAAGAACATCACCGAGTTCGGTCTGTTCGTGGGTCTGGAAGGCGACATCGACGGCATGGTCCATCTCAGCGACATCAGCTGGGACCAGCGCGGCGAGGATGCCATCCAGAACTACCGCAAGGGCGATGTCGTCCGCGCGGCGGTGCAGGAAGTCGATGTCGAGAAAGAGCGTATCTCGCTGTCGATCAAGGCGCTGGAAAACGACACCATGTCGGAAGCCGTTGACGGCGTGAAGCGTGGCTCGATCGTGTCCGTCACCGTGACGGCGATCGAGGAAGGCGGGATCGAAGTGGAATACAACGGCGTCAAGTCGTTCATCCGCCGCTCCGACCTCGCCCGCGACCGTCAGGACCAGCGCCCCGAGCGTTTCCAGGTCGGCGACACCATCGACGCCCGCGTCACCAACATCGACACCAAGACCCGCCGTCTGGGCCTGTCGATCAAGGCGCGCGAGATCGCCGAGGAAAAGGAAGCCGTTGAACAGTATGGCTCGTCCGATTCGGGCGCCTCGCTGGGCGACATCCTGGGCGCCGCGCTGAAGAACCGCGGCTGAGCCCCGGCTCACCCATCCGACACCGATGTTTCATGCCGCCCCCTTCCGGGGCGGCATGTTTCGTTCTGCCGCAAGCCGCCGATGCGCGATTTTCCCGTGCAACCAATTGGCATCGCTTGCGTTCCCCATCATACGCTTGGCTGTCCGCTCGCGGGTTGCCGCGCACGGGGCTTTCCGCGCTTGCAGGGGTTTCCATGATCCGGTCCGAACTGATCCAGAAGATTGCCGACGAAAATCCGCACCTCGTCCAGCGGGACGTGGAAAAGATCGTGGGCACCGTTTTCGACGAGATCATCGCGGCCATGGCGCGGGGCGATCGGGTCGAACTGCGCGGTTTCGGCGCGTTCTCGGTCAAGCAGCGCGACGCCCGGCAGGGCCGCAACCCGCGCACCGGCGACATGGTGCAGGTCGAGGAAAAGCACGTGCCGTTCTTCAAGACGGGCAAGCTGCTGCGCGACCGCCTGAACGAGGACAGCTGACGCCTCTTCCTGTGACGCCCCTTCCCGCCCCGAGAGCGCGGTTGATACGGCGCCCGCGATGCGCCAGATTGCGGGCGCCGTAACCCGCCCCTCTCGCGCCCGCCCATTTCGAAGGAATCGCCCCCATGCGCACCATCCGCCTGCTGATCATGGCCCTGCTCGCCCTGGTGCTGATCCTGGTGGCGCTGGCCAATCGCGGGCCGGTGACGGTCTCGCTGGTCCCGCAGGAACTCGCCGCCTATCTTGGCGGCAGCTACAGCGTGACGCTGCCGCTGTTCCTGCTGCTGTTCCTGACGCTGGCGATCGGCATGGTGCTGGGGCTGGTGGGCGAATGGCTGCGCGAATCCCCCTATCGCTCGCAGGCGGCGAAGGCCCGCAGCGCCGAGCGGGTCGTGACCGTTCAGCGCGAGGTCGCCCCGCGCGACGAGGTGCTGGCGATCCTCGATGCGACCAGGGCCCCGGCCCCGCCTGCCGCCCCGGCTGTCGTGACGACGACCACGACGACCCTGCCCGCCGCCGCCCCTGTCGCACCCGGCTCGGTGGCCGTGCGGCCATGACCGCCGCCGTCAAGATCTGCGGGCTGAGCCGGGCTGAAGATGTCGCCGCCGCCGCCGAGGCGGGCGCGCGCTACGGGGGCTTCGTGTTCTTCCCCCGCTCGCCCCGCCATGTGACGATCGAGCAGGCGGCTGCGCTGGCTTTGGCGGTGCCGGACGGGATGGCGCGCGTGGGGCTGTTCGTCGATCCCGATGACGAGACGCTGGACCGGGTGCTGCAAACCGTGCCGCTCGACATCCTGCAGCTCCACGGCAAGGAAACGCCCGAGCGCGTGGCCGAAATCCGCGCCCGCATCGGCCTGCCGGTGATGAAGGCGGTGGGGATTGCGGAGCCTGCGGACCTGCCCGCGCTGCTCGATTACGGGCTGGTGGCCGATCTGCTGCTGGTGGACGCCAAGCCCCCGAAGGGCGCGGCGCTGCCGGGCGGCAACGGGTTGGCTTTCGATTGGCGGCTGCTGGCGGGTCGGCGGATGCTGAAACCATGGATGCTGGCGGGCGGCCTGACCGCCGCCAACGTGGCCGAGGCAATCCGCCTGACCGGCGCGCAGGCCGTCGATGTCAGCTCCGGCGTGGAAACCGCGCCGGGGGTGAAGGACGCGGGGCTGATCCGCGATTTCGTCGCCGCCGCGACCGGCGCACAGGCGGCTCGCACCGCATGATCTGGCGCAAGGCGACTGCCGCCGACATTCCCGCCATCATCGCGCTGCTGTCCGACGATGTGCTGGGCCAGTCCCGCGAAAGCGCCGACGCGGCCCCCTATCTCGTCGCGTTCGACGCGATGGCGGCCGAGCCGACCAACCACCAGATCGTTGGCGAGGACGATGGCCGCGTGGTCGCCTGTTACCAGATCACCTTCATCTCGGGTCTCTCGCAGCAGGGCGCGCGGCGGGCGCTGGTCGAAGCTGTCCGTGTCGCCCCCGACCTGCGCGGGCACGGCGTCGGCGCGGCGCTGATGGCCGACGCCGAAGCGCGGGCGCGGGCCGAGGGGTGCCGGATGATCCAGCTCACCACCACCGCCACCCGCACCGACGCGCAGCGCTTCTATGCCCGGCTCGGCTTTACCCCCTCGCATATCGGCTTTAAGAAAGCGCTCTGATCCCCCGCGACAGGAGCGTGCCATGGCCGACGATCTGCTGAACAGCTACATGAGCGGCCCGGACGAGCAGGGCCGGTTCGGCATCTTCGGCGGCCGCTTCGTCAGCGAGACGCTGATGCCGCTGATCCTGGACCTTCAGGCCGAATACGACCGCGCCAAGGCCGACCCGGCCTTCGCCGCCGAGATGCTGGACCTTCAGACCCATTACGTCGGCCGCCCCTCGCCGCTCTACAAGGCCGAGCGGCTGACCGAGCGGCTGGGCGGCGCGACCGTCTATTTCAAGCGCGAGGAGCTGAACCACACCGGCAGCCACAAGGTGAACAACGTGCTGGGCCAGATCCTGCTGGCCCGCCGGATGGGCAAGACGCGCATCATCGCGGAAACCGGCGCCGGGCAGCACGGCGTCGCCACGGCCACCGTCTGCGCGCGGTTCGGGCTGAAATGCGTCGTCTATATGGGCGCGCATGATGTCGAGCGGCAGCAGCCCAACGTGTTCCGCATGCGCCTGCTCGGGGCCGAGGTCGTGGCCGTGAAGTCGGGACGCGGCACGCTCAAGGACGCGATGAACGACGCGATGCGCGACTGGGTTACGAACGTGCATGACACCTTCTACTGCATCGGCACGGTGGCGGGGCCGCACCCCTATCCGGCGATGGTCCGCGACTTCCAGTCGATCATCGGGCGCGAGACGAAGACGCAGATCATGGCCGCCGAGGGCCGCCTTCCCGACACCATCATCGCTGCGATCGGCGGCGGATCGAACGCAATGGGGCTGTTCCACCCGTTCCTCGACGACGCCTCCGTCCGCATCATCGGCGTCGAGGCCGGCGGCAAGGGCGTGGACGAGCGGATGGAGCATTGCGCCAGCCTTTCCGGCGGCCGTCCGGGCGTCCTGCACGGCAACCGCACCTATCTGCTTCAGGACGACGACGGGCAGATCCTCGAAGGCAGTTCGATCAGCGCCGGGCTGGATTATCCCGGCGTCGGGCCGGAGCATGCCTGGCTGAACGATGTCGGCCGCGCCGAATATGTCGCCATCACCGACAACGAGGCGCTGGCCGCCTTCACGCTCTGCTGCGAGACGGAAGGCATCATCCCCGCGCTGGAGCCGTGCCACGCCCTCGCCCATATCGCCAAGATCGCGCCGACGCTGCCGCGCGAGCATCTGATCGTGATGAACCTGTCGGGCCGTGGCGACAAGGACATCTTCACCGTCGCCCGTCACCTCGGGGTCGAAATCACGGCCTGAACCAGAGCCGTCAGCGGGGGCCTGCGCGGCCCTCGCGCGTCCGTGTGGCAACTTTACGCCGACATCCGGTGTTGTCTGTGCAATCTCAACCATCACAGGTAACGCCATGAAGAATATCTCCAGGACCTCCAGCCTGCTCGCCTCGGCGGCCATCGCCGTGACCTCGCTCGGCTCGGCCGCCATCGCGCAGACTGCGACCACCCCGGTTCCCGATGCGGTCGTGACCGACGTGCCCGGCGCGGTCGTCGTCGTTCCGAACCAACCCGGCACCACGCCCGACATGGTCGTCGTGACCCCGGTGGCGCCCGGCACCGTCACCCCCGGCACCCCGCCCGAGATCATGGCCGAGCCCTTCCACCAGTTCAGCATGGAGCAGATCGCCAACGATCAGGCGGTGATCGACACGCTGCTGGCGCAGGGCTTTTCGGACATCGTCATCGACCGCGACGGCACGCTGCTGACCGTGACCGCCGTTCGGGGCGCGAGCCCGGTCGAGTTGGTCTATCAGACCGCCTCGGGCCGGCTGGTCTCGATCGACGGCGAGGCGGTGATCTATGAGGGCGACGATTCCGGCGCGACCACCGAATCGAGCCGGTGATCAGCTCCGACCATGAAACCGGCAGCGGCCCCCTTTGCGGGGCCGCTTTCGTCTGCGGGCCTCAGCGGGTCAGCGTCAGGATGTTGATGGTCGACTCGCGGTAGGGGAACGGAAAGATGATCCGCCCCCGCTCGTCCGAGACGATCTCGACCCGGCCGACATCGGGCAGCGTCTCGGTGCCGCTGGTGTCCACGGTTTCGGCGAAGTCGGCATAGGGCAGCGGCGCCTCGCCATGCACGAAGCTGCTGCCCAGATAGACCAGTCCGTCCGCGTCACGGTGGATAGTGCCGCGCGTCCGCTGCGAGCCGGTCAGCTTCTCGAACCCGATCGTGCCGCCCTCGGCGGTGACGACGCAGCGGAACGGGTCGTAGCTGATCGCCCCGGCGATCCCGCCCAGCTTGGTCATCTGGCAGCGCCATTCGCCCTCGATCAGCGCCGCGTCCACTTCCTCCGCCGGCAGCGGATCGCCGCGCAGCCCCGCCAGCGCCCGCCCCAGATCGCCCGCCTCGGCCCGCGCCGATTCCAGCACCGCGCGCCCGAGCGCCGTCTCGATCCCTTCAAGCCGCGCCGCATCCTCGGCCCGGATCGCGGTGCCGTCCGCCAGCGTGGCCCCTTCCTGGGCGGCAACGGGGGCGGCAAGCGCCAGCGCGAGGGCGAGGATCGGAAGTCGGGTCATGGTTGGTCCTTTCTGTCTGTCAGTCCATCCGGCAGGTCGATCGCATGGGCGCGCAGCAGTTCCATGGGCACGATCTCCAGCGTTCGCGCGTGGGTCGCCTGCAGGACGACCCGCGGGGCGGCGAATTCCTGCGCCGCCTGCAGGAAGCGCCCGGCGCAGAGGCACCAGCGATCGCCCGGCTTCACCCCGTCGAAGCGGTATTCCGGGCGCGGGGTGGAAAGATCGTTGCCGAGGTATTTCGAGAAAGCGAGGAACTCCGCCGTTGCGACCACGCAGACGGTGTGCCGCCCGGTATCCTCGGGGCCAGTGTCGCAGCAGCCGTTGCGGTAGAAGCCCGTGAGGGGCTGGTTCGAGCATGGCTCCAGCACCCCGCCCAGCACGTTGATCGACGGTTCCATCAGCGTTTGCCCCCGAACATCGCCCGCAACGCGCCGAGCTTTCCGGTCATGTCCTGCGGGCTCTCCTGCGGGGCCTCCTGCCGGGCCTCCGGCGCGGGCTGGGGCGTCGGCCTGCCCGCGTCCGCGTCGGCCACAGGCGGCCTGCTGCCGCTGTTCCGTGCCGGCGCGGTGCGGGCGGCGACGGCGGTGGAGAACCGCCCGTCATCCCCCGCCGCCAGCGCAGGTGCGCCGTCCGAAATACCGCGCAGCAGATCATCCAGCCATCCCGCATCCGCCTTGGCGAAATCCGACAGGACATAGCCGGATACCTGATCCTTGTGCCCCGGATGGCCGATCCCCAGCCGGACGCGGCGATACCCCTCACCCAGATGCTGGTGGATCGACCGCAGCCCGTTATGCCCGGCATGGCCGCCACCCGTCTTGACCCGGACCTTGCCGGGGGCGAGGTCCAATTCGTCATGCAGCACGGTGACCTCGGCGGGCGTCAGCTTCAGATAACGCATCGCCTCGCCGACGGACTGGCCCGACAGGTTCATGAAGGTCTGCGGCTTGAGCAGCGTCACCTTTTCGCCGCCCAAGCGCCCTTCGGCGGCCAGCCCCTGGAACCTGGCCCGCCAGAGCGAGAATCCGTGATCCCCGGCGATCCGATCCACGGCCATCCAGCCGATATTGTGGCGGTTCCCGGCGTATTTCGCGCCCGGATTCCCCAGACCCACGATCAGCAGCATGACGGCCCCTTTGCTTGCATTCGACCCATCCCTTGCAGGTGGCGTCGCGCGTTACTAAGACTCTGTCAACCTTTCGCCCGTAAAGCGGTGGACGGGCAGGACGCGGGCAGGATTGCCCGTAAGGGACGATGACAGGGGCTTCGATGCACGATCCGCAAGAATTCTACATGAACACACTCGTCCCGATGGTGGTCGAACAGACCAGCCGCGGGGAACGTGCCTACGACATCTTCTCACGCCTGCTGAAGGAACGCATCATCTTCGTCTCCGGCCCGGTGCATGACGGGATGGCGACGCTGATTTCGGCCCAGCTGCTGTTCCTTGAGGCGGAGAACCCGTCGAAGGACATCAGCATGTATATCAACAGTCCCGGCGGCGTCGTGACCGCGGGCCTGTCGATCTACGACACGATGCAGTATGTGCGCCCGCGCATCTCGACGCTGGTGATCGGACAGGCGGCATCGATGGGCTCGCTGCTGCTGGCGGCCGGGGAAAAGGGCGCGCGCTATTCGCTCCCGAACAGCCGGATCATGGTCCACCAGCCCTCTGGCGGGTTCCGCGGCCACACCTCGGACCTGCTGATCCACGCCGAGGAAACGCACAAGCTCAAGCAGCGCCTGAACGAGATCTACGTCCAACACACCGGCCGTTCGCTGGAAGAGGTGGAACGCGCGCTCGACCGCGACCGCTTCATGTCGCCCGGCGAGGCGAAGGACTGGGGTCTCATCGACGAGATTCTGGAACCGCGCGGCAAGGCGGTCCCCGAAAGTTGAACAGTTCCCGCAACGTTCCCGATATGGGCGTTTAGGGATTGTGACGACTAATCCGCGCCCCTAGATTGGGGCGATCAGCGGTCGCGGCGCTTTTGCCGCCTCCGGCACCTGCCGGCCCCATTCCGGGTCGCAGCGACGAAGGACAAGGAACTGACCATGGCCAACCAGCCCGGCAGCGACAGCAAGAACACGCTCTACTGCAGCTTCTGCGGCAAGAGCCAGCACGAGGTCCGCAAGCTGATCGCGGGCCCGACGGTGTTCATCTGCGATGAATGCGTCGAGCTGTGCATGGACATCATCCGCGAGGAAACGAAGGCGTCGGGCCTGAAATCGGGCGAGGGCGTGCCCACCCCGCGCGAGATCATGGCCGTGCTGGACGACTATGTGATCGGCCAGGAACATGCCAAGCGCGTCCTGTCTGTCGCCGTCCACAACCACTACAAGCGGCTGAACCACGGCTCCAAGGCCGACATCGAACTGGCGAAGTCGAACATCCTGCTGATCGGCCCGACCGGCTGCGGCAAGACGCTGCTGGCGCAGACGCTGGCGCGGATACTCGACGTGCCCTTCACCATGGCCGACGCGACCACGCTGACCGAGGCGGGGTATGTCGGCGAGGACGTCGAGAACATCATCCTCAAGCTGCTGCAGGCGTCGGAATACAACGTCGAGCGGGCACAGCGCGGCATCGTCTATATCGACGAGGTCGACAAGATCACCCGCAAGTCCGACAACCCCTCGATCACCCGCGACGTGTCGGGCGAGGGCGTCCAGCAGGCGCTGCTGAAGATCATGGAGGGCACGGTCGCCTCGGTGCCGCCGCAGGGCGGGCGCAAGCATCCGCAGCAGGAATTCCTGCAGGTGGACACGACCAACATCCTGTTCATCTGCGGCGGCGCCTTCGCGGGGCTGGAGCGGATCATCCAGCAGCGCAACAAGGGCACCGCGATGGGCTTCGGCGCGAGCGTCAAGGAAAACGACGATCGCGGCGTGGGCGAGACCTTCAAGGATCTCGAACCCGAGGATCTGCTGAAATTCGGCCTGATCCCCGAATTCGTCGGCCGCCTGCCGGTGATCGCCACGCTGACCGACCTCGACGAAGAGGCGCTGATCATCATCCTGACCCAGCCAAAGAACGCGCTGGTCAAGCAGTATCAGCGGCTGTTCGATCTGGAAGACGTGGAGCTGACCTTCACCGACGACGCGCTCAAGGCGATTGCCCGCCGCGCGATCAAGCGCAAGACCGGGGCCCGCGGCCTGCGCTCGATCATGGAGGACATCCTGCTCGACACGATGTTCGAACTGCCGGGCATGACCAGCGTGGACGAGGTCGTGGTGAACGAGGAAGCGGTCGACAACCCCGCCGCCAAGCCGCTGCTGATCCACGCCGAGCCGAAGAAGGAAGCCGCTTCGGCGGGCTGATCCGGGAAGCTGACCTCGAACGAGACACGGCCCGCCGTCATGGCGGGCCTTTTTCGTCTGGAACCGTCGGCCGCCAGCGGTCCACGGCTCTGACCTGCCGGGGGTCGGGTCTGCGCCTTCGAGCCGCCCGATCGCCCGCGCGGTCGGCCTTCCCTCATCCCCCCGCCACGAACGGCAGCCGGAAACTGATCGCCTCCGCCAGATGCGGCACCCGCACGTTCGGCGAGTGGTCCAGATCCGCGACGGTGCGGGCAGTCCGCAGTACCCGATGGTAACCCCGCGCCGTCAGCCCCAGCCGCTCGGCGGCGCGATGGATCAGATCGCGGCCCTCGGCATCAAGGCTGGCGACATCGTCCAGCACGCCGCCGGACGCCTCGGCATTCACGCGGATGGCCGGGTGCGCCGCATAGCGATTCGCCTGCACCGCGCGGGCGGCCGCCACACGGGCGGCGACTGCCTCCGACCGCTCGGCCGTGGCTGGCCGCTCCAGATCGGCCAGCGCCACCGCCGGCACCTCGATCCGCAGATCGAACCGGTCCATCAACGGCCCCGAGATCCGCCCCATGTAATCCGACCCGCAGACCGGCGCCTTGGCGCAGGCCCGCGCAGGATCGGCAAGATAGCCGCAGCGGCACGGATTCGCCGCCGCGACGAGCAGGAAGCGGCAGGGATAACGCACATGGGCATTGGCGCGGGCCACGACGACCTCGCCGGTCTCGATCGGCTGGCGCAGCGTCTCCAGCACCTGCCGCGAGAACTCCGGCAGCTCGTCCAAGAACAGCACCCCGTTATGCGCAAGGCTGATCTGACCCGGTTTCGCCCCCTTCCCGCCGCCCACGATGGCGGGCATCGAGGCGGTGTGATGCGGTTCGCAGAACGGCGCCTCGCGCGAGATGCCGCCATCCGCCAGCACCCCGGCGAGCGAGTGGATCATCGATGTCTCCAGCGCCTCGGCGGGACTCAGCGGCGGCAGGATGCCCGGCAGGCAGGCGGCCAGCATCGACTTGCCCGCGCCCGGCGGGCCGGTCATCAGCAGATGGTGCCGCCCCGCGGCCGCGATCTCCAGCGCCCGTCGCGCGCGCTCCTGCCCGCGCACATCCGCAAGATCCCGCAGGCGCGGCGCGGGCGCGACTTCCCCCGCCCGCGCGCGGGCGATGGGCGCGCGCCCGGTGAGATGGTCCAGCACCTGCTTCAGCGTAGCGGGCGCCAGCACCGGCACGGAGGCGACCCAGGCCGCCTCTGCCCCGCAGCTTTCCGGGCAGATCAGCGTCCGGTCATCCTCCGCCGCCGCCATCGCCGCCGGCAGCGCGCCGGTCACGGGAACCAGCCGCCCGTCCAGCGCCAGTTCGCCCAGCGAAACCACCCCTGCAAGTTCATCCGCCGGCAGGATGTCCAGCGCCGCCAGCACGGCGAGCGCGATCGGCAGATCAAAATGCGAGCCTTCCTTCGGCAGGTCGGCGGGCGAGAGGTTCACCGTCACCCGGCGCGACGGCATGGCGACGGACAGGGCGTTGAAGGCCGCGCGCACCCGCTCGCGCGCCTCGCTCACCGCCTTGTCCGGCAGGCCGACGATACCGAAGGACGGCATGCCGGCGCCGACCGATGCCTGCACCTCGACCAGCCGCGCCTCGATCCCCTCGAACGCCACCGTGTAGGCGATCGCGACCATCCCTGCCCCCTCGTTTGGGCAAATGGTTAACGCGCCCGCATTAACGCGGGGTTAACGGCAGCCGATCTTCTGTCCCGAAATATCCCACGGGGATGAATGGGCTTCGAGCCCATTCATGGGGTGTGAAACCCCCGCCTTGGGGCGCTGCCCCGCCGCTTGCAGCTTCCTTGCCCATCGCGGCCCGGCAACCTAGGTTCGGGCCACCAACGGGAAAGGACGGGCAGATGCAGGGCAAGCGGATCTTGCTGGTCGTGGGCGGCGGCATCGCCGCGTTCAAGACGCCGGAACTCATCAGGCTGCTGCGCAAGGAAGGCGTGGCGGTGACGCCGGTCCTGACCCGCGCCGGGGCGCAGTTCGTCACGCCTCTGACCCTGTCGGCGTTGGCCAATGCGCCCTGCCACACCGATCTCTTCGACCTCACCCGCGAGGCCGAGATGGGGCATATCCAGCTTTCCCGCGCCGCCGATCTGGTGGTCGTGGCCCCGGCGACGGCGGACCTGATGGCGAAGATGGCGAACGGGTTTGCGGACGATCTCGGCTCGACGCTGCTGATGGCGACCGACAAGCGGGTGCTGATCGCGCCCGCGATGAACGTGCGGATGTGGGACCATCCCGCGACCCAGCGCAACCGCGATACGCTGGTGGAGGACGGCGTCCTGTTCGTCGGCCCCGACGAAGGCGACATGGCCTGCGGCGAATGGGGCGAGGGGCGGATGGCCGAGCCCGAGGCGATCGTCGAGGCGATCCGGGGCGCGCTCGCCCAGACGCTGCCCTCGCTCACGGGCGAAGCGCCGCTGCGCCTGCCGCCCGAGGCGGTGATCGTGCCCCCCGCCCCGCCCCAGCCGCTGCGGGGGCGGCATGTGATCGTGACTTCCGGGCCGACGCATGAGCCGATCGACCCGGTGCGCTACATCGCCAACCGCTCCTCGGGCGCGCAGGGCGCGGCCATTGCCACGGCGCTGCGCGATCTGGGGGCGAAGGTCAGCTTCGTGACCGGCCCGGCGACCGTTCCACCTCCCGCGCGGGTCGAGGTGATCCGGGTCGAGACCGCCCAGCAGATGAAGGACGCGGTGGAGACCGCGCTGCCCGCCGATGCGGCGGTGATGGCCGCCGCCGTGGCGGACTGGCGCGTGACCAACGCCGCGGACCACAAGATGAAGAAGGACGGCTCGGGCAACCCGCCAGCGCTGGAGATGGTGGAGAATCCCGACATCCTCGCCTGGATCGGCCATGACGAGCGCCGGCCCCGGCTGGTCGTGGGCTTCGCCGCCGAGACCGACGACGTGGTGGCCCATGCGACGGCCAAGCGGCTGCGGAAGGGCTGCGACTGGATCGTGGCGAACGATGTCAGCCCTGAAACGGGGATCATGGGCGGGGCGCAGAACGCCGTGACGCTCATCACCGACGAAGGCGCCGAAACCTGGCCGCGCCTGCCCAAGGACGAGGTCGCGCGGCGGCTCGCCCAGCGGATCGCGCAGGCGCTGGAGGATGCGCCGCGATGAGGGCCGGGCGCGTCTATCTCGACTGGAACGCCACCACGCCGCTGCGGCCCGAGGCACGCTCGGCGATGGTCGAGGCGATGGATCTGGTCGGCAACCCCTCCAGCGTCCATGCCGAGGGGCGGGCGGCCAAGATGCTGCTGGAACGCTCGCGCGAGGCGGTGGCCGAGGCGCTGGGGGCGGGCTCGGCGGACGTGGTGTTCACCTCGGGCGCGACCGAGGCGGCGGCGCTGGCGATGGCCGGGCGCGGCCTTGTCTGTGCTGCGGGCGAACATCCCTGCGTGAAGGCCTGGGCCGACGAGAGCCTGGCCACCGACGCGAACGGGATGGTCGCGGTGGCCGATCCCTCACGCGCCGCCCTGCAACTCGCCAACAGCGAGACCGGCGTCATTCAGGACCTGCCGCAGGGGCTGGCGGTCAGCGACCTGACGCAGGCTTTCGGCAAGATCCCCTTCGCCTTCGACTGGCTGGGTGTCGAGGCGGGGCTGGTCAGCGCCCACAAGCTGGGCGGCCCCAAGGGCATCGGCGCGTTGATCGTGAAGAAGGGAAGCGAGCTCAAGGCGCGGATCAGGGGCGGCGGGCAGGAACAGGGCCGCCGCGCAGGAACCGAGAACCTCATCGGAATCGCGGGCTTTGCCGCCGCCGCAACCGCCGCACAGGACGATCTTTCCGCCGGTTCCGTCGAAAAACTCACCGAACTGCGGAACCGGCTGGAAAACGCTCTGGATATTCATGACGAAAACACTATCTATCCGGGGCGCACGTCCCCGAGGCTGCCGCAGACGATGTCCATCCTGACACCGGGATGGAAGGGCGAGACGCAGGTGATGCAGATGGATCTGGCGGGTTTTGCCGTATCGGCGGGCTCTGCCTGTTCGTCCGGCAAGGTCACGCCAAGCGGGGTGCTGCGCGCGATGGGCGTGCCCGAGGCGGAAGCCGCGTGCGCGCTGCGCGTGTCGTTCGGCTGGACCACGACCGCCGAGGAATTGGACCGCTTTGCCGAGGCGTGGCTGACCGCCCGCGCGCGTTGGCAGAGCAAGCAGGGAAGGTAGCGCCATGGCCGCACTGGACACAACGGAACTCGCCCCGGAACTCGAAGTGCGCGAGGGCGTCGACCGCGAAACGGTCGAAACCGTCGCGAACATGGGGGCCTATAAATACGGCTGGGATACCGAGATCGAGATGGAGTATGCCCCCAAGGGCATCAACGAGGACATCGTCCGTCTCATCAGCGAGAAGAACGAAGAACCGGAATGGATGACCGAGTGGCGCCTGACCGCGTTCCGCCGCTGGCAGACCATGGCCGAGCCCCGCTGGGCGATGCTGAACTATCCCGACATCGACTATCATGACCAGTATTACTACGCCCGCCCGAAAAGCATGGCGACGCGGCCCAAGTCGCTGGACGACGTGGATCCCAAGCTGCTGGCGACTTACGAGAAGCTGGGCATCCCGCTGCGCGAGCAGGAAATCCTTGCCGGGGTCGAGGGCGCTGGCGAAACGCCCGCCGACGCGCGCAAGGTCGCGGTGGATGCGGTGTTCGACTCGGTCAGCCTCGGCACCACCTTCAAGGACGAGCTTGCGAAAGCCGGCGTGATCTTCTGCTCGATCTCCGAGGCGATCCGCGAGCACCCGGAACTGGTGCAGAAATATCTCGGCTCGGTCGTGCCGCAGTCGGACAACTATTTCGCCACGCTGAACAGCGCGGTGTTCTCGGACGGCTCGTTCGTCTATGTCCCGCCGGGCGTCCGCTGCCCGATGGAGCTTTCGACCTATTTCCGCATCAACGCCGAGAATACCGGCCAGTTCGAGCGCACGCTCATCATCGCGGACAAGGGGTCCTACGTCAGCTATCTGGAAGGCTGCACCGCGCCCAAGCGCGATGTCGCGCAGCTTCACGCGGCGGTGGTTGAAATCGTCGTGCTGGAGGACGCCGAGGTGAAATACTCGACCGTCCAGAACTGGTATCCGGGCGACGAGGAAGGCAAGGGCGGCATCTACAACTTCGTCACCAAGCGCGCCGACTGCCGCGAGGCGCGGGCCAAGGTGATGTGGACGCAGGTGGAAACCGGCTCGGCGATCACCTGGAAATACCCGTCCTGCATCCTGCGCGGCGAGGAATCGCAGGGTGAGTTCTATTCCATCGCGATCACCAACAACGCGCAGCAGGCCGACACCGGGACCAAGATGATCCATCTTGGCAAGAACACCCGCTCGCGCATTGTTTCCAAAGGTATCTCTGCCGGTCAGGCGCAGAACACCTATCGCGGTCTGGTGACGATGCACCCGCGCGCCTTGGGCAGCCGCAACTATACCCAGTGCGACAGCCTGCTGATCGGGGACCAGTGCGGCGCGCATACGGTGCCCTATATCGAGGTCAAGAACACCTCCTCGCGCGTCGAGCACGAGGCGACCACCTCGAAGGTGGACGAGGATCAGCTGTTCTACTGCCGCGCCCGCGGCATGGACGAGGAAGAGGCGGTGGCGCTGGTCGTCAACGGCTTCTGCCGCGACGTGTTGCAGGCGCTGCCGATGGAGTTCGCGATGGAAGCGCAGGCCCTCGTCGCGATCAGCCTGGAGGGCTCGGTGGGATGACCGACCCCTGGGGTCAGACCGCGCGCGGCGCCCCGGCCGGGGAGATGGTCGTCACGACCACCCCCACGGTCGAGGGGCGCCGCATCACCGCCTATCATGGCATCGTCACCGGCGAGACGATCCTTGGCGCGAACATCCTCCGCGACCTGTTCGCGGGGATTCGCGACATCGTGGGCGGCCGCTCGGCCGCCTATGAGCGGGCGTTGTCGGAAGCGCGAGAGACCGCCATCGGCGAGATGAAGGACCGCGCCCGCGAGATGGGCGGCAACGCCGTCGTGGGCATCGATCTGGATTACGAGGTCATCAACAACATGCTGATGGTCTCGGCCTCCGGCACCTCCGTGACGATCGCGGGGTGAGCCGATGCAGGGGCTGGACGCACGAGCGAGGCCGATCACGGTCCTGCACCGGCGCCCGGCCGGTATCGAAGGCGTCCTGCCCCGTCGTCTGACCGCTTCTTTCGGCGACGTCGCCGATTACGCCGCCGCCATCGGCCGCCATCCCGGCGCGCCGCTGGACCCCGATGAGGCGCCGGGCTATCTGTCCGGGCCGCTGCCTGAAACACTGCCCCATGCCGACGGGATCGCTGCCGCCAAGCAGGCGCTGCGCGACAGCTTCCCGGATGCGCTGCGGGCGAACTGAATGGATGATGTGATGCTGGAAGTGACCAATCTGCAGGTGAAGCTCGAGGAAGAGGACAAGCAGATCCTCAAGGGGGTGACGCTGACCATCCCGGCCGGAGAGGTTCACGCGATCATGGGCCCGAACGGCTCGGGCAAGTCCACGCTGTCCTATGTCCTGTCGGGGCGCGACGGCTACGAGGTGACGGAGGGTGGGGCGACGCTCGACGGCGCCGACATCCTCGACATGGAGCCCGAGGAGCGCGCGGCCGCCGGCCTGTTCCTGGCGTTCCAGTATCCGGTGGAAATCCCCGGCGTCGGCAACATGACCTTCCTGCGCACCGCCGTGAACGCGCAGCGCAAGGCCCGCGGCGAGGAGGAGCTTTCCTCGGGCGACTTCCTGCGGCTGGTGCGTGAAAAGGCCAAGGCGCTGGACATCGACGCCGAGATGCTGAAGCGCCCGGTCAACGTCGGCTTCTCGGGCGGCGAGAAGAAGCGCAACGAGATCCTGCAGATGGCCATGCTGGAGCCGCGCATGTGCATCATGGACGAAACCGACTCGGGTCTCGACGTGGACGCGATGCGGCTGGTCGCGGACGGGGTGAACGCCCTGCGCTCGCCCGATCGCTCGTTCCTGGTCATCACCCACTACCAGCGGCTGCTGGATCATATCCGCCCTGACGTGGTGCACATCATGTCCGACGGCCGGATCGTCCGCACCGGCGGGCCGGAACTGGCGCTGGAAGTCGAGCAGAACGGCTATGGCGACCTGTTGTCCGAGGAGGGCGCGTAATGGCCGACACCGCGATCCGCGCGGCCGAACGCACGGCCCAGGTGACGCGCGACGAAGTCACCCCCGATGTCATCGGCGGCCAGCAGCCCGCGCCCGCAGGCCGCCTGGCCACGCTGGAAGCGCCGCAGGGCGGCTGCACGGCGGGCGCCCGGCGGGACGCGATGCAGCGGCTGGTCCAGATGGGCCTGCCGAAGCCGCGCGACGAATACTGGCGCTATACCGACCCCAAGCTGTTCAACGCCGACGCGCCCGCCCCCATCGAGATCGATGACCGCGATCCGCAGATGTTCAGCACGATGAACCGCGTGAAGCTGGTCTTCGTGGACGGGGCGTTCGACGCGGACGCCTCGGACCCGCTGGAACTTGCGGGCGTGACCATCGAGACGCTGGAGCAGGCCGATGCGCAGCCGGGCCACTGGGTCGCCGGGGTTTACGGCACGCTGGAGGCTGCAGGGCAGAAGCCCGTCGCCCGCCCCTTCGCGGCGCTGAACAGCGCGACCGCGCGGCAGGGGCTGGTGATCCGCGTCACCGGCGAAGCGCCCAAGCCCGTCCACATCATCCATCTGCGCCGCGATCCCGCCGCCGATGCGGTGCTGCACCACGTCCTGAAGCTGGACGAGGGCGCGGACCTGACGCTGCTGGAAACCGGCATGTCCGGCGCGCGGACCAACGACGTGATCGAGGTCGATCTCGCCCCCCGCGCGCGCCTCCACCATGTCGCCTCGGTCCGCGGCAATCCCGACCGGGTCGGCCTGCGCCACATGTTCGGCCGCGTGGACGAGGAAGCGTCCCTGAAATCCTTCATCCTGTCGCTGAACGGCAGCCAGATGCGGCATGAGACGGTCATCGACATCGTCGGCGACGACGCCGTGGCCCATGTCGCGGGCGCGGTGCTGGGCGACGGGGCGGCCGGCCCCTTCCATCACGACGACACCATCTTCATCACCCACGGGGCCGAGCGCGGCGAAAGCCGTCAGGTCTACAAGAAGGTGCTGAAGAACGGCGCGGTCGGCGTCTTCCAGGGCAAGATCCTCGTCAAGCCCGGCGCGCAGAAGACCGACGGCTACCAGATCAGCCAGGCCCTGCTGCTGGACGAGGACAGCCAGTTCCTCGCCAAGCCGGAGCTGGAGATCTATGCCGACGACGTGAAGTGCAGCCACGGCTCGACCACCGGCGCGCTGGACCCGGTCGCGCTTTACTACCTGCGCTCGCGCGGGGTGCCGAAGGAGCGGGCGGTCGTGATGCTGGTCCTGTCCTTCGTCGCCGACGCGCTGGCAGAGGTCGAGGATGACGAGCTTCGCGCCGAAATCTCGGACCGGCTGGAGTTGTGGCTGAACCGCCACGCGGTGTCTGCGCCCAAGACCGGCGGAGCCGCCTGACGATGGCAGCGCCGGGGCTGATCCCGCGGCTGGCCGGCGGATGGCGCGCCCCCGCGCGCACCGTCCGGTCGCTGCGCGGGATGAGCGATCCGGCGCTGCTGGCGCTGCTGTTCGGAACGCTGGCGATGTATTTCGTCGCCCAGTGGCCCGCCCACGCCCGCGCCGCGCAGTTCGACCCGTCGATCCCGCTGACCGCCAGGCTGGGCGGCGCGCTGTTGGGCTCGCTGTTCATCATGCCGCTGCTGGCCTACGGCCTCGCCGGGCTGTCGTGGCTGGTCGCCCGCGCCTTCGGCTGGCGCGGCACCGGGGCCGACGCGCGCTTGGCGCTGATCTGGGCGATGGCGATGGTCACGCCGCTGATGCTGCTGGCCGGGCTGACGCAGGGGCTGGTCGGCCCCGGCCCGGCGCTCGGTCTGGTGCAGGCGCTCGCCGGTCTCGCCTTCGTCGTCATGTGGGTGGTCAACCTCCGCGCGCTGGGGCAGAGTGCCGGCAAATGATTGCCCGCCTGATCGACCTCATCTCCCTCAGCATCCGCGAACCGGCCGCGCTGCTTGCCGCGCTGCGGCGGATGGGCATGGGCCCGCGCGAAAGCTGGCAGGCCATCATCTTCGCCGCCGCGGCCGGGGCGATCCTGTCCTGGATGGTGCTGCGAATCGTCGCGGACGGAGAGATCGGCGCGATGGGCCAGATCGCCGCCCAGCCGATGGTGATGGCGGCCCTTCAGGTCGGCGCCGCGGCGCTGTTCGCCACCCTCGCCACCCGCGTCGGACGCCTGTTCGGCGGCACCGGGCGGTTCGAGGATGCACTGCTCGCCACCGCCTTCATCGAGGTGTCCATGCTGGCCGTGCAGGTGCCGCAGCTTCTGCTGAGCCTGCTGCTGCCGGTCTTCGGCAGCATCCTCAGCATGCTCGCCTTCGGCCTCTATTTCCTGATGGCGGTGCAACTGATCCGCGCCATCCACGGCTTCCGCAATCCGCTGCTGGTCGCGCTCGGCATGCTGGGGACGGTGTTCGTCGCCGGTTTCGTGCTGAGCCTGCTGGCCGCCTCGCTCGGCATCCTGCCGGAGGTTCCCGCATGAGCTTCGACGTCGAACGCGTCCGCGCCGATTTCCCGATCCTGTCGCGGCAGGTCAACGGCCGTCCGCTGGTCTATCTGGACAGCGGCGCCAGCGCCCAGAAGCCGCGGGTGGTGATCGACGCCATCATCGAGGCCTATTCCAGCGAATACGCCAACGTCCATCGCGGCCTGCACTATCTGTCCAATCTCGCCACCGAGAAATACGAGGCGGTGCGCGGCATCATCGCCCGCTTCCTGCACGCACCCCACGAGGACGAGGTGATCTTCACCAGCGGCGCGACCGAGGGCATCAACCTCGTCAGCTATGGCTGGGCCGCCCCGCGCCTTCAGCCCGGCGACGAGATCGTGCTGAGCGTGCTGGAGCATCACGCCAACATCGTGCCGTGGCACTTCCTGCGCGAACGGCAGGGCGTGGTGCTGAAATGGGTCGAACCCGAGCCCGACGGCAGCCTTGCGCCGGAAAAGGTGCTGGCCGCCATCGGCCCGCGCACGAAGCTGGTCGCCGTGACCCATCTGTCGAACGTCACCGGCACGGTGGTGGACGTGGCGGCGATCTGCGCCGGAACCGACGTGCCGGTGCTGGTCGATGGCAGCCAGGCGGCGGTCCACATGCCCGTGGACGTGGGCGCGATCGGCTGCGACTTCTACTGCATCACCGGGCACAAGCTCTACGGCCCCTCGGGGTCGGGGGCGATCTGGATCTCGCGCGAGCGGCAGGCCGAGATGCGCCCCTTTCTCGGCGGCGGCGACATGATCCGCGAGGTCTCGCGCGATGCCGTGAGCTACGCCGACCCGCCCCTGCGCTTCGAGGCCGGAACGCCCGGCATCGTCAACCAGATCGGCCTCGGCGTCGCGCTGGATTACATGATGGGCCTCGGGATGGAGAACATCGCCGCGCATGAGCGGACGTTGCGCGACCACGCCCGCACCCGTCTGCGCGAGTTGAACTGGATCAGCGTGCAGGGCGATGCGCCGGACAAGGCCGCCATCTTCTCGATGACGATGGAGGGGGCGCACGCGCACGACATCTCGACCGTGCTGGACAAGCGGGGCATCGCCGTGCGGGCGGGGACGCATTGCGCCATGCCGCTGATGGAGCATTACGGCATCACCGCCAGCGCCCGCGCCAGCTTCGCGATGTACAACACGCTGGACGACGTGGACGCGCTGATCGACGGGCTGGTGTTCTGCCGCGAACTGTTCGGCTGAACGGCAAGCCAAGCCGGGGCGCTGCCCCGGACCCCGGGATATTTCCGGACAGAAGATGGGATTGCGTCCTCACGCCCGGGATCGAACCGGGAAGCCCGAAGGCGGCGGATTTTCGTCCCACTTCGGCTTCCGCCGCCGCCGCAAGACGCGGCGTTCGTGGGCTGGACTATCCCTTCAGCATGGCCCCCGAAGGAGCCGAAGCTGCGGCCCGTCTAGTCTCTACACCTTCCCGGCCCTTGCGAGGCGGGCTTGGCTCGGGATTGCCACCGGCGCTACCCGTGAGGTTTCCCCGAATTTGAGCCGTTCTACTCCGCGCGTTTCCGCGCGGGCACTCCGTTGAAGTCCGCTGCGTTTACCAGTTTCGCCACGTGAGGCGACGCCCCCACGTTGTGCCGAAACCGCGCGGCTTCGGCAAGATGCGTCGTGTTTTAGGCAACCGCTGGCGAATCCGCAGGCGCGGCGGTAAGTCCCGGCCATGAACACGTCGCTTCGATCCGCACTTCCGTTCTGGATGTCGCTGGGGCTGGTGCCGCTGGCGGTCCTCGCCGCCGTGAAGGGCAGCTGGTGGTGGGCGCTGATGCCGTTCTACGCATGGTATCTGGTTACCGGCCTCGACGCGCTCACCGGGCTCAACACCGACAACCCGGACCCGGAGACGCCGACGCGGGAGCTTTTCTGGTATCGCCTCATCACCGTGATCTGGTTCCCGATCCAGGCTACCGTAATCTTAGGGGCGATCTGGTATGTCACCCATACCGGCCATCTCGGCGGGTGGGAGGAGGTCGGCCTGTTCTTCGGGATCGGCGTCATGTCCGGCACGATCGGCATGGTCTATTCGCACGAGCTGCTGCACCAGCGCCCCGGATGGGAGCGGTGGCTGGGCGATCTGCTGCTGGCCTCGACGCTCTATTCCCATTTCAGGACCGAGCATCTGCTGGTCCATCACTCATGGGTGGCGACGCCTGCCGATGCGGTGTCGGCGCGGTACAACGAAGGGTTCTTCCGCTACTTTCTGCGCGTGCTGTGGACCTGTCCGCAATCGGCTTGGCACGCCGAGAAGAAGCTGCTCGCGCGGGCGAAGCGGCAGGTCTGGGACCGGCGCAACCCGTTCTGGCGCTATCTGGCGCTGCAAGGCGGGATGCTGGTGCTTGCCGGGCTCCTCGGCGGCTGGCAGGGGGTGCTGCTGTTCGTCTGGCAGGCGTTCATCGCCATCTGGCAGCTGGAACTGACGAACTATGTCGAGCATTACGGCCTGACCCGCCGCTATCTGGGGAACGGCCGCTACGAGCACGTCCTGCCCCGCCATAGCTGGAACGCGAGCCATACCGCCTCGAACTGGCTGCTCATCAATCTGCAGCGCCATTCGGACCACCATTTCAAGCCCGACCGCCGCTTCCCCCTGCTGCAGACCTATGACGCCGACGAGGCGCCGCAGCTGCCCTTTGGCTATCCGGCGATGACTTTCGTGGCGATGGTGCCGCCGTGGTGGCGGCGGCGGATGAACCCGCGCGTGCGGGCGTGGCGGCGGCAGTTCTATCCCGATGTCAGCGACTGGGGGCCCTATACGCGGGGCGAGAACCCGAGACCGCGCGGGGCGCTGTAAAGGAAAGGGCCCCGCCGGACCTTGCGGCGCGGCGGGGCGAGTTCGTCCCGCGGCCGCGACGGAACCACGGCCCAAGGACTTCGGCGAACTTGAAATCAGTTGCTGGCGGTCATTTCCGCCCGGATCTGCTGGCGCAGCAGGTCGATGGGCACCATCCGCCCCTCGCGCTTGAAGTGCCAGTAGGTCCACCCGTTGCAGCTTGGCGCCCCTTCCAGCGCCGCGCCGACCTGGTGGATGGAGCCTTTGACGTCATTGCCGATCAGCGAGCCGTCGGCCCGCACCCGCGCCTTGTGGCGAGAGTTGATCGACCACAGCTCTTCGCCGGGGCGCAGCATGCCGCGTTCGACGACCTGCCCGAAGGGGACGCGCGGCTCGGCGCGCTTGCTCGTCGTTGTCGCCAGCGCCGACGAATCCAGCCGCCTCACGCGGGACAGGCGGCGTTCCGCGACCTCGCGATAGGCCTCCTCGCGCTCGATCCCGATCCAGTCGCGGCCCAGCATCTTGGCGACCGCGCCGGTGGTGCCGGTGCCGAAGAACGGGTCCAGCACCACGTCGCCGGGGTTGGTCGTGCCGACGATGATCCGGTGCAACAGGCTCTCGGGCTTCTGGGTCGGATGCGCCTTGGCCCCGTCCTGCCCCTTCAGCCGCTCGGACCCGGTGCAGATCGGCAGCGTCCAGTCCGAGCGCATCTGGATGCCCTCGTTCAGCGACTTCAGCGCCTCGTAGTTGAAGGTGTATTTCGCGCCCTCGGACTTCGACGCCCAGATCAGCGTCTCATGCGCGTTGGTCAGCCGCTTGCCGCGGAAGTTCGGCATCGGGTTGGACTTGCGCCAGACCACGTCGTTGAGAATCCAGAAGCCCTGGTTCTGCAACTCGGCCCCGACGCGGAAGATGTTGTGATAGCTGCCGATCACCCAGATCGCGCCGTCCGGCTTGAGCAGGCGGCGGGCGGCGGCGAGCCAGTCCCGCGTGAACCCGTCATAGGCCGCGAAGCTGCCGAACTGATCCCAGTGATCGTCCACCGCATCGACGCGGGAATTGTCGGGCCGGTGGAGGTCGCCGCGCAGTTGCAGGTTGTAGGGCGGGTCCGCGAAGATCAGATCGACGCTCGCCTCGGGCAGCGCGCGCATTGCGGCGATGCAGTCGCCGGCGATGATGGAGTTGCGCGGCAACTGGTGGGGCAACTGGTCAAGCGAAGGGGCGGCCTGCACGCGCGGGGTGGCCGCGCGGCGGGTGGAAGTTGTCTGGGTCATCTCTGCCTCGGGATAGCCGGCTGCTGCCGATCTTGTGTCCCGAATGATGAGTCAGGAGTGATTCGCCGTCAAATACTATATTGAATCAAGCACTTGTTGATAGGTCTTTACACAATATCTGGTGGACCGGCGCAAAATCGCGCCTATGGATCGGGGTCGGCCCCAGTTCCTGCAGCGCCTGCTTATGGGCCGGAGTCGGATAACCCGCGTTCATCTCCCACCCATAGCCGGGGTGCTGTTGCGCCAAATCCACCATCAGCCGGTCGCGCGTCACCTTGGCAAGGATCGACGCCGCCGCGATCGAGGCGCATTGCGCGTCGCCGCCGATGATCGCCCGCCCCGCCACCGGCAGTTCGCGCGGCAGGCGGTTGCCGTCGATCAGGGCGACGCATGGGCGCTGACGCAGCGCCGCGACCGCCCGGCACATCGCCAGATGGGCGGCGTGATAGATGTTGAGGTCGTCGATCTCGGCCACGCTCGCATGGGCGACGGCCCAGTCGGCGCAGGCCATGATGCGGGCGGCGAGCTTCTCGCGCTCGGCCACGTTCAGCTTCTTGGAATCGTTCAGCCCGCGCGGGATGCCGCGCGCCGGCAGAATCACCGCGGCGGCCGTGACCGGCCCGGCCAGCGGTCCCCGCCCCGCCTCGTCCACCCCGCAGACGAGGATCGCCCCGTCGGCGACAGACTGCCGCTCATGCCGCAGCCCGCAGGGTGCACCCGGCTTGGCGCGCGGGCGCGGGACGGGATCGTGCAGATGGGTGCCGAACAGGTCTTTCATCCGGTCGAGACTAGCGCGGCGGCGAGGGCAGCGAAAGCCTCAGGACAGAGGCGGCGGGAACCGCGCCTCACACCGTCGCAAGCGCTTTCGGCTTCGGCAGCAGCACCGTCGCGAGGCCGAGCACCGGCAGGAACGAACAGAGCAGATAGACGAACTCGATCCCCCGCGCGTCGGCGACCACCCCCAGCAGCGCGGCGGCGATCCCGCCCATGCCGAAGGCAAAGCCGAAGAACAGCCCCGCGATCAGGCCGACGCGGCCCGGCACGAGCTCCTGCGCGAAGACGACGATGGCGGGCGCGGCCGAGGCCATGATCGCGCCGACCAGCAGCGTCAGCACCGCCGTCGCGGCCAGCCCCACATGCGGCAGCAGCAGCGAGAACGGCAGCGCGCCGAGGATCGAGAACCAGATCACCTTCCGCGCGCCCACCCGGTCGCCCACGATGCCGCCCAGCATGACGCCAGCGGCCGCGCCGAACAGCAGCAGGAACAGCATCACCTGCGAGGCCTGCGCGCTCAGCCCGAATTTCTCGATCAGGAAGAAGGTGTAGTAGCTGGTCAGGCTGGCCATGTAGAAAGCCTTGGTCATCGACAGCAGCGCCAGAACCGCGATGGCGGCCACCACCTGGTTGCGGGCCATCAGCGGGCCGATCGCGGCGGACGCCTTGCTCGCGCGGCGCCGCCCCTCGGCCCAGGCGCCGACGCGCCACAGCGTCGCGGCCCCCGCCAGCGCGAACAGCGCCACCCAGCCGATCACCGGGCGACCCAGCGGAACCACCAGGAACGCGGCCAGCAGCGGCCCCATCGACTGTCCGAAATTGCCGCCCAGCTGGAACAGCGACTGCGCCGTGCCGAACTTCCCGCCCGAGGCGAGTCGCGCGACGCGCGAGCTTTCCGGGTGGAACACCGCCGAGCCGATGCCGATCAGCATCGCGCCGACCAGCAGCCAGCCATAGCTGGGCGCCTGCGACAGCAGCGTGACCCCGGCGAAGGTCGTGAGCATCCCGAGCGCCAGCGACTTCGGCATCGGGTGCTTGTCCGTCAGCATCCCAACTGCGGGCTGCAACAGCGAGGCGGTGACCTGGAAGGCGAAGGTCATCAGCCCTACCTGCGCATAGGACAGCGCGAACTCCTCGCGCAGCAGCGGATAGATCGCCGACAGCAGCGACTGCATGATGTCGTTGACCATGTGGCAGAGGCTGAGCGCCCAGAGGACGATCCAGGCCGTGCCGGAGGCGGCAGGACGCGGAGAAGCGGAGGAGATGGCGGCAGGGTGGCTCACGTCGGGCATCCACGGACGGTTGCGGCGGTATGCCGCAGACATACGCGCGACAAAGGGCCCCCTTGCGCGCCGGAAGTCAACCTTCGGTTCCGGCCTTTCCCCCGGTCCGCAGGGCCGGATAGTCCGGCGCCCGCTTGGTCAGGAACGCGGCCATGCCTTCGGCCGCCTCGGCCGCGCCCATCGCGCAGGCCATCAGCGGGGTCTCGGCGGCAAGCTGCCGCTCCATCAGCTCCGTCCGGGCACCGCTGAGCAGCGACTTGATCGCCGCCTGCGCCTCGGCCGGGCCGCTGGCGAGCCGGTCCGCAAGCAGGTCCGCCGCCGCCATGGCCTGCCCCGGCTGGGCCAGTTCGTTGACCGCGCCAAGCTGGTGCAGCCGCTCGGCGGAAATGGGGCGGCCCAGCAGCATCAGCTCGGCCGCCAGAGCGGGCGGCAGCGCCTGCATCAGGCTGGCGCTGAGGCCGCCATCGGGGATGAGGCCCGCATTGACATAGGCGGCGGTGAACTTCGCCCCCGCCTCGGCCACGATCAGGTCGCAGGCGAAGGCGAGCGAAAACCCCGCGCCCGCCGCCCCGCCTTCGACCGCTGCGATCACCGGACGCGGGCAGGCCATGATCTGGCGGATCAGGGCGGCCAGATCCTCGATCTCGGCCCGGCGCTGGTCCTCGGTCATGGTGCCGGCCTTCTGCAGCACGTTCAGATCGCCCCCCGCGCAGAAGAACCCGCCCTCGCCGGTCACGATCACGGCGGCGATGCGCGGCTCGGCCGCGGCCTGCGCCAGAGCCTCGCGCATCCCCGCGTAAAGCTCGGGCGAGAGGGCGTTGCGCCGCGCGGCGTTGCGGTTGACGACGACCAGCCGGTCGCCTTTGTCGATGATCTCACAGCTTGCGGACATGCGCTTTCCCTTCCCCATGGCGCCGGAACTCTGGCCCGCAGCCCGGCACTCCCGCAAGCCGGGACGTCGCGGCGGAGTCAAGGAAACTTGACTTGCCTGCATGGCGGTTCCTGCCCACAAGCAGGATTCCGCCACTTCTTTCCGCGCCGGAGGTTCCATGCCGCAAGCCCGCCCGCTCTTTTTCCGTCTGCTGGCCTCGGGCGCGCTGATCGGCCTTGCCCTGCTGGCCTCCTCGCCCGCCCATGCCCAGTCGGCCCGCGCAAAGATCACCGCGCAGGATATCGAGATGGCAGACTACAATGGCGGCGACCTGCCCGACGGGCAGTCGGCGCTGACGGCGAAGGTGCAGATCCTGCTGGACCGCTCCGGCATCTCGCCGGGGGTCGTGGACGGCTTCAAGGGCGGCATGAGCCAGAGCGCGGTCGCCGCGTTCGAGCGGGGCCACGGCCTGCCCATCGACGGCCGCATGGACCGCGAGATCTGGGGCCTGCTGGTCGCCTATGCCGACGCGCCGATGACGACCGACTACACCATCGTCGCCGCCGACGCCGAGGGGCTGGTGGACAGCATCCCCGCCGACTACGCCGAAAAGGCGGCGATGACCTCGCAGGGCTATATCTCGGTGCTGGAGCGCCTGGCCGAGCGGTTCCACATGGACGAGAAGTTCCTCGCCCAGCTGAACCCCGGCGCGGGCTTCGTGCCGGGCGAGACGATCCGGGTGACGGTACCCGCCAAGCCGATCAGGGCCAAGGTCGCGCGCATCGTGATCGACAAGCGCACCAGCCGGGTCGCCGCCTATGACGCGAACGGGCGGTTGGTCGCGGATTATCCGGCGACGGTCGGCTCGACCGCCACACCGTCGCCGCAGGGGGTGCACAAGGTCACGGCGGTCGCGCTGGACCCGACCTATACCTATGACCCGAACAAGAATTTCAAGCAGGGCGAGAACGATCGGGTGCTGATCGTCCCGCCCGGCCCCAACGCCCCGGTGGGCAACGTCTGGATCGACCTGAGCATGCCGACCTACGGCATCCACGGAACCCCCTCGCCCTCGCGGCTGTTCGTGTCGCAATCCTATGGCTGTGTGCGGCTGACGAACTGGGACGCGAGGGAACTGGCGCATATGGTCCAGCCGGGCAGCACCGAGGTCGAGTTCCTGGCCGAAGGCATCAGCATCGTCGATGCCACGGGACCGGGCGCCACGATGGCGAGCACCCGCCCGCCGGTGCGGCTGGCCGAGGCGGAGGGCACGACCGCGACCGACGCCGCGGTGGCGCAGGCCATTGCCACGATCACGGCGCAGGAAGAATTGCAGAACGACTCCTCGCTGCTGGGCGCGCAGCGGCCGGGCATGAACCCGCTGCGCCGCGCCGCGACCAGCGAGACGGCGCTGCCCGCGACGCCCGAGGCGCCGCTGCCCACCAACATTCCGACGGGCGGTCCGGGGATCGCCCCGCGCGGCGTGCAGCCGATCCCGGACCTGCCGACGCTGCCGCAGAGCGCACAGACCGACCCGCGCGAGGTGTTCGACCTGCCGCCCGCCACGGCGAACAGCCCCTCGACCCAGCCGCTGGGCCGGGGCACGCCGATCATCGACCCCTTCGCGAGCGTTCCCGCCGCCCCGCGATTTCCCGCGCCGGTGACGGTCCCGCCGGCGCTTCCGGCGCGCTAGGGCAGGATGCGCCGCGACCGGGCCCCGCTCGCATCGGCGCTTCTGGCGCTGATCGTGGCGGGGGGCGGCGCATTCGCGCAGGAGCCGCCGCCGGACCGGCCAGGAACCGTGCCCGCCATCGGCACTGACGCCCCGCGCCCGCCCGAGCGGCCGCAGGAACCGCTGCCCGAGACGCAGGGCCGGTTGATCCCGCCAGAGGACATGCCGCCGCTGCCGACGGACGCGGAGGGCACCCAGCCCGACGAGGCAGCGCCTGCGACGCAAGGCCGTCTCATCCCCCCGGAGGAGATGCCCCCGATCGGCGGGACGGCCGAGGCAGAGCCCCCTGCCCCCATGGGCCCGCCCGCGCCCGAACTGCTGCGCGAGTCCGACTTCGCCCTCGCCACCTGCAAGCTGCAACTGACGCTGATGGGCGCCCGCTACGCGGACGCCGCCCCGATCACCGATCCCGAGCAGCGGGATTGCGGCATCGCCCGCCCGATCCGCGTGACCGAGATCCTGCCCGGCGTCGCGCTGGAAGGCGGGGCCGAGATGCGCTGCGACACCGCCCGCGCGCTCGCCTTCTGGACACGCGGCTTCGTGCAGCCCGCCGCCGCCCGCCTGCCGGGCGCGCCGCGGCTTGCCGGATTGATGCTGGGGACAGGTTATCACTGCCGCCCGGTGGTGGGCGACGGCGAGGGCGCGAACCTGTCGGAACACGCGACGGGGAACGCAGTCGATATCATGGGCTTCACCTTCGCGGATACCGAGCCGTTCGTCATCACGCCGAGGCGCGGCGACGGCGATCTGGCCGAGGCGTTTCAGGCCACGGTGCAGGCCGCCGCCTGCATGACCTTCACGACGGTGCTCGGCCCCGGCTCGAACGCGGCCCATGACGATCATCTGCATCTGGACATCAAGCAGCGCGGCAGCGGCTATCGGCTGTGCCAGTAGGCCGCCTCAGCGGTGGTGGCGTTCCAGTTGCAGATAGGTCGGATCGAAGCGCGACAGCTGCGCCAGCCCGTCCCAGTCGAGGATCTCGACCTCGGTGCCCTGCCAGGAGACCAGCCTGCGGTCGCGCAGGTCGCGGACGGCGCGGTTGATGTGGATGGGAGAGTAGCCCAGCATGTCCGCGAGCTGCCGTTGCAGCAGCGGCAGGTTCATCCGCATGTCATGCGCCGCGCCGACAACCGACATACGGGTATAGAGCTCGCACAGCAGATGCGCGAGATGGGCGGTGGAGCGCAGCGAGGCCGCCGCGACGATCCATTGCCGGTGGATCGCGGCATCGATCGCCGTGACCATCCACAACAGCCGGGTGAGATGCGGCAGATCGCGCGTGATGGCGGTCAGGTGCTCGTGACCGACGAACTCGGCCTCGACCGGCCCGAAGGCTACGACCGAATGTTCCAGCCCGGTCAGCACGAAGCCATGGAGATCGGCGAAATCCCCCGGCACATGCAGCGCGGTGATCGCCTGCGCGCCGTTCTGGCCGTTCTGACCCTTCAGCACATGGATACGGCCCGCAAGGCCGCGCCGGATCATGCAGCTTTGCCGTCTCGGACCCCAGGGGATGACCTCCTCGCCCGGCGCGAAATGCTGCACGGTGGTGGGGATCGCCCGCAACCGGGCCAGATCGGCGGGCTCGAGTTCGTCCCGACGCTGCAGGTAGCGGATGAAGAACTCGGAAATCGCCATGTCTTCTGCGCCGATGGTGCTGACCGAGCCTGCCCGAAGCGGATGGCGCAAGGCAAGCGTGAAGAACGCGCGCCGATCATCCCGGTCCACGCAGGAAAAGGCAGCCCCGAAAGGCTGCCTTGGACCGGGGACCGGCCGTTAGGGCGCGGGTTCTGCTCAGCGCAAGGTGTCGTCGCGGTCCGTGATGCCGCGCTCGGCGGCGGTGCGGTCGTCGTCGATCTCGACCTCGGTCTTGCGGACCGTATCGCGCACGGTTTCGGTGCGGGTATCGACGTTCTTGTTCAGGTCGATTTCCTCGACCACCCGCGCCTCCTTGGACACGACCGGCGTTTCGCGATACTCGCGGGCCTCCAGCGTCTGCTCCTCGAAGGCGTCGGCCCCCGCCGCGCGGTCCACCGGCCGGCGCTCGATGTTGACCGTCTCGCTGCGCAGCGTCACGTCCTCCTCGACCGGAATCTCGCGGACATAGGAGCGGACGCGGACGCGGCCGGCATCGGTTTCGCGCTTGGCGATGTTGATCCGCTCCTCCACCACGTCGATATGCTCGTCGGTCGTGGCGGTGGCGGCTGCGGCGCCCGCGCCGGCGGCGTAGGCGCTGCCCTCGTAGCCGGTCCAGCCCTGAGCGCGCCATTCGTTTTCCCGCGCGTCCAGGTCCACCGCGCCCTCGTCATCGAGGATGTCCAGCGCCCGGTCATAAAGCGCCGACGGAACGTTCGACACGGTGATCAGGAACCCGCCGCGGTTCAGCCCCTCGGCATAGGTATAGCGGTCCTCGTCGGGGAAGAAGAAATCACCGATCGATTCGAAGAAGCCGCGATCGCGGTCGGTCACCGAGGGAGCGGTCTCGACCGAGTAGCCGCCGTTTTCCTCGCCGGTCAGAACGACATCGGCGATCCCGGCCTCCTTGAGCCGTTGCACGGCGCGGTCGGCATCGGCGCGGGTGTCGAACATCGCGGTCAGGCTGCGGCTCGCGCCCGATTCATAGGTCGTTTCCATGGCCATCTTGAAAATCCAATCATTGAAGGGTGGAATCCGCGCAACGGCTGAAGGTCAGACTGCTGCGCGGTCGTCGTCGCCGGGCTGCGCGGCGAGAAGCTCACCGCTCGGCCCCACACGTTCGACGATCACGCGCTGGCGCCGAAGGCTTACCGGCAGTTCGGTCGGTTCTTCCGTGACCTTTCGGCGCAGATGCACCTCCTCGGTGACGAAGAGGCGGGTCACGACGACCGCCCTTTCCTCGACCACGGGGATGATCGTCACGTCGCCTTCGGTCCGCGGCAGGGGCGCGGCATCGACCTCGCGGTCGATCCTGTGACGGGTGATCTCGACCTGTTCCGACCGCACGGCGGCCTGAACGATGTCGTCGAACTCCTCCGTCACGGTGCGCAGCCGGACCGTGCCGACTTCCTCGCGCACCACCTCGACGGTGGCGAACTCCTCGGCAAGCTCCAGCGTCTGGCGGGTCTCGCCAGAGGGGTGCGGAGAGGCCATGTCCGCATCGGAATCCGAAACGGCGGATCGCGTGTCGCGGTCGATTTCGGACATGGCCACCCCTTTGTAAACACGTGATCGTCAACTCGCTGGGGCACTGTTTCCCGGCGTCACCGTTCAACCCCGATGCCGGCCATTGGTTCCCGCGGACCCATAGCCCGCATGGCATTTCAGGCATGGGTCAGCGGGCGCGCGGCACGGATGCCGGACGCGGCGCATCCAGCGCCCGCGCCAGCAGCGCGAAGCTTTCGGTGACGCCGCGCGGCGCACTGCGGGTGACGAATTCGTCGAGGCCGGGGTAAAGCCGCACGGCCTCGTCCAGCGCCGGGTCCGAGCCCGCGGCATAGAGCCCCGCGCGGATCATCAGCTCGGATTCCGCATAGGCGCCGAGCGCCGCGCGGGCGCGGGCGATCATCGCGTTCTCGCCGGCGCTAGCTGCCTGCGGCAGCGAGCGGGAGACCGAGCGCAGAACGTCGATGGCCGGAAACCGCCCCCGCTCGGCGATCTTGCGGTCCAGCACGACATGGCCATCCAGCACCCCGCGCAGGATGTCCGCGACCGGCTCCTCCATATCCGAACCGGCGACCAGCACGCTGAAGATCGCGGTGATATCGCCCGCTCCCTCAAGGCCGGGCCCGGCGCGTTCGGCCAGCGCTATGATCGTCTGCGAGGTCGATGGGGGAAAGCCGCGATAGCTTGGCTGCTCGCCCGAGGCGAGGGCGATTTCCCGGTGCGCTTCGGCGAAACGGGTGATCGAATCGGCAAGGAACAGGACGTGCCGCCCCTGATCGCGGAAATGCTCGGCCAGCGCCATCGCCGCCCAGGCGCAGCGGCGGCGGGTCAGCGGCGGCTGGTCCGACGTCGCCGCCACGATCACCGCCCGCGCCATGCCCTCGGGGCCGAGCGTATGCTCCACGAACTCGCGCAACTCGCGGCCACGCTCGCCGATCATGGCGATGACCACGACGTCGGCCTCCACCCCCTTTGCGAGCGACGACAGCAGCGTCGATTTCCCCACCCCCGAGCCCGCAAAAAGACCGATCCGCTGGCCGCGCACCAGCGGCAGAAGCGTGTCGAACACGGCGAGCCCCGTCACCAGCCGCGCGCCCAGCCGCCTGCGCCCGGCGGCGGGCGGTGGCGGCGCGCGGAAGCTGCGCTCCCCCCTCCCCGGCGGAAGCGGTCGGCCGTCCAGCGGCCGCCCGAACGGATCAATGATGCGCCCGATCCACGCGTCCGAGGGCCCGATCATGGGCGCGAACAGCAGCTCGGCGGGCGCCCCGACCGACAGCCCGTCGGCCACGCCCTCGGGCAGCACCTCGGACAGATCGGCGGCCAGCCCCACGATCTCGCCGAACAGATCGTTCCCCAGCGCCACGCGATCCCCGACCGAGGCGGCATGGCTGAGGCCCCGCACCAGCACCATGCCCGCGCGAATGGCATGGACCTGCCCGAAATGGCGGGCGACGCGCAGGCGGCGGATGCGGGCGGCGATGGCTTCGGCGTTGTCCAGGATCGTTCCTCCGGTCGCGAGAATCGTGGCGCTCTCAACGGTTTCTAAACCTGTCGGGGTTAAGACCCGGTTTATCGGACGGAAGGAGAAGCCTTTTGCTGGACAGAATCGGAACGATGCGGATGGCGGGTCAGATGGGCTCCCACGCGGCTGCGCGGCACGTCCAGATCGCCCGCAACGTCGCCAATGCCGACACGCCGGGCTATCGCGCGACGGACCTTCGCGGCTTTGCGGACAGCTACGACCGGGCGCCCGCAACCGGGCTGAAGGCGACCCGCGCCCAGCACCTGCCCGCAGGCGACTGGGGCGCCGCCCGCCACACCCGCGTGGATGCGGGCGGCGAGCCTTCGCCCAACGGCAACACCGTCTCGATCGAGGATGAGCTGGTCCGCCAGGCCGACGCCCGCCGCCAGTTCAACATCTCGCTGAGCGTCTATCAGTCCGGGCTGTCGCTGCTGCGCACCAGCCTCGGCCGCCGCTGAAGGAGGAGTAGATGACCGAGCTTTCCGCCACCGCGATCGCCGCCTCGGGGATGAAGGCGCAGGGCGTCCGCCTGCGCCACATCTCGGAGAACATCGCCAATGCCGACACGCCCGGCTACCGTCGCAAGCTGGTCGAATTCCAGCCGGACCGCGACGGCACGCGCCCGACCGGGGCCATCACGACAAGCCGCACCCGGCACGACAGCGCTGCGCTGCCGCAGGTCTTCGACCCCGGCCATCCGATGGCGGGCGAGGACGGCTACTATCTCGGCTCCAACGTCGATCTGGTGGTCGAGATCGCGGACTCGCGCGAGGCGAGCCGCAGCTACGAGGCCAACCTGCGCGTCTTCGAGCAGTCGCGCCAGATGTCGTCCGCCCTTCTCGACCTGATCCGCCGCTGAGGATATCCCGATGATCCAGAACGCCGTTTCCGCCTATGCCGCCGCCCGCCCCGCCGTCGCTCCCGGCGCGCCGGGCCCGCTCGGCGGCGCCCTCACCGATGCTGCTGCCGATTTCGCGGCCGTCATGCGCCAGACCGACATGGCCGCGCAGGGCGCGATGACGGGCAGCGCCGACACCCACCAGCTGGTCCAGTCGATCGCCGAGGCGCAGCTTGCGCTCGAAACCGCCGTCGCGATCCGCGACAAGATGGTCGAGGCGTATCAGGACATCCTGCGGATGCCGGTCTGAGCCATGCTGCACGAGACGCAGATCTTCGACATGACCCGGCAGGCGCTGTGGATCGCGGTGCAGATGTCGGCCCCGCTGCTGACCGTCGCGCTGGTCGCGGGGGTGGTGATCGGCCTTTTCCAGGCGCTGACCTCGGTGCAGGAGATGACGCTGACCTTCGTGCCCAAGGTCGGGCTCATGCTGGCCGTGTTCTGGGTCACGATGAGCTTCATGACCACGCTGCTGGCGAGCTTCTTCACCGACCAGATCCTGCCGCTGGTGGGGGGCGCCTGATGGACAACGCGATCTATGCCGCGCTGACCCGCCAGTCGGGCCTGATGCGCGAGATGCGGACTGTCGCCAACAACATCGCCAACGCCGAGACGACCGGCTTCCGGCGCGAGGGGGTGGTGTTTTCGGAACATCTCACCTCGCTCGACCGGCGGGGCGAGACGCTGTCGATGGCGAACGCCCGCGGGCGCGAGATCGACCTGCGCCCCGCTTCGCTGACGGGCACCGGCGGCACCTGGGATATGGGACTGGAAAGCGACGGTTTCTTCATGGTGGCGACGCCGGAAGGCAACCGGCTGACGCGGGCGGGGGCGTTCATGCCCTCGGCCGACGGGCAGATCGTCAATGGCGACGGCCATGCCCTGCTGGATGACGGGCAGGCGCCCATCGCCGTTCCGCCGGGCGCCAGCAACATCGCGATCGGCCCGGACGGAACGGTTTCGGCCGATGGCGAGCCGCTGGCCCGTGTCGGCATCTTCGCTCCCGGCCCGCCCGAGCAGATGCGCCACGATGGCGGCACCCTGTTCGCGGCAGAGGGGGCCGAGCCGCTGCCCGAAGCGACGCTCCGCCAGGGTTTCCTCGAAAGCTCCAACGTCGATCCGGTGCTGGAGATCGCCCGCATGGTCGAGGTCCAGCGCGCCTACGAGCTCGGCCAATCGTTCCTCGACGCCGAGGACCGGCGCATCCGCGCCGCCATCTCCGCCCTGACCAGCTGAAAGGTTCCCCGATGAAGGCCCTGCATATCGCCGCGACGGGCATGAGCGCCCAGCAGACCCGCGTCGAGGTGATTTCCAACAACCTCGCGAACATGTCCACCACGGGCTACAACGCCCGCCGCGCCGAGTTCGCCGACCTCGCCTATCAGCAGGCGACCCGCCCCGGCACGATCACCGGCGCGGATGGCACGATGGTCCCGGCGGGGGTGCAGCTCGGCCTCGGCGTGCGGCCCACGGCGGTCACGATCACGCTCGCGCAAGGCTCGCTCGCGCAGACCGGCGGCGATCTCGACATCGCGCTGGACGGGGCGGGGTATCTGGAGGTCACGCTCCCCTCCGGCGCCTCGGCCTATACCCGCGACGGCGCGCTGAAACGCTCGGCGGACGGGCTGATCGTCACCTCGGACGGCTTCCCCCTCGCCCCCGGCATCACCATCCCTGCCGAGGCGCGCAGCGTCTCGATCGCCGCGAATGGCGAGGTGAACGCCTTCTTCGACGACCGGGTCGAGCCGGAGAACCTCGGCCAGATCACGGTCGCCGGCTTCGTGAACGAAAAGGGGCTGGAGGCGACCGGCTCGAACCTGTTCCTGGAAACGCCGGCCTCGGGCGCACCGATGATCGGTCTGCCGGGCGAGCAGGGCCTTGCCACGCTGCGGCAGGGCTATCTGGAGGAAAGCGCCGTCGATCCGGTGCGCGAGATCTCCGAACTCATCAAGGCGCAGCGCGGCTATGAGATGAACGCCAAGGTCATCACCGCCGCCGACCAGATGCTGAGCGCCGCGGTGCAGGTGCGATGATGCGAAACCTCGCGCTGATCCTTTGCCTCGCGGCGTGGACGGGCCCCGCTGCCGCGCAACCCGCGCTTGGCGCTGTGGCCGCCCGTAGCGTTCCCGCCGGCACCGTGCTGACGGCCGCCGACCTGACCTTGGGGCTTGGCGGAATCGACCCCGCCCTCGCCATTGGTCAGCAGACCCGTGTCGCCCTCTATGAAGGCCGCGCCATCGGTGCCGGCCATCTGACCCGCCCGACGCTGATCTCGCGCAATCAGGTCGTCACGCTGCGTTACGAAAGCGCCGGCCTGCGGATCGAGACCGAGGGCCGCGCCCTGGGCGAAGGCGCCGCAGGCGAGGTCGTGCGCGTCATGAATCTCTCCTCGCGCGCGATGCTGAACGCGCGGATCAATCCCGACGGCACGCTGTCCGTCGCCGAACGCTGAAAAGGCCGCACATGCGACACGCCAGACTGCCGATCCTTCTTCTCTGCGCCGCCGCCACGCTGCCGGGCTGCGCCCGCGTGGGCGCCGTCGGCCGCCCGCCCGAGCTGGGCGAGGCCCGCGACACGGCCGAGTTCCAGGCGATGACCGAGCCGGTGATCGTCTTCCCCGACCAGCCGCCGCGCGAAGGCAGCGGCGCCTCGCTGTGGACGACGCAGCCGATGTCGCTGGTGGGCGACCGCCGGGCTAGCGCGCGCGGCGACATCCTGACCGTGGTGATCGAGATCGACGACCGGGCCGAGATGTCCAACAGCAGCGGCCGTTCCCGCAGCGCCAAGGACGACGTGAGCATCCCCGCGCTTGCCGGGCTGCCGCAGCGGATCGACGAATCCTGCCCGAAGGGGCCAGCATGGACGAGCTGGCCGAGGCGAAATCCGCCTCGACCTTCAAGGGCAGCGGGTCGATCTCGCGCCGCGACAAGCTGACCCTGCGGGTGGCCGCGACGGTCGTCGAGACGCTGCCGAATGGCGTGCTGCACATCCAGGGCACGCAGGAGGTGCGGGTGAACTTCGAGGTGCGGCAGCTGACGGTCGGCGGCTTCGTGCGCCCATCCGACGTCGACCGCCACAACGAGATCGCTTATGACCGCATCGCCGGGGCCCGGATCTCCTATGGCGGGCGCGGCCAGCTCAGCGACGTGCAGCAGCCCCGCTACGGCCAGCAACTGGCCGACATCGTCCTGCCCTATTGAGGTCTGCCCGATGATCCGCAAGATCCTGCCACTGCTGCTGACGCTGCTGGCCTTCGTCGCCGGCGCGGGCGCGGGCGACTACCTGCGCGGCGCCGGGGCGCAGGCTGCCGGTTCGGACGTTGAGGCCGCGAACGCCTCGCCCACGGACATCCATGCCGGGAAGGCCGCGCCCGCCAATGGGCACGGCAAGGCCGCTGCGCCCGCCACCGGCCATGGCGCCGCAGCGTCCGCGACGGACAGCGGGGAGACGGCATGGTTCAGGTTTCCGCAGCAGTTCTTCGTGCCGATCATGCGCAACGGGCGGCTCGGATCGACAATGGTGCTGAGCCTGTCGCTGGAACTGCCAGCCGAAGCCACCGAGGCCGCCAATGCGCGCGAGATCAAGCTGCGCGACGCGCTGCTGCGGCAGTTGCTGATCCACGCCAATACCGGCGGCTTCGACGGCAACTTCACCGCCGAGCCGGCGCTGCGGGTGCTGCGCGCCGATCTCGCCCGGACCGCTCAGGCAGTGATTCCCGAGGTCACCGCCGTGCTGATCGGCGACATCGCCCGGCAGGAGGCGCATTGACTAGCTACCGCAGCGCCTCCCACGGCAGCGGCGCGGCGAACCAGTCGGCGTCATCGGCTCTCCCTCTGGCGGGACCGGGCGGGATTCGTTAGCGCAGCGTCATGCCACATGACCCGCCGCCCGTTTCGATGCCCTCTGTCCCGCGCCCCGATGCCACGGCCCCACTCACGGCGCGTGTGGCAATCCTGCTCGCGAGCTTCGACGGGGGCCGCTTCATCGGCGCGCAGCTGGACAGCCTCGCCGCGCAGGGGTGGCCTGACTGGCGGCTTGTGGTGTCGGACGACGGCTCGTCGGACGGCACCCGCGACATTGTCGGCGAATTCGCGCGCCGCCACCCAGACCGGGATATCCGGCTGGTCGATGGCCCGCGGCAGGGCGCGACGCGGAACTTCCTTTCGCTGCTGGAGCAGGCCGCGCCGGACGAATGGATCGCCTTCTGCGATCAGGACGATGCCTGGCTGCCGCAGCGGCTGGAGCGGGGGCTGCGGATGATCGGCGCCGCCAGCGGCCCGGCCGCCACGTCCTCGCGCACCCTCATCTGCGATGATGCGCTGCGGCCCGTCACGCCCGCGCCGCTGTTCCGGCGGCCTCCGGCGTTCCGCAACGCGCTGGTGCAGGCCTGCCTGCCGGGCAACACGTTCCTTGCCAATCCGCAGGCGGCGGCGCTGCTGCGGGGCGGGGCCGCGGCCGCTGCGCAAGCGGGGGTCATCTCGCATGACTGGTGGGCCTATCAGCTGCTGACCGGCGCGGGCGCGCTGGTCGTGCGCGATCCCGAGCCGACGGTGCTCTACCGCCAGCACCACGGCAACGTCATGGGCCGCAACGACACGCTGCGGGCCCGGCTCGCCCGGATCGCGATGCTCGGATCGGGGGATTACGGCGGCTGGCTGCAGGCCAATATCCGCGCGTTGCAGGGCGCGCGGGGCTTGCTCACGCCGGAGAATGCCGCGCTGCTGGACTGCTTCGAAGCCGCCCTTGCCGCGCCCGGCCCGCTGGCCGCCGCGCGACTCAAGCGGATGGGACTTCATCGCCAGACCGCGGCAGGAACACTGGCCTTGCTGGTTGCCGCCGCTGCGGGGAAACTGCGTCCCGTGGCGTGAGGCCGGCACTCGGGGCCGCAAACCCGCACCCCGTCACCGTTCGGGGAAGTTGCGAGCCGCCGACGAGAGCCGGACAGGATCGGCGTCCGTTCTGCGCAGACCCGTCAGGCACCGATCGGCAATGACCCCCAAGCAGTGAATGCGGAACCGCCCCTGCCTGCGCGGCTGTCTTACACCAGCCGCCCGTGGCAGTTCTTGAACCGTTCGCCCGAGCCGCAGGGGCACGGGTCGTTGCGCGACGGGTTGCCCCAGGTCGAGGGATCGTTCGCGTCGAAGCCGGGGGCGTGAGCCGAGGCTTCGCCGCCGTCGGCCGCGGCATGTTCGGGGTGCATCTCGTCCTGCTGCTTGGTCAACTGGTCCTGATACTGGCGCAGCATCGCCTCGCGTTCGGCGTCCGTCAGCGGGCGGATGCGGGCGAGGTTCTGGGTCACGTCGCCCCGCAGCCCGTCGAGAAGGCCTTCAAACAGCTGGAACGCCTCGGTCTTGTATTCCGAGAGCGGGTCGCGCTGCGCGTAGCCGCGGAAGCCGACGACAGACCGCAGATGCTCCAGCGTCACCAGATGCTCGCGCCACTTGGCGTCGATCTGCTGCAGCAGCACCTGTTTCTCGATCTGGGCCATGCTTTCCGGGCCGAACTGCTCGGCCTTCTGGGTCATGTATGCGTCGGTCGCCTCGGTCACGCGGGCGCGCATCGCCTCCTGATCGACGCCGTCCTCGGCGCCCCAGTCGGGGATCGGCAGGTCCATGTTCAGCCGGTCCAGCGCGGCGACCTTCAGGCCGGTCAGGTCCCACTGGTCGGGATAGCTGCGTGGCGGCATATGGTCGTCGATCAGATCGTCGATCACCTGATGGCGCATGTCGGCGGCGATGTCCGACACATCGTCCGATTCCATGATCTCGCGGCGCTGGCTGAAGATCGCCTTGCGCTGGTCGTTCATCACGTCGTCGAACTTGAGCAGTTGCTTGCGGATGTCGAAGTTGCGCCCCTCGACCTTCGCCTGCGCGCGTTCCAGCGACTTGTTCACCCACGGATGGATGATCGCCTCGCCTTCCTTCATCCCCAGCGACGACAGCACCTTGTCCAGCCGGTCCGAGCCGAAGATCCGCATCAGGTCGTCTTCGAGGCTCAGGAAGAACAGCGAGCGGCCGGGATCGCCCTGACGGCCCGAGCGGCCGCGAAGCTGGTTGTCGATCCGGCGGCTTTCGTGGCGTTCCGTGGCCAGCACATAAAGCCCGCCCGCCTCCAGCACCTTCTGCTTGTCGGTGGCGTGTTCGGCCTCGATCCGGGCGCGCAGGTCGTCGGGATTCGCCTCGGGGTCGGCCGTCAGCGCCTCCAGCACCTTCATTTCGACGTTGCCGCCAAGCTGGATGTCGGTGCCCCGGCCCGCCATGTTGGTGGCGATGGTGACGGCGCCGGGCTTGCCGGCCTCGGCGACGATCTGGGCCTCCTGCTCGTGCTGGCGGGCGTTCAGGACGTTGTGGGGGATGCCCTCGCGCTTGAGCATGTCCGACAGCATCTCGGACTTCTCGATCGAGGTCGTGCCGACCAGCAGCGGCTGGCCGCGGCCGTGGGCTTCCTTGATCTCCTCGATCACGGCGGCGTATTTCTCGGTCGCGGTGCGATAGACACGGTCATGCTCGTCCACCCGCGCAATGGGGCGGTTGGTCGGCACCTCGACGACGCCGAGCTTGTAGATTTCCGCGAATTCCTCGGCCTCGGTCGCCGCCGTGCCGGTCATCCCGGCGAGCTTGTCGTAAAGGCGGAAATAATTCTGGAACGTCACGCTGGCGAGCGTCACGTTCTCGGGCTGGATCGCCACGCCTTCCTTAGCCTCGATGGCCTGGTGCAGCCCGTCCGACAGCCGCCGCCCGGCCATCATCCGGCCGGTGAATTCGTCGATCAGCACCACCTCGTCATTGTTGACGATGTAGTTCTGGTCGCGGTGGAACAGCCTGTGCGCGCGCAGCGCCTGGTTGGCGTGATGCACGACGGTCGTCGATTCCGGGTCGTAGAGCGTCTGCCCTTCCGGCAGCACCCCCGCCTGCTGCAGCCGCTTTTCGAGGAACTCGTTGCCTTCCTCGGTATAGGTCGCGTTGCGGGTCTTTTCGTCGATCTTGTAATGCTCGCCCGTCAGTTCCGGCATGAAGCCGTCGAGCACCTTGTAAAGCTCGCTGCGGTCCTGCGATGGCCCCGAGATGATGAGCGGCGTGCGCGCCTCGTCGATCAGGATCGAGTCGACCTCGTCCACGATGGCGAAGAAATGGCCGCGCTGGGTCATTTCCTCGATCGAGCCCTTCATGTTGTCGCGCAGGTAGTCGAAGCCGAGCTCGTTGTTCGTGGCATAGGTCACGTCGGCCTGATAGGCGGCGCGCTTTTCGGCATCCTGCTGGAACGGATAGACGACCCCGGTGGTCATCCCCAGCTGGGCGAACACCTTGCCCATCCACTCGGCGTCGCGCTTGGCGAGATAGTCGTTGACGGTGACGATATGGACGCCCTTGCCCGCCAGCGCGTTCAGATAGGCCGGGAAGGTCGCGACCAGCGTCTTGCCCTCGCCCGTCTTCATCTCGGCGATGTTGCCTTCGTGCAGGAAGATCCCGCCCATCAGCTGGGTGTCGAAGGCGCGCAGGCCAAGCGCGCGGCGCGCGCCCTCGCGGCAGTTGGCGAAGGCTTCGGGCAGCAGCGAGTCGAGCGGCTCGCCCGACTGCGCGCGGCCCTGCAATTCGCGGGTCTTGCCGATCAGGTCGGCGTCGGACATCGCCTGGAACTGCGGCTCCATCGCGTTGATCCGGGCGACCAGCGGCCGGGTCGATTTCACCTTGCGGTCGTTGGGGGTGCCGAAGACCTTCTTCGCCAGATTGCCGATGCCGAGCATGTTGTCCTTCGTGACGGGAACGCGCGGGTGTTGCCACTTGCCCGCACCGAGCCCCATGCCCTATCTACGAGGCCGGAAAAGCGGCGGCGGGCGCGCATGATTTCGGTTGCGCCGGATGTAGGCTCGGCCCGCCGCCCTGTCAACGCCGCGCCCATCAACTGGCCGATATCACGCGGCCGCCCCCGAAAGGAAATCCATTGATCCGTCCGATGCTTGCCGCCCTGGCCCTTTCCGCCGCCACGCTCGGCGCCCCCGCAATGGCACAGGACGCCGCGACCGTGGTGGCGACCGTCAACGGCGAGCCGGTGACTCTGGGCCAGATGATCGCCATGCGCGGCTCGCTGAATCCGCAGATGACGGCCGGGATGAACGACCAGCAGCTCTGGGACATGATCCTGGACCAGATGATCCGCCAGACCGCCGTGGCGCAGGAAGCCGCCGGTGACCTGTCGCCCCGCGACGAGGCCGTGCTGGAGCTTGAACGCCGCGGCTATCTGTCCACCGCCGTGCTGGAAGGGCTGGCCGAGGCCGAGCCGTCCGAAGACGAGCTGCGCGCCGCCTATGACGCCGCCTTCGGCGAGAGCGCCGCGCCGAAGGTCGAATACAACGCCGCCCATATCCTCGTGGAGACCGAGGACGAGGCGAAGACCATCGTTGAGGAACTCGCGGGCGGCGCCGATTTCGGCACGCTGGCCGAGGAACGCTCCACCGACAACTCGTCGGCCAACAAGGGCGATCTGGGCTGGTTCACCCCCGAGATGATGGTCCAGCCCTTCGCCGAGGCCGTGGTGGCGCTGGAGCCCGGCGAGATTTCGGCCCCGGTGCAGTCGCAGTTCGGCTGGCACGTCATCCGGCTGATCGAGGAGCGCACGCAGGAAGCCCCGGCCTTCGACGAGGTCCGCGACCAGCTTGCCCTGCAGGTCCGCCGCGACCGGGTGCAGGCCGAGATCGACGGGCTGTTCGAGGCCGCGACGGTCGAGACGACCGAGGGAATCGACCCCGCGCTGATGAACAGCACCGAACTTCTGGACTGAGGGGCGGAGATGGCCAAGGACGATTCGAAGGCGGCGAAGAAGGCCGCGAAGGCCG
The DNA here is from genome assembly GCF_019061185.1 of Paracoccus sp. Z118. GTDB lineage: Bacteria > Pseudomonadota > Alphaproteobacteria > Rhodobacterales > Rhodobacteraceae > Paracoccus. The sequence continues at coordinate 105,648 of NZ_JAHQZU010000007.1, forward strand.
AGGCGAAGGCCGCCAAGGAAGCCGCGAAGGCGGAACGCGCGGCGAAAAAGGGCAAGGGGGCCGCCCCGGCGGCGAAGAAGCTAGCCGTCTCGCCGCTCGCCCCGGCCGCGTTCCCCGAGCTGCCGGTGATCGCCGGGGTGGAGTTCGCGGCGGGCGCGGCGGGCGTGAAATATCAGGGCCGCACCGACGTGATGCTGGTGCGCCTCGCGCCCGGCACCTCGATCGCCGGGGCGTTCACGAAGTCATCGACCCGCGCGGCGTCGATTCTCGACTGCCAGGCCAAGCTGAAGGGCGCGCAGGACAGCGCCTCGGGCGCGGCGATCATCGTGAACTCGGGCAACGCCAACGCCTTCACCGGCGCGCAGGGCCAGAAGGGCGTCGATACCGTCACCGGCGCGGTGGCGCAGGCGCTGGAGATCCCGGCGAATCGGGTCTTTTCCAGCTCGACCGGCGTGATCGGCGAACCGCTCCCCGCCGCGAAGATCGCGGGCGTGGTGGGTGTTCTGACTGGCGCGCTGAACGATCAGGGAATCGCCGGCGCCGCCCGCGCGATCATGACGACCGACACCTTCCCCAAGGGCGCCAGCGCCGAGATCGAGGGCGACGGCGGCACCATCCGCATCGCCGGGATCGCCAAGGGCTCGGGCATGATCGCGCCCGACATGGCGACGATGCTGGTCTATATCTTCACCGACGCGGCCATTGCGCCGAAGCTGCTGCAGCACATGGTTTCGAAGCATGTGGACGACACCTTCAACGCGATCACGGTGGACAGCGACACCTCGACCAGCGACGCGCTGATCGTGGCGGCGACGGGGAAATCCCCTGCAAAGCCCCTTGAGGATATGCGCGCCAAGCCCGCCCGCGATTTTTCCGCCGCGCTCCACAAGGTCATGCTGGACCTCGCGCAGCAGGTGGTGATGGACGGCGAGGGCGCGACCAAGTTCGTCGAGATCCAGGTGCGCGGCGCGACGACGCGCGAGGATGCTCACGCCGTGGCGATGTCGGTGGCGAACTCGCCGCTGGTCAAGACCGCCATCGCCGGCGAGGACGCCAATTGGGGCCGCATCGTGGCCGCCGTCGGCAAGTCCGGCGCGCAGGCGGATCGCGACAAGCTGTCGATCCGGTTCGGCGACATCGTGGTGGCCGAGAATGGCTGGCGCGCGCCGGGCTATGACGAGGCCGAGACCAGCGCCTACATGAAGAACGACCGGCTGGTGATCGGCATCGACCTCGGCATCGGCCGGTTCGACCGGACGGTGTGGACCTGCGATCTGACGCATGGCTACATCGACATCAACGCCGATTACCGCTCGTGACCCCTGCCCCGGAAAAGCCGCTGCTGCTGGTGGCGGCCGTCGCGCTGATCGACCCCGAGGGCCGCGTGCTGCTGGCACAGCGGCCCGAGGGCAAGGCGATGGCCGGGCTGTGGGAGTTTCCGGGCGGCAAGGTCGATCCGGGAGAGACGCCCGAGGCGGCGCTGATCCGCGAACTGGACGAGGAGCTGGGGATCGAGACCTGGAACTCCTGCCTCGCCCCGCTGACCTTCGCCAGCCACTCCTATGAGCATTTCCACCTGCTGATGCCGCTGTTCGCCTGCCGCCGCTGGAACGGGGTGCCGCATGGGCGCGAGGGGCAGGCGCTCGCCTGGGTCCGGGCCGCCAATCTGCGGGATTACCCGATGCCGCCCGCCGATCTGCCGCTGGTGCCGATCCTGCGGGACTGGCTGTAAGGGGCTCAACTGCGGCGGCGCTGCAACAGTTCCACCTTAGCGCGAAAAAATTTGCCCCGATTCCGGCCGTTGACGGTTTCTTAGTTAATTCCAGTCAGTGTCGGCGTCATATTGGTGTCACAGGGGCAAGGAGTAAGCGCCATGATTCGAACCATAACCATCGGCAGCTGTATTTCGGTGCAGGGTCAGTTCGAAGGCGAACTGGGCGATGGCCGGATCGCCGTGCGCGTGGGCCAGCAGACCTATCAGGGCAAGCCGGTCGCGCAGAAAGCGGCGTGATCGCGGCCAACGGGCAGAGATGATGAAGCGGGCCGGGCGCAAGTCCGGCCCGCTTCATTCTGGCCGGTGTCCGAAGGGCTGCGCCCCTGCCAACCCTCCGCGCCATGAAAAAGGCGGCCCGAACCGGACCGCCTTTCATTCTTTTCTCGGGAATGGTCAGAGCGTGCGCTCGACCTCCTCGCGCTCGAAGATCTCGATCACGTCGCCCTTGCGGATGTCGTCGTAATTCTCGAACGCCATGCCGCATTCCTGACCCGACTGGACCTCGCGCACCTCGTCCTTGAAGCGCTTGAGCGTCTTCAGCGTGCCTTCGTGAATCACCACGTTGTCGCGCAGCAGACGCACCCCGGCCGAACGGCGGGCAACGCCCTCCGTGACGAGACAGCCGGCGACGTTGCCGACGCCCGTGACGCGGAACACTTCGCGGATCTCGGCATAGCCGATGAAGTTCTCGCGCACCTCCGCCGACAGAAGGCCCGAGGCCGCCGCCTTGATGTCGTCGATCAGGTCGTAGATGATCGAGTAGTAGCGGATCTCGACGCCCTTCTGGTTCGCGGCGTTCCGCGCCGGCGCGTTCGCGCGGACGTTGAAGCCGATGACCGGCGCACTCGACGCCTCGGCAAGGCCGATGTCGGATTCGGTGATCGCACCCACGCCGTAATGCAGGACGCGGACGCGGACCTCGTCGTTGCCGACCTTCTCCAGCGCCTGGACGATGGCCTCGGCCGAACCCTGAACGTCGGCCTTCACCACCACCGGAAGTTCGGCCACGCTCTCGTCGGCCTTGGCCTTCGCCATCAGCTCCTGCAGCGTGGTCGCGGCGCCCGCGGCGGCGCGTTTGTCCTTGGCGGCCTGGCTGCGGTAATCCGCGATCTCGCGGGCCTGCGCCTCGGTCTCGACGACGTTCAGCACGTCGCCCGCCTCGGGCGTGCCGTTGAGCCCCAGCACCTCGACCGGGACCGAGGGGCCGGCTTCGCTGACCCGCGCGCCCTTGTCGTCGATCAGCGCGCGGACCTTGCCCCACTGCTCGCCGACGACGAAGATGTCGCCCTGCTTCAGCGTGCCGGTCTGGACCAGAACGGTCGCGACCGGGCCGCGGCCCACGTCCAGCTTGGCCTCGATCACGGCGCCGAGCGCGGCGCGATCGGGGTTGGCGCGCAGTTCCAGGATTTCCGCCTGCAGCGCGATGGCCTCAAGCAGCTGGTCGATCCCCTGCCCGGTATGAGCCGAGACTTCGACATCCTGCACCTCGCCCGACATCGCCTCGACGACGACCTCATGCTGCAGCAGGTCCGTGCGGACCTTCTGCGGGTTGGCGGCCGGCTTGTCGATCTTGTTGATCGCCACGATCATCGGAACGCCCGCGGCCTTGGCGTGGTTGATCGCCTCGACCGTCTGCGGCATCACCGCGTCGTCGGCGGCCACCACCAGCACCACGATGTCGGTCACGTTCGCGCCCCGCGCCCGCATGGACGTGAAGGCGGCGTGGCCCGGCGTGTCGAGGAAGGTCAGGATCGAGCCGGAATCGGTCTTCACCTGATAGGCGCCGATATGCTGGGTGATCCCGCCCGCCTCGCCGGAAACGACGTTGGCCTGGCGGATACGGTCCAGCAGCGAGGTCTTGCCGTGGTCCACATGGCCCATGATCGTGATGATCGGGGCGCGCGGCTGCAGGTCCTCGGCCGCATCCTCTTCGGTATGCAGCGCCTGCTCCACGTCGGCGTCGCTGACGCGCACGGTCTTGTGGCCGAATTCCTCGATCACCAGCTCGGCGGTGTCGGCATCGATGGTCTGGTTGGCGGTGACCATCATGCCCATCTTCATCAGCGACTTGATGACGTCGGCTACCCGCTCGGCCATCCGGTTCGCCAGCTCGCTGACGACGATGGTTTCCGGCAGCTGCACGTCGCGCACCTGCTTTTCGGCGCGATGGGCCTGACCCAGCGCTTTGGCGCGGGCCTTTTCCTGCTTGCGCTTCATCGCGGCAAGGCTGCGCGTGCGCCCGCCTTCGCCGCCCGAAAGGGCCTGCGACAGCGACAGGCGGCCGGTGCGGCGGTTGTCCTCGGCCTTGGCCTTGGCTTTCGCGTCGCTGTCGCCGCCGGTGTCGCGGCGGTCGCGGTCGGTGCGGCGCGGGCCGGTGGCGACGCCCGGCTTTTCGGCGCGGGCGGCGGCGGCTTCGGCAGCGGCGCGGTCGGCGGGGGCCGCCTGGGCGGGCTTCGCCGTGACCTCGGCCTTCTTCTGGGCGCGGATGCGGGCCTCTTCGGCCTTGCGGGCGTCCTCTTCGGCCTTGGCGCGCAGGGCTTCCTCGCGCTCGCGCTCCTCACGCTCCTTCGCCTCGATCTCGGCGCGGCGGCGGTCGCGTTCTTCCTCGCGGGCCTTTTCCTCGGCGGCGCGGGCGGCGGCTTCACCGGCCTCGCGCGCCTTCGCGGCGGCGAGCGCCTTCAGGCGCCGCTCCATCTCCACTTCGGAGATCCCGGCGGGGCGTTTCGAGGGGTCCGAAGCAACCGCGGCGGGCGAGTTCGGACGGTGCACGACCCCTCCGGCACCTGCGGCGCCGGGCTTGGGCACGACGACCCGCTTGCGCTTGGTCTCGACCACCACGTTGTGGGTCCGGCCGTGGCTGAAGCTCTGCTTCACCTGACCCGACCGGCCGCCACCCAGACCGCCGCCAACACCCAGGGGTTTCTTTCCGTCTTTATCGCTCATCCGTTCTCGAATCCTTCCCGGCAACCGAATTGCCGTCATGCCCGCGCAGACCGTTCAGTCGTGCGGCGTCCCGTATCACCTTGTCGGTCAGGCCCCCCGGCGCAAGCGCGCTGTGTATGACATGCGCGCGCCCGAAAGCCAAACCCAATTCCGATGCCGTAAGGCAGCCGAACCAGCGCCCGCCGGTCGGCGTCCATAATTTTCCCTTGCCGCGATCGGAGCCGTCGCTGGCCTGAAACAGGACCCTGGCCTTTCCATCGGCCAGCCAGCCCTTGACCTTCTCGAACCCCGCCACGGCCGATCCGGCCTTGCGTGACAGCGAGATCAGGTCGATCACCCTGCGCGCCAAAGCCGCCTCGATCCCCGAGACGAGGTCGTCCGGTGCCTTTACATGGGCCTTCGCGCCACGGGAAAAAAGGCCCTTGTCGGAGGCTTTCTGCAACGCAGCCCTGTCCGACGTGACCCAGAAGCCCCGGCCCGGCAGCTTTTCCGCCAGATCGGGCACGACCATGCCATCGGGCCCCGCGACGAAGCGGATCAGCCCGGCCTTCGGCTGCACCTCGCCGGTGACGAGGCAGCGCCGTTCCGCCGGCGCATCGCGGTCCTTTTCCCGGCCCCCGCGTGTCAAGCGACCATCCGGGGCGTTACACCCCGGCCTCCTCGGTTGCAGCCGATTCGTCGCCTTCGCCTTCGTCTGCGGCCGGGTGCAGCTCGTCCGGGTCCACCCAGCCGAGCATCACGCGCGCCGTCATCACCATGTCCTGCGCCTGTTCCAGCGTGACGCCGAACGGCTCCAGGATGCCGTCGTCCTTGACGCGCTGACCGTCCTGCGTGGTCCAGCCGCCGGCCAGTTCCCAGTCGGCGCAGGTGGCAAAGTCTTCCATCGTCTTGACGCCGTCCTTCGCCAGCGCCTCGAGCATCTGCGCGCTCAGCCCCTCGAACCCGACGAGGCTGTCCTCCAGCCCCAGCGCGCGGGCGTTTTCCAGCGCCTTGGCGTTCTGCGCCTCGATATAGTCGCGGGCGCGGGCCTGAAGCTCGTCGGCGGTGCCTTCGTCCACCCCGTCGATCGACAGAAGCTCGTCCTGATCGACATAGGCGACCTCTTCGAGGTTGGTGAAGCCCTCGGCGACCAGCAGCTGGGCGAAGAATTCGTCCAGATCCAGCGTGTCCATGAACAGCTGCGTCCGGGCGTTGAACTCGGCCTGACGGCGTTTGGATTCCTCTTCCTCGGTGAGGATGTCGATGTCGAGCCCGGTCAGCTGCGACGCCAGCCGCACGTTCTGGCCGCGCCGGCCGATGGCCAGCGAAAGCTGCTCTTCCGGCACCACGACCTCGATCCGGGCCGCGTCGGGATCGACGACGACCTTGGCGACCTCGGCCGGCTGCAGCGCGTTCACGAGGAACGTCGCCTGATCCTCGGACCACGGGATGATGTCGATCTTTTCGCCCTGCAACTCGCCCACGACGGCCTGAACGCGGCTGCCGCGCATCCCGACGCAGGCGCCGACCGGGTCGATGGAGTTGTCGTAGCTGATGACCGCGATCTTCGCGCGCGAGCCCGGATCGCGGGCGCAGGCCTTGATCTCGATCACGCCGTCATAGATTTCCGGCACTTCCATCTTGAACAGCTCGGCCATGAACTGCGGGTCGGTGCGCGACAGGAAGATCTGCGGGCCGCGCGTCTCGCGGCGCACATCCTTGACATAGGCGCGGATGCGGTCGTTCGGGCGATAGCTTTCGCGGCCGATCTTCTCGTTGCGGCGCAGGATCGCCTCGCCCCGGCCCACGTCCACGATGATGTTGCCGTATTCCTCGCGCTTGACGATGCCGTTGATGATCGTGCCGGCGCGGTCCTTGAATTCCTCATACTGGCGATCACGCTCGGCCTCGCGGACGCGCTGAAGGATCACCTGCTTGGCCGATTGCGCGGCGATCCGGCCCAGCTCGACCGGGGGCACCTGCTCCTCGAACACGTCGCCCACCTGCGGGCCGCCCGCGAAATCGGTCAGCGGCGCGCCGCCCCGCAGCCAGCGGGCCTGACCCTTGGCCGGCTCGAAATAGGGCTTGGCGTCGGCGGCGCTGAACTGGGCCTGGTAGTTCTCGAGTTCCTCGTCCTCGACCACGGTGCGGACGCGGGTGAAATACGCGTTGCCGGTCTTGCGGTCGATCACCACCCGGATGTCCATTTCCGCGCCATAGCGGGACTTGGCCGCGCGGGCGAGGCTGTCCTCCATCGCCTCGATCACGAGGCCGGGGTCGATCATCTTCTCGCGCGCGACCGCCTCGGCGGTTTGCAGCAGTTCAAGCTGGTTGGCAGAGGTGATGGCCATCAATCACTCCTTGGGAAGATCGGCGCCGTCGGCGTCGTCGTCTGATGTGTCGTCGGTTTCTGTCTCGATGTCGTCGAATTCATCCGGGTCCGCCGCGCGCCCGTCGCCGATGCCGGCGCCCGCCTCGGCCCCTTCGGGCAGCGTGCCGGCTTCCTTGCGCTGCTTCAGCATCAGCGCGATCAGCTCGTCGGTCAGCAGCAGCTTGGCGTCGGACAGCCAGTCGAAGTTCAGGCCGATGGTCTGCACCTCGCCCGCTTCCTCGATGTTCAGCAGCACCTCGTCGCCCTCGACCCCGGCCAGAACGCCCTTGAAGCGCTTGCGGCCGTCGATCGGCTGGTTCGTCTCCAGCCGGGCGTCGTAACCCTCGAACGTGGCAAAGTCCTTGAGGCGGGTCAGCGGCCGGTCGATGCCGGGGCTGGAGACTTCAAGATGGAACGCATCCTCCAGCGGGTCTTCCACGTCCAGCGTGGCGCTGACGGCGGTCGAGATGTCGGCGCAGTCATCCACGTTGATGCCGCCTTCGGGGCGGTCGGCCATGATCTGAAGGGTGGCGGTCTTGCCCCCTTGCAGGCGCAGGCGCACGAGTTCGAAGCCCAGATCCTCGATCACCGGCTGGATGATCTCGGCCAGGCGCCGGTCGATGGCGGTCTTGGCGATGAGGTCGGTGGTCATGTCCGATCCCTGAAAATGAAAAACGGGCCCTGAGCGGCCCGTGCGAGTTCGTCCGGTGGGCAGGGGGTGGAAGCCTGCGCCGCTGTTGGGAAGCATATAGGCCAGCCGCCCGCGCTTGGCAAGGCCGGATTCCAGACGCCGGATTCTAGACCTCGACCGGCGCCTCGTCATGAGCGTGCGGCTGCGCGTGGCCGTGGGTCCGGTAGTAGCGTTCGTCGATCTCGGCGATCACCCGCTCGGCGTCGCCGCCGGCCTGCAGGCGGATCAGGGCATCGACCTTGGCCTCCATCCGGTCGTCGTTCTCCTTGGACGAGGGCGAGCCGACATAGAGGAAATAGGCCAGCCCCACGACCTGCCAGATCAGTTGCAGGAATTCGGACTGCCAGTTCTCGAACGTGTCGCGGGCGACCTGCACGACGTATTCGCCGACCTGCGGCTCCTGCCCGTGCTGGGCGGCCTCGTCAACGAAGGCGAACCAGGCGAAGCCCCAGTGCAGCCCGATGGAGATCAGGAAGAACGCGGCCGTGATCCAGAAGTATGCGTATTTTTTCATGGCTATCCCCTTTGCGCAGCATCAACTCTGCTGCTGCCGCCGGGGTTGCGTGGATCGGCCGTGCCCTCGCGGGCGGCCGCGCTCAGGCCATCGCGTCCATCGTCCGCACCAGCTCGGCCATGATCCGCGGCTCGCTGAGCGCGTGGCCCGAAGCGGGGATCATCCTGAGGTCGCAGCGGGACCAGCCGTCCGCAAGCTCATGGGCCGCAACGGGCGGGCAGACCATGTCGTGGCGGCCCTGCACGATGACGGCGGGCAGATGCTCGATCCGGTGGCGGTCGCGCAGAAGCTGGCCTTCGTCGAGGAAGCAGCGATTGGCGAAGTAGTGGTTTTCCAGGCGGGCGAAGGCCCGGGCATAGTCGGGCGGCGCGCCCCCGCCCCCGCCGTGGCTCTCGATCGTGGCGAGCCCGTTTTCCCAGGCGAGCCACGGCTGCGCGAACTGCGCCTCCACCGCCGGGTCGCCACTGAACAGCCGGCGGTGATAGGCGGCGATCATGTCGCCGCGCTCGGCCTCGGGGATCGCGGCGCGGAAGCGGGCCCATTGCTCGGGGAAGAAGCGGGCCGCCCCTCCGGCATAGAACCAGTCGAGCTCCCGCTCGCGCGCCAGGAACACGCCGCGCAGCACCAGCGCGCTGACCGTCTCCGGGTGCGCCTGCGCAAAGGCCAAGGCCAGCGCCGCGCCCCAGCTTCCGCCGAACAGCACTGCCGGGGCGAGCTCCAGCGCGCCGACGATCATGGCGATGTCGCCGATCAGATGGGCGGTGGTGTTGCCGCGCACCTCGGCATGGGGGCGCGAGCGGCCGCAGCCGCGCTGGTCGAACAGCACGATATGCCAGCGATCCGGGTCGAAGAAGCGCCGCATGACCGGGCTGCACCCGCCCCCCGGCCCGCCATGCAGGACGATCACCGGACGTCCGGCGGGATTGCCGCATTGCTCGACATAGATGTGGTGCCCGTCAGACGCGGGCATCATGTGCCGCGCGAAGGGCTCGACCGGCGGATACAGCCGGCCGGATGAGGGGGATGCGCCGATTTGCCCTGCCAGCCGGTCCATGCAATCGGTATACACGCCCAAATCGGGGCAGGCCAGCAGGGGTGAAACCAGTGGAACAGGCACGATCCAGCATCGACCCGGCCGAGGTCGAGAAGTTCCAGGCGATGGCCGCCGAGTGGTGGGACCCCGACGGCAAGTTCAAGCCGCTGCACATGCTGAATCCGACAAGGCTGGACTACGTCACCGCCCAGATCGCCGCCGAGTTCTCGCGCGACCTGCACGGACCGCGCCCGTTCGAGGGGCTGCGGCTGCTGGATATCGGCTGCGGCGGCGGGCTGATGGCCGAGCCGATGGCGCGGCTGGGCGCGACCGTCACCGGCGCCGACGCGGCGGATGGCAACATCGCCGTCGCCCGGCTGCACGCCGAGCAGTCGGGGCTGGAGATCGACTACCGCGCCACCACCGCCGAGGCGCTGGTGACCGAGAACCGGACCTTCGACGTGGTGCTGGCGCTGGAGATCGTCGAACACGTCGCCGAGCCCCAGGATTTCGTAACCACCTGCGCGCGGCTGCTGCGGCCCGGCGGGCTGCTGGTCATGTCCACGCTGAACCGGACCCCGCAAAGCTTCGCCGCCGCCATCCTCGGGGCGGAATGGGTGATGCGCTGGCTGCCGAAGGGCACCCACGACTGGAACCGCTTCATCAAGCCGGCCGAGCTTGCCGCGATGATGGACGCCGCCGGCGCGCCGGTCGTGGACCGGGCCGGAATGGTGTTCAATCCCGTGCGGTGGAGCTGGTCGCTGTCCAAGCGCGACCTGTCGGTGAACTACCTGATGACAGGCATCCGGTCCTGAGCGGTCGGCGCCGGCGGCCCTTCTTCAGCCGTTCGGTCGCGGTGGCGCTGGCGCTCTGATCCGGCGGGCGCACATGGCAGTCCGGGCCGGGTGGCCGTCCGTCGCATCCACCGGAGGCGGTGGCCGACCCGCATGTCCATGAACTCCCCTGCGGCGGCGATCCGGTCCTGAGCGGCGATCAGACCTCGTCCTCCAGCCGCTCGCGCAGGCGGCGCATAACGGGCAGGATGGCGCGGACCTGATCGGGGCCGAGATCGCGCACCACGTCGGTCAGCACCGGCATCAGCGCCGCCAGCGCATCGTCGCGGGCCGCCCGACCCGATGGGCTGATCGAGACGAACTTGCGCCGCGCATCGTCCCAGTCGGGGCGGATATGGACATGCCCCGCCCATTCCAGCCGGGACAGGGTGTTGGTCATCGCCCCGCGCGTGACATGGAAGGCGGCGGCGAGTTCGGCCGGGGTCCGCTCCTCGTTGAGATGGGCGAGCAGGTTCAGGACCGAAAAATGCGACAGCTGCATCCCCCGCGGCAGTGCCCGCGTGACCATGCTGCGGGCGAGCTGCTCGCTGTTCATCAGTTCCGCGAACAGCGCCGCGGCGAGCGCCTGCGTGGCGGGCGGCTCCCTCATGCCGGGGGCTCGGGGCCGAAGATCACCGGATCATGCCGCCACGCCGGAACGCGCCCGCGCGCCGCATCGACCTGCGACAGGTCCAGGGTGACCAGCGTGACGCCGGGTTCCTCGCCCGCATCGGCCAGCACCTCGCCCCATGGCGCGACGGCGAGCGAATGGCCGTAGCTGCGGCGGGGCCGCGCCTCGGGCGAGTGCGGCGCCGGGTGGGCGCCGCATTGCGCCGCGGCCAGCACGAAACAGCCGGTCTCGATCGCGCGGGCGCGCAGCAGCACGTGCCAGTGGGCCGCGCCGGTGGTGTCGTTGAAGGCCGCCGGCACGGTCAGGATGCGAGCCCCCGCGCGGGCGAGGCGGCGGTAGAGATGCGGGAAGCGCACGTCATAGCAGACCGTCATCCCGATCGGCACCGGCCCCTGCGCCAGCACCGCGCGGCTGCCGGGGCGGAAGGCGGCGCTTTCTCGATAGCTCTCGGTCGCGGACACGGTCACGTCGAACATGTGGATCTTGTCGTAACGGGCGGCGATCCGGCCATCGGGGGCGATCAGGAAGCTGCGATTGACGAAGCGCGTCTCGTCCGGCTCATCCGCCCGCAGCGAGATCGAGCCGATATTCAGCCACACCCCCAGCCGCGCCGCATCCTCGCGTAGCGCGGCAAGGGTGGGGTCTTCCGCCTCGACATGCAGCAGCCTCGCCTGTCGCGCCCGGTCGGGGGTCAGCAGGTTCGTGACCTCGGGCGTGCAGATGAGCCGCGCCCCCAGCCCCGCCGCCTCGGCCACCAGCTCGCGGGTGACGGGCAGGTTCGCGTCGGGATCGTCGCCGACGGACAGTTGCACCAATGCGGCCGAGAGCGTGCCTTTCGTCACGTCAGAGACCCAGCAGCGCGTCCAGCTTGCCCTGCCGGTCAAGTGCGTGGATCTCGTCCGAGCCGCCCATCGGCTTTCCGTCGATGAAGATCTGCGGCACCGTGCGGCGGCCATTGGCGCGCTGGGTCATCTCGGCCCGCCGGTCGGGATTCGCGCCGACGTCGATCGTCTCGTAGCTCACGCCCTTCCGGTCCAGCAGCGTGCGCGCCGCGTGGCAATAGGGGCAGGTGCGGGTCATGTACATTTCGACCTTGGGCATGTCGTTCCTTTCGGGATGGTTGTGCCGCAGGAACCTAAGCCGAGGCGGCGGGGTTCCGCCACCTTTCACCCGGCACGACGCCCCGCGCCAGCGAAAACGCCATGCTCAGCGCGCCGTCCAGCGGGGTTCCCAGCGGCTCGCGCTGCGGCCAGAGCGGCGCGAGGCGGGCCGCGAAGAGGGGACCGAGCCCGCCGGTGAAGGTTACGGCCAGAGGCTCGCCCGGTGGTTGCAGGCGGGTGACATAGGCGGCAATCTGGGCATCCGCCTCGGCCAGAAGTCCGGCGGCTGCCGGATCGTCCGGGGCCTCAGCCAGCACGCGGGCGCGGACCGCGAAATCCGCGCCGCCCGCCTGCCGCGCGAAGGCGATGATGCCGGGAACGCCGCCCATCTCGGCCAGCAGCGCGCGGGTCAGCGGACTGTGACGCTCCAGCCCGTCATGGGCGCGCAGCGTCCGGGCGAGCAGGCGCTTGCCGAGCCACGCGCCGCCGCCCTCATCACCCAGCACCGCGCCGCGCCCGCCGACCGTCTCGACCGCGCCACTGAGGCGCCGCGAGAAGACCGAGCCGGTCCCCAGCGCCGCGACGATCCCGTCGGCATCGCCCAGTGCCCCGGCCAGCGCCGTTTCGGCATCCTGCACGATCAGCGCGCGGGCGAAGGGCAGCCGCGCGGGCATCCACTCGCCCGCCCGCGCCACGTCCGCCCCGGCAAGGCCGAGGCAGGCGGCGCAGTCCGCCCCGTCGCGCCCGGCCAGGGCCTCGGCGGCGACGGCAAGCACCGAAGCCAGCGCCCCTTCCGGGTCCGACATGACGTTCGCGGGCCCGCCCGCCGCCTGCGCCAGCACCCGGCCGCCCGCATCGGCCAGCACGGCCCGGCAGCCGGTGCCGCCGCCGTCGATCCCCATCACCCAGCGCGTCACGCCCGCCCCCTTGGCCCCGTTCGCGCCGGTATGGCGCGGCATCCCGGCCCCGGCAAGCGCGCGTCACGGCGCCGTCACACTCGGTTGCCTAGATGGGCCCGCGCACCTATATGCCCGTTTTCCCCTTTCGTCGCAGAGGTTTCGCCATGTCCACGCCTTCCGGCCCGCAGACGCCGTTCTACCTCATCGACCGCGCGAAGCTGCAGGCGAACATGGACAAGATGGCGTTCCTGCGCGAACGCTCGGGCGCAAGGACCCTGCTGGCGCTGAAATGCTTCGCCACCTGGGGCGTCTTCGACCAGATGTCGCAATTCATGGACGGCACCACCTCATCCTCTCTGAACGAGTTGCGGCTGGGGCACGAGAAATTCGGCGGAGAGACGCATGCCTATTCCGTCGCCTGGGCCGACCACGAGATTGACGAGGCGGTGGGCTATGCCGACAAGATCATCTTCAACAGCCTCGGCCAACTGGACCGTTTCGCGGACCGGGCGCAGGGGATCGCGCGCGGGCTGCGGCTGAACCCGCGCTTCTCGACCAGCGGCTTCGATCTTGCCGACCCCGCACGGCCGTTCTCGCGGCTCGGCGAATGGGACCTGTCGCGGCTGGAACAGGCGATGGACCGCATCAGCGGGGTGATGATCCACTACAACTGCGAGAACAGCGACTTCGACCTGTTCGGCAGCCAGTTGGACCGAATCGCGGACGAATTCGGCAGCATCCTCGAACGGCTCGACTGGGTATCGCTGGGCGGCGGCATCCATTTCACCGGCGAGGGCTATCCGCTTGAGAAGCTGGCGGACCGGCTGCGGGCCTTCGCCGACCGTTTCGGCGTGCAGGTCTATCTGGAGCCGGGCGAGGCCTCGATCACCGGCACCACCACGCTGGAGCTGACGGTGCTGGACCTGCTGAACAACGGCAAGGAAGTCGCCATCGTGGACAGCAGCATCGAAGCGCATATGCTCGACCTGCTGATCTACCGGGAGGACGCGAAACTGCCGCAGGAGGGGCCCCACCGATACCAGATCGCCGGCAAGTCCTGTCTTGCGGGCGACATCTTCGGTGACGCAAGCTTCGCCCGGCCGCTGAAGGTCGGCGACCGGATCAGCGTGCAGGACGCGGCGGGCTACACGATGGTCAAGAAGAACTGGTTCAACGGCGTCGCCATGCCCGCGATCTGCATCCGCGAGATGGACGGATCGATAACGACCGTCCGCACTTTCGACTATGACGATTACCGGGACTCGTTGTCCTGACCAGCCTCTGAAAGGAGACCGCAGCGGTGGAAAAACCCAACGTCCTCATCATCGGTGCCGGCGGCGTCGCCCAGGTCGTGGCCCACAAGGTCGCGCAATGGGCCGACGAATTCGGCGCCATCCACATGGCGAACCGCACCCAGTCCAAGGCCGACGCCATCGTGGACTCGATCCGGGACAAGATGAGGGACGGGGGCCACGCGGCGGGCCGAACGATTACCACGCACCAGTTGGACGCGATGGATGCCGCTGCGGTGGCGGGGCTCATCCGCGCAACGGACACGAAGATCGTCATCAACGTCGGATCGCCCTTCCTGAACATGACCGTCCTGCAGGGCTGCATCGACACCGGCGCGGCCTATATCGACACCGCCATCCACGAGGAGGCGGACAAGATCTGCGAGGCGCCGCCGTGGTATGAGAACTACGAATGGAAGCGCCGCGCGGACTGCGAGGCGGCGGGCGTGACCGCGATCCTCGGCGCGGGCTTCGACCCCGGCGTCGTCAACGCCTATGCCCGGCTGGCCGAGGATGAGTATTTCGACGAGATCACCTCGATCGACATCGTGGACATCAACGCCGGCTCGCATGGCCGCTATTTCGCCACCAACTTCGACCCCGAGATCAACTTCCGCGAATTCACCGGCACGGTCTATTCGTGGCAGGGCGGCGAATGGCGCGAGAACGCCATGTTCGAGGTGGGCCGCGAATGGGACCTGCCGGTCGTCGGCAAGCAGACCGCCTATCTGGCGGGCCATGACGAGATCCACTCGCTCTCGGCCCGCTATCCGGCCGCCGACGTGCGGTTCTGGATGGGCTTCGGGGCGCATTACATCAACGTCTTCACCGTGCTGAAGAGCCTCGGCCTGCTCAGCGAACAGCCGGTCGTCACCGCGGAGGGGCAGGAGGTCGTGCCGCTGAAGGTGGTCAAGGCCGTGCTGCCCGATCCGGCGAGCCTCGCTTCGGGCTATACCGGCAAGACCTGCATCGGCGATCTGGTCAAGGGCACCCGCGACGGCAAGCCGGGCGAGGTCTTCATCTACAACGTCTCCGACCATGCCGAGGCATATGCCGAAGTCGGCTCGCAGGGGATCAGCTACACCGCCGGCGTGCCGCCGGTCGCGGCGGCGGTCCTGATCGCGCGGGGCGAATGGGACGTGAAGCGGATGGTCAACGTCGAGGACATGCCCGCCCGCCCGTTCCTGGAACTGCTGGGCGAGATGGGCCTGCCGACGCGCGTCATCGACGCCGAGGGCGACCGCCCGATCTGACCCGGCCACGCGACCGGCGCATACGACAAGGGGCGCGGCCACTGCCGCGCCCCTTTTTCATGGCTGAACACGCCGCAAGCGTCCCCCGAACGGTCGTGGGTTCGAAGGCGGCGGCGCTCCGTGCTTTGGCCCCCGGGAGGCTCCCGCGGGAACCCCGTCCGCAGACCGGCGTTTGACCTCGGGCGGTTAAGCCGCTCCGCTGAAACGAAAAAGGGACGGATGTGGCCCAGAACGCACCGCCGAGCCGCAGTCCGCTGTTCCCGCGCCGCCCGCCCGAGGGCGGTAGGCCCGCCCCGTTCCCGCGCTGGCCGGTCATCGGCATCTTCCTGATCCTCGCCTTCGGTTTCCTGGCCGAGGCGCGGGCCTTCCTGATGCCCGTCACGCTGGCGCTGCTGCTGTTCTTCGTCTTCGTGCCGTTCCGGCGACTGATGGCGCGGATCGGCGTCGGCGCGGGCGCGACGGCCGGGATCGTGACGCTCGGGCTGGTGGTGACGGTGCTGGTGCTGGGCTACTCCCTCTCCGGCCCGGTCGGCTCGCTGATCGACAACAGCGACAGCATCTCCGCCCAGCTTGAAGACCGGTTCGAGAGGCTGCGCGAGAATTTTCGCGGGATCGAGGAGGCGGCCGCGAAGATCGACGAGCTGGCGCAGGGCGGGAGCGACACCGACGTCGCGGAAACGGGCGCCCCCACCACCGTCATCGACCTGCCGCCCGGCCAGACCGAGGTATCCGCGACCACCACGGCGCCCGCCGAAGCGCAGGCCGGCGGAACGGTCGTCGCCGAGCAGAACATCACCGTGGACGTGGACGCCGCCGCCGGTCCGACGACCCTGCAACGTCTCGTCACGCTCGGCCCCGAGATCGGCAGCCAGATCGTCTTCACGCTGGTGCTGCTGTTCTTCCTGATGAGCGCGGGCGACCTCATGTATCTCAAGATCGTCCAGAGCTTCGATTCGATCACCGACAAACGCGCCGCCTATCTGGCGCTGCGCGAGATCGAGGACAGCCTCGGCCGCTATCTCGGCGCAATCACCATGATCAACGTGGCGCTCGGCGTCGCGATCGGGCTGGCGATGTGGGCCTGGGGCATGCCCTATCCGCTGGTCTGGGGCGTCGCCGGGTTCGTCCTGAACTACATCCCCTATATCGGCGCGATGGCCGGGACGATCACCGGGGTAATCGTGGCGATGCTGGTCTTCGACGACCTGCTGCGCCCGGTCATGGTGGGGCTGACCTTCCTGCTGCTGACCTCTCTGGAAGGGCAGTTCGTCACGCCGCAATTCGTCTCGCGCCGGCTGCGGATGAACAAGGTCGTGGTGTTCCTGACCGTGGCCCTGTGGGCGTGGCTGTGGTCGGTGCTGGGGATGGTCGTGGCCGTGCCGATGCTGGTCGTGCTGCGGGTGCTGTGCGACCACATTCCGGGGATGGAGAAGCTGGGCAACTTCATCGCCGGCGAGGCCCCGCCCCGCTTCGACGATCCCGACGAGGACGAGGCGCGCGAGATCGTGGACGCGGGCGAGGAGGTGCCGGACCACACCGCCGCCGACGCGGCGACCGCCGAGGTGGTCGAGGAACACGCCGATCCGCCCCGGCCCTGACCGCCGCCCGCCCCCCGCATGGTTTACATCCCCCGGCCCGGCCCTAGAATCGGGGCCGAACCTCGGAGGAGAGCGACATGACCGAACTGAAGCCGATCACCAGGGACTGGAAGACCGAAGGCATTCGCGTGGTGGCCCCGCAGGCCCGCAGCGCCGACACGCCCGAGACGAAGGGCATGAACCGCCGCGCCGCGATCTCGGGCAGCCGCAACGGATCGTCCGCGCTGTGGGCTGGGACCAACCTCATCCGCCCCGGCACGATCACCGGCGCCCACCACCACGGACATCTGGAAAGCATCATCTATGTCGTCAGCGGCACGGCCCTGATGCGCTGGGGCGAGCGGCTGGAATACATCACCCGCGCCGAGGCCGGGTCCTTCCTGCTGGTCCCGCCCTACATGCCCCATCAGGAGCTGAACGCCTCGGACACGGAAGACCTGCACTGCGCGCTGGTCCGCAGCGGGACCGAGGAGATCGTGGTGAACCTGCCCGATCTCGTGCCGGTGGACGAGCCGGAATGGGTGACGTTCTGACCGCGCCGGACGGCGGCCGTTCGGGCGGCCGTCCCTGAGGCAGGAGGGTCGCGCCGGCCGGAACGCTCCGACGCCTCCGGCGGGGATATTTGGGCGAAGAAGAACAGGGGCGGGGCTGCGGCGCCCCGCCGGATCAGGCCGCCGCCACGGCCTCGCGGATGGCCCGCATGTTCCGGCCATAGACCTCGGGCGTGTCGGCCGAGCCGCCGCGGAACACGGCGGAGCCTGCCACCAGCACGTCGGCCCCGGCCCGGACGACCAGCGGCGCGGTGTCGGGATCGACGCCGCCATCGACCTGGATGTGGATGGGTCGGTCGCCGATCATGGCCCGCAGGCGCTCGATCTTGGCGATCTGGCTGTGGATGAACTTCTGCCCGCCGAAGCCGGGATTGACGCTCATCACCAGCACCATGTCGCAGAGATCCAGCACATGCTCGACCGCCTCGGCCGGAGTGCCGGGGTTCAGCGCCACGCCCGCCATCCTGCCGGTGGCGCGGATCGCCTGAAGGGTGCGGTGGATATGCGGCCCGGCCTCGACATGGACGGTGATCATGTCGGCGCCGGCCTCGGCATAGGCCTCAATGAAGGGATCGACGGGGGCGATCATCAGGTGCACATCCATGAAGGTGGTGACGTGGCGGCGGAACGCCTTCACCGCCGGCGGGCCGAAGGTGAGGTTCGGCACGAAATGGCCGTCCATCACATCGACATGAACCCAGTCGGCGCCCTGATCCTCGGTCGCGCGGATCTCGCGGCCGAAATCGGCGAAATCGGCGGAAAGGATCGACGGCGCGATCCGAAGGCGGCGGTCGAAGGTCATGGCGATTGCATTCCTTTCAGAGGCTGGCCTTCCAGCGGCGGGCGCGCACCAGATAGGACGCCCCGCCCCCGAACGGAACCCCTGCCGCGGCGTCCGGTCAGGCTGATTTCCGCTGCTTCCTGCGCTCTGAACTGGCCTTCTCGTGCTGTTCGACGATGTCGCCGGTGTGATCTTCGAGGATGTCCTCGACATAGATCATCCGCACCAGCACGATCAGCACCAGCAGCAGCGGCGTCGCCAGCAGCACGCCCATGAAGCCGAACAGCACCCCGAAGCCAACGACCGCCAGCACCGTCAGCACCGGCGGAAGCGAGCTTGCCCGCTTCTGGATCACCGGCATCAGCACATTGCCCTCGATCTGCTGGATGATCACGAAGAGGATCACGGTGTAGATCGCCTCCGTCGGGCCCAGCGTCAGCGCCATCAGCACCGCGGGCGCGCCGCCGAGCCACGGGCCGACATAGGGGACGAAGTCCAGCAGCCCCGCGATGATCCCCAGCGTCATCGCCAGCGGCACCCCGATCAACCACAGCCCGACGCCGGACAGGACAGCCACCGCCAGCATCGCGATCCCCTGTCCGATCAGCCAGCGCCACAGCCCCTGCCCCAGCGCGTCGAGAATCTCGACCGCGCGGGCGCGCGCGTCCATCGGGATCAGGTGCAGCACCCCGCGCCGGTAAAGCCCCGGATCGGCGGCGAGGAAGACCCCGACCGTGATCACGATGACGACATTGGCGATGACCCCCACCAGCGTCGAGACGGTCCCGGTGACGGCGCCGAAGATGTTCCAGTTGGGCTGCGCATCGTCGGCGGGCATGGCCTCGAGCAGGAAGCGGCCCCATGGCTGGTCGGTCAGCATCGCCTCCACCTGGTCCAGCGCGGCCGGAACGCTGCGGATCAGCTGCGTGAACTGGTTGACCATCTCGGGTCCGGCGAAGACGATCCCCAGCGCAATGAGCCCGAGGATGCCGAGCGCTGCCACCCCGACCCCCGCCCCCGCCGACAGCGGCGTATGCCGCGCGACGATCAGCGCGAGGTGGCGCAGCAGCACCGCCAGCAGCACCCCCGCGAAGGCCAGAAGCAGCACGAACGCCAGTTGCCACGCCATCAGCGCGAGCCCGAGGATGACCACGGTGACGAAGATGACGGCGGGAACGGCGCGGGGCATCGGGGGCCTTTCGTCTTGCCTTCTCGCGGAACGGGGCGGGCTGGCCGCCGGTTCCCCATGAGATCCGGCAATCGCGGAGGCGATGCAGCCAGGCCCGCGCGGGGCCCCGGCCGACGCAACGCGGCCACGCACCGGAACTTAACCACAGCCATCCGGTTGAATGCGCCGAGAATAGACCGATAATCGCGGCCATGCGGGCATTCGCCCGAGCAACGCACGGGGAACCTGCAGATGACCACCGAAACCCAGCGCCGGGCGGAAGCCAACCTGGACGAGCTGCGCAACGTGACCTCTCTGGTCCTGCCCGAGCCCGCGGGCGACGTCGTGCCGCTGCAGCAGGCCGAGCCGCAGGTGGCCGACGAAATCCGCCGCCGCATGGACGAGATCAACCTGACCGACACCGCCTCGGTGGTGCATTTCGGATCGCGCGCACAGGCGGGGTTACAGGAAATCAGCCAGAAGATGCTGGCCGACGTGAAGAACAAGGATGTCGGCCCGGCGGGGGACAGTCTGCGCGACATCGTGACGACGATCCGCGGCTTTTCCGTCAACGAACTGGACGTGCGGCGCGAGCGGAGCTGGTGGGAAAAGCTGCTGGGCCGCGCCGCGCCGTTCGCCAAGTTCGTGTCGAACTACGAGGAGGTGCAGGGCCAGATCGACAGGATCACCGTCGATCTGGAACAGCACCAGCACCAGCTGCTCAAGGACATCAAGTCGCTGGACGTGCTGTATGAACGGACGCTGGATTTCTATGACGAACTCGCGCTGTATATCGCCGCCGGAGAGGCGAAGCTGCGCGAGCTGGACCAGAAGGACATCCCAGCCAAGCAGGCCGAGGTCGCGGCCAGGACCGCCGATGGCGACATCATGGAGGCGCAGGAGCTGCGCGACCTGCGCGCCATGCGCGACGATCTGGAACGGCGCGTCCACGACCTCAAGCTGACGCGGCAGGTCACGATGCAGTCGCTGCCTTCGATCCGGCTGGTGCAGGAGAACGACAAGTCGCTGATCACGAAGATCAGCTCGACGCTGGTGAACACCGTGCCGCTGTGGGAAACGCAGCTGGCGCAGGCCGTCACCATCCAGCGCGGCGCGCAGGCGGCGAAGGCGGTGCGGCAGGCGACCGACCTGACCAACGACCTGCTGACGGCGAACGCGAAGAACCTGCGCGATGCCAACGTGAAGATCCGCACGGAAATGGAGCGCGGCGTCTTCGACATCGAGGCCGTCCGCACCGCCAACGCCGAACTGATCGCCACCATCGAGGACAGCCTGCGTATCGCCGACGAGGGCAAGGCCCGCCGCGCCGCGGCCGAGCAGGATCTGGCAAAGATGGAAACCGAACTGCGCGACACGCTTGCCGCGTCCAGCGCCCGCCAGTCGGGGCCGCAGGGCTCTGTTCCCCTCAACTCTCCCTCGTGATCGGCATCCCGTGACCACTCTTGCGATTTTCCGGCGGGCCGCGTCCGGCCCGCTTACGGCGGCGGCGTTGCTGGCGCTGGCCGCCTGCGGGCCCGAGATGCCGGGTTCCGATACGTCCCCGGCCGTGGTGCCCCGCCCGGCCGAGGCGCCGGAATCCGTCCGTCAGGCCGCCCTGCGCCGCGAACGGGCCGAGCAGGCGCGGCTGGAACAGCAGCGCGCCACGCGTGAGCCGAGCACCGCCAGCCTGACCATGCGCGACTACCTCAGGGGCATCCAGGACACGCTGGTCGGCCGCGGCCTCATGCGGACGGACGATGGCACCTCGGCCGGGCCGATCAGCGTGGCCACCTTGACCGAGAACTTCGTCGCCATCGCCCTGCACGACGAATACGAGCGCCAGAACGGCGCGCTGGTCCACCGCGTGCACGAGGCGCCGCTGCGCCGCTGGTCCGCCCCGGTGCGGCTGCAACTGGAATTCGGCCCGTCCGTGGACGCCGCCACCCGCGTCCGCGACCGCGCGGCCGTCGCCGACTACGCGGCGCGGCTGTCGCAGGCGAGCGGGCATCCCGTCTCGCTGACCGGATCGGGCGGCAACTTCGCGGTGCTGTTCGTGTCCGAGGATGACCGCCGTTCGATCGGCCCGCGCCTGGCGCAGCTCGTCCCCGGCATTCCGGCCGCCGATGTGCAGGCGATCGTGGACCTGCGCCCGCAGAACTTCTGCAGCGTCTTCGCCTATTCCTCGGGCAGCGCGCCCGAATACACCCGCGCCGTCGCCGTGATCCGGGCTGAACTGCCGCCGCGGATGCGCCTGTCCTGCGTCCACGAGGAGCTGGCGCAGGGTCTCGGCCTTGCCAATGACAGTCCGAACGCCCGCCCCTCGATCTTCAACGACGACGAGGAATTCGCCCTGCTGACCCGGCATGACGAGATGCTGCTGCGCATCCTCTACGACCGCCGTCTGCGCCCCGGCATGCGCGAACCCGAGGCCCGCTCCATCATCCAGACCATCGCCACCGAACTGCTGGGCGGCAACAGCTAGGAACCCGGCCCCCGCCCCTTTGCGTTTGCCCCCAGACCCAGCCGACGGAGAACACCCATGGCCATCTTCGACTTTCTCTCCGGCGAGTTCATCGACGTCATCGAATGGACCGACGACACCCGCGACACGATGGTCTGGCGGTTCGAAACGCGCGGCAACGCCATCAAGTATGGCGCGAAACTGACCGTGCGCGAGGGGCAGGCGGCGGTGTTCGTGCATGAGGGGCAGCTTGCCGACGTGTTCGGCCCCGGCCTCTACATGCTGGAGACGAACAACATGCCGGTGCTGACGACGCTCCAGCACTGGCATCACGGCTTCCGCTCGCCGTTCAAGTCGGAAATCTACTTCGTCAACACGACCCGCTTCACCAACCAGAAATGGGGCACCCAAAACCCGATCATCGCCCGCGACCCAGAATTTGGTCCGGTGCGCCTGCGCGCCTTCGGCACCTACGCCATGCGGATCACCGACCCGGCCCGCTTCATGGCCGAGATCGTCGGCACCGATGGCGAGTTCACCGCCGACGAGATCAGCTACGCCCTGCGCAACATCATCGTGCAGGAATTTTCCCGCATGATCGCCGGCAGCGGCATCCCGGTGCTGGACATGGCCGCGAACACGCAGGACCTCGGCCAGTTGGTCGCGACCGCCATCGCCCCCGCCGTGACGCTCTATGGCCTGTCGATCCCGGAATTCTACATCGAGAATATCAGCCTGCCCGACGAGGTGGAAAAGATGCTCGACAAACGCACCTCGATGGGGATCGTCGGCGATCTGGGCCGCTTCGCCGCCTATGCGCAGTCGGAGGCGCTGCTGAACGCCTCGAACCAGCAGGGCGGCGGCATAAGCGCGGGGCTGGGCGCGGGTCTCGGGGCCGGGATCGGCATGGCGATGGGCGCGCGGCAACTGCCTTACGGGCAGGGGCCGTGGGGGCCAGCGCAAATGGGGGCGCCGATGGGCGCGCAGATGCAGTCGCAGGTTCACGCGCAGATGCAGCCACCGCCCGCGCCCGGCATGATCGCCCCACAGCAGACGGTGCCCGACACGGTCTGGCACGTCGCCATCGATGGGCAGGCGCAAGGGCCGTTCGGGCGCAGCGATCTGGGCCGGATGGCGAATGAGGGGCGCTTCACCCGCGACACGCTGGTCTGGGCGCCGGGGCAGGACGGCTGGCTTCCCGCCGACGAGGTGCAGCCCCTTGCGCAGCTTTTCACCATGCTGCCGCCGCCGCTGCCGACCCCGAAGCAGCCAGACTGACGCCGCACCGCGATGCCGACGCAGCCCGCCGAATACCGCTATCCTTGCGAAAGCTGCGGCGCGTCGCTGCAATTCGCGCCGGGGCAGAACATGCTCGTCTGCCCCTATTGCGGGCACCGGCAGACGATCTCGCCCGGCGCGGCTCGCGCGCCCGGCCGCCAGCCGGAAGGCGCGGCGGGGGGCGACGTGCTGCTGCGCGACCCCGCGGCCGGTCGAGCGCTGCAATGGGACGCAAGCCACAAGTCACCCGAACTGGTGGAAATCCCGCTGGAACGGGGCCTGCGGCTGGACGCCGGCAGCGACCTCGCGGAAACCGTCCGCACCCTCTCCTGCCCCAATTGCGGCGCCAAGATCGAGATCACGTCCGAGCGCCACGCCGGCCGCTGCCCGTTCTGCGCCACCCCGGTCGTCACCGACACCGGCGCCACGCGGCAGATCAAGGTGCAGGGCGTGCTGCCCTTCGCCGTCACGCAGGATCAGGCGCGGGCAGCGCTGGACGACTGGCTGGGCGGGCTGTGGTTCGCGCCGAACGGCTTGCGGGAATATGCCCGCAAGGGCCGGCAGATGGCGGGCATCTATTCGCCCTTCTGGACCTTCGACGCCGACACCCGCACCGCCTATACCGGCCAGCGCGGCGATCATTATTACGAGACGGTCTATGTCATGGCCGAGGTCAACGGAAAGATGCAGCGCGTTCCCCGCCAGGTGCAGCGCACCCGCTGGCGGCCCGTGTCGGGCCGGGTCGCGCGGGGGTTCAACGACGTGCTGGTGCTGGCCGCGACCTCGCTGCCGCGCCGCTTCACCGACGCGCTGACCCCGTGGGACCTGTCGGCGCTGGCGTTCTATACGCCCGCCTATCTCGCCGGCTTCTCGGCCGAGGGCTACACCATCCCCCTGTCCGACGGCCACCAGATCGCCCGGCAGGAGATGGAATCGGTGATCGTGAACGACGTCCGCCGCGACATCGGCGGCGACGTGCAGCAGATCGCCGGGATGCAGACCCAGCACAGCGCCGAGACGTTCAAGCACATCCTGCTGCCGATCTGGAGCGCGGCCTACAAATACAACGGCAAAAGCTACCGCTTCGTCGTCAACGGCCAGTCCGGCCGCGTCCATGGCGACCGGCCCTGGTCGGTGTGGAAGATCGCCTTCGCGGTGCTGGCGGCGCTGGTCGCGCTGGCGCTGTTCACGCTGCTGGCCGAAGGCTCGGGCGTGGTGCGGTTCGGCGCGGCGACCGGCGCAGGCGATCCGGTTGCCGTTGTCGCCGCCGCCACCGGGCCGCCGCCACCCGGCCTGCCCCCACCCGCATGAGGATCGGAAGATGGACTGGGATCTCACCAGCCGCATCGTCATCTCGCTGGGCCTGCCCTTCTCGATCTTCGTTTTCCTCTATGAGCGCCGCAAGGAGCGCGACGCCGACGCCGCCGAAGTCAACGAGCTGCTCTCGGCCGCCTATACCGATTTCCTCAAGCTGGTGATCCAGAACCCCGACCTGAGCCTGAGTTCCGACCGCTCGACCGCCGGCCTGAACGACGAGCAGCGCGAGCGCATGAACGCGATGTTCGAGATCCTGACCTCGATCTTCCAGCGGGCCTATCTGCTGGGCTACGCGAGGAATCTGTCGGGCAAGCGGCGCCAGCGGTGGCGGGCGTGGGAGACGTTCATCCGCCAGTGGTGCCGGCGCGACGACTATCGCGCCCGGCTCGCCACGCTGCTGCCGATCGAGGACCCCGACTTCGCCGCCTTCATCCGCAAGATCGCCGCGGAGGAGGCGCAGCCGCCACGGTCTGGCGAGGACGAGCCGCGCTGAAACGGCCTGAACGCCCCCTTTCCGCGGCCCGCCCGGCCACGCTATCACCGCACCCGTGACGATCACGGACAGCGACATGATCCTCTGCGCGGGCGAATCCCTCGTCGATCTGGTGCCCAGCGGCGGCGGCGGGCTGCTGGCCCTGCCCGGCGGCGCGGTCTTCAATACCGCGCTGGGGCTGGGCCGACTGGGGGCAAGGGCCGGTTATCTCTGGCCGCTCTCCGCCGACGCCCACGGCCGCACCCTGCGCAGTTTGCTGGAGCGGGCGGGGGTGGACGCCAGCCCCTGCCCCGCAACCGACCTCCCCACCGCCAGCGCCGAGGTCACGCTGACGGGCGGCGAGGCGAGCTACCGCTTCACCCTGACCGGCACCACGGCCACGGCGTTGACGGCGGCAACGCTGCCCGAGCGGACCGGCGCCCTGTTCATCGGCGGCATCAGCCTCGCCATCGAGCCCGGCGCGAGCGTCGTCGAAAGCCTCGCCGCCGAGGCGCGGGCGCGGGGCCTGCCGGTGATGATCGACCCCAACCTGCGCCCGCCGCTGATCGACGACCCCGAGACGCTGCGCCCCCGGCTCGACCGGCTTTTCGCGCTGGCGGCGATCATCAAGCTGTCCTCGGACGATCTCCGCTGGCTTTCCGCAGGCGACCCCGCCGCCACCGCCACGCGGATCGCCGAGGAATCCGGCGCGCTGGTCCTGCACACTCAAGGCGCGAACGGCGCGTCCTTGATCCGGCGCGGCGCCCCGCCGCTGCATCGACCCGCCCCAAAGGTCCGTGTCATCGACACGATCGGGGCGGGCGACAGCTTCAACGCCGGCCTTCTCGCCGCGCTGCAAACCAGCGGCGCGCTGGGGTATCCTGCCGAAGCCGATGCGCCAATGCTTTCCGCCGCCCTGCGATACGCCGTTCAGGTCGCGGCGGTCACTGTCGGCAGGCAGGGTGCCGACCCGCCGTGGCGGCACGAACTGGGCTGACGCGGCTTCTTCCGCTCTGCCGAAATCCATCGGCTCGCGTCTCCGGGGCGGGAAAGTCCCCCCTCCGCAACGGCCAACCCAAATGGGAACTCCGGCTTCAGATTCCGGCGAGGCCGGCGACAGTTGCCGAGCGGTCGGCGTCCGGGCCCAAGCACGAAACGCTACTCCGGCACCTGCTGCCCCAGCAGCGCCGATGGCTGCGTCGGTTCCGGCTCGCTGACCGGATGCGCCGCCTCGCCGGTCAGCCGCTCTGCCACCTCGGCGGCGAGCGACTCCAGCAGCCGCATCTCGTCCTCGTCCAGCGCCCGCGTCTCGCCGTGGATCAGCGCCAGCGCGCCGAGGATCACGCCGTCCGTGCGGCGGATCGGCGCGGCGGCGAAGGCGCGGGCCGACCAGCTTCGCAGCACGGGGTTTTCCGCCAGATCCGGGTCGCGCTCGATGTCGGGAACCATCAGCGCCTCGCCGTCCGCCAGCAGCTGCGCGGCGATCGGGGCGGCGTGGGGCAGCAGGATCAGGTCGCGCCCGTCGCTGGTGCGCGCGCCGGGCAGGTCGCGGCTGGCGCCGATGACCAGCTCATGCTCGGCCTCGATGGCGAGGATCGCGGCGGCGCGCATGTCGAAGACATCGGCGGCGCGCTTGGCCAGATCGTCCAGATCCTCGCGCAGGTCCGCATCGTCCAGCGCGACGCCGCGCAGCGCCTCGGTCCGGGTCGCAGCGGCCTGCGGGTCCTGCACGACCTCTGCCGCGCCCTCGGCATGCGTCACCATGCGGACGATCCGCGCCACCGCCTCCTCGATCGAGGCGACCACCGCATCCGCCCCCAGCGCCTCGCGCCGCCTGCCGTCAAGCTGGTCCTGCGGCACGCCCCAGAAACCCAGCACGACCTGCACCCCTGGCCAGCGGGCGCGGATGCGGCGGGCGAGGTTGCGGGCGGCCGCATCCGGCTGGCGGCTGAAGAAGCTCAGCAGCACGACCTCCACCCCCTCCAGCTCCAGCCCGGCGACGTGGCGGGACGTGATGCTGCCCGCCGCCCGCTCGGTCGCGGCGATGCCGTCCAGCCGCAGCGCATGGGCCAGCATCTCGCAGGCGAGGCGGTCAAGCTCCCACTTGCCGGCGATGCAGGCGACGCGGGGCGGCGCATCCTCGGGGATGTCCGCCGGGTATTCCTCGCGCAGGCTGTCCAGCAGCGTGTCCATGCCGCTCGCGATCCGCAGCCGGTGTTCGGCGCGGGCGTTGTTGAGGTAATCCGTGCTGGCCTGCCGCAGCACCTCCATCCCCTCGTCGCTGTAGAACTCGGCGACCGAGCTTTCCTCGATCACGTCCTCGGCGATCTCGATGGCCTCGTCGGGATCGTTGGCGATCAGGCGCTGATAGATGCGGGTCTGCCGGCTGAGCGCGGGGCTGGAGCCGAGCAGCGTTTCAAGGATGGAAAGCTGCGGAAGGTAGCGCCCGACGACCAGCAGGCAGACGGTCAGCGGCGTGGACAGCACCAGCCCCACCGGCCCCCAGATCGCGGTCCAGAAGGTCGCGGCGGCGATCAGCGACAGCGCCGACAGGCCCGTGCTGGTGCCGTAGAGCAGCGGCTCGACGATGTTGTTGGACACCAGTTCCAGCACCAGGATCAGCCCGGCGGTCAGCAGCACCATGTTCCAGCCGGGGTCCACCGCGAAAGCGAGGCTCAGCGGGAAGACCGCCGACAGGACCGGCCCGACATAGGGGATGAACCGCATCACGGCGGCCAGAACGCCCCACAGCAGCCAGCCCGGCACCCCGATCAGGTAAAGCCCCAGCGCCATCGGGATGCCGTAGCTGACATTCACGATCAGCTGCATGACGAGATATTTCGAGATGCGCTTGCCCGCCTCCTCGATCGCGTCGGTCGAGCGGTAGAGATTGCCGCCCAGCATCCGCAGCAGCCGGTTCCGCAGATCGCCCTGATCCAGCAGGATCAGCACCACGAAGACCAGCACGATGCCGGCCGTGACCAGCGGGGCGAGAACCGGCGTCAGCCACAGTATCGCCGTCTCGAACGGGGACACCGGCTCGGGGATGACGCGGACGCGCTGCGCGGGCACCTCGTCGCCGCCGCCGACAGCCTCGGCCACCTCCTCCTGCACGGTATCGACGGTGCGGAGCGCGCCTTCCAGAAAGCCCGGCCCCTCCATCCGGGCGCCGAGATCCTCGATCTTGGCGCGGATCGTGGACTGGTAGGTGGGAAGCTGCTCGCTGAGACTGCGGACCTGCACCCCGACGACCGTGCCGATGCCGCCCAGCACCGCCAGCACCAGCGCCATGGTGAGCGCCACCCCGAGGATGCGCGGCACCCCGCGCCGCGCCATCCAGCCGACCAGCGGCCCCAGCACGAAGCTGATGAGGAAAGCGATGGCGAGCGGGATCAGGATCGTCTGCCCGAGATAGAGCGCCGCGACGACGATGGCGGCGATCACCAGCGCGGCGGCGAGGCGGACGACATCGGTCTGTTGCGGGGCGGCGGCGGGTTCGCTGGGGGGCGGAATGGGCGGGATCACGGGGCACCAGTGCTGAGGGCGGAGCGCGGCGTGAAGGGCACCCCCCAGCTGCGTGGCTCAAGCGCCGGCGGGGCGGGGCGGTTCCCTTGATCCATGGTCGAGAGGCTATGTGTGCAACAGAGCGCCTTGCCGGTAGCCGCGAGTTGACGGGCAAGCGGCCCGAAGATTGGAAGGGGCCAGGGGAGCGCCTCGCCCCCACCTTCTTGGAAGCGGCCTGCATGAACGGGACCCGCTGAAGGAAACGGGCCACAAGCCCGTTTCTGGGCGGAGCTTTGACGCCAGCACGACAGAGGGACGCGCCCGCACGGGTGGGCGCGAACGCGCCCGCCAAGGGGCGGGCGGGCGCGTCCCGGTCCGCTCTGGGCGGACCGGGGGGATGTCGCGGCACAGGAGGGCTTGCGGCGGAGATGGCACGAGTTCAGCCCCGCTGGATGGGGGAAGTTGCCGTCAGATAGCCGTGGACAGTCCAGTCGGCAGGTTCGAGTCCGTCCGGCGCCACCCAAGCCGATTGCCGTAGTCGAGGCCGACGAGACGAGGAGACGAGGAGACGAGGAGACGAGAGCCGCCCGGCTGACAACCCCGCTCACCCCCCGAGCGAGCGACGGTAAATCCCGTGCACGGCGGCACGGTCCACCGTCTCCACCACCCGCAGCTTCCGCGTCCCCAGCCGGCCCGACGGGTCCACCACCGTCATCCCCCGCGTGATCCCTGCGGACAGCGCCACGTCCACGCTCGCCTCCAGCGCGCCCGTCACGATGCCCGGCTCGATCAGCACCGCCGCCGCGAGCGGATCGACATACTCCATCACGTCCCCGCCGCCTCGCGCGACATGGGTGCGGCGCGTGTGGTCCCCGAGCGCCTTGCCGAAGCGCCGCAGGGCGCTGTCCGGCACCGCCTCCAGCATCGCGTCCAGCGCCGCGCCGTCGATGACATGGGACGTGCAGGCCTCCCACGGGACCAGCGTCGCCTCCAGCCCGGCGCGGAACACGATGGCGGCCGCCTCGGGGTCGGCGTAGATGTTGAACTCGGCCGCGGGGGTCACGTTGCCGCGCCCGTTCAGGGTGCCGCCCATGATCGTGACATGGCCGATGCCCGCAGCGATCGCCGGATCGCGCCGCAGCGCCAGCGCGAGATTGGTCAGCGGGCCGATCATCAGCAGGTCCACCCTGCCGCCCCGCGCCGCCGCCTCCGACGCCGCCGCGCAAAGCACCCCCGGCGCGTCGCGCCCGGCGATCTCGGCCACGGCGTCGGGGCGCGGCGCACCGCCGAGGCCGTCTTCGCCATGGATCTCCTGCGCGTGGACGGGTTCCTGCACCAGCGGCCGCTCCGCGCCCGCATGAACCGGGATCGCCGCCCCGGCGACGCCCAGCACCGCAAGAATGTTCGCGCTCGCCTGATCCAGCGGCACGTTGCCGAAGACGGTCGTGATCGCCGCCGGCGCGCGGCCGTTCGCCAGCAGCATCAGCAGCGCCTGCGCGTCGTCCACGCCGCCGTCGGTATCGAGGATCAGGGGGTTCATGGCGGCTCCTTGCTGCGGCTGGTGACGCGCAGTTGATGCCGCCCCCGGCCGCGTTGTCAAAGCCGATCCGCAGGGAGAGCGGGGAACTGAAACGGATTTGGCGGAATGGTGGGGTGAGCCCCACGCCGCGCGGAGTTGCGTTCCGACGCCTCACCTCTTCGAGCCCGCCGTCCCCGGCGAAATAGCGGCGTGAATCTCAGCAGCGCGGCGTTCCGTGAGATTCACCCCTCACCAACCCGCCGGCAGTCCCGCCGCCCGGCAGGTTGCCCTTACCCCTCGATCCGCGCCGCTGCGCGGTCCAGCCGCGTCACGGCCTCGGCGATCTCGTCGTCTGTGATGTTCAGCGGCGGCAGCAGGCGCAGCGTGTCGTCGGCGGCGGGGACGGTCAGCAGCCGCTCGGCATAGCCCGCCTCGACCAGCTCCGAGGGGGAGACCCTGCATTTCAGCCCCAGCATCAGCCCCTGCCCGCGCACGCTGTCGAACACGTCCGGGTGGCCCGCGACCAGACCTTCGAGCTTCTGCCGCAGCAGGCCCGCCTTGCGGTTCACCTCGGCCAGGAACTCGGGCGCGGCGATGATGTCCATGACCTTGCAGCCGACCGCGCAAGCCAGCGGGTTGCCGCCATAGGTCGAGCCGTGGGTGCCCGCCGTCATCGGCGCCGCCGCCACCTCGGTGGCCAGCACCGCGCCAAGGGGGAAGCCGCCGCCGATGCCCTTGGCGACCATCATGATGTCGGGCGTGACCCCCGACCATTCATGCGCGAAAAGCCGCCCCGTGCGGCCCATGCCGCATTGCACCTCGTCGAAGACCAGCAGGCAGCCGGTCGTCTCGCGCAACTCGGCGAGCAGCGCCATCGTCTCGTCGCCCAGCGGGCGGATGCCGCCCTCGCCCTGGATCGGCTCGACCATGATCGCGGCGGTGCGGCTCGTCACCGCGTCGCGCAGCGCCTCGGCATCGTCCCACGGCACCTGATGGAAGCCGGGCATGAGCGGGCCGTAGCCCTTGGTCATCTTCTCGGACCCCGCCGCCGCGATCGCGCCGGTCGAGCGGCCGTGGAAGGCGCCGGCGAAGGTCACGATCTCGGTCCGGTCGGGCTCGCCCGCGTGGTCCCAGTATTTGCGGACCATCTTGATCGCCAGCTCCGCCGCCTCGGTGCCCGAGTTGGTGACGAACACCGTGTCGGCGAAGGTCGCGGCGACCAGCCGCTCGGCCAGCGCTTGCTGCTGCGGGATCTGGTAGAGGTTCGAGACATGCCAGATCCGCCCCGCCTGCTCGGTCAGCGCGGCGACCAGATCGGGGTTGGCGTGACCCAGCGAGTTCACCGCAATCCCCGAGCCGAGATCCAGATATCGGGTGCCGTCCGCCGTGATGGCCCAGGCGCCCTCGCCCCGTTCAAAGGCGATGGGGGCGCGGTTGTAGGTCGGCAGGACGGGCGGAATCATGGCGGATTTCCTCGGCTGGAACGGCGATGAAGGCGGAAAGGGAAAGGCAGGCGGGACAGGACGCCCGGCGTCAACGTCGGGCACGGGCGATCGTGCGGGCGGTCCGGGCTGTCATGGCGGGACAGTGGTTCAGAACGGCGCGCTTCGCAAGGGCCCCCGACCGGCGGGCGGGCTGGACCCGCGCCGCCCGCCCGCGTTAACCTGCGCCGGACCGTTTCAGAGCAGGTGTCCGATGCGCCCCGTCTTCGTCCAGTTCCGCTGCACCCCCGGCAAGGTCTATGAGGTCGCCGACGCGATCTATCAGCGCGAGGTGGTGAGCGAGCTCTATTCCACCTCGGGCGATTTCGACCTGCTGGCGAAGGTCTATATCCCCGAGGATCAAGACGTGGGCCGCTGGCTGGACCAGAACCTGTTCGACATTCCGGGAATCGGCCGGACGCTGACGACGATGACGTTCGGGGCGTTCTGAGCGGCAAGAACCGGGGCGCTGCCCCGGACCCCGGGATATTTACAGACAGAAGATCCCGGCAGCAGCGGGGCGCCCCCGTTCCTACTGCATCGCCGCGGAAAACAGCGCGGCGAGCGCGGCGCTCGCGGGCAGGGTGATCGCCCAGGCCAGCAGGATGCGGCGCACATGCGCGCGGCGGACGAGCGTGCGGCGGTGCGTCTCCTCGACCGGAAGCTGCTTGTAGCGCCGGTGGCGGCGGGCATCGTCCCATTCGCGGAAGAAGCCGACGCCGAAGATGCCGCCCACCGCGACATGGGTGGTCGAGACCGGCAGGCCCTGCCATGACGCGGCCAGCACGACGGTGCCGGTCGCCAGCGAGACGCAGAACGCGCGCACCGGGTTCAGCCGGGTGATGCGGCTGCCCACCACCACCACCAGCCGCCGCCCGAAGAGCAGCGCCCCCAGCGCCAGCCCGCCCCCGGCGAGCAGGAAGATCCAGCCCGGCGCGAAGGCAGAGCCCTGTTCGCCCGATGCCTCCAGGATGAGCCACAGGGGCGCGGTCACGTTGCTGGAATCGTTGGCGCCGTGGGCAAAGCCCATCAGCACCGCCACCAGCACCAGCGGCAGGCCGAAGAGATCGCGCGACTTCGCGCGGACCTCTCCGGCACTGGCGAAGCGGCGGGCCATGTGCCGGCGCGCGGCAAGCGTCGCCGCCCCGCCCGCCCCTGCCATCGCCCCCAGCGTGACCGCCGTCTGCTGTCCGAGATGACCGCCGAGCAGGATGCCGGCCGCCAGCGCCGCCATCGTCCCGATCATGCCGGAGAGCCAGCGCCGGGCCGCGCGGTCCCGCTCGGGCGCGTCGTCGATCTTTTGGCGGATCAGCGCCAGCAGCCCCGCCGCCAGCGCGCCGGAGGCCAGCGGCGAGACGATCCAGCCCCCCGCGATCATCGCGATGCCCGGCCAGTTCACCGCCGTTGCGCCGAACGCCGCCATTCCGGCCCCCGCGATCCCGCCCACGACCGAGTGGGTGGTGCTGACCGGCGCTCCCGCCCAGGTCGCGATGTTGACCCAGATCGCCGCGGCCAGCAGCGCCGCCAGCATCACCGGCGCGGCCGAGCCGCCCGCCAGCATCTGGCGCGGATCGACGATCCCGAGGCTGAGCGTGGCGCTGACCTTGCGCCCGGCGAGGACCGCGCCCGCGATCTCGGCCGTCGCGACCAGCGCAAGGCCGGTGCCGATGCCGATCGCCCGAGCGCCAACGGCGGGCGCCAGCGAGTTGCTGACATCGTTGGCCCCGATCGCCAGCGCGAGATAGGCGGCGAGCGCCACCCCCGCCAGCACGGTCACCTGCCCCGTGGTCGCCTGCGGCAGCGCCGCGACCGCGATCACCACCACGACCGCCACGAACAGGACCGCCAGCCCGACGCGCGCCAGGGGACGCATCGACTGAGATCCCGCCTGCTCGGCCGCGGACAGGCGGTCGAGATCCTTGTCCAGAATATGGAGCTGGCGGGGGGATCGGATCATGCACGGCACGCTACTGGCGTGCGGCGGCTGGTTCAATCGTCGCGAAGTGGCGGCGATGGACCGCAGGGGCTGCCTTCCTTGCGGGCCGCTCGCAAGTGGGATGGCCTGAGAGCGGGGTGCTGGCACAATCGAAAGCACCTTGATTCGAGCACAAACTGCGCGGATCGGGGTGTCCCCGGCGCGGGTGTTGCAGGGTGGAATTTTCACCCTGCGGCGCGAGGGGCGGGGCTTGCCATTCCATGAAGGCCACCGTTTCCCGATGCTCACCCCGCCGCCGGGCAAAAGCCTGCTCTCGCAGAGGCGGCCTCCGCTCCCGTGCTGCAGGATGGAATTAACCGCCCCCGCTCTGTTTGACCCGGTTCACCATACCATGGAGGGCCACCGTTTCCCGGTGCTCACCCCCCGGCTTTCGCTCGTCCCAAGCCGCGCAGCAGTTGCCCCAGTTGCGCCTCTGCCACCAGATCCGCCGCTTCCATCGGTTCCCACCAGCGGCGGGTGCGTTCGGCGGCTTCGGGGTAGTCGTCGGCCAGTTCGCGCACCGTGACCGGGAACACTCGCACCTCGACCGGAACGGCGAAGCCGAGCGGCTGGTGCTTGTCGTAGCGGTAGCGGCCAAGCTCGCGCGTGGCGGCCTGCCCGCGCACGCCCGCCTCCTCCCACGCTTCCTGCATGGCGGCTTCGGCGAGGCTCAGGCCGGGGATCGGCCAGCCCTTGGGAATGATCCAGCGGCCGGTGTCGCGGCTGGTAATCATCAGCACCCGGCCGTCCGACGGATGCAGGCAGACCGCGCCGACCTGCATCGGCGGCGGCGGCGCGCCGAGCACGCGGCCGAGCATGCGCCGGAGCCCGCCTGCCATCACTCCTCGGCCTCCACGCGGCCGCGCAGCGACTTGACCACGCCGCGGTTCGTCTTGGCGGCAAGGCGGCGGCGCTGGCTGCCCAGCGTCGGGCGCGTGGCGATGCGCTTTCGCGGGGCGACCAGCGCCTGGCGGATGAGTTCGGCCAGCCGCTCGCGGGCGATCTCGCGGTTGCGGGCCTGGCTGCGGGTGTCCTGCACCTGAATGAGCACCGCCCCGTCCGAGGTCCAGCGCCGCCCGGCGAGCCGGCGCAGGCGGTTCTTCACCGGCTCGGGCAGATGCGGCGACCGCGCCGCCTCGAAGCGCAGTTCGACGGCGGTGGAGACCTTGTTCACGTTCTGCCCGCCCGGCCCTTGCGCGCGGGTAAAGCTTTCGGAAAGC
Source organism: Paracoccus sp. Z118 (assembly GCF_019061185.1). Classification (GTDB taxonomy): domain Bacteria; phylum Pseudomonadota; class Alphaproteobacteria; order Rhodobacterales; family Rhodobacteraceae; genus Paracoccus. Next base: position 140,286 of record NZ_JAHQZU010000007.1, read on the forward strand.
TCCCAGTCCTGGATCGTGACGGTGTCGGATATTCTGAGCATTGAAGATAGATGCGGCTTACTCGGGCGGAATGAAAGGGCAACGCCGCAGCACGCCGACTGGGTGCAGCGCATGCGCGAAATTCGGGCGCCAGACCGAAGGGCGGCTATACTTCCTTCACCGCGCGGCACAGCACCGCCACCGACACCGGCCCGCTGCCCGCCGCCAGCAGCGCCTCGGACGCGGCGGCGAGCGTCGCGCCGGATGCCATCACGTCGTCCACCAGCAGCACCGGCCGCCCGGCGAGCGCCGCCGCATGGCGCGGGGCGACGCCCAGCGCCCCCGCCATGTTGGCGAATCGGTCCGCAACGCTTCGGTGGTCTTGCGCGGGCGTCGGGCGCAGCCGCGTGAGCAGCTCCGGCACATGCACCAGCCCATGCGCCCGCGCGACCTGCGCGGAAAGCAGCCCGGCCTGATTGTATTTACGCCGCAGCAGCCGCCGGGTGTGCAGCGGCACCGGCGCGACGATCATCCTTGGCATCCCCGGCGTTACCAGCGCCGCCGCCGCCCGCGCCACCCAGCGCCCCAGCGCCGGCCCGAGGTCGGGCCGGTCGCCATGCTTCAGGGTCAGCGCCAGCTTGCGTCCCGTTCCGGCATAGACCAGCGCCGCCCGGCCCGCGCCCCAGGGCCGCGCCATGGTCAGGCAGTCGTCGCAGGTCAGCTCCTCCGCCCGCCCCGCACCGTCGCTGGGCAGGGGCGCGGCGCAGCGGGCGCAGGCGGGGCCGTCGATGAACTGCGCCTCGGCCCAGCAGCGGGGGCAGAGCGCGTCGTCGGAGGTCACGGATTCGCCGCAGCAGAGGCATTGCGGCGGATAGATGACCCGCAGCCCCGCTTTCATCGCGCCGCGAAGCGACCTAAGTTGCAATCCCATGACCGATCCCTCCCCTTCCGCGCCCCGGCTGACCGACCGTCCCGCGCTGATCCGCCAGCGCGCCCGCACCCCCGCGCCCGAGGACTGGCTGCACCGGCTCGCGCTGGACGAGGTGCAGGATAGGCTGATGGACATTAACAGGACGTTTACGGAGGCCGCGATCGTGACGGGCATGCCCGGCCCCTGGGCCGGGGCGTTCCCCGTCGCCCGGATCGTGGCCGACGATCCGGTTCTGGACCTCGCGCCCGGCGCGTTCGATCTGGTGATCCACGCGCTTGCGCTGCACTGGGCCGACGATCCGGTCGGCCAGATCGTGCAGGCGTCGCGCGCGCTGCGCCCGGACGGGCTGTTCCTCGCCATCCTGCCGGGGGGCAACACGCTGGCCCCGCTGCGACAGGCGCTCGCCCAGGCCGAGATCGAGCTGACCGGCGGGCTTTCCCCCCGCATCCTGCCGTTCGGGGAAATCCGCGATCTCGGCGCGCTGCTGGGCCGGGCGGGGCTGGCGCTGCCGGTGGCCGACCAGATGACGCAGGCGGTCAGCTATCGCGATCTTTTCCACCTCGCCCATGACCTGCGGGCGATGGGCGAGGGCAACGCGCTCGCCCTGCGGCACCGCAACTTCGCGCGCCGCGAGCTCTTCGCCCGCGCGGCGCAGATCCTGTCCGAGATCGCCGCCGATCCGCAGGAGCCGGGGCGAATCCGCGTGGGCTTCGATCTGGTCGTCCTGACCGGATGGGCGCCCGATGCCAGCCAGCCGCAGCCGCTGCGCCGCGGCAGCGCGAAAATGTCGCTGGCCGAGGCGTTGAAGCCGCCGCCGGGGTGACATAGCCCCCAGCCCCGAGCCCCCCAGCAACGAGACGCCAGAGGACCAGATGCCCAAGGACACCACAGCCGCCAGCCGCCCCGACCACGCCCCGGCCGATCATCCGGCGATCCCGCAGGCGAAGGTCGGCGTGCTGGTGGCCAATCTCGGCACGCCGGACGGGCACGACTACTGGTCGATGCGGCGCTATCTGAACCAGTTCCTGTCCGACAAGCGGGTGATCGACTACCCGGCGTGGAAATGGCAGCCGCTGCTGCAGGCGATCATCCTGACCAAGCGGCCGTTCACCTCGGGGGCCAACTACCGCTCGATCTGGAACAACGATGCCAACGAAAGCCCGATGCTGACGCTGACGAAGCAGCAGATCGGCAAGCTGGCCGAGGCCTGCGCGGCGCGCTGGGGCGACCGGGTGATGGTCGATTTCTGCATGCGCTACGGCAATCCCTCGACGGAATCGGTGCTGACGCGGATGGTTCAGGCGGGCTGCGACCGGATCGTGTTCCTGCCGCTGTATCCCCAGTATGCGGGGGCGACGACGGCGACGGCGAACGACCAGCTGTTCCGGGCCCTGATGAAGCAGTTCCGCCAGCCCGCCGTGCGGACAGTGGCCGAGTATTTCGAGCGCCCCGACTATATCGACGCGCTGGCGCAGTCGGTGGAGCGCACGTTGAAGGGCCATCGCCCGCAGAAGCTGGTGTGCAGCTATCACGGGATGCCGAAACGCTATCTGATGCAGGGCGACCCCTATCACTGCCAGTGCCAGAAGACGACGCGGCTGCTGGCCGAACGGCTCGGCTGGCCCGAGGATGCGCTGGACACCACCTTCCAGTCGGTCTTCGGCTCCGAGGAGTGGCTGCGGCCCTATACGGTCGAACACGTCGCCGAGCTGGCGCAGCGCGGGATCACCGACATCGCCGTCATCTCGCCCGCCTTCGCCACGGACTGCATCGAGACACTGGAGGAGATCAACGGCGAGATCCGCGAGGCGTTCGAGCATGCGGGCGGCAAGGGCTTCACCTATGTCCCCTGCCTCAACGACGACGACGCCCATATCGCGCTGCTGACGGATCTGGTGGCGGAGAACCTCGGCGGGTGGGTGGACTGAACTGCGATCGGTCCCGGCGTCGCGGACTTGCGACGGCTCCGCTGAAGGAAACGCGCGTCAGGCGCGTTTCCGAGCAAAACCTGGACGCCAGCTCGACAGAGGGACGCGACCGCACGGGTGGGCGCGAACGCGCCCGCCTGTGGGCGGGCGGGCGCGTCCCGGTCCGCTTGGGGCGGACCGGGGGTCATCGCCCGATCGTCCTTGAGTCTTGGACTATCAGGCCCGTCGGCCGCCATGTCCGCTGTCCGGGCACCCTCCGCCGCCGCTTCCCCGCCCCGCCTTGGGAACCGCGCCGCCGTTTCCTATATTGCCCCCCAAGCGCCGCCCGCCTTGGGGCGGCAAGGTTTCCGAAAGGCCAAGATGACCAAGATCAACCAGATCGCCTGGGACGATACCGTCCTGCCCTTCCAGCTCGACCGCTCCGGCGTGCGCGGCCGTGTCGCGCGGCTGGACGGGGTGCTGGAGCATATCCTGTCACGCCACGACTACCCCGCCCCCGTCGCCGCCCTGGTGGCCGAGGTCGCGCTGCTGACGGCGCTGATCGGCCCCACGGTCAAGCTGCGCTGGAAGCTCAGCCTGCAGGTGCGCGGCAACGGCGCGATCCGCACCATCGCCGCCGATTACTACGCCCCGTCCGAGGAAGGCGGCCCCGCCCGCATCCGCGCCTGGGCCAGCTTCGACGCGGACCGCCTCGACGACCGCCCCGCTTTCGAGCAGATCGGCGAAGGCTACTTCGCCATCCTCATCGACCAGGGCGCGGGCAACCTGCCCTATCAGGGGATCACGCCGCTGGCCTCCGGCTCACTTTCCGCCTGCGCGGGGACGTATTTCGCGCAGTCCGAGCAGCTGCCGACCAGCTTCGCGCTGGCCTATGGCGAGAACCGCCTGCCCGGCGACGGCTCGCGCTGGCGCGCGGGGGGCGTCATGCTGCAGACGCTTCCGGCGCAGCCGATGGGTGCGGGCGGCGAAGGCGGCAGCGGCGTCGGCGGGCTGATCGAGGCCGCCGACATCCTGCAGGGCGTCGAGTCCGAGGACTGGACCCGCGCGAACCACCTGCTGTCCACCGTGGACGAGCTGGAACTGATCGGCCCGACCGTCGCCCCGACCGACCTGCTGGTGCGGCTGTTCCACGAGGAAACCCCGCGCGTCTTCGACCCGCATCGGGTGGAATTCGGCTGCTCGTGCAGCGCCGACCGGGTCCGCAATACGCTGTCGATCTATTCCGCGAAGGACATCGGCCACATGACGACCGAGGACGGGAAAGTCACCGCCGACTGCCAGTTCTGCGGCGCGCATTACGAGTTCGACCCCCGCAGCCTCGGCTTCGAGGCGTCGGTCGATCCCGAGGGCAACCCGATCGAGGTGGCCGAGTGATGGACGGCGGGCCCGGCCGCGACATCCGCGCGCGGCTGCTGGCCGCGCTGCGGGCCGATGTGACCGGGCCAAGCTCGGACTATGACGGCGCCGGGAACGGGCCGATGCCGGCGACCCTGGGCGCGCGGCCCGCGGGTGTGCTGATCGCCTTCGACTGCCACGGGCGGCTGATCCTGACCAAGCGCGCCAGCGGGCTGCGCCACCATCCCGGCCAGATCGCCCTGCCCGGCGGCAAGGTCGATCCCGGCGACGCGGACGAGGTCGCCGCCGCCCTGCGCGAGGCGCATGAGGAGGTCGGCCTGCCGCCGCGGCAGGTCGAGGTGCTGGGCACCATGCCCGGCCATCACACCGTCACCGGCTTCACCATGACCCCGGTTCTGGCGCTGATCGACGGCGACTTCACCCCCGTCCGCGAAGTGGGCGAGGTGGATGAGGTGTTCGCCGTGCCCTTCGCCCATATCTGCGACCCGCGCCAATACCGGACCGAGCAACGCGACTGGCGGGGGGTGACGCGCTCCTATCTCGTCGCGCCGTGGGGGCCCTATTACATCTGGGGCGCGACGGCGCGGGTGCTGCACTCGCTCGCGCTGCGCGTGACGCGGTGAGCGGGACCCCGGCGCAGAGTTGCGCGTTGGCCCGCGACATGAGCGAAGCGCGACTGCCCGAACAGATCATCTCCGCCCCCGCGCTGCGGCGGGTGCTGGCCGCGCTTGCGCCCCATCAGGCGCTGATCGTCGGCGGCGCGGTCAGGAACGCGCTGCTGGGCGAGCCGGTGGACGACATCGACATCGCGACCGACGCGCGGCCCGAGCAGACCACCGCGAAGGCCGGGGCGGCCGGGCTGAAGGCGGTGCCGACCGGGGCCGAGCACGGCACCATCACCGTGATCGCGGACGGCCAGCCGTTCGAGGTCACGACCTTCCGCCGCGACGTGGAAACCTTCGGCCGCCATGCGGTCGTCGAATTTTCAGACGACCTGTCCGAAGACGCCGCGCGGCGCGACTTCACCATCAATGCGCTCTACGCCCGCCCGGACGGCTCGGTCATCGACCCGGTCGGCGGCCTGCCGGATCTGGCCGCGCGGCGGCTGCGCTTCGTCGGCAACCCCGACGCCCGGATCACCGAGGATTACCTGCGCATCCTGCGCTTCTTCCGATTTCACGCGCGCTACGGCCGCAAGGGCGCGGCGGACCCGGCGGCGCTCGCCGCCTGCGCGCGGCACAAGGCCGGCCTCTCCGGCATCTCGCGAGAACGGATCGGGGCGGAGATGCGCAAGCTGCTCGCCGCGCCCGATCCGGTCGAGGCGGTGGAGCTGATGGCGCGGACGGGTGTGCTGGCGCAGATCCTGCCAGGCGCCCGGTCCGAAGGACTCGCCGCGCTGATCGCCGCTGAGGTGGGGGCTGTCTGCCCCCACACCCCCGAGGATATTTGTGCGAAGAAGAAAGACTGGCCGGTTCGTCTCGCCGCTCTCGGCGCGGATGATGCGGCGGGCGCGCTGCGGCTGTCGCGCAGCGAGGCGCGGGTGCAGGAGGAGTTGCGCTTCGACGTTCCGCTGGCCGAGGCCGCCTATCGGCTGGGCGCCGGACGCGCCCTGCAACTGGCGCTGCTGCGGATGGCGCGCGGCGAGGTGCTGCGGGCGGACTGGCGCGAGCAGATCGCGTTCGCGGCTGCGCAGAAATTCCCCCTCCGCGCCGCCGACCTGCCCGGCCTGCAGGGCTCGGCCATCGGGCGCGGGCTGAAAGCGGCGGAATCCGCATGGATCGAATCCGGCTTCCTGATGCCCGCGCCGGGCCTTATCGACGTCGCTCTGCTGGCGGGGGAGGAATGATGCACAATTGGTTCGCCCGCATGATCGACGCCTTCCGCCCCGCCGAAGGCCCGCCCCCCGACACGCTGCTGGCGTTCTTCCGCTGGTGTCTGCGCGGCGCCTGGCCAGGGCTCAGCGTCGCCGCCGTCACCTCGGCGCTGTCGGGCGCGGCAGAGGTCGCCTCGGCCTGGCTGCTGGGCGCGGTGGTGGACATCGCGGCCGGCACCGCCTCGGGCAACGCGCTCGTCGATCACTGGCCGCTGATCGCGCTGTTCGCGGCCTTCTTCGTCGTGATCCGCCCGGCGATCATCGGCCTGTCCACCGCCAGTTCCAACGTCATCATCAACCCGAACGTCCTGCCGCTGGTGCTGTCGCGACTGCACCGCTGGACGATGGGCCACGCGGTCGCGTTCTTCGACAACGACTTCGCCGGCCGTATCGCCCAGAAGCAGATGCAGACCGCCCGCGCGGTCACGGAAGTCTCGTCCGAGATGGTCAACACCGCGACCTTCGCCCTGTCGGCGGTGCTGGGCAGCGCGATCTATCTTGTCTCGATCGAGGCGTGGGGCGCGGTCGCACTGATCGCGTGGCTGCTGCTGTATCTGGCGCTGATCCGCTATTTCCTGCCGCGCGTGCGCTTTCAATCCAAGGCGCGGGCCAGCGCGCGGGCCATGATCACCGGGCAGGTCGTGGACACGATCACCAACATCAAGACCGTCAAGCTGTTCGCCAGTTCCGAATACGAGGATCAGGCGGCGCTCGGCGCGATGGAGACGTTCCGCGACCGCGCGCTCGACTTCGGCAAGCTGAACACATGGTTCCGGCTGTCGCTGACCTTCGTGTCGGGGCTGCTGCCGGTGATCCTGATCGGCGGGGCGATGATCCTGTGGCAGCGCGGGCAGGCCACCCCCGGCGACATCGCCGCGATGGGCGCCATCGCCATGCGGCTGGCGCAGATGACCGGCTGGGTCAGCATGGCGCTGATGGGCATCTGGGGCGCCATCGGCGAGGTCGAGGACGGGATGCACGCGCTGACCTCGGCCCACGACCTGACCGACGCGCCGGATGCCGTGGCGCTCGGCCGCGTGCAGGGCCGGATCGAGTTCGACCGCGTGACCTTCACCTATGGCCGTGGCGAAGGCGGCCTGCCCGACATGGATCTGTCCATCGCGCCAGGCGAGCGGATCGGCATCGTCGGCGCGTCGGGCGCGGGCAAGTCCACGTTGGTCGCCCTGCTGCTGCGGCTCTACGATGTCGAGGATGGGGCCGTTCGGATCGACGGGCTGGACGTGCGCGCCGTCACGCAGGAAAGCCTGCGCCGCAACATCGGCATGGTCACACAGGACACGGCGCTGTTCAACCGCTCGGCCCGCGAGAACATCCTCTATGGCCGGCCCGGCGCGTCGGAGGACGAGATGATCGCCGCCGCCCGCGCCGCCGAGGCGCATGACTTCATCCTGACGTTGCAGGATCACGCGGGCCGCACCGGCTATGACGCGCATCTGGGCGAGCGGGGCGTGAAGCTGTCTGGCGGGCAGCGGCAGCGGATCGCGCTGGCACGGGCCTTCCTGAAGGACGCGCCGATCCTGGTGCTTGACGAGGCGACGAGCGCGCTCGACAGCGAGGTCGAGGCGCAGATCCAGCACGCGCTGTCGCGGATCATGCGCGGCAAGACGGTGCTGGCCATCGCGCACCGGCTTTCGACCATCGCCGAGATGGACCGGATCGTGGTCATGCATGAAGGGCGGATCGTGGAACAGGGCACCCACGCGGCGCTGCTGGCGAAGGGCGGGCTTTACGCCCGCTATTGGAGCCGGCAGTCGGGCGGGTTCCTGCTGACCGACGAACAGGACGCCGCCGAGTGACGATCTGGCAGGTGGAACGGCTGGGTCGCCGGGGCGACGGCGTGGCGGTGGCGCAAGGGACCGCGTCCGGCGGCGGAGGCATTCCCGAAGGCACCGGCGACGTCGCCGCTGGAGCGGCGAACCGCGCCCTTGCCGCGATGACCCTGCCCGGCGAGGTGATCGAGGGCGAGGCGGCGGCCGGCGTGATCGCCGCGCCCCGCATCATCACGCCATCGCCCGACCGGGTGCGGGCGCCGTGCCCGCATTACCGGACCTGCGGCGGCTGCTCGATGATGCACGCGCGGGACGATTTCGTCGCTTCGTGGAAGGCGGGGGTGGTGGAAACCGCGCTGGCCGCGCAGGGGATCGCGGTGAAGGCGGGCGCTGTCCACAGCTCGCCGTCGCGCTCGCGTAGGCGGGCCGTGCTGTCCGGGCGGCGCACGAAAAAGGGGGCGCTGGTCGGCTTTCACGCGAAAGCCTCGGACGTGGTGGTGGACGTGACCGACTGCCATGTGATCCGCCCGGCGATCAATGCGGCGTTGCCGGATCTGCGGCGGCTGGTGGCTTTGGGCGGCTCGCGCTCGGCCGAGATGAAGCTGACGGTGACGGAAACGCCCGCCGGGCTGGACGTGGCGGCGCGGGGCGGCAAGCCGATGACGCCGGAATTGCTGGCCGACCTCGCGGCGCTGTCGCGGCAGGCGGGCTGGGCGCGGCTCGACTGGGACGGCGAGGCGCTGGTGCAGCGCCCGCCCGCGCTGGCGATGGGCCGCGCGCGGGTGGTCCCGCCGCCCGCCGCTTTCCTGCAGGCGACGATCGAGGGAGAGGCGGCGCTGCTGTCCGCCGTCCGCGAGATCGTTGGCGACGCGCCCCGGATCGCCGACCTGTTCGCCGGCATCGGCACCTTCACCCTGCCGCTGGCCGAACGGGCCGAGGTTCACGCGGTCGAGGGGCTCGCCGCCTCACTCGCGGCACTGGACGCGGGCTGGCGCGGCGCGGCCGGATTGCGCCGCGTGACGACCGAGACCCGCGACCTCGCCCGGCGCCCCTTGCTGCCGGACGAGCTGGCCCGCTTCGACGCGGTGCTGATCGACCCGCCGCGCACCGGCGCGGCCGCCCAGGCCGAGGCGCTGGCGGAGAGCCGCGTTCCCGTGGTGGCGTGGGTCAGTTGCGATCCGGTGACATTCGCCCGCGACGCGCGGCGGATGACCCAGGGCGGCTATGCGCTGACCGCCCTTGAGGTCGTGGACCAGTTCCGCTGGTCGCCCCATGTCGAGACCGTCGCTGCGTTCCGCAGGACACAGCGCCCAGACTGAATCTCGCCCCGGTTGCAACTCCTTCTGGCTCAAATTGGCGTCAGATGATATGCATGTCGGCAAATTCACGCTGAAACAGCGGAACATGGGGCAGAGATGATTCGATATTTTCGCGCGATTTTCGCGTTGGCGATGCTTGCCGTCTTGTCGGCATGTGGCGGGCCTGAGCCCGAATCGAAGATCCAGGGCTATGACGGGGCACCCGTCACGCAGATCTTCGTCGATAAATCCGACCGCAAGATGTATCTGCTGAACGGCAAGACCATCCTGCGCGGCTACGACATCGATCTCGGCAACCAGCCGGTCGGCCACAAGCAGTTCGAGGGCGACGGCAAGACGCCCGAGGGCATGTATTTCATCACGCACCGCAACCCCAACAGCGCCTACCACCTGTCGCTGGGGGTCTCGTATCCCAGCGCCGCGGATATGAGCCACGCGATGTCGTTCCGGCAGAGAGCGGGCGGCGACATCATGATCCACGGCCGCGGCCCCTACGGCAACAGCGTGGACAAGCGCGACTGGACGGCCGGTTGCATCGCGGTCACCGACGCGGAGATGGAGGAGATCTTCGCCATGGTGAATCCCGGCGTGCCGATCGTCATCCGTCCCTGATTGGGGCCGAGATTGCGTCATTGCAGGCGTCCCGATGGGGGCGCCTTTTCCATTGGAAGAACGGGGGCGCTGCCCCCGAGCCCCCAGGATATTTGTGGACAGAAGATCGGGTGCGGCCCGCTTTCACGTTCCCCGAGGTTTCGCCCGCAGCGTCGGGTCGGCGGCGGTGGGGTCTTCGGGCCAGGGGTGGCGGGGATAGCGGCCGCGCATGTCCTTGCGAACCTCGGCATAGCTGCCCGCCCAGAAACCCGGCAGGTCGGTCGTGACCGCGATCGGCTTGCCGCCCGGCGACAGCAGCGTGATCCGCAGCGGATGACGGCCCACCGCCGGATGGCGGGTGAGGCCGAAAAGCTCCTGCAGCCGCGCCTCGATGGTCGGGGTCTCGGCGTCGTAGTCGATGGCGATGCGGCGGCCGAGCGGCGTGGTGAAATGGGGCGGCGCGGCCTCGTCCAGCCGCCGCTGGCCGTCCCAGCCGATCAGGGCCAGCAGCGGTTGGGTGAGGTCGAGCGCCTTCAGATCGGCGGTCGTCCGGGCGCGTGTGAGGAAGGGAAGCAGCCAGCCGGGGTCGGCCAGCAGGGCCTCGTCGCTGGTGTCCGGCATCTCGTCCAGCAGCGCGATCCTTGCACGGAGCCGCCGTGCAGAGGGGGTCCAAGGCAGGCCTAGGTCGCGCAGGCCGTCGGAGGCGGCGCGGGCGAGCGCGTCCGGGTCCGGGTTCTCCAGCGGGCGTTCCGACAGGGTCAGCGCCCCCAGCCGCTCCTGCCCGCGGGCGATCACCCGGCCGTCGCGGCGGGACCATTCGACCAGCGCAACCGTCTCGATCCGGTCGCCGTAGAGGTCGCGCAGATCGGTTTCCTCCAGCGCCGCGCCCATCCGCACCCGCGCGTCGCGGGCGTCCCCGTCCAGATCCACGGCGACGATCAGCCGCGCCATGGCCAACGGATCGCCTTCGTCGATGACGGCGCCCTTGCCGCCCGACAGGACATAGCGCGGCGCCGGGCCCTTGCGGCGCAGGCCGATCCGGTCGGGATAGGCGAGCGCGGCCATCGCGGCGGGCGGCATCGGCGGCGCATCGGGGACCATCCGGCGCAGGCGGCGGGTTTCCTCGCGGATTCGCTCGATGGCCGGGCGGTTCACCTCGTAGCGTTCGGAGATGTCGCGCGAGGCCAGCGCCTGAAGCCGCAGCGTCAGATCGGCGGGCGCGCCGCGCAGCGGGTCGCGATCGGCGAGCAGCGCGGCGAGCGGGGCCGCGCCCTTGCCCGCCCGCAGCAGCATGTGGCCGAGGCGGGGATGCAACGGCAGGGCCGCCAGCGCGCGGCCGTGGTCGGTGATCCGCCCGCCCTCCAGCGCGCCGAGGTCGGTCAGCAGCGCCCGCGCCTCGGCCAGCGCGGCGGCGGGGCGCGGGGTGAGGAAGGCGAGGCCCTCATCCGAGCCCCAGGCCGCCAGTTCCAGCGCGAGGCCGGTCAGGTCGGCGGTGGCGATTTCCGGCGGGGCGAAGGCGGGCAGCGCGCCCTCCTCGGCCCGCGCCCACATGCGATAGCAGATGCCGGGCGCGACCCGGCCCGCGCGGCCGCGGCGCTGTTCGGCCTCGGCGCGGCTCACCCGCTCGGTCACCAGCCGGGACATGCCGGAGCCCGGATCGAAGCGCGCCCGCCGCGCCCGGCCCGCGTCCACCACAACCTTGACGCCGGGGATGGTGAGCGAGGTTTCCGCAATGGCGGTCGCCAGCACGATCCGGCGCCGCGCACCGGGCGGGGCCAGAGCCTGTCGCTGGGCCTTGAAATCCATCGCGCCGTAGAGGGGGACGAGTTCGGCATCCACGTCCAGCATGGCGGCGGTGCGGCGGATTTCGCCCTCGCCGGGGAGGAAGGCGAGGATGGTGCCGCCGGTGCCGCGCGTTTCGGCCTCGGCCTGCGCGATCAGCCGCGCGGCTTCGGGGACCAGCCGCGCGCCTGCGCGCAGCGGGCGGGGAAGCCAGCGGGTCTCGACCGGGAAGGCGCGGCCTTCCGAGCGGATCACGGGCGCGTCGTCCAGCAGGGCGGCGACGGGTTCGGCGTCGAGCGTCGCGGACATCACCAGCAGCGCGAGATCGGGGCGCAGCGCGGCCCGCGCCTCCCACGCGAGGGCGAGGCCGAGATCGGCGTTCAGGCTGCGTTCGTGGAACTCGTCGAAGATCACGCAGCCGGTGCCGGGCAGGTCGGGGTCGGACTGGATCATCCGGGTGAGGATGCCCTCGGTCACGACCTCGATGCGCTTGCCGGGGATGGACTCGCCGCGGATGCGGTAGCCGACGGTTTCCCCCAGTGGCTCGCCCAAGGCGGCGGACATGCGCTCGGCGGCGGCGCGGGCGGCGAGGCGGCGTGGCTCCAGCATGACGATGCGGCCGGGGATCAGGTCGAGCAGCGCGAGGGGGACGCGGGTGGTCTTGCCCGCGCCGGGCGGGGCCACGAGGACGGCGCGGCCGTGCTGCGCGACGGCGTCGCGGAGGGCGGGAAGGGCGTCGTCGATGGGGAGCGGGGCGGCGGACATGGGGTGCGGTTTGCCCTGAAAACGAGGATCGCACCAGTTCTGCCGATGTTCACCGCACGGGTGGGGCGCGAACGCGCCCACCAGAGGGCGGGCGGGCGCGTTTCGATCCGCTTTGGGCGGTCCGGGGTTGCTCCTCTCTGCCGACGGCGCGCTTCCGGCGCTGCCGGAGCCTCCGGCGGGGATATTTGGGGACAGAAGATGAGGCCTTTGGCCGACCCTACACATCCCCGCGCCCGCGCCCTATCTTGATCCGCGAGGATCAACGCCGCGGGAGTTCGCATGGGCCTGAGTGATGCTGCCGGGGGGTTGATGCGCGGCATCGGCTTGGGCGACACCGTCATCCGGCTGGGCGTCACCGGGCTGTCGCGGGCGGGCAAGACGGTGTTCATCACCTCGCTGGTCGCCAACCTGCTGGACCGAGGGCGGATGCACGCGCTGCGCGCGGCGAATGACGGCACCATCAAGGCGGCCTGGCTGCAGCCGCAGCCCGACGACACCGTGCCGCGCTTCGATTATGAGCGCCACCTAGCCGCGCTGACCGGTCCCGACCCGCACTGGCCCGAGGGGACGCGTCATGTCAGCCAGTTGCGCCTGTCGCTGCGGGTGCAACCCCGCGGGCTGATGGGCGGGCTGCGCGGCACCCGGACCGTGCATCTCGACATCGTGGACTATCCCGGCGAGTGGCTGCTGGACCTGCGGCTGATGGACAAGGACTTCGCCGCATGGTCCGCCGAGGTGCTGGAGCGGATGCAGGGCCGCCCCGGCGCGACCGGGTTCATGAACACCGTCGCGGGGATCGACCCGCAATCTGCCTTCACCGAGCCGGTGGCGAAGCGCCTCGCCGCCACCTATACCGAACATCTGCATGCGTCGCGCGAGGCGGGGTTTTCCGACTGCACGCCGGGCCGGTTCCTGCTGCCGGGTGAGCTGGAGGGCTCTCCCGCCCTGACCTTCGCGCCGCTGCCGCCGGCCGAGGGCCGCCCCGGCCCGGTCCATCGCGAGTTCCAGCGCCGCTTCGACGCTTATAAAAGCCGGGTCGTGCGGCCGTTCTTCCGCGACCACTTCGCCCGCATCGACCGGCAGGTGGTGCTGACCGACGTGCTGGGCGCGATCCATGCCGGCCCACCCGCGGTCGAGGACATGCGCCGGGCGATGGCCGACATCCTGACCGCCTTCCGCCCCGGCCGGGCGGGGTGGCTGGCCCAGATCCTCGGGACGCGCCGGGTCGAGCGCATCCTGTTTGCCGCCACCAAGGCCGACCATCTGCACCACGTCCAGCACCAGCGGCTGGCGAACATCCTGACCGCCATGCTGCGCGAGGCCCGCGACCGCGCCGATTTTCAGGGCGCGCGGACCGAGGCGATGGCCATCGCCGCCCTGCGCACCACCACCGAGGAGATCATCCACCAAGACGGCCAGGACCTGCCAGCCGTGCGCGGCACGCTGATGGATGGGCGCGAGGCGGCACTTTACCCCGGCGAGCTGCCGGACAACCCGGCGGACCTGCTCACCCCGGCGCGGAACGGGGCGAAGCGCTGGCTGGACGGGGACTATGCGATCATGAACTTCGCCCCTGCCCCCGCCACGCTGCGCCAGGGCGACGGCCCGCCGCATATCCGGCTGGACCGCGCGGCCGAGTTCCTGATCGGGGACCGGCTGTGAGCGCGCGGCCATCCGCGGGCGCGCCCTTGCCGCAGGCATGCCGCTTCGCCGCAGGCGGTCCCATCCCCTCTGCAAGGAAGGCCCGCCATGGCTGAGCAGGACCCGCCGCGCCGGGGGCCGGTGCTGATCGAATACGGCCCCGCCGAGCGTCCCGAAGCCCCGCGCCCGAAACCCGCGCTGCGCGAGGATGCGCCCGCCGGCAGGGTCGAGCGGGCCGGCGATCCCCGCCCCGGCGACAACCGCGACGCCCGCCCGCCGCGCGGGGCGAGCCATGCCCCGTCCCCCGCTGACGCGCCCCCCATCGACGATGGCGCGCAACTGCCGCAGGGGCGGGCGATGCGGCTCGCGGTGCGGACGCTGGGGGGGCGCCCCTCGGCCACGACGCGGTTCTTCCTGAACTCGGGCCTCGCGCTGCTGACCTTCCTGCTGTCGATGGCGGCGCTGCAGTTCTTCGACAACCTGATGAGCCGCAGCGCCGTTCTGGGCTGGGTCGGGATCGGCCTGTTCGCCGCCTTCACGCTGGCCGCGTTGGCGATGGCGGTGCGGGAATACGCCGCCTGGGCGCGGCTGGCGCGGATCGATTCGGTGCAGCGGCAGGCGGCCGCCGCGCTCGCCTCGGGCGATCTGTCCGCCGCGCAGGAGACGGTGGACAGCCTCACCGCGCTTTACGCCAGCCGCCCGGAACTGGAATGGGGCCGCGCCCGGCTGCGCGAAAAGCGCGGCGACAGCTTCGATGCGGCGACCGTGCTGGCGCTGGCCGAGACGGAGTTGCTCGCCCCGCTCGACGCTCAGGCGCGGCGCGAGATCGAGGCCGCCGCCCGCACCGTCGCCGCCGCCACGGCGCTGATCCCGCTGGCGCTGGCGGATGTGGCCGCCGCGCTGGCCGCCAACCTGCGGATGATCCGGCGGATGGCGGAAATCTACGGCGGCCGCGCCGGGGCGGTGGGCGGCTGGCGGCTGGCGCGCACGGTCATCGCCCATCTGGTCGCCACCGGCGCGGTGGCGGCGGGCGACGACCTGATCCAGACGGTGGCGGGCGGGGGCGTGATGGCCAAGCTCAGCCGCCGCTTCGGCGAAGGGGTGGTGAACGGCGCGCTGACCGCCCGCGTCGGCCTTGCCGCGATGGAGGTCTGCCGCCCCCTGCCCTTCATCGCCCAGCCGAGGCCCAGGGTGGGCAATCTGGTGACGCGCGGCCTTGCCGGGCTGTTCGGCAGCGATGACCGGCAATGACCGGGCGCGGCGGTGGCGCAGCCGTGACGGCGCGCCCCTTTCCGCCCGCTCCGCAAAGGGATAGCTTGCCGTCATGAAATGGAACCTTCCCAACGTCCTGACGCTTCTGCGCCTGCTCGCCGCGGCGGGCGTGCCGCTGATGTTCCTGTTCATGAACCGCCCCTTCGCGGATTTCGCGGCGCTGACGCTGTTCGTGCTGGCGGCGATCACCGACTGGTTCGACGGCTATCTCGCCCGGCTCTGGGGGCAGGAAAGCCGCTTCGGCGCGGCGATGGACCCGATCGCGGACAAGGCGATGGTGGTGATCGCGCTGGTGGTCATCACCGGCTATTCCGGCATGAACCCGTGGCTGATCCTGCCGGCGACGGTGATCCTGTTCCGCGAGGTCTTCGTCAGCGGCCTGCGCGAGTTCCTGGGGGCCGATGCCGGCAAGCTGAAGGTCACCAAGATCGCCAAGTGGAAGACGACCGCGCAGATGATCGCGATCTCGTTCATGTTCCTCGGCACGGGGCTTGCCTATTATGAAAGCGGCCACCCGCCGCTGGTCGGGGAAACCAGCCTGCCGTGGTCTGACAGCTGGTCCGATCTGGCGACGCAGGTCGGGCTGGCGCTGATCTGGATCGCCGCGATCCTGACCGCGATCACCGGGTGGGACTACTTCCAGAAGGCCCGTCCGTGGCTGCGGGACAAAAGCTGAGGAGGCTGCCATGACCATCGACGTGCTGTATTTCGCCTGGTTGCGCGAACGGATCGGCGTCCCGCGAGAGCGGGTGGATACCGCCGCCGCCACCGTCCGCGACCTCGTGGCCGAGCTTTCCGCCCGCAGCGACTGGCATGCCGCCGCGCTGTCGGATCTGTCGGCCGTGCGGGTCGCCGTGGACCAGCGCCTCGGCGATCTGGACGCGCCCCTGCCCGGCGCCCGCGAGGTGGCGTTCTTCCCGCCGATGACCGGCGGCTGAGCCATGCGGGTGCTGGTCCAGCCCGAGCCCTTCGACGCCGCCGCCCTGCTGGACGGCTTCGGCGCAGGCGCTGGCGCGGTCGTCACCTTCACCGGTCTGGTCCGCGCCGATGACGGGCTGGTCGCGCTGGAACTGGAACACTACCCCGGCATGACCGAGGCGGCGCTGACGCAGCACGCGCAGGCGGCGATGGACCGCTTTGCCCTGACCGACGCGCTGGTCGTTCACCGCCATGGCCGGATCGCGGCGGGCGAGCCGATCATGATGGTCGCCACCGCCGCCCCCCACCGCCGCGCGGCTTTCGATGCGGCGGATTTCCTGATGGACTGGCTGAAGTCCCGCGCCCCCTTCTGGAAGCGCGAGATCGGCCCCGAAGGCCCGCGCGGCTGGGTCGCCGCCAAGGCCGAGGACGAGGCGGCGCTGGACCGCTGGTGATCTAACGCTGCGGCAGGATCAGCTCTCCCATCGGCAGCGCGTCATAGCGGAACCCCAGATCGGCCACGATGACCGGGTCGTCCCGCACCAGAGTCAGTGCGTCGGCGGTATCCTCGGCATGAACGATGGCAAGGCCCCAGATCGCGGCGGGGTCGATGACCGGGCCGGCGGCGACGGCGCGGCCCTCGTCCGCGCGGTCCTGCCACCAGGCGGCATGGGCCTCCATCGCCCGCTGCTCGGCAGGGCTGGCGTCGGCCGGAAAGCTCGCGCGGGGCGGGTGCAGGCGCAGCAGGATCGCGGGCATCGTCTCCTCGCTTTCGCGCCAGCCTGCCCGCAGCCCGCTCGCCCCGCAAGCGCGCTTTCGTTGCATTTCCCCCATCCGCCACGCATATAGGCCGCGATCAGCGAAAGGCACCGCGACATGACCTATCTCGAGTTCGAAAAGCCGCTCTCCGACCTTGAGGGCAAGGCCGAGGAACTGCGCGCGTTGGCCCGCAAGGGCGAGGGCGTGGATCTGGAAAAGGAAGCCGCGGCGCTGGACAGGAAGGCCGCCGACATGCTGCGCGACCTCTACAAGTCGCTGGACCCGTGGCGCAAGACGCTGGTCGCCCGCCACCCCGACCGCCCGCACTGCAAAGACTATATCGAGGCGCTGTTCACCGAATGGACCCCGCTGGCGGGTGACCGCACCTTCGGCGACGACCATGCGGTGATGGGCGGGCTGGCGCGGTTCCGCGACCAGCCGGTGGTGGTGATCGGCCATGAAAAGGGCAACGACACCAAGTCGCGCATCCACCGCAACTTCGGCATGGCCCGGCCGGAAGGGTATCGCAAGGCGATCCGCCTGATGGACATGGCCGACCGTTTCCGCCTGCCCGTGGTGACGCTGGTGGACACCCCCGGCGCCTATCCGGGCAAGGGTGCCGAGGAGCGCGGCCAGTCCGAGGCGATCGCCCGCTCGACCGAGAAATGCCTGCAGATCGGCGTGCCGCTGGTGTCGGTCATCATCGGCGAGGGCGGCTCGGGCGGGGCGGTCGCGTTCGCCACGGCGGACCGGCTGGCGATGCTGGAGCATTCGATCTATTCGGTGATCTCGCCCGAGGGCTGCGCCTCGATCCTGTGGAAGGACGCCGACAAGATGCGCGAGGCGGCCGAGGCGCTGAAGCTGACCGCGCAGGACCTGAAGAAGCTGGGCGTGATCGATGCGATCATCCCCGAGCCGCTGGGCGGCGCGCAGCGCGCGCCGGGCGACGCGATCAGCGAGGTCGGCCGCGAGATCGGCAAGCTGCTGGACGAGGTGAAGGCGCTGAAACCGGCCGAGCTGATCCGCGCCCGGCGGCAGAAATATCTGAACATGGGCTCGCGCGGTCTGGCGGCCTGAAGGACGCGCATTCTCGAAACGCCGCAAGGGGGCTGTCTGCCCCCTCTGGCCCGCAAGCGGGCCATTCACCCCCGAGGATACTTTCCGCCGCCCGAGGCCGGCAGGCCCCCGCCAACACGGACGGGGGCCTTCGGTCGGCACGGTCATCGGCGTCCCCGCCTGTACCGCCCGACCACATTGCACATCATCCTCTAAGATTCGGTTAACAGAATTCGGGCGGCCGAAATATCCCGCGGGGGTCTGGGGGCGCGAAGCCCCCAGCCACAGCGGCTCAAATGATCCCGCGCTGCTCATCGCCGCTAGCCCGCCGAGAGGAAGCTTCAGGCCTCCTGCTGCCCCGGCTCCAACCCACCATCGGCTGCCGCCCGATGCGCGCCGCCGCCCCGTGCCGCGCGGATCGAATCCTCGATGATCCCCAGCGCCTCGTCGAACACCGCGTCGGGCACCGTCAGCGGCGGCAGGAAGCGGATGACGTTGCCGTGGACGCCGCAGGTCAGCAGGATCAGGCCGCGTTCCAGCGCCTCCTCGCGGACCTTGTTGGTGAAGTCGGGGCTGGGCTTGCCGCCGACGTCGAACTCCACCGCGTTCATCAGGCCGGGGCCGCGGATGTCCACGATCTCGGGCACGTCATCGCGCAGGGAGGCGAGGCGCTGCTTCAGCCGCTGGCCGAGGCGTTCGGCGCGGTCGATCAGCCCCTCCTCCTCGATCACGTCCAGCACCGCATGGGCGGCGGCGACGCCCAGCGGGTTGCCGGCATAGGTGCCGCCCAGACCGCCCGGGTCCGGGGCGTCCATCACCTCGGCCCGGCCGGTCACGGCCGAGATCGGCAGGCCGCCGCCCAAGCCCTTGGCCATGCAGGTGATGTCGGCCGCGACGCCGTGATGCTCCATTGCGAACATGCGCCCGGTGCGCGCGAAGCCGGTCTGCACCTCGTCGGCGATCAGCAGCATCCCGTGTTCGTCGCAAAGCTCGCGCAGCTTCCGCATGAAGCCCGAAGGCACCGGATAGAAGCCGCCCTCGCCCTGCACCGGCTCGACGATGATCGCGGCGACGCGGCGGGGGTCCACGTCGGCCTTGAACAGCTTGTCCACCGCCGCCAGCGCGTCGGCCTGAGAAACCCCGTGCAGCTCGTTCGGGAACGGCAGGTGCCAGACATCGGGCATCATCGCCCCGAAACCGGCCTTGTAGGGCTGGACCTTGCCGGTCAGCGTCATGCCCATGAAGGTCCGGCCGTGGAAGGCCCCGGCAAAGGCCACGATGGCGCTGCGGCCGGTGTGGTGGCGGGCGACCTTGACCGCGTTTTCGACCGCCTCGGCGCCGGTGGTGGCGAAGATGGTCTTCTTCTCGAAATCGCCCGGCACCAGGTCGTTCAGCCGCTCGGCCAGCGAGACATAGTTCTCATACGGAACGACCTGGTGGCAGGTATGGGTGAAGCGGTCGAGCTGGTCCTTGACCGCCTGCACCACCTTCGGGTGCCGGTGGCCCGTGTTCACCACCGCGATCCCGGCGGCGAAGTCGATGTAGCGCTTGCCGTCCCTGTCCCAGATCTCGGCGTTCTCGGCGCGGTCGGCATAGACCTGCGTCGTCATCCCCACCCCGCGCGAGATGGCGGCGTTCTTGCGGTCGGTCATCGTGGTCATCGCATCCCCCTTGCGGCGTATCCCTGCCCCGTTGTAGCGGCCGGCGGGGCGGCTGTCGCGGGCAAATCCTGCCCGCCTCCGCAACTTCGCCGGCCCCGCCCGCGTTCGCTGCGCGGGGGCGAGGCGTCCCGGCCTCAGCGAAAGACCTGCCATGTTCCCGATCCGCGACCACAACCCTTCCAGCACGACGCCCTATGTCACGATCGGCCTGATCGCCCTCAACATCGCGCTGTTCGTGCTGACGGCGCCGTGGCTCGGCGGCATGGTCGGGCTATGGAAGCAGCTGGCACTTTATCCCGTCGCGGTGATCCACGGGGCTAATGTCTGGGGCCTCGTCACGCATATGTTCGTCCATGCGGGGCTGCTGCATCTGGGCGGCAACATGCTGTTCCTGTGGATCTTCGGCGACAATCTGGAGGAGCAGATGGGGCATGTCGGGTTCCTCGTCTTCTATCTGCTCAGCGGGCTGGCGGCGGCGGCGGCGCAGATGCTGGGCGATCTTTACTCCGGGTTTCCCATGGTGGGCGCGTCGGGCGCCATCGCGGGGGTGATGGGGGGCTATCTGCTCATGTTTCCCCGCGCCCGCGTGGACGTGCTGGTCATCATCATCATCTTCATCCGCATCTTCACCATCCCCGCTTGGGTGATGCTGGGCGTGTGGTTCGCGCTGCAGCTTGTCTCGGGCTACGCGATGATGGGGGGCGAGGCGGGGGTCGCCTACTGGGCCCATGCGGGTGGCTTCGCTGCCGGTGTGCTGCTGACGCTGCCGCTGTTCCTGCGGCGGGGCGGGAAGCGCTTCTGGGATCGCACGGCGGGCCACCCGCCGCACCGCCCGGCCAGCTACGCGCCGTCGCGGATACCAACGGTCAGGCGGTAAGCCGGCCGCGGCTCATGTGCCGTTTGCCGGCGAAGCCGGGGGCGCGCTCGACAGCAAACCCGCCTGCCGCCAGCGCGCGGCGCACATGGCCGGCGGCTGTGTAGGTCGCGAAGCTGCCGCCCGGCGCGGTATGAGCCGCGACCTCGGCCATCAACTCGTCCGACCAGAGTTCGGGGTTCCTGGCCGGCGAGAAGCCGTCGAGGAACCACGCATCCGCCCGGCGCGTCCAGCGCGGCAGCGTCTCGCGCGCGTCCCCAAGGATCAGTTGGGCTTCGACCGTTCCCACGCGCAGGTTCGGCCCCGGCCAGCCGGAGCGGAGTTCGGCGGCAAGGTCCGCCAGTTCCGGGAAGGCGGCATGGGCGCGGGAAAGGTCGTCCTGCGTCAAGGGGAACGCCTCGAAGCTGGTGAAGCGGACCGGCACGGTCGCCACCTGCGCCAGCGCCAGCAGGTTCAGCCCGGTGCCGAAGCCGGTCTCCGCGACGTGGAAGCCGGGGCGCAGCCGCGCGGGCAGATCGTTGCCCGCCAGGAAGACGTGCCGCGTCTCGGCCAGCCCGCCGTTCAGGCTGAAATACGGATCGTCGAAGCGGCGCGACACCGGGACCGCCCCGTCCCGCCAGTCCACGCCGCTCTGGTCGTGCTCGTGCATCCGCGCTAACTCCTTCGCGGCTGGAATGAAGGGGAGCGGGCGCGGTGGCAAGAGCGGTGACGGTGATCGGGGCGGGCATCTTCGGCTTGTCCTGCGCGTGGGAACTGACCCGGCGCGGCGCGCGGGTCCGGGTGATCGAGGCGCGGCGGATCGGCGCGGGGTCCAGCGGCGGGACGGTCGGCGCGCTGGCCCCCCACGCGCCCGAGAACTGGAATGCGAAGAAGCAGATGCAGCTTGAGGCGCTGGTCGCGGCCGAGGGCTGGTGGGCCGAGGTGGCCGCTTCGGGGGGTGTCGATCCGGGCTATGCGCGGACCGGCCGCGTGCAGCCGGTGGCGGACCCCGCGCAGGCAGAGGCGCGCGTGGCCGCAGCGGCGTGCAACTGGCCCGCGCCGTTCCGTATGGCGCTGACCGACGCGCCCCGCGGCCTCGGCTGCGACAGCCCGAGCGGGCTTTACCTGACCGACAACCTGACCGCCCGGCTTTCGCCCCGCCGCGCCGGGGCGGCGCTGGCGGCGGCGATCCGGGCCGCGGGCGGCGAGGTTCAGGAGGATGCGGGGCCGCAGACGCCCGAGCGTGTGGAGGGCCCGGCGGTCTGGGCGACCGGTGCCGAAGGTCTGGCGGCGCTTTCCGCCGACTTGGGGCGCGAGATGGGCGGCGGCGTCAAGGGCCAGTCGGCGCTGCTGGCCCATGCCGCCCCGGATGCCCCGCAGGTCTTTGCCGAGGGGCTGCATGTGGTGCCCCATGCCGACGGGACGGTGGCCGTCGGCTCGACCTCCGAGCGCGAGTTCACGGACCCGCAGGCGACCGACGCGCAACTGGAAGCGCTGATCGAGCGCGCCCGCGCCCTCTGCCCCGCGCTGAAGGATGCGCCGGTGGTGGACCGCTGGGCCGGGGTGCGGCCCCGCGCCGTCAGCCGGGCGCCGCTGCTGGGGAAATGGCCAGGGCGGCCGGGCCATTTCGTGGTGAATGGCGGCTTCAAGATCGGCTTCGGCATGGCCCCCGTGGTGGGGGCAATGATGGCCGATCTGGTGCTGACGGGCGAGGACCGGATTCCCGAGGGGTTCCGGCTGGCGTGACCGGGGCGGGTGCTTGAAGCTATCCCGATGAGCCTCTACCGGACGGCAAGGAAACGGGCCACGAGCCCGTTTCCTTGCCGTCCGGTAGAGTCAGCACGACAGAGGGACGCGCCCGCACGGGTGGGCGCGAACGCGCCCGCCAAGGGGCGGGCGGGCGCGTCCCGGTCCGCTTTGGGCGGACCGGGGGGAAATCTCGGGTGATGCCGCAGCGCGTTGCTCCCCGTGGCCCGCGCGCTGCCGCCCCGCCCATTGCGCTGCCGCCGAACTGCGCGGGCGCCGCAGCTCCCCGCACCACGGAACAGCACCCCAAGTCAGCCGCGCCCGCGCGTCCCGCGACATGGCGCGCTTGAGTTCCAGCATGGCGATCTGCGTCTGGAGGCGCGTCCGCTCACCCTCGTCCTCGATCTGGGCGAGCACCGCCCGCTTCGCCTCGATGTCCCTGGCGAGCGAGACCTCGGGCGGCAGGAAGCCGCCGTCGGCCAGTGCCTCACATGCTTCTCAGCTGTTCCAGCGCGGCGCGGGTGCGGGTGATGTCCTCGTCGAGTTCGGCCAGCTTTGCCCGCGTCTCCTCGATCACCTCGGCCCCCGCGTTTTCCACGAAGCGCGGGTTGTCCAGCCGGGCGCGCAGGCCCTGCCCGTCCTTTTCGCTGCGCGTCAGCGCCTTTTCCAGCCGGGCGGTTTCCGCTGAGGCGTCGATCACGTCGCCGATCGGCAGCGCGAAGGACGCGCCCGCCGCCGCCACCGCGATCATCCCGCGCCCCGCCGCCCCATCCGAGGGCGGGTTCACCCGCGCCAGCCGCTGGATCAGCGGGCCGTTCGCGGCCAGCGCGGCGCGGGCCGCAGCATCCGCCTCGGTCACGATCAGGTCGAGCTTCGCACCGGCCGGCACGCCCATCTGCGCGCGGGCGGAGCGGACCGCCTCGATCAGCCCGATCACCCAGTTCATCTGCCGGTCGGCATCCGCATCGATCAGCTCCGCCCCGTATTCCGGCCAGTCGCCGTGGACGAGCATCTTTGCGCGCTCGCCGGTCAGCGCCCAGATCTCCTCGGTCACGAAGGGCATGATCGGGTGCAGCAACGTCACCGACTGCTCGATGACCCAGCGCATCGTCTGCCGGGTCTCGTCGGCATGTTCGCCGTCGAACAGGGGTTTCGCGAACTCCACATACCAGTCGCAGACCTTGCCCCAGACGAAGGCGTAAAGGACGTTCGCCGCCTCGTTGAAGCGATAAGCCCCCAGCGCCTCGTCCACCGAGAGCCGGGCGCGGGCGACCTCGCCCATGATCCAGCGGTTGACGGTGTGCTGCGGATCGGGCTGGCCGGCGGGCGCGGCGAACACGCCGTTCATCTCGGCGAAGCGGGTCGCGTTCCAGATCTTGGTGACGAAGTTGCGGTTCGCCTCGACATGCTTCGGGCCCAGCTTCGGGTCGCGCCCCATCGCCGCCATGCTGGTCAGGGTGAAGCGCAGGGGGTCCGCGCCATAGGCATCGATCAGGTCCAGCGGGTCGATGACGTTGCCTTTCGACTTCGACATCTTCGCGCCCTTCTCGTCGCGCACGAGCCCGTGGACATAGACGTTGCGGAACGGCACGTCATCCACCACGGCAAGCTGCATCATCATCATCCGGGCGACCCAGAAGAAGATGATGTCGAAGCCCGTCACCAGCACGTCGGTCGGGAAGTAGCGGCGCAGTTCCGCCGTGTCCTCGGGCCAGCCGAGCGTGCCGATGGGCCAGAGACCCGAGGAAAACCATGTATCCAGCACGTCCGGGTCGCGCCAGACGGGATAAACGATGCGGGTGGGATCGTTGGTCGTCTCGTATTCGGCAAGCCCTGCCGCGAAGGCGTGGACCGCGGCGTCGCGGTCGGCCACCTCGATCACCGAAGCAAAGCCCAGCGGCGCGGGCTGCGCGGCGGTCTCATCCAGGAACTTCGCCCGCACTTCATCGAAGCTGGCCGCCGCGCGGTGGATCGCGCCGGGGCGGACCAAGCGATCCTCGTTCAGCAGGCGGAACATCTCCACCGGGTCGATCCGGCCGTCGCCCTCGTCGTCGTGGTAGGTCGCGGCCTCCAGATCCAGCCCATACCACACCGGGATCTGGTGCCCCCACCAGAGCTGGCGGCTGATCGTCCACGGCTCAATGTTCTCCAGCCAGTGGAAATACACCTTCTCGTGCTGCTCGGGCATGATCCGGGTCCGGCCGCTGCGCACCGCGTCGATTGCGGGCTGCACGATCCGGGCGGTGTCCACGAACCACTGGTCAGTCAGCATCGGCTCGATCACCACGCCCGAGCGGTCGCCGAAGGGCTGCATGATCTTGCGGTTCTCGACGAAGGGTTCGCCCTCGGCGTCGGTGACGGCCAGCCCCTCGGCGTTGATGGACGCGACCACCCGTTCCCGCGCCTCGTAGCGGTCGAGCCCGCGCAGGTCCTCGGGGACGAGGTTGATCGTGGACGCATCGCCCACATCGATTCCCATCGCCGCGCGCGCTGCAATGGCGGCGGATTCGGCGTAAGGCAGCCCGTCCTCGCGCATCCGCGCCTGCCCGTCCATCAGCGCATAGAGCGGGATGTTGTTGCGGATCGCGACCCCGTAGTCGTTGAAGTCATGCGCCCCGGTGATCTTCACCGCGCCCGAGCCGAAATCGGGATCAGGGTATTCATCGGTGATGATCGGGATCAGCCGGCGATGCTCCTTCGGGCCGACCGGGATCTCGCACAGCTTGCCGACGATCGGGGCATAACGCGCATCATCCGGGTGGACCGCCACCGCGCCGTCGCCCAGCATGGTTTCCGGCCGGGTGGTGGCGATGGAGATGTAATCCCGCGTCTCGCGCAGGGTCACGTTGCCGTCCGCGTCCCGCTCCACGTATTCGTAGGTCTCGCCGCCCGCGAGCGGATATTTGAAGTGCCACATCTGGCCGTGAACCTCGCGGTTCTCGACCTCGAGGTCCGAAATCGCGGTCTCGAAGCGCGGGTCCCAGTTCACCAGCCGCTTGCCGCGATAGATCAGGCCCTTGTCGTGCATGTCCACGAAGACGCGCAGCACGGCGTCGTGGAAGTTGCCCTCCTCGCCCTCCGGGGCACCCGGCGCGCCGGACATGGTGAAGGCGTTGCGCGACCAGTCGAGGCTGGCGCCGAGGCGCTGGAGCTGCCCCATGATGGTGCCGCCGGATTCCTGCTTCCAGCCCCAGACCTTCTCGACGAACGCCTCGCGCCCGATCTCGCGGCGGCCCGGCTCGCCCCGCTCGGCCATCTGGCGTTCCACCACCATCTGGGTGGCGATGCCGGCATGGTCCTGCCCCGGCTGCCACAGCACGTCGAAGCCGCGCATCCGGTGCCAGCGGGCGAGGATGTCCTGCAGCGTGTTGTTGAGCGCGTGGCCGATATGCAGGCTGCCGGTGACGTTCGGCGGCGGAATGACCATCGAGAAGCCGGGCGCGCCCGGCCTGGCGTTGGCCCCGGCGGCGAAGGCGCCCGTGCGTTCCCACGCGGCGCGGATGCGGGCCTCGGCGGCGCTCGCGTCGAAGGTCTTGTCCATGCTCATCTGCGTATCCCCTTGGCTTGCCCCCCGTTTAGCGGCGGACGGACGAGGGGCCAAGGGGCGCTGACGCTGGCACGGGTGAACCGTTTCTTAGCTTTTCCGTGCCAAGGTCGGCGCGATGCACAACAGCGGAGATGCACATGAACATGATCGAGGCAGTGAAAAGCAGTTTTTCGAAATACGCCGATTTTTCGGGTCGCGCGCCCGGGCGGAATATTGGTGGTTCACCCTGTTCAACATGATCGCCGGATTCGTCGTCCCCTTCGCGCTTCTGATCGCATTCGCGCCGACGACGATCGAGGGAGAGCAGCTTCTGGCCAACCTCTATTCGCTCGCGGTCCTTCTGCCGAGCCTCGCCGTCGGTGCGCGCAGGCTGCATGACACGGGCCGCAGCGGCTGGTGGATGCTGCTCCTTCTGACCGTAATCGGGGCGATCCTCCTGCTGGTCTGGTTCGTGATGAAGGGCGAGACAGGCCCCAACCGCTACGGGCCGGACCCGCTGGAAGGGGAAGGATATCTCCGGGCTGCATGATCCGGGGGACTTTCCGGTGGTCGCCCGTCAGCGGCGGCCTCCCTGCGGTCAGCATCGCGCGGCGGCGCTTCCGCTGACGCCATGCCCGGCGGCGGCTTCGACGCGGCGAAATGCGCGATCTGGTCGGCATGGGCCTTGCGGAAGGCGGGCCGCGCGGTCGCCCGTTCCACATAGGCGGCGAGCGCCGGGCAGTCGGCCAGCGCCTCCGCATCGGCCAGAAGGCGAAGCACATCCGCCATGATGATGTCGGCGGCGGTGAAGCGCCCCGCCGCCAGCCACTCGCGCCCCGCCAGCACCTCGTTCAGCTGGCCCAGCCGCAGGTTCATCATCCGGCTGGCCTTTTGCGCCGCCGCCTCGTCCTTCTCGAAGAACTTCGCCAGCAGCCACGGGAAGATCCACGTCTCGACCGAGTTCAGCGCGGCGATGACCCATTGCGTCACCTCGGGCCGGGCCCCCGCGGGCATCAGCGCGGGGGATCTTTCGGCCAGATGCAGCACGATGGCGCCGCTTTCGAACAGCGTCAGCTCGCCGTCGCGCAGGATCGGCACCTGGCCGAAGGGCTGCACCGCAAAATGCCCCGGCGATTTCGGATGCAACGGCACCGTGTCGATGCGGTAATCCAGCCCCGCCTCCTCGCAGGCCCAGCGGGCGCGCAGGTCGCGGACATAGCCGCGCGGCATGTCGGGCACCCAATCATAGGTGGTGATCGTCAGCATCGTCTCACGTCTCCCCCGGTCGGCCGCGATGCGGCGATGGATGATGAACGGCAGTCGTGGATGCGGGCCGGCTCAGTCCCAGATCGCGGGGTCGGCCAGCTCGATGGAGTTGCCCGCCGGATCGCGGAAATAGATCGAGCGGCGGCCGCTCGGCCACAGGAAATCCGCCTCGATGGCAATGCCCGCGCCTTCCAGATGGGCGCGCCAGAGATCCAGCCGGTCGGGGGCCACGGCAAGGCAGTAATGCCCCTGCCCCTCGGCCCCGTGCGGCGGCACCGGCAGGCGGGCGCCCGGGGCGGGCGGCTTGCGGGTGGCGGCGGGGTTGAAGACCAGCAGGACCTGCGCGGGCTGCCCCTCGACCACGCGGAAGAAGACGTGCCGCCCCGGCACCTTCTGGAAGACCCGCAGGCCGATGACGCCGGACCAGAACGCCTCGGCGGCATCCAGATCCTCGGCATAGAGCGCCGATTCGAGCGTTCCGATGACTGGCGGCGCCGGGCTTTCCATGCGGCGATCCTGTCACAGGATGGCCGCGCTGACGAGACGGGGCCATCGTTGCGGTGCACATTCCCGCCCCCTCACCGGAACCGCGCCGGGACGAGATCGTGGAACGGGAACATATGCAGCCACGGCTTCGCCTCGTCGAGCACACGGGCGGCGGAAGGGCGGGCGATCAACCGCTCGAAATAGGCGGACAGATGCGGGTGATCCGCAAAGGGATGCAGGATGCCCGCATAGAACAGCGCCGGCAGCGCCGCGCAATCGGCAAGGCTGAAGCGGCCCGCGATCCAGCCCTCGCCCGCGGGCCGTTCGCTTTCATGCGGGGTCAGCTGCCGCTCGATGTCGGCATAGGCGCGGTCCAGCGCCGCGCGGCTGTGGGCCGTCACCCCCGGCTCGGCGGCCTTGTCCATGAACAGCCGCGCATCCACGATGGGCTGCATGGCCCCCTGCACATGCATGTCGAAGATCCGGTCCCAGATCCGAACCTCGCGCCCCGCCGCCCCTTGGGGGATCAGCACGTGCCCCCGATCCAGATACTCGATGATGACCGAGGTCTCGGCCACCGACAGCGCTGCCTGATCGTCGCGCAGGGCGGGCATCTTGCCCATCGGCGACAGGCGGCCCATCAGCGCCCGCTCCTCCGGCTGGCCGAGATCGACCAGCCGGAAGTCGAAATCGAGCCCCAGCTCATACATCGCCACCAGCACCTTGTGGGTGAAGGATGACAGCGGATGGCCGTAAAGCGTCAGGGTCATCGCCCAGCCCTTTCTTCTTCGTTCAAGTATCCCGCGGGGTTCGGGGGCGCGAAGCCCCCGATCCGGCAGCCCCGTCAGCGCGTTTCGCTCGCCAGCGCGAACCACGCGCCCTGCGGATCCTGCGCCACGCAGACATAGGCCGGCCCCGGCACCTCGACCGGGCCCATATGGACCCGGCCCTCAAGCGCGGCGATCCGCTCCACCACCTGCGTCATCGGACCCTCCACGCCGAAATAGCTGAGCCACACCGGCGCCGGCGCGTCGCCGAGGCCCATCATCCCGCCGAGCGCCTCGCCCTTCCGCTCGAAAAGCTGGTAATCGCCCGCCTCGCCCATGCTCATCCGCTCGCCCCCGGTCCAGCCGAACAGCGCCGCGTAGAAGGCGAAGCCCGCCTCCATGTCGGTGGTCATCAGCTCCAGCCAGCAGCCGCGGCCCGGCTTCATCGGCGCCCAGGCGCCCTGATCGGGGCCGGGTTCAACCTCCATCGGCGCGGGCTGGAGGATGGCGAACACCGCGCCCTGTGGATCGGCGAGGATCGCGAAGCGCCCCGTGCCGGGAATGTCGTGCGGCTGTTGCAGCACCCTGCCGCCCCGATCCGAGGCCAGTCGGGCGGCCGCGTCCGCATCATCGACGCAGATATAGGGCGTCCAGTTCGGCGGCGTGCCTTCGGGTTGCAAGGACAGCGGCATCAGACCCGCGACCATGTCACCGCCGATCTGCGCCAGCCGGTATTCCCCCGGCGGCGGCATGACGTTCTCGCCCACCGCCCAGCCGAGCAGCGCCTCGTAGAAGGCCGCCGCCGCGTCCGGATCGCTTGTGCCCAGCTCGAACCAGCAGGGCCTGCCGTGATAGCTCATCCCTCCCTCCCCTCGCGCCGGTCAGCCGACGCTGACCATCCTGTGGGCGCCGAAGCGGTCGCAGCACATGCCGTAGCCCGCAGCGAAGAACGTTAGCGCGAAGTCCATCATTACCTCGGCGGCCTGGCCCTGAAACGACGGGCAGCGCGTGAACGGCATGGCGGTCCCGTCAGCCCCGGCTGCCGTCACGGTCGCTGTCGAACAGCGTCTCGAACCCCGCCCAGATCATCCGCTTGCCGTCGAAGGGCATGTCGGGCATCGGCTTGCCTTCCATCGCCGCCTCCATCCTGCGGCCCGCCTCCTCGCAGGTGGCGCGGTCGGGCCAGCAGCCCCAGGACATCACGACGACCTCGCCATCCTTGGCGTCCACCGCGCGATACATGTCGGTCTGCGTGCCGCGCGGCACGTCGGCACCCCAGCTTTCATAATTTCCAAGGCAACCATAGGGCTTGAACATCTCCTCCCATGCCGCATGGGCAAGCGTCTCGAACGCATCCTTGTTGCCTTCGGGCACCGGGGTCAGAAAACCCTGGTAATAGCCGCCGCCCCTGTCGCTGCCATCGGTGACGAGCGACTGAAACCCGCCGAAGATCATGCGCTTGCCGTCGAAGGGCATCTCGCCCATGTCGGCGCCCATCTGAGGATCGTTCATCATCTCGGCCCAGGCGGCGTCGGCGGTCGCCCTGTCGGGCCATTCGATCCAGGCGAAGGCCACCGCCTCGCCGTCCTTCGCCGCCACGGCGCGCAGGAAGTCGGTCTGCTTGCCGGGCTGGATCTCGTCGCTCCATGTCTCGACCATCCGGCTCGCGCCGCGCTTCTGAAAATGCGGCCAGGCCTTGCGCGAGAAGTCTAGGTAAGCCTGCCGGCTGCCGGCGGGCACAGGAGTCACTGATCCGGTGAAATACGTCATGGTTCGTCCTTTCGGTGCAGCTTCGGGTGCAAAGGAAACGTCCGTGATGCGAGTCACGCTGATACAGGCAGTTGCAAAAAGCAACTGAAAAATCCTATGCTGGCGGGAGGAGGTCCCGACTTGGCGAAAAACCGCAAATCCTATGGCGAGGGCTGCATCGCGGCGCATGCGCTGGACCTGATCGGCGACCGCTGGGCGCTGCTGGTCGTGCGCGAGCTGATGCTGGGCCCCAGGCGCTTCGGCGCGATCCGCGCCCGGTTGCCGGGCATCGCCAGCAACATCCTGACGACGCGGCTGGAACAGCTCGAAGCGGCGGGCGTCCTTTCCCGCCGCACCCACCCCGAGCCTGCCTATGAGCTGACGCCGCACGGTCTGGCGCTGGGGCCGGTGCTGCGCGAGCTTTGCCGCTGGGGCGCGGCGAGCCCCGGCCACGATCACACCCTGCCGATCAGCCCCACGGCGCTGATGCTGTCGATGCAGGCGACGGTCCTGCCGGGCGGCGATTTCACCGCCGGGTTCGACATGGACGGCGAGAGCTTCGCCCAGACCGCAACGGTGCAGGGGCTCAGCACCCGCCGCACCGATTCGCCCGAAGGCGAGATGATCTTCGCCGGCCTGCCGAACGACATGGCTTCGGCGATCTACGGCCCCCGCCCGCTGGCGGAAAGCGCCGCCAGCGGGCTGATCCGTTTCACCGGCGATCCCGGTCGCGGGCAGGACTTCGTGGACCTGTTCCACCTCCGCCGCCCAACCGAAGGAGCAGACACATGACCCGACTCGTCCCGCATCTCTGGTATACCGAGCACGCCGAGGAAGCCGCCCGCTTCTACGCTTCGGTCATCCCCGACAGCCGGATCGACAGCGTGACCACGATGCCGATCGAAACCCCCTCCGGCCCGCCCGGCAGCGTGGTGATCGTCGCGTTCACGCTGGCCGGGCGGCCCATGTCCGCCTTCACCGCCGGGAAGCTGGACCCGTTCAACCACGCCATCTCGCTGATGGTCGAATGCGATTCGCAGGCCGAGATCGACCGCATCTGGGACGCCCTGCTGGAGGGCGGGCAGGCCGAGCAATGCGGCTGGCTGCGCGACCGCTACGGCGTCGCCTGGCAGATCACCCCGAAGCGCCTCGCCGAGATGATGCAGAGCGAGGACCGCGAGGCCGCGGGCCGGGCCGCGCTGGCGATGATGGGGATGGTCAAGCTGGATCTGGACGCGCTGGAGCGGGCGTTCGCGGGCGAAGCCGAGCGGGCGTTATCGCCGGTCGGACAACGCAATGATTTTTCTGCAACAGGCAAACGCCCGTTAACCAATTAAACCCTTTCCACCTTGCGACAAAAACTCACCGTGCAATATGCGTGAGCTATCGTGAGGAGATAAAGGCGTGCAATCCAGTAAATTCTTCGGCGGCATCGCAGCGATGCTCGCCCTGTCCAGTTGCGGTCCGTCAACGGTCAATCTGCCTTGGAGGGACGGGGTATCTTACGCGCAGGTCGATGCGGCGAACACGCAGTGCGATGTCCACGCATTGCAGCAGGTTCCTCAGGCGATTTCCACCACGACGACACCGGTTCACGTCACGCCGCCCAACATAATCTGCAACCAGATCGGCAACCAGACATTCTGCAACGATTACGGCAGTCATAGATCTGGCGGACACACCCAAACGACCGACCTGAACCTCGATCTGAGGAAAAGGGTGAAGAACCAGTGCCTCGCTCATTTCGGAGTGCAGGTCATTAGCTTTCAGCGTTGCACGTCCGAGCAATCGAAAAGAGCGGTTGCCGGCAGAGTGCTGCCCCCTGCAAGCCAAGTCGAATGCATCACCGAAAACGGCTACGTGCTACGCTGAACAGCCTCGCCGTAAACCGAACGGGCCGAGAAAGGCGGGGTCGCTTGTCATATCCACCTAGACCGCCCGGTCGAACTTCGTGGACAGGTGAATCAGGCTCTCCGACGACTTCACCCCCGTCAGGTTGCCGATCACGTCCAGCACGTCGTCAAGCTCGGCCGTCGAGGTGCAGCCGAGTTGCAGCAGCAGGTCCACCCGGCCCGAGGTCGTGTGGACCCGCTCGACCGCCGGGATCGCCTTCAGCCGGGCGGTGATGCCGGGCTGGGCGCGCGGCTCGATCGTCAGCAGGCAGGTGGCCCGGATGCGGTTCACTCGCGCGCCCTCGCCCAGCCGCAGCGTGTAGCCGGCGATGGCGCCGGTCGTCTCCAGCCGCTCCAGCCGGGCCTGCACGGTGGAGCGGGCGACCTTCAACCGCCGCGCGAGCACCGCGACCGACATGCGCGCGTCCTGCGCCAGCTGCGCGATGATGCTGCGATCCAGTTCGTCCATGTTTCGTCATTCTGCCGAGGATACGGGCACAATAACGGCACCGGGGCGCGAATCCACCCTTTCCATCGCTGAAAACGGACCGCATATGCGCGATCCTGCGTTAAGCTCGACCACGCAGCCCCCCTCACCCCGATCCGGCAGCAAGCCCGGCCCTATCTATCCGGAAGGAGCACACGCATGGGACTGACCGAAGGCCATCAGGCCAAGACCGTCTGGGAAAACCCCGCCGAGATCATCCGCAGTCTGACGCCGGAGAACCCGGTCATGGTCTTCGCACCGACCGTGCTGCAGGAGCGGGCAAAGCAGTTCCTCGCCGGGTTTCCGGGGCTGGTGACCTATGCCGTCAAGTCCAACCCCGACGAAGCGGTGATCCAGAACCTCGTGACCGCAGGGATCAAGGGCTTCGACGTCGCCTCGCCGTTCGAGATCGACCTGATCGGTCGCCTCGCTCCGATGGCCGCGCGGCACTATCACAACCCCGTCCGCTCGCGGGCCGAGATCGCCCATGCGGTCACCGCCGGCATCAAGGCATGGTCGGTGGACAGCCATTCCGAACTCGACAAGCTGTTCGAGCAGGTGCCCGCGACGGAGTGCGAGATCTCGCCCCGGTTCAAGCTGCCGGTGCTGGGCGCGGCCTATGACTTCGGCTCGAAGTTCGGCGCCTCGCCGGAAATCGCGGCGGAGATGCTGCGCAAGGTGGCCGAGCGCGGCTACATCCCCTCGCTGACCTTCCACCCCGGCACGCAGTGCACCGATCCCGGCGCGTGGGAGACCTATATCGTGACCGCCGGCGAGATCTGCGACATGGCGGGTGTGCGCCCCAGGCGACTGAACGTGGGCGGCGGCTTCCCCTCGTGGCGGGTCCACGGGGTCGAGCCGGACGTGCAGTCGATCTTCGACCTGATCGAGCGGACGACCGCCGCGACCTTCGGCGAGAACGCCCCGGCGCTGGTCTGCGAACCGGGGCGCGGCATCTGCGCCGACGCCTTCTCGCTCATCACCCGCGTCAAGGCGGTGCGCGACGGTCAGGCGGTGTTCCTGAACGACGGCGTCTATGGCGGGCTGACCGAACTGCCGATCATCGGCAATCTCGACCGGCTGGACGTGCTGACGCCCGAAGGCAAGCCCCGCACCGGCAGCGATCACGGCCGCACGATCTTCGGCCCGACCTGCGATTCGGTGGACCGCCTGCCGGGCGAGATCTCGCTGCCCGACGACGTTCAGGAAGGCGACTACGTCATCTTCCATGGCGCCGGGGCCTATTCGGTCGTGACCAACACCCGCTTCAACGGCTTCGGCGAGATGCGGCAGGTGACGGCGCTGTCGCTGGAGTAAGGGCGGGGCGGTGAGCCCGCCGCGACCTCTCCGCTGAAGGAAACGGGCCACGAGCCCGTTTCCGGGCGGAGCTTTGACGCCAGCACGACAGAGGGACGCGCCCGCCAAGGGGCGGGCGGGCGCGTCCCGGTCCGCTTGGGCGGACCGGGGGCCTGACGCCAACGCATGGTCATCATTAGCGCAGGCCGAGTCCGTGCCTCATCCTGATCGTCACGCCACCGCGCGCGCCGGGTCCGCCGTCACGCCGATCCGTCCGCAGACCTCGGCCACCAGTTCCGGCCGGTTCAGCGTGTAGAAATGCAGCCGCTCCACCCCGCCGTCGATCAGCCGTCCGCAGAGATCGGCGGCCAGATCGGCGGCCAGTGCCCGCTCGCCTTCGGGACCGGCGGCGACGAAGGCGTCCTCGGCCCATCCGGGCACCGAGGTCCCGCAGCGGGCGGCAAAGCGCTTCGCGCCAGCCCATGACTGGATCGGCAGGATGCCGGGGATGATCGGCGCCTCAATCCCCGCCGCCGCGCATTGGTCGCGGAAGCGGAAGAACGTCTCGGCGTCGAAGAAGAACTGCGTGATCGCCGACGACGCCCCCGCATCCACCTTGCGCTTGAGCCACGCCACATCCGCCGCCGTGCCGGGGCTATCGGGGTGCGGCTCGGGATAGGCGCCGCAGCGGATGGTGAAGTCGCTCCGCGCGGCGATGGCCTCGATCAGCTGGGCCGAATCGGCAAAGCCCTGCGGATGCGGCGTGAAGACCTGTTGCCCTTGCGGGGCGTCGCCGCGCAGCGCCACGATCTCTCGCACGCCCGCTTTCGCGTATTCATCGACGATCTGCATCGTCTCCTCGCGCGTCGCGTCCACGCAGGTCAGATGCGCGGCGACGTTCAGCCCGTAATGGTTCGACAGCGCCACCACCGCCTCGTGCGTCAGCTGCCGCGTCGTGCCGCCCGCGCCGTAAGTCACGGACACGAAATCCGGCCGCAGAGGGGCGAGGGCCCGCGCGGTTTCCCACAGCCGGAACGACTGGTCGAGCGACTTGGGCGGGAAGAATTCGAAGCTGACGGCAGGCACACGGGTCATGGGAGGTATCCTTTTCACCCCGCCCTTGTGCCACGCGGCATGGCGTGAGACAAATTCATATTCCACAACTTCATCTTGAACCTGATTCATGCACCTTGAACTGCGCCATCTGCGGACGATCCGCGCCATCCACGAAAAAGGCGGCCTGGGCCGCGCCGCCGAGGTGCTGAACATCACGCAATCGGCCCTCTCCCACCAGATCCGCGGACTGGAGGAGCAGGCGGGCGTGCCGCTGTTCCTGCGCCAGACGCGGCCCCTGCGCCTGTCGCCCGCAGGACAGCGGCTGCTGCGTCTGGCGCAGGCCGTGCTGCCGCAGGTCGAGGCGGTCGAGGCCGAGTTCCGCGGTCCCGGCGCGACGAAGGGCGGGCGGATGCATATCGCCATCGAGTGCCACGCCTGCTTCAACTGGCTGCTGCCGGCGCTGGACGAGTTCCGGCAGGATTGGCCGCAGATCGACATCGACATCCGCGCCGGCCTCGCCTTCACCGCCCTGCCCGCGCTGGTGAAGGGAGAGGCCGACCTCGTCATTTCCTCCGACCCCGAGGATCTGCCGGGCCTAATCTTTGAGCCGCTGTTCGATTACCGCCCGCTGCTGGTGGTCCCCTCGGGTCATCGTCTTGCGGGCCGCAGCCACGCGGTGCCCGAGGATCTGAAGCCGGAAACGCTCATCACCTATCCGATGGATCGCGCGCGGCTGGACGTGTTCAGCCATTTCCTCGATCCCGCCGGCGTCACCCCCGCCGGCACGCGAGAGATCGAGTTGACCGACGTGGCGCTGCTGCTGGTCGCCTCGGGCCGCGGGGTCGCCGTGCTGCCCGATTGGGTGGTGGAGCGTGAGGCGAACCGGCCCGACCTGATCTCGATGCCGCTGGGCGATCCGCCGGTGACTCGGCGGCTCTATGCGGCGATGCGCGAGAAGGACCGGGAACTACCGTTCATGGCCGACATGCTGCGGCTGGCGAAGGCGGCGCGGTAAGGCACGGGTCTGCCGGACTCCATCGTTCCTCGCCGCGACACCGAAGCAGAGGCGACGCAAGCCTTCGCTGCGAACCGCATCGGAGAAGCCGTCATCCCCGTTCCCCAAATCCCCGGAACCACGTGCCCCCGTGCCGGCGTTGAGCCCGGAACCATCCGGGAGAACGCCATGCTCGCCTCATTCCTCATGGGCCTTGTCGGCGGCCAGCGATCCATGACGCCGATCGCGGCCGTTTCGGTCGCCGCCGCGCGGGGCGATCTGCCGCGAGGCTGCGCCGCGCCGAAGTTCCTGCGCGAGCCTGCCGTGGCAACGGGCGCCGTGGCCTTGGCGCTGGCCGAACTTGCCGGCGACAAGCTGCCGAGCGCCCCGGACCGGATCGTGCCGCTGGGGCTTGCCGCGCGGCTCATCATGGCGGGGTTTGCCAGCGGCGCGCTGGCGCCGCGCGGGCGGTTCTGGCAGGGCGCGGCGCTCGGCGGGGTGACGGCGGTTCTCGCCTCGTATCCCGGCTGGTCCGCGCGGGTGACGGCGATGGAGGATCATGGCCAGACGCCCACCGGGCTGATCGAGGACGCCATCGTCCTTGCCGGCGCGGTGGCGATCCTTGCCGCGATAAGGCCCGACAATGACAAGCGGCAGCCGATCGCCGGCTGAGCCCTCCCGATCCGGTATTTTCGGCTGCCCGGAACGGGCCTGAAACCGTTCCGGGCAACCTTTTGCGACGAATGCAGACCACCAACCTTCGTCGCGACCTCTGACATCTACAGGTTGCGCCCGAATCCCCTTTTGCGCAACATGACAATATCGTGCATTTTAGGCGACTTGCGGGAACGCGCGCCAAAGGCGATGCGCTTTCCTTTCGCCGCCGCCTCGCCTATTTCGGCGGGCAACCGAAAGGACCGTTCATGGCCAGCGCCAATCTCAACATCATGATCAAGGCCGCGCGCAAGGCGGGCCGCAGCCTCGTCAAGGACTTCCGCGAGGTCGAGAACCTGCAGGTCTCGGTCAAGGGCGCGGGCGACTTCGTCAGCCGCGCCGACCACGAGGCCGAGCGCATCATCAAGGAAGAGCTGCGCGGCGCCCGCCCGACCTATGGCTGGGTCGGCGAGGAAACCGGCAGTGAGGCGGGCGAGGACCCGACCCGGCGCTGGCTGGTCGATCCGCTGGATGGGACCACGAACTTCCTGCACGGCCTGCCCCACTGGGCGGTCAGCATCGCGCTGGAGCACAAGCGCGAGATCGTCGCCGCCGTCATCTTCGACCCCGCCAAGGACGAGCTGTTCAGCGCCGAAAAGGGCGACGGCGCGTTCCTGAACGATACGCGCCTGCGCGTGTCGGGCCGGCGCACGATGATCGAATCGATCTTCGCGACCGGCGTTCCCTTCGGCGGCGCGCGCGATCTGCCCGCCACCCTGCGCGACCTCGCCCGGCTGATGCCGCAGACGGCGGGCGTGCGGCGCTGGGGCTCGGCGGCGCTGGACATGGCCTATGTCGCGGCGGGCCGCTTCGACGGCTACTGGGAACGCGGCATCAAGCCGTGGGACATCGCCGCCGGCATCCTGCTGGTGAAGGAGGCGGGCGGCTTCGTCGAGGCGATCGACCCAGCGCAGTCGGCGGTGGATTCGGGCGCGCTGATCGCCGCCAACGCGCAGCTCTTCGACGGCTTTGCGAGGCTGATCCGCGAGACCTGACCGGGGCGCCCCCTTATGGGGGCCTCGCCGCGCGGGCTTGACTTCGCCCCGGCTCCGGCAGACCTGCGGGTGAAGCCAGCCGGTGAGCCATGACTTCCGATTCCTCCGTGCCTTCCGGCGCGTCCGACGCCGTCACCGCCCCCGCCCCGGCCGAGATGCTGGCGGGGCCGGCGGCGCTGGCCGCGTCCTCGCCGCTGACCCCGGCGGCGGGCGTCACCACCGATCCGCAGCCCGCCCGCGCCGACCGGCAGATGCTGGCCATCGGGCTGATGTGCGCGGTCAGCTTCATCTTCGGCGTGCAGGACGCGCTCTCGCGCCATCTGAGCGCCAACTACTCGCCCTATTTCGTCGTCATGCTGCGCTACTGGTTCTTCGCGGCCTTCGTCCTCGCGATCAGCGCCCGCGGGGCCGGGGGCATCCGCGCCGCCGCCCGCACGCGCCGCCCGGTGATGCAGATCGCGCGCGGCCTGCTGCTGGTGGCCGAGATCGTGGTCATGCAGTTCTCGTTCGTGAAGCTGGGCCTGATCGGAACGCACGCGCTGTTCACGGCCTATCCGCTGCTGGTGGTCGCGCTGTCGGGACCGCTGCTGGGCGAGCGGGTCGGCTGGCGCCGCTGGGCCGCCGTCGCGGCGGGGTTCGCCGGCATCCTCGTCATCCTGCAGCCGGGCAGCGGGGTGCTGAGCCCCTGGGCGGTCCTGCCGCTGGTCGGCTCGCTGATGTTCGCGCTTTACGGGATCATGACGCGGCTGGTGTCGCGCGATGATCCGGCGCCGGTCAGCTTCTTCTGGACCGGCAT
Organism: Paracoccus sp. Z118; assembly: GCF_019061185.1. GTDB lineage: Bacteria > Pseudomonadota > Alphaproteobacteria > Rhodobacterales > Rhodobacteraceae > Paracoccus. The sequence goes on from NZ_JAHQZU010000007.1 coordinate 178,530, forward strand.
CGCGGGGGCGGTGGGGATCTCGGTCTTCGGGCTTGCCGACATCACCCCGATGGCGGCGCGGGACTGGCCGTGGATGGGGGCGCTGTGCGTGACCGCCGTCGCCGGGCATTTCCTGCTGATCCGCGCCTATGAACTCGCCGACGCCTCCAGCCTGCAACCCTTCGCCTATACCCAGCTTCTGTGGGTCAGCGTGCTGGGGGTGCTGGTGTTCGGCGAGCGGATCGCCCCCAACGTGCTGATCGGCGGGGCGATCATCGTGGCCGCCGGGCTGATCACCTGGTGGCGGGCGCAGCGCCGGTCGCGGGAAGCAGGCTGAGCGCGGGCGCGGCCGCCGCATCCGCAACTTCCGAGGTGGTCATCGCAGGCTCCGCCCCTTCCAGCGCCACCCGCAGATCGGGGCGGGCCGCGTCGGGCCAGCCGAGCGTCGCCGCCTTCGCCTCGCGCAGCGGCCGGGCGGGGGGACGGGCCGAGGTCGCCAGCAGCAGCGGCGAGACCAGCGGAACCGGGATGATCCCGCCGCCCTGTAAATCCCATGTGGGCATCAGCGGCACCGCTTTGCCCGAGATGCGGGCGCGATAGATCGGCAGCGCCTCGCCCACCCGCATGACGTAGTTGCGGGTCTCGTCGAAGGGGATCATCTCAACCCAGTCCACAGGATCGGTCCCGCCCGCGACGCGCAGGTCGCCGAACTCGCGCAGCCAGCGCGTCGAGCGCCCCGGCCCGGCGTTGTAGCCCGCCGCGACCAGCGCGATGGAGGGGCCAAAGCGGTCCCGCAGCCCCTGCAGATAGGCCGCCCCCAGCCGGGCGTTATAGGCCGCGTCCGTCGTCAGCCGCGGCAGGTCGAACGGCTCGCCGATCTTGCGGGCCATGTCGCGGGCGGTGCCGGGCATCACCTGCATGAGGCCCCGCGCCCCGACATGGCTGCTGACGGTGTGGTTGAACTCGCTTTCCTGCCGGGCGATGGCCAGAACCAGCTCGGGCGGCAGACCAAGCTCACCGTTCTCCAGCCCGGTCAGCGGATAGTAGGCAGCTGGGAAGATACCGCCCTTTCCGGCCGCCTGCTTGGCGAGGCGCAGCGCGTCCCACGGGCGGCGGAGTTCCATCATCAGCCGCGACATGCGGGCGATGTCCTCGGCCGGGGCGGTCTGGGCCAGATGCAGCAGGAACCGCTGCGCCGTCGCCGGATCGCCCGCCGAGACGAGCCACAGCGCCGCCTGCCAGACGTCCGCCTCGCGCATCGGCGCGCCGCGCCAGTCGGGCAGGCTGTCCACCGCCGGGCCCTGCAACGCAAGCTGCGGGTCCATCGGCAGACCCAGCCGTTCCGCCGCAAGCTGCCCATACCACGCCGACTGATGCCGCGCAGCTTGGCGGTAGGCGGCGGTGGAGCCTGCCTCGTCGCCCGCCGCTTCCATCGCCCGGCCCTGCCAGTAGAGCGCGCGGGCCACCGAGATCGGGCTGCCGACCACCGTTTCCAGATGCTGGAAAAGCCCCAGCGCCCGGTCGGTCGCGCCCGCCCGCAGCGCGGCGTAGCCCGCGAGCCATTCGAGGTCGGAATACTGCGCGCGCTCCGGCGGCAGGAAATGATTGGCGGCCAGCCGTTCGGCCAGCGCCCAGTCGCCTGCCCGCAGCGCCGCGCGGGCGTGATCGACGCGGAACGTCGCCCAGCGGACCGGATCGCGCAGGGCCTCGGCCGAGGTCGAACGCTCCAGCAGCAGCTCGCGGGCAAGATCGGTCTGCTTGGCCTTCACCCGCCAGAGGAAGCGGTCCATCGCAAGTCCCGCATCGCCGCGCTGCTCGGGGGGAAGCGCGGTGATGAGGTTATCCACCCCGCTCTGCTCCGCCTGCAGGGCGATGCGGGCGCGGGCGAGATCGGCCTCCGGCCCCGTCACCAACGCGGGCGTGGGCGCGGGTTCGATCATCGCAGCAGCCGGCTCGCCGGTCCGCTGCGGCGGGCGCGAGGGCGGCGCGGCGACCGAGGGCATGACCATCAGCTCGGCCGCTGCCCATTCGCCCTGATCCAGCAGCCGGGCCGTCCGCGCCGCGTGATGGCGCGCCAGCAGGTCCGCGCGGGGGGCGAGGAAGGCGGCAAGCTCGCCGCGCGAAAGCGGGGTTTCGGTCCAGAAGCGGATCGCCTCGGCCTCGGCAGCCTTCGGGCCGGTCGTCTCCAGCGCCGCCAGCAGCGCCAGTTCGGCGGAAAGCGTCGTCGGGCGCCGCTCGCCGAACCATGCCAGCGTCTCGCCCGCCGGCAGGCCGGGCCGCAACCGCGCATCGCCATGCCGGTGGATCAGGTCCATACTGGGCCAATCCGGGTTGCGGGCGGCGAAGTCGCGGAACTCGGGCCATGTGCCCTGCCCCGTCCGCAGCTTCTGCCACTGCACGAGATCGGCCGCGATCGGCCCCGACTGCGCGGCCGCCTGCTGCGCCGCCGTCCAGTCCCTCGCCCCGGCGGCCGCCCAGGCGCGGGAAAGCGCCGCGCCGTCCTCGGCCAGCGCCGGACGGGCGAGCGGCAGTGCGGCGGCGACGGCAAGCGCGGCCAGCCCGGCTCTGATCGGTCGGATGCGGGTCGGTCGGATCATGCCGGCAATGTGAGGGCGCGGCCCCGATACGGCAACTCACATCCTTGGCAACGCGGCGGACCGGTTGTATGGCCACCCGATGACCGACAGTCAGGATGTTCCCATGTTCCGAGGCTCGATGCCCGCGCTCGTCACCCCCTTCACCGAAGAGGGAGAGCTTGACCTGCCCACGCTGGAAAAGCTGGTCGAATGGCATGTCGCAGAAGGCAGCCGCGGGTTGGTGCCGGTCGGCACCACCGGCGAGTCCCCGACCCTCACCCATGAGGAGCACCGCCGCGTCACCGAAGAGGTCGTGCGGCTTGCCGCCGGCCGCATTCCGGTGATCGCCGGGGCGGGCTCGAACTCCACCCGCGAGGCGATCGGCCTGACCCGCCACGCGCAGGAGGCCGGGGCCGACGCCGCGCTGGTCGTCACGCCCTATTACAACAAGCCGACGCAGGCCGGGCTGGTTGCGCATTTCACCGCCGTGCACGACGCCACCGACATCCCGATCATCATCTACAACATCCCCGGCCGCTCGGTCGTGGACATGATGCCGGAAACGATGGGCGAACTTGCGAAGCTGCCCCGCATCGTCGGCGTCAAGGACGCCACCGGCAAGCTGGAGCGGGTCTGCATGCAGCGGCTCTGCTGCGGGCCGGACTTCATCCAGATCTCGGGCGAGGACGCGACCGCCCACGGCTTCAACGCGCAAGGCGGCGTCGGCTGCATCACGGTCACCGGCAACGTCGCCCCCAAGCTGAGCGCCCAGCTGCAGGAGGCGTGCCTGCGCGGCGACTATGCCGAGGCGCTGCGGATCCAGGACCTGCTGATGCCGCTGCATATCGCGATCTTCATCGAGCCTGGGCTCGTCGGGGCGAAATACGCGCTGTCGCGGCTGGGGATGTGCAACGAGCGCGTGCGCCTGCCGCTGACGCCGCTGACCGCCGCCACGCGCGACAGGATCGACGCCGCGCTGGCCCATGCCGGGCTGATCTGACGCCGCAATGGCCTACACCGTGCTGATCATCGCGATCGTCTTCGAGGTGATCGGCACCTCGTTCCTGATGCTGTCGCAGCAGTTCACCAAGCTGGTGCCGACGGTGGTCATGGCGCTGTGCTACCTGGCGTCGTTCTATTTCCTGTCGCAGGCGCTGAAATTCATGCCGCTGGGCGTCGCCTATGCGCTGTGGAGCGGGCTGGGGATCGTGCTGACGGTCGGGATCGGCATCGTCGTGTTCCGGCAGGTGCCGGACCTGCCCGCCGTGATCGGGATCGCGCTCATCATCGGCGGGGTGGTGGTCATCAACGGGTTTTCGCAGGCCGGCGGGCATTGACGAAAGCCGGGGGGACGAAAGCCGGGGGCTGCGCGCCCCCGGACCCCGCGGGATATTTCGGGACAGAAGATGAAGGGCGTCAGGCCCGCGCGGCGGCGAGTGCGCCCGGCAGCGCCTCGGCGAGGGCGTCGAGCTGGTCGTCCGGGCCGCAGCTGACCCGGATGCAGCGGTCCTGCGGCGGGGTCCACGGCATCCGCACGAAGACGCCCCGCTCCGCGAGCCCGGCCAGAACGGCGCGGGCGAAATCCCCGCCGCCGCCGCAGTCGATGGCCACGAAGTTCGTGGCGGAGGGGAGCGCGGCGAGGCCGTTATCCTCGGCGATGGCGGCGATGCGCCGCCGGGCCGAGGCGACCTGGGCGAGGGTCCGGGCAAGCCATGCCTCGTCCTGCAACGCCGCAAGCGCGCCCGCCTGCGCGACGCTGTTCACGCCGAAATGGTTGCGCACCCGGTCGAACGCCCGGATCACCGGGACCGCGCCCAAGGCATAGCCGATCCGGGCACCGGCCATCGCATGCGCCTTGGAGAAGGTGCGGAAACGAATCACGCGGGGATCGTCCGGGTCGATCTGCGGCAGCGCCGGGGCGAACTCGCCGTAAGCCTCGTCCAGCACCATGATCGTGCCGTCGGGCAGGCGGGAGATGGCGGACTCGATCACCTCGGGCTCGTGCCAGCCGCCCATCGGGTTGTCGGGGTTGCAGAGATAGACGAGCTTCGCGCCCGTCTCTCGCGCGCGGTCCACCAGCGCGTCCGGGTCCTGCCGGTCGTCCTTGTAGGGCACGCGGTCCAGCACCCCGCCGAAGCCGGTGACGTGGAAATCAAAGGTCGGATAGCCGCCCGCCGAGGTGACGACCGTGTCGCCCGGCCCCACGAACAGGCGCGCGGTCAGGCCCAGAAGCCCGTCGATCCCCTCGCCCACGACGATATGCCCGGGCGTGACGCCGTGGTGCCGGGCCAGCGCCGCGCGCAGGTCGTGGCTGGTCGGATCGCCGTATTTCCAGACTTCGGCGGCGGCCCCGCGCATCGCCTGCATGGCGGCGGGGGACGGGCCGAAGCCGTTCTCATTGGCCCCCAGCCGCGCCCGGAAGGGGGCGCCGCGGCGGCGCTCCAGCGTTTCGGGGCCGACGAAGGGGACCGAGTCGGGCAGGCTGGCGGGAATGGGCGCGAGGCGCGGCGTCTGGGGCGTGGTCATGCGGGCAGAAGAACCGCAATTCCACGCCGGCCGCAAGCGCCCCGATCAGGCACCATTCAACCGGTCAGCGCCCGAAACCGCGCAGCATCCGCGACAGCAGGTTGCCCTTGCCGCGCTGGTCCGGCTGCACCTCGGCCGGAACCAGCGCGGTCGAAGGTCTGGCCGGTTCCGCCGCCGTCTTCTGCCGGCGCTGCGCCGTTTCGGCCGCCGCGCGGGTTTCCGACAGCGTCGCGCCGGTGGTCAGCGCCTCGGAGTCCAGCTTCAGTTCGATGATGGCGAGCGTTCCGGCGTCCTGCGCGCGTTGGAACGCATCCGCGAAGTCGGAACCATCCGTCACCGTCTCGCCGTGCCCGCCATAGGCGCGGGCGAGCGCGGCGAAGTCGGGATTGAACAGGTCGGTGCCCGAGACGCGGCCCGGATAGTGCTTTTCCTGATGCATGCGGATCGTGCCGTAACGGCCGTTATTGGCCACGATCACGATCACCCCCGCACCGTTCTGGGCGGCGGTGGACAGCTCGTTCAGCGTCATCTGGATGTCGCCGTCGCCCGCGATGCAGACCACCGTGCGGTCCGGGTGCTGGATCTTGGCCGACACCGCCGCCGGCAACCCGTAACCCATCGAGCCTGAGGTCGGCGCAAGCTGCGTGCCCACCCGCTTGAACTGGTAGTAGCGATGGATGAAGGACGCGAAGTTGCCCGCGCCGTTGGTGATGACCGCATCGTCGGGCAGGTTGTCCGACAGCCAGGTGACGACCTGCTCCATCTTCACGTCGCCGGGGGTTTCCTTGGGCTGGCGCCACGCCTCGTAATCGGCACGCAGCGCGGCGGTCCAGTCATCGCGCTTCTTCGCCGGGGCGGGCGCATCGGCCAGCGCCGCCAGCACCGCGCGGGGGCAGGCGGCGATGCCGGGATCGGCGCGCCACAGGTGCCCGATCTCGTCGGGATCGGGATAGACGTGGACGATCCGCCGCCCCTGCCCCTTCGGGCTCATCAGGTCGTAGCCGTTGGTCAGCGTGTCGCCCATGCGCGAGCCGAGCGACAGGATGCAGTCCGCCTGCTTCAGCCGCTCGCCCAGCTTGGGATTCATGCCGACGCCGAGGTCGCCGACGAAGTTCGGCAGGCGGTTGTCCATCAGATGCTGGCGACGGAAGGGCACGGCGACGGGCAGGCCCCAGGTCTCGGCGAAGCGGGCCAACCGGTCCGCGTCCTCCTGCGACCAGACCGAGCCGCCGGGGATCACCAGCGGCCGCTCGGCCGCCGCAAGCGCCGTGGTGATGGCGGCAAGCTGCGCGTCCGAGATGCCGGGCGTCGGCGCGGGCGTGGGGCGCAGGTCGGGGGCGTCGCTGGTCGCGGACAGCATGTCCTCGGGCAGCGCCAGCACCACCGGGCCGGGGCGGCCCGAGGTAGCAAGGTCGCAGGCGCGGGCGATATATTCGGGGATGCGGTCGGTGTCGTCGATCTCGGCCACCCATTTGGCGATTCCGCCGAACATCTGGCGGTAATCGACCTCCTGGAACGCCTCGCGGTCGCGGTCGCTGCGGGCGATCTGGCCCACGAACAGGATCATCGGGGTCGAGTCCTGCATGGCGACATGCACGCCCGCGCTGGCGTTGGTGGCGCCGGGGCCGCGGGTTGCGAAGCAGATGCCGGGGCGGCCGGTCATCTTGCCGTAAGCCTCGGCCATGAAAGCGGCGCCGCCCTCGTGACGGCAGACGACATTGGCGATTCCCAGATCGTAGAGCCCGTCCAGCGCCGCGAGAAAGCTTTCGCCAGGAACGGAAAACACCCGCTCCACCCCGCGCGCCGCCAGCGCATCCGCCAGAATCCGTCCGCCGTGCCGCATCGTCCTGCCCTCATCCCTGCTCGAACCGCGCGCAGGTTGCGCCAGCCGCTCCGGCGGCGCAACCCGGTTGGGCCGGCCTTCGCGCCCTCGTCATCGCCGCGGATCGTCGCGCCTTTACAGGTGAAGCGGGGGCCCTTATCTCACCCCGATCATGGCGCAGCAGAAATCCGATCCGAACTACAAGGTCATCGCGGAGAACCGCCGTGCCCGCTTCGACTATTTCATCGAGAGCGACATCGAGGTCGGCATCGTCCTGACCGGTTCCGAGGTGAAGTCGCTGCGCGCCGGCCAGTCCAACATCGCGGAAAGCTACGCCTCGGTCGAAGAGGGCGAGCTGTGGCTCATCAACGGCTACATCGCCGCCTACAAGCAGGCGGGCGTCTTCGGCCACGAGGAGCGGCGGCGGCGCAAGCTGCTGGTCAGCCGCAAGGAGCTGGCGCGGCTGTGGCAGGCGGTCGGGCGCGAGGGGATGACGCTGGTGCCGCTGGTGATGTATTTCAACCACCGGGGCGTCGTGAAGCTGAAGCTGGGCATCGCCAAGGGCAAGAAGGTCCACGACAAGCGCGACACCGAAGCCAAGCGCGACTGGGGCCGGCAGAAGCAGAGGTTGCTGAAGCAGGGGTGAACGCCTGAGGCCGACGCGAGGCGATCTCCACCCGGACATCGTATGCAGCGTCGTCCCCCCGGTCCGCCCAAAGCGGACCGGGACGCGCCCGCTAACCCAACTCCCTCAACGTCGCCGCATCCGGCTCGCCCCCGTAGAACTCCGCCAGCAGCCGGTCGAACACCTCGCCGCCGCCCGCCTCGCGGAACAGCGTCGCGCAGGAGCGCAGCTTCGCGGCGTCCACGGCCCCCAGCACCGCCTCAGGCGGGGTGCCCGCGTTCGCCAGCATCGCCTCGGCCGCCTCGCGCAGCCTCAAAGCCAGCACCGGATCGGCGAGGTAGGCCCGTGCCTCGGCCAGATCGCGGATGCCGTAGTGCTTCGCCGTGGGCGAATGTCCCAAGGATGCCAGCTGCGGGAAGATATACCACATCCAGTGGCTGACCTTGCGCCCGGCGCGAAGCTCGGCCACGGCGCGGGCCTGGTCGCGCGACTGCGCGTCGTGGAAGCGTTGCAGATCACCCATGCAGCTTCGATGCACCCGCGCCTCGCTTCGGTCAAGGGTGCGGCCCTCCTGCATGTTCCGCAGTTGTCCTGCACGACACCCCCGGCTAAGAATGCCCGGCGCCGTCGCGCCACGAGAGAGGGAGAGGCATGGACGATCCGAAGACGCTGGTTTCCACCGACTGGCTCGCCGCCCATCTGGACGATCCCGACCTGCGGGTGATCGACGCAAGCTGGCACATGCCCGCCACCGGCCGCGACGCCCGCGCCGAATACGAGGCCGCGCATATTCCCGGCGCGCGGTTCTTCGACATCGACGCGATCAGCGACACCCGCAGCGAGCTGCCGCACATGGCCCCGCAGCCCGAGTTGTTCATCAGCCGGATGCGCGCGGCGGGGATCGGCGACGGGCATCAGGTCGTGATCTACGACGACTCGGACGTGCGCAGCGCGGCGCGGGTCTGGTGGACCTTCCGGCTGATGGGAAAGACCGATGTGGCGGTGCTGGATGGCGGCCTCGCCAAGTGGCAGGCCGAAGGGCGCCCGGTCGAGGACATGCGCCCGATCACCCGCGACCGCCACATGACCACCCAGCGGCAGGCCCGGCTGGTGCGCGACGTGACGCAGGTCGCCTCGGCCTCGAAGCTCGGGGATCACGAGATCATCGACGCCCGCTCGCCCGAGCGGTTCCGGGGCGACGCGCCCGAGCCGCGCCCCGGCCTGCGCAGCGGCCACATCCCCGGCGCGCGCAACGTGCCGTTCGGCACACTCTACAACGACGACGGCACGATGAAGCCTCCGGCCGAACTTCGCGCCATTTTCGAGGCCGCCGGCGTGGACCTGTCGCGCCCCGCCATCACCACCTGCGGATCGGGCATCACCGCCGCCGTGCTGGCGCTGGCGCTGGAGCGGACCGGGCACCGCAACTGGTCCCTTTACGACGGAAGCTGGACCGAATGGGGCAGCTTCCCCGACCTCAAGATCGCAACCGGAGACGCCTGAATGTTCGCCGCCCTCAAAGCCCAAGCCCCCGACAAGATCCTGGCCCTGATGGGCGAGTTCAAGGCCGACACGCGGCAGGGCAAGATCGACCTGGGCGTGGGCGTCTACAAGGACCCGACCGGGCTCACCCCCGTCATGCGCGCCGTCAAGAAAGCCGAGCAGCGCATCTGGGAGGCGGAGACGACCAAGGCCTACACCGCGCTGGCCGGCGAGCCCGCCTTCCTGAACGCGATGTCGGGCATGGTGCTGGCGGACGGCATCGCGGCCGACCGCACGGCGATGCTGTCCACTGTCGGCGGAACCGGCGCGATCCGGCAGGCGCTGGAACTGGCGCGGATGGGCAACCCGGATGTGACCATCCACATCTCGGACCCGACCTGGCCGAACCACCTGTCGATCATGAAGTTCATGGGGGTGCCCTTCGTCGAATACCGTTATTTCGACAACGCCACCCGCGGCGTCGATTTCGACGGCATGATCGAGGATCTGGGCCGCGCCAAGAAGGGCGACCTGATCCTGCTGCATGGCTGCTGCCACAACCCGACCGGCGCCAACCTGACGCTGGACCAGTGGGGCGCGGTCGCGGACCTGCTGGAGCGCACCGGGGCGGTGCCGCTGATCGACCTCGCCTATCAGGGCTTCGGCGACGGGCTGGAGGAAGACGCCGCCGGCACCCGCCTGATCGTCTCCCGCGCGCCCGAGGCGATGGTGGCGGCGTCCTGTTCCAAGAACTTCGGCATCTACCGCGAGCGGACCGGCGTCCTGCTGACGCAGGTGGAAAACCCCGCCGCGCGGGACGTGACGCAGGGGACGATGGCGTTCCTGAACCGGCAGACCTACAGCTTCCCGCCCGATCACGGCGCGCGGATCGTGCAGACGATCCTGGACGATGCCGAGCTGAAGGCCGACTGGATGGCCGAGCTGGAGGCCGTGCGGCAGGGGATGCTGGCGTTGCGCGAGCAGTTGGCGAGCGAACTGCGCGACTTGACCGGCACCGACCGCTTCGACTTTATCGCCCGTCATCGCGGCATGTTCTCGCGCCTCGGCGCGACGCCCGAGCAGGTGGCGCGGATGAAGGACGAGGCGGCGATCTACATGGTGGGGGATTCGCGGCTGAACATCGCCGGGCTGAACGACCAGACGGTGCCGGTGCTGGCCCGCGCGATCGTGGATGCCGGGGTCTGAGCGGGGCGCGTGCGGCGCCCTCTGCCCCTGAAATAGCAAAGGCCGGGCGCGATGCCCGGCCTTCTGCGTTTGGCGCGGCTGGTAAGGCTCAGCGGCCCCGGCGCGCAACAGCGTCGATGTCGCTGCGGCTCAGACCGATATCGTCCAGCTCGCGGTCGGTCAGACGGTTCAGCGCGTTGCGCGTGGTGCGCATGTCATACCAGGCGGTGATGGCGGATTTCAGCTTCGTGCCGAAACCAATGGAGGAGCCGCGCCCCTCGGCGCGGGCGAAATCGATCGCCGACATATATTTTCCTGCTTTTTCAAGGGGACCGGAACTGCCCGGTCCGGGTTGTTCGATGCTTATTATATAGACAAAGGGAGAACATTAAGCCAGCCCCGGCTGGGCAAGCCAGTCATGCGCGGGCTGCATAAGTGCTGGTTTTAACTGAATTTTTCCAGATCCGGCAGATCAGCAACGTTCTTGCTGCGGCTGCCGGAATTACGTCAAGTCAAAAGACGATCCTACGCGTTAATTCGGCGTTGCCCGCGAAATCTTCGAATACTTGGCCGCCTCGGACGTCAGATGTCCTGTTGCCCTTTTGCACCGGACCAGTCGCCCAGGACAGATTGCCACAGGGCGAGCGCCGCCACCGCCGCCGTATCCGCACGAAGGATCCGCGGCCCGAGGCTGATGCGGGTGACGAAGGGCAGCGCCGAAAGCCGCGCCCGCTCACCCTCGGACCAGCCGCCTTCCGGCCCGATCAGGATCGCCCACGGCCCGCGCGGCAGCGCCGCCAAGGTCTGCGCCGGGCCCGCCAGCGCCTCGTCGGCCCACAGGATGCGGCGCGCGGCGTCCCAGCCGTCCAGCAGGCGGGCCAGCGGCGTCAGATCATCCACGGGGGGCACGAAAGTGCCGCCGCACTGCTCAGCCGCCTCGACGGCATGAGCCTGAAGCCGGTCCTGGCGGATGCGCTCGGCATTAGTGTGATCGGTCTGGACCGGCAGGATGCGGGCGGCGCCAAGCTCGGCGGCCTTCTCCACGATGAAATCGGTGCGCGCCTTCTTGATCGGCGCGAAGATCAACCAAAGGTCCGGCGGGTCCATCTGCGGCGCGGTTCTTTCCAGCGCCGTGACCTGCCCGCCGCGCTTTCCGGCGGCGTCGATCCGCGCCCGCCATTCGCCGTCGCGGCCGTTGAACACGGCGATTTCATCGCCCGGCACCTGCCGCATGACGCCAGAAAGATAATGCGCCTGCCCGCCCGACAGGGGCGCGGGTTGCCCCTTGGCCAGCGGATGATCTAAGAACAGCCTGATTTTTCCCATGTCGCCGCAGGTTATTCACGTGCCCGTCCAGACGCCACATCTTTCGCATGAGCCGGTCGCTGACGCGGCAGGCAACTGGGTCGATCGCTACGCCCCGCCCGCGTGGAGGCCCTATCTGCGCCTCAGCCGCGCCGACCGGCCAATCGGGACCTGGCTGCTGCTGCTGCCCTGCTGGTGGGCGGTCGGGCTGGCGATGATCGTGGACCAGCCGCGTTGGGTGGACCTGTGGATCGTCGTCGCCTGCGCCATCGGCGCGGTCGTGATGCGCGGGGCGGGCTGCACCTGGAACGACATCACAGACCGCGAGTTCGACGGCTCGGTCGCGCGGACCCGCTCGCGCCCGCTGCCCTCGGGGCAGGTCACGCTGACCGGAGCGGTGATCTGGCTGGTGGTGCAGTGCCTCGTCGGCCTTGCGGTGCTGCTGACGCTGAATGCGGCGGCGATCTGGCTGGGCGTCGCCTCGCTGGCGCTGGTGGCGATCTACCCCTTTGCCAAGCGCTTCACCTGGTGGCCGCAGGTGTTCCTGGGCCTCGCCTTCAACTGGGGCGCGCTGCTGGCCTTTGCCGCGCATACCGGCGGGCTGCACCCGGCGGCGATCCTGATGTATGTCGCGGGCATCCTGTGGACGCTGTTCTACGACACGGTCTACGCCCATCAGGATGTCGAGGATGACGTGCTGATCGGCGTGAAATCCACCGCCCGGCTGTTCGGCGCGGACACGCCGCGCTGGCTGGCGGGCTTCGCCGCGGGCTCGGTGGTGCTGCTGGCCGCCGCCGCCGCTGTGGCGGGGCCGGATGGCGTCCTGGCGCGGCTGGCGGTCACGGCGGCCGCCGTCGGCTTCGCCGCGCATCTGGCGTGGCAGCTGCGCCTGTTCGACATGCACGACGATGCGGTGCTGCTGCGGCTGTTCCGCAGCAACCGCGACGCGGGGCTGATCGTTGCGTTGTTTCTTGGCATCGCCGGGCTTGCCTGATTGCGGCGCGGCGGTGCGGCCGGTAGAAAGCCGGATCGCTGAATTGCCGAAAGTCTGCCGCTGATGGCCGATCCGCTGCCCCCCACCCCGCCCCGCCGCAGCCCGGTTCGCGGCGCGCTTCTGCGGCTGACGGTGCTGGGGCTCGCAGGCGCGGGGGCGTGGTTCGGCGCGGTGAAGGCCGCCGATGTGATCGAGGAGCTTTCGCAGGGTCAGATCGCCGCCGTTCTGGCGGAAGGCGGGTTCGACTGGGTCACGGTCGAGCCGGACGGGCTGCGCGTCGCCCTGTCCGGCACCGCGCCGGACGAGGTGCAGCGCTTCCGCGCCATCGACCAGGCGGGCGCGGCAGTCGATTCCCGCCGTCTGGTGGACGCCATCGAGGTCGCCTCGCCGGAACCCGCCGCCGCCCCCGACTTCAAGGTCGAGCTGCTGCGCAACGACGCGGGCGTGTCGCTGATCGGGCTGGTCCCCGCCAGCACCGACCGCGCCGCACTGGTCGCCGGATTGCAGACCGCCATCGGCGGCCAGCCGGTGACGGACCTGCTGGAAAGCGCGGACCACCCCGCCCCCGCCGGCTGGGACGCCGCCCTGCGCTTCGGGCTGGAGGCGATCGAGGCGGCAGCCCGCTCCAAGGTGTCCGTCGCGCCGGGGCAGGTCGTCGTCACCGCCATCGCGGACGGCCCCGCCGAAAAGACCCGGCTGGAGGATGCGCTGCGCCGCGACAAGCCCGCCGAGATCGGACTGTTGACCGAAATCTCCGCCCCGCGCCCGGTCATCGCGCCCTTCGCGCTGCGGATGGTGAAGGACGAGACCGGCGTCGCGCTGGAAGAATGCGCGGCCGATACCGAGGTCGCGCAGGGCCGCATCCTCGCGGCGGCCCGGCAGGCAGGGGTCAGCGTCGAGGCGGGCTGCACCCTCGCGCTCGGTGTGCCGACGCCGACCTGGGCCGACGCGGTGATCCCGGCAATCACGGCGCTGGCGGGGCTGGAGCGGGGAACGCTCGCCTTCTCGAATGCCGACGTGACCCTGACCGCCCCGGCGGACGTCGCGGCGGACCGGTTCGACGCGGCGGTGGGAACGCTGGAGGCCGCCCTGCCCGACGTCTTCACCCTGACCGCCACGCATGAGACGCCCGAAGCCGACGCCGAGCCGGCGGAGTTCACCGCCACGCGGACGCCGGACGGCGTCGCCCTGCGCGGCGTCATCACCGACGAGCGGATGCGCGAGGCCGTCGAAAGCTTCGCCCGCGCCCGCTTCGGCAATGTGGAAAGCTCGCTACGGATCGATCCCGCCACGCCGTCCGGCTGGACCGTGCGGGTGATCGCGGGGATCGAGACGCTTGCGGCGCTGGAGGACGGCACTGTCGAGGTGACGCCCGAGCGGGTCGCGCTGGCCGGCATCTCGGGCAGCCAGACCGCCGCCGAGGACGCCGCCGCGCAGCTTTCGCAACGGCTCGGGGCGGGGGTGCCTTACGAGTTCACGATCAGCTACGACCGCCGCCGCGACGTGGAGCTTGGCCTGCCGACGGGGCAGGAATGCGTGGACCAGATGAACACCGTCATGGCGCAGTCCGAGATCGGCTTCGAGCCGAGCAGCGCCGACATCGCCGGCGACGTTGCGCCCACGATGGACCTGCTGGCGGCCGCCGCGACCGATTGTGAGGAATTCCGCATCGAGGTCGGCGGCCATACCGACTCGCAGGGGTCCGAGAACTTCAACGCCGAGCTGTCCCGCTCGCGCGCGCAGGCTGTGCTGACGGCGATGCGCGAGGCCGGGATCGAGACCGCCGCCATGACAGCGCGGGGTTACGGCGAAAGCCAGCCGGTGGACAGCAACGAAACCGATGCGGGCCGCGAGGCGAACCGGCGGATCGAGTTCAAGCTGCTCTCCGACGCGCCGGTGGTCGAGGAGGCGCCGGAACCGGCGCAGGTCGTCTCCGGCGTCACCGAGGACGTCGCCGTGGTGCCTGCGGAGGTGCAGGGACCGAACCTGCCGGAGGATTTCGGGGCAGCCGACACTGGCACGGAGCCCGACGAAGGTGGAGCGGAGCAGGCAGATGGCGAGCGGCCAGACGCGGATGCCGCACCCGCGGGCGCGGAGCAGACGGGGCCGGAGCAGACGCAAGCCGAGCCGGAGCCGACCGAGGCGGGCGCGGCAGGCCCGGAGCAGGTTGACGGCGAACCCGCGGACGGGGATGCAGCCGATGCCGGCGCGCCTGATGCCGGTGCGGCGGACGGCGGCGGCGCCTCTGGCGCCGAACCGACCGACGCCCCGCCGCCGACCGACTGACCATCACCCAGCACCGAGGACGGATCGACATGGACCGCAACCAGTTCATCATCGCCACAGCCGTGGTGCTGTTCGCCGCCTTCGTGCTGGGCTGGTTCGCAAGCTGGCTGATCCACCGGCTGACGCGCCCCACCCGCTCGGATCTGAGCGGGATGGAGCGGCTCACGCGGCAGCTTCACGCGGCCGAGCAGGCGAAGGGCGAAGCGCTCGCGCTGCTGAGCGCAGCCGAGGCGGCGCGGGACGCGGCGCAGGCGGAGTTGCGGGAAACGCGGATCGAGGTCGAGGAACTGCGCGACTACATCGAGCAGAAGTTCGGCCCTCCGCCCGAAGAGGGATAAGCGCGGGTGGCGGCGCAGCCCGCCTGATCGTCAGGGTATCATGCCGCTCAGAAGCCGGATGAAGGCCGTCCGGCTCGCCCTCACTTCAGGGACGGCGAAGCACCCTCCGACGCGAGCAAAGACGCGTTCAGTCCCGCTGCACCACCAGCGTGGCCCATTCCGCCGTGTCGTCACGCCGCTCCAGCGTCATGCCGCAATCGGCATAGGCCGTCACGACCTCATCCGCCTGTCCGGTCAGGATGCCCGACAGGATCGCCCGCCCGCCATGCGCCAGATGCCGCGCCATGTCGGGGGCGAGATCGATCAGCGGCTGCTTCAGGATATTGGCGAAGACGAGATCATAGGGCGCGGCGTTGTCCAGCAGCGGATGGTGGAAGCCCTCGGCCAGCACGCACTCCACCCGCCCGTCCAGCCCGTTGGCGATGACGTTGGCCTGCGCCGTTTCCACCGCGATGGGGTCGATGTCGCTGGCAATCACGATGCCGGGCAGCACGCGGGCGGCGGCCATCGCCAGGACGGCGGTGCCGGCCCCGATATCGGCCACCCGCCGGGGCGTCTCGCCCGCTTCCAGCAGCCGGTCGAAGGCCAGAAGGCAGCCCTTGGTGGTCGCGTGGTGGCCGGTGCCGAAGGCCATCGCGGCCTCGATGCACAGCCCCTCGGCATCGGGCGGCACCTTGTCGGCATCGTGGCTGCCATGGACGAAGAAGCGCCCGGCCTCGACCGGGGAAAGCTCGCGCCGGACATGGGCGACCCAGTCCACCTCGGGCAGCTCCGACACGGCGAAGGGCTGCGCGCCGTGGGCGGCGGCCAGCAGGGCCAGCGCGATATCGTCGGGCACCTCGGTGAAATAGACCCCGACTTCCCAGCGGTCCGAGCCGTCCTCGATCTCGAAGACGCCGGTGCCGACCGGCTCCGGCGTCAGATCCTCGCAGGCCTCGGCCAGCGCCTCGGCGGCGTCCCGGCCCCGGCTCTGGGTCAGCGCGGTCCAGGTCGGCATCAGAACAGCCGGAACGGCAGTTGCAGCACGGCGGCGGTCGCCCCGCCGGACGGGCGGCCGGTTTCGGCCGGGCGCGGATCGGCCGAGCCGTCGCCGTCGGGATCGATCGCCGCTTCAAGCGCGGCCGAGGGCATCGACGCCTCGACCCCGGTGCCGCGCAGCCCGCAATAGCCGTTCGGCACCTTGTGCAGATACTGCTGATGCTCGATCTCGGGCGCGATCCAGAAGCGGTCCAGCGGCGCGATCTGCGTCGTGATGCCCCCGTGGCCCGCCACCGCAAGACGATTGTCGTAGTCCACCCGGCTCAGCTCGGCGTCGTTCTGCTGGGTCGCGGTGGTTGTGAAGATGACCGAGCGATACTGGTCACCCACGTCGTTCCCCTGCCGGTTGCCCTGCGTCGGGTTGTGGTTTTCCCAGAAGATCTTGAGGATATGCTCGAAGCTGATGCGCGAAGGGTCATAGACCACGCGCACGACCTCGGCATGGCCGGTGCCGCCGGCGCAGACCTGGCGGTAGGTGGGGTTCGGCGTGCTGCCGCCGGCAAATCCGACCTCGGTCAGCCAGACGCCGTCGAGTTCCCAGAACAGCCGTTCGACCCCCCAGTAGCAGCCCATGCCCAGGACCACCTCTTCGTAGCCCTGCGGCACGGGCGCGCCCATCGGGCGGCCGAAGATCGCGTGCAGTGATTGGGTCATGGAACGGTTTCCTTCGATAGGTCGTCAGAGTCGATTTAAGCTGCGGATGGCCATTCTACAACGCCGCGCTGGCGCCGCGGTTTCGCATGGCGCAGGCTGGCGCCCGGAAACGAACGGAGGGTGCATGAAGCCGGGACCGCTGAACCTTATAACCGATGTCGCCGGACTGTTGGTGGGGAATGCGCAGGACGAGGCGCTGAAGTCGGGCGTCACCGTGCTGACGGCGGATGCGCCCTTCGCCGCCGCCGTGCATGTGATGGGCGGCGCGCCGGGCACGCGGGAAACCGACCTGCTCGCCCCCGACCGGATGGTGCAGGCGGTCGATGCGCTGGTGTTGTCGGGCGGGTCGGCCTTCGGCCTTGCCGCCTGCGACGGGGTGATGGGCGGGTTGCGGGCGGCGGGCCGGGGCTTTGCGGTGGGCGAGGCGCTCGTGCCGATCGTGCCAGGGGCGATCGTCTTCGACCTGCTGAACGGCGGCGACAAGGCGTGGGAGCAGAACCCCTATCCGGCACTGGGGCGCGAAGCGCTGGCCACGGCGGCGACGCGGTTTCCGCTGGGCAGCGCCGGCGCGGGCACCGGCGCGATGACGGCGCAGTGGAAGGGCGGCCTCGGCTCGGCATCAGCGGTGCTGGCGGATGGCTGCACGGTCGGGGCGCTGGTCGTCGTCAACGCGCTTGGGTCGGTGACGGCGCCCTCGGGCCAGTTCTGGGCCGCGCCGTGGGAGATGGGGGACGAATTCGGCGGACTCGGCCTGTCCGGACCCTTCGCGCCCGAGGATCAGCCGCGCCCGGAAAAACGGGCGGGCGAAGCGACGACCATCGCCATCGTCGCCACCGACGCGGCGCTGGACAAGGCGGGACTGACGCGGATGGCGACGGCGGCCCATGCGGGGCTGGCCCGCGCCATCGTGCCGTCGCACACGCCCTTCGACGGGGATCTGGTGTTCGCCGCCTCGACCGGGCTGCGGGGCGAGGCGGATCATTTCGCGCTCGGCCACGCCGCCGCCTGTGTGCTGGCGCGGGCCATTGCGCGGGCGGTCTGGTCGGCCAGCCCCGCGCCGGGCGATCTTCAGCCCTGCCGTCGGACGAAATAGGGGCAGAGCCTTGCGGCCCTGCCCCGTCGCCGAGAGAGAGAGGGAGGGAGGCCCGCTCAGCGATAGATATGGACGATCTGGCGGTTTTCCGGGTTCACGAGGACCGGCTGGCCGTTGATCGTCACGTAGCGGTAGCCCGGCTGCTCGGGGATCTCATACAGCGTGACGGTATCGGGGACGCCCGCGCCGATCACGACCTCGCCTTCAAGGAACACCGGCTCCTGCGGGTTCTCGGCGATGTAGGTGCGGATCTCGGGTTCGGGATCGGCCGCCGCGCCCGCCGTGCCGCCGATGGCCGCGCCGGCGACGGCACCCACCGGGCCGCCCACCAGCGCGCCGACGGCAGCACCTGCCGAAGCGCCGACCGCCGCATCGGTGCCGGGGTTGCCCGACGTGGCGGGCGCCTCGATCACGGTGACGCCGACCGCCTCGCGGTTGGGATAGAGCGGCTGCACCTCCTGCCCCACGGTGGTTGTCAGGTAATCGCCATATGCCCAGCCTTCCTGGCCGTCATACGTCACCTGGCACCAGTTCGACGCCTCGAGGCAGCCCGCGACCGGCACCTCGGCCCCGCTCGCGATCACGCCGATGACCTCGTGCCAGTTGCCGGGGCCGGAACGCATGTTCAGGTCGGTGCCGGCGGTGGCCATCGTCTGCGCGGACGCCGCGCCAGCGACGATGGTCGCGGCAAGGGCGGTGGTGGCGAACAGCTTACGCATCTGACTTTCCTTTGTCTTTGTGCCGCTGTGCGGCGATGGTGTGACAACCCGCCGCCGGTGACACGGTTCGATCACGGTTGCGTAGAACGCTCGCGGCCTGCGGCGAAGGCTGGACAAGCCCGCCGCGCGGTGTTGTGGTCTGCGCCGACCCATCAGCGGAGGAGCCCCGATGAACGCCCATTCGACCGACCTCAAGACCCTGCTGCGCGACCCCTCGCTGCTTGAAACCCGCGCCTTCGTGGCGGGCGAGTGGGTGGACGCGGACGACGGCAAGACCTTCGAGGTCAGGAACCCCGCCCGCGGCGACGTCATCGCCGAGGTCGCGGACCTCTCGCGCGCCGAGGTCAAGCGCGCCATCGACGCAGCGGCGGCCGCCATGAAGGACTGGGCCGCCCGCACCGCCAAGGAGCGCGCGCAGATCATGCGCAAGTGGTTCGACCTGATGATGGAGAACCAGGACGACCTCGCCCGAATCCTCACCGCCGAGATGGGCAAACCCCTGCCCGAAGCGAAGGGCGAGATCGCCTATGGCGCATCCTTCATCGAATGGTTCGGCGAAGAGGCCAAGCGCGTCTATGGCGAGACGATCCCCGGCCACATGCCCGACAAGCGCCTGACCGTGCTGCGCCAGCCGATCGGGGTGGTCGGCTCGATCACGCCGTGGAACTTCCCCAACGCGATGATCACCCGCAAATGCGGCCCGGCGCTGGCGGTGGGCTGCGGCTTCGTCGCCCGTCCCGCCGCGGAAACCCCGCTGTCCGCGCTGGCGCTGGCGGTGCTGGGCGAACGCGCGGGGCTGCCGAAAGGCATCCTGTCGGTGGTCACGTCCTCGCGCTCGTCCGACATCGGCAGGGAGTTCTGCGAGAACCCGTTGATCCGCAAGCTGACCTTCACCGGCTCGACCGAGGTCGGTCGCATCCTGCTGCGTCAGGCAGCGGACCAGGTGCTGAAATGCTCGATGGAGCTGGGCGGCAACGCGCCGTTCATCGTCTTCGACGATGCCGATCTGGATGCCGCCGTGCAGGGCGCGATGGCATCGAAGTTCCGCAATAACGGCCAGACCTGCGTCTGCGCCAACCGCATCTATGTGCAGGCCGGCGTCTATGACGAATTCGCCAAGCGGCTCGCCAAGGCGGTGGATCAGCTGAACGTCGGCGACGGGCTGAAGGACGGCGTGACGACCGGCCCGCTGATCAACGCAGACGCGGTGGACAAGGTCGAGGAGCATATCGCCGACGCGCTGGAGCGCGGCGCGAAGGTCGTGACCGGCGGCAAGCGCCACGATCTCGGCGGCTCGTTCTTCCAGCCGACGGTGGTCACGAACGTGCCCGCCGATGCGAAGGTCTCGACCGAGGAAACCTTCGGCCCGCTCGCGCCGCTGTTCCGGTTCGAGACCGAGGACGAGGTGGTGGAAAAGGCGAACGCCACGATCTTCGGCCTCGCCGCCTATTTCTACGCCCGCGACGTCGGACGCATCACCCGCGTGCAGGAGGGGCTGGAATACGGAATCGTCGGGGTCAACACCGGCATCATCTCGACCGAGGTCGCGCCTTTCGGCGGGGTCAAGCAGTCGGGCCTCGGCCGCGAGGGCTCGCGCCACGGGATCGAGGATTACCTGGAGATGAAATACGTCTGCCTGTCGGTGTGATCCGCCCCTGACCGCAACGACGAGGGCCGGCAGAGCGATCTGCCGGCCTTCGCTTTCCGGCCCGCGCGGGGGAGCGGGTCAGCCCAGCACCAGATCGTCCTGCAACGTGGCGATGGTCGCGCCGGAGATCAGGATCACCGTGCCGCCGAAGGTGAACTGCACCCCTCCCGCCACATCGTCGGCGTGGCTCAGCAGCTGCGGCAGGGTCGCGGTCTCGTATCCCGGCCCGCGGCGCAGCACGACCGTATCCACATCGTCCTGGAAATCCTGCGCGTGCCCGCCCTGGTTGGTGGCGAAGACGAAGGTATCGGCCCCGGCCCCGCCCTGCAGCCGGTCGTAGCCGGGGCCGCCATCCAGCCAGTCGTCGCCCTCGTTGCCCACCAGGAAATCGTCGCCGCCATTGCCCAGCAGCGTGTTGTTACCCGCGCCGCCCCACATCTGGTTGCTCCCGGCATTGCCGATCAGCTGGTTCGCCAGTTCGTTGCCGGCGGCGTTGACGTTGTTCGTCCCCATCAGCCGGACCACCTCGACATGCGCGGTC
>NZ_JAHQZU010000080.1 GCF_019061185.1 Paracoccus sp. Z118
CGCGGCCTGCGCGGCGTGAAGCTGGTTGTCGCAGACGACCACAAGGGCCTGCGGGCCGCTGCGCGGCGGGTGTTCAACGCCACGCACCAGCGCTGCCGCGTGGGGCTGTTGAAAAAGGTCGCAACGGCTGATTCCATACGTTCATTGGCGGTCGGTGGAGGATCGGCGGATGCTGGAACGACGGGCGCGGGTGCAGCTGGAGTTCTTCGTCTGCGGCTCGCTGCGCGACCTGATCCCGGACGATCACGTGCTGGCGCGCGTGGACCATGTTCTCGATCTCGGCTGGCTGCATGACGAGGTTGCAGAGGTCTATGCGGCGGGCGTTGGCCGTCCCGCCGTCGAGCCCGAAGCCGCCGTGCGGCTGATGCTGGCCGGCTTCCTGCTAGGGATTGTCCACGACCGCCGGTTGATGCGCGAGGCGCAGGTGAATCTGGCCATCCGGTGGTTCGCCGGTTTCGGCATGAACGACCGGCTGCCGGATCATTCCTCGCTGACGCGCATCCGGCAGCGGTGGGGCGCTGCACGGTTCCGCCGCATTTTCGAACGGACGGTGCAGGCCTGCGTCGCCACCGGCATCGCCAGGGGCGAGGTCGTCCACGTCGATGCGTCACTGATCCGGGCGGACGTCTCCTGGGAGAGCCTCGCGGTCCGCCATGTCGGGGCGGTCGTGACGGCCAACGGCGATGACCGGCCCGATCCCGAAACGGAACGCCAGCATCGCGACTCGAAGAAGACGGGGAAGTTCAAGAAGGTCTCCCTGACGGATCCCGATGCTTCCATGGCGACCTCAGGCCGGAACCGGCGATTGGAGCCGAGCTACAAGCAGCACAGCGTCGTCGACGACGAGAGGGGCGTGGTGCTCGACCTCGAGGTGACGACCGGCGAGGTGAACGAGGGCGAGCAGATGCTTGAACGTCTGGATGCCGCGGCCGCGGCGACCGGCGCGCCCATCGCCACCGTGACCGCCGACGCCGGCTACGCCTACGGCAAGATCTTCGGCGGGCTGGAGCGCCGGAACATTGCCGCCGTCATCCCCCACCAAGGCCGAGCCGATCCGCAGTCCCGTGCCGCTGCGCCGGTTCCGATTCGACCCTCGCAACGACATCGTCAAGTGCCCGCGGGGCAGGATCCTGCGCCCGGGAGCGCCTGTGAAGCACGGGCGGTTCTTCCACGCGCGCCAGCGGGATTGCGTCCGCTGTGATCTCGCCGCGCTCTGCATCTCGAAGGGGCGGAAGGTGAAGTTGGTGGTGATCGGTGCCGATCATCCCGCCCTCCTGCGCGCCCGCCGCCGACGCGAGAGATGGAGCGAGGAAGATAACCGGCTCTATCAGCGCCACCGCTGGCGCTCCGAAGGCTACCATGGCGAGGCCAAGACCTGGCACGGCCTTGCCCGGGCAGTGCGGTGCGGCCTGCAGAACATGCGCATCCAGGCCTACCTGACGGCTGCGGCCGTCAACCTCAAGCGGCTGGCGGCCGCAGCCCTCATGCGTTTTCTCCAGTTCTTGCTGGTGTCGGGTCGGCGACAACCGGTCGGCTGACTGCGCAAGCTCCCGCGCGCCGCAGTATCTGCCGTTCAGCCGGCGCCTCCCGACCCTGACCTGAGGGCGTCGACAGCGCCAACAGGAGTTCTTCAACAGCTCCCGCGTTCACTGGATGAGAAATGCGCTCGCCCATGCCCCGGCCAAGCAGCGGACGGCAGTGGCCGCGATGCTGAAGACGATCTTCGCCCAGGAGAACAAGGCAGATGCCGAAGC
>NZ_JAHQZU010000081.1 GCF_019061185.1 Paracoccus sp. Z118
AATGCCGGGCGTGTCGATTACCCAGCCGCCGCCGACAATCGCATGGAGCGAGCGCGATGTGGTCGTGTGTCGACCCTTTGCGTCCGCCTCGCGGACGCTGCCGGTCAGCTGCGCCTCTTCGGGCGTCTTCGCCGCAAGCGTGTTCAGCAGCGAGGATTTTCCCACCCCCGACGAGCCGACCAGGGCGACCGTCTGACCGGTGCCGCACCATGGCGCAAGCGCCCGCGCCGCCCCCGGCGACCTGGCATTCAGCGTCACGACCTCGAGCCCGCGCTGCAGGCCTGCCACCTGGTCCCGGTAGGGTTTGGCATCGATTACCTGATCCGCTTTCGTCAGAACGATCACCGGCGTCGTGCCGGCCTCATTCGCGAGCGCCAGGTATCGCTCGAGCCGGGCGGGATTCAGGTCGTCGTTGCACGAGGTGACAATGAAGAGCGTGTCGACGTTCGCCGCGATCAGCTGCGGGACTCGACCACCCTCGGTGCGCCGCTGCAACAGGGTCTTCCGCTCCAGCCGGCGGACGAGCAGCTGGGTGTCGGGCTCGACGAGAACCCAGTCTCCGACCGCATGATCCGCTGTGTTGGCATGAACGGGAAGCTTCAGCCTCAGCGGCCCGGAGACGGACTCTGCCGTCATTCTGGCCCGATGAACGGTCGCGATGCGCATCTTGGCGAGAGCAGTTTCCGCCGGCTCCAACTGGTCGCCGAAGAAGGCCGACCATCCGAGCGCGGCCAGCGATCTGGATGCCTGATCTGATGAATGGGTCATGGCCGTTGCAGTGAGCCCCGCCGCCTGATGATGCAAGACCGACCCTGCAGGCGAAGCACCACATTTCAGAAGGGCGGAACGAGGGTGCGGTTGGCTGGACCGGAGCCTTCGTTACCTCCGCGCGGGCATTCTACGACAGTGGTGTTGCCCCACCAGCGTCCAGGCAAGGAACCAGTAACCGGGTTCGCGCGTAGTGCATGCTGCACTGCAGCGCGAGTTCGCGCTTCGGCGCCCAATGCAGCTTTTCCAGATCGGATGTCCCATGAGCTTTGAACCTGGCAGGCAAGTGCATGCGAAACCGCACAGCAGGGTGCGCAAGCGGTCATCCTCCGCGGTCCCGCCCAGCCGGACCGCTGTGCTCGGCCTCGCCGCCGTGGGTCTGATCACCTTGGCCGCCGTCAATCATCTCCTGGCCCGAAAGGCGGAGCGCGACAATCCCCCGGCTGGAAGCTTCCTGAACGTCAACGGCGTCCGTCTTCACTATCTGGAGCGCGGCAACGGCGCGCCCCTGGTCCTGCTGCATGGCAACGGCAGCATGATCCAGGACTTCGAGACGAGCGGCCTGATCGAGCTTGCGGCCCGGAAGTATCGCGTGATCGTCCTTGACCGGCCCGGCTACGGGCACAGCGAGCGCCCGCGAGACCGAATCTGGACGGCCGAAGCGCAAGCCGACCTGATCCACGACGCGCTTGCACAGCTCGGCATTGCCCGTGCCACGGTCCTCGGCCATTCCTGGGGTTGCCTGGTCGCCGTGGCGCTGGCCCGCAAATACCCCGATCTGGTCGGCGGTCTCGTTCTGGCCTCGGGCTACTACTTTCCGACCGCGCGGCCGGA
>NZ_JAHQZU010000082.1 GCF_019061185.1 Paracoccus sp. Z118
GCCAGCGCGAAGGTCTGCACCGCGCTGGATTGCAGGCGAACGCCGCGCGGGCCTTCCAACGTGACCCGCTCGCCGCGCCCGTCGGCATCCAGCGCTGCTGCAAGGGGCTTCACGGGGACCGAACATTGTTCCGGCACCGGATTCGGTTTCTGCAGCCAGACGTTCGTTCGGGGCGCCGCGACCGCCTCGGTCCTGACTTTCGGGAATGTGGAACGTCCTGCAGGTCCCGGAGTAGCGGATTACGTCGTGACCTGCCCCAATTCACCCTCGCAACCCTGATGACGGAGAAGATGATAACCCGATTCGCCCTGCGCTGGCGCTCGCCCTTGTTGCCGGCGCCCCGGCGCTGGCCGAAGACTCGAATCTGCGCGCACGACTGTTGGTCCTGCCCGCTACGGTGTTTTCCGGCCTCTCCCCGGACGTGGCGCGGTATCTCGACTTGCCAGCGCTGGCTGAAGCTGGCGATGGGACGCTGGGGCGCGAGGCGCTGGCCCGCGCCCTGCTAAGCGGCGGCATCTGCCCGGCCGAGGCACTTGCGGTCGGCACCGCGGAAACCTTTGCAGAGAAATCCGGGGTCGACGGCGCCGCACTAGCATTCGTTGCCGGAATAGGGCAGCCGCCGGGCGCGGTGTCGATCTGGGGGTTTGCCGACGAGAACGCGGCCACGACGGCGTTCCAGCCTGCCGGAGCGGGGCTTTGCAGAACGTCCATCGGGGATGATCGCCAACGGAGAGCCGGGCGTCGTGAATCTCGCCGGGCGCGATCCTGCGGACCCGTGGCGTGGGCCAATGGACAGGCGTCGGTCGTGGCACTTTTCGTCCCGACCCTGCTGCAGGCGGGCGATGCCGCGGTGCTGGAGCCGCTTCTGACCGACAGGGTCTCAGCCCTTGATACGCCCGCCGGTAAGACCATCGTTGACGCATTGGAGGCGCAGGAGGGCGCGATGCTGCAGGTCGCGTTCCTCGGGCCCTGGCACGGGTTGACCGGCACCGATCCCGCGGCCTTGGCCGGCAAGACCCCCTTGTGGCAGGGTGCCGCATTGGCCGATCTCGAAACACCCGAGGGTCCTGCCCTGATCCTTGCGCTTGCCTATGCCGGACTGCACTGATGCGCAGGCGGCTGCAGAAGGCGCCGCAGAACTGGCGCGCGGGATGAGCGATCATCGGCGGCTCACCCTTGACACCAGCACTCCGGTCGCAAGGGTGTGATCTCCGTTCCCCACGCATTTCGCCATATATCGCGGAAGGACCGACTTGAACCTGGGCTACAGCCTCCGAACCAGATTGCGGGACGACACGCGGCTCGCGCATGAACGCGTCGATGCCGCCTATCGCTTCTGCGACATCGCGGCACCCTGGGGTTTGTCGCTGTTCCTGTCGGATCATCTGCAGGCTTTCGCCTCACTTTCGATCGCGGACGGTCCCAGGCGATTGAGGGCTGAGGCGCTGCGAACGGAATACTGCGCGGCACTTCAGGCCGATCTCGCAGCGCTCGGCTGCGCTGCGCGGCATCCGCGCAAGCTGTTGCAGGTCACGCCCATCCCGGTGCTCTATATCCTGCTCGGATCGCGGCGGGGCGCACAGATGATGCAGCGTC
>NZ_JAHQZU010000083.1 GCF_019061185.1 Paracoccus sp. Z118
GCGGCGGCCCGCTTCTGCGCGATCCGTCCCGTCCCCGCTCCCTCGAGGTGTCCCTGATGGCGCTGCCCGCCCGCCTGTCCGCCTGGCTTCCCGGCCGGCCGGCCGATCTCTTTCCCGGCTTCGCGGTCTCGGCGCTGATCGCCGCGACGGCGCAGTTCCTGTCCGAGCATTACGGCGCCCCGGCCATGCTGCTGGCGCTGCTGCTGGGGCTGGCGTTGAACTTCCTGGCCGAGGAGGGCACCAGGACCGCCCCCGGCATCGCCGTGACCGCGCGCACGGTGCTGCGGCTGGGGGTCGCGCTGCTCGGGGCGCGGATCTCGGCGGGGATGCTGGCCCAGCTCGGCTGGCCGCTGGTGCTGCTGGTGATCGGCGGGGTGATCGCGACGATCCTGTTCGCGCTGCTGGCGGCGCGGGTGGTCGGCCGGCGCTGGCGCTTCGCGCTGCTGACCGGCGGCTCGGTGGCGATCTGCGGCGCGTCCGCCGCGATGGCGATCGCGGCGGTGCTGCCCCGGCACGAGCGGTCCGAGCGCGACCTGGTCTTCACCGTGCTGGCGGTGACGGTGCTGTCCACCGTGGCGATGGTCATCTACCCGATGCTGGCGGACCCGTTCGGCTTCGACGACCGCACCGCCGGGGTGTTCCTCGGGGGCACCATCCACGACGTGGCGCAGGTGGTCGGCGCGGGCTTCTCGATCAGCCCCGAGGCGGGCGAGACGGCGACGCTGGTCAAGCTGATCCGGGTGGCGATGCTGGCCCCGGTGGTGCTGGTCTTCTCGGTCATCATCCGCGCGCAGGGGCAGGCGGAAGCCACGGGGGGCAAGCGCCCGCCGCTGCTGCCGAGCTTCGTGGTCGGCTTCCTGCTGCTGGCGGCGGCGAACTCGCTGGGGCTGATCCCGGCGGCGCTGGCCGAGGCGGCGGGGGCGGTGTCGCGCTGGTGCCTGCTGATCTCGATCGCCGCGGTGGGGGTCAAGACCTCGCTGGGCAAGATGCTCGAAGTGGGGGGCGGCGCGATCGCGCTGCTGGTGATCGAGACGCTGTTCCTGGGGACCTGGATCCTCGTCGGCCTGCATCTGCTGGAGTAAGACATGAGCCCGCTCGACCGTATCTATCAGGCCGCCCGCGCGCGGCAGGCCCATATCATCCTGCCCGAGGGCCGCGATCCCCGCGTGCGCGAGGCCGCCGCCCGGATCGTGGCCGAGGGGCTGGCCCGGATCACCCTGCTGGACGGCGAAGCGCCGGGCGCGGCCAGCATCGACAGCGCCGCCGCCCCCGACCTGCCCGAGCTGGCCGCCGCCTGGCATGAGCTGCGCCGCGGCAAGGGGCTGACGGCGGAGGCGGCGCTCGACGAGATGCGCGATCCGATCCGGCAGGCGGCGATGCGGGTGCGGCTGGGCCAGGCGGACGGGACGGTCGGCGGCGCGGTCGCCACCACCGCCGACACCGTGCGCGCCGCCCTGCAGGCGATCGGCCGCGCGCCGGGGGTGCGGATCGTGTCGAGCTTCTTCCTGATGCTGCCACCGGACGGCGGCACCGGGGGGACTTCCGGTGAGATGGCGTTTGCCGGGGAAACCTCCGCCGGGCCGACCCCCGTCGG
>NZ_JAHQZU010000084.1 GCF_019061185.1 Paracoccus sp. Z118
CTCTGCCGCGAGCGCGCCGATCGCGAAGGCTGGCAGATCGTGGGCACCTATGAGGATGCCGCGACGTCCGGCGCCTCGCTGCTGCGACCCGGCATTCAGCGCCTGCAGCAGGATGGCCGCGCGCGCCGCTTCGACATCGTCATGGCCGAGGCACTGGATCGTCTGTCGCGCAACCAGGCCGATGTCGCGGCACTCTACCAGAACCTGAGCTTCGCTGGCGTGGCGATCGAGACGCTCTCGGAAGGCCGGGTCAACGAGATGCATATCGGGCTCAAGGGCACGATGAACGCGCTGTTCCTGACCGACTTGGCCGCCAAGACCCGGCGGGGCCTGCGGGGCCGGGTCGAGCAGGGGAAGTCGGGCGGCGGCAACGCCTACGGCTATACCGTCCTGCGCAGCCTGACCGAAGACGGCGAGATCAAGCGTGGGGACCGGCAGATCAATCACGACGAGGCGGCCATCGTCCGGCGGATCTTCCGCCATTACGCTCAAGGCCAGTCGCCGAACCGGATCGCCGATCTGCTGAACCGCGAGGGCATTCCGGGCCCGCGCGGCCGTGCTTGGGATAAGTCCACCATCCACGGCAACCCGAAGCGGGGCACCGGGATCCTGAACAACGAGATCTATATCGGCAAGCTGGTCTGGAACCGGCAGAGCTTCATCAAGGATCCGCAGACCGGCAAGCGGCAGGCGCGTCCGAACCCGCAAGCCGAGTGGACCATCACCGACGTGCCGGAACTGCGGATCATCGACCAGGACCTCTGGGAACAGGTAAAGACCCGCCAGCAGGGCAGGAAGATCGAACACACCGACACGGAAGCCTGGCAGAAGCGGAAGCCGAAGTTCCTGCTGACCGGGTTGATAAAGTGCGGCTGCTGCGGCGGCGGGTTCTCGACCATCGCAAAGGATCGCTTCGGCTGCTCGAATTCCCGCAACAAGGGCACGTCGATCTGCAGCAACCGGACCGGCATCAGCCGGCAGGAACTGGAGAGCCGGATCCTGACGCTGCTCACCGAGCGGTTGATGGATCCCGAACTGGTGAAGGCGTTCGTTGCGGAATACATCGCCGAGCGCAATCGCCTGGCCGCCAGCCATGTCGACCACCGGGCGGTGAAGGAGAAGGAACTGGCGAAGGTCATCAAGGATCAGGATGTCCTCGTGAATGCTCTTCTCTCTGGAACACCGCCCGCACGGATCAACGCCAAGCTTGCCGAGCTCGAGACCCGGCAGAAGCAGCTGGAAGCGGAACTGGCCGCCGCCTCTGCCCCCGCGGCCACGACCCGGCTGCACCCGCGCATCGCCGAGACCTATCACGAGCGCATCCGCAGCCTGATCACGGGCCTGACTGAACCCGACGCAGAGAGCGAAGCCCGCGAGGCCATCCGCGGGCTGATCGACCGGATCGTCATCACGCCCGAGCCGACGGGCGGCAAGCGGATGCGGCCTCGGATTGAGCTGCAGGGTTCCTTGGCGGCGATCCTGCGGCTGAGCCTGGATGCGGATCAGCTGTCCGAAACGAAAAAAACCTCCTGCGAACAGGAGGTTAGTGCAAGTATAGTATTTATGGTTGCGGGGACAGGATTTG
>NZ_JAHQZU010000085.1 GCF_019061185.1 Paracoccus sp. Z118
GCGCGACATCGGCATGATGCCGAGGAGCGAGGAGAGACCATGAGCAGACGACCGCGCCGGAACCACAGCCCGGCTTTCAAGGCGAAGGTGGCGCTGGCCGCCATCAGGGGCGAGAGGACGCTGGCCGAACTGGCCGAGCAGTTCGACGTGCACCCGAACCAGATCACGCAATGGCGCACGCAGCTTCTGGAAGGCGCCTCCGGCGTGTTCGGGGCGGCGGCCGCGGTCGATCCGGCACCGGCAGTTGACGTGAAGATGCTGCATGCGAAGATCGGCGAGTTGACGCTGGAGAACGATTTTTTGTCCGGCGCGCTCGGCAAGGCGGGTCTGCTGCCGAGCGCAGGACGATGATCGACCGCGACCATGGCCTGAGCGTCAGCCGGCAGGCCAAGGCCCTCGGGATCAGCCGATCTTCAGCAGGATATTGCGGACTTGGGCAATCTGAGGCTCACTGGATTTGCTGCGCACCACGTAGACGGTCCCGGTCAGGTCGATCCGGTCCGCTTCCCACTCCGGGTCCATCGCACCCAATCCATGCCGGTGGATCGCGCGCGCAGTCGGGTCGTCGGCCAGCGCCTTGCGGAAAGAGGAAAGCAGTGGGTCGCTTTCGGTCCCGTTCGAGAAAATGATCCGCAGCCGGTGATCCCGCTTCCCGGCCCGCGCGGTCATCTCGGCCTTCTCGGCCACGTAGGTCAGCAAGCCCTTGCGGATGAAGAGAGACCCCTCATCGACACGGATTTCCTCGTTGTGGCTGATCGGGCGCACCTCCCGTTCACCCGCTTCCAGGTCGGACTGGGTCTTCTCGAACATCTCCCGGAACCGGTCGAAGTCGTGACACGGGTAGAACTCCGCCCGATGGTCTGGGACCAACCGGTCCTCGGCAACAGTGACGTTGCGGAGGGTGGTCAGTGCATCCGACACTTCGAGCTCATCGTCGTCGAAGATGTCGTCAAGCGAGGTGGGCACCTCATCGTCGACCCGCTCTTCGCGCCAGTCCGGTTCGACCGGCTCGCGCTCCAAGGCATAGCCCTTGCCCGACAACAGGCCGTGTCCATGTCGGCGAGATCCGGAGCGCCACCTTTAGCAGCCAGCCTGCTCCAGATCACCCCAAGGCGCATCTCGTCGTGGTCTCGGGAGGTCGGGTCTGGGACCCGTCCAGCCCGGTCGAAGAACTTGTTCACCTCCGCGACGAGTTGAGCGTCCCGCTCCCGGTCCGGGCTTCGGACGGCCCGGGCACGCAGGGAAGAGTTGCAGCCGCAGACTGCCTGCATCTGACGATTTCAACAGTTAGAAAATCAACTTTACTGCGTGTCAATTCCTGACTGAGCCAGAGGGCACCGCCCCAATAGCCCGCGCCCGCGACTCGTTCTGGACAATGTCAAACTCGCTGACAGAACTGGATTTGCCGTCCTAGACCCCATGATCCTGGTCCGCGCCTATCCGGTTCACAGACCCACGAGATGGGTCATGCCCCTTGGCGTGGTGTAGGAGCGCCGGCCCTCGGAGAGGTCCGAGCTTGATCAGATTGCTACAGCGGGCAGCCTGATGCCGGGATT
>NZ_JAHQZU010000086.1 GCF_019061185.1 Paracoccus sp. Z118
ACGGACACCCGCAAAGCGCCATCGAAGACCTCATGCCCTGGCGCTTCAACCAGCCGTCAAGCATCGCCGCATAGGGCAACGACCTCGCGCTTACGCTGAACGAAGTTCAGCTGCTTGTTCGAAGTCGTCGCCCAGAAATCCTGGCGGTTGTAGGTCAGGTCCCCCTCGGCTTGGGATTGATCGAATCCGGCCGGTGGACCGAGGCCGCGGAACTGGTGCTCTGGCGTGTGCAGCCGGATGAGTGGCGGATGGAGATCGCCAATGATCCGCGTTTCGCCGCAGCCGTCGACCGGGCAGTCACCACCATGCCCTCAGACATCCGCGCCGAGCTGCTCCGCCTCGTGACGATCACGGAAGAGGATCTTGCGACAGCGCTGGCCCGGCGACGCGCCTATCAGGCCGAGACGATCGCCGGACACGGTCCTGTCCGGATCAGTCGCCAGCCACTTACCCTGGATTCCGTGCGGAAAGGGCAGTCCTTCGTCCGCCGGAACGAACTGGACTGGCGGTTCTTCACCCGGTGGCGGATGCCCGGCGGTTGGCTGACGCCGGAGGAGCAGTCGCGGGCCCTGGAGATCTTCCATGATCCCTTGGCCATCATGATGCGGCGGGCGGTGATCGCCCGGCTCTGGCCGGACCAGCCCTGGATGGCGGAGTGAGCAGCGTCAGAGCCGCGCCTCGACCCACGCAGCGGCGGGATCGGACTGCCATCCTTCGACGATCTGGCAATATCGCGGGGTGCTGGCGGGCTCAACGCGAAGCGGAAGATCGCCGCGACCTCAGCCCGGCCGGAAGCTAGCGCCGTGCCATGAGGAAGGCGGTCAGCCTAAGCTGCGCGGCCACTTTTCCGGCCGGATCCCCAACCACATATTCTTTTTCACAACAGCCTTTTGCTGCGTCCGTGCTGCGCCGGCGGGGCCCTTGGCCTTTCCCTACCTCGGAAGCTGCCACGAACCGGCTGCGGAACGGAGTTGTCCACAATGAACCGCCCGAAAGCCCTTTCTGCGGCAGGTTTTCACCTGCCGTGCCCGCTCGTCCGGGCCCCCATGCACTATACTGATCCCGAGAGCAGCGGATCCAGGTCCCACCACCGCAACATCGAGATCAGCCGCCGGAGGACGCTTCCGGGCGGATCGGAGAGGCACGTCACGTGGCAACTGGCGCCAAGAGGAACAACAGGAACGCCGACGGCACCACGTCGCCGGTTTCCCTTGCGTTGGTCGATCTGCCGCTCCAGCATCGGGAGCAACTGCTCCAGCTTGTCCGCGCTGTCGCCCGCGACGCAGCCCGCATGGATCATGCTGCTGATGCACGCAGCCCGGCCGACTGAGCTGCGGCAAACCTTCGCCCCTCAGGAGGAAACGGCCCATGACCCTTCGTGTCGCCATCTATGCCCGTTATTCGACCGACATGCAGAGTGCCTCGTCGATCGAGGACCAGATCCGTCTCTGCCGCGAGCGCGCCGATCGCGAAGGCTGGCAGATCGTGGGCACCTATGAGGATGCCGCGACGTCCGGCGCCTCGCTGCTGCGACCCGGCAT
>NZ_JAHQZU010000087.1 GCF_019061185.1 Paracoccus sp. Z118
CGCTGGACCGCGCCTCGTCGGCCACGGTCGCCGCCCCCAGCACCTGCCGCCCGCGGCCGAGATAGACGACGGTCTGCGCGCCCGAATCCAGCGCCTCCAGTGTTGGGTGGCGGAGGTCCGCTCCCATCTCCGCGGCGAGATAGGCGTTGCCGGCCCAGAGCGTGCCGTGGCCGTCCCGGCCGACGATCCCCTTGCCCGCGCGGCTGGTGACTTCCGCGATCTCCGCGCCCTCGACGCCGCGAG
The DNA here is from genome assembly GCF_019061185.1 of Paracoccus sp. Z118. GTDB lineage: Bacteria > Pseudomonadota > Alphaproteobacteria > Rhodobacterales > Rhodobacteraceae > Paracoccus. The sequence goes on from NZ_JAHQZU010000087.1 coordinate 244, forward strand.
CCACGGCCGCGCGCCGGATTGCGGCGGCGATGTGGTGCTCGGACTGCACCTCGAGGCCGGCCAGCAGCGACAGGAACCCGTCCGCGTCGCCGTCCAGCGCCACGACTTGCGTGACGGTGGCGTGGCCCGTGGTGAGGGTGCCGGTCTTGTCGAAGGCGAAGGTCTCGACGGCGGCCAGCGTCTCGAGCGCGGCGCCGCCCTTGAACAGCACGCCCCCGCGTGCCGCCGCCGACAGCGCCGAAAGGATCGCCGCCGGGACTGAGATCACGATGGCGCAGGGGCTCGCCGCGACCAGCAGCGTCGCCGCCTTGTAGAGCGCGCCGTCCCATCCATGCCCCAGCCACCAGAAGGCGGCAAAGGCCAGCACTGCGCCGACCAGCACCGCGATCGTGTAGCGCTGGCCGAACCAGGCGCTGAAACGCTCGGACGGGGCCTTGGCTGCCTGCGCCTCGGTCACCAGCTGGATCATGCGGGCAATGGTGCTGTCGCCGATCGTCCGGCTGACGACGACCTCGAGGATGCCTTCGAGGTTCACGGTGCCTTCGAACACCGGATCGCCCGGCGACTTGGAGACCGGCATGGATTCGCCTGTTATATGGGCCTCGTCGATGCCGCCGCGGCCTTCAGCGATCCTGCCATCCGCCGGGACGCGGGCGCCGGGGCGCAGGATCACCGTGTCGCCCACCGCCAGGTCGGCGGCGGCAACTTCCGCGACGGTGCCGTCCGGTCCCTTGCGGAAAGCGGTTTCCGGGCGCAGCGCCATCAACGCCTCGATGGCGCGGCGGGCACGGCCGAGCGCGCGGGATTCGAGGGTGCCTGCGACGCTGAACAGCGTCAGCAGCACCGCGCCCTCATAGGGCGCGCCGACCGCGGCCGCGGCGACGGCGGCGACGACCATCAGCAGGTCGATGTCCAGCACCCGCTCGTTCCACAGCGCCCCGAGCGCCCGCCACGCCGCTGGTAGCCCGCCGGTCAGATAGACGAGGACCAGCCCCGGCGTCACCAGAGAGCCCAGCCGCCCGCCGCCCAGCCAGAGCCCCGCTGACGCCAGCGTCAGCCCCAGCACCGCCGCGAGCGACAGCGCCAATGAGAGATCGAAGGATGAGAGTCGTTTCACACCGGGATCCTTTCAGAGTGCATCTTACGGAACGTCTGATTAAGGCGTTCGGCTGCGCCGAGATGGCGGCTTGATCGGTCGGACGGGCGAGAAGCGATCCGCTGGCAGCCGGTTTCTCAGATT
>NZ_JAHQZU010000088.1 GCF_019061185.1 Paracoccus sp. Z118
ATCGATCAGCGCGCCAACCTCGCGGCAGGCGGCCTGATATGGCGCGCCGGCATAGGTGTCGATCCAGTCCCGATAGGGCGTGTCCGGCACCGCATTACGGGCCAGCCTCAGCCCGATCTCGCCATAACCCAGCACGCAGGGCGCGAGCGCCGCGAGCAGGTCGAGGAAATCGCCCGAATAGCCCGCTTCCAGAACGTAGCGCGTGTAGGCGAGATTCTCCGGCGCTTCCTCCGCGGCCTCTAGGGCGGCGGCGTCGATCCCCTGTGCCGCGCAGATGCGCAGATGCAGCGGCATTTCTCCATCGACGAGCGTGTGGACCGTCGCCGAACAGGCGCGCATCTCCTCCAGCGTTGCCGCCTTGACGACACCTAGCGCCCAGGCCCGGCTGAAGTGGATGAGGAAGCGGTAGTCCTGCACGAGATAGGTCAGGAAGGCCGCGCGCGGCAGTGTTCCATCGCGCAACCCTTCGACGAAGGCGTGGTGCGTGTAGTCGTGCCATGTGTCGGCGCAGGCCTCGCGCCAGGCGGCGAAGCAGCGGCCGTAAACGGGGGCGGCGGACAGGGGGCTCATTCGGCAGCACCCACGTCCATGGCCAGCTGCTCGACCGGCAGGACGGCGGGAATGAGCCCCTCTTCGTGCAGGAAAGCCTCGAACCGGGCATATCGGCCGTGATCGAGGGCGGCGGGGGACGTTGCGAAACGGCCGAAGGTGTCATCCCAGGCCGCGGTGTTCAACTCGTCCCCGAGATCCGGGGCGTGGCCCGCGAAAAGCGCCTTTGCCTCGACGCCGAGGCGGCCGCCTATCAGGACGCCGCCAACGTTGCCGCGAGAGGCGAGATCGAGGCGCGGGAGCGGGCTGACAACATGATCGCCCGTGTCATCTCGGATGAGGCTGCACGAAAGGCCGAGCGCGACCGCCGCTATGCCGGCCGCAAGGCCCGGCAGCGGTAGCACTCTCCCCGCGGGCCTGATGCGTCGGCCGCAGCTTGACCCCGGGCAGGTCGAGCGGCGCGAACAGCTCCAGCTCCAGCTCCAGCGCCTCTCGCGTCACGCGGAGCGGGCCAGCCGGATCAACCGGGGCCGGCGTCATTTATCGCGTCCGACCTTGGGCACCAAGGGCCGCTGCTTCCTCGACGCCGAGCGCGAGCTTCCTATCTCGGCTTCCGAAGGTTATGACCGACCCCCCGACGCGCGGGCGGACCTGCTGTGCGCTCGCCGGCCCCGCAACTTCGAGAAGGCGCAGCCGGCCGGAGACTGAGCTCCGCCGGCCTTGTGCTTTCCGGTGGTCAGGCCAGCGGCTCCCAGCCCGGATGCTCGA
>NZ_JAHQZU010000089.1 GCF_019061185.1 Paracoccus sp. Z118
CTCGCCGCCTTGTTCGAGGGGCTGGACTGGCGACTGGTCCGGCCGGAGCGGACGCGACGCCCGCAGGTGGCGGGATGAGCGTGATGGTGCGGGAAAGCCCTGTTTTTACTGGTCATATACCGCGCTCCATGATTCACTTCACCCCATGGATGCTGCCGCTCTCGCCCGCGAAAACGCCCTGCTGAAGGCTCGCCTTGCCGAGGTCGAGGCGGTGCTGGCGGAGGTGCAGAAGGCCAATCGCCGACTGGAAGACATCGTGCGCACGGCGCAACGCGAGAAGTTCGGCAGAAGCTCCGAGAAGCTGTCGCCCGACCAGTTCAACCTGCCACTCGAGGATGCCGAACTGGCCCAGGGCGTGCTCGAGGCAGCACAGGAAAAGGCCGAGGCCGCCCTGAGGGCCGCCAAGGGCACGGATGCGCCCCGCAAGCCCCGGCGCAACCGGGGGCATCTGCCGCCGCATCTGCAGCGGGTCGAGCGGGTGGTCGAACCTGCCAGCATCCTGTGCCCTTGCGGCTGCGGCGAGATGGCCCGGATCGGCGAGGACGTGTCCGAGCGACTGGACGTCATCCCGGCCCGGTTCCGGGTGCTGGTGACGCGGCGCCCGAAATACGCCTGCCGGCGCTGCTCGCAGGGCATGGCGCAAGCCCATGCTCCCGAGCATGTCGTGCCCGGCGGGTTGCCCACGGAGCAGCTCATCGCCTGGATCATGGTCTCGAAGTTCGGCGACCATCTGCCGTTCTATCGCCAGGCCGGGATCCTCAAGCGGCAGGGTATTGATCTCGACCGCGGGACGCTCGGCAACTGGGTCGGCCGCGCCTGCTTCCACCTGCTGCCGATCATCCGGCACATGCAGGCCCATCTGCGCCGGGCCGATCGCATCTTCGTCGACGAGACCCGCGCGCCGGTGCTGGATCCGGGGCGCAAAACCACGAAGAGCGGCTATTTCTGGGCCGTGGTGTCCGATGATCGCGGCCATGGCGGTGTCGGTCCGCCCATCGTGCTGTTTCATTACGCCCCCGGTCGGGGCAAAGAGCATCCGCTAAGCTTCCTCGCCGGGTATCGGGGCCGGTTCCTGCAATGCGATGCCTACCAGGCCTACAACGCGATGGCCGGGATCGCGCGCGACAATGGTCCCTGGCGGCTGGTCTACTGCTGGACCCATGTCCGCCGCCGCTTCGTGAAACGCTTCGAGAGCGACCGCTCGCCCATCGCCGAGGAGATGCTGCGCCAGATCGCGCTGCTCTATCAGGTCGAGAAGACCGTGCGCGGCAAGGACGCGGCTG
>NZ_JAHQZU010000008.1 GCF_019061185.1 Paracoccus sp. Z118
TATCTCCAAAACCAACTCCTTCGCGCCATGCCCACCCGCGGAGAATGGACCGATCAGATCAGCAGCGGCAGGAGGAGAGCGCCGTGGCGCTTACGACCGATCTTCCGCTTCTGGGCGTCGCAATCCCGACCGCCGGAATTGAAACGCTGCAGGACTTCATCCTTTCCGAAAACCGCGATCTGGAGCTGCAGGACTTCATCGACGCCGATCTGCTGAACGGCGACTGGAAATCCGTGGCCGACCGGGCGAAGGCGCTGCTGGCAGGCCATACCGGCCGCCTCGGCATCCACGGCCCTTTCTGGGGTCTGGATATCGCCTGCCCCGACCCCGACATCCGGGCGCTGAACACCCGCAAGTTTATGCAGGGTCTCGATGTGTGCGAATATCTGGCCGCCACGCAGATGGTCATCCACTCGCCCTATTCGACATGGGACTTCAACAATCTCGACAACTTCCAGGGGCGGGCGGCCTATGACCGGGTGCTGGACAACTGCCACAGGACCATGGCGGCGGTCGTGAAGCGGGCCGAGGAGATCGGCGTCACGATGGTGATCGAGAACATCCAGGACAAGGACCCCGACATCCGCCGCATCCTCGCCGACAGCTTCGATTCGCCCGCGATGGCGGTGTCCATCGACACGGGGCACGCCCATTACGCCTTCGGCTCGACCGGCGCGCCGCCGGTGGACTATTACGTCCGCCGCGCCGGCGGCCGGCTGGAACATGTCCACCTTCAGGACGCCGACGGCTATGCCGACCGCCACTGGAGCATCGGCGAGGGCACGATCTGCTGGCCTGCCGTCTTCCGCGCGCTGGGGGAGATCACCTCGAAACCGCGCCTGATCCTTGAGTTGCGCGACAAGTCGGGAATTCTCCCTTCGGCGGCCTATCTGAACCGCCTCGGCCTGGCGCGCTGAGGACGGGAATTGCGCGGGTTCAACCGGCCAGCGCAACATCCTGCTGAGGCTGCGATGACGACAGGCAGACGCAGATCCGAACGATCGACGAGGCGCCAGCGATCTTGGGGGAGATTACGTCCAGCACTCACAGGGCGCGACGCCTCGAAGGCCGCGGCAACAGCAGGATGGGATATAACGCAAACACCGGCCGCAGCTCAGCGGCGGGCCTCGCATACCGAAACTGCTTGACCAAGACGACCCCGTTACCGAAGTCCTGGGCCTAGCAGCGCCGATCATATCCGCTTGGGTCGAACTCGGACGTCATCTTTTCGCTGACCACGAGGTTGCTGCTGAAGCGGCCGATGGAATACCGGGTCAGATCGACCGGCGGGGGACGCCCGCAGATCTGATACGCCAGATTTTCCCCGACGGCGGGGGCGATCTGGAAGCCGCCGCCGCTGCCGCCGAAGGCGTGGAACAGTCCCGGTGTCGTCTGGCTCGGGCCCAGAACGGGCAGCATGTCGGGCAGATACCCCTCGACGCCTGACCATACGCGGATCACCTCGGCGTGCCGCAGGAAGGGCAGTTTCCGCGCGACGGAACGCATGCCCGCCAGAGTCTTCTGCGGCGGCACGAGAGTATGCTCGCCATCCGCATTCGCCAATGTTCGCGGGTAGCCTGCAAAGATGAAATTGCCGCGCGGGATCTGGCGCAGCAGCAGGTCGCCTTCGATCGTGTAGAGCGATGGACGCAGCGTGTAGGGCAGGGGCTCGGTCACGAACTGGGGCGGCCCGGCGGCGATGAGGGGAACCTCCTCTCCGAACTGCGCGCAAATTGCGGCCGCCCAAGCGCCTGCGGCGTTGACGAGGACCGGAGCGGAAACGGTATCCAGAGTCGGGCCGCTCAGGGTGAACCCGTTGGAGCCGTGCGCGATCCGGGTGACTTCCGCGTTGTCGAACAGCACCCCGCCGCCCCGCAGCATCGCCCGGACCACCGCAGGGGTGCCAAGACGCGGGTTGGCCACGGCGCAGCGGGTCGAACAAGAGGCAATCATGCCGTCCTGCGCCGCCAGCCATGGCATCTTCCGGCGCAGCGCCTCGCCTTCCACGACCTCGACCTCCAATCCGCATGCCAGCGAATTCTGCGCGTATTTCAGCAGCTTCTGGCGACCATCAGGGCTGCTTGCGAGATAGATCATGCCGGTGCGGTCGTATTCGCAGCCTTCGCCAGTCAGGGACTCGAAGTTTTCCCAATGGCTTTGCGCCGCCAGTGACAGCGGGTATTGTTCGATTGCCCGCCCCTGAAGCCGCAGCTTCCCGAAATTCGCGCCGCTGGACTGCGCCCCCACATGGCCCCGTTCGACCAACGCGACCCGCTTGCCCATCCTTGTCAGGAAAAGGCCGGTGAACGCGCCGAACAAGCCCCCGCCGACGATCACCGCGTCGAAGCTCTGCGTCATGCGCGTGCCTCTTCGTCGGCGCTGCCGACAGGGATCGGGCGCAACGGCGCCTGGGCGCGCAAGCGTCCGACCGATTCGACCGGCCGTCCGCTGGCGGCGGCCGTGAGTTCCTGCAGGGTGGGGCCGCAGAACCGGGCCTGGCAGCGGCCCATGCCGCAACGGGTGATCGCCTTGACGCGGTTGATTTCGACGGGTCCGGCCGTGCTCGAAACCGCCTTGCGGATTTCCCCGGCCGTCACGCGCTCGCAGCGGCATATGATGGTGTCGTCGGGCATGGCGGCGGCCTGCTCATGCGGCCACGGGAACGCCCCGGCTGAGTGCACCTGAAACCGCCGCAGACGCCGGGCCCTGCGCCGCAACGCGCGTGCTTCGCGCGTCACCGGGCTTGCAGCGCCGGCGCGATCAGCAAGCATGGAAAGCGCCGCCAGCCTTCCGCTATATGCAGCCGCTTCCCTTCCGCCCGTCATGGCGCCATCGCCGGCGAGCCACAGGCGTTGCCCGGCGCGGCCATCCGCGTCGATGATCGGAAACCAGTTCCGCAGTTGCGGGTGAAAGCTGAACCGCGCGCCTGCCAGTTCAGCCAACTGGGTTTCGGGCCGCAAGCCGTGGCCGAATGCCAGTGCGTCACAGGCCAGGGTTTCGGTTCGGCCGGATGCGTGACGGATCTCGACCGCTTCCAGCCGTTCGCCCCCGATAGCACGCACCAGATCTGCGCCATCGATCCGGCGGACGTCCGGCCTTCGCAACTCACGCAGAAGCCGCAATCCCTCGATCAGTGTCGAGAGACCGGTCATCGCCATGCCCGCCGCGGCGCGGCGTTTCTGCGCCCGGCTGGCGGCATCGACGATGGTCAGATGGCGGACGCCCATGCGCAGATATTGCGCGGCAGCGAGATAGAGCAGGGGCGATGCGCCGGCCAGCACGACGCGGCTGCCGATGAACGCCGCATGTTGTTTCAGCGCGACCTGCGCCGCACCCAGCGAAAACACGCCGGGAAGGGTCCAGCCCGGAAAAGCCATGATGCGGTCCGTGGCACCCGTCGCGATCAGCAGCCGGTCATAGGGCAGGCTGTCGTGCCGGCCGTCCCGCAAGATCGCCAGCCGGTTGTCGAAGATGCCCCAGACCAGACTGCCCGGACGCCAGTCACACGCGGCCAGGACGCGATCTTCCTCGGCCTCCCGGCGCGCGGTTGCCCCGGCCTGCGCATGACCGAAGAGCCGTTCCGCCTCCGGCGTCATCAGCGGTGAAAGCCGCCTTGTTCCCTGTCCGCCCGGACGCGGGTTCTCCTCGAGCACGACGGGGCGCAGGCCCGCCTCGAGCAGGGCTTTCGCGCAGGCGAGCCCCGCCGGTCCCGCGCCGATCACGACCGGATGCAATTCACTCATTCTGCGATCCCGGTTCGGGCGGAAGGCGGCATAACTCCATTCCGTCCACGACTTCGGTCATGCAGGCCCGCAGCCTTTCGCCGGAAATTGCCCACAAGGTGCAGTCCTGACAGGCGCCCATGAGACAGAAGCCGCAACGCGGGCTGCCGTCGAATTCCGAGCGTCCCGTCATGAGACCCGCCGCAAGCAGCGCCGTGATCAGGCTTTCGCCGCTTCGCGCAGGCATCTCGATGCCGTCCAGGTAGATGATCGCGTCGGGCTGGCGTGCTACGGCCGAGCGGAACAGAGGCGGGTTCATCATTGCTGCCGTTCTATTGCCATGCAATAAGAAATGTTGCATACAGGGAGCAACGACAGGGTGGCCGCTGTCAACAGGAAGTTGGCCCCGGTTCAGTAGGAAATGCCGCGTGCCGCAGCCGTCACCAGATGCGGGAACGTCTCCAGGAACTGCGCACGCTCCATCCGGGCAAGCGGAACCGCCACGCTGACGGCCGCGACCACTTCGCCATCTCCGCCCAGGATCGGTGCCGCGACCGAGGCGTCGCCGTGATAGATCTCGTCGAACGCCGCCGCGTAGCCGATCCGCCGCGCCTCGTCGATGCGCGCCAGAAGCTCTTCCTTGTCGGTCGGTGTTGCCGGGGTATATTTGCGTATCTCCGACCGCTCCAGAATGTCGCGCACCGCTGCGTCGGGCATGCGCGACAGGATGGCTCGGCCGGCTGACGTGCAATAGGCCGGCAGCCGCGAGCCGGAGATGACATCGGTGTTGAGCATGCGCCGGCTGAGATAACGCGAGACGAAGACGATTTCAGTGCCGTCCAGCACGGTCAGGCTGACGGCTTCCTCGGTTTCCTTGCTCAGATGCAGCAGGACGGGCATGGCCCGATCGATCAGCCGCGATCCCCGGACGTAGTGATATGCCAGCTCCAATGTCTTGATCGACAGCTCGAACCGGCGCGACGCGGGGTCCTTGCGAAGATAGCCGAGTTGGGTGAGCGTGTGTGTGAAGCGCTGCGCGCTGCTGACATCGAGATCGGCGAGATCGGCGATCTGGGACAGGGTCAGCGAGCCGCGTCCCTTGTCGAAGACGGTCAGCACGCGGAACGCCTTGGCGACGGATTGCACCATCAGCGGATCGCTGCGTTTGGGCCGGCTTGCGTCGCTCTTCATCTGACACCCCCTGAAGAAACTGCGCCGGCATCGGGCGGGTCGCAAAATGAAGCTTGACCTGACTACGATTCGGCAAGCAACATGCAATAAGTATTATTGGCATGCAATAGGAGGGACCGATGGCGGAGTTCGTGCTGGAGGAGACTATCGGCCGGGTGCGTCGGCTGACACTGAACCGCCCGGACAAGCTGAATGCCTGGAACACCGCCATGCGTGACCAGTTGATCGCCGCCTTGGAAGCTGCCGAGGAAGATGCCGACATCGGCGCCATCGTCCTGACCGGCGCGGGTGATCGCGCGTTCGGGGCTGGCCAGGACCTGTCGGAAAGCAAGGGTTTCGACGCCGATCGCGCCGAAACCTGGATGGCCGAGTGGAAGCGGCTCTACAATCAGTTCCGACTTGGCCGGAAACCGATCGTCGCGGCGCTGAACGGGGTGGCTGCGGGGTCCGCTTTCCAGGTCGCGCTTCTCTGCGATCTGCGCGTGGCGCATGCCGGCGTCCAGATGGGTCAGCCCGAGATCAACTCCGGCATCGCGACGGTGACCGGCAGCTGGATCATGCGCGAAGTCATCGGTCTTGCCCGGACCATCGACCTGACGCTGACGGGGCGGATGCTCGAAGCGAGCGAAGCCTATGAGTTCGGACTGATCTCACGGCTTGTTCCGGCGGAAGACGTCCAGCAGACGGCCTTGGAACTGGCGGAGCTTCTGGCCGGCAAGCCGGCGGGCGCCATGCGCCTGAACCGGGCGCGTTTCGCCGATATGACCCAGGCGGGGTTCGACAATGCCATGGCCGAAGGTGTCCGCATCCAGCGCGAAGCCTATGCGTCGGGCGAGCCGCAGGCCATGATGGAGAAGTTTCTCGCCTCGCGCGCTGCGCGCAAGGCGTGACAGCATGGCAGGATAGACAAAAACGAGCATCGGTCCACGATGCCGAGATCCGACCAACAGAGGAGAACTCCAATGACGAAAGACGGCATTCTCGAAATGTCGCGGCGTGGTCTGCTGATCGGGGGGGCTGCCGTCCTGGCCACCCCGATGCTGGCGCGTCGCAGCTGGGCAAGCCAGTCGCTTGTGGTGGCCGATCCGGGTGGGCCCTTCACGGAAGGCTATCGAAGGGCATTCTATGAGCCCTTCACGGCCGAGACCGGCATCACGATCAACGGGGTCGCCCGCGACGCCGAGCCGACCGCGCAGTTCAAGTCCATCGTCGAGACGAAATCCTATATCTGGGATGTCTGCACCTTGACGCTTTCGGCGCGGCTCATTCTCGAGGAAGAGGATCTGCTCGAACCCCTGAACCTTGACCCCGCCAAGGTCGCCGATGTGATGCCCGAGGCGGTCCACCCCAACATGCTGGGCGTCGATGTCTATTCGGCCGTGCTGGCCTACAATGCGGACACCCTTCCCGAAGCGCCCGAAGGATGGGCGGCGATGTGGGATCTGGAGCGGTTTCCTGGGCGCCGCTGCCTGAGGCGCAATCCCATCGACACGCTGGAAATCGCGTTGATGGCCGATGGCGTGGCGCCGGCGGATCTTTACCCGCTCGATGTCGATCGCGCCTTCCGCAAGCTGGACGAGATCAAGGATCATATCGACGTCTGGTGGACCGGCGGGGCGCAATCGACCCAGCTGCTGGAAAGCGGCGAGGTGGACCTGATCGCCGGCTGGAACGCGCGCTTCCAGGCCGCGGTCGATAACGGAGCGCCGGTCAAGATCGTCTGGAATGGCGGTCTCTATTCCATCGAAGGCTGGGGGATTCCCAAAGGGAACCCGAAGGCCGATCTTGCCCGCGAATTCGTTGCCTTCTGTGCGCAAGCCGAGATGCAGGCGAAGTACACCGAAGATCTGGCGTACGGCCCGACCAACCTCCGGGCCTATGACTTCATCCCGCCGGAACGGGCCGCAATCCTGCCCACCGCTCCGCAGAACCTCGCGGTCATGTCGCTGGCGTCGGAGCCTTACTGGAAGGAACACCGCGCCGAACTGACCGAGCGCTTCAATGCGTGGCTGCTTGGCTGAGCAGCGCCCGCGCTCCGGGGGTGCTGCCCCCGGAGCGTTTCGCCCGTGCCGAAAACAAACGTCGATTACTCAGGAGCCACGATGACAGCGGCATCCCGTCAGAACAAGCTCGTGCTCGAAGGGCTTTCAAAGCGTTATGGCGCGTTCACGGCGCTTGAACCGACCAGCCTTTCGGTGGACGACGGCGAATTCCTGACCTTGCTCGGGCCATCAGGTTCTGGAAAGACGACACTGCTTCAGATGATTTCCGGCCTCACCGAACCGTCAGAGGGCAAGCTCTGGGTGGATGGCGAAGACTGGACCTTTCGTCCGGTCAACCAACGGGGGATGGGGCTGGTCTTTCAGCATTACGCGCTTTTCCCGCATATGACCGTGGCGGAGAACGTGGCATTTCCGTTGCAGATGAGGAAACTGCCGCAAGCCGAGCTGCGCTCGCGGGTCGATGAAACGCTGAAGAAGGTGCAGCTGGACGCTTTCGCCCACCGCTTTCCCAAGGAACTGTCGGGGGGCCAGCAACAGCGCGTGGCGCTGGCCCGCTGTTTCGTTTTCCGCCCACGGTTGATTCTGATGGATGAGCCGCTGGGTGCGCTGGACAAGGCGCTGCGCGAGAACATGCAGATGGAGATCCGCCGCCTTCACAAGGAATACGGCACGACTGTTGTCTATGTCACCCACGACCAGGAAGAGGCGCTGGTCATGTCGGACAGAATTTGCGTGATGAATCATGCAAAGGTTGAGCAGCTTGGCGCGCCGCACAGGATTTATGCCGACCCGGAGACGCTATTCGCCGCGACGTTTATCGGCCACTCCAATGTGCTGACGGGAAAACGGCTTTCCATGGATGACAGGACAGCGGTCATCCGCACGCCCTCGGGTGATTTCCGGGGCGCCTATACGGCGAGGGATCGGGGGACCGAGAAAGTTGCGCTGATCGTCAGGCCGGAACAGATGCGCCTTGGGCCGCCACCCGACGGAGAGTATGACGGTGTCACGGGGCGCCTGAACGATCTCGTGTATGTCGGCGCGGATACACGCTTGCTGGTGTCATTGCCCGACAGCACCGAAATCATGCTGCGGCACGATCCGGCGACCGGCGCGATGCCGGCGATCGGGGATCAGGTGGCGGTCCATTGGGCGAAGTCGGCGGCCAGGATCGTGTCATGAGCAGCGCGCCTTCCCTTGTGCTCTCGCGCTTTCGGTCCAACCCGTTATGGCTGGCGTTGCCGGCCGTGCTGCTGCTGGCCGCTTTCTTCCTGTTCCCGATGGGTCGATTGTTCCTTCTTGGGGTTCAGGACCCACAGACAGGGGCTCTCACGGCAGAGCATTACCTGCGCTTGACCGAGGCGCCCGTCTACTGGCGCATTCTCGGGATCACCTTTCGCATCGCCATCCTGACGGCGTTGTTTTCGGTCATCCTCGGATATCCCCTCGCATTGTGGCTTTCGAGGATGGATAGCCGCAAACAGTCCTTGCTGGCGCTTCTGGTGCTGCTGCCCTTCTGGACATCCTATCTGGTCAAGACATTCGCCTGGATGATCCTGCTTGGGCATCGCGGCGTGCTGAATACGCTTTTCGTGGAAGCGGGGCTGATCGAACGTCCCTTGGGACTGATGTATAACGAACTGGGTGTCATCATCGGCATGGTGCACGCGATGATGCCGCTCGCCGTCCTGACGATGCTGCCGGTGATGAACGGAATCGATCGCCGGCTCACCTTGGCCGCAGGCACCATGGGGGCCAGTCGCTCGCAGCGGTTCTGGCTGGTCTATTTCCCCCTGTCGGTGCCCGGTGCCGCCGCTGCGGGGTTGCTGACCTTCATCACCTCGCTGGGATTCTTCATCGTGCCGGCATTTCTGGGCGGCAGCGGGCAGACCATGCTGGCCCAGACGATCATCACCCAGGTCCAGGAGCTGGTGAACTGGTCATTCGCTGCGGTTCTGGCCAGCCTCATGGTGGTGGCGGCGCTGATCTCGATCTGGATCTACAACCGCTTTTTCGGCCTCTCCACGATCTCCGGCGGTTCTTCGAGCGATGGAGTTCGGGCAAGCAGCGGCATCCTGCGCCGCCTCGGGCGGCGTTTCCTTGAGTTCATGGCCTGGATCTCCAGCCCCTTCGACCGGTTCGGATCATCCATCGGCAACGATGATCGTGGCTCGGCGATCTATCCGGTCCTGGCCCTCATCTTCCTGATCGCACCCATGCTGGTCGTCTTTCCGCTGGCGTTCACCTCCGCCAGTTCGCTTCAGTTCCCGCCGCCCGGCTTCTCATTGCGGTGGTTCGAGCAATACGTGAACTCCCCCGTGTGGATTTCGGCGACCATTCGCTCGTTCGGGGTGGCACTGGCGACCGCCTTCTGCGCCACCGTGCTGGGCGGGCTGGCGGCGCTGGGCCTCGCCCGGTCACGCTCTCGCTGGAACGGGCCGCTTTTCGCGCTGATGCTGGCGCCGATGGTGGTGCCGCGGATCGTGATCGCGGTCGGGCTTTTCTATCTGATGGCGCAGATCGGGCTGGTCGCGACCAACACGGGGCTGGTGATCGGTCACACGCTGCTGGCGATACCCTATTGCTTCATCACCATCGGCGCGGTCCTGAAAAGCTATGACTGGCGTTTGAACCAGGCGGCGGAAACGCTTGGCGCCGGAAGGCTGACCATCCTGCGGCGCATCACGCTGCCGCTGCTGCGCGGCGGGGTGATCGCGGCGGGGCTGTTCGCGTTCGTCACCTCGTTCGACGAGCTGACCATCGCGATCTTCATCTCGGGCGGGCTGAGGACCACCCTGCCGAAGCAGATGTGGGACGACATGTTCCTGCAACTGAATCCGACGCTGGCGGCGGTGTCGGTGGTCGTGCTGGTGATCGTCACGGCCATCCTGCTCGCCGCGCAGAAGCTTCAGAAATGAAACCGGCCGGCCGTCCGGCGCCGGCAAACATCAAGGTTCGATCGAGAATGCAAATCCAGGGCTTGGCAAACCTGCTTCAGGATCATGGTCGCAACACCCCGCAGCGCGTCTTCGCGCAGACCGCGACAGACGCAATCGAGATGGGGCAGGTCGCTGCGGCCGCGAATGCCGTTGCCGAGCGGCTTTACGATCGGGGCCTGCAAAAAGGTGACCGCGTCGTCGTGATGATGTCCAACAGCCCGGCCTCGCTGGCGATCATTCACGGGCTGATGCGCGCCGGGCTGGTCTGGGTGCCCGTCAACCCCGCCCTCGTCGGAGAGCCGCTGGCCCATGTCATGCGCACCACCGATCCGGTGCTGATCCTGTGTGATCCGGGACTCGAGGCGGGTTTCTCGGGGATGCCGGGGAACTTCGCGGTCGAGGTGATCGCGGATCGGTCCATGCCGTCGGGATTGGCGGAATCGTCGATCCCCCTGCCGTCGCCCGATGATCTGGCGTCGATCATGTTCACCTCGGGCACCACGGGCCCGGCGAAGGGCGTGATGGTCACGCACATGATGCTGGAACTGGCTGCCGAGGCGGTCGCCCTTTGTGCGGATCTGGCACCCGGTGACAATCTGTTCATGTGGGAGCCGTTCTATCACATCGGCGGCGCGCAGGTCGTCCTGCTTCCCCTGCTGCGCGAGGTCCGCCTGACTCTCGCCGATCGGTTCAGCGCCTCGCAATTCTGGCGGCAGGTATCGGAAGGCGGGTGCACGCATATCCACCACCTGGGCGGGATCATCCAGATACTGCTCAAGCAGCCGGAAGGCGCGTGGGACCGCAAGCACGACGTCCGCATCGCCTGGGGCGGCGGCTGCGCCCCCGACGCGTGGCGGCCCTTCGAGGAGCGTTTCGGCGTGCAGATACGCGAGTGCTACGGGATGACCGAATGCTCCAGCCTGACCACATGGAACGACGAGGGCGCGGTGGGCTCGGTCGGTCGCCCCGCGCCGTGGTTCGACGTCGAGCTGAAGGACCAGGCCGGCCGCATTCTGGGTCCGGGCGAGGGCCGCGGGGAAATCATCGTGCGGACCAGCCTGCCGGGCGCGATCACCCAGGGCTATTATCGCAACCCCGAAGCGACCGCCAAGGCGATCCGGCCCGACGGGTTCCATACCGGAGATTCCGGCTCGTGGGACGCCGAGGGGCGGCTGTCCTTCCACGGCCGCCTGACGGATTCCGTGCGGTGCAGGGGGGAGAACGTTTCGGCTTTCGAGGTGGAAAGCGTCGCATCGCGGCATCCTCTGGTGCTGGATGCCGCGATGGTTGGCGTTCCTGCCCAGATCGGGGAATACGACATCCAGCTTTTCATTCAGCCGCAGCCGGGAACCAGCCCTGATCCCGCCGAGATCTGGGCCTGGATGGCGCAGCAACTCGCCCCCTATCAGCGGCCCCGTTACATCGCCCTAGTCCCGGATTTTCCCCGCACCGCAAGCCAGCGCATCCAGAAGCATCTCATGCCGATCGACCCGGCCGCCCGCTGGGAAGCCGCGCAGACGCGCAAGCCTGCTGCAACCAACGGAGATCAGCGATGACCACTGACATCCTCATCACGGGAACGGGCATGTTCGCCGGCCGAATGGCCTTGGACATCGCGGCCACGGCCAAGACGCCCGTGACGGTGGTGATTGCGGGGCGCAACCGGATGCGTCTGGACTGGCTGCGCACCGCAGGAAACGCGCGCGCCGCGATGTTCGGCACGCCCGCACGCTTCGTCAGCCACGCGATCGACTTGCTGGAGCCCGGCGCGAGCGATGCCCTCATCCGCGAATATCAGCCCCGCCTGGTTGTGCAGGCGGCCTCGATCCAGACCTCGACGGTGATTTCCGACGGCGGCTCGCGCTGGACCGACCTGGTCGCCGAAGGCGGGCTGAGCGCGACGGCGGTTTTCCAGGCGCTGATCTCGGGGCGCATGGCAGCAGCCATCAGCAGGCACGCGCCGGCCACCCGTCTGATCAACTGCTCTTTTCCCGACGTGGTCAACGGCATGATCGCCGCAATGGGACACGAGGTCCTGTGCGGCACCGGCAACGTGGCGATCCTTTCGAACGTCTTCGAAGGCGCGCGGGAAAACCTGCCCGAAGGGCGCTTGCGCGTCCTTGCACATTATCAATGCCTCGCGCCGTGGCGCCTGCCACCCGGACAGCGCGGCGGCGCCCCTGCACCCCGCGTGTTCATCGACGATCACGAGATCGCGGACCCCTTCGCGGACTTCAGCCATTGCCAGCTTACGCCAGAGCCGGCCATCGAGATATCGGGCGCATCGGGGGTCACCCTGATGCTGGCGTTTGTCGCGGGCCGCGAATGGCGCGGGCATGTTCCCGCGCCAAGCGGCCTGCCCGGCGGCTATCCCGTCCGGCTGGAGGGCGACCGGCTGATGCTGGACCTGCCCGAAGCCGTGACCGAAGCCGAGGCAATCGCCTGGAACGACGCGTTCGAGCGGCGCAACGGTCTGACGGTCGAGGCTGGGCGGGTCCGCTATCATGGGCGGCTGCGTGAGTTGCTGGCCGAAGCGGGGTGGGAACATGCCGACGGCTTTGCGATGGCGGATCTGGAGGAGGTCTGCACCGGCATGCTGAAGCTGCGCGACGATCTGAGTGCGCAGCCATCCTCGCGGCAAAGCGCATGAACGTCCAGAGGCCCCGGACGGTGGCCGTGATCGGCGGCGGCATCGTGGGTCTATTTACTGCGCTGGAGCTTCAGGACCGCGGATTTGCAGTCCAGTTGATCGAACCGGACCAGCCCGGAGGCCGGCAAGCCGCCTCTTACGGCAACGGTACATGGGTCAACGAGGGCGCCATCATCCCGATTTCACTGCCGGGATTGTGGAAGACGGTGCCGGGCTTTCTGCTCGATCCGAACGGCCCCTTCATCATCCGCTGGCGCCATCTGCCACGGCTGCTGTCCTGGCTTCCACGCTTTGTTCTGGCAGGACGCAGCTGGGCGCGCGTCCAACGCGACATTCCCGTGCGCGCTGCGCTGTTGCGAGGTGCCGTCGCTGCCTATGAGGCGCGGGCGGATCAGGCAGGCAGCAGCGATCTGCTCGGCGCGCGCGGTGTCATGTATGCCTACCGCGACGAAGCCGAATTCGCCGCCGACGAGAAGGCTTGGGCGCTGCGGCGCGAGCAGGGGATCGCCTGCAGCTTCCACCGGGGCGAGGAGTTGCGTGAACTCGCGCCCGAGCTTTCGAGCGACTATGCCGTGGGCGCGCGGATACTGCCGTCCCGCTCGCTCCGAGATCCCGGCGGCTACTGCGCGGCGCTCGCCGGGCTTTTCCTGCGCCGGGGTGGCCGGATACTGAAGACTCGCGCCACTGGCTTCGACATTGCCGGCGGGCGCTTGCGCGCGGTCAGGACCAAGCAGGGCGACGTGCCCTGCGCGCATGCGGTCGTTGCGGCCGGGATCGGCTCGGGCGCGCTGGCCCGGCAGTCGGGCGACCGGGTTCCGCTGATCGCGGAGCGCGGCTATCACGTCGTTATCCGGGACTGCCCCGTCCGGCCCGAGATCAGCCTGATGCTGGCCGAGGGCAAGCTGGCCGTCGCTTCGACCCCCGCGGGCCTGCGGCTGGCGGGGCAGGTCGAACTGGCCGCGCCAGACGCGCCTGCGAACTGGGACCGGGCGCGCATCCTGCTGCATTTCGCAAAGCGCATGTTTCCACAGGCAAGCGCCGTGATCGAGAACGGCGACCACGACATGTGGATGGGCAATCGTCCATCGACCCCCGACGGTCTGCCAGTCATCGGCAAGGCATCCGGGTGCGCCGACATCGTCCATGCCTTCGGCCACGCCCATTTCGGCATGTCGATGAGCCCGGCGACAGCCCGCCTCGTCGCCGATCTGGTCACGGATGGACAGCCCGCGATCGATCCTGCGCCATATTCCCCCCGGAGATTCCGCCTTGTTGCCTGAGCTCCTGCATGTCTCGCGCGGTGATATCCTTGCGCTGGACATATCTCCTGCAAGGATGCGCGCGGCGATGGCCGAGGTGTTTGCGGATATTGCCTCCGGCCAGTGCCGCTTTCTGCCGAAGTCCCAGTTGTCACTCGGGCCGGGCCGGAGCTTCCAGACGATGGTTGCGGCTTCGCATCGCTGGTCTGTGGCGGCGGTCAAATGGGTGTCCGTCGTTCCCGCGGGGCCCGAGACCGATCTGCCCCCGATCAGCGCGGTGATCTGCCTGAACGATCTCACGACGGGCCATCCCCTGGCGGTCATGGACGGAGAGGTGATCACGCTGCTGCGCACCGCCGCGATGTCCGCCCTTGCGGCGGAACGGATGGTCGCGGGCCAGCCGCGGGTTCTGGCTTTCGCCGGTTGCGGCGCGCAGGCGCGCAGCCATCTCGAGGCATTCCGCGATCTGTTCCCGTCGCTCGCCCAAGTGCTCTGTCACAGCCGAAGCCCGGCTTCGGCCGAGGCGTTGGCGGGTCTGGCGAAAGGCAGGGGGCTTCAGGCGGAGGTGGTGGCCGATCCCGATGCCCTGCTGCGGCGGGCGGATATCGTCATCTCGACGGTTCCCGCCGCGCCGGGGCTGTCGCCGACGCTCGACGCCGCGTCGATGAAGGCGGATGCGATGGCGGTGATGGTCGATCTTGGGCGCAGCTGGAAGCCGGGCAGCCTGTCCGGTTTCTCGCGGATCGCGACCGACAGCCTGGAACAGATGCGCCACCCCTTCGACGCGGCGGGACGGCCTGTCGAGGGAGCGGAGATCACGCTCGATCTGCTGTCCGACCTTTCCCCGGCCGACAGTCGGCAGGCCTTCTGCTTCAGAGGACATGCCGCCGGCGATCTCGCCGCCGCGGTGCTTGTTCACGGGCTGATCCGCGAACGGCTCATGGGGCAAGAGCTTCGGCGATAATGACGGTCCGTTCCGCCGGGAAACAGGGTCAGCGCGATGACTGGCGAGGGGCGGGCTTCATGCTGCTCGCCATGGGCGGCTATGCGTTCAATGACCTGATGGTCAAGGCCGTTGCCGAGCATCATCCGGCTTCGA
The DNA here is from genome assembly GCF_019061185.1 of Paracoccus sp. Z118. Lineage (GTDB taxonomy): Bacteria > Pseudomonadota > Alphaproteobacteria > Rhodobacterales > Rhodobacteraceae > Paracoccus. The sequence continues at coordinate 14,864 of NZ_JAHQZU010000008.1, forward strand.
TGATTCTGGCAATTCGATCGGCACTGGCCGCCGTGTTCCTGCTTTCCATCCTGTCGCTTCGCGGCGAACTTCGCCGGATCGGCCCGAGTCTCAGGGGGCGGGCCTTGCTGCGCTCGGCCGTCGATTCGCTGGTGACCGCCTGCTATGTTTATGCGCTGAGCGGCCTGTCGCTGGCGAACGCCGCCGCGATCTATCAGCTGACGCCGATCGTCTTCATGCTGGCAAGCGCGCTGGTCCTGCGAGAAGCGATCCCGTTGCGGGGTTGGCTGGGTGCCCTGCTGGGATTTTCGGGAATGCTTCTGGTCGTCCGGCCGGATGGCGCGATGCTGGACCCGCATGCGCTGGCGGTGGTCGCCGCGGTCATGTGCTCGGTGGTGCGCGATCTGCTGATGCGCGGCGGAACGATTGCCGCTTCGCCTTTCTGCCTCGGGCTGTTCAGCGCGCTCGGCGCCATGATGCTGGGGTTCGGGACAGCTGCCGAGGCTGGGGCGTTCGTTCTTCCCGCATCTCGGGAGCTTCTGCTGCTGGCGTTGGCGGCAGCGGCGATCGCCGTCGGGTATGTCTGCCTGGCCGTGGCCACTTCAACCGGCAGCAGCGGTTTCGTATCGCCGTTCCGTTACAGCATTCTGATCTATGCGGTGGTTTTCGGGGCAGTGTTCCTGCGGGACTTTCCCGACAACGCTGCGCTGCTTGGCGTTGCGCTGATCCTCGGGGGCGGTGCTGTCGTAAGCGTGCCGCAGAGTTTCTGGCAGCGTTTGGCATCAGGCGGCCCGATTGCGCGATTACGATCATCAGGCCCGCCGACCCCGGAGGCTGGCGGGTTGCCATCCTGCAAGACCGAAGCCCTGCGCACATCGGCGCGGCGCGTTTTAACCGACGAGGAGCAGACATGAACTACAACAGACAAGACACGTCCTACAGCATCGCCGAGGACACGATCGAGGTTCTGAACCGGCTGGACGTGGCCCCGGCGCTCTACACCGGCGGGACACTGAAAAGCTTCTCGCCGGTCACGGGCGAGCAGATCGCCGCGCTGCCCGAGCATGACCCCGCCGCCGTCGCCGCCGCCATCGGCCGCGCCGCCGAGGCGTTCCGTGTCTGGCGCGAGATTCCCGCCCCGCGCCGGGGCGAGCTGGTGCGCCTGCTGGGCGAGGAACTGCGCGCCGCCAAGGCGGACCTCGGCCGCCTCGTCTCGATCGAGGCGGGCAAGAGCCCGTCCGAAGGCGCGGGCGAGGTGCAGGAGATGATCGATATCTGCGACTTCGCGGTCGGCCTGTCGCGGCAGCTCTACGGGCTGACCATCGCCACCGAGCGCGCCGGGCACCGGATGATGGAGACCTGGCATCCGCTCGGCGTCGTCGGCGTCATCACCGCCTTCAACTTCCCCGTCGCCGTCTGGTCCTGGAACACGGCGCTGGCGCTGGTCTGCGGCGATCCGGTCGTGTGGAAACCATCCGAGAAGACGCCGCTGACGGCGCTCGCCTGCCAGTCGATTCTGGACCGCGCGCTCGCCCGCTTCGGCGATGCGCCCGAGGGGCTGTCGCAGGTGGTCATCGGCGGGCGCGAGACCGGTGAGGCGCTGGTGGACGATCCGCGCGTGGCGCTGGTCTCGGCCACCGGCTCGACCCGGATGGGCCGACAGGTGGGCCCGAAGGTAGCGGCGCGGTTCGGCCGCTCGATCCTCGAACTCGGCGGCAACAACGCGGGGATCGTCACCGCCTCGGCCGACCTCGACATGGCCCTGCGCGCCATCGCCTTCGGCGCGATGGGCACGGCCGGCCAGCGCTGCACCACCATGCGCCGCCTGTTCGTCCATGACGGCGTCTATGACCAGCTCGTCCCGCGGCTCATCAAGGCCTATGGCTCGGTGACGGTCGGCAATCCGCTGACCACGCAGGCGCTGGTCGGGCCGCTGGTGGACAAGGCCGCTCATGACGCGATGCAGGCGGCGCTGGGGGCCGCGAAGGGGGCAGGTGGCACCGTGCATGGCGGCGCGCGCGTGACCGATGTCGCGCCGGAAGCGGCCTTCTACGCCCGCCCCGCGCTGGTCGAGATGCCCAAGCAGACCGGCCCGGTGCTGGAGGAAACCTTCGCCCCGATCCTCTATGTCATGCGCTACAGCGACTTTGCCGATGTGATCGAGCAGCACAACGCCGTGGGCGCGGGGCTTTCGTCCTCGATCTTCACACTGGACCTGCGCGAGGCCGAGGCGTTCCTGTCCGCCTCCGGCTCGGACTGCGGCATCGTCAACGTCAACATCGGAACCTCGGGCGCCGAGATCGGCGGCGCGTTCGGCGGTGAGAAAGAGACCGGCGGCGGGCGCGAAAGCGGGTCGGACGCGTGGAAGGCCTACATGCGCCGGGCCACGAACACGATCAACTACTCGCGCGCGCTGCCGCTGGCGCAGGGCGTCGTGTTCGACATCTGAAACGCGCGGCGGCGGCCTTGGACCCCATGGTCGTCGCGTTCGGGAGTGTCTGGAACTCTGTGTGTCTCACCCGACCCATGCGGTTTTCAGATGCGGTCAGGCGTCGAAGCGCCCGGCGAACATCATGGCCAGCTGATTGCGGGTGGCCAGGAAGATCAGCCTGGTCGCGGCCTCCTCGGTGGGGAATGAGCATTTCCTCTCCAGGGTCTTCCGCAGCACCCGGTTCAGGGATTCCACGGCGTTCGTGGTGTAGATGATCTTCCGGGTCGCGGCACTGGAGGCAAAGAGCGGGATCACCTCGGCCCATGCCCGACACCGGGCCAAGGCGATCGAGGGGTATTTCCCGGCCATGTCTCCTCGAAGCCATCGTGCTGGCGAGAGATCGGGAGGGTTGCGGCCGAGCTTTCAAACATGATCGAGATCTGTCGTGGGCTTCGAGGGCGGCGGGATCCAGCTGCGTTTCGTCGAGCCGGGTCCCCCGGTCCAAGCTCGTAAGCAAGCCTGCGTGGACCTGACCGATAAGCCGAGAGGCTGGACCACCTGTTCCGCGCCGGCATGCTGGAATGGATATCGGACGTTCCCCTGATCCAGCTGATCCAGAAAGTCCGGCCAGAACGTCCTGCTGCGAGCCCGTTCCCCTCCAGCGCCTTGGACTGTCTGCCGGAGAAATGCCGCCGGCATCGGTGTAACGCGGCGTTCCTGCCAAAAAGGACCGGATGCCTGCCCGACCTGGGCGACCTGGCAGGCATTTCCTCTTTCGATGCGAGGAGCCTGTCATAATTCCGGTCTGCCCTGCTTTGGCGGAATACTGTCTCCGCCAAACCCGCCGGGAAGGGCGCGGAGAGGAGTGGCGGAGCTTTTCTCGCCCCTTCGCCTGTGCTCACTGCGCCGGACGAGACCGCAGCAACAGCAGACCTGCCTTGAAAACCAGCCTTCCGCCTCTTCGGGCCTTCGGGCCCGTCCTCCCCCAGGCAAGCCCGCGCGAGCTGCTGCGCGCCGGTGCGGGCGGCGCCGTCGGGATCGCAGTCTGCACGCTGCTGGCGCTGGCGCTGCCGGATCTGTTCGGCCTGCCGCTGATGCTGATGGCGCCGCTCGGCGCGTCTGCCGTGCTGATCTTCGCGGTTCCGAACGCGCCGCTGGCGCAGCCCTGGTCGGCGGTGGTCGGCAACATGGTCTCGGCGGTTGTCGCGGTGCTGGTGCTCCGGTATGTTCCAGCGCCTTTCGCCCCCGCCATTGCGGTCGGCGGCGCGATCTTCGGGATGCTCGCCCTTCGGGCCCTTCATCCCCCCGGTGGCGCCGTCGCCTTGCTGAGCACGCTCGATCCTGCGCTCGCGCTGGAGATGGGGTTCCTCTACGCGCTTGCTCCGGTCGGGGCGATGACGGGGGCGGTCGTGGCGGTGGGGGTTCTCTACGGCCGGCGCACGGGCCGGCATTATCCGTTCCGGCAGGCCAGAGGAGAGGCGTCGCCGTCCCCGACCGTCCTTCCCCTGTCGAGCGACGAGCTGGCCTCGCTTCTGCGGCGCTTCAACCAGACGCCGAATATCGGGGTGGCCGATCTGGGCCGCATCCTCGCCGCCGCCGAGGAGGAGGTCGCCAACCATCGCTTCGACGCGGTCACCTGCGCACAGATCATGACCTCGAAACTGGTCACGGTCGGCCCGGATGATCCGATCGCTGCGGTGGCACGCCTGTTCCGCAGCCATGCCATCAAGAGCATCCCGGTGGTGGACCCATCGGGTGCCCTTCAGGGGATCATCCTGCAGGCCGATGTCATCCGCTGGCTGACCGCGCCCGGCCTCAGCCTTGCCACCGTGCGCGGCCGGCATCGGATCACCGCCCGGCAGATGATGCGGGCCGCAGACCGCGCCGTTGCCGAGGACCTGCCGGTGGGCCATCTCCTGCAGCGGCTGGCCAATCAGGGCGGAGAGGCGATTCCGGTCGTCGGCCCGGACGGGCGCCTTGCCGGGATCATCACCCGGTCCGACATCATGCGCCTGCTGCTCCACGGGACCGAACGGCGCGCGGCTGCGTAAGCGGGCTGGCGAAAGGCGGCCTGTTCGCGGCCGGTCATCGCGTGCAATTGCAAGGCAATGCACTGGCCCATGCCGGCAAGGACAGCCGCCGGGTGGCATCCGCGTTCATTGCGACCGCCTTCGGCCAGCCAGATCTCGCGGTGGCCCGGGTCCGGTGGCGCCTGGTCGCCGACCAGATGCGCGGCAAGCTGCCGAAGCTCGCCGCGGCCAAGGATCGCGCCGAGAGCGTCGGGATCATAGCGGCCCGTGATCCGCATCCGCTGCCCGCCGGCAAGATCGATCTCCATCCAGCCCGTGTCGGCGGCCCGCCCTGCGGGGCTGACCGGGAGCCCCTGGTATCTCACCCGCACGGGCACCCCTCCGGTGATCGGGTTCCCCTGATCTCACATGCGCGCGAGCCTGCCGCGAGCAACGCCGAAAGTGGAACTGCGGAGGCTGATCGGGAATTGTCCGGCACAACGTCAACACGGAGATTCGAGATGAAATCGATCCTGACTGCCACGTCTGTCCTTGCCGTTCTGGTCGCGGGTTCGGCTGTCGCCCAGACCGCCATCGTGACGGAAACCGCCCCGACCGTCACCGAAATCCAGACGGACGAGCCGACCAGCGGCGGCGGCGCGCTGGGCGGCGCGACCTCGGGCGCCATTGCCGGGGCCGCTGTCGGCGGGCCGGTCGGTGCGGCTGTCGGGGCGGCGGCGGGTGCCGTTGTCGGTGACATCGGCGAGGATGCCCTGACGCCCGCGACGAGGACCTACGTGCTCGAGAACCAGACCGAGTCGGTGGTCATCGACGGTGATCTGGCGGTCGGGGCGCAGCTTCCCGAGACGGTGGAGATCCACACGATCCCGGACTCCGACTACAGCTATGTCTATGTCCAGGAGCGGCCGGTGCTGGTCGAGCCGCAGAGCCGGCAGGTGATCCATATCTACGAATGACGAATCCCGCGAGGGATTCAGGCGAGGCCGGCCTTGCGCCGGCCTCTTTTCGTGAGCGGGGTAATCCGTCTTGAGATGCTGCCCGTGCGCCGGTGCTCGCAGGCCCGGCGCCTTCCTGTCTTTCCGGCCCTCGCAGCCGCTCAAACCGGGGCGCCGCTTTGTCGGTTAACAATCGTTGCCCTTGCCCCGAAGGGGGCGGCGTTGCACGGTCGGGGGCGTGCGTGTATGGAACGCGCCGGATGAAAGCTGCGAAGGAGCCAGCATGCGCAGGGTCGTCGTCACGGGACTTGGAATGGTCACGCCCTTGGCCTCGGGGGTCGAGGAGACGTGGGCGCGGCTGCTGGACGGGCAGTCGGGCGCGGGGCCGATCACGCGGTTCGACGCCTCGGACGTGGTGACGAAATACGCCTGCGAGATCCCGTTCGGGGATGGCAGCGAGGGCAGCTTCAACCCCGACGACTGGATGGAGCCGAAGGACCGCCGCAAGGTGGACGACTTCATCCTTTACGGGATGGCCGCCGCCGCGCAGGCGGTGCGCGATGCCGGCTGGGAAGACCCGTCCGAGGAGGAGAAGCTGCGGACCGGCGTCATGATCGGGTCCGGGATCGGCGGGCTGACCTCGATCGCGGAGACGGCGGTGCTGATCAAGGAGCGGGGGCCTAAGCGGGTTTCGCCGTTCTTCATTCCCGGCTCGCTCATCAACCTCGTGTCCGGGCAGGTGTCGATCCGGTTCGGCTACAAGGGGCCGAACCATGCGGTCGTCACGGCCTGCTCCACCGGCGCCCATGCCATCGGCGACGCGGCGCGGCTGATTGCCTTCGGCGACGCCGACGTGATGGTCGCGGGCGGGGCAGAGGCGCCGATCAGCGAGATCGGGATTGCCGGGTTCAACGCCTGCAAGGCGCTGTCCACCAAGCGCGACAACGATCCCAAGGCGGCTTCCCGTCCGTGGGACATCGATCGCGACGGCTTCGTGATGGGCGAGGGCGCGGGGATCGTCGTGCTGGAGGAATACGAGCACGCCAGGGCGCGCGGCGCGAAGATATATGCCGAGGTGCTGGGCTATGGCCTGTCGGGCGACGCCTATCACATCACCGCCCCCAGCGAGGATGGCGATGGCGGCTTCCGGTCGATGAGCGCGGCGCTGGACAAGGCCGGGCTGAAGCCGGGCGACATCGACTACATCAACGCGCACGGCACCTCCACCATGGCCGACGTGATCGAGCTTGGCGCGGTCGAGCGGCTGCTGGGGGATGACGCGGGCAAGGTGACGATGTCGTCCACCAAGTCCTCGATCGGGCATCTGCTGGGCGCGGCGGGCGCGGTCGAGGCGATCTTCTGCGTGCTGGCGATCCGCGACCAGATCGCGCCGCCGACGATCAACCTGGACAACCCGGCGCGCGAAACGGCCATCGACCTTGCCGCGAACGCCGCCGTGCGCCGCCAGATCGACGTGGCGCTGTCCAACAGCTTCGGCTTTGGCGGGACCAACGCGAGCCTGATCGTGGGGCGCGTCACCGGATGATGTGGCGCAACATCGCGTCCACCTTCCTCACGCTGCTGGTCGTCGTCCTGATCGGCGTGGCGATCGTGGCCGCGTGGGGGCGCAACCAGTATACCGGCCCCGGCCCCAGCGCGGTCGCGCAATGCGTGACCGTGGCGCGGGGAGCGAGCCTCAACGCGCTGTCGCAGCAGATGGCCGAGCAGGGTGTGATCTCGAACGCCTATGTCCTGCGGACCGGCGCGGATTACGAGGGCAAGGCCGACCAGTTGAAATTCGGCAGCTACATGGTGCCGCCGAACGCCAGCATGCAGCAGGTGATCGAGGCGGTGACCGCCGGCGGGCCGTCCACCTGCGGGGTCGAGGTCGTGTTCCGCGTCGGCGTGCGCGGCAACAGAGTCGTGATGCGCGACATCAACCCCGAAAGCGGGCGCTATGAGGATCGCCTGACCTATGATCCGGCCGCGGATGCGGTGCCGGTCGAGGTCGCGCAGGCGGTGGAGCGTCCCGGCGCGCGGCTGCGCGTCGCGGTGGCCGAGGGCGTGACCAGCTGGCAGGTGGTCGAGGCGCTGAAGGCGGCGGACTTCATGGCCGGCGAGACGGGCGAGGTGCCGCCCGAAGGCTCGCTCGCCCCCGACACCTACGAGGTCGAGCGGGGGGCCGACCGGGAAGCGCTGATCGCGCAGATGCGGGCGAGCCAGGCGGCGATCCTTGAAGCGGCGTGGGAGGCGCGGCCGTTCGGGCTGCCCTACGAGACCCCCGAGGAGGCGCTGATCATGGCCTCGATCGTGGAGAAGGAAACGGGTGTGCCGGAAGAGCGCCGGATGGTGGCGAGCGTGTTCGTCAACCGGCTGGAGGACGGGATGCGGCTGCAGACCGACCCCACGGTGATCTATGGCGTGACCGAAGGGCGCGCGGTGCTGGACCGCGGCATCCGCCGGTCGGAACTGGTGGAGCGGACGCCCTACAACACCTACGTGATCGACGGCTTGCCGCCGACGCCGATCGCCAATCCCGGCCGCGCGGCGATCGACGCGGCGCTGAACCCGGACGCGACGGAGTATCTGTATTTCGTGGCCGACGGCACCGGCGGCCACGCCTTCGCGCGGACGCTGGAAGAGCACAACGCCAACGTCGCCCGCTGGCGCCGGATCGAGGCGGAGCGGGGGCAGGCGACGGATACGCCGGTGCAGACGGACGGGTGAGGGGGGCAGAGCCCGTTCGAGTTGGGCAAGCGGTCGTGTGATGGGCCCCTCGGCCCGCGCGAAGCGGACCGGGGCGCGCCTCTGGCGGGTGCATCCCTCTGGAGTGCTGGCGTGACCGACTCGCCCGGAATCGGGCTTGTGGCCCGTTTCGTTCAGCGGTGCTGTTGCGGGGCGCGATGGGTCTGGACTCGTCTCTTCCGCGCGGGTGTTGCGTGGCGTGCGCTGGGGTGTTGCGCGGGACAAGTCGTTGCAAGATAAAGGATAAATCAGTTTTTCCGCCGCCACCCCCGGCGTTGCGGATTGACTTTGCGAACGGTCCGGGGTAGAACAACGACATGCTGGGAGAGGTGGGCAAGCGGCCGGGTCGGTGAGACCCTCGGCCGCTTTTTCGTTTCTCTGCTCGTGCGGACAGGCACACGAGGGCAGGGCATAGATACATGGGCATGACGTTCGATCCGGGGGCCGAGCCGCCGGAAGGACCGTTCGCGGCGGGGCCTCTCGGGGCCGAAGCCGGGACGGAGGCCGAGACGCGCCGGTCGGTGCTGGAGCTGTGGGAGGGGCTTTTCCACAGCTATGCCGACGACCTGGAAAGGGCGCGGCAGAAGGTCGAGGCGGGTGAGTTCGATCAGGTGAAGGACAGCCGGCAGCTGGCGCGCGATCTTCGCGCGGCGGCCCATCTGGTGCTGGAGGAAAGGGGAAAGCTTGACAAGCTTCGCAAGGAAATCGCCGGAGATGGCGGAGGCGGAACGCTCGACCTTGCCGCCGCACGAGACGAGATCGGGCGCCGCCTGGCTTGCCTGCGCCGGGCCGGAGGAGGTTGACGACTTCCTCGCGGGGCTGTCGCCGAACGCGCTGGCCGCGTTGCCGTGGCTGTTCGAGTTCTGGGCGCTGCCGCATCAGCTGCCGCCCGAGGGCGACTGGAAGACATGGGTCATCATGGGCGGGCGCGGCGCGGGCAAGACCCGCGCCGGGTCCGAATGGGTGCGCACGCAGGTCGAGGGGACGACGCCGCTTGCCCCTGGTCGGGCGAAGCGGGTGGCGCTGGTGGCGGAGACGTTCGATCAGGGCCGCGATGTCATGGTGATGGGGGATTCGGGCATTCTCGCCTGCTCGCCGCCCGACCGTCGCCCCGTGTGGGAGGCCGGGCGGCGGCGGCTCGTCTGGCCCAACGGGGCGACGGCGACCGTCTATTCGGCGCATGAGCCGGAGGCGCTGCGGGGCCCTCAGTTCGATGCGGCCTGGGTGGATGAGCTGGCGAAGTGGAAGAAGGCCGAGGACAGCTGGGACATGCTGCAGTTCTCGCTGCGGCTGGGGGAGCATCCGCAGCAGGTGGTGACGACGACGCCCCGCAATGTGGGGGTGCTGAAGGCGATCCTGCGGAACGCGTCCACGGTGGTGACGCATGCGCCGACCGAGGCGAACCGGGCCTATCTGGCGGAGAGTTTCCTCGCCGAGGTCGAGGCGCGCTATGCCGGGACGCGGATGGGGCGGCAGGAGCTGGAGGGGGTGCTGCTCGACGATGTCGAGGGGGCGCTGTGGTCCACGGCCCGGCTGGAGGCGTGCCGGGTGGAGGCGGCGCCGAAGCTGGACCGGATCGTGGTGGCGGTGGATCCTTCGGTGACGGGCGGTTCTGGAAGCGACGAATGCGGGATCGTGGTCGCGGGAGTCGTGTGCGAGGGGCCGCCGCAGGACTGGCGCGGGTATGTGCTGGAGGACGCATCGGTTCGCGGCGGGCCGCTGGACTGGGCGCGCGCGGCCATCGCGGCCATGCAGCGGCACGGGGCCGAGCGGCTGGTGGCCGAAGTGAACCAGGGCGGCGATCTGGTGGAGAGCGTGATCCGGCAGGTCGATCCGCTGGTGCCGTTCCGGGCGCTGCGGGCCGGGCGCGGCAAGGGGCTGCGGGCGGAGCCGGTCGCGGCGCTTTATGAGCAGGGGCGGGTACGGCATCTGCGGGGCCTCGGCGCGCTGGAGGACCAGATGTGCCGGATGACGGTGCGCGGGTTCGAGGGGCGCGGCTCGCCCGACCGGCTGGATGCGCTGGTCTGGGCGATCCACGAGCTGATGATCGAGCCGGCGGCGTCTTGGCGGCGGCCGCAGGTGCGGGGGTTGTAAGGACCGGGGCGCTGCCCCGGGCCCCGGGATATTTGCGGACAGAAGATGCTTAGGGCGGTGCGGAGTGTTGAGCGCGGTTCGAGAGCGCCGCGGCATGGCGCGGCGGAGCAGATCGGGCGGGTTGAAGATGGAAAGGGCTGTCCTTGCGGGCGGCCCTTTTTCGTTGGCGGAACAGGAGGGGCGCATGGGCGTGCGGTGGTTCGGACGGGGGAACGGGCAGGCTGAGAGCGCCGCGCCCGTGCAGGTGGAGGTGAAGGCGAGTGCGACGGGGCGGGTCGTGGCGCTCGCCTCGGGGTCGGGGCGGGTGGCGTGGTCGCCGCGCGATGTCGGCAGCCTGACGCGGGCGGGGTTCACCGGCAATCCGGTGGGGTTCCGCGCGGTGAAGCTGGTGGCCGAGGCGGCGGCGGCGGTGCCTCTGGTCTGCCAGGACGCCGAGCGGCGTTATGAGGTGCATCCGGTGCTGGATCTGCTGCGGCGGCCCAATCCGGGGCAGGGGCGGGCGGAGTTGTTCGAGGCGCTGTTCGGGCAGATGCTGCTGTCGGGGAACGGGTATCTGGAGGCGGTCGGCGCGGGCGCCAAGGGGCTGCCGGTGGAGTTGCACGTGCTGCGCTCGGACCGGGTGAGCATCGTGCCGGGGGCGGATGGCTGGCCGGTCGCCTATGACTACGCGGTGGGCGGGCGGAAGCACCGGTTCGACATGACCGGCTCGCCCGATCCGATCTGCCACATCCGCAGTTTCCATCCGCTGGATGACCATTACGGACTGTCGCCGATGCAGGCGGCGGCAGTTGCCGTGGACGTCCACAACAGCGCCAGCGCCTGGTCGAAGGCGCTGCTGGACAATGCGGCGCGGCCCTCGGGCGCGATCGTTTACAAGGGCGCGGACGGGCAGGGGCTGCTGTCGCCCGACCAGTACGACCGGCTGGTGAGCGAGATGGAGACGCATCATCAGGGCGCGCGGAACGCCGGGCGGCCGATGCTGCTGGAAGGCGGGCTCGACTGGAAGCCGATGGGGTTCTCGCCCTCCGACATGGAGTTCCACGAGACGAAGCTGGCGGCGGCGCGGGAGATCGCGATGGCGTTCGGCGTGCCGCCGATGCTGATCGGGATACCGGGGGACGCGACCTATGCCAATTATGCCGAGGCGAACCGGGCCTTCTATCGGCTGACGGTGCTGCCGCTGGCGACGCGGGTGGTGGCGGGGATCGCGTGGTGGCTGTCCGAGCATCTGGGGGCGGAGGTCGATCTGAAGCCGGATCTGGACCAGATCCCGGCGCTGACCGCCGAGCGGGACCAGCATTGGGCGCGGGTCGGGGCGGCGGATTTCCTGACCGAGGCCGAGAAGCGGGCGGCGCTGGGGCTGCCTCCGATTGCCGCGGGTGACTGAGGTGGAGGGGTCGAGGTTCGTCAAGGAGCCATACGACTGGCACGACCAGCGCTTTGCCACGCAGGAGCGGATCATGGCGTTGCAGTTCGGGCAGGTGGACCGGCGGCTGGAGCGGATCGAGTCGCTGATCGAGGGGCTGGAGAAGCGGCTGTGGATGACGGTTTACGGCGTGGTCGCCGTGATCCTGACCCAGGCCGTCCAGTCGATCCTGCAATTCGGGCCGAAGGGAGGATTGGGCGGATGAGGATGGATGATCTGGGGTTGGAGCTGAAATTCGCGGGCGGCGCGCCGGCGCTGACCGCGACGGAGGCGGGCAGCGTGATCGAGGGCTATGCGAGCCTGTTCGGGGTCGCCGATCAGGGCGGGGACGTGGTGATGCCGGGCGCCTATGCGGCCAGCCTTGCGCGGCTGGCCGCGCAGGGCGGCAAGGTGCGGATGCTGTGGCAGCATGACCCGCTGCGCCCCATCGGGGTGTGGGAGGAGATCCGCGAGGACGGCCGGGGCCTGTGGGTCCGCGGGCGGCTGCTGGCCGAGGTGGCGCAGGCGCGGGAGGCGGCGGCTCTGGTCGAGGCGGGGGCGATTGACGGGCTGTCGATAGGCTATCGGACCGTGCGGGCCGAGCGGGATGCCGAAGGGCGGCGGCGGCTTGCCGAGGTGGAGCTGTGGGAGGTGTCGCTCGTGACGTTTCCGATGCTGCCGGAGGCGAAGGTGGGGCGGAAGTCGGGCGAGCTGGACGAGGCGGCGGGATTGGCCGCTGCGCTGCGTGAGGCTGCGGCGGCGTTGCGGTTGGGGTGAGTGAGGCGGGGGCTTTGCCCCCGGACCCCCAGGATATTTGGGGCCGCCCGAACCGGCGTTCGGCGCGGGGGTGGCGGCCAGGATTTTTCGAAGGAGAGGATGGCAATGACCGAGGTGAAGACCGCGGGCGGCGGCGACATGCCCGCCGGACTGAAAGGCGCGATGGCCGAGTTCGTGAGCGAGCTGAAGGCCTTTCGCAAGAACGTCGAGACGAAACTGCAAGCACAGGAAGATCGCATGACCATGCTGGACCGCAAGACCGCCATCCGGGGCCGCGCGCCCCTGTCCACCGCCGCCGAGACCGAGGCGCCGCATCAGAAAGCCTTTGCGGCCTATCTGCGCCGGGGCGATGACGACGGCCTGCGCGGGCTGGTGCTGGAGGAGAAGGGGCTGACGGTCGCCTCGGACGGCGGTTTCCTCGCCGCGCCGCAGATCGCCGCGCAGGTGCAGGACGCGTTGCGCGGCGCCGCATCGCTGCGCGGCGTCGCCAATGTCGTGACCGTCGAATCCGCCGCTTACGAGGTGCTGGTGGACAAGGGCGACATGGCGAGCGGCTGGGCGACGGAAAGCTCGGCCGTCGAGACCGAGGCGCCGCAGGTCGAGCGCGTCACCATCCCGCTGCACGAACTGTCGGCGATGCCGAAAGCCAGCCAGCGGCTGCTGGACGATGCGGCGTTCGATCTGGAGGCCTGGCTCGCCGGTCGCATCGCCGAGCGGTTCGCCCGCGCCGAAGCGACGGCTTTCATCAAAGGCGACGGCATCGACAAGCCCAGGGGTATCCTGACCTACCCGATGGCGCCCAACGCAACGGCCACCGAGAACGAGATCGGCATGTTCGCCACCGGCACCCTGGGCAGCTTCGGGACCGACCGCCCTGCCGACCCGCTGATCGACATGATCTATGCGTTGGGCGCGGAATACCGCGCCAATGCCAGCTTCGTCATGAACTCGAAGTCCGCGGGCGCGGTCCGCAAGATCAGGGACGCGGAGGGCCGCTTCCTGTGGACGGACTCGCTCGCCTCGGGGGAGCCGGCGCGGCTGCTCGGCTATCCGGTGCTGCTGTGCGAGGACATGCCCGATGTGGACGACGGCCCCGCCGTCCTGTTCGGTGACTTCGCCTCGGCCTACACGATCGCCGAGCGGCCCGAGCTGCGGGTGCTGCGCGATCCCTTCTCGGCCAAGCCGCATGTGCTGTTCTACGCCACCAAGCGCGTCGGCGGCGGGCTGACCGATCCCCGCGCGGTGAAGGCGCTGATCTTCGGCTGACGACTGGCCGGGGCGGGGGGCGCGCACGGGTGCTGGCCACGGCGGCATTCGCAGCTGTCCGCACGCGCCAGGGCGGGCGCGTCGGCGTGTCCCCCGACTTTCAGGCGACTTCAGGGCCGCCGTTTTGGACCAATTGCGCAAGGAACGGGAGGTTCCGGATGATGCTTGTCGAGGAGGCGGCGCCCGAGGCGGGCGCGCTGCCCGTTGCCGCGCTGCGTGGATATCTGCGTCTGGCCTCGGGGTTCGCCCCGGTGGAGGAGCCAACCGAGGATGCGGCGCTGGCCGGGTTCCTGCGGGCCGCCATCGCCGCGGTCGAGGCGCGCACCGGCAAGGTGCTGCTGCGCTGCCCGTTCCGGCTGCGGCTGGAGGAGTGGCGCGACCGCGCGCGCCAGCCGCTGCCGCTGGCGCCGGTCGCATCCGTCGATGCGGTGGAGGTGACGGACGCGGCGGGGCGCGTGCTGCCGGTCGATCCGGGGCGCTGGCGGCTGGTGCCGGACAGCCAGCGGCCGCTGCTGCTGCCCACGGGCGCGCTGCTGCCGGCGGTGCCGGGCGGCGGGTTCGTGACGGTGCGGTTCACGGCCGGGTTCGGAGAGACGTGGGACGAGGTGCCCGCCGATCTGGCGCAGGCGGCGGTGATGCTGGCGGCGCGTTATCACGACGACCGGGGCGATCCGCAGGCGCGGGCGGCGGTGCCGTTCGCGGTCAGCGCGCTGCTGGAGAAATGGCGGCAGGTGCGGACGCTGGCCGGGCGCGGGGGTCGAACATGAGGGCGCCGAACGTGCCGCTGCTGCTGGAAGCGGCGGAGCGGGTGAGCGACGGGCTGGGCGGCTATATGGTCCGCTGGGTGCCCGTGGGGCGGCTTTACGGCGCGATGCGGGCCGGGGCGGGGCGATCCGGGCTGGCCGAGGTCGGGGCGGAGAGCGTGGTTTCCTGGAAGATCACGGTGCGCGGCGCGCCCGAGGGTGATCCGCGCCGTCCCGCTGCCGGGCAGAGGTTTCGGATGGGGGCGCGGCTTTTCGCGATCGACGCGGTGGCCGAGGGCGACGGGGCCGGCCGCTGGCTGGTCTGCACCGCGAGAGAGGAGAGGCAGGCATGAGCTATCTGGCGTCGGCCGCGCTGCAGGGCGCGGTCTATCGGGCGCTGCGCGACGACGCTGCGCTGACCGGTCTGGTGGGCGACGCGGTCTATGACGCGATGCCCGTCAGCGCGCCGAGCGGGGTCTATGTGGCGCTCGGCCCCGAGGATGTGGCGGACGCGGGCGACATGACCGGCCGCGCGGCCCGGCATGATTTCGTGATCTCGGTGCTGTCGGGCGCCGAGGAGGGCGGCGGCGGCTTTGCGGGGGTGAAGGCCGCCGCCGCGGCGGTGGCGGCGGCGCTGGAGGGGGCGCCGCTGCCGATGGATGCGGGGCGCGTCGCGGGGCTGTGGTTCCTGCGCGCGCGGGCGCGGCGGGCCGATGGCGGCACCGGGCGGCGCGTGGACATGACGTTCCGGGCGAGCGTCGATCTGGGCATGGATGCGGTTTGAGGAGACGGACCAATGGCGGTGCAGAACGGGCGTGACCTGCTCATCAAGATGGACATGACCGGCGACGGCACGTTCCAGACCATCGCGGGGCTGCGCGCCTCGCGGATCGGCTTCAACGCGCAGAGCGTGGATGTCACCAGCCTGGAAAGCCAGGGCGGCTGGCGCGAGTTGCTGGCGGGCGCGGGGGTGCGGTCGGCGTCGATCTCGGGGTCCGGGGTGTTCCGGGACGAGGGGACGGACGGGCGCGCGCGGCAGGCGTTCTTCGACGGCGAGGTGCCGCGCTTTCAGGTGGTGATCCCGCATTTCGGCATCGTCGAGGGGCCGTTCCAGATCACCGGGCTGGAATATGCCGGCAGTTACAACGGCGAGGCCACCTACGAGATGACGATGGCCAGCGCCGGGGCGCTGTCGTTCGTGGCGCTGTGAAGGGGGCGCTGTGATGGCAAACCCGTGGACGGGGGAGGTCGCGGTCTGGCTGGGCGGGCGGCGGCATGTGGCGAAGCTGACGCTGGGGGCATTGGCGGCGTTGGAGGCGGAGCTTGGCGCCGACAGTCTGATCGGGCTGATCGAGCGGTTCGAGGGCGGGCGGTTCTCCAGCGCCGACGTGATCGCGGTGCTGGTCGCCGGTCTGCGCGGCGGCGGCTGGACCGGCGAGGCGGCGGACCTGATGACCGCCGATCTGCGCGGCGGCCCGGTGGAAGGGGCACGTGCGGCGGCGGAGTTGCTGGCGCGGGCGTTCCGGGCGGGGCCGTGAGTGCGGGGCGGGGGCTCGACTGGCCGGGGCTGATGCGGGCGGGGCTGCTGGGGCTGCGGCTCAATCCGGCGCAGTTCTGGGCGCTGACGCCGGCGGAGCTGGCGCTGATGCTGGGGATCGAGGCGGGCGCTGGCGGGCAGATGACGCGGGAGCGGCTGGCGGAACTGGCGGCGGCCTTCCCGGACTGACGCGGAGGGGACATGGGGTCGGCGGATGCGCCGGCCCTTTTCGCATGGAGGGGACCGGATGGCGGACAAGGATGGTTTCGACCGGCTGGGCGACGATGTCGAGCAGGCCGGGCGGATGACGGCGGCGTTCGAGCGCGAGCTTGGCCGCCTGCAACAGACGATGAGCCAGACCGGGCGCGAGGTCGGCTCGCTGAGTTCGGGCTTTGGCAGCGGGCTGCGGAGGGCCTTCGAGGGCGTCGTGCTGGACGGCGTGCGGCTGCAGGACGCGCTGAAGGGCGTGGCGCTGAGCATGGCCGATACGGTGTTCGCCGTCGCCATGCGGCCGGTGCAGGGTGCGGTCGCCGGGGCGATGGCGAAGGCTGTCGGCGGGGCCGTGTCCGGGGCGCTGCCGTTTGCGGATGGGGGCGCGTTCTCGCAGGGGCGGGTGGTGCCCTTCGCGCGGGGCGGGGTGGTGTCGGACCCGACCTTCTTCCCGATGCGCGGCGCAACGGGACTCATGGGCGAGGCGGGGCCGGAGGCGATCATGCCGCTGCGGCGCGGGGCCGACGGGCGACTGGGGGTGGCGGCGCCCTCGGGCGGCGGGCGGGCGGTGAATGTCACCGTCAACGTCACCACGCCCGACGTCGCGGGATTTCAGCGCAGCCAGAGCCAGATCGCCGCGCAGGTGGCGCGGGCGCTCGCGCGGGGGGAAAGGAACAGCTGATGGCGTTTCACGAGGTGAGGTTTCCGGCCAACCTGTCCTTCGGCTCGGTCGGTGGCCCCGAGCGGCGGACCGAGATCGTCGCGCTGACGAACGGCTACGAGGAGCGCAACTCGCCCTGGGCGCATTCGCGGCGGCGCTATGACGCGGGGCTGGGGCTGCGGAGCATGGACGATGTGGCGGCGCTGATCGCGTTCTACGAGGCGCGGGCGGGACAGTTGCACGGGTTCCGCTGGAAGGACTGGGCGGATTTCAAGAGCTGCGCGCCGAGCGCGGTCCCGGCGCTGGACGATCAGGCGATCGGGACGGGCGACGGGGTGACGCGGGAGTTTGCGTTGCGCAAGCTCTATCGGTCAGGGCCGGCGGATTACTGGCGGCCGGTGGCGAAGCCGGTGCGGGGGTCCGTGATCGTGGCGGTCGGCGGCGACCGGCAGGTCGAGACGGTGCATTACGAGGTGGACTACGCGACAGGCATGGTGACGTTCGGGGCGCCGCCCGGACCGGGCGCTCCGGTCACGGCGGGGTTCGAGTTCGACGTGCCGGTGCGGTTCGACACGGACCGGATCGCGGTGTCGGTCGCCTCGTTCCAGGCGGGCGATCTGCCGCAGGTGCCGGTGATCGAGGTGCGGCTGTGAGCGGCGGGGCGACGACGACGCTCGCCCGCGCCTGGGCGGTGAGCCGGCGCGACGGGATGGTGCTGGGGTTCACCGATCACGACGCGGTGCTGAGGTTCGACAGGATCGCGTTCCGGCCCGATGGCGGGCTGACGGCGAAGGCGGTCGTGCAGGGCCTGGGGCTGGCGGTGGACAATACCGAGGCGCAGGGCATCCTGTCGGACGACGCGATCACCGAGGCCGACCTGCGCGCGGGCCGCTGGGACGGGGCCGAGGTGCGGCTGTGGGAGGTGGACTGGCAGCGGCCGGAGGACCGGCAGCTGCTGTTCCGGGGGGGCTTGGGCGAGGTCACGCGGGCCGATGGGGCGTTCCGGGCCGAGTTGCGCGGGCTGGCGGAGGCGCTGAACCTGCCGCTGGGGCGGGTCTATCATCCGCGCTGCTCGGCGCGGCTGGGCGACGGGCAGTGCCGGGCCGATCTCACGCGGCCGGGCTATCGGGTCGAGGGGGTGCTGGCCGCGGTCGAGGACGGGGTGCGGTTCACGCTGCCGGATGTGCAGGGCTACGATCTCGGCTGGTTCGAGGGCGGGGTGCTGACCGTGCTGGACGGCGTGGCCGAGGGGCTGGAAGGGGCCATCAAGCAGGACCGGCAGGAGGGGAGCCTGCGGAAGATCGAGTTGTGGGCGGAAATGGGGTTGGCTCCGGCTCCCGGCGACCGGGTGCGGCTGACGGCAGGGTGCGACAAGCGCGCAGCGACGTGCCGGCTGAAGTTCGGCAATTTCCTCAACTTCCGGGGCTTTCCGCATCTGCCGCCGGAGGATTGGCTGATCTCGCCCCAGAATGGCGGCGCGCGATGAGCGTGGTCGTCGAGGAGGCACGGCGCTGGATCGGGACGCCCTATGTGCATCAGGCCTCCGCGCTGGGCGCGGGGGCGGATTGCCTGGGGCTGGTGCGGGGCGTGTGGCGCGGGCTTCATGGCCGCGAGCCCGAGGCGCCGCCGCCCTATACCGCCGACTGGGGCGAGACGGGCCGGGTGGAGCTGTTGATGGAGGCGGCGCTGCGGCATCTGCTGCCGGCGTCGGGGACGATGGCCGTGGGGGACGTGCTGCTGTTCCGCATGAGGGGCCGGGCGGTGGCGAAACATCTGGGGATCGTCTCGGACGTGGGCGAAGCTGCGCGGTTCATCCATGCCTATGATCGGCATGGGGTGGTGGAGAGCCCGCTTTCGGCGCCGTGGCGGGCGCGGATCGCGGGTCGGTTCCTGTTTCCCGGTGTATGAAATCCCTTGGACGCCGGATCGACGGGCGTTCCGGTTGTGCGGCCGGAGCCTCCGGCGGGGATATTTGGGCGAAGAAGAAGCGCACCTGTGCGCTGGCAGGTGAGGCCGGCGCTGGTGTTGATGCCGACCCGGCCGGGGCGGCGCATCCATTCAATCTTGGGAGGGGGCGATGGCCACCATTCTGCTGGCGGCGGCGGGCGCCTCGATCGGGGCGGGGTTCGGCGGGACGGTGCTGGGCCTGTCGGGCGCGGTGATCGGGCGTGCGGTCGGCGCGACGCTGGGGCGCGTCATCGACGAGCGGCTGCTCGGCGCGGGGGCGCGGCCGGTGGAGACGGGGCGCATCGACCGGCTGCGGTTGCAGACTGCCGGGGAGGGCACGGCGATCCCTCGCGTCTGGGGGCAGATGCGGGTGCCGGGGCATGTGATCTGGGCGGCGCCGGTGACGGAGGTGAGCCGGTCCTCGGGCGGCGGCAAGGGCGGCGGTGGGCCGCGGGTGACGCAGGTGAGCTATCGGCTGAGTTTCGCACTGGCGCTGTGCGAGGGGCCGATCCTGGGGGTGGGGCGCGTCTGGGCGGATGGCGAGGAGGTCGCCGCGGACGAGCTGGGGATGCGCGTCTATCCGGGGGATGAGGCGCAGCTGCCGGACGCCTGCATCGCCGCACATGAGGGCGAGGATGCCCCGGCCTATCGCGGCGTGGCCTATGTGGTGATGGAGGAGCTGGGGCTGGAGCGCTGGGGCAACCGGGTGCCGCAGCTGAGCTTCGAGGTGACGCGGGCGGCGGGGGCGGGGCTTTCGCAGGATGTGCAGGCGGTGGCGCTGATCCCCGGGACCGGGGAATATGCGCTGGCGACGTCTCAGGTCAGCCACGATCTGGGGCTTGGCGAGACGAGGATCGTCAACCGGAACACGCCGGCTGGCGGGACGGACATGGAGGTGTCGCTGGCGGCGCTTTCACGCGAGTTGCCGCGGGTGGGCTCGGTGTCGCTGGTGGTGTCGTGGTTCGGGGACGATCTGCGGGCGGGGCATTGCACCTTGCGGCCCAAGGTCGAGCAGAAGGAGAGCGACGGGGAGGGGATGCCCTGGCGCTCGGGCGGGATCGGGCGCGAGGAGGCGCAGACCGTGGCGCGGGCGAACGGGCGGCCGATCTATGGCGGGACGCCGGCGGATGACTCGGTGGTCGAGGCTTTGCGGGCGATCGCTGCCGGCGGGCGGAAGGCGGTGTTCTATCCGTTCATCCTGATGGAGCAGATGAAGGGGAACGGGCTGCCCGATCCGCTGACCGGCACGGGCGAGCAGGCGGTGATGCCGTGGCGGGGGCGGATCACCTGCGATTTCCGCAACGTCCTGTCCGCGCGGGCCGAGGCGGAGGTCGAGGCGTTCTTCGGTCGCGCCGCGCCGGGCGATTTTGCGGTGCGGGACGGGCGGGTCGTCTATGCGGGGCCGGACGAGTGGTCCTATCGCCGGTTCATCCTGCATTACGCGCATCTGTGCGCGCTGGCGGGCGGGGTCGATGCCTTCCTGATCGGGTCCGAGATGATCGGGCTGACGCAGATCAGAGGGCAGGGCGGCAGCTATCCGGCGGTGGCGGCGCTGCGGGCGCTGGCGGCGGATGTGCGGGCGATCCTCGGGCCGGGCGTGAAGCTGAGCTATGCGGCCGACTGGAGCGAGTATTTCGGACATCATCCGGGCGGGGCCGAGGTGCGGTTCCACCTCGATCCGCTGTGGGCGGACGAGAATATCGATTTCGTCGGGATCGACAATTACATGCCGCTGTCGGACTGGCGTGACGGGGACTCGCATATCGATGCCTCGTTCGGGCGGATCGACGATCCCGATTACCTGCGCGGGAATGTCTGCGGGGGCGAGTATTTCGACTGGTATTACGCGAGCGATCCGGCGCGGGATCATCAGCGGCGCACGCCGATCACGGACGGGCTGGGCGAGCCGTGGCTCTGGCGCTGCAAGGATATCCGCGGCTGGTGGGAGAATGCCCACCACGAGCGCATCGGGGGCGTGCGGCAGCAGGCTCCGACCGCATGGGTGCCTGGGTCGAAGCCGGTGTGGTTCACGGAATACGGCTGCGCGGCGCTGGACAAGGGAACGGACCAGCCGAACAAGTTTCTGGATGCGATGAGCAGCGAGTCGAGCCTGCCCTGGTATTCGGACGGGCGGCGCGACGATGCGTTGCAGGCGGCCTATGTGCGGGCGGTCACGGAATATTGGGGCGATCCGGCCAACAATCCGGCGATGCCGGGCGGCGGGCGGATGGTCGATCTGAGCCGCGCGCATGTCTGGGCTTGGGACGCGCGGCCCTATCCGGCGTTTCCGGGGCGGGATGATCTGTGGTCCGACGGTCCCGCGTGGGAGCGGGGGCACTGGCTCAACGGCCGCGCGGGGGCGGTGCCGCTGGCGGCGCTCGTGGCGGCGATCTGCCGGGAGGCGGGGGTTACGGCGTATGACGTGTCCGGCCTCTCGGGCGTCGTGCGGGGCTATGCCGTGCAGGGCGGGCAGACCGGGCGGTCGGCGTTGCAGCCGCTGATGCTCGCCTACGGGTTCGACGGGGCGGAACGGGACGGGGTGCTGCGGTTCTTCATGCGGACCGGGCGCGTGGCTGCAAACGTTGGTGCAGATGATCTGGCCGCCGCCGAGGGGCTCGCGGGGGTGGAGATCACCCGCGCGCCCTCGCCCGAGCTGGTGGGCCGGGTGCGGCTGAGCCACATCGCGGCGGGAGGCGATCATGCCACCGCCACGGCTGAGGCGCTGCTGCCGGGGCAGGATCAGGCCGTTGCGTCGGACAGCGAATTGCCGCTGGTGCTCGCGCGGGGCGAGGGGCTGGACGTGGCCGAGCGCTGGCTGGCCGAGGCGGGTGTGACGCGGGACCGGCTGCGGCTGGCGCTGCCGCCCTCTCGCGCGGAGCTGGGGCCAGGGGACGTGATCGCGCTGGGTGACGGGCCGGGGACCGGGCAGCGCTGGCGGATCGACCGGGTGGAGCGGGCCGGGGCGCTGCTGATCGACGCGGTGCGGGTCGAGCCGGGGGTTTACCGGCCCGCTGCACGGCCGCCTGAAGGCGAGGCCGTGCGCCGTTATCAGCCGCCGGTGCCGGTGTGGCCGCTGTTCCTCGACCTGCCGCTGCTGCGCGGCGACGAGGTGGAGCATGCGCCGTGGCTTGCGGCGACGGCGACGCCGTGGCCGGGGACGGTTTCGGCATGGGGCTCGGCCGAGGAGAACGGGGGCTGGGTGCCGAATCTCAACCTGCCGGTGCCCGCGATCATGGGGGTGACGCAGGCGCCGCTCGCTCGGGCGAAGGCAGGGATCTGGGACCGGGGTCCGGCGCTGCGGGTGAGGCTGCGGGGCGGGGCGCTGCGGTCGATTTCGGACGCGGGGCTGATGGCCGGGGGGAACCTGCTGGCGATCGGGGATGGCTCGCCGGACGGGTGGGAGCTGATGCAGTTCGCCGACGCGGTGCCGGTCGGGCCGGGGCTGTGGGAGATCAGCCGGCGGCTGCGGGGGCAGGCGGGGACGGACGCGGCGATGCGGGATGTCTGGCCGGCGGGCAGCGTCGTGGTGCTGATCGACGAGGCGTTGCGGCAGATGACGCTGCCGCCGACCGCGCGGGGGCAGATGCGGTGGTGGCGGATCGGGCCGGCGACCAGGCCGCCGGAGGACCCGAGTTACCGGCAGCTCGGCCATGCCTTCGCGGGGCTCGGGTTGCGGCCGCTTTCGCCCTGCCATCTGCGGGCCCATGGGCGCGATCTGAGGTGGATTCGCCGCACCCGGATCGGGGGCGATGGTTGGGACGGGCTGGACGTGCCGTTGGGCGAGGCCGTGGAGCGGTATCTCGTGCGCCTGACCCGCGATGGATCGGTGATCTGGCAGGAGGTGGTGGACTGGGCGGCATGTTCGGTGCCGGCGGATGTCTGGGCGCGGGCCCGGCAAAACGGGCCGTTCGCGGCTGAGGTGGCGCAGCTGTCCGACCAGTTCGGCGCGGGGCCGTTTGCAAGGAGGATGATCGATGTCTGACCAGATGGCTGACCAGATGACTGCGCGCTGCGGGCTGCCCCTGCTTCAGCCGGCGCAGGCGCAGAAGCATGTCACCGTGAACGACGCGCTGAGCCGGCTGGACGGGCTGGTGAACCTGACGCTGGAAAGCGTCTCGCGCACCGAGCCGCCCGCCGCCGTGGCCGATGGGCTCAGCTGGGGCGTGCCCGTCAATGCCGTGAACGCATGGGAGGGGCGGGCCGGGCTGATCGCCACCGGAGCGAATGGCGGCTGGGTGTTCACCGCGCCGCGGGCCGGGCAGCGGGCCTTCGTGCGCGACCGGGGGGTGACGGCCGTGCATGACGGCGGCGCCTGGGCGCTGGGGGCGCTGTCGCTGGGCGCCTCGGGCAGCGGGCTTTGCGCCGGGATGGGCGAGGCCGAAGTGGAGGTCTCCGCCGGCACGGTGGTGGAGAGCGGACTGTGGATACCGGGCGCGGTCATGGTGATCGGCTGCACCGCGCGGGTGGTGGAGCCGATCACCGGGACGCTGTTGAGTTGGAGTCTGGGGACCGTCGGAGCGGCCGACCGCTTTGGCAGCGGGCTGGGGCTGGGGCAGGGGTCTTGGGCGCGGGGGATGTTGTCGCAGCCGATGACCTACTGGGAACCGGCGAACCTGCGGCTTACGGCATCTGGCGGGGCGTTCACCGGCGGGCGGGTGCGGCTTGCCGCGCGTTGGCTGGAGCTGCGGCTGCCCGGCTGAGGCCGGGCAATCGGCGGGCGGGGCTTTCCGTCGGGTCTCGGGTTCCCTAGATAGAGGGCCTGAACCGATTGGGGGGTCTCGCCATGGATGGACAGGGGCTGGACAGTTCGACGCTGGCGCGGCGTCCGACCAAGATATCGACGCAGGGTCTTACCCGCGCGGCGCTGTGGCGGCAGATCCGCGACGAGGCCGCGCATGTCGTGCAGGACGAGCCGCTGCTGGGCGCGCTGATCCATGCGGGGCTGCTGCATCACGGCACGTTCCAGGCGGCGCTGGCCTATCGCTTTTCGCTGAAGCTGGCGTCCAACGAGATGAGCGAGCAGATCCTGCGCGAGATCGCGGACGACGCCCATGCCCGCGCGCCGGAGCTGGCGGATGCGGGGCAGCTTGACCTGCAGGCGGTGTACGAGCGCGACCCGGCCTGCCACCGGCTGATGCAGCCGATGCTGTTCTTCAAGGGCTTCCAGGCGCTTCAGGGCTATCGGATCGGGCATTGGCTGTGGAACAACGGCCGCCGCGACATGGCCTATTTCGTGCAGATGCGCTGCTCGGAGCTGTTCGGGGTGGATATCCACCCCGCCGCCCGGATCGGCAGCGGTGTGATGTTCGACCACGCCCATTCCATCGTGATCGGGGAAACGGCGGTCGTCGGCAATGACGTGTCGATGCTGCATTCGGTCACGCTGGGCGGCACCGGCAAGGAAGACGGCGACCGCCATCCCAAGATCGAAGACGGGGTGCTGATCGGCGCAGGCGCGAAGGTGCTGGGGAACATCCGGGTCGGTCACAGCAGCCGGATCGCGGCGGGCTCGGTCGTGCTGGAGGACGTTCCGCCCTGCAAGACGGTCGCGGGCGTTCCGGCGCGGATCGTGGGCGATGCCGGCTGCGAGCATCCGTCGGAATCGATGAACCAGCTGGTGCGGGTCGATCAGGCGGGCTGAGTCGCGGCCCAGCGTTCGGCCTCGCGCCCGGTGAGGTCCGCGATCCGGGCGAGGCCGCTTGCCTGCGCCATCGCGTCAAGTTCGCGGGCGATGCGGGGGATCAGCGAGAGGCCCTGATAGACCAGCGCGGAATAAAGCTGCACGGCGGTCGCGCCTGCGGCGATCTTGTCCCACGCCTGCTGCGCGCTGCCGATGCCGCCGACCCCGATGATCGGCAGGCGGCCCTCGGTCAGCAGATAGAGCCGCGCGAGGATGCGAGTGGAGCGGTCGAACAGCGGCGCGCCGGAGAGGCCGCCCGCCTGCGCGGCTTGCGGGTCGGTCAGGCCGTCGCGGGACAGCGTGGTGTTGGTGGCGATGATGCCGTCCACCCCGCTGCCCATGATCGCGGCGGCGAGTTCGTGCAGCGCCGCTTCATCCAGATCGGGGGCGATCTTGACGAAGATGGGGGGGCGGGCGCCGGACTGCTCGCGCGCCGCGACCACACCGGCGAGCAGGGCCGAGAGGGCCTCGGCACCCTGAAGGTCGCGCAGCTTTTCGGTGTTGGGCGAGCTGACATTGACGGTCAGGAAATCGACATGCGGGGCACAGAGGCGCGTCACCTCGGCGAAGTCGGCGGCGCGGTCGGGGCTGTCCTTGTTGGCGCCGATGTTGAGGCCGACGGGGATGCCGGGCTGCCGCCGGGTCAGGCGGTCGCGGATGGCGCCCGCGCCGTCGTTGTTGAAGCCGAAGCGGTTGATGACGGCGCGATCGTCCTTCAGCCGGAAGAGGCGCGGCTTCGGGTTGCCCGGCTGCGGGCGCGGGGTGGCGGCGCCGACCTCGATGAAGCCGAAACCCGCGCGGGACAGCGGGCCGATGGCGCGGGCATTCTTGTCGTAGCCGGCGGCGAGACCGATCGGGTTCGGCAGGTCGAGGCCCGCCAGATCGGTGCGCAGGCGCGGGGTCGAGACCGGAGCGCCCGCGAGCGGCACCAGCCGGCGGGCGAGCAGGGTCAACGACAGATCATGCGCCCGCTCGGGGTCCATGCGGTGCAGGGCGGAAAGGCCCATGCGCTCGATCAGCGTCATTCCAGCGATCCGGGATCGTGGCCGTTCGGGCCGAGGGGAAGGGGGCGGTGCCAGGTGATGTCCCCCATCCGCAGCGGACGGTAGAGATGGGGGAACATGTCGCCGCCGCGCGACGGTTCCCATTTCAGGACGGGGCCGAGGAGGGCGGCGTCGCAGGCGAGCAGTTGCAGCCCGTCCTGCCCGGCGAAGTGGCGGCGCAGGGTTTCCGGCAGTTGCGCGGCGGTCGAGAAATGGACGAAGCCGTCCTGCACATCGACGGGGGCCCCGGCGGTTTCGCCGCGCTCGCGCAGGGTGGCCCATTCCGCGGCCCGCAGGACTTTGTAGATCAGCATGGAAAGCTTGTGCGGCGCATCGGCGGGGCGGTCAAGGCCGTCGCCGACAGCTGGTCGCGCATCTCCGTCAGGTGACGCCTACATCTCGACCAGTTCCGCGCTTTGGCGGGCGTGGTGGCGGGCGATCTTGCGGCCGTCTCGGCCCTTCAGGAACGGCCGGGCGGGCGGGCTGATCGGCTCGCCGTTCGCGAGTTCGGGGAACAGCGTCAGGATCTCGCGCCGGGCGGCAGGGGCGAGCGATTTCATCGCCTCCGGCCCGGTATACAGCGTTTCGGTCCAGGCGCCGTTGGAGCGGACAAGCTCGTGCCCGTCGAGCAGCATGTGCCAGTAGGTGACGTCGGTGGCGGTGCGGACGACCTCGATCCCGTCGATGTCGGTCAGGTGCTTGGCGGCGACCAGCACCTGCGGTTCGCCGCAGAGCTGGCGGGTGAGGGTGGATTGCACCAGCACCCGATGCTGCGGCGAGACGGTCAGATCACGGCGCGGCAGACCGTTCCCCAATGCGCCGACACGGATGCGGATCGGGCGGAGGGCGGGATTCAGGTCCAGCGCCGCCGCGTCGAGCGTGCGCCCGCCAATCCACCGGACCCGGCGGAGCCCGTTGTCGCGGGTGCGGACGAGATCGCCGGGGCGGATCGTCTCGATCCGGCGGGGACCGCTGTCGCATTCGATCAGCGTGCCGGTGGTGAAGCATTGCGGCGCGTAGGTCAGCCGGGAGTTCGTCTGGCTGATCTGAATATGTTCGCGGACCTGATAGGTCGCCGTCCGATCGAATACGGGATAGGCCGTGTCCCCTGCTGCATTCACCTTGGGAGCAGGGATGATCAGAACGCTGTGCTGGTTGCCCAGCAAATCGTTGCTGCCGTATTCATTCTTGAAATGACGGGGGAACAGTGCGTAGAAGAAATTTCCGGTGGGCTGGTTGTCCTCGAGTTCTTCTATCCTGGTGTAGCTCCAGACACCCAGCCGGGCCCCCGCGGCAGTGACCTTCCCATCCTGGAACTCGGCTGGGGCGGCCAAGGTCTGAAATGTCTTGTCCTCATAGTAGAACCGAGAAATCGTGTCGAAAGTGCCGTCGTCGTCGAGCACTTCAATTTGAGTGACCTTGGTTTGCGTCGCTGAGAATTTTTCGGCCGGCTTGAATGGCTGTTGCCCCGAAGTCATCGTGACCGGGCTCGTGAAGGTAAGCATCGTTATCTTGTAAGTGCCGGTTGCCATCTCGCTGCCTCGCTTGACACGACCATTCAGCGGCCGTCATTGACAGCTTTTTCGGCGTTAATGGTTAATCATCCTTTAACGGGATCACGGCCCGGCGCGTGATTCGTCTGTTCAGGGCGCAATCAGGCGAGCGTTTCCCCAAGCTGTGGCAAGCTTGCCACAGCCGCCGCGACCGAGCGGTCGGCGTCGCTTTCCGGTCCCTCGGCTCCGGGATGGAACCGCGCCCGGAAGGCGGCGAGGCGGGTCTGCGCGTCCGCCGGGGGATAGCCGATGCGGGTCAGGCTGTCTTCGAGCGGCGGCGGGTTGCCTTCCTGGGGCGTGTCGGGCCAGATCGCCAGCCCCTCGCGGGCGAGGCGGCGCCAGTCGAAACGCGGGCCGGGGTCGGTCTTGCGGCCGGGCGCCATGTCGGAATGGCCGATGACGCCCGCAGGGCCGATGCCCCAGCGCCCCATGATGTCCCGCAGCAGCCGCTCCAGCCCCGCCATCTGGGCGGCGGGGAAGGGGCGGTCGCCGGGGTTCACGATCTCGATGCCGATCGAGTGGGAGTTGACGTCGCCGCGCCCTCGCCACGAGCCCGCGCCCGCATGCCAGGCGCGGCGATCCTCCGCGACCAGCGGCTCGGCGCGGCCATCCTCATGCAGCAGCCAATGGGCGGAAACCTCGGCCTCGGGATCGCAGAGCCGGGCGCGGGCCGACGCGGCATCGGCCATTCCCGTGTAATGCAGCACGATCAGGTCGGGCCGCTGGACTCCGCGCCTTTCGCCGTGATTCGGCGAAGGGAAGGTCAACGCGCCGCTTGACGATACGCCGCCGGGTTCCATCCGCAGACGTAGCCGTCGCCGTCGGCGTCCAGCCCCATCGGATCCTGCGCCGGGCCGCCCCGCATGATGAAAGCGGTCTGGGCCGCGGCCGCGTCGGCATAGGCAGCGCAGGCCTGCGGGTTGGAGGCGCTGCCGCGCTGCCAGACGCGGGTGCCGGGGTTATGGCCGTTCGCGGCGGCATAGCGGACCAGCAGCGGCGCCTGCGGCGCGGGGGTCGCCACCACGACGGTCTGGGTCCGGGCGACGGGCACGGCGACGACGGTCTGGGGCTGCGCCGCCGGATACATCGCCGGGTGCAGATGCGGATCGACGGCCGGCGCGCCGCGCGGGCGCAGGACGCGCCGCTGCGGGGGCGGCAGGCCGATCGTGGTGCCGAACTCGGTCGTTCCGCGCTCGAGCATCTGGACCGGGCTGGGTCCGGCGATCTCGGCAGCGGTCGGTGCCTTGATGGGCAGGGCCACCGGAATGATGCGCGGCGGCTCGTCCTGGCGGCCCATCAGCGCGTTTTCCCGCGCGCGCAGATAGTCGCCATAGGGCGTGGCGTGGGCCTTGTAGTTCGGGTTCCAGCCGCCGTTCTCGCCGGAACAGGCGGCGAGGGCGAGGACGGTTACCAGGATCAGACTGCGCATCATAATCTCCTCGCCCCTTGGGCTCAGCTTACCACCAGCGGTCGGGCTTGGCGACAAATCCCGCCGCACGTTCCAGAACCGACCCGTAGTTGAGCAGGCTCCCTTCCTCCCACGGCCGCCCGATCAGTTGCAGACCCAGCGGCAATCCTTTTTCACCCAATCCGACCGGAACGGAAAGCCCCGGCAGTCCGGCAAGGTTTACGGTGACCGTAAAGACGTCATTCAGATACATCTCGACCGGATCGGCATCGTTCATCTCGCCCAGGCCGAACGCGGCCGAGGGGGTCGCCGGCGTCAGGATCGTGTCGATCCCTTCGGCGAAAGCCTGATCGAAGTCGCGCTTGATGAGCGCGCGGACCTTGCGCGCACGGTTGTAATAGGCGTCGTAGAAACCCGCCGACAGGACATAGGTCCCGATCATCACCCGGCGCTGAACCTCGTGGCCGAAGCCTTCGGCGCGGGTTCTTTCATACATCTCCGTCACGCCATCGCCGGCCGCGAGTTTCGCGCGGCGGCCGTAACGCACGCCGTCATAGCGGGCGAGGTTGGACGAGGCCTCGGCCGGGGCGATGACGTAATAGGCGGGCAGCGCGTATTTCGTGTGCGGCAGGCTGATGTCCACGATCTCGGCGCCCGCGTCGCGCAGCATCTCGGCGCCGCGTTTCCACAGCGCCTCGATCTCCGCCGGCATTCCCTCCATCCGGTATTCGCGGGGGATGCCGATCTTCTTGCCGCGGATGTCGCCGGTCAGGGCTGCTTCGTAATCGGGCACCTCGCGGTCGGCGCTGGTCGAATCCTTCGGATCGACCGAGGCCATCGCCCCCAGCATGATCGCCGCGTCGCGCACCGTCTTGGTCATCGGCCCGGCCTGGTCCAGCGACGAGGCGAACGCGATCGTCCCCCAGCGCGACACCCGGCCATAGGTCGGCTTCAGCCCCACGATCCCGGTGAAGGCCGCAGGCTGGCGGATCGAGCCGCCCGTATCGGTGCCGGTCGCGGCAAGGCACAGATCCGCCGCCACCGCCGCCGCCGACCCGCCCGACGATCCGCCCGGCGTCAGCTTGCGCTCGTCCACCTTCCACGGGTTCACCGCATCGCCATAGACGCTGGTCTCGTTCGACGAGCCCATGGCGAATTCGTCCATGTTCAGCTTGCCCAGCATCACCGCGCCGGCGTCGAACAGGTTCTGCGTCACGGTGGATTCGTATTCGGGCAGGAACCCTTCGAGGATGCGCGAGGCCGCCTGCGACGGCACGCCGCGCGTGCAGAACAGATCCTTGATCCCCACCGGAATACCGCACATCGACGGCGCGTCGCCGGTCCGCAGCCGCTCGTCGGCGGCCTCGGCCTGTGCGCGGGCGATGTCGGCCGTGTGGTGGACGAAGGCGTTCAGCGCGCCGCCCGCCTCGACGGCGGCAAGGCAGCCCTCGGTCAGCTCGGCGGCGGTCAGCTCGCCCTTGCGCAGGCGCTCGCGCGCCTCGGTGATGGTCAGTTCGTTCAGGCTCATTCCACCACCTTCGGCACGGCAAAGAACCCCTCGCGCGCGTCGGGCGCGTTGCGCAGGATGCGGTCCTGCATGTCGCCGTCGGTCACGACGTCCTCGCGCCGCTTCAGGCGCATCCGCTCGACCCCGGTCATCGGCTCGACGCCATCCACGTCCACTTCGTTCAACTGCTCCATGAAATGCAGGATGCCGTTCAACTCGGCCGCCAGGGCGGGCAGCGCCGCGTCATCGACCGCGATCCGCGCCAGATGCGCGACCTTCCGGGCCTCGGCTTCGGTAATCGCCATGAGGGGTTTTCCTTTCGCTTCAGCGCGGTTTACCGTCCGCGCACGGACCCTGCAACCCGCGCGGAGCGGGAGGGCGACGCAAGGAGGACGCGATGAAACTGACCTGGCTGAGCCACGGCGGCTGGCGCATCGAGATCGAGCAGGCGGTGATCCTGGTGGACCCTTGGTTCGACGGGAATCCCGCTTTTCCCCAGGACCGCCGGGATGAGGCGACCGAAGGCGCGACCCATATCCTGCTGACCCACGGCCATGGCGATCACACCGGCGATGCGGTGGCGATCGCAAAGAAGGCGAAGATCCCTGTCGCGGGGATC
Source organism: Paracoccus sp. Z118 (assembly GCF_019061185.1). Classification (GTDB taxonomy): domain Bacteria; phylum Pseudomonadota; class Alphaproteobacteria; order Rhodobacterales; family Rhodobacteraceae; genus Paracoccus. Next base: position 45,434 of record NZ_JAHQZU010000008.1, read on the forward strand.
GCGGATCTGATCGGCTACTGGAAGAAATTCGAGGGGATCGACGGGATCGATTTCAACAAGGGCGGCACCGTGAACCTGGGCGGGGCGAAGGTCACGATGGTCAATGCCAGCCACTCATCCTCGATGGATGGCCGGAGCGGGCCGGTCTATGCCGGGCACGAGTCGGGGTACATGATCGCGGGCGAAGGGCACGTGATCTATTTCAGCGGCGACACCGACATCATGGCCGATATGGAGTGGATGGGCGACCTGCACAAACCCGACATCGGCATCCTTGCCGCGGGCGGGCATTACACCATGGACATGGAGCGGGCGGCCTATGCGGCCAAGCGCTACTTCAACTTCAAGACGGTGTTCCCCAGCCACTACAAGACCTTCCCGCTGCTGGCGCAGGACGCCGGCGAGCTGAAGGCCGCGCTGCCGGATGTGGACGTGCGCGAGCCCGAGGTGCTGGTGCCAGTCGAGATCTGACCGGCGGCGGCGCGCCTCGGGCCTCGCGGTTCACGCGGGCGGGTTGCCCGCATGCATGGCCTTGCGGATCTCGGCCCGCAGCTCCGGCGTGTCCTGATGGCCGTGGACGGCCACCGCGTGCTGGGCGGCGGCGCTCTCCAGCTCGTCCTCGGTGTCAGCGGAGAGGGCGAGGGTGCAGTTCGAGTCACTCGGGACTTCGCGGCAGTCGATGTAATGACGGCCCATTTTCGCCTCCCGACGAAAGGCGCCGATGACCGGCGCGGCGTCATCATACGCCTGCGGCCGGGCCTCCTCAAATCACATCGGATCGGTTCAGTGATCCGTCACCCGTCCAGACCCGACAGGAACGCGCCCAGGCAGTCGCCGATCGCCTCGACGGCGTAGCCGCCTTCCTGCACGGCAAGCGTCGGCAGACCCAGCGCCGCGACCGCGCGGCCGATCAGGGCGAAGTCGCCCGCCATCAGGTCCAGCACCCCGATGGGATCGTCGCGATGGGCGTCGAACCCCAGCGCCAGAACCAGCGCCTGCGGGGCGAAATCGCGGATGCGGGTCGCGGCGGTGTCCAGCGCCTGCTCCATCGCCCTGATGCCGCTGCCGTGGGGCAGGGGAAGGTTCAGGTTGAAGCCCTCGCCCGCGCCGCTGCCCGTCTCCTGCGCGTAGCCGGTGTAAAAAGGGTAGTAGTTGTCCGGGTCGGCGTGGATCGAGACAGTCAGCACGTCCGGCCGGTTGTAGAAGATCTGCTGCGTGCCGTCGCCGTGATGGGCGTCCACGTCGAGGATCGCGACCCGCGCCATCCCTGCGCCGATCATCCGCTGCGCCGCAATGGCGCTGTTGTTCAGATAGCAGAAGCCCGAGGCCCGGTCGGCGCGGGCGTGGTGCCCCGAGGGACGGCAGAGCGCATAGGCCATCCGCTCGCCGCCGATCACCGCATCGGCGGCGGCCACCGCCGTCTCGGCCGAGCGCAGGGTCGAGGTCCAGCAGTTCGGCCCGACCGGCACCGACATGTCGCCCAGATACCAGCCGATCTGCCCCAGAAGGCCCGAGGCGGGGCAGGGCGGGCGGCTGTCCTGTTCGGGCCGCCCGCTCCAATAGGGAAAGGTCGCGGGCCAGACCTCGGGGCCGCGGTCGGGCGGCAGCTCCTGCCACCTGTCCCAGGCGTTCTGAAGGAACGCGACATATTCGGGCGTGTGGACGGCGTGGATTGCGGCGAGGCTTTCCAGCGCACCCGGCCGTTCGACCTCCGCGCCCTTGCGGCTCAGGGCCTGCAGCAGGCGGTCGGTCCGCTCGGGAATGTCCCTCGGGGCCGAGACGCGGCCCAGCCGCATGTATTGCTGCGGATCGTGCAGCACCTGCTCGGGGTGGTAGAAGGCGCGCATCGGGGTCTCCGCTCAGTAGTCGCGTTCGTAGAAGATGCCGAGCGTGCTTTCGCCGTCGCTGGCGACCGAGCCGCGCGCCGTCAGCGTGTCCGACACGTCGAGGTTGAGGTTGATCTTGGAGGTTCCGTCCGCCTCGACCTGCACGTCGGTATAGAGGTTGCGCGACAGATACTTGCCCGCGCGGACCGAGATGTCGCCGTCGGCGTCGGTCGTCAGGTCCAGATCGTCCAGCCCGAAGGAATCGCGCAGGCCCGAGATGATTCCGGCGCTGCCCCCTCCGGCCAGCACCGCCAGCGCGTTCGCAAGCTGCGCGGCCTGCAGGGCCGAGATGCTTTCCAGCCCGCGGCCGAACAGCAGCTGCGACAGCACCTCCTCCTCCGGCAGGTCGGGGACGGATTCAAAGCTGATTTCAGGGTCGCGCACCTCGCCGTCGATGATGATGCGGGTGACGATGCCGTTCTGCTGGGTTTCCGCCACCAGCCGGATCACCGGGATCATGCTGCCCTGCAACTCGATCAGCCCCTCGGTCATTTCGAACCGGTTGCCGAGCAGGTCGACGCGGCCCCGGATCAGCTGCAACTCGCCGATGGGGATGACGTTGCTGGCGTCCCCGGTCAGCCGGATCTGGCCGCCGAGTTCGGCGTCGATCCCCCGGCCGCGCACGAAGACCTGGTTGGGCGCGTCGATGGTCAGGTCGAACCGCGCCGCCACCTGCGGCGGCGAGGCGGGCGGCCCGGCGAGCCCGGCCATGCTGGCATCCTCGCCGGGGAAGGGCAGCAGCCCCGCGCGGGCGCGGGTGGCGCGGACCGGCGGGCGGTCGCCCAGATGGGTGATGTCGGGAATGTCGCGGGCGCCGCCGAACCCGGTCGAGGGGATGCGGAACTCCGTCTCGCGCAGGAAGACGCGGCCGGCGATCAGCGGGCCTTCCGCCATCGCGCCGGTGATCGTCACGGTGCCGTCCACGACGGTCTCGTAAAGATTCGGATCGCGCAGCACGACGCCGTCCAGCATCGCGGTCAGGTCCAGCACCGGCCCACCGCCGCGCAGGTCCACCGGCCCGGTCACGGTCAACCGCCCGCCCGCGGCCACGTTGCCGGAGGCGTTCAGGTTGATGACGCCGTTCTGGACGTCAGCGGCCGCCGTCAGCGCCTCGATCCGCAGCCCCAGCTTGGGGTCCGAAAGCTGCGCGCTCGGCAGGGTGATGCGGCCGCTGACCGCCGTGATCGAGGGCGGCCCCTGCATTCTCAGGTCGAAGTTGACCGGCCCCTGGATCGAGCGGACGCGCAGGAACGGGTTGGCGATGGCCGCGTCCGTCGCCCCGGTGATCCGCAGGTCGCTGCCCGATCCGTCGCTGGCCACCGTCCCGGCGATCTGCGCGCGGGTGCCGCCGGGCGCCGTGGCGGCGAGGTCCAGCACGATCTGTCCGTTCTGGGCCACCATGCCCTGCACGGTCGCCGGGCCCGAAAGCCCCGGCACGAACAGCGCGAGATCGTTGAGCGTGGCGTTGACGTCCAGTTGCTGCGGGCTTCCGTCCGCCGTCACCTGAAGCTGGGGGTTGCGGGCGATCAGCCGCTCGATGGCGATGCCGCGCGGGCCTTGGGTCGCGGCAAGGTCGAAGCTGGTCTGGCCGGCCAGCAGAAGGTCGGCCTGCTCCTGCCCGACAGACAGGCCGGCGGCGGTGCCGCTGGCGGTGATCCGCCGCGCGCCACTGCCATCGTCGATCAGCCGGCCCGTCGCGTTCAGTGCCCCGCCGATGCCGCCCCCCAGAAAGCCGAGATTGGCGGCGTTCACGCTTGCGGTCACGTCGGTCTGCCCGCCGCCGAGCGTGCCTTGGGCATCGACGCTGAGCCGCGGGTTGCGCACCGTCGCGTCCTCGATGGTCAGGACGCCGTCCCGTTCCACCGCGCGCACGGCCAGTTGCGTCTGCCCGGCGAGTGCCGCGTCCAGGTTCGCCTGACCCAGCGCGAGGTCGGTGGCGGTGCCGTCAAGCGTCAGGCGCCGCGCGCCGGTGCCGTCCTCGGCAAAGGTGGCGTCAGCGGCAAGCGACCCGCTCCACCCCACGCCGAGAGCGGAAAGGTTGCGCAGGTCCACGCGGCCCCGAAGGTCGGTCTGGCCGGGGCCGTAGGTGCCGGTCGCGTTCACCTGCGCCTGCGGATTGTCGATCACCGCCTGCTCGATGGTATAGACGCCGTCCCGTTCCACCGCGCGGACCGTTAGCCGGGTTTCCCCGCCAAGCGCGCTATCGACATTCGCCTGCCCCAGCGTCAGGTCGCGCCCGATCCCGTCCACTTCCAGCCGCCGCGCGCCCGAGCCGTCATCGACAAGGCTCCCCGTCGCCTGAAGCGATCCGCCCCAGCCGCGCCCGAAGGCGGCGAGCGAGCGGATGTCCACGCTGGCCCGCAGATCGGCCAGCCCCTCGCCCAAGGTGCCCTCGGCCGTGGCCTGCATCTGCTGGTTGGCAAGATCGAGCGTTTCGACCGTGATGACGCCCTCGGCCGTCTGCGAGGCGCGCAGGCGAAGCTGCGTGGTGCCGGTCAGGGCGCCGTCCACGTCCTGCTGGCCGAGCCGCAGATCCTCGCCGGTGCCGGTCAGGTCGAGGAAGCGGGTGCCGTCCTGCTCCGTCACCGATGCCTGCGCCTCCAGCCCGCCCGAGAAGCCGCGCCCGAACACCGCCAGATCTTCGACCGCCAGTTGCAGGTCGGCGTCGAGCGCGCCGGGCGCGAAGTTGCCCTGACCCTCGGCGGTCAGTTGCGGGTTGGCGAGGCGAAGCTGCTCGACCTGGAACCCGCCCTCGACCTGCTGCGCGATCACGGTGAGGTTGGTGTTGCCCTGAAGGGCGCCGTCGAGTTCGGGGATGCCGACCTCCAGATCGGCCGCCTCGCCGTTCAGGGCGATGCGGCGGGTGCCTTGCGCGCCGCTGACCACCGCTTCCGCCGACAGGCTGCCGGCCATCTGCGGGTCGGCGTCGGTCAGGCTCGACAGGCGCAGATTGGCGCGCAGGTCCGCCATGTCGCTGTTGATGACGCCCTGCGCCTCGGCGGTCAGGCGCTGCGCGTTCACGGTGAACTCGCGCAGCTCGATCCCGGTCTCGTCGCGCCGGGCGCTGGCATGGATGGTCGAGCCGCCCGCCAGCAGCCGGTCGAGCTGTTCCTGCCCGACGCTGATGTCGGTGCCCTCGATCGTCGCCTCGCCGTCGAAGCCGCGCGACAGGACGGTATAAAGCCCCCTGACCGTCGCATCGGCCCGCCCGCTCAGCGGACGGTCCGCCAGCGTGGAAAGCCGCGACAGGTCCTCATAGGCCGCGCCGACCTCGCCCGAGACGGTGATGCCGCTTTGCAACCCGTCGGCCAGCAGGTCGCCCGACAGCCCGTAATCCTGCCCGGTCAGGCGGAAGCCGCTGAGCTCCAGCGCGTTGCCGGGGGTGAAATGAAAGCCGGTCGCCAGTTCGATCTCGTCGCCCAGGGCGGCCTGAAGGCCCGGATCGGCGGCTTGCAGCCCTTTGGCGGACAGGCTGATCTGGCCGAGCAGTTCCGACAGCGCGCGGGCCTCGGTCACCACGCTGCCGCTGCCGTCCAGCGTCACCGCGCCGATGCGGTTGCCGCCCTGCGTCAGGTCGCCCAGCCGGCCGCGCGCGGTCCATGCCTCGCCCTGCGTAGCGTCGTAGGAGATTTGCAGATTGCCGGACTGCACGGTGATCGGCTCGCCCCGCGTGGGCAGGCGGGCGGGCAGGGTGGTCGCGCCCGCATCCTCGCCCAGCGACAGCAGCAGCGTCAGCGCCTGCGGCGCGCCCGCGTCGTTGATCGCGACCGATCCGGTCAGCGCCAGCGCCTCGGTCCGCACCAGCAGCACCGGCAGCGACAGCGCGCCGTTCTCGCCCCGCCAGCCCTCGGCCAGCAGCTGAGACTGCGCCCCGAAGAAGGCGCGGTTCTCGGGCGGCAGCAGGCTGGCCACGTCGCCCGTCAGTTCGGCATGGAAGCCGGTGCCGGGCGATCCGTCCTCGCCCGCGCGCGCCGCGATGGCGACGCGACCGGTGACGCGCTCCTGCCCGTCCGTCGCAAGGCGGATGTCGGCGGCGAAGTCGGACAGCGCCCCCTCGCCGCTGATTTCCGCCGTGACCGACGGGCGGTCGTAAAGCTCGATCATGTTGGCGAAAAGGCCGCCTTCCGCCTCGTCCAGCGTCAGGTTCAGGCGCAGGTTGCGGGTTTCGTTGTTGAACGCGGTGTCCAGCGTGAAGGTCCCGCGCTTGCCGTCCACCCGCTCGATGGCAAGCTGGGCCGCGCCCTCACCGCCGCCGAGCCGCATCGCGCCGTTGACCGACACGGTCGCGGCCTCGCCGAACACCGGCTCGCCGATGACGGCGCGGCCCACGGCGATATTGGCGATGTCGATGGCGACCGGCAGGGTGGGAAGCTGGAACTCGGTGATTTCCGGCGTGGCGGCCTCGCCTTCGCCTTGCGGCAGGCGCGGCAGCAGGATTTCCTCGGCCGACAGCTCCTGGATCTCGATCCGTCGCCCGAACAGGGCCGAGCGGTTCCACTGGATCGCGCCGTTTCGGATCTCGATCCAGACGCCCTCGGCATCGGCGACGGTGAGCGAGGTGAAGGTCGCGCGCGAGGACAGCGCCCCGTCGAAGCCGTTGATGACGACGCTGCGCCCCGCGCCGGAAAGGTTGCGTTCCAGCAGGCGGGTCAGGAAGCCGCGGTCATCCTCGACCTCCTCCGAGAGTTCCGCGATGTCGGTCGCCAGATCGTTCGGCGTGGCGGTGCCGGTCGCCTCGGTCTGGGCCAGCGCGAAGGCGGGCAACAGGATCAGCCACAGCGTCAGAAGGATGCGTTTCATCAGAATGCCTGCCCCAAGCCCAGATAGACCTGCACGCCTTCGCCGGTGTCGCCGCCGACCGGCCCGGCCACGTCGAAGCGCAGCGGGCCGATGGGGGTGTTGTAGCGCACCCCCACGCCCGCGCCCGCGTGCCAGTCGCTCTCTCCCCCGAACGCCTCCTCAGTCCAGACCCGGCCCGCATCGGCGAACAGCGCCAGCCCGATCCGCTCGCGGACCTGAAAGCGGAACTCGGCGGTGGCGTTGGCGACGCTCATCCCGCCGGTCTTGATGGCGCCGCCGGGGCCGGTGATCTCCTCGACGCCGAGCGATTGATAGGGCTGGCCGCGCACCGAACTGCCGCCGCCGGAATAGAACAGATATTCGCGCGGCGTGCCCTCGATGTCGGGGCCGAAGATGGACCCGGCGCGGCCGCGGCCGGCGAAGGTGAAGCGGTCGTCCTCGCCGAAGCTGCGGTAGAACCGCCCCTCGCCAAGCGCCCGGACGCCCGAGCCGGTCTCGTCGAAGCCGGTGAACGGCGTCAATTCGCCCTGAAGCCAGAAGCCGCGCTTGGCGTCGGTTTCCAGCGGCTCGCGCCGGTCCCATGTGACCGACATCGGCAGGGCCAGCACCTCGAAATCGGTCGTGCCGTCTTCGTGGTCATCGACGCGCGAACGGCGGTATTGCAGCCCGATATCGGCGGTCAACTCGTCGCGGGGGTGATAGGTGAAGCCGATCCCGAGGATGCCCAGATCCTGATCGTAGTCTTCCTCATACAGCCGCGCGGCGCGGGCCTCGACATAGGCGGTGGTGTCGGGGTTCAGCGTCGCCGGGCGGTCGATGCGGACCCCGAACTCCAGATCGCGCCCCGAACTGCCCGAGCCGATGTCGCGCACGGCGGCGTCCACGCGCAGCCGCTCGCCCCCGCCCAGCAGGTTGCGGTGCATCCAGTAGCCCGAGACGTTGGCCCCGTCATGCGAGCTGATCTCGAACCCGACGCCCAGCCGGCGCAGGCGCTGTTCCACCACGGTCAGGTGAACGTCCAGCGTGTTGCCTGGGCCGATGTTGTCCGCCTCCACCAGGGTGATGGCGGAAAAGACGCCGGTGCGGCGCAGGCGCTGGCGCACGGTTTCCAGGTCGTCGGGGTCGAACGGCTCGCCTTCCGGGAAGCCGGCGATCTTGTTGAGCCGGCGGAGGTTCATCCGCTCGTTTCCCGCGATCGTCAGGCGGCCGAAACGCAGCGCCGGGCCCGGCTCCAGCGCGATGCGGCTGTCGAGCGTGGCGGAAGGGTGATGCGCGGTGATGTCGGTCGCGCCGACCTCGGCCTTGGCGTGGCTCTGCTGACGCCAGCCTTCGACGCCCGCATTGGCCGCCTGCCGCATGACCGAGGTGCTGGCGACTTCGCCGGCGCGATAGTCGTTCGGCAGTTCGGTGCCGGGGGCGAGCGGGGCGATCTGGGCGCGGCTGTAGCGGAAGGCCGGGCCGGGATCGATGCTGACGACCACCTGCCGCACGACCTCGGGCGCGTCGAGCGGGGCGATGGTCGAGGCCTCGACCCCGTCCAGCCGGATCTCGATGACGTTGCTGTAATAGCCATTGTCATAGAGGATCGCGAGCAGCCGCGCGTAATCGGCCCGCGCGGCGGCGAGCATGTCCTGCGCGGTGACACGGCCTTCCTGCAACGCGCCGGTCAGCAGCGAGCCGTTGCGGATCGCCCGCTCCAGCCCTTCGTCCTCGCCGCCGATGCGGAATTGCAGGTCCACGGGCGAGTTCGTCCCCGGCGCGCCGCCGCCGAACAGCCGCGCAAAGGGCGACGAGGCCGAGCCGATGGAGCCGGAGCCGAAGGATTGCGCCGACGCGCTGCCGATGATCGCCGCGCCGATACCCGCCACGCAGATCGCCGCGGCCGAGGCACCGAGAAAACCCGCCCGGCCACGCGCGGGCCGGTTCTTGCCAAAGTTGGTCTGCATCTGCCTGTCCGCCCGCTTCGGTCTTGTCGTTTCCGGGCAGTCTTGCAGCAGCGGCCGTCAGAATCCAGAAGAAGGGCGGCTTTCGCCCCATATTTCGGCCAGCATTGCGGCGCAGCCACGCAAGGGGGCCAGGTCGTCGGTGATCTGAAGCACCCTCAGCCGCCCGAGCTGCCGGGCCAGATGCGGCGGCAGGGAGCCGGACAGCACCCGGTCGATCCCGCGCCGCAGCGCCTCGGGCTGCCCGGCCATCGCGCGGGCAGGGCTGCCGGTCAGGAACAGCCCGGCATCCGGCAGGTGCCGCAGCGCCAGATCGGCGCAGGTCATCCCCAGAAGCTCGGCCGCGAAGACGACCGAATCGTCCATGAGGGCCGCGAGGCGGGCAAGGCCCGGACCGGACAGCAGATGCTCGATGGTGGGAAAGGCGGCGGCGTCCCCGATCCGCTCGCCCAGCGCCGCCGCGACCGGGGCGGGCAGGGCGGCGTGACCGGTTTCCGAATCGATCACCACCGTCCGGCCGTCGATCCGCCGCACCGGGCAGATGTTGAAGCCGGTCCCGGCGTTCACCACCAGCGACTGTCCGCTTCCTTGCCAGCCGCCGCCGTCGCGAATCGGGGCGATCCCGTCTTCGCCCAGAAGCGGCAGCGCAAAGCCGGTCGCCGCCATGTCGTTGACGACATGCACCGGGCAGCCAAGCTCGGCCGAGAGCTGCTTTTCGGACAGGGTCCAGTCGCGGTTGGTCAGCCGCCCGATTCCGTCGAAGACCGGACCAGCAACCGAAAGCACGACGCGCTCGGGGTGCCCTGTCTCGCGCAGCAGCGGCACCAGATCGGCTTGCGGGACCGGCCCGCGATGCACCTGAACGCCGGAAATTCGCGCGTTTTCGGCCCTTCCGATGCGAAGGTTGGTGCCGCCGATATCCGCCACGAGGTCAGTCACCTGGCCTGCTCCGTTCACAATGCGCTCACGGCAGCCTTACCTGACGTCATGCGGGTTGGCCACATTCCGCCGGAACTTCGGCATGGCCGGCGCGTTTTTTCTTGACATCGCGGGAAGGCAACTCCCGCCAAAGGATTGGTTCCATGTTCAAGACCCGTATCGCCGCCCTGCTGATGGCCGTTTCGGCCGCCGCCCTGCCCGTCACCGCCGCCTGGTCGGCGGTCGAGCCACGCGGCGAGCAGTCGATGATCCGCGCATGGTCGGCGGTTGCGGGCCTCAGCGCGCGGCAGGTGATCGACTTGGCCGAATCGCTGCCGGCGGGCGTGTCGGACGCCGGCACCCCGTGGTGCGACGCCACCAGCGAGATCGCGGGCGCCCTCGGCTCCGAGTTCGGCGAACGGCTGGTCCTGAGCAAGCAGGGCGGGCTGCATCTGTGGGGCTCGGCCGAGATGGGAACCTGGACCATGCTGCTGACCCGCGCCGACCAGACGAGTTGCGTCGTTGCCTCGGGCACCGGCTATCACGACAGCACCGACCCCGCCGCGATCTTCCGGCAGGCGGGGCTGAACTGAACGCCCCGCTCACGGCCCTTTTGATTGCGCCCGTGCCCCCGCTGTGACATTCGGGCGCGCAAACAATCATCTCAGGTGGCCGTAACATGCAGACCGAATCCGGTTCGATCATCCGCGACATCACGCTGGCCGATTTCGGCCGCAAGGAACTCGACATCGCGGAAACCGAGATGCCCGGCCTGATGGCGCTGCGGCAGGAATATGGCGAGGCCAAGCCCCTGAAGGGCGCGCGGATCGCCGGCTCGCTGCACATGACGATCCAGACCGCCGTGCTGATCGAGACGCTGGTGGCGCTTGGCGCCGAGGTCCGCTGGGCCTCGTGCAACATCTATTCGACCCAGGATCACGCCGCCGCCGCCATCGCCGCGACCGGCGTTCCGGTCTTCGCGATCAAAGGCGAGACGCTGCCGGAATACTGGGCCTACACCGACCGCATCTTCCAGTTCCCGGAAGATGGCCGACCCGGCCATGCCAACATGATCCTCGACGACGGCGGCGACGCGACGCTCTATGTCCTGCTGGGCGCGCGGGTCGAGGCGGGCGAGACCGACCTGATCGCCACCCCCACGAGCGAGGAGGAAGAGGCGCTGTTCGCCCAGATCCGCGAGCGGCTGGACGCCAGCCCCGGCTGGTTCACGCAGCAGCGCGATGCCCTGCGCGGCGTTTCCGAGGAAACCACCACCGGCGTTCACCGGCTTTACGACCTGCACAAGCGCGGCCTGCTGCCGTTCCCGGCGATCAACGTCAACGACAGCGTCACGAAGTCGAAGTTCGACAACAAGTATGGCTGCAAGGAATCGCTGGTCGATGGCATTCGCCGCGCGACCGACGTGATGATGGCCGGCAAGGTCGCCGTGGTCTGCGGCTATGGCGACGTCGGCAAGGGCTCGGCCGCCTCGCTGGCCGGCGCGGGCGCGCGGGTGAAGGTGACCGAGGTCGATCCGATCTGCGCCCTTCAGGCGGCGATGGACGGGTTCGAGGTCGTCACGCTGGAGGATGTGGCCGCCACCGCCGACATCTTCGTGACCACCACCGGCAACAAGGACGTGATCCGCATCGAGCACATGCGCGAGATGAAGGACATGGCCATCGTCGGCAATATCGGCCATTTCGACAACGAGATTCAGGTGGCCAGCCTTCGCAACCACAAATGGACGAACATCAAGGATCAGGTGGACATGATCGAGATGCCCTCGGGCAATCGCATCATCCTGCTGTCGCAGGGGCGCCTGCTGAACCTCGGCAACGCGACCGGGCATCCGTCCTTCGTCATGTCCGCCAGCTTTACCAACCAGGTACTGGCCCAGATCGAGATCTGGACCAAGGGCGACGAGTACAAGCCCGGCGTCTACATCCTGCCCAAGCATCTTGATGAGAAGGTCGCCCGCCTCCATCTGGACCGCATCGGGGTCAGGCTGACGAAGCTGCGGCCCGAGCAGGCGGATTATATCGGTGTAGACGTAGATGGCCCCTTCAAGGCAGAACATTACCGCTACTGACATGCTGCTGCGGTATCTGTGGGGAAGTCTGGGTTTCGTCGGCCTTGGCCTTGCGGTCATCGGCGTGATGCTGCCCATCATGCCCACGGTGCCGTTCCTGCTGCTCTCGGCCTTCGGCTTCGCCCGATCCTCGCCGCGTTTCCATCGCCGACTGATGACCCACCGCGTCTTCGGCCCGCAGATCAGGCAGTGGCAGGATCACCGGGCGATCTCGTTCCGGGTCAAGGTCATCTCGATCGGCAGCATGGCGGGCGGGCTCGGGATCAGCTTCTTCCTCCTGCCGCAGCATCTGTGGCTGATCCAGGTCGCCGTCCTCGCGCTGGTGTCGCTGTTCATCGCGACCCGCCCCGCCCCGCCGCCCCATATCTGAACGGCTGCGGGGTTACGCCCCGCGGATCATCGCCCTGATCGCCGCGACATGCCCGCCGGATGCGGCCGCCGCATCAGTGCAAAGCGCCTGCGCGCTGTCCATCAGCGCCTCGGGCGGGACGATGCGGTCGATCAGGCCGAAGGCCAGCGCCTCGTCCGCGTCGATCTTCGCGCCCGCCATCAGGATCATCGCCGCGCGGGCGGGGCCGACCAGCGCCACCAGCCGCGCCGGGTCCGAGGGTTGCGGCAGATAGCCGAGCCGCATCACCGGATAGAAGAACCGCGCCCCCGGCACCGCGATGCGCAGATCGCAGGCCAGCGCCATGCCGAAAGCGCCGCCCGCCAGCGTGCCGTTCAGCGCCGCCACCGTCAGGCAGGGCAGGGCGGCGATGGCGCCCGACAGCCGCTCCCACGCGGGCGAGGTGGCAAGCCCCGCCTTCGCCGCGTCCAGATCGGCCCCGGCCGAGAAGACCTTGCCCGCGCCGGTCAGGATCAGCGCCCGCGCGCCTGACCGGCCCGCGCCCTCGACCGCTTCGGTCAGGGCGGCCAGCATGTCCGCCGTCAGGGCGTTCGCCTTGTCCGGGCGGTCCAACACAAGCGTGACCACGCCGGGCGAGGTTTCATGGATCCGAATCATGGAACTGGTCATTGGACGAAGAACCCCGTTATGCCACAACGTGGCGAACTGACGCTTTTGACGCCTTATCTGAAAGGACGCGGCATGTATTTCCGTATGACGAGCTCGACTCTCGCCCTTCTGGCCCTGACCGCGCCCGCGTTCGCGGATGTGACGCCGTCGGAAGTCTGGCAGAACTGGGTCGATTACTACAAGGCCACCGGCTACAGCGTCGCGGAAGGCTCGCGCGAGGAAGCGGGCGACACCCTGACCCTGGGCGACGTGGTCTTCAGCATGGACATGCCCGACGGCGATTTCGCCTTCACCATCCCGCAGGTGGTGATGCAGGCGACCGGCGACGGCCGCGTGCGGACCGGGCTTGCCGACCAGTCCACCGGCACCCTGCGCACCGTGGACGAGGAAGGCCGCGACGTGAACATCGCCTTCACCGTGCAGCTTCCCGGCGCCGAGGTCGTCTCCTCGGGCACGCCCGAGGACATGACCGACGAAGGCTCCATCCCGACGCTGACCGTGACCGTGGACGAGGTTCGCACCCAGGACCAGACATTCGCCGATCCCGTTCGCATCACCTCGGCCGACATGACCTACAGCCAGCGCATGGCCAAGGGCGATCTGATGCGGGCCGAGTTCGACGTCGCCTCGGGCCAGACCGACATGGTGTTGGATGTCTCGGGCAAGGACGAGGAGGGGCGCGACTTCACCGCGAGTGGCGCGCTGTCGATGGCCTCGCTGCAAAGCGCCGGCAGCGGCAGCTTCCCGGTCGATGCCAGCATGGACGAGGACATGGCCGCCGCCCTGCGGGCCGGGATGGACATGACCGCGGACTTCCAGGCAGGGCCGATGACGGCCAGCTTCGACATGAACGGCGTGGGCGAGGACGGGGCGCCGGTCACGGCCTCGATGAAGGCCGAGGTCGCGGGCATGACCTCGCAGATGGGCATGTCCGGGTCGGGCGTCAACTTCCAGCTCGACAGCGACGCCGCCGATGTCGAGCTGACCTCCGCCGACATGCCGTTCCCCGTCACCTACTCGACCGAAGGCACCAGCATGGGCCTGCAGATGCCCGTCACCCAGTCGGACGAGCCGCAGCCCTTCAAGGTGACCTATTCCTTGAACGGCCTGGCCTTGGGCGACGCGATCTGGGATCTGTTCGATCAGGGCCGCGTGCTGCCCCGCGATCCGGCCAATTTCGAGCTGGACGTGACCGGGCTGGTCCGCGTCGTGCAGGACGTCTTCGACCCCGCGTTCATCGAGGCGAATGCAGCGGCGGCCGAGGCCGAGGCTGACGCCGAGGACGCGGCCGACACGGACACCACCGCCGCAGCGCCCGAAGCCGGGACGGCGGACCAGCCTTCGGGCAACACGGCCGACACCCCGGAAACCGACACCGCCGCGGCCGAGCCGGAATCGCCCTATGAGCCGGTGGAGGTCACGATCAACCGCTTCGCCATCGACGCGGCGGGGGCGAGCGTCTCGGCCACCGGCGATCTGCGGGTGCCCGAAGATAGCGGCATGGACGCGCCGGTCGGCACGATCTCGGCGCGTTACGAGGGGCTGAACGGGCTGATCGACAGCCTCATGCAGCTTGGCCTCGTGCCGCAGGATCAGGCGACCGCTGCGCGGATGATGCTGGCGATGTTCGCCTCGCCCGCGCCGGACGGGGGCGACGTGCTGACGACCGAGCTTGAATTCCGCGAGGGCGGCTCGATCTTTGCCAACGGCCAGCAGGTGAAGTAACCATTTCGGCCATAAGGATGTTGCGGGGGACCGGGCAGGCCGCCCGGTCCCTCTTTTTCGTGGAAGGCGGCCCCTGATGCGTGACGATACCGATCTTCAGTCGCTGGCGGCGGCGCTGCTGGACGCCGCCCGCGCCGCCGGGGCCGATCAGGCGGACGCGGTCGCGGTATCGGCCTCGTCCCTGTCGGTCGAGGTGCGGGGCGGGGCGCTGGAACATGCCGAACGCGCCGACGGGACCGAGATCGGCCTGCGCGTCCTCATCGGCGGGCGGCAGGCCTGCGTGTCCGCCAGCGAACTGTCGCGCGATACGATGCGCGAGATGGCCGAACGCGCCGTGGCGATGGCCCGCGAGGCGCCGGTGGACGACGCGCTCGCGCTCGCGCAGCCGGGCGAGTTCGCGCAAAGCCACGAGGGCGATCTGCAACTGATGGAAACCGCCGCGCCTCCCACGCCCGAGGCGTTGCAGGACTCGGCGCTGCGGGCCGAGGCGGCGGCGCTGTCGGTGAACGGCGCGCGGATGATCGACGTCGCCGGTGCGTCGTTCCTGCGGCGGGACATGTATCTGGCGACCAGCAACGGTTTTGCGAACGGCTACGGGCGCAGCTCGCACTCCGTCTCGGCCGTGGCGATCACCGGCGAGGGCACCGCGATGGAGCGGGACTGGGCCGGCGAGGGCCGCGTCTGGGCCGAGGACATGCCCCCGCCCGAGGAGATCGGCCTGCTCGCCGGCCAGCGCACCGTCGCCCGCGCGGGCGCCCGCAAGCCGCCGACCGGCGCGGTTCCGGTGCTGTTCGACCAGCGCGTCGCGGGCGGGCTGATCGGGCATCTTCTGTCGGCCGCGAATGGCTCGGCCGTGGCCCGCGGCGCGACATGGCTGCGCGATGCCCTGGGCGAGCAGGTGCTGCCCGAGGGATTCGATCTGGACGAAGACCCCCGCCGCCCCCGCTACAGCGCCAGCCGCCCGCACGACGCCGAGGGGCTGCCGACCCGCCCCCGCGCCATCGTCAGGAACGGCGTGTTGCAGGGCTGGACGCTGGACCTCGCCACCGCCAACAAGCTGGGGATGGAATCGACCGCCAACGCCGTGCGCGGCACCTCGTCGCCGCCGTCGCCGGGCGTGTCGAACACGCGGCTGACGCCCGGCACGGCCAGCCCCGAGCAACTGATCCGCGACATGGGGCGCGGGCTGATCGTGACCTCGTTCCTCGGCGCGTCGATCAACGCCACCACCGGGGATTATTCGCGCGGGGCCTCGGGCTTCTGGGTCGAGGGCGGGCAGATCGCCTATCCGGTCAATGAATGCACCATCGCGGGCAACCTGCGCGAGATGCTGATGCGCCTGACCGCCGCCGACGACCTTCCCGAATGGCGCACCCATCAGGTGCCCAGCCTTCTGGTCGAGGGGCTGACGCTTGCCGGCAACTGACCTGCCCTTGCTGATCCGCGCGGCGCTGGACGCCGGCCCCATCGCCATGCGCTTCTGGCGGCAGTCGCCCCGCGCATGGGACAAGGGCGGCACCCTCGGCCCCGTGACCGAGGCGGATCTGGCGGTCAACGAGCATCTGGAGGAGGTGCTGCGAAGCGCCCGCCCCGATTATGGCTGGCTCAGCGAGGAAAGCGCCGATTCGGCGGACCGGCAGGACGCCGTGCGCTGCTTCATCATCGATCCGATCGACGGCACGCGGGCGTTCATGGACGGGCAGGACGGGTTCTCCCACTCGCTCGCCGTGGTGGATGATGGCCGCGTGACGGCGGGCGTCGTCTATCTGCCCGCGCGCGATCTGGTCTATGCGGCCAGCATCGACGCACCCGCCACCCTCAACGACAAGCCGATGGGACCGACCGATGTGCGGATCAAGGGCGCGCGGGTGCTGACCAGCCGCGCCTCGATGCAGCCGTCGCTGTGGCGCGGGGGCGCGGTGCCGGGGTTCAAGCGCGAGTTCCGCCCCTCGCTCGCCTGGCGGCTGTGCCTTGCCGGCGAAGGGCGGTTCGACGCGGCGCTGTCGGTGCAGCCCTGCTGGGAATGGGACATCGCGGCCGCCAGCCTGATCGCCGCGCAGGCGGGCTGCGCCGTCACCGACATGCGCGGGCACGCGATGCGCTTCAACACCGGCCCGGCGAAGGTTCCGGGGCTGGTCGTCGCCGGGCCGAGGCTGCATCGCCAGATCACCGCCGCGCTGAAAGGCGGGCCCGACGACGGAGAGGAGGTCGCATGAGCCGTTTGCCCCCTGAATCGCTGGACCGGATCGCCGACGCGATCACCTTTCACCCGCAAACGGCCGAGGCGCGAATCCTGCGGCAGGCGCTGGGGCGGTTCGCAACCGGCGTGACCGTGGTCACGATCATGGGGCCGCGCGGGCCGATGGGAATGACGGTCAACAGCTTCACCAGCGTCTCGCTGGATCCGCCTCTGGTGCTGTGGTGCCCGGCGCGAAGCTCGTCCCGGCACGAGGCGTTCGTGCAGGCGGAAAGCTTCGCCGTGCATGTGCTGGGGGCCGAGCAGCTGGACCTGTGCCTGCGCTTCACCCGTGGCGGGCAGGGGTTCGAGGGGTTGGGCGACGAGTTGAACGACGAAGGCGCCCCGGTCATCCCCGGCGTCGCGGCGCGGTTCGACTGCCTGCGCCACAGCGTCCATCCGGGCGGGGACCACACCGTCATCATCGGGCAGGTCGCCCGCGTGACGGTCGGCGGCCCCGACGATCACCCGCTGGTCTTCGCGGCGGGCCGCTTCGGCTCGTTCGAGCCCGAGCCCGGCTGAGGGTCAGCTTGCCGGATCGTCGCCGGCGGGCAGCGGATCGAGTGCCGGGAACGGCTCCAACGGCGGAAGCGAGAAGAAGGAATCGCTTGCGGCGCTGGTGGCGACGGTGTCGCCCGGCCCGCCCAGCACGGCGATCTGCGTGGCAAGCTGGGCGATGGCGCGGTTCTGGGCCGCCGCGATGGCGGACGGGGGCGGCGGGTCCATGCGGCCGTTACGGCCGGGCAGGGCGCTCCATGCCGAACGCTCGACCACCGGCAGCGGCACCTGGATGTCGAAGCCGCGCGCGTGGTTCGTTCCCCCCGATGCGTCGTTCGACACGTAGTAGCTGCCCTTCAGCCGATAGACCCCGTTCAGCTGCGCCAGCGCCGTTTCCACCCGGACCTCGACGCGCCTGCGGGGCGGCTCGGCCAGCGGCCACGGCTCGGCGATGACCGTCGCGCCCGAGGTCTGGGTGATCGCGCGGGCCAGCGTCAGGGTGAAGGCCCGCTCGGGATTGTCCGCCCAAAGCTGGCGGGTGTTCGACCGCACCGCGCCGTCCGCCGTCTGCCACGCCACCTCGCCCGAGGCGGCATATTCCGGCAGCGACACGTCGCGCAGCTCGGCCGTGCCGAGCTTGTTGCCGACGGTCGCTTGCGGCGGCGGCGGGTCGATCAGGTAACGCTCGGTCTTTTCGGGGTTCGAGCAGCCGGCCAGCGCGGCCGCGGCGATCAGCAGGAAAGGCAGGGCATGGCGCATGGTTATCGTCCCATGATGAAGGCGCGGGGGTTGCGCTCGATGGTCTGCGACAGGCTGCCGAAGGCGTCCGCCGCGCGGCGCAGCCCGCGCAGCGTGTTGATGATCTCGGCCTGGAATGCGCCGCCGCCGCCATAGGAGGACAGCACCGCCTCGCCCCGCGCCGCAAGCTGCTGGAAGCGCTGCGACAGGGCGGGCAGGGTGTTCGCGGCGGTGGCGATCTGGTCCATCGCGACGCGCGCGGACTCCAGCGCCGCGTTGAGACTGCCCGCCGCATTGCCGTCGCGCAGATCGTTCAGCAGGCCCGATGCCGCCTCCAGCGTGTCCGAGAGATTCCTCGGCAGCGCGGCGGCATCTTCCGAGCCCAGCATGATCCGCAGGTCGGTTATCAGCCCCTGCGCCTCCAGACTGAGGGCGAGGAAGTCGATCTCGTCGAAGGATTCGGCGGCGTCATAGACGCTGTCCACCATCTCGGGCATCTCGGCGGCGGCATCCTCGACCGCCCGGAAGGCGGCGGAGGCGTCGTCCAGCGCCTGCGAAAGCCGCAATCCGGCCTGGGCGGCACGCAGTTCGGCGGTGATGACGCCGATATCCTCGGCCGCCGTGCCGAAGTTGCTTGCGGCGGAGGTCAACGCGCCCGGCAACTGCCGCGCCGCGTCCGAGCCGATCACGGCCCGCACATCCCGCAGCGCGGCCTGCAACTCGGCCCCGATCGCCGCGAAATCCACCGCGCTGACCGAGGTCGTGGCGGTCTCCAGCGACTCGACGATTCCCGGCACGCGGTCCGCGGCCTCGTTCAGCTTGGTCGCAAGCTGGCTCGCCTGCTCGCTCGCGATGCCGATATTGGCCGCCGCGCCCGAGGCGCGAAGCTCCTGCGCGGCGGTGCGAAGCTCGGTCATCGTCACCTGCGCCTCGTCGATGGTGCGGCGCAGCGATTGCGGGATCGCGCGGGTATCCTGCGAGCTGGCGATAGCGGTCACGCTGTCCATCATGTCGGTCGCGGATTTCAGCAGCTCCTCAAGCTTGAGGTTGCCGATCCGGGTCATGAAGCCCTGCGCCGTGTCCGAGATGTCGGACAGGTCGGCGGGCGCGGCGGGCATCACCGGATGAGGTTCGGCCGCGACGATCTGCGCGGGGGGGGCGTCCGGCAGTTCCACCAGCTCGATCATCAGCGAGGTGCCGAAGAAGCCCGCGCCGGTGACGCGCGCCCGCAGCCCGTCCGCGACGGCGGCGGACAGGAAGGCCAGCGCATCCTCGGGGCCCGCGCCCTCGTCCAACCCCATCCGCTGGGGCGAAACGGCGATGGTGATGTCCTGCATCACCTGCCCCGGCTCGCCGCCCGGCTGGTCCGCCACCCGCACGGCAAGGTTCGTGACCCGCCCCACGGTCAGCCCCTGGAACTGCACGTCGGCGCCTTCGGTCAGGCCGCGCACGGCGTCGGGCAGCAGCAGGGTCAGGCGCAGCTCGTCCTGCGGCGAGCCGGCGAAAAGCTGATTCTGCGCCGTCTCGCGGTCGGGATAAAGCTGGAACACATGCCCCGTCTCGACCGGCTGCCCGCCCGAGGCGATGGTCGCGAACTCGGCCCCGCCCTGCAGCAGCGAGGTGACGGAGGTGACGTTCAGCTGCACCCCCTGCGGCCCCAGCCCGACGCTGAACCCCGAGATGTCCCAGAACACCGTGGCCGAGGTCAGCCGCTGGTCGTGCGGGCTTTCGATGAAGACATCGGCCAGCACCCGCTCGTCCCGGTCGGCAAGGCGCAGGTTCTGCATCCGCCCGACCGGCAGGCCGCGGAAATAGATGGGGGCGCCCTCGCTCATGCCCTTGGCGGTGTCGCCCGCCAGCAGCACCCAGGTGCCCTGTTCGTTGCTGCGCGTGAGCGGCGGGCGGTCGAGGCCCTGATGCACCTCGTCGGTGGCGGGGCCGGGATCGGCGTCCCACGAGCCTTCGATGAAGGCACCCGTCAGCACCGTGTCCAGCCGCGAGATGCCCTGCGTCGTCACCTGCGGCCGGACGATCCAGAACTGCGCCTCGTCGTCGATATATTGCGCCACATCGGTGGCGACGCGGATATCGACCAGCACCTGTTGCAGGTCGGGGGTGAAGCGCACCGCCTCGACCTCGCCCACGGGGATCGCGCGGAAACGCAGCTGGGTCTCGCCGGGGGTGATGCCCGTCGCGTCGGTGAAGGCGACCGTAACCTGCGTGCCGCGCCCGCTATAGGCGTTCCAAGCCAGCCCAAGGGTGATCAGCAGCGCGGCGACGGGCACCAGCCAGATCAGCGAGACGCTGGCCCGCGCCGCCCGCGCGGCGGTGCGCCGGACCGGGCTGGCGGGTCTGAGGGGCTTTGCGCCGTCCTCGGGCCGCCCCGCGGAACCGGGGGGCGTCTGGTCGGGCGGCGTGTCGGTCATCCGGTGGTGGTCCTGTCCCTGCGGTCGCGCAGCGGCAGCCCGCGCCAGATCAATCGCGGGTCGAAGCTTTGCGCGGAAAGCATGGTGAACGCAACCGACAGGGCAAAGCACACCGCCGCGGGGCCGGGATGGATGGTGGCGACGAAGCCCAGCTGCACCAGCGCTGACAGGATCGCGACGACGAACACGTCGATCATCGACCAGCGGCCGATGAACTCGACCACCTCATAGACGCGCAGCCGGGTATGGGCGGCCTCATGCGTCGCCGGACGCCCCGCCACCCGCGCGAGCCAGGCAATGGCGATGAACTTTCCCAGCGGCACCACGACCGACGCGGCGAAGACGATTGCCGCCACGCCCCAGCTTCCGTGCTGGATCAGTTGCACGACGCCGCCCAGGATCGTCGCTTCGGCCGAGCCGGCCAGCCCGGCGAAGCTTTCCGTCCGCAGCATCGGCAGCAGGTTGGCCGGGATATAGAAGATGATGCCCGCCGCCATCCACGCCCAGACCGCCTGCAACCCCTTGCGGTCCGGCGTGCGCAGCGCGGCGCCGCAGCGCGCGCAGCTTTTCGTCCCTTCGGGCCATGCCCGCCCGCAGGATCGGCAGCCGACCAGCCCGGCGCGGTGCGCGGTCATCACCGGCGCGGCGCTTTCCACCTCGTCCGGCGCGGCGGCGTCATGGGCGCGGCGCGGCGATCTCATCCGCGGGGCCCGTCGGCAGGCTGCGGCGGGGCCGCGGGCACGACCTCGCGCCCGTCGGTGCGCGCGCCGCCATCCTCCAACGCGTCCCAGATCGTGGCGGAGCAGGTGAAGACGCGGCTGGCCACGCCCACGAGGATCAGCGCGCAGAACGCCCAGAAGGCCGGTCCCATACGCACGGTGGCAAGCCCGCCCAGCTTGACCAGCGCGATGGCGGTGCCGATGACGAAGATCTCGGCCATCGACCAGGGGCGCAGCATTTCGGACATGCGGAAGGCGCTCGCCGCGCGCGGGGCGGGGCGGCCCCCCCGCGCCATCGGCGCCAGCACATAGATCAGCAGCAAGGCCCGCAGCACCGGCAGGCCGACGATGAACGCCACCACCGCCGCCGTCAGCGGCAGCAGCCACCCGTGCGAGAACGCCAGCGCCACCCCGAACAGCGAGGTCGCGTTGCCGATCCCCATGCGCGAGATTTCCAGAAACGGAAAGAACACCGCCGCGACCATCAGCACGACCTGCGTGAAGGACAGCGCCACGATCTGGGTGAAGGCGCCCTCGTGCGGGCGGGCCAGCACGGTGCGGCAGCGCACGCAGCGGGCGGTTTCCCCGGCGCGCAGGTCCTCCTCGACGTGCAGCGCGTCGCAGCGCGGACAGGCGAGCAGCCCCGCGCCGGTCGTCAGGTCGTAATGGCCCTCGTGCAGCATGGCGCCAAGATAGACCGCGCTGCCGCCCGCACAAGCCCGCGCCGCCTTTCCCCCGGTTCCGGCCTGCCGGAGTGCGGCATTTCGGTGCGCTTGTGCGGGCGCTGCCCCCTGCTACCATCGCGCCTGCAGCCGAAGGGGAGCAGGGGATGGAGTTCGACGTCGTGATCGCGGGCGCTGGCAGCGCCGGCTGTGTGCTGGCCGCGCGCCTGTCCGAGAACCCGCGCGTGCGGGTCGCGCTGGTCGAGGCGGGCGGCCGCGACAACTATCACTGGATTCACGTCCCGATCGGCTATCTCTACTGCATCGGCAATCCCCGCACCGACTGGATGTACAGGACCGCGCCGGAACCTAGACTCAACGGGCGGCAGCTTCTCTATCCGCGGGGGCGGGTGCTCGGCGGGTGCAGTTCCATCAACGGGATGCTGTATCTGCGCGGGCAGGCGGCGGACTATGACGGCTGGCGGCAGATGGGCTGCACCGGCTGGGGCTGGGACGATGTCCTGCCGCTGTTCCGCAAGTCCGAGGATTACTTCGACGGCCCCTCGGAGCATCACGGCGCGGGCGGCCCCTGGCGGATCGAGCGGCAGCGCCTGCGCTGGGACATCCTCGACGACTGGGCCAAGGCGGCCGAGGCCGCGGGCATCCCCTGCGTGGACGACTTCAACACCGGCGACAACGAGGGCGTCGGCTATTTCAAGGTCAGCCAGAAGGGCGGTCTGCGCGTCTCCGCCGCCCGCGCCTTCCTGCGCCCGGCGATGCGGCGGCCGAACCTGACGGTGCTGACCGGCAGGCAGGTTCGCCGCGTGGTCTTCGACGGAAACCGCGCGACCGGGCTGGAGCTGTTCGCGGACGGCGCGGTCGAGACCCTGCGCGCCGGACAGGTCGTGCTGTCGGCAGGGGCGATCGGCACTCCGCAGATATTGCAGCTGTCCGGCATCGGCCCCGGCGCGCTGCTGCAGGACATGGGCATCCCCGTCCTGCGCGATGCGCCTGTGGGCGAGAACCTTCAGGACCACCTTCAGATCCGTTGCGCGTGGAAGGTGACGGGCGCGCGGACGCTGAACCAGCTCGCGCGGCGCTGGTGGGGCAAGGGGATGATCGGCGCGGAATACCTGCTGCGCCGCACCGGCCCGATGAGCATGGCGCCCAGTCAGCTCGGCGCCTTCGCCAAATCGTCGCCGGACGTGGCGACGCCGGATCTGGAATGGCATGTCCAGCCGCTGAGCCTTGAGGCGTTCGGCCAGCCCCTGCACGGCTTCCCGGCGATCACCGCCAGCGTCTGCCACCTGCGCCCGGAAAGCCGGGGTCATGTGCGGATCACCTCGCCCGATGCGATGGCCGCGCCCCGGATCGCGCCGAACTACCTCTCGACCCCCGGCGACCGCGCGACGGCGGCCCGCGCGATCCGCCTGACGCGCGAGATCATGGCGCAGGAGCCGCTGTCCCGCTATCGCCCCGAGGAGTTCAAGCCCGGCCCCGGCCCCGACGACGACGCGGCGCTGGCCGAGGCGGCGGGGCGCATCGGCTCGACCATCTTCCACCCGGTGGGCACGGCGCGGATGGGGGCCGATCCCGGCTCGGTCGTCGATCCCGCCCTGCGGGTGCGCGGGGTCGAGGGGCTGCGCGTGGTGGACGCCTCGATCATGCCCACGATCACCTCAGGCAACACCAACGCGCCGACGATCATGATCGCGGAAAAGGCGGCGTCGCTGATGGCGGCGGAAATGCGCGGCATTTGACCTGTTAACCGCGTCTTCAGGGCAGGGGTGCTAAGCCGGTCCCGAGTGTTATCGGGAAAGGCGGGCGCATGGCTGCCAAGGGATCGACGATCATCATCAGGCGCGGGACGGAAGCCCCCGCCGCGGGTCATCACGGCGGCGCATGGAAGGTGGCCTATGCCGATTTCGTGACGGCGATGATGGCGTTCTTCCTGATGATGTGGCTGCTGAACGCCACGACCGAAAAGCAGAAGCAGGGCCTCGCGGATTACTTCGATCCGACGATCATGCAGACCCCGAACGGCGGCACGACCGGCATCGATCCCGGAGAGACCGACCCCACGGCAGAGGCCACGGCGGCAAGCGGCGATTTCGCCGAGATTGCGCGGCATGTGCAGGACCGACTGACCGGCAGCGGCGCCGAATCGATGCAGCGGGTGAACCTGCTGCGCCATGTCGTCACGCGGATGACCGACGAGGGGCTGGTGATCGAGCTTGGCGATCTGGCCGGGGCGCCGCTGTTCGTGGACGATACGGCGCAGCCGACACAGGCGCTGGCCGATCTGGCGCGGATCGTGGCGCAGGTGCTGTCCCATGTCCGCAACGATGTCGCGGTCTCCGGCCATGTCCGCAGCTTCCCCGAGATGATGGTCGTCTCGCCCGTGTGGGCGCTGTCCGACGCCCGCGCCCACACGGTCCGCGGCCTGCTGGAAGGGGGCGGGATGGATCGCGGCCGCATCCAGCGTGTGACCGCGCATGCCGATCATCGTCACCGCAATTCCAACCCTCTCGATCCCGCCAACAACCGGATCGAGGTGATCCTTCTCAGATGACCGAATGCACCGCCGTTAGGCGGATCTTAAGGGCTTTCAGCTCAACCTTGCGCAACGCGACTCAACACGGGTGACTTCATGTCGATCTCTTCGTCCCTGAACGCCGGCGTCGCCGGACTGGCCGCCAACGCAACGCGACTTGCCGGCATTTCGGACAACATCGCGAACTCGGGCACCTACGGATACAAGCGGGTGAACACCGAATTCGAAGGCATGGTCGTCAACCAGACCCGCGGCGCGGGCGTCTATTCGGCGGGCGGCGTCCGGGCGATGACCTCGCGGCTGATCGACGAAAAGGGGGCGCTCGTCTCCTCGGCGCATCCGTTGGATCTGGCGATCTCGGGGCGCGGCATGCTGCCGGTGATCCCCTCGGTGCTGATGGGGCAGAATCTCGGCGAGCGGCCCATGATGATGACCTCGACCGGCTCGTTCCGTCCCGACGCGGAAGGGGTATTGAAGACCGAATCGGGCCTCGTGCTGATGGGCTGGCCGGCCAACTCCGACGGCACCATCCCGACCAACACCCGTGACGCGGTCGGCAACCTGCAACCGATCGTGCTGAACGCCAACCAGACTTCGGCCGACCCGACCACGGTGATGAGCCTCGGCATCAACCTGCCCGCGCTTGCGACGCGCGAAGGCGCGACCGGCGAGTCGATGTCGACCAAGGTCGAGTATTTCGGCAATCTCGGCACCTCGGAATCGCTCGACATCACCTTCACGCCTGTCCCCTCGACGGTGCCCGGCCAGATGTCGAATCAGTGGACAATGGAGATCCGCGATTCCGCCTCGCCGCCCGGCGCGGACCTGATCGGCAGTTATACGCTGACCTTCAATGACAGCCAGGAGATGGGCGGTCGCCTTGCCTCGGTCGCGATGCTTTCCGGCGGCGCGTATAATGCCCTGACCGGCGAGCTTGACCTCGAGGTCGCCGGAGGCCCGATGACTGTGCGGATCGGCCGCCCCGGCGACGCCAACGGCCTTACCCAATTGGCAGACAGCTTCAAGCCGGTGAATATCACCAAGGACGGATCGCCGGTCGGCAATCTCACCTCCGTCGAGGTGGACGAGAACGGCTTCATGCGCGCCACCTACGACACCGGCTTCATCCGCACGATCTATCAGATCCCGCTGGTTGATGTGCCGAACCCCAACGGTCTGATCGCCCTGAACAACCAGACCTACCAGGTCTCGCCCAGTTCCGGCTCGTTCTTCCTGTGGGACGCGGGTGACGGACCCACCGGCGCGGTCGTCGGCTATGCTCGCGAAGGCTCCACGACCGACGTGGCGGCCGAGTTGACCGACCTGATCCAGACGCAGCGCGCCTACTCGTCGAACGCCAAGGTCATCCAGACGGTCGATGAGATGCTGCAGGAAACCACCAACATCAAGCGCTGAGGCGCCGGTTAGGGGAGGGCCACCGGAATGAGCCTGTCGAACGCCCTGTCGAACGCCATGTCCGGGCTGGCCTATGCCGCCCGCGGCACCGAGGTGGTCGCCGCGAACATCGCCAACGCACAGACGCCGGGTTACGCGCGGCGCGAAATCCAGCTTTCGCCACGGCCCCATATCGCCACTGGCGGCGGCGTCCAGATCGATTCGGTCGCCCGCGTGGTGCAGCAGTCGGTTCTCGCCCAGCACCGGATCTCGGCTGCCAGCGCCTCAGGCGCCGCAGTGCTGACCAGCTTCGCCCGCGACATCGAGCAGGCCATCGGCACGCCGGGCGCGCCCGGTTCGCTGACGGCGACGCTCGCCGATTTCGAGGCTGCCCTGCTCGGCGCGGCCGCCCGGCCTGAGAACGAGGCGAAGCTGGCCGCCGTCCTGTCCACCGCCGGCGCCCTGACGACCCAGCTGAACCAGCTGGGGGATCGCCTCCAAGACAGCCGAACGGCCGCCGACAAAGCGATCGGCCACGATGTCGCAAGGCTGAGCAGCGGGCTGGAGCAGGTCGCCGATCTCAACCGCCGCATCGCCGTCCATGTCGCGCAAGGGGACGATGCCACCGCGCTGATGGACCACCGGCAGGCCCTGATCTCCGGGCTTTCCGAGATCGTGCCACTGCAGGAACTGCCGCGCGAGAACGGCAGGATCGCCCTCGTGACCAAGGGCGGCGCCCTGCTGCTGGACGGCACGAAGCCGCTGCCCATCGGCTTTCAACCGACAGCTCACATCATGGCGGGAATGTCGGCGGGCAATCCCCTGAGCCGACTGATCGTCGATGGAGCCGAACTGAGCGCAGGGCAGATGGCGATGTTCGCTGGCGGGCGGCTGGCGGCAAACTTCACGGTCCGGGACCAGTCCGCCCCGGACCTGCAGTCCGATCTGGACCGGTTCGCGCTCGATCTGGCGCAACGCGCCGCGGATCCGGCCGTCGATCCTTCGCTGACCGCCCAGCCTGGCCTGTTTACCGATCAGGGCGGGGTGCCGGATGCGGCGCTTCCCGGTTTTGCCAGCCGGATCAAGTTGAACATGCTGGCCGACCCGAACGCGGGCGGGGCGCTGTGGCGCCTGCGCGACGGCATGGGTGCAGCGGTGCCAGGCTCGGTCGGCAACGCAGGCATGCTGGATCGGCTGTCCGGCGCCCTCGCCCAGTCGCGCCTCCCGACCGGCGATCCGCTGGCCACCGCGCCGCGTTCCGCTCAGAGCTTCGCGGCCGACCTGTCCTCGCGCGCGGCGCGGCAGCGGCTTGGCGCCGAGGCTGACCAGTCCCGCGCCACAGCCGAACATGACGCCCTTTCAGACCTGCTTGGGCGCGACGGCGTGGACACCGACCGCGAACTCGAAAACCTGCTGAATCTGGAACGGGCCTATGCCGCCAACGCCAAGGTGCTGAAGGCGGTGGACGACATGCTGCTCAACATCCTGGGGCTTACATGAGCATTTCCCTGACCACCGCCGATCTGTCCCGTGCCGTCCAGCTGCGCCGCGCGAACCAGGAGTTGAAGGGGCAGATGGCCGCCCTGACGCATGAGATCACGACCGGACAGCGCCACGACCTCGCTGCGGCCCAGCGGGGCGATAGGGGCGCCTTGGCGTTCATGGGCTCGCAGCTGACGGCGCTGGAGGCGCTGTCGAACAATGCCACGCTCATCGGCAACGATCTGCAGGCGGTTCAGACCGCGTTCTCGGGGATCGAGACCGTGGTCCAGGATTTCGGCGCAGCCTTCATCGGGCACGGGCTCGCGGGCAATCCCGCCACCCTGTCGCTGGCCGCTCGCCAGGCTGCAGCGGGCATGGAGACCGTGGTCGGCGCGCTGAACGTGAGCGTTGGCGGCCGCTACCTGCTGTCGGGGGCGTCGGTCGATGTGCCGCCGATCTCGCCCGCGACGGACATACTCGCCAGCGCCCGCGCGATAGCTGCCGCTCAGCCGACCGCCGGTCAGGCGATCGCGGCACTCGACGCCTGGTTCGCTGCGCCCGCAGGGGCGGGCGGGCTCCTGGACCAGGCCTATCACGGCGTGGCTGGCGGAACCGGGGTCCCCATTTCGCCCGGCACGAAGATCGGAAATCCCGTGGATGCCTCTGCCGCAGGGCTGCGGGACATCATGAAGGGCCTCGCGATCGCGGCTCTCGCAGGCGATCCACCGGCCGCCTTCGGAGAGGGTGCCGCCGCCCTGCTGATCGGGGCCGCGGGCGAACGGATGGTCGCTGGGGGGATGGAACTGACGAAAATGCAGGCGGCGGTCGGCGTCGCGCAGGCGACGGTGGAGCAGGCCGCCACCCGCAACGGCGCCGAGATATCCAGCCTGAAGATCATGCAGAGCAAGCTGGTCTCGGCCGATCCCTACGAGACCGCGACCGCCCTGACCGAGGCGCAGGGGCGGCTTGAAAGCCTTTATGCACTGACGGCAAGGCTCAGCCGACTTTCGCTGGCGGAGTACCTGTGATGGCGATGCTGTGGCGATTGCTGGCGCTGGCGATGCTCTGCCTTCCGTCGCTGGCCCATTCGGCGCCCGTGCGGATCAAGGATCTGGTCACGGTTGACGGCGTACGGGGCAACGACCTTGTCGGCTATGGCCTCGTCGTCGGGCTGAACGGCACCGGCGACAGTCTGCGGAACACTCCCTACACCGAAGAAATGCTCGGCGGCATGCTGGAGCGGCTGGGCGTCAATGTCTCGGGCGAGAGCTTTCGGCCGAAGAACGTCGCGGCCGTTCTGGTCACGGCGTCGTTGCCGCCTTTTGCCCGTGCCGGAGGTCAGATCGACGTGAATGTCGCGGCCATCGGGGATGCCAAAAGCCTGCTCGGCGGAACGCTGATCCTGACGCCGCTGAACGCCGCGGACGGGTCGGTCTATGCGGTGGCGCAGGGTTCGGTCATCGCGGGCGGCGTGGCAGCCGAGGGTGAGGCGGCGAGGGTCGTCCAGGGTGTTCCGACGGCCGGCTCCATTCCCTCGGGGGCCAGGGTAGAGCGTGAGGTGAGCTTTGATTTCTCGACGATGACCGGCTTCCGGCTGGCGCTTCGGACGGCGGATTTCACCACTGC
This sequence comes from Paracoccus sp. Z118, assembly GCF_019061185.1. GTDB lineage: Bacteria > Pseudomonadota > Alphaproteobacteria > Rhodobacterales > Rhodobacteraceae > Paracoccus. The sequence goes on from NZ_JAHQZU010000008.1 coordinate 74,152, forward strand.
GGCGCGGATCGAGGCGGCGATCAACGCCGATCTGGGCGCGCGCGTGGCCGAGTTGCTGGATGCCGGCACGATCGCTATCGATCCGAGCAGCCTGGGAACGGTGAATCCGGCGCGGCTTGCCGGACGGATCGAGAATATCACGGTAGAGCCCGAATCCCGTGCCCGCGTCGTGGTCGATCACCGGTCAGGGACGATCGTCATGGGGGAGGATGTGCGGATTTCCCGCGTCGCGGTCTCGCAGGGCAACCTGACGCTGCGGGTGCGGGAAACCCCGGTCGTCTCGCAACCGAATCCGTTTGCCGAAGGGGAGACGGTGATCGTGCCGCGGACCGATGCGGAGATCACGCAGGAGCCGGGGATCGGCTTTGCCGAGGTGAGCGGGGAGTCCTCTCTGTCCGACGTGGTGGCCGGGCTGAATGCCTTGGGCGTGAGGCCGCGAGAGTTGATCGATATCCTGAAGGCCGTGCACGCGGCCGGGGCGCTGCATGCAGAGTTCGTGGTGAACTGATGCGGGGTGATGCGTGGCACCGACGCGACCGGGCCGTCCGGGCCCCTTGGGGCGCGGCCGTAAAGGACGGGTCGGCCAAGCTGGGAAGGGCCGAGCAGGGTGCGGTCAAGTGGCGCAGCGTCTGACCGAGGAGCCGCGACGGCGGATGCGGGAACGAAACATCGAAAATCACCACCTCCTTGGCGGGCGGCCTGCTGTTCGGATCGAAGCCGTCCGAAAGCTACTCGGGATCATCACCCGAGGACAGGATGGTTTCCAGCGCCGGCGGAGGCTCCTTCCGGGCCAGCCCTCCGCCAGCCCTCACCAGCTTGCCCGGCACGACGGGTTCGCCATCGACTTCCACGATGGGCGCTCCTGCGCGTTCCTGGCGGACCGCCAGATGGTATTCGCGTCCGGCGAGACGCAGCGTTGCGGTGAAGCCGGGCCAGTCCGGGGGCAGGTTCGGGTCGATGGTGAAGCCGCCCGCCCGGCGCTGGATGCCGAGGATGCCCTCGACCGCCGCGCGGTACATCCAGCCGGCGGACCCGGTATACCAGGTCCATCCGCCACGGCCGAGCTTGTCGCGTCCGGCGTAGATGTCGGCGACGGCGACGTAGGGCTCGACCCGGTAGCCGTCGGCCGATCGCGGGTCGGCGGAATGCGAGATCGGGTTGATGGCGTCGAACAGCCGGTGGGCGCGCTGGCCGTCGCCGCTGCGGCCGAGCGCATAGACCATCCACATCGCCGCATGGGTGTATTGACCGCCGTTCTCGCGCACTCCCGCCGGATAGGCCTTGATATAGCCCGGTTCGACATCCGAGCGGGCGAAGGGCGGGGTGAACAGCCGCATCAGCCCGGCATCCCGGTCGAACAGCTGGTCGAGCGCGGCATTGACCGCGGTGGCGGCGCGATCGGGGCGGCCCGCGCCCGAGAGCAGCGCCCAGCTTTGCGCGATCGAATCGATGCGGCATTCCTCGCTTTCGGCGGAGCCGAGCGGGGTGCCGTCGTCGAAATAACCGCGCCGATACCAGGCACCGTCCCAGCCCGCGCGGTCCAGTGCCGCGGCGACGGAGGTGCGGTGCGCCGCCCAGGCGTCGGCTCGTGCGTCGTCGCCCCGTGCGCGGGCCAGCGGTGCGAAGGCGTCGATCGTCGCACAGAGGAACCAGCCCAGCCACACGCTTTCGCCGCGCCCTTCCTCGCCCACGCGGTTCATTCCGTCGTTCCAGTCGCCGCCGAGAATCAGCGGCAGGCCCCGCTCGCCCGTGCGGGCCACGGCAAGGTCCAGCGCCCGCGCGCAATGCTCGTAGAACGGCGCGATCTCGCCCGAAGGCTGCGGGGTCAGGAACAGATCGTGCTGACCCGGCGCAAGCTCGGGACCCGCGATGAATTCCACCGGCTCGTCGAGCAGGCCGGTATCGCCCGTCGCCGCGATGTATTGCGCGGTGATGTGGCCAAGCCACACCACGTCGTCCGAGATCATCGTCCGCACCCCCGCGCCCGAGCGGGGCAGCCACCAATGCTGCACGTCGCCTTCGACGAACTGGCGCGAGGCCGCGTTCAGCAGTTGCTTGCGGCAGAGCGAGGGGTCCTGCAGCAGCATCGCCGCCGTATCCTGCAACTGGTCGCGGAAGCCGAAAGCGCCCGAGGCCTGGTAGAACCCGGTCCGCGCCCGGATGCGGCAGCCGAGCGACTGATAGGGAAGCCAGGCATTGACCATCAGGTCCAGCTTCGGATCGGGCGTTTCCACCTGCAGGCTGCCCAGCAGGTCGCCCCATTCGGCCTCGGCCGCCGCAAGGCCGCGCGCCGCGGCGCCGGGCGCGCGGGTGGCGCGCAGGGTGTCCGGCAGCGTCTCGGCGGTGCCTTCCGCGAGGATCACGGTCGTCGCGGCCGACTGGCCGGGCTCGATGTCGAGCGTCCAGCGAATCGCGGCGCCGGGATCGCCCTCGGTCCCGAGTTCACCCTCGGGCCGCGCCGGAGGCCAGCGGTCCAGCCCCGCCGGGCGCCTCATCGACCCGCCGCGGCCCAGGAAACCCGCGCGCGACGCGGAGACAGCGTCGATCGGCCGGTCGCAGGACAGCGCGACGATGCGGTCGGCGAAATCGGCCGAGAACGGGTTGCGCGCGGTCAGAGCGTTGGCGATCTCGTCGAAGCGGGCGCGGATCATCGGGGCGCTGCGGGCGCGGTCGTTGCCCAGCACCAGTTCCACGAAGGCCGCGCCGCGCAGGCGAAGGCGCCGGTCGGTGCGGTTGTGGACCGTCAGGCGGGTCAGGCGGGCGGGTTGATCTTCGGCCAGCGTCATCACCGCTTCGAGCGCGACCCAGCCGTGATCGGCGGTGAATCGGGAATAGCCCAGCCCGTGCGCGGCCTCGTAGACGGCGCCGTCATCCTCGGCCAGCGCGAGGAACGGCGAGGCGATGCGCCCGGAATCGCGGTCATAGACCCAAAGCCCTTCGCCGGGGCGGTTCACCAGCGGATCGTTCGACCAGGGCGAAATCTGGAAATCGCGCGAGTTGACCGCCCAGCTATAGGGCGCGCCCTCGGCCGAGACGTGGAAGCCGAAGCCGTCCCGCGCGATCACGTTGATCCATGGCTGCGGGGTCGGGCGGTTTCGGGTGGTGCGCACGACGTATTCGCGCCCGCCGGGGGCGAAGCCGCCATAGCCGTTCCAGTAGTCCAGCTGCGATTGCGAGGGCGGGACCGGCCGCGGGTCGCGCGGCTGGTCCCGCCGGGGCGCCGGCCGCAGGTCGGGGACAGGGGCCACGGTGTCGGACAGCCGCTCGATCTGCTCGGCCAGGCGACCGTTGCGGGTATGCAGGACGATCCGGGCCGCGGCGAGCAGGGTCTGGAACGATTCGTCCGAGATCTGGTCGCGCCGCACGGCGTGAAGGTAGCACGGGCCGTCGCGCTGCGGCTCGGCCGCGTCGATCAGCGATTTCAACTGGTGCTGCAGGTCCTGGATATAGCTGCTGGCGCGTTCGTTCAGCACCACGACATCGTGGGAAACGCCGCGCGCGCGCAGGAACTGGTGCATCCGCAGCGCCTGTCGGACGATCGGCAGGTCGCCCTCGTTGTCGATGCGGATCAGCAGGATCGGGTCGTCGCCGGAAATCCCCAGCGGCCACAGCGCCGATTGCGGCCCCATGCGACCGTCGGCGCCGCCTTCCAGCGCAAGGCGCATGTCGGGCCAGATCAGCAGCGCGGCGAAGCGGCGGAAAAGCCGCGCGTCCTCCAGCGAGACGCCGAGGTGGCGCAGCTGCACCTGCGAATAGGTCCAAGCCAAGCGCAGCTCGTTGTCGAAGACCGAGGAGCGGACGTAATGCGCCGCCAGCCGGTCGCGCCTTTCGGCGCTGTCGGCGACCAGCGTCCAGAAGGTCAGCGACACGGTCTTGCCCGCCGGCACACGCACACGGCGGCGAATGGCGAAACAGGGGTCGAGCGTGTGACCCTGTCCGCCCCGCAGCGCCGCGCCGGGATCGAAGGCGACGGGATCGGCGAGGCTGCGCCCGCGGCCGATGAAGTTGCGGCGGTCGGTCTCCGCCTCGGTCGGGGGCATCCCGGCGCTCGTGGAATCGGCGATCAGATGGGCAAAGTAGCGCGCCTGGCCCTTGGGATCGCGCGGCTTGCGCTGCGCCACGATCAGCGCGCCGCCGTCGCGGATCTCGGTTTCCACGAACATCTTGGAGAAGGCCGGATGCGCCCGGTCCGCGGCCGGGGCGTCCAGCACGATCTCGCCATAGGAGGTGATCTCGATCGTGCGGTCGCTGCCCGAGCGGTTGCGCAGGGTCAGGCGGCGGCCGTCGGCGTCGGCCTCGGTCGCGGCGGTGACCTCCAGCCGGCTTTCGATCGCGTTGGCGGTCTTGAAGAACTCGGCCTTGTGGTCCGAGAAGATGGCCGAGGCGCGCTCGTTCGGGCCCGAGCAGGGGGCGGCGCTGGCCGACCACCATTCGTTCGACTTGGCGTCGCGCATCATGATGTAGATGCCGCCGTCGTCGCGGGTCGGGTCGGGCGACCAGCGGTTCACCGCGAAATCGCCCAGCATCGACCGCCCCGCGCCGGTCGAGGAGATCAGCGTCGAGAACCTGCCGTTCGACATCAGCCCGACCTCGCGTTCGGCGGCGGCGGGATTGTCCACCACGGTCAGGGTGTCGCCGGTCGAGATGCCGCTGCCTAGCCCGACATGCGCGCGCGAGGGCGAGCGCGTCACCGGCACGATGTCGCGGGGGGATTTCTCCTGCAGCATCAGCTCGGACGCGCGGACCACGGGGTCGTTGTGGAAGCGGTCGCGGTGGATGCCGTCCAGCACCGCGTTGGCGATGGCCAGGATCGACATGCCGTGGTGGTGGGCCATGACGTTGCGGACGATCGAATGATTGGCCCCGTCGCGCAGGCGCGAGCGGGTGAAGTCCACCGCGTCGTAGAACCCGCGCGGCCCCTCGGCGCCAAGCGCGCGCAGCCCGGCGAGGTTGCGCAGCGCCGCCTGCGGGCGGATCTGGGCCGCCATGATCGAGGCGTAGGGCGCCACCACCTGATCGTTGCCGGGCCGCTTCAGCGCCAGCGCGGGCACCCCAAAGGCGTAATACTGGTAGTTCATGTCGCGGTCGCGGGCGTTGAAGGCGCTTTCGGAAACCCCCCAGGGCAGGCCGCGCGCCCGGCCCCAGTCGATCTGGACATCGACCGCCATCCGGTTGGAATGGTCGAGGATGCCGCCCTGCCGTTCCTTCAGCAGCAGCGGCGGCATCAGATATTCGAACATGCAGCCCGACCACGACAGCAGGGCCGCGTCGTTGCCGATATTGGCGAAGGGCCGCCCCAGCCGGCGCCAGTGCTCCTGCCGCAGATCGCCCTTGGCGACGGCCAGGAACGAGGTCAGCCGCGCTTCGGAGGCGAGCAGGTCGTAGCAGGAATCGTCCAGCTGCTCGGCATCGGGGCGGTAGCCGACCGAAAGCAGCATCTTGTCGGGATCGACCAGCATGGCGAAATCCATCTGGAACGCCAGCATCCGCGCCCGCTCGGCCATCAGCTGGACCCGCAGGGCAAAGGCTTCCAGCGCCTCGCGCCCTTCGGGCTGGCGCTCCAGCACGTCGTCGCAGTGTCGCGCCAAGGCGCGGGCCCAATGGGCGACCTCGGCCCCTTCGCCCAGCAGCAGCGAGCCGTCGAGATCGGCGGCCAGCCGGTCGATGTCGGCGGCCAGCGCGCGCAGCTGGCCGTGGCCGTGACTGCCCCCGCCGCTGCCCGCCATCATCTGCCCAAGGGCGACCGCAAAGCTCGCGATGGCGGTATCGAGGGTGCGGCGCAGTTCGCGCACGGCGCGGCGCGGCGCGGGCAGCCCCTCGACGCGGGAGCGCAGCACGCCCAGCGTGTCGGCGATGCCGCGCAGCCGCGGCTGGCGCACCGCCGCCGCCTGACCCGCCCAGTCGCGCAGCCCCGAGGCAAGCGCGATGAGCGCGCCCGCCAGGTTGCCGCTGTCCACCGACGAGACATAGGGGTGGGGCAGCACGGCCAGCGTGCGGGTGTCATACCAGTTGAAGAAATGCCCCTTGAAGCGGGGCATCCGCTCCATCGTGGACAGCGTTGCGTCGATGCGGCGCAGCGCGTTCTCGACCCCGATCCAGCCAAGATCATGGGCCGACATCGCCGACATCAGGTAAAGCCCGATATTGGTGGGCGAGGTCCGCTCGGCCAGTTTCGGCTGCGGCGTTTCCTGGAAGTTGTCGGGCGGCAGGTGATTGGTGCCCGGACCGACGAATTCGTCGAAGTAGCGCCAGGTCAGGCGGCCGATGCGGCGCAGCTCCGCCACGCCCTCGGGGCTCAGTTGCAGGCGGTCCCGCGTCTCCAGCGGGCGCGAGGCGAGATGCATGATCCACGGCGCGGCGATCCACAGCCCGCCGAGCGCCAGCGCGACCGGCAGCGCGACGGGATTGACGAGGGCCGTCGCGACCAGCGCCAGCACGCCGATCGCGACCGAGGCCCACATCGCGCGATAGGAATTGCCCAGCACCGCGGGGCCGCGCCCGGCTTCCCGCGCGGGGGTCCATTCCAGCAGGTGCCTGCGCGTGACCAGCCGCGCCAGCGTGCGCCCGATCGCGTCCAGCGACCGCGCCGCGCGGTGGGCGATGGTGGTGAGGTTCAGCCCAAGCTCGGTCAGGTAGTTGCGGGCGTCGCGCAGCATCTGCCGCAGGTGATAGCCCGCCGAACTGCCATGCGGGCGCGTGATCACGCTCAGGTCGATCTGCAGGATCGCGACCAGCGCCAGCAGCAGGATCAGCATCGCCTGCCACAGCAGCGGCCATGCGCCGTGCAGCGTCAGCCAGCCGGTGAGCGAGGCCAGCACGAAGCCCGGCGCCACGAGGCTGCGGCGCAGGTTGTCCACCATCTTGAACCGGGCGAGGCCGTCCAGCCCGTTTCGCGGGTTCACGATGAACGGCAGAAGCTGCCAGTCGCCCCGAATCCAGCGGTGCTGGCGGCTCGCCTCGGTCGCGTAGCGCAGGGGGAAATCCTCGACCACCTCGACATCGGTGACGAGCGCGGCGCGGGCGAGGCTTCCCTCGAGCAGGTCGTGGCTGAGGACGGCGTTTTCAGGCATCCGCCCCGCGCCGGCCCGCTGGAAGGCGTCCACATCGTAGATGCCCTTGCCGGTGAAGCTGCCGACGTCGAACAGGTCCTGATAGAGGTCCGAAACGGTGAACACGTAAGGGTCGAGGCCCCGGTTGACCGAAAACACCCGCTGGAACACCGACGCCTCGGCCCCGGTGGTCAGCGACGGGGTGACGCGCGGCTGCATGATCCCGTGACCGCTGACGACGAGGCCGTCCTCGTCGTGAACGGGGCGGTTCACCGGATGCGCCATCTTGCCGGCGAGGGTCGAGACGGCGTCACGGGGCAGGCGGGTGTCGCTGTCCAGCGTCACGACATAGCGCACCCCTTCGGGCGGGGTCGGGCCGGTGGGAAGGAAGGTCGTGACCGTTTCGCCGCGCAACAGGGCGTTCAGCTCCTCCAGCTTGCCGCGCTTGCGTTCCCAGCCCATCCAGACGCCCTCGGCCGGGTTCCACAGCCGCCGCCGGTGGAGCAGGAAGAAGCGGCGCACGCCGCCATGTCCGTAACGGTCGGCCAGTTCCTCGATCCGGTCGATGGCGTGGTCCAGCAGTTCCTGATCGTCCGCCTCGGTCTCGGTCGGGGAATCGCGCCAGTCGGTCAGCAGGGCGAAGCCGACCGCGCCCAAGGGATTCGCGAGGTAGTGCGATTCCAGCATCTGCGCCAGTTCGTCCACCGCGTCGGTGCTGCTGAGCATGCCGGGAATGACGACCAGCGTGCGGGCCTGTTCGGGCACGCCCGCGCGGAAATCCAGCGCCGGCAGCCGCCGCGGCGGGACGATCCGCGAGGTCAGGAAGCCCATCAGCCGCATCGCCGTTTCCGACGCGACCAGCGTCGCCGACAGCAGCAGAAGGCCGAGCGCCCAGGGACCGAGCCCCCGGTCCGGCAGGGCAAGCGCCGCCACCCAGACCAGCAGCGCGGTAAGCGCGGCAAGCGTGATCACAAGCCCCGCGACGCCGGTCGAGCCCATCGCGCGTCCGATCCGCTCGCGCCAGTTCGGGCGGTAGCCGCAGCTTTGCGCGAAGGCCCGGCGCCGGGCGCCGACCAGCAGATGGCCGACCTCGACCGGCGCGCCTTCGGCGGCGCGCAGGCTCGCAGCCTCCAGCGCGCGTTCGGCCACCTGCATCTCGGTCAGGGCCGAGCGGCGGGAAATCCGCTCGATCGTGTCGCGATAGGTGGTGCGGGTCGGCTGGTCGAGCTGGGCGAATTCGCTGTCCTTGGCCAGCAGCGCATCGACGAGGCTGACCCCCTCGAACCAGTCCAGCCAGTCCACGTCGCCCATCCGGCGCAGGCTGCGCATGATGTTGCCGACCGTGACGTTGCTGGTGGACTGGCGGGCGTATTCCGCCTCGACCGCGCGGCCGGCGGCGCCGGGCGTGCCGAGCAGCCGGTCGATCGTCTGCAACGCGACCTGCCCGTTCGAGCCGGCGTCGCGCATCCGATAGAGCAGCTGCGCCGCCACGGTGTCGTCGCGCAGAAGGGCGACGTCGCGTTCCAGCGCGCCGCGGATCTGGTCGCCGCCTTCCAGCGCGGTCAGCTCGTCCGCAAGCTCGTTGGCGTTGCGCCGCCGCTGCCGGGCCACGCCCACGCGGTCGGCCACGCGGCGCAGGTTCTCGATCAGCACATAGCGCAGAAAGGTCGGCACCGCCCAAAGCTCGGCGATGTTCAGGGTGGTCTCGGTCTGGTAGCCGCGCAGGAACTCGGTCAGCGATTCGGGCGAGATTTCCGAGTTGGTGAGCGCGACGTAATACCACGCGATCACCATCGCCCGCGGCGCCGAGCCGCCCTGCGACAGCGGCTGGCGAGGCAGGCGGCGCAGGAAGCGGCGGTTGAACCCGTCCAGAAGCTGGCGCAGGTTCTCCTCGACCATGTGGTGATTGTCGATCAGCCATTCGGCGGCCGGGGTCACGTCCTCGCCCGCCTCGGCCGACGCGACGGTGATCAGGTAGTTGTCGCGGATCGCCTGCTGGTTGCTCTGAAGCCGGCCGATCAGCCGCCGCGATTCGCCCGAGACCGAGGGGTGGTCGGTGCGCGCCAGTTCGCGCCCCGCCTCGAACAGCGAGCGGCCGGTCCAGACGTCGAAACGGATCGGCTGCGGCAGGTCGCTTGCGGCCATGGTCGTCCGGATGCCGTTTGGTCCGATGCCGAAAATGGCCTGCGCCCCCGCATCCCTCTGTCCGAACATATACACGATTCCCGCCGCAAGAACTCTGACGAAGCCCATGGAAGCAGGCCCGTAGCGATAAGGCGAACGCCCGCCCGGTGGCATTGTTCCGGCCCGCCGGACCTGTCGCATCGGCGAGGCCTGAGCTAAGCAGGCGGTGCGAATCCGGGGTGCCGGACCGCCGCCCTTCGACCGCCTGCAAGGAGCTGCCGATGTCCGACCGTATCCACACCGTCCCGACGTCCCCGATCGAGGGGCAGAAGCCCGGCACCTCGGGCCTGCGCAAGAAGACCCGCGTCTTCATGCAGCCGCATTATGTCGAAAACTTTACGCAATCGATCTTCGACGCGATCGGCGGGGTGGACGGCAAAACGCTGGTTCTGGGCGGCGACGGGCGGTATTTCAACCACCGCGCGGCGCAGGTGATCCTGCGGATGGCGGCGGCGAACGGGGCCGCGCGGGTGATCGTGGGGCAGGGAGCGATCCTGTCCACGCCCGCCGCCTCGAACCTGATCCGCGAGCGGGGGGCGGACGGGGGCATCGTGCTGTCGGCGAGCCATAATCCCGGCGGCGAGGACGAGGATTTCGGCATGAAGTTCAACGGCCCGAACGGCGGCCCCGCACCCGAATCCGTGACCGACGCGATCTTCGCCCGTTCGCAGCGGATCGACGGCTACCGGATGCTGGACGCGCAGGACGTGGACCTGACCGCACCGGGCGAAGTCACGCTGGGCGGGATGGCGGTGGAGGTCGTGGACCCGGTCGCCGCCTATGCCGCGCTGATGGAGCGGCTGTTCGACTTCGACCGGGTCCGGGCGATGTTCGCGGGCGGTTTCACGATGCGCTTCGACGCGATGCACGCCGTGACCGGCCCCTATGCGCATGAAATTCTCGAACGGCGGCTCGGCGCGGCGCCCGGAACGGTGCTGAACGGCGTGCCGCTGCCCGATTTCGGCGGCGGCCATCCCGATCCGAACCCGGTCTGGGCGAGGCCCCTGGTCGATCTGATGATGGGCGTGGACGCGCCGGATTTCGCCGCCGCCTCGGATGGCGATGGCGACCGCAACATGATCCTTGGCCGCGGGGTCTATGTCACCCCGTCCGACAGCCTCGCCGTGCTGGCGGCGAATGCCACGCTCGCGCCGGGCTATGCGAAGGGCCTCGCGGGCGTCGCCCGGTCCATGCCGACCAGCCGCGCCGCCGACCGGGTGGCGCAGGCGCTGGGGATCGAGGCGTTCGAGACCCCGACCGGCTGGAAGTTCTTCGGCAACCTGTTGGATGCCGGCCGCGTCACGATCTGCGGCGAGGAAAGCGCCGGCACCGGCTCGGACCATGTGCGGGAAAAGGACGGGCTGTGGGCGGTGCTGCTGTGGCTGAACATCCTCGCCGCGCGGCGCGAATCCGTCGCCGCGATCATGGGGGCGCACTGGGCGCGGTTCGGGCGCGACTATTACAGCCGCCACGACTACGAGGCGGTTCCGTCCGAACGGGCGAACGCGCTGATGGACCGGCTGCGCGGGATGCTGGATGCGCTGCCGGGGCAGGACCTCGCCGGGCTGACCGTCGCGCAGGCGGATGACTTCGCCTATGTCGATCCGGTGGATGGCTCGGTTTCGAGGCAGCAGGGCGTCCGGGTGCTGTTCACCGAGGACAGCCGCGTCGTGTTCCGCCTGTCCGGCACGGGCACCGAAGGGGCCACGCTGCGGGTCTATCTGGAACGTCACGCCGCGCCGGGCGCCGACCACGATCTCGACCCGACCGAGGCGCTGGCGCCGGTGATCGCCGCCGCCGAGGCGCTGGCGCAGATCCGCGAGCATACCGGCAAGGACCGGCCCGACGTTACGACCTGAGGCCGCGCCGCCGTCAGTAGATATAGCGGATCTGTTCGGTCCAGAACCGTTCGATCCGCCGCCACTGCCGGTTCACCTGATCCAGCGGCGGATCGTCCAGCACGCCCGAGGCTTCCAGCCCGTCGGCGTGGCGGGCGAACAGGGCGGCGACGATGTCGCGCACCTCGGTGCCCGTGCCGGACAGCCGGACGCGCACCGAGCGGCGGTCCTGTTCGCAGCGCTGGTGGTGGACATAGCCCATCTGCACCAGCTTCTTGAGATTGTAGCTGACGTTCGAGCCCTGATACATGCCGCGCGAGCGCAGCTCGCCCGCCGACACCTCGGCCCCGCCGAGATTGTAGAGCAGCAGCCCCTGCACCGGGGTCAGGTCCACCCGGCCCAGCCGTTCGAATTCATCCTTGACCAGATCCAGCATCAGCCGGTGCATCCGGTCGAGGATCTGCAGCGTGTCGAGGTAGCGGCCGGCCTGCGACGCCGGGGCGGACGCCTGTGCCGGCCGGTCGTCGCGCTGGATCAGGGCAAATCGGTTCATCGCGGTATCCGTGCTGTTGTCCCTGCAACATGACCCGGAAAGCCCCAAGATTCGGTTAAGCGCCGCCCGGTTTCCCGGAACGTCCCGCGAACCGGGCCACATCGGCCAAAGCCGCGTCCAGATCGGGCGGCCCGGCCGCCTCTCCCCTCGTGCGGGCGGTGATCCAGCCGTAAAGATCGTGATCGTCCTGATCCAGCAGCCGCTCGTGCAGGTCCAGCGCGGGATCGGACAGCTCGGTCATGCGCTGATCGGCGTAGGGGCCGAGGATCAGGTCCATCTCTTTCGTGCCGCGCCGCCAGCTGCGGATGCGCAGCCGCTTCAGCCGTGTCTGCCGGTCTTCCATCATGCGCCCCTCGTGCCGTCTGTCCGCTTGTGGCGCAGGCGGCCGCGGCCGTCAAACCCGCCGGCCCCCTCGCGCCGGATCACCGCATGACGGAACCCCGCCCGTCACCCGGCGTTTTCCGGGCAACAACATGAGAAAGGACAGATCATGCTTGCCCAAAATGCGCTTGTCGTCGTCGCCGATGGCCATCAGGCCGTGCTGTTCCGCAACGTCGCCAGGCACGGGATCGAGCTTGAGGAGCAGGACCGCATGGCGCCGGCGCATCTGCAGGACGAAAGCCAGGGCCGCCAGCCCGAGGAGACCACGCCGCGCGACGAGGACGAGGCGACCTTCGCCAAGCAGGTGGTCGAGAAGCTGAACCAGATGGTGCTGCAGAACAAGATCGAGGAGCTTGCGGTGATCGCCGATCCCAGCACGCTTGGGGTGATGCGCAAGCATTACCACAAGATGCTGGAGCAGAAGATCGTCAAGGAAGTGCCCAAGACGCTGACCTCGGCCACCGGCGAGGCGATTGCGAACGCGCTGCGGGACTGACGCGGCGCATAGGGGCGGGGACGTTTCAGGCCCCGTCAGCCCTTCAGGGGCACGCAGTCGCGCAGGTGAAAGAAACCGGCGGCGTCCTCTTCCAGCAGCCACATGCGGTCGATGCGCCAAGGGGAAGGAACCTTGCCCGCGAAATGCCGCTCGGCCGCGCCCCGCACGGCGGCGTGATCCTCGGCGGGCAGCGGGTCCGACAGGGTCAGGTGCAGCCGGAACTCGTCCAGCACGTAAGGATAGCCGAACCGGGCCAGCATCTCCTGCTGGCGCGGGGTCAGCGCGCCGGGGTTGCGGCGGGTGATCTCCTGCTCGGTCAGCGGGCGGCGCAGATGGTCGAGGTCGCGGACGATGGCCGCGGCGAGGTCGGACAGTGCGGCGGTGTTCCGGGCCGGGCGGAAATGCAGAAACTGGCCGGGCTCGCTGAGCGTCAGGTCGATCTCGACCGGGGCGAGGCGGGCGCAGCTGTCCTTCAGCGCGGCCAGCAGGTCACCGTGGCTCGCGCCCTTAGCAAGCCTCATCGGCGCCTTGATGGTGGCGTGAAAGCCGTAGCGCTGCGGGCGGGTGGTCAGTTCCGGCAGCGGGCGGGGCAGGTCGGGGTAGCCCGGCTGTTCCAGCAGCCTGCCGCTGACGACGTCCCAGCCGAGCCAACGCGCCCCCGCCGCCGCGAAATCCCCTTCGGGCATCGCATAGATCGCGTAGCGCGGCTCATGCGGGCGGGCTTTCTGCGGTTCGGGGGCGGTGGAGATGTCGGTCTGGCTGGTCATGTCGTCGTCCGTGTTCTTCTGCCCGGATGATCGGGCGCGGCAGGTTAGGAAAACCCGCCAGCTATCGCAACTTGATGAAGATCAATCATAAGTTGAGCGGATGGTTCCATCTCATGCGCCGCTTGACGCCGCGCGGCGGATGGCGGGTCAGGCGAGCATGGCGGGCAGGTCGGCGCGCAGCCGCTCCATCCCGCCGGGGCGCCAGCCGAGGGCGTGGAGCCGCGCGCAGGACATGACGGACACGGCTGACGCATCGGCGCGGTCCGGCAGCGGGTGGCCGCAGCCGGTCAGCCGCGCCACCTCGGCCAGCAGGTCGCGCCGGTCCAGCACGAGATCCGAGGCGTTGAACGCGCCGCGTCCGTCCGAGTCGAGGATCAGCAGGATGGCGGCGGCCAGATCGTCCCCATGCAGTTCCGTGCCCACACGCGGCGCGACCGGGCGGCCCGAGAGGTAATCGTCGAACAGCCCGCGCCACTTGTGGCCCTCGCCGGGGCCGTAGATGCCGGTGGCGCGGATGCTGGCGGGGGCGAAATCGGGGGTTTCCATCGCGAACAGCGCCTGCTCGGCCTGCGCCTTGACCTTGCCGTAAAGGCTGGCCGGACCCGGCGGGGTGCCGTCGGGCAGGGGCGTTCCGGCGGGCAGGCTGTCATAGACGGCGCGGGAGGAGAGGAAGACAACCGCGCGGAGGCCCGCCTGCTGCGCGTCGTGGAACAGCCGGACCGAGCCGTCGAGATTGGCGGCGGTGAAGCCGTCCGGGTTGTTGCCCTCGCCGTCGCGATATCTGCCGGGGGCGTGGGAGAAGGCGGCGTGGATCAGCGCCTCGCACCCCTCCAGCGCGGCGGGCCGGCCGAGCCGCCAGCCGGGCAGGGGGGCGATTTCGTGCCCCGCCCCGGCCAGCGCGCGGGCGATGAAGCGGCCGACGAGGCCGGATGCGCCGGTCAGGGCGATCTTCATCGCGGGTCGGGCAGGGTGCGGCTGTCGGGGATGTCCGCGCCGTCCGCATAGGCGCGCCAGAGGTCGATCAGCGGGCGCAGCTTCCCGGCCTTGGCATGGTCCTGCCACGGCTTTTCATACTGGAAATGCAGCACTTTGACATCCTGCCAGCGCCAGAGTTCCGGCATGGCGAACCAGACATATTGCAGCATGTTGCAGAACACCGGCAGGCCGTGCCAGTCGGGGAAGTAGTGTTCAAGGAATGTCTGGTCGGTGCGCCGCCAGAACACGCCGGGCACGTCCAGCTTTGTCAGCATGTCTTGATACGTCGCCTGCGAGGGGCGGGCGGTGAAGACGCCGGAATTCATCCGGTGGAAATCGGCAAGGCTTTCATAGACGTTCGGCGCGGCGCAGAACTGGGGATAGTCGAACAGCTTGTCGATGTTCTGAAGCACCAGCGCGTCGGCGTCGATGAACACCACCCGCTCGTAATCCAGTTGCCACAGCCGCAGCTTGGCGAAGTTGTCGAGCGGGGTGTGGAAGGGCGGCTTCTCGCCCTTGGTGAAAGCCGCCCGCCCGTGCAGCGCGTCTCGGGCATGGGCGGCGTTGAACTCGGGACTGGTCGGCAGCAGATCGCAGCGGACCAGCCGCGCCCCGAGGGCCGACAGGGGCGCGAGGTCGGCTTCGGCCACGTCCGTGTGCAGCACGCAGATGTCGGCATCCGTGCCCGACAGGACGATGGAACGCACCAGCGCCCGCGCCCCCAGCGCGTAATCGGCATTCGTCACCAGCGTCACGAAGGCCCGGTCGGACCGCGCGGGGCGGTCCGCCGACAAGCCCTGCGGCAGCGTCACGAGACGGACTTGAGCCGCTTGCCTTCGGGGTCATGCTCGACCCGGCGGGCAATGTCCTTGGTCCAGGCCGATACGGCGGGCACGCGCGTGCGGTCGATGCGGTGGGCGTATTTCTTCGCCACGTCCACCACCTCGGCCAGCAGCCCTTCCTGAAGCGTGATCGGGTTCAGGCCGAGGGCGAGGAACTGGTCGTTCTTCACGATCAGGTCGTTCTCGTCGGCCTCTTTCCGCGGGTTGGGCAGATAGGCGACCTTCCCGCCCGCCAGCTTCGCGACCATCTCCGCCAGATCGCGGACGCGGTGCGTCTCGGTCATCTGGTTGAAGATCTTGACCCGCTCGCCCGCCTCTGGCGCATCGCCGAGCGCCAGTTCCACGCAACGCACCGAATCCTGGATGTGGATGAAGGCGCGGGTCTGGCCGCCGGTGCCGTGGACCGTCAGCGGATAGCCGATCGCCGCCTGAATAAGGAAGCGGTTCAGCACCGTGCCGTAATCGCCGTCATAGTCGAAGCGGTTGATGAGCTGCTCGTGCCGGCGGGTCTGGTCGGTATGGGTGCCCCAGACGATCCCCTGATGCAGGTCGGTGATCCGCAGCCCGTCGTTCTGGGCATAGAACTGGAACAGGATCTGATCGAGGCTCTTGGTCATGTGATAGACCGAGCCGGGCCGCGTCGGATACAGGATCTGCTGCGGCTTCTTGCCCGAGGGCGTGTCGATCTCGATGTCGAGATAGCCTTCCGGGATCGGCGCGCCGACCGAGGAATAGCCATAGACGCCCATCGTCCCCAGATGGATCAGATGCGCATCGATGCCGGTTTCCACCAGCGCCGCCAGCAGATTGTGCGTGGCGCTGACGTTGTTGTCGACGGTGTAGACCTTGTGGCGGTCGGTCTTCATCGAATAGGGCGCGGCGCGCTGTTCGGCGAAGTGGATCACCGCGTCGGGCTTGTGGTCCGACAGCCACTGCTTCAGCCGCTCGTAGTCCTTGGCGAGGTTCAGCAGGTGGAAATGGATGACGTTGCCGCTTTCCTGCTTCCAGATCCGGCAGCGTTCCTGAATGGAATCCATGGGCGTCAGCGACTGCACGCCAAGCTCGGTGTCGATCCAGCGGCGGGACAGGTTGTCCACGATATGGACCTCGTGGCCCAGGTTGGACAGGTGCAGCGAGGTGGGCCAGCCCACGAACCCGTCGCCGCCGAGAACTGCGATCCGCATGTCGGACTCCTTCGTCTATGCGCGTCTGCCGGGCCTTAGCGACAGACAGGGACGCTGTCGAATGAAGATATGACGACAGCCTGATGGTTTCGTGACGGTCTGCCAATATCCGCCGGCCGGTCAGGCGACAAGCTCTGCCGCCAGTTTCAGGTCGTCGAGAAGCTGCGCCCGCGCCCGGTCCGCCGCCCCGCGGTTGGGGACGCGCAGGATGTAGGAGGGATGCCAACTGAGCAGGACCGAGCCGGTTTCCGTCTCCTCGACCTTGCCGCGGCGTTTGGTGATGCCCTCCTTCCGGCCGGTCAGCGCGTAAGCCGCGGTGCCCCCCAGCGCGAGCGTCAGCTTCGGCTGGATGAAGCGCTGCTCGATCCCCAGCCACCAGTGGCAGGCGTCGATTTCCGGCCGGTCGGGATTCTGGTGCAGCCGCCGCTTGCCGCCGCGCGCGGTGGTCTTCACCGTGAACTTGAAGTGCTTGACGGCATTCGTCATCCACACCTTTTCACGGGGCAGGCCCGCGCGTTCCATCGCCTCGGCCAGGATGTCGCCCGCCGGGCCGACGAAGGGCCGGCCCTGCAAGTCCTCCTGATCGCCCGGCTGCTCGCCCACGATCATCAGCCGCGCATCCGGCGAACCCTCGCCCCAGACGGTCTGCGTCGCGTGGCAGTAAAGATCGCAGCGTGTGCAGTGCTGCGCGGCCTCGGCGGCTTCCTCGAGCGTCGCGTAATCGGGCTGGTCCGGCATGGCGCGTTCCTCATCGGGTTGCCCCAACGGAACGCGCCAGCGCCGCGCTTCGTTCGCGCAGGCTCACCAGTGGCCGGTATTCTCCATGCTCGCCCACGGCTCCTGCGGCGGCAGGCTCTCGCCCTTCTGCAGGAACTCGATCGAGATGTTGTCGGGGCTGCGCACGAACGCCATATGCCCGTCGCGGGGCGGCCGGTTGATCGTCACGCCGTTGTCCATCAGGTGCTGGCACATCGCGTAGATGTCGCCCACCTCATAGGCCAGATGCCCGAAATGGCGGCTGTCCGAGGGCAGCCCCTCGTCGCCGTCCCAGTTGTATGTCAGCTCGACGGGCGTCTCCTCGCCGCCCTCGGGCGCCATGTAGACCAGCGTGAAGCGGCCTTTCTCGCTTTCGATGCGTTTGATCTCGCGCAGGCCCAGCAGGCCGAAGAAGCGCATCGAGGCGTCCAGGTCGAGCACGCGCACCATCGTGTGCAGGTAGCGGATTTCCATCGTGGTTCCTTTCCCGTTTGTCGCCGGCATCCTTTCACGGCTGGCGCGGCTCCGCTAGACAGGCGGCCGACAACCGGAAAGGACCGCCCGATGCCGCTGACCCCCGAACAGCAAGCCGAGATCGACGACGCCCGCAGCGCCCCGCGCCCCACCCTGCGCGCGGTCAGCGAAGGGATGGAGCGGCACCTGTATGCGGCCCACCCGGTGCTGGACCACGGGCTGATCCGGGTCATCGACTACATGGGCGACGACAGCGCCATCGTGCAGGCGGCGCGCGTCAGCTATGGCCGGGGCACGAAAGCCGTGTCGAACGACGAGGGGCTGATCCGCTATCTGATGCGGCACTGGCACTCGACCCCGTTCGAGATGTGCGAGGTGAAATTCCACGTCAAGCTGCCGGTCTTCGTCGCCCGCCAGTGGATCCGCCACCGGACGGCGAATGTGAACGAATACTCCGCCCGCTATTCGATCCTCGACCGCGAATTCTACATTCCCGCGCCCGAGCAACTGGCCGCACAATCGACGGTCAACAATCAGGGCCGCGGCGAGGTGCTGTCGGGCGACGAGGCGCAGCGCGTGCTGGACCTGCTGCGCGAGGATTCGATGCGCGCCTATGACCATTACGAGGGGATGCTGAGCCAGGACGGCCAGCAGGGGCTGGCGCGGGAACTCGCGCGGATGAACCTGCCGGCGAATATCTATACGCAATGGTATTGGAAAACCGACCTCCACAACCTGTTCCATTTCCTGCGCCTGCGGGCGGATGTCCACGCGCAATACGAGATCAGGGTCTATGCCGAAGCGATGTGCCGGATCGTGGCGGACTGGGTGCCGCTGGCGTATGGGGCATTCGAGGATTACCGGCTGGGCGGGGTGTCGCTTTCGGGCAAGGCGGTCGAGGTGCTGAGGCGGCGGCTGGCGGGGGAGGTGGTGACGGCGGAGAGCAGCGGGATGAGCAAGGGCGAGTGGCGGGAGTTTGTGGGGGTGTGGGGGTGACCCAAAGCGCGGTCACGAAATTATGTCTGAAGAAAGGAAGGATTTTCATGAGAAATGACGCAACTATTTCCGGTAAGCATAATGTCTCTTTGAGTCCTTGCGAGCTTTACGCCAAAGATTTTCAGCGCAATCGCTCGATCGGAATAACGCAGGAGGAATGGGCGGATCACTGGAGAGAGCTTCATGTCGCAGCCGAAAAGAATGGCCGCTCTTGCCCGTGCGGATGGATAACGAAGCACTCATCCGATGGCCGCATCGTAACTAAAAGCTAAAATAACTAGCTTCTGGATAGAAGTATTGCGTCCTGAAAGTCATGTGCTACTATATCCCCACGCCAAGACCCGCGAAAGATCTCGCAAATGGATAAGCCAGCATCGTGAGCCATTCTTTGCAGTCCTACGATATCGTAGCCCACGGCCATCTCTGGCTCTGATCGGGAAGCAACATAAGCCAGGCCAATCCGGTTGCTGAACTTGAAGGCCGCACGGGAATGGGCTTGGTCATCAACTATAAATGCGGTCAGGTAGACTCGGCCTCCTTGGCTTAAACACCTGCCAATTTCCTTTAGATAGTTGCGCGCACTTGCTTCAGTAAGGTGAGTAAATACTGAGGTGGCGAACACTAGATCGAGGGAGTCAGATGTCTGCGGGAAAACAAATTGTTCCGCGGGTACTCGGCCGAACGGATTGTAGAATGAATTACGGATGTCCACGTGAGTCAGTTTGAAGTTCGGCTTTTCGCGTAGAGTTTTTCTGGTCCATGAGACGCCGTACCGAACGATATCAAATCCACTATAGTCCAGACTAGGAAAGCGCCGGGCGAGTGGAAGGGCGAGCCGGCCGATGCCACAACCTACATCCATTACACGGTCCTCGGCCGATAGTCGGGCTCTGGATACTAAGAGGTCCACCTGCTGTTCGCCGATCTCACGGAAGTTTCCGCCACCTGCAAAATTGATCGGCTCAGGAGGGACGCCCATCCTTCCGTCCAGAAGAGTGGAGTTTCTAATTATCACATCAAGGACAGGCGCCGCGATGCCATACTTGAGAATTCGCAGTATTTTAGCAAGTGACATTGCAGATCAGACCCGGCCTTTCTAAGCTGTAGAGCGTTGTTCGTGTAGGATGCGCGCTAATGCGCACCTCCACGCTCCCTACCGCATTCTCCCCACCCACTCCCTGACCACCGCCACACTCTCCCCCTCATCCAGCCACGGAATATGCCCCCGCCCCGGCACCTTCCCGTAGATCATGTCCGGCCGCCGCCGCCGCATCTCCGCCACCGCGTCCTCGCCCAGCAGGTCCGAGCCCGCGCCGTGGATCAGCGCCAGCGGCAGCCCCTCCATCGCGTCGAACAGCGGCCAAGCCGTGGCGTCGGGGTTCTTGAACGCCGCCAGGAACGCGTCGCGCAACGCGGGGTCGTAGGTCAGCTCCACGCCGTCCTCGACCTGCCGGTAAAGCCGCGCGGCCTCCTCCTCCCACCGCCCCGCAGGCACCTCGCCGAAGCCCTTCAGCGACGAAGGCAACCGCTCCGCCACCTCGGCCAGTGTCCGGGCCGAGGGCCGGCGGCCCACATACTCCATGATCGCCTCCAGCCCCTCGCGCCGCAGCTGCGGGCCGACATCGTTCAGGCAGACCCCCAGCAGCCGGTCCTTCGCCACCGCCGCCAGATACATCGCGATCAGCCCCCCGCGCGAGGTGCCGATCACCGCCGCCCGGTCGATCCCCAGATGATCCAGCAGCGCCAGCGCGTCCGCGCCCTCGACCGGAACGGTATAGCTCTCGGCCCCCGTCCAGTCCGACTGCCCGCGCCCGCGGTAATCCATGCGGATCATCCGGCAATCCGCCAGTGTCGGCGCCAGGTAGTCGAAATCGTCCATGCTGCGGGTGAGGCCCGCAAGGCACAGCACCGGCAGCCCCGCGCCTTCGTCGCGGTAAGCCAGCCGCGCGCCATCCGCCGCGGTGAAGAACTGCGTCGCCATTCGACCCTCCCATCTTCTGTCTGGAAATATCCCGGGGTCCGGGGCAGCGCCCCGGTCCGGCGTCAGATATTGTCGGGCTGCGGCATCCCCAGCACGTGATAGCCGCTGTCCACCATCACCACCTCGCCCGTGGTGCAGGCGCCCCAGTCGGACGCCAGCCACACCGCCGTCCCGCCGATCGCCTCCAGCGTGGCGTTGCTGCGCAGGGGCGCGTTCGCCTCGGTATGGCGATAGGTCTTGCGCGCGCCGCCGATGGCCGCGCCCGCCAGCGTCCGCATCGGGCCGGGGCTGATGGCGTTGACGCGGATGCCGTCGGGGCCGAGGTCGTTGGCCAGATAGCGCACCGCCGATTCCAGCGCCGCCTTGGCGACGCCCATCACGTTGTAGAACGGTGTCACCCGGTTCGACCCGGCATAGGTCAGCGTCAGGATCGTGCCGCCCCCCGGTTCGTTGGCGGCCATCAGGGGCAGCGCGCGGCGCGCCACCTCGATCAGCGAATAGCACGAGATATCCAGCGAGTTCTTGAAGTTCGCCCGCGTCGTGTTGACGAACCGGCCGGTCAGCTCGTCCTTGCTGGAATAGGCGATGGCGTGGACGATGATGTCCAGCCGCCCCCAGCGTTCCGTCAGCGTGCCGAAGGCCGCGTCCAGCGAGGCGTCGTCGGACACGTCCACGTCCAGCAGCAGGTCCGAGCCGAGCGAGGCGGCCAGCGGCTCGACCCGCTTGCCGAATGCCTCGCCCTGGTAGGTGAAGGCCAGCTCCGCCCCCTGCGCGGCCAAGGCCTGCGCGATGCCCCAGGCGATCGAATGGTCGTTCGCGACCCCCATGACAAGGGCGCGTTTCCCCTCGAGCAATCCGGGCATGATGTGAACCTCTGCGTGAATGTCAGTCGCGGAACTTGGACAGGACCAGCGTGGCGTTGGTGCCGCCGAAGCCGAAGCTGTTGGACAGGACGCTGTCGAAATCGACGTCGTCGATGCGCTGCGTGGCGATCTCGCCGGGATGGATCTCCGGGTCGAGCTCGGTGACGTTGGCCGAGGCCGAGATGAAGCCCTGCTGCATCATCAGCAGCGAATAGATCGCCTCGTGAACCCCGGTCGCTCCCAGCGAATGGCCGGTCAGCGACTTGGTCGAGGCAACGGGCGGCACGGCGCCCTCACCGAAGACGCGGCGCAGGGCCTTGATCTCGGTCACGTCGCCCGCCTGGGTCGAGGTGCCGTGCGCGTTGACATAGCTGATCCTGCGGCCTTCGGGCAGGGTCGCCAGCGCGATCCGCATCGACCGCTCGCCGCCCTCGCCGGACGGGGCTACCATGTCATAGCCGTCCGAGGTCGCGCCGTAGCCGGTCACTTCGGCGTAGATCTTCGCGCCGCGGGCGCGGGCGTGTTCCAGTTCTTCCAGCACGACCACGCCGCCGCCGCCGGCGATGACGAAGCCGTCGCGGGTCGCGTCGAAGGGGCGCGAGGCCGTGGCGGGCGCGTCGTTGTATTTGGACGACATCGCCCCCATCGCGTCGAACAGGCAGCTCAGCGTCCAGTCCAGTTCCTCGCCGCCGCCGGCGAAGACGATGTCCTGCTTGCCCATCTGGATCTGCTCGACGCCGTTGCCGATGCAGTGCGCGCTGGTCGAGCAGGCCGAGGTGATCGAATAGTTCACGCCCTTGATTGCGAACGGCGTGGCCAGACAGGCAGAGTTCGTGGAGGACATGCAGCGCGTCACCATGAACGGCCCCATGCGCTTGGGCGCGCCCTTCTCGATGACGGTCTTGTGGGCGCTGAAGAAGTTCGACGTGGACGGCCCGCCCGATCCCATCACCAGCCCGGTGCGTTCGTTCGACACGTCCGACGGCTCCAGCCCGCTATCGGCGATGGCCTGCTGCATGGCGATGAAGTTCCACGCCGCGCCTTCGCCCATGAAGCGCAGGTCGCGCTTGTCCACATGGGCGGCGATGTCGATGGTCGGCCGCCCCTCGACCTGGCTGCGGAAGCCGTGCTCGGCATAGTCCGGCGAGAACACGATGCCGGAGCGGCCTTCCCGCAGGCTTTCGGTGACTTCTGCGGCATTGTTGCCGATGGGCGAGACGATCCCCAGCCCGGTGATGACGACGCGGCGCATGATGCGGCCCTCCTTCGGTTCAGCTCTCGGAGAGAGCGACCTTCATGTCCTTGACCTGATAGATGACCTCGCCGTCCGCCTCGACGATGCCGTCGGCGACGCCCATCGTCAGCCGGCGGGACTGAATGGCCTTGGTGAAATCGACCTTGTACGTCAAAAGCTTGCGGTCGGGGCGGACCATGCCGGTCAGCTTGACCTCGCCCACCCCCAGCGCATAGCCCCGCCCCTGCCAGCCGCGCCAGCCGAGGTTGAAGCCGGTCAGTTGCCACAGCCCGTCAAGCCCGAGACAGCCCGGCATGATCGGGTTGCCGGGGAAATGGCAGGCGAAGAACCACAGGTCGGGGGTGATGTCGAACTCGGCGACGACATGGCCCTTGCCATGCAGGCCGCCATCCTCGCTGATGTCGGTGATGCGGTCCATCATCAGCATCGGCGGCTCGGGCAGTTGCGCATTGCCGGGGCCGAACAGCTCGCCCCGCGCGCAGGCCAGAAGGTCGCCCTTGTCGAAGCTGGTGCGGTCCATCGCCATGCGGTTCTATCCTTGTCGCTGGTTCCTGCGGGTGCGAAAGGCGTCCGCCGGGTTCGGCAGCAGGTCTATCATCCGGGCTTGCCGCCGCGCAAGGGAACCGGCCCGAATTGCCCTTTGCCCCGCGTCACCCGCAGGGGCTCAGAACCACTGGCCGGGCTCCATCAGCCCGAGGTCCAGAAGTTGCTGCGAGGTCCAGCGGAACGGCATCGAGTTGTTCCAGCCAAAGCCGCGCACCTGATCGCGCGATGCGGGGTTGCGGGCCAGCGCCTTGGCGACCCGGAACGAGGCGATGGCGGCGGTCAGGTTGTGGTGCCAGGGGCAGGCATAGGTGTTGTATTCCTCGACATCGAAGCGATGGTCGGGCAGCAGCCGCAGTTTGGGCTGGGTGCGGAACAGCGCGATCCGGTCGATGCGGCGACGATCGGGGGGCAGATGCTCCTCGAACCGCCAGCGCAGCCCGCCGTAGAAATCGAGCTGGCGTTCCTTGACGCCGCCCTGCCGGTCGGGCCGGCCGAGCGCGTAATAGCCGGTGCCGTCGAACGCCGCCTCGTCAAGGCTGACCGCGTCGGGATAGCGGCTCAGGTCGGGGGTGTAGAGGTCGATGACATAGGTCAGCATCGCCCGCCGCCGCTCTTCCGTGTGAAAGGCGAGCATCTCGCCCACGCCGCGCGTTTCCGAAAAGGGATAGAACAGGTACTCGGCGTTATAGCCGTAATACATCCAGGTATCCGGGGGCGCGGCGTCGATCAGCGCGTTGACGACGCCGACATGGGCGCCGCCCCGGCGGGTGTCGTGGATCAGGTTGACGATGCGGTCCTTGGGATCGTCGGGCAGGTCGGCTGCGGTCAGCGGCTCGGGTGACAGGGCGAGGATCTTGCGAAAGCCCGCGCGGATGTGATGGGCCAGCGTCGAGGCGACCTCGACGGAATCCTCGATCAGGATCACGGCGATGGGGCCGCGGGCCAGCGCGTCGCCCGGCAAGGCGAGAAAGCTGGCGAGCGACTGCACCCGTCGCGGCGCGGCGGCGGGGGCTGCCGGCGCAGGCCCCGTTTCGCGCAGGACGGGGCTGGCCCCGATCATCGGATCGCTTCTTTCGTTCATCGTCAGCGCAGGACCGAGCGCACCTGATCCAGCGCCGATTGCAGGAAGGCGGGGTTGGCGGCTGCCGCGCCCACGACGGCCTTCAGCGAGGTCTTCTGCGCCTCGGCGAGAGGGCTGGCGTCGATCAGCTGCGTGACG
Source organism: Paracoccus sp. Z118 (assembly GCF_019061185.1). Taxonomy (GTDB): domain Bacteria; phylum Pseudomonadota; class Alphaproteobacteria; order Rhodobacterales; family Rhodobacteraceae; genus Paracoccus. Next base: position 98,511 of record NZ_JAHQZU010000008.1, read on the forward strand.
CGCCCGGCGTCGAAGCCCTCAGGCGTCAGCAGGGTCGCGATCTCGGCGGTGGTGAGCGTCGCCTCGGCCGCGACCTCCGTGGCCTCGGCGGCCACCGTTGCGGCCTGATCCGCGGCCTCGGACGCGGTTTCGGCGGTGGCGAGATCGCCCTGCTCGGCCTGCCGGGCCGCTTCATCCGCGGCGCGCGCGGCCTCGTCGGCCGCGCGGATCGCCTGTTCGGCGGCGGCCTCGGCCTCGGCGGCGGCGTCCGTGGCGGCGCCGACCTCGGCGGCATCGGCGTTGCCGGCCGCCTCGGCCGCCGAGTCGGTGGCGATGGCAGCGGCGTCGGCGGCGGCATCGGCCGCATCGCCTGCATCCTCGGCTGCATCCTCCGCGGGGGCCACGGCAACGGAATCGACCGTTGCGGCCGGGCCGGACCGGTCGATCACGCCCCACCACACGATCGCAGCCACGCCCAGCAGGGCGATCACCAGCACGAAAATTCGGGACATCTGCTCACCTGACGCGGGTTTCTGATCGCCGCCTCTATCGCACAACCAAGAGGAACGGAAAACCCGCTGCGGCGCGGCAACAGGTCGGCCCGCGCGGGGCCCGGCACCGTGAATCCGGTTGAAATCCCGGCCCGGCTTCCTTACTTTCGAACAGTCCCATCCGCAATCAAGGAACATTGCCATAGCCCGCAGACCGCACAATGCGCCCCCCACGCGCGAAACCGGCCCCCGCGTCAACGACCGCATCCGCGTCCCCGAAATCCGCCTGATCGGCGCCGACGGCGAAAACGTCGGGGTCGTGACTCCCGCGCGCGGGATGCAACTCGCCGAAGAGGCAGGGCTCGATCTGGTCGAGATTTCCCCGAACGCCAGCCCGCCGGTCTGCAAGATCATGGATCTCGGCAAGTTCAAGTATGAACAGCAGAAACGCGAGTCCGAGGCGCGCAAGAAGCAGAAGATCATCGAGGTCAAGGAGGTGAAGTTCCGCCCCGGAACCGACACCCACGACTACGATGTAAAGATGAAGAACGTGCTGCGCTTCCTGGAAGACGGCGACAAGGTCAAGGTGACGCTGCGCTTCCGCGGCCGCGAGATGGCGCACCAGAACATCGGGGCCGAGCTGCTCAACCGCATAAGGAATGATGTGGGCGAGACCGGCAAGGTCGAATCGATGCCCAAGCTGGAAGGCCGGCAGATGGTGATGATGATCGCCCCGCGCTGAGGCGATCATACTGCCCAAGGGTTCCGGCCCGCTTCCCGTGTCCGGGTGGCGGGCCGTTTCCGTTTCTGGCACTCATGTCCCACTCATGGACCGGAACCCGATGCAAACCCCTGATGCCCCCACCATCCTTGTCGTCCGCGAGCCGGGCGCCGATCCGGCGCTGCCCTTGCCCGACTATGCGACGGCCGGCGCCGCGGGCGCCGACTTCCGCGCCGATCTGGGCGGCGGCACGTTGCGGCTGGCGCGAGGGGGGATCGCGCTGGTTCCGACCGGGCTGCGGATGCAGATCCCCGAGGGGTGGGAGGTGCAGCTTCGCGCCCGCTCGGGCCTCGCGCTGCGGCATGGGATCGGGCTGGCGAACGGCATCGGCACCATCGACGCGGATTATCGCGGCCCCGTGGGGGTGATCCTGATCAATCTCGGGCCCGAGGATTTCACCGTCCATCATGGCGACCGCATCGCGCAGGCGGTGCTGGCCCCGGTCCACCGGGCGCGTTTCGCGCTGGCCGAGGCGCTGGACGGATCGGCGCGGGGCGAGGGCGGCTTCGGCTCGACCGGGAGGGGCTGATGGGCGGAATTCTCGTCATCGCCGTTCTGGTGCTGGCCGCCCGCGTCGCCGGCTGGCGCGGGGCGCGGCTGGCGGCGGCCCTGGCGCTTGCCTGGGCGGCGGTGATGGCCGTGGCGCTGCTTGCACCCGCAAGCATGGCCGGCCGCTGGGTCGGCGTCAGCCCACGCGTCTGGGCTGCGCTGGGTGTGCTGGGGGCCATCGCCATCGCCTACGCGGCGGTCGTCGGCTGGGCGCGGCGGAACGCGCGCGAGCCGGGCAACCCTGTGCCCGCAACACCCAGCGTTCCGGCCCCGAACGATCCCCCCCCGAACGATCCCGCCGCGCCGCTGACCGATGCCGAACTCGACCGCTACGCCCGCCATATCGTGTTGCGCGAGCTGGGCGGGCAGGGACAGCGGGCGCTGAAGGCGGCGCGGGTGCTGGTCGTCGGGGCGGGGGGACTCGGCTCGCCGCTGCTGCTGTATCTGGCGGCGGCGGGGGTGGGGCGAATCACCGTCGCCGATGACGACACGGTGGGCCTGTCGAACCTCCAGCGGCAGGTGATGTTCACCACCGCCGATATCGGCCGCCCCAAGATCGAGGCGGCGGCCGACGCCATCGCCCGGCTGAACCCGCATATCGCCGTCACCGCGCTGCCCCGCCGCATCACCGCCGCCGATGCGGAGCTGATCGCGGCGCATGATCTGGTCCTCGACGGCACCGACAGCTTCGCCGTCCGGGCCGAGGTGAATGCCGTCTGCGTCGCCGCCGCCACCCCGCTGATCGCCGGCTCCATCGCCCAGTGGGAGGGGCAGGTGGCCCTTTACGACCCCGCCCGCGGCGGCCCCTGCATGGCCTGCATCTTCCCCGAAGCGCCCGCGCCGGGTCTCGCCCCCTCCTGCGCCGAGGCGGGGGTCGTCGGCGCGCTGCCCGGTGTCGTCGGCGGGATGATGGCGATCGAGGCGATCAAGCTGCTCGCCGGAATCACGCGGCGCGGCACGGGGGCGGGGCTGCGCGGGCAAATGATCCTGTTCGACGGCCTCTGGGGCGAGACCCGCAGGCTCGACATTCCGGCCCGCGCCGACTGCCCCGTCTGCGGCGGGCGGGGCCTGCACGCAACAGAAGGACAGACGCCATGAACCGCGAGATTTTCGACTGGACCGGCCCGCACGGCCTGCCGCGCTTCGACCTGATCGCTGACGAGGACTTCGCCCCCGCCTTCGACGCCGCGCTGGCCGAGGCCGAGGCCGCGCATGACGCCATCGCCGCGAACCCCGCCGCGCCCGACTTCGCCAACACCATCGCCGCGCTGGAGACCGCCGACGAGCCGCTGTCCCGCGTCGCCGCCATCTTCTACAGCCTCGCGGGCCTGCAATCGAACGACCGGCGCGAGGCGCTTCAGCGCGAGCTTGCGCCGCGCCTTGCCGCCCATCACGCCCGCATCGCGATGGACCCGCGCCTTTTCGCGCGGGTGCAGGAGGTGGCCGAGCGTGCCGATTCGCTGGCCCCGCAGGACCGCCGCATCACCGAACTGGCGCTGCGCGACCTGCGCCGTGCCGGGGCCGCGTTGGACCCCGCCGCCCGCAAGCGCATGGCCGATCTGCGCGGGCGGCTCGCCACGCTGACGACGGAGTTTTCCCAGCACGTCCTGACGGACGAGCGTGAGTTCGTCCTGCCGGTCCCCGATGACCGCCTCGGCGGGCTGCCCGCCGACCTGCTGGCCGCCATGCGGGCGGCGGCGCGCGAGCGGGGGATGGAAGGGCAGGTGGTCACGCTCGCCCGCTCGCTGATCGTGCCGTTCCTCGAACATTCGGCCGACCGTGCGCTGCGCGAGGCGGCGTGGCGCGGCTGGGCCGCGCGGGGCAGCGGGCAGGGGGCGGGCGGTGCCGCGACCGACAACCGCGCCATCGTGGCCGAGATCCTGGCCCTGCGGCACGAGCGGGCGCAGCTTCTGGGCTATCCCGACTTCGCCGCCTTCAAGCTGGAAACCGAGATGGCGCAGACCGCCGATCAGGTGCAGGCGCTGCTGGACGAGGTCTGGGCCGCCGCCCGCCCGCGCGTCCTGCGCGACGAGGCGGAACTGACCGAACGCATGGCGCGGAGCGGCACCAACGGCCCGCTGGAGTCGTGGGACTGGCGCTTCCATGCCGCCGCCCGCCGCCGCGACCGGCTGGCGGTGGATGATGCCGAGGTGAAGCCATACCTGCCGCTGGACGGCATGATCGCCGCCGCCTTCGACGTGGCCGGGCGACTGTTCGGGCTGACCTTCACGCCTTTTGACGCGCCGCTGTGGGATGCCCATGTCCGCGCGTGGGATGTGAGGCGCGACGGCCGCCACATGGCCGTGCTGCTGGGCGACTACTTCGCCCGGCCCGGCAAGCGGTCCGGCGCGTGGTGTTCCGCCCTGCAACCGCAGCACCGGATGGGCGACGGGCAGCGGGCCATCGTGCTGAACGCCTGCAACTTCACCCCGCCCGCCGGGGAGGGGGCGCAGGCGCTGCTGTCATGGGACGATGCGCGGACGCTGTTCCACGAATTCGGCCATGCGCTGCACCACATGCTGTCGGACGTGGACTGGCCCTCGATCTCGGGCACGTCGGTCGCGCGGGACTTCGTCGAGCTCCCCAGCCAGCTTTTCGAGCATTGGCTGGAGCAGCCCGAGGTGCTGGACACCCATGCCCGCCATGTAGCCACGGGCGAGCCGCTGCCCGCGGCGCTGCGCGAGCGCATCCTTGCGGCCGAAAAGGCCGATGCCGGGTTCGCGACGACCGAGTATCTGGAAAGCGCGATGGTGGACATCGCCTTCCACCTCGGCGCGCCGCCCGCCGATCCGATGGACGCGCAGACTGACCTGCTGGGCGCGATGGGCGCCCCCAAGGCCGTTCCGATGCGCCATGCGACGCCGCATTTCACCCATGTCTTTTCCGGCGACGGCTATTCGGCGGGGTATTACAGCTATCTCTGGTCCGAGGTGATGGACGCCGACGCCTTCGCCGCCTTCAGGGAAACCGGCGACGCCTTCGACCGGGAAACGGCGCAGCGGCTGGAACGCGCGATCCTGTCGCAGGGCGGCGCCCGGCCCGCAGACGAGCTCTGGACCGAGTTCCGCGGCCGCAAGCCGGGGGTGGAGCCGCTTCTGTGCGGGCGCGGTCTGCTGGAGGGCTGAGCGTCAGTCCCGGATCTCGCCCGGATCGACGCCCCACATCACCGATTTGGGCACCCAGCCCTTCTCGCCGCCGCCCGAGACGCGGCACCAGTCCGGGTTGCACTCGTTCACCCGGACGATGGCGCCCGATTCGGCCCGCGCGACCACGGTCGCGTTGGTGTCGGGGCGGGCGCGCAGGTCCACCAGATCCGAGGTGATAACCGCCGTGCGCACCCCCGACAGAAGCGAGTAATGCACCCAGCCGCCCGCGCCGTCGCGGTCCTCGACCCGGCGCCAGTGGCCGAACTCGGCCACCACCCGCAGCGGCATCCCCGCGTGGCGGAACACCCAGTCGATCCGGTGCGACAGGCTCGGCCCGCGCCGGACGTTGCCCTCGCTGCCCTTCAACGAGACGTAGCGGGGCAGGGGCAGGTTGGTGACCGGGCCGCGATTGGGATCGCGCTCCTGCGCCTGGTTGCGGCTGATGAGCGAATCCGGCGTGACCTCGCGCGGGTCGATCTGCACCGGGGGCGGGTCCGACGCGCGGGCGGTGCCGTCCGCGCCAAGCCCCTGCGCCGGGGCGGCCAGCGGCGCCAGCGCGAAACAAAGCGTCACAGCCGCGCCAAGGATGCCCCGTGCGTTATTCATATCGTGCCCTCGTTGCCGGGGATCGTCCGGCGGTCTGCGCCTCATGTCGCGGCGGCTCGTCACCCCGCGGCCGGGGCTTGTGTCCTCCCCGTGCAGGTTGCACTTTGCCAAAACCGGCCCAGCTTTGGAAGAGAGGACCCCATGGCCCCAAGCTCACCCTTGCGTCAGCGCCCACGGGTCACCGTGACGCGGCGGCTTCCCAACGCGGTGGAAACCCGCATGGCCGAACTGTTCGACGTCGCCCTGCGCGAGGTGGACGCGCCGATGACGCGCGAGGAACTGGTGCAGGCGATGGAGGACAGCGACGTGCTGGTGCCGACCGTGACCGACCGCATCGACGCGAGCCTGCTGGCGAAGGCCGGGCCGCGGTTGAAGCTGATCGCCAATTTCGGGGCGGGGGTGGACCATATCGACATCGAGAGCGCCCGGCAGCGCGGCATCCTGGTGTCCAACACGCCGGGCGTGGTGACGGACGATACCGCCGACATGACGATGGCGCTGATCCTCGCCGTGACCCGGCGCATCCCGGAAGGGCTGGCCGAGATGCAGGCCGGGCGCTGGCAGGGCTGGGCGCCGACGGCCTATCTGGGCCGCCGCATCGCGGGGGCGCGGCTCGGCATCCTCGGGATGGGCCGGATCGGGCAGGCGGTCGCGCGCCGGGCGGCGGTGTTCGGGATGCAGGTCCATTATCACAACCGCCGCCGCCTGCGGCCGGAGGTCGAGCAGGCGCTGGGTGCGATCTGGTGGGAGAGTCTCGACCAGATGCTTGCCCGCATGGATATCGTCAGCGTGAACGTGCCCCACACCCCCAGCACCTTCCACCTGCTGAACGCACGGCGGCTGAAGCTGATGAAGCCGTCGGCGGTGATCGTGAACACCTCGCGCGGCGAGGTGATCGACGAGAACGCCCTGACAAGGATGCTGCGGGCGGGAGAGATCGCGGGGGCGGGCCTCGACGTCTTCGAGCATGGCCACGACATCAACCCCCGCCTGCGCGACCTGCCGAACGTGGTTCTGCTGCCGCACATGGGCAGCGCCACCATGGAGGGCCGCGCCGAGATGGGCGAGAAGGTGCTGCTGAACATCAAGACCTTCGCCGACGGCCACCGCCCGCCGGATCTGGTGGTGCCGGGGATGCTGTAAGGCGCGGCTGCGAACCACCGGTCATTTAAACCGATCGGCGTGGGTCGGCTGTCGCAGGTTGAGAGTGCCAGTCCGGGTGAACGGTCACGCGATCTCCCCCCGGTCCGCACAAAGCGGACCGGGGGGAGATCGCCCGCCCCCAGGCGGGCGCGTTCGCGCCCACCCGTGCAGGCGCGTCCCTCCGGAGTGCTGGCGTCGAGGACTCGCACGGAAACGGGCTTGTGGCCCCGCTCCATCAGCCGAGAGGTGGAAGCTGCTCCGGTTCTCGCCCGGTAAAAAACCAAAAAGGCCGAACCCGAAGGTCCGGCCTTTTTGTGTTGGAGCGGGCGATGAGATTCGAACTCACGACCCTAACCTTGGCAAGGTTATGCTCTACCCCTGAGCTACGCCCGCGCCCCGTCCCGGCGGTGTTCCCTGCCGGTGACGGGTGATTTAGGGAAAGCCGCGACCGGGTGCAAGCAGAAAAATCATCGCCGCTTGACCCGCCACGCTTAGCCGCCATTCTGCCCCGGAACCGGAGGGCATGAATGGCGCGCAACGACCGACTGGCGGATTTCGTCCACGCGGCGCTGTCGCGCGGCCTTGCCCCCGACGCCGTGCGGCAGGCGCTGACCGGCGCGGGCTGGAGCGGGCGCGAGATCGAGGCCGCACTCGGCGCCTGGCTTCCGGGCGAGGGCAATCTGCCGCCGGTGCCGAGGCCGCGCCCCTATGTCTCGGCGGGCGAGGCGGTGGTCTATGGGCTGCTGTTCCTGATGCTCGGGCTGATCTGCTGGCACGTTGCCGCGCTCGGCTTCGACATCATCGATTCGCTGCTGCCCGAGCCGGGCGACCTGCACGACCCGCCCCGCTCCAGCCTGCGCTGGTCCATCGCCTGGCTGATTCCCACCGTGCCGCTGTTCGTCTGGCTGAACGCCCGGATCGCCCGCGCGACGACGGGCGATCCGGGCCAGCGCCGCTCGCTGGTCCGGCGCTGGTTCGCCGCCGTCACGCTGCTGCTGGCGGCGCTGGCGCTGCTGTCGGACGGGGTGGCGCTGATCTATGCGCTGCTGAACGGCGATCTCACCGGGCGGTTCGCGGCCAAGGCGGCGTTGGTCGCGCTGATCGGGGCGCTGGCGCTGGCCTATTACCGGGATGAGCTGGATGCGGGGTGATCGCGGGATGCAACGCTGGGCCACCTGGGCGATCGCCGCGCTGGCGGTGGCCGCGATCGTCGGCGGGCTGATTCTGTCGGGCGGCCCCGGACGCGGCCGGATGGAGCGGCGCGACGCCACCCGCATGGACGACCTGACCCGCCTTTCCACCCACATCTCCTGCCTCGCGGGCGACAGCGGCCGGATGCCGGCGTCGCTGGAGGAAACCGCCGGCTGCCCCGGCCCGGTTCGCCTGGCCGATCCCTTCACGGACGCGGCTTACCGGATCGAGCCGCTGGAGGACGGAAAATTCCGCCTCTGCGCCGGCTTCGAACTGCCCGCCGACGACGCCGGGCGCTGGCAACGTCGCAGCGGCGATTGCGTCGTCTTCGATCTGCCGCCTGAACGTCGGAGCGCCGACTAGCGCCGCGCCCCGAAGAAGCCGCGCAGCAGCGCCTGCGATTCGGCGCTCGCGATCCCGTCATAGACCTGCGGCCGGTGGTGGCATTGCGGGTGGTCGAACACCCGCGCCCCGTGCGCGACCCCGCCCATGCGCGGATCGGACGCGCCGTAATACAGCGTCGAGATCCGCGCGGCGGAGATCGCGGCGGCGCACATGGGGCAGGGCTCCAGCGTGACCCACAGCGTATGGCCGGGCAGCCGCTCGGACCCGGCGCGCGCGCAGGCTTCGCGGATGGCGAGGATCTCGGCATGGGCGGTGGGGTCCGACAGTTCGCGGGTGCGGTTGCCCGCCGCCGCGACGACGCGCCCGGACGGATCGCACAGCACGGCGCCCACCGGCACCTCGCCGCGCAGGGCGGCCTCTCGCGCCTGCAACAGCGCCTGCGGCATGTGGCTGCGGAAGGTCATGCTGCGGTCCTGCCCTGACGGCGCGTCCGGTGCAAGAACGCGGCGCAAGAACCGCTTTCGTGCGCGGGGCGTTGAGGATATGAACGCCGCTTGCCATCGCAGGGATGCGCCAGGAGATCGCCATGACCGACCAGAACACCCCCCAGGACGACAACGAAGAGCCCGCCGCCCCCGCGCGAGACGAGGATTACGCCGCCGTCTATGCCGGCGAGGATGCCGCCGAAGCCCAGCCGGTCGATGACGCGGCGGAGGAAGAGCCCGCGCCGAAAAGCTCGGGCGGCGAGCGCATCGCCAAGGTGATGGCCCGCGCGGGCGTCGCCAGCCGCCGCGAGGCCGAGCGGATGATCGTCGAGGGCCGCGTCAAGGTGAACGGCGAGGCGATCTCCAGCCCCGCGCTGGACATCCTGCCGACCGACAAGGTGCTGATCGACGGCCAACCGATGGACGCGCCGCAGGAAACCAAGCTGTGGCTCTATTACAAGCCGGTCGGGCTGGTGACGTCGGAAAACGACGAGAAGGGCCGCCAGACGGTCTTCGACGCGCTGCCGCGCGATCTGCCGCGGGTGATGTCGATCGGGCGGCTCGACCTCAACTCCGAAGGTCTGCTGCTGCTGACCAACGATGGCGAGCTGAAGCGGCGGCTGGAGCTGCCCTCCACCGCCTGGCTGCGCCGCTACCGGGTGCGCGTGAATGGCAATCCGTCCGAGCTGACCTTCGACCCGCTGCGCCGCGGCGCGGTGATCGACGGCGAGGAGTTCGCGCCGATGGAGATCAAGCTCGACAGCCAGCGCGGCGCGAATGCCTGGCTGACGGTCGGCATCCGCGAGGGCCGCAACCGCGAGATCCGTCGCGCGATGGCCCATGTCGGGCTGCAGGTGAACCGCCTGATCCGCATCGGCTACGGTCCGTTCCGCCTGATCGGCATCGAGGAAAATCAGGTCATCGAAGTCAAGCGCCGCGTCCTGCGCGACCAGCTCGGCGGGCTGCTGACCGGCGAATCGGAGGAGGAGCGCCCCCGCCGCGCCGGTCGCGACGACCGAGGCGCCGGCGGCAATCGCCCCTCGCAGGACGACCGCCGCCCGCCCCGCGGCGCCGACCGCGACGGGCCGCGCAAGCCCCGCGCCGAGGGAGAGCGCAGCTTCGACCGCAAGCCCCGCGAGGCCGGGGACCGCCCCTTCGACCGCAAGCCGCGGCCGGCATCGGAGAGCGGCTGGGAGCGCAAGCCGCGCGCCGAGGGAGAGCGCAGTTTCGACCGGAAGCCACGCGAGGCCGGGGACCGTCCCTTTGACCGCAAACCGCGGCAGGCTTCGGAGGGCGGCTGGGAGCGCAAGCCCCGCGCCGAGGGAGAGCGCAGTTTCGAGCGTCGTCCTCAGGGCGATCGCCCCTTCGACCGGAAGCCGCAGGGGGATCGGCCCTTCGACCGCAAGCCCCGCGAGGCGGGGGACCGCCCCTATGATCGCAAGCCGCGCCACGGTGCCGGCGAAGGCGACCACAAGTCCCGCGCCGAGGGCGAGCGCAGCTTCGAGCGACGCCCTCAAGGGGACCGGCCCTTCGACCGCAAGCCGCGCGAGGGTGCGGAGGGCGAGCGGCCCTTTGAACGCAAGCCCCGCTGGGGCGCGGAGGACCGCAAGCCCCGTCCCGAAGGCGAGCGCGGTTCCGAGCGGACGCCTCGGGGCGAAGGCGGCTTCGCCCGCAAGCCTCGGGAAGGTGCCCCCGAGGGCGGGCGCGGCTTCGACCGCAAGCCGCGATCTGAAGGTGGCTATGACCGCAAGCCGCGCTCGGCCGGGGCCGAGGGCGAGCGCCCGCGCAAGGCGTGGGGCGGCGGCACCGGCGGAGACGCGGGCGGCGGCCGTGGCGGGTATGGCAAGCCGCGTCCGGCCGGCGACAAGCCCCATGGCGGCAGGCCGGGGGGCAAGCCCTTCGGCGGCAAGCCGGGTGGGAAGCCGTTCGGCGGACGCCCCGGCGGCGCGGGACCGCGTGGCGGCGCGCCGGGCGGCAATCGGGGGCCGGGCGGGGGGAATCGGGGGCGGTAAGCCCCCGCACTCACTTGGTGAGGATCAGCTTTCCGGCGCGGGTGATCCGCAGGTTGTAGAGCTGGTCGCCGAGCGCGATCAGCGCCTGATTGCCGCCATCCGTCAGGGCGGTCGCGTCATGGACCGGCACCTGCGGCAAGCGGATATGGGGAAGGCTGGGGAAGTCCGTCGGATTGATGGTCATGGTTGGTCCTCCTGCTGGTGGAATAAACCTGACAACAACAGTCGGACATGTCCAGTGGGTTTCCGCGCGGCCAGGACCCGGCGGGCGGCGTCGGCAGGCGTCCGGCGAAGGTTTGCCGATGCCCCAAGGGCAACGGTGCAGAAAGGCCACACGCCTCGCGCGCCTGAAAACGGGCAGGAACCGGAGCCTCCGCAAGGTGTTGGCGATTATGCAACAGTGGATTGGGCCACTTTCGGGGGAACACGACGCCGCTTCCCAAGATCGGGGCTTTGTGTAACTGTCGCAACGATGCTGTCGGGAACGGCAGCTTTCAAAAAAAGTACGGAGCATGATCATGACCAAATTCGCTACTTTCGCCGCAGCCCTCGGGCTGTCCGCGTCGTCCGCTCTGGCCGGTGGCTATGTCGCCCCCGTCGTTGAGGTCGAGCCCGTCGTCGTCGACACCCAGCCCGCGCGCTCGAACGCCGGCCTGATCGTCCCGGCGCTGCTGCTGCTGGGCGTCATCGCCGCCGTCGCTTCGGACGACGACGATGATGATGACGACACCCCGAACACCTGATTTCGTCAGGTCAGCAATCGATCGGGGCCAGCCTTCGGACTGGCCCCTTTCCTTTGTGCGAGGCGTGACGGGAACGCGAAACCGCAACAAAAAAGCCCGCCAGATCGGCGGGCCTTTTTACTAATCGCAGAGGCTTGTCATGGCCGCAGAACCTGAATGGTGACATAGCCGAGCGCCGGTCCCACCCACTGCCGCGACACACCGGACGAGGGCAGGTAGCTGTTCTGGAAGCTCAGCCCGTGGCCGCTGCAATCCTCGACCATGACGCCGGCATTCGGCCCGCGCCCCACCTGGCAGGTGAAGTCGATCGGCCGCTCCAGCCCGTCGCCGCTGTAATAACGCATCACCCGCCGCGCGGTGCCGGACCGGCCCGCGGCGATCAGCGCCGCCGATTGCGACGCTTCGGCCACCGACAGGTCATTGCCCAGCCCGCGCGTGCCGGTCAGCATGAAGCCGCGCATGATGAGCGCCTGTTCGTTGCTGGTCATGTAGGTGCGCATGCCGCCATTCTCGCCGGTCATGGCGAGCACCTGGGTGGTGCCCATCTGCTCCAGCCCCACCATGATGAGCGGTCCGGGGTTCACCGACAGCGCCTCGGCCGCGACTGCCTGCGGATCGCGGGGGGGGGCGGGGTTCGCCGCCGCCTGCCGCTCGGCCCGCATCTGGCCGATGGCCGCGCGGGCGATGCCGAAGGGCGTGGCGGAGGTGGTCGCGTCCTCGGTCTCACTGGTGCTGGAACAGCCCGCGACGAGCGCCGCCAGCGCCACAAGGGATGCCAGCCGCCGGATATGCCTGTTCATCGCCAGAATCTCCCCCAGCCGTCATACATCTTGGTCGAGTGGCTGTCGCGGACCGTCTCGTAAAGACGGCCATCGACGCGCACGCGCTGGCCGCCGTCGCGATTCAGCGAACTGATCGTGCCGCCGACCGTCCGGGTGGAGGGCGTGCCGGTGGCCCAGGCCAGCGGAATGCGGATCGTGACGCCCTTGTCGAACGAGCCTTCGCCGAACTCATCGGCGCTGAGGTCCGTCTTGGTGGCGTAGGCGCCGACTTCCCAGCCATTGGCGAACTCGCGGGTCAGCGTCACCGTGGCGCCGTCGTCTCCGGCGAGATACCGGCCAACGTCCAGCTGGCCGACGAAGCCGCCGCCGAACTCGTAATAGGCCGAGACATGGCCCGTCGTGACCTCGTAGTCGAGGAATTCGAACGCATCCTCATAGTCGCGCTTGCGGACCCGGTTGATCTCGGCGCCGATGCCCAGCCGCGAATTGACCGGCTTCCACAGCGCCTCGGCCGAGACGCCGCCGTACATGTTCTCCAGCAGGCCCACGGTGACGCGGCTGTAGATCGTGTCGGTCGGGCGCGCATACCAGTTCAGCGTCAGTTCCGGGATGCGCGGCTTGTCGTTGCCCGAATACATGCGTCCGTCCGAGCGCACCCGGTAAACGCCGCTGTTGCCGGCGGTGATTTCTTCCTCGCTCTGGGCCTTGTAATCATCGACCGAGATGCTGCCGGGCGCGTCCTGATCCGCGTTGCCGAACAGCCGCTGGCGGATCGTGCCCTTGAGGACCAGCCCCGGCGCCAGCTCATAGCGGGCGGAAAGGCGGGGGCCGACCTCGTAGCGGATCGGCTCGTCGGGGTCGAAGAGGCCGGTGGACAGATACGGCGCCAGCGACCACTGGAAGCGCGGGCCCGCGTCAGGCGACATCACCAGCCCCGCCGGGCGCGGGTCGGAATCGGTCAGCGTGGCGACGCTCGCGATCTGGCCCGCCTCGGTATTCTCCAGCCGCTCGACATCCGAGCGGCGCAGCGTCACCGACGACGTGGGGATGCCGCTTTCGACCGAGGTGATGACCAGCGTCTCGACCGACGGGGGCAGGGCGCGGGTCATCAGCCGCGCGGTGCGGCCCACGGCCTCGGCCTGCTGGATATAGCGGTTGTTGGTGATGCGGACCTCGGCGCGGGTGGGGGTCAGCACCATGCTTTCCAGCGTCTGGCCTTCCTTGCGCAGCGCATCGCCAAGCGCCTTCTGGATCGCCGGCTGCGCCGTAGGGTCGGCGGCCCACGAGCCCGACCAGCCCTCCGGGTCCGCCGCTACGGCGACGCGCGGCCGGACCGGGGCAGGGCCCTTTTCCAGCCCCGAGGGGTAGGGCGCGCGGCGGGGGTTCAGCACCATGCTCGCCTGGATGCCGAAATGCTTGCCGCCCAGCACATAGCCGCCGATCTGGTAGTTCGTTCCCGCCTGCCAGCTGAATCCGAGATTGATGTTGTTCTTCAGCTCGTCCTCGTCGCTGAGCCACGGGGTGCGGGCGCAGTTGTCGGCGTCGCCGGTTTCGCAGGCGTAGTCGTCGCCGGAGTATTCGGCCAGCAGGGTCAGCTTGTCGGTGGCCTTGAACTGGACGCCGAGGAACGGCGCGACCTCGCCCTTGAACCACTGCTCATGGTTGAGGCTGCCGCCCTCCTCGTCGTCGGGCGCCGGGCGGCTTCCGAAGGGAGAGCCGATCCCGCCATCGCTCGCCAGCCGGCCCCAGCCGAGACCGCCGCTGACCCGCAGGCGCGGGGTCAGGGTCTTGGTGGCGACGATGTATTCGGCTGAGTAGAAGCCGGTGCCGATCATGTCCTGCAGGCCGACCGCGACCGCGGGACGCCAGCCGCCCTCGGATTCATCCACGATCTGGAAGCGCAGGTCGAACGAGCGGTCGCGGACATAGCCGCGGCTTTCCTCGGTGCTGTCGAACTTGCCGTAGCGCAGCGCGACCGTGGCGCGGGGGATGATCTGGAAGCTGAGGCCCGCGCGGTTGCCCAGTTCGGACCAGCCGACCATCGCGCCCAGCGTGGCGTCGGGCATCATCTCGGCGGTGGGCGTGTCGATGACGCCGGGCAGGCCGTAGCGGTTCGTGACCGTGCCGATCATCGGATCGGCGAGGGCCGCACCCACCCCGGCGGTCAGCAGCAGCCCCGCGGGCAGGGCCGAGGTCAGCAAATGGCGCAGCAGGCTCGTGCGGCGGGGCAGGCGACGGGACATCCGTGCGGTCCTTTGTTGCGGAAGGCCCGAGACGGGGCCGATCCTGACGTCTTGCGGGTGCGCGCCGCGCGGGCGGCACGAACGGGTCTCAGCCGGCGGCGGCGGGGGCCGCCGGGGCCGCAGTCTCGGCGGTCGCGGGCAGCGCGCCGGGGGCGGCGCAGCCGGCGTAGCGGTTGCCGCCTGCCCGCAGCAGCGCGGTCAGCGGCGCCCGGCCGCAATTCGCCGGGGTGATGGTCAGCGCGAAGACGCGGCCGTTCAGCTCGCCCACGAACTCGATCCCGCCGGCATAGACGATGCGGCGCACGGGGACGTTCGCGGTGTTCGCGCCGGGGCGGGCGAAGCGGGCGCGGCCCTCGGCGACCTCGACCGACCAGCCTTCGCCGGTCGCCGCGACCTCGGTCAGCTGATAGGTTTCCCGCTCGCCGGTGGCGCGCAGGGCGCCGGGCGCCCCGACTTCGAGCGACTGATCCACTGGCGAGACCTGCGGCGGCGGCGGGATCGTCGGCGGGCCGGGCTCGACCGGGGTTTCGACGACGGGTTCGGGCCGGTCCCACGGCATCCGCAGATCGGCCATCGACTGCTCGTCGCAGCCTGCCAGCGCCAGCGGAAGCGCGAGCAGCGCAAGGCGGAGGTTCATTATGGTCACGTCCCTTGTTTTACGAAGACGTAACCCATCGCGGGCTGCGCTGACAAGCGCGGCGGCGGCAAAACCGCGTCGCAGGCGATCCCCCGCCCGGCGCGCGGAGGCTCAGCAGTTGGGGACGTTGACCGCCAGCCCGCCGAGCGAGGTTTCCTTGTATTTCTCGGACATGTCACGGCCGGTCTGGCGCATCGTCTCGATCGCGGCGTCCAGCGGCACGATATGGCGCCCGTCGCCGCGCAGGGCGAGGCTGGCGGCGCTGACCGCCTTGATCGCGCCGAGGCCGTTGCGCTCGATGCAGGGCACCTGCACCAGCCCCTTCACCGGATCGCAGGTCATGCCGAGGTGATGCTCCAGCGCGATTTCGGCCGCGTTCTCGATCTGCTCGACCGTGCCGCCCAGCACGGCGGCCAGCCCGGCGGCCGCCATCGCGGAGGCGCTGCCGACTTCGGCCTGGCATCCCGCCTCGGCCCCGGAAATGCTGGCGTTGTGCTTGACCAGACCCCCCACCGCCGCGGCCGTCAGCAGGAACTCGGGCAGCTGCCGCTCGGATGCGCCGGGGATATGGTCCAGCCAGTAGCGGATCACCGCCGGGATCACCCCCGCCGCGCCGTTGGTGGGGGCGGTGACGACCTGTCCGCCGGCGGCGTTCTCCTCGTTCACGGCCATCGCATAGGCCGACATCCAGTCGTTGGTGACATGCGGCGCCTGCATGTTCATCCCGCGCTCGGCCATCAGCGAGGCGTGGATGCCCCGCGCCCGCCGCCGCACGTTCAGCCCGCCGGGCAGGATGCCCTCGGCCTCCAGCCCCCGGTCCATGCAGTCGCGCATGACCTGCCAGATGCGGCGCAGCCCGGCGTCGATCTCGGCGTCGCTGCGGCGGGTGCGCTCGTTCGCGCGTTTCATCCCGGCGATGGAAAGGCCGGATTTCTCGGCCATTGCCAGCATCTCGGCGGCGCTGGCGAAGGGATAGGGCACGCTGGGCGAGGCGTCGGTGCGGGTATCATCGCCCTTGGCGGCCATCTCCGCCTCGGTCAGTACGAAGCCGCCGCCGACGGAGTAGTAGATCTCGCGCGAGATCACGTCCCGCTGCGCGTCGGTCGCCATCAGGATCATGCCGTTGGCGTGACCGGGCAGCGCCCGCTCGAAGTCGAAGATCAGGTCTGTTTCGGGGTCGAACTTCAGCGTGCCCAGCCCTTCGGGCGAAAGGGTCTTCGTGCGGATATTCTCGGCCAGCGCGGCATCGGCCTGCTCGCGGTCCATGCTGTCGGGGGTGAAGCCCGCGAGCCCCAGGATCGTGGCCCGATCGGTCGCGTGGCCCTTGCCGGTGAAGGCGAGGCTGCCGTGCAGGCTCGCCCGCAGCCCGTGAGGGCGGAAGGGCGCGGCGCGCAGGCTGTCCAGAAACCGCGCCGCCGCCACCATCGGCCCCATCGTGTGCGAGGATGACGGCCCGACACCGACCTTGAAGAGGTCGAACACCGACAGAAACATGGCGATCCTTTCCCGATTGTTCCGCAAGGTAAGCCTTGCCGGACCCGATGCAAGGCGAAGGGGCGCTTGCGGACTGCCTTCTTTTTAGGCAAATGTATCCGCAACTGCATCGAAGCGCGGCAACGGCTCGCGCGGCCTCAGGGTCGCGGCGCGTCGCCCTGTGCAACGGCCCGGAAAGCGGCTCAGAAGGAACCCATGCGCGACACGATCCGGATAGGCGATTTCACGTTGGACCCGCCGGTGTTCCTTGCGCCGATGGCGGGGATCACCGACCTGCCGTTCCGCCGCGCCGTCGCCCGCCACAGCGCGGGCGGCGTGGGGCTGGTGGTCAGCGAGATGGTCGCCTCGACCGAGATGGCGACGCCGCGCCCCTCGACCCGCATGGCGGTGCGCGCCAAGGCGATGGTCGAAGGCGGCGTGCCGGTCAGCGTCCAGATCGCGGGGCGCGAGGCAGGGCCGATGGCCGAAACCGCGCGGATCGTCGCGGGAATGGGCGCGGGGATCATCGACATCAACATGGGCTGTCCGGCCCGCAAGGTGACGGGCGGGCTTTCCGGCGCGGCGCTGATGCGCAACCTCGACCACGCGCTGACGCTGATCGATGCGGTGGCAGCAGCCGTGGACCTGCCGGTGACGCTGAAGATGCGGCTGGGCTGGGACGCGGACTGCCTCAACGCGCCCGACCTCGCCCGGCGGGCGCGGGATGCGGGGGTGCGGATGGTTACCGTCCACGGCCGCACCCGCGCGCAGTTCTATACCGGCAGCGCCGACTGGGTCGCAATCCGCGCCGTGCGCGAGGCCGTGCCGGACTTGCCGCTGGTCGCCAATGGCGACGTGGTGGACGCGGCCAGCGCGAGGGCGGCGCAGGCGGCGTCGGGCGCGGATGCGGTCATGGTCGGGCGCGGGGCGCAGGGCGCGCCGTGGCGGCTCGCGCAGATCTCGGCTCAGCTGCACGGAGCGCCCGCCCCGGATGTGCCGCAGGGCGCGGCGCTGGCCGATACGGTGGCGGCCCATCACGAGGATATCCTGTCCCATTACGGCCGCGATCTCGGCCTGCGCGTCGCCCGCAAGCATCTGGGCTGGTATGCCGAGGCGAACGGCGCCCCAGATGGCCGCCGCGCCCTGATGGCCGCCGTGACCGAGGCCGAGGCGCGGGCCGCCATCGCCGCCGTCTTCAGCGGCGCGCCGGGCGATGCGCAGGCCGCCGCATGAGCGGCGCTGCGGACGCCGAGTGGATGGCGCTGCCGCTGCCGGCGCTGCTGTTCGACAAGCAGGGGCGGTTCGCCGCCCTCAACGACGCGGCGCAGGCGTGGCTGAACCTGTCGGACCGCTCGGCAGTCGGCCATGCGCCGGACGATCCGCGCTTGGCGAACCGGCTGCGGATCGACCCGGCGCTGCCGCAGCTTCTTCAGGCGGTGCTGACGGGGGAAGAAAACGTCAGCCGTCCCGCGCTGCGGTGGGAGATCGGGGACCGCGCAGGCGGGTTCGACGTCCGCATGGCCGCGCTGCATCTCGGCCCGGCCCCGGACGGGCGCGTCTCGGCGCTGATCGTGCCCGCCGCGCCTGTGGGCGAGCATCGCCGCGCTGCCCGCTCGGCCATCGGCATGGCCGACATGCTGGCGCATGAGATCAAGAACCCGCTCGCCGGGATCAGGGGCGCGGCGCAGCTTCTGGCCGAAGGGCTCGGCTCCGAGGACCGCGAGCTTGCCGACCTGATCGTCGCCGAATCCCGCCGGATCGTCGCGCTGCTGGATCAGGTGGAGCGGTTCGGCGACACCTCGGCCCCGAAGCTTCAGGCGATCAACATCCATGACGTGCTGGACCGCGCCCGCCGCTCGTTCGAGCTGACCGGCACCCACGCGCGGCTGGTGACGGATTACGACCCCTCGCTGCCCCTCGCGCTCGCCGATCCCGACCTGATCGTTCAGGCGGTGCTGAATCTCATCCGCAACGCCGCCGAGGCGCTGGCCCGCGACGGGCGCGGCTGGGGCGATCCGCGCGGCCCCGGCACGATCCGCCTGCGCACCCATTACGATGGCGCCCTGCGCCGGGCCGAGGACGACACCCCGCTGCCGCTTCAGGTCGAGATCGAGGATGACGGCCCCGGCGTGCCCGACGCCATCGCCGACCAGGTGTTCGATCCCTTCATCTCGGGCCGCGAGAACGGCACCGGGCTGGGGCTCGCGCTGGTCAGCAAGATCGCCGCCGATCACGGCGCGGGACTGCGGCTCGACAGTCGCCCCGGCCGCACCCTGATCCGCCTTTCGCTTCCCCTCGCCGGAAAGGAGCCCACATGGACGGCACGGTCCTGATCGCGGACGACGACCGCAGCATCCGCACGGTGCTGACCCAGGCGCTGACGCGGGCGGGGTGCAAGGTCCACGCGACCGGCAGCCTCGGCCAGCTTCAGCGCTGGGTCGAGGAGGGGCGGGGCGATCTGGTCGTCACCGACGTGATGATGCCCGACGGCAACGGGCTGGACGTGATGCCCGCCATCGCGCGGGTGCGGCCGAACCTGCCGGTGATCGTCATTTCGGCCCAGAACACCATCGTCACCGCGATCCGCGCGACCGAGGCGGACGCCTTCGACTATCTGCCCAAACCCTTCGATCTGCCCGACCTGATGGCCCGCATCCGCGCGGGCCTGTCCCGCCGCCCCTCGCGCGTCGAGCAGGGGGCGGATGCCGCCCTGCCGGGCCCCGATCCGGCGATGCCGCTGGTGGGCCACGCGCCGGCGATGCAGGCGCTGTTCCGCACCGTCGCGCGGGTCGTGAACGCCGATCTGCCGGTGATGGTCACGGGCGAGCCCGGCTCGGGCCGCAGCACGGTGGCGCGGGCGCTGCACGACTATTCCGAACATCAGGGCGGCCCGCTGGTCGTCATCACCCCCGCCGATCCGGTCGAGGGGCTGGCCGCCGCCTTTGCCCGGGCGGCGGGGGGCACGCTGCTGGTCGAGGGGCCGGCGGCGATGGAGCCCGCCGCGCAGGCCCGGCTGGTCGGGCTGATCGAAGCGGCCGAGAACGGGCCCGACGTCTCGCGCCTCCCGCGGCTGGTGGCGACGGCGGGGCCGGACCCGATGGCCGATGTCGCCTCGGGGCGGCTGCGGCAGGATCTGCACTACCGCCTCGCCGGGGTGACGCTGACGGTCCCGCCGCTGCGCGCCCGCGTGGACGACATCCCGCCGCTGGCGCGGCACCTGCTGGCGCGGGCCGCTGGCCTCGGCCTTCCGAAGCGCGACCTTTCGGACGCCGCCGCCGCCGTCCTGCGCGGCTGGCCGTTCCCCGGCAACGTGCGCGAGCTGGACAACACCGTCCGCCGCCTGGCGCTGGTCGCCAGCGGGCCGGAGATCACCGAGGCTGAAACCCGCGCCGCGCTGGCCGAGAACCCCCCGGACACCGGCGGCCGCCATGCTGCGCCGCCGCGGATCGTGCCGCCGGAGACAAGCGCGCCGGCCGCCGGGCAGCAGCCTGAGCGGCTGGGCCGCTCGATCGAGATGCATCTGCAACGCTACTTCGACCTGCACGGGGGCGAGCTGCCGCCGCCCGGCCTTTACGACCGCATCCTGCGCGAGGTGGAGCGCCCGCTGATCGAGATCGCGCTGGACGCGACCGGCGGAAATCAGCTCCGCTGCGCCGAACTTCTGGGAATCAACCGCAATACGCTCAGAAAAAAGGTGAATGACCTGAATATCGAGGTGACACGCCGCCGTCGTCTGATGTAAAACGGTCACAGGTGGCTGGCGCATTGTCGCGTAAAGGTCACATTGAGCCGCGAGACAGCGGCGGGGGCGGGACAAGGCGGCGATGGCGATGGCGCAGGCGGGGCGCATCCCTTGGGACAGGCTGGCGCGTTTGCGGCGCAGGCGACGGGTGCAGAACGCCGCGACGCTGGGGCTGGCCGTGCTCGGCCCGGTGCTTGCGGTGGCAACCTTCGCCGTGCTGGGCCCGCTGGACGATGTCGTCGCCAGCACGGCGCTGCGGCTGGTCCTGCTGGCCGACCTCATCTACCTGATCCTGCTGATCGGCCTCGTCGGGGCGCGGCTCGCCCGGATGGTCATGGCGCGCCGCAACGCCGCCGCCGGATCGCGGCTGCACATGCGGCTGGTCGGGGTCTTCGCCGGCATCGCCCTGATCCCCACGGTGCTGGTCGCGCTGTTCGCCGGGCTGACGGTGAATATCGGGCTGGAAGGCTGGTTCTCGAACCGCGTGCAGTCGGTCGTCTCAAGCTCGCTGGCCGCCGCCGAGGCGTATCAGGAGGAGCACCGCCGCGACCTGGTATCGGACGCGCGGATGCTGGGCGGCCTGCTCGATGCGGCGGCCGCCGACAATCCGCTGATCGACGACGGCGCCATTCGCGCGCTGCTGTCGCAGGGGCAGGCCCGCATCCAGCGCGGGCTGCGCGAGGCCTATGTCATCGACGGCTCGGGTGCGATCCGCTCGCGCGGGGAGCGGTCCTATCTCTTCTGGTATGAGGAACCCTCGCCCGCGCAGTTCGACGCGGCGACGACCGAAGGGGTGCTGCTGATCCAGGACTGGCAGAACAACGAGTTCCGCGCCCTGGTTCCGCTGGCCGGGCTGATCGACCGCTATCTCTACGTCACCCGCGACGTGGACGGGAACCTGCTGGGCCTTCTGGACGAGACCCGCGCGACCGTGGGGCTTTACCAGCAGCTCGAACAGGTCCGCGGGCGGGTGCTGTTCGAGTTCTCGCTGCTCTATCTGGGCTTTGCGCTGCTGCTGGTGATGGCGGCGATCTGGATGGGGATGTGGTTTGCCGAGCGCCTCTCGCGTCCCATCGGACGGCTGGCGGAGGCGTCCGAGCAGGTCGGGCGCGGCAATCTGGACGTGCAGGTGCCCGAGCCCGACACCGGCGACGAGATCCAGACGCTCGGTTCCAGCTTCAACCGCATGACCCGGCAGCTCAAGCACCAGCGCGAGGAGCTGGTGGCCAGCTACCGCGCCGCAGACGACCAGCGGCGGCTGTTCGACAACGTGCTGAGTTCGGTCACGCCGGGGGTGGTCGGGCTGGATTCGACGGGCGGCATCGACTTCCTCAACCGCTCGGCCACCCGGCTGGTCGGGCTGGACGCGGAGCGGGATATCGGCCGCCCCCTGCCCGAGGCGGTGCCCGAGTTCACGGCGCTATTCGAGCGGCTGCGCGGCTCGGTCGCGGAATCGGTGCAGGACGAGATCCGCGTGACGCGCGAGGGGCGGATCGAAAGCCTGCTGGTCCGCATCGCCGTCCGCCGCGGCGCGGAGGGCGAGATCGAAGGCTATGTGATCGCCTTCGACGACGTGACCGAGCTTGTCAGTGCGCAGCGCATGGCCGCCTGGGGCGACGTCGCCCGCCGCGTCGCGCACGAGATCAAGAATCCGCTGACCCCGATCCAGCTTTCCGCCGAGCGCATCCGCCGCAAGTATTCCCGGCTCGCCCCCGATGGCGAGGCGCGCGACGCGCTCGACCAGTATGTCGAGGTCATCATCCGCCAGACCAACGACCTGCGCCGGATCGTGGACGAGTTCAGCCGCTTCGCCCGGATGCCCGATCCCGACCGCAAGGAGGTGGACCTCGCCCGGTTGCTGCGCGATTCCATCGTGCTGCAACGCGACGCCGTTCCGGGAACGCTTCAGACCGACATCCCCGACGAGCCGGTGATCGTCGATTGCGACGCGGGCATGATGGGGCAGGTCTTCAACAACCTGCTGAAGAACGCGGCCGAGGCCGTGCGCGACCGCCCGGCGGGCGACTGGACCGGCGAAGTGCGGGTGCAGATGGAAGCGCAGCACGATTCGGTCGCCATCACCATCACCGACAATGGCGTGGGGCTGCCGCAGGACCGCACCCGGCTGTTCGAGCCCTATGTGACGATGAAGCAGGGCGGCACCGGCCTCGGCCTGCCGATCGTCAAGAAGATCGTCGAGGAACATGGCGGCAGCCTGACGCTGACCGACGCCGATCCCGACGCGGACGGCCATCGCGGCGCAATGGTCGAAATCCGGTTGCCGCGCGAGCGTCAGCCGGTCCGCAAGCTTCAGCCGCGCAAGAACAGGACAGAGCAGGAGGCACAGGCCCATGAGTGACATTCTGATCGTCGATGACGAACGCGACATCCGCGAGCTGATCGCGGACATCCTTCAGGACGAGGGCTTCGCCACCCGCACGGCCGCCAACAGCGACGAGGCGCTGGCCGCCGTGAACGCGGCCGAGCCGGGGCTGATGATCCTCGACATCTGGCTGAAGGACAGCCGGATGGACGGTCTGGACATCCTCAAGCACGCGAAGACCAACAACCCCGATGTGCCGGTGGTCATCATTTCGGGCCACGGCAATATCGAGATCGCGGTCGCCGCGATCCGGCAGGGGGCGTATGATTTCATCGAAAAGCCGTTCAACATCGACCAGTTGTTGGTGGTGATCCGGCGGGCGATGGAAACCAGCCGCCTGCGGCGCGAGAATGCCAGCCTGCGCCGGCGCGACAACGCGATGGGCGAGATGCTGGGCCAGTCGGCCCCGTTCCGGCGGCTGCGCGACAATCTCGACAAGGTGGCGCGGTCGAACGGGCGGGTGATGCTGACCGGCGAGCCGGGCGCGGGCAAGGAGCTCGCCGCCCGCTACATCCACGCCCACAGCAACCGGACCGACGCGCCCTTTGTCACCGTCCCCTGCGCCACCATCGAACCCGAGCGGATGGAGGAGGTGCTGTTCGGCCGCGAATCCGCCGAGCGGGGGGTGGAGCCCGGTCTGCTGGAGCAGGCGCATGGCGGGGTGATCTATTTCGATGAGGTCGCCGACATGCCGCTGGGCACCCAGCCCAAGATCCTGCGGGTGCTGACCGAGCAGCAGTTCCAGCGTTCCGGCGGGACCGACAAGGTGCGGGTGGACCTGCGCGTCATCAGTTCCACCACCCGCGACCTGCCGGTCGAGATCGAGGCCGGCCGCTTCCGGCAGGAGCTTTACGACCGGCTGAACGTCGTTCCCATCGCGGTGCCCTCGCTCGCCGACCGGCGCGAGGATATCGGCGTTCTGGCGCAGCATTTCATCGCGCAGTTCAACGCCACGCAGGGCTTGCCGCTGCGCGATCTGCCGGACGACACGGTGACGGTGCTGCACACGATGCGCTGGCCCGGCAACATCCGCCAGCTGCGCAACGTGATCGAGCGGGTGCTGATCCTCGGCGAAGGGAACGGCCCGATCCAGCCCGCCGAGCTTGAACCGCAGGGCAACGGCGACGAGCAGGGCGAGGCGATGACGCTGGGTCCGCGCATCACCAGCCTGTCGCTGCGCGAGGCGCGCGAGCTGTTCGAGCGGGAATACCTGCTGGCCCAGATCGACCGCTTCGGCGGCAACATCAGCCGCACCGCCCATTTCGTCGGCATGGAGCGCAGCGCCCTGCACCGCAAGCTGAAGTCGCTGGGCGTGGTCGGCGGCATCCGCGCGGAAGAGGAGATGATGGCGAAGTAGGGACGCGGCCGGCTGCACGCGATGCGCAGAACCACGCATCCTGCGCAGCCGCCGCGGCGGCCGGGTTCCTGCGCATCATCGCCATGCGTGGCGCGGCGTGAAACTGCTCGCCCGCTTTTCCCTCACATCGTCAGAGGCGGCTCGGTGCCGCAGGTCGTGTGCCCTGCACGCACCGATTGCGCCATTTCCGAACTTCGCGAAGCAGCGCGGCATAATGTCCGGGCGAATGACTCGTCACCCTGCCGGATGCGCGGCCCTCCGCTGGATCAGTCGCGCCCCAGCGGGTCCCACCCGCCCGGCATTGGCGGCGGATCGTCGTCCTCGTCGTCCGCCTGATGGCTGCCCGCGCCGTCCAGCGCCTCGAACGCGGTCTGCTGGCGGCTGGTCCACGAGACATGCATCCGCTGCCCGTCTTCGGTCGCCTCCTCACGCCGCACGACGCCCGCGCCGTGCAGCCACGCGCGGCGGCGGCCGTCCGTGAACGGGATCGTCACCACGCCGTCATGGCGCGGCTCGTCCAGCACGTCCGACAGCCGCGCGTCGATGGCGGCGACCAGATCGTCCAGCCCCTCGCCGGACAGCGCCGATACCGCCTGCACATCCGCCCGCCGCGCGTCGGTGCGGCGCAGCCCGGCGCGGATGTCGGGCGACAGCGCGTCGATCTTGTTCCAGACCTCGATCAGCGCCACGTCCTCCTCGACCCCGAGGCTTTCGAGGATCTCGCCGACGTCGGCGGCCTGCTCCTCGGTCTCGGGGTGGCTGATGTCGCGGACATGCAGGATCAGGTCAGCCTCCAGCACCTCCTCCAGCGTGGCGCGGAAGGCGGCGACGAGTTCAGGCGGCAGGTCCGAAATGAACCCCACCGTGTCCGACAGGATGATCCGCCGCCCCCGCGCCTCGCCATCGGCCGAGGGCAGGTTGATCGCCCGCATCGTCGGGTCGAGCGTGGCGAACAGCATGTCCTTGGCCAGCACGTCGGCCCCGGTCAGGCGGTTGAACAGGGTGGATTTGCCCGCGTTGGTGTAACCGACCAGCGCGACGATGGGATAGGGCACCTTGGCCCGCGCGGCGCGGTGCAGGGTGCGGGTCTTGACCACCCTTTCGAGCTGCCGGCGCAGGCGGACCATCTGGTCGTCAATGGCGCGGCGGTCGGCCTCGAGCTGCGTCTCGCCGGGGCCGCCGACGAAGCCGAAGCCGCCCCGCTGCCGTTCGAGGTGGGTCCAGGCGCGGACCAGCCGCGTGCGCTGATAGCTGAGCGCCGCAAGTTCCACCTGCAGCACGCCTTCGCGCGTCCGGGCGCGGTCGGCGAAGATTTCAAGGATCAGCCCGGTGCGGTCGAGAATCTTGACGTCCCATTCCTTTTCCAGGTTCCGCTGCTGGACCGGGGTGAGAGGGCCGTCAACCAGCACCAGCTCGGCCTCGGCCTCGTTCACCGCTGCGCCAAGCTCATCCAGCTTGCCCGACGAGAACAGCGTTCCAGGAGAGGGCTTGCGCAGCTTCGCCACGCTTTCCCCGACGACCTGGATCGCGGGCAGGGCGCGGGCCAGCGCCACCGCTTCCTCGAGCGCAAGCTCGGGCGAGCGGCGTTGGCCGCGCCGATCGCCAAGATCGGGATGGACGACGAAGGCGCGGGTCGGCTCGGCCGCGGTTGGCTGGTTCTCGGGCAATCAGTCGTCGCCTTCATAAAGGCTGATGGGCTGGCCCGGCATGATGGTCGAGATCGCGTGCTTGTAGACGAGCTGCGACTGGCCATCGCGGCGCAGGAGCACACAGAAGTTGTCGAACCAGGTGATGACGCCCTGCAGCTTGACCCCGTTGATCAGGAAGATCGTCACCGGGACCTTCGCCTTGCGAACGTGGTTGAGGAACGCATCCTGAAGGTTCTGCTTGTCGCCAGCCATCGGCGCTCACCTTTTTGTTGTTGGTCGTCAGACAGAATCACATTTAGGCGAGCCGCCCCGGCCGCGCAAGAACTGCTCCCTGCGCGCGGGGACCGGTGTTGCAGGTTAACGCCGCCATAATCCCGGCGAGAACAGCGCCAGAAGCGCCAGCGTCTCGATGCGCCCGGCGACCATCGCGCCGGCCAGCACCGACTTGGTCAGCACCGACAACCCGGCCCAGCCCGCCCAGGGGGCGCTTGCGCTGCCCGCATCGGCCTGAAAGGCGGGCATCATCGGGATCGCCTCGGCCAGCGGGCCGGTGTTGGTCAGGGCGGCGACCGACAGCATCGTCGCCGTCTCGATCGGGATCGGGCGGATCGAGACCAGCACCACCACCAGCGCGATCGACATGGCGAACAGCATGAAGAAGATGAAGGCGAGATAGGCCCCGCCCTCGCGCAGCTGCCGCTCGCGCGGGCCGCCGCCCGCGACCGACGCGGGGTGGACGATCCTTTCCAGCTCGCGCTGGCCGTGCCGGGCAAGCGCATAGACGCGCAGCAGCTTGACCCCGCCTGCCGTGGTGGCCACGCCGCCGCCCATCATCGTCAGCCCCGCCAGCATCAGCCCCGGCGCGGTCAGCCCGGACCACGCCCGCGCCCCTTCCCAGTGGACCGAGGTCCAGCCGGTCGTGGTCAGGAACGACAGCGCGCTGAACGCCGCGCCCCATGCGGCGGCCACCGCCCGCGCCAGACCGCCGATGATCGTCGGCGCCGCAGGCTCGGGCGGGGCGACCGGAGCCACGGCCCCCAGCGCGCCCAGCAGCGGCCGGACGACCAGCACCAGCGCCACAAGCGCGACCAGCGCGGCGGCCATCCGCAGCTCGGGGTCGGTGCGCAGACGCGGCGTCGTGCGCAGCTCGTCCCCGCCGGGCCAGAGCCGCCGCGTCAGCGCGGGCAGCAGGAACAGGGCGATGACGAACTCGGCCGCGACGCCGCCCGTCGGCGCGCCCACCGGCCCGGTAACGGGCGAGATGCCGCTGGTCGAGAGCGTGCCCATCGCCCGGCACAGCGCCACCAGCGCGCTGTCGCCCGCGACCAGCAGCGCCAGCCACAGAGCAATGGTCAGCCCGGCATAGATCGGCGCGATCTCGGCCCCCCAGCGCCACATCCGGTGCCCCGGATCGGCTGAGATGCGGCGGATCAGGGCATCCGGCTGCGCCCCCCGCGGGGTCGCGGCGCCGGGACGGGCCCCGGTGTCCGACACGATCTCGAACCCGCCCACATGCATCGGCGCCAGCAGGGCGATGGCGGCCACGAGGATGAACAGCCCGCCCATCCACCCGGCGAGCGCGCGCCACAGATGCAGGCTGGGAGCCAGCAGGTCGGGCGCATAGAGCGTCGCGCCGGTGGTCGTCAGGCAGGACAGCATCTCCCACCACGCATTGAACAGCCCCGTGTCGGGCAGCGCGGCGGCGAGCGGGATGGCCATCAGCAGCGGAAGCAGCAGATAGACGCCCAGCATCGTCGGCAGGACGCCGCGCCGGCGGTCGGCCGTGGCCCGGCCGCCCATCGCCAGCGCCAGCAGCCCGGTGACGACCGTGGCCGCGATGCCGGTATGCAGGAAGATCCGGGCCAGCGGCGCGTTGCCGACCACCGCCGCATGCAGCGCCGGGACCAGCATCGCCAGCGACGTGAGCGCCGCGAGCTGCAGGATGATCGGCAGGCGCACCAGTGGCTTCATGCTCGCGTCACCTTTCCGGGCGGCCGGTCAGAAATAGTCGATGCCGACCTGCAGCATCTCGTCGATCTCGCCCACATCGCCGGTCAGCGAGAAGACCAGCACGATGTCCCCCGCCTCGATCCGCAGGTCCGGCAGCGGCTTCACCAGCCGGTCGCCTTTCTGCACCGCGCCGATCAGCGCCCCGGCGGGCAGGGACAGATCCCCGATCAACTGCCCGGCGAAGCCGGAACTGGGCAGCACCTGCGCCTCGATCAGCTCGGCCTCGGCATCGCCGATGGAATAAAGGTCGCGCACCCGCCCGTGGCGGATGTGGCGCAGGATGGTGCTGACGGTCGCGGCGCGGGGGTCCACATAGGCGTCGATTCCCAGGGCCGCCCGCAGCGGGATCAGCGTCGGATCGTTCAGCAGCGAGACCACCGTCCCCGCCCCGAGCGCCCGCGCCCGCACCGCGCCCAGGAGGTTGGTCTTGTCGTCCTGCGTCAGCATCATCACCGCATCGGCGCGGGCGACCCCCGCCTCGATCAGCAGCTCGGCGGACATTCCGTCGCCGTGCAGCACGACAACCTGCCGCAGCGTGTCGGCGGCGGCTTCGGCCTGCCGCCGGTCGCGCTCGATCAGTTTGGCGTTCAGATGGGGCATCTTGCGGTCGATCTCCTGCGCGACGGCAAGGCCGACATGGCCGGCGCCGACGACGATCACCCGCTGCGGCAGCGCGGTCGGCTTGCCGAAGCGGTCGAGCGTGCGGTCCACCTGCTCGGCCGGGCAGACGACATAGATCTGGTCGCCCGCGAAAAGCTGGTCGGCGGGTTCGGGCGCGAACAGCCGCCCGCCCCGGCGCACGCCGACCACGACCGCCATGTTGTCGGCGAACATGTCGCCGAGCTGGCGCAGCGAGGCATGAAGGATCGGGCAATCCTCGGTCAGCGACATGCCCAGCATCCAGACCTTGCCGCGCATGAAGGTTTCCACGTCGAAGGTCGCGGGGGCCTGAAGCCGCTGCATGGCGGCGCGCGCCACCTCGCGCTCGGGGCTGATGACGACGTCGATGGGCAGATGCGCGGTGCCATACATCCCCGCATAGCCGGGATCGAGATAGGACGCCGCCCGGATTCGGGCGATCTTGCGCGGCACCTGGAAGATCGAGTTGGCGACCTCGCAGGCGACGATGTTCACCTCGTCCGAGTGGGTGGCCGCGATCAGCAGGTCGCAATCGGCCGCCCCCGCCTCGGCCAGCACGTCGGGATGGCTGGCGAATCCGGTGACGCCCTGCACGTCCAGCATGTCGGTGGCGCGGCGGATCAGCTCCGCGTCGAGGTCGATGACGGTGATGTCGTTGCGCTCGCCGGCGAGATGCCGGGCGATCTGCCAGCCGACCTGGCCGGCGCCGCAGATGATGATCTTCATGCCGGTCCTCCGTCTTGCGCAAGGCTTAGGCGGAATGGGGCGGGCGGGGCAATGGCGGCGATCGGCCGCGCCGCCTGCCGGGCATGATGACCGGCGGAGGGGAAGCTTCGCCGATCAACGCGAGGCATGGGGTCGCGGCACACAAGCCGAGAGGCGGGCGAAGCGCCCCGGCGGGCCTAGTTGCCCTGCAACGCCGCGTTCAGCGCCGCGGAGAGGGCGTCGTCGGGCGGCGCATCGGCGGGCGCGGCTGCGTCGCCGCCGGCCGACACCACCGATCCCGGCGTGCGCGGGGCCGCGTCGGGCAGGTTCTCGGCCGCGAGGATTTCGGCCACCGCCACAGCCTCGGCCTCTGCGGGCGTCATCGCCTCGGCCAGCGCGGCATCCAGACTGCCATTCGCCGGATCGGGGGAGCTCAGCAGCCCGCCGCCGCCATCGGGCACGTTGCGGACCGGGGCCGCGTCGGACACCGCCTGCGCCAGCGCCGCCGCCAGCGGGTCCGAGTCGCCGATCGAGACGATCTGCGGCACCGGGCCGCCGCCGTCCGGGCCGGTCGTGTCCAGCCCCTCGTTGGGCAGGCCCTCGTGGATCTCGGTCATCACCGCCGCCCAGATCTCGGCCGGAAGCCCGCCGCCGGTTACGCCGGACATCTGGCTGTTGTCGTCGTAGCCCATCCACACGCCCGCCACGTATTGCTGTGTGAAGCCGATGAACCACGCATCGCGATAGGACGAGGTGGTGCCGGTCTTGCCGGCCACGTCGCGGCCGCCGGGCAGGATCGCGCGCCGGCCGGTGCCGCTCTGCACCGCCTCGCGCATCATGGCGATCAGCTCGCTCGCCGCCTTGGGCGAGATCACCCGCGTTCCCATGCCCCCGACCTGACCCAGCAACGGCTGGTCATCCCCCTCGATCCGCAGCTCGACGAGGCCGTAGGGCCGGACCGAGGTGCCGCCGTTGCGGATGCCGGCGAAGGCGCCGGTCATTTCCAGCAGCGTCGTTTCCGACACGCCAAGGCCCAGCGACGGGCCCGAGGCGAGGTCGTGGGCGAAGCCGAAGTCGCGGGCCACGCGGCGCACGGCATCGCGGCCGACCGCCTCCTGCAGGCGGATGGTGGGGGTGTTGAGCGACTGCACCAGCGCGGTGGTCAGCGTCACCTCGCCCCGGAAGCGGCGGGTGTAGTTCTTGGGCGACCACGGGCCCGAGCCGCGCACGTTGATCGTCAGCGGCGCGTCCAGCACCATGCTGTCGGGACCGTAGCCCATGTCCAGCGCGGCGGCGAAGACGAACGGCTTGAACGCCGAGCCGGGCTGCCGCTTGGCCTGGGTCGCGCGGTTGAAGGTGCCGTTCACGGTGGTGTCGCGCCCGCCGATCATCGCCCTGACGGCCCCATCGGCCGACATGATGACCACCGCGGCTTCGGCCTTGGAGCCGTCCTTGACCTTCTCGTCGAACACCTTGGCCAGCGCCCGCTCGGCCGCGCGCTGGATGCGCTGGTCGAAGGTCGTCCTGATGGTCACGTCCTCGGTCGTCTCGGAGGTCAGGAAGCCGGGGCCGGATTCCATCACCCAGTCCGCGAAATAGCCGCCCGCGCGCGCTGCCGCCGCGCGGCTGAGCTGCGCAGGCTCGGCCTTCGCCTGGGCGTATTCGGCGTCGCTCAGATAGCCCTGCTGGTGCATCAGCGAAAGGATCACCGCTGCCCGTTCCTGCGCGCGGGTCAGGTTCGCCGTGGGCGCGAAGCGGGACGGCGCGACCAGCAGCCCGGCCAGCATCGCAGCCTCGGCGGCGTTCACCTCGGTCGCGGGCTTGCCGAAATAGCGCTGGCTCGCGGCCTCGAACCCGCGCGCGCCGGCGCCGAGATAGCTGCGGTTCATGTAGATGTTGAGGATGTCCGCCTTGGAATACTTGGCTTCCATCGCCATCGCATAGGGGACTTCCTTGACCTTGCGCCACAGCGAACTCTCGCGGCACTCGGCCTCAAACTCGGCCTCGGTTTTCCACCGGGTCGGATCGAACGTCTCGCCAAGGCACAGCAGCTTGGCGACCTGCTGGGTGATGGTCGAGCCGCCGTGACCTTCCAGCGGGCCGCGGCCTTCGGACATGTTGATCTTGATGGCGCTGGCGATCCCCTGCGGATCGACGCCGAAATGCTTGTAGAAGCGCTTGTCCTCAGTCGCGACGACGGCGTTCTGCATCACCGGGGCGATGTTCTCGCCGTTGACCGTGCCGAAGGTCTCGCCCCGCCAGGCGAACACGCGGCCCTCTCGGTCCAGCATCGTGACCGACCCGCGCGCCCGGCCATCGAACAGCGCCTGCGGTTCGGGCAGGGTGGAATAGTAATAGCCCGAGGCGGCCAGCAGAATCAGCGCGACGGTCAGCCCCAAGCGCCAGACCGAGCCCCAGAGGACGCGCCATGTCAGCGACACGGCCCCGGTGACGCCGCGGGTGACGAAGTTGCCCCGCTTGCGGGGCTTCGGCTTGGTGGGCGTGGCGCGGCGCCGCGCCTCCTGTGGGGGAAGGCCGCCGCCTGAAGACCCGCCGCCCGCGGGCGGGGCCTTGCGGCGCGCGGGGCCGCTGCCTTCCGCATAACGCTTGTCGGCGACGATGCGCCGGGGGCCGGTTGGTTTTTTCATGCCTGCATCCTGCGGCCGTTCTCCGGCCCTTGTCGGGGACTTGATACAGCAACCGGCCCGGCTTGAGAACATCCGAGCGCGATTGTGACCCACTCGTGACCTGCCCGATTGCGCGGCATTTTGCCGAAATTCTGCCGATCCGCCGGGCAGATGCGCGAACGAAGGTCGCCGCATCCCCCGCCCTGCTGGACCGGCGGCCCCGTCCTGCCGCCCTCATGAAGCCATGACGGGCGGCGCCCGAAGCAGATGGACGAGGTAAGATGAGACACGAGCAATCCCTTCGGGCGGATCTTCGCACCTGGCTGGCGGTTCCGGCGCTGGTGCTGGCGCTGCTGTGGGCGGGCGGCGCGATCGCGCAGGAAGCGGCCGCGCCGGTGCCGGACAAGGGCGACACCACCTGGGTCATGGTTTCGGCCATCCTCGTGATGATGATGACCATTCCCGGCCTCGCGCTGTTCTATGGCGGGCTGGTGCGGTCGCGGAACGTGCTGTCGGTGCTCATGCAGGTGCTGACGGTGTTCTCCGTCATGTCGATCCTTTGGGTCGTCTTCGGCTATTCGCTGGCGTTCACCGGCGCGGCCGACGCGACAAGCGCCGGACCGCTGACCCCGTTCATCGGCGGGCTGTCCAAGGCCTTCCTGGCGGGCGTCACCACCGATTCGCTCGCCGAGACGTTCTCGACGGGAGTCTTCATCCCGGAACTCGCCTTCGTCGCCTTTCAGATGGCCTTCGCCTGCATCGCCGCCTCGCTGATCGTCGGCGCCACGGCCGAGCGGATGAAGTTCCCCGCGATCCTGTGCTTCGTGGTGATCTGGTTCGTGTTGTCCTACCTGCCGATGGCGCACATGGTCTGGTGGTGGGGCGGCCCGAGCGCCTTTGACGCGCCGTCGGGCTATCTGTTCGGCCACGGCGCGCTGGATTTCGCAGGCGGCACCGTTATCCACATCAACGCCGGCATCGCCGGGCTGGTCGCGGCGTATGTCGCAGGCTCGCGCGTGGGCTACGGCAGAGAGCCGATGCCCCCGCACAACCTGACGATGACCCTGCTGGGCGGCTGCCTGCTGTGGGTCGGCTGGTTCGGCTTCAACGCCGGCTCCAACCTCGAAGCGAACGGGCTGACCGCGCTGGCGATCATCAACACCGCCGTCGCCACCAGCGCCGGGGTGCTGGCGTGGAGCTTTGCGGAATGGGCGACGCGCGGCCACCCCTCTCTGCTGGGCGGCGTGTCCGGCGCCATCGCCGGCCTCGTCGCGGTGACGCCCGCCGCCGGCTTCGCGGGACCGATGGGGGCAATTGCGATTGGCCTGCTCTCGGGTCTCGTCTGCATGTGGTTCGTGGTGACGATGAAGTCGCGCGTCGGCATCGACGACAGCCTCGACGTGTTCGGCATCCACGGCGTGGGCGGGATCATCGGCGCGGTGCTGACCGGGGTCTTCGCGGCCCCGAGCCTCGGCGGCTCCGGCGTCTTCGACTATGCGACCGGCGCGGTGGGCGCCTACGACATGGCCGGGCAGGTCGGCACGCAGACGCTGGGCGTGGTGATCTGCATCGTCTGGTCGGGGATCGTGTCCTTCGCGGCGATCCATCTGGTCAGGGCGACCATCGGCCTGCGCGTCAGCACCACCGACGAGCGGCAGGGCCTCGACCTGACCACCCACGGCGAGAGCGCCTATAACTGAGGACGGGCGAGAAACGGGAAGGCCCGGCAGGCTGCCGGGCCTTCTGCGTTTCGGTCAGGCGACGCGAGCCACCACGAAATCGGCCATCTCAGCCAGCAACTCGCGGATCGGATGCTCGGGCAGGGGGGCGAGCGCCGCCTTGGCGCGGCCCGCCCAGGCGACGGCATCGGCCCGCGCCGCGTCGATCGCGCCATGCCGGGCGAGGATCGCCAGCGCGCGGTCCAGATCGCCGTCCTGCTGGTCGCCGCGCTCGACCGTGCGCTGCCAGAAGGCCCGCTCGTCCGTATCGGCAACGGCGACGGCCTTGATGACCGGCAAGGTCAGCTTGCGCTCGCGGAAATCGTCGCCGACATTCTTGCCGATGGTGTCGGTCGCGCCGCCGTAATCCAGCACGTCATCGACGATCTGGAACGCGATCCCCAGCGCATCGCCGTAATCATAGAGCGCCTTCACCTGCTCGTCCGTCGCGTCCGAGATCACGCCGCCCACCTCGGTCGCGGCCGAGAACAGCGCGGCCGTCTTGCCCCGCACGACCTGAAGATAGATCGATTCGTCGGTCCGCAGATCCTGCGCGGCGGTCAGCTGCAGCACCTCGCCTTCCGCGATGGTGGCGGCGGCGTCCGAGAGAATTCGCATCACCGGCAGGTTCTCGGTATCCGTCATCAGCTGGAAGCTGCGCGCGAACAGGTAGTCGCCCACCAGCACGCTGGACTTGTTGTCCCACAGCAGGTTCGCGGTGGGCCGCCCGCGCCGCTGCCGGCTTTCGTCCACCACGTCGTCATGCAGCAGGGTGGCGGTGTGGATGAACTCGACCGTCGCGGCCAGCAGGTGGTGCTTGACGCCCTCGTAACCGCACAGCCGCGCCGCCGCGACGGTCAGCAGCGGCCGCAGCCGCTTGCCGCCGGCCTCGACCAGATGGGCCGTCACCTCGGGGATGCGGGGCGCGTGGCGGCTGACCATCCGCTCGCGGATCAGCGCGGTCACGGCGGCCATGTCCGCCTCCAGCAGCCGCGACAGCCGATCGAGCGGTTCGGCGACGTTGTTGTTCAGACCCATGCGCGCACCCCCTTTGGGCTGTGCCATTGCCACGGCGTGGACAGTTTCGCAACCGCGCCTTAGCCTGCCTCGGCGATGAAAGAGCTGCTGCGCACCACCGACGCGCTGACCATCATGCGCGCCGCCGACCTGCTGGCGGGCGAGGGGATACCGGCGTTCCAGTTCGACCAGCACATGAGCGTGCTGGAAGGCTCGATCGGGGTGCTGCCGCGGCGGCTGATGGTGGCGGATCGCGACCTGTTCATGGCCCGCGCGATCCTGCGCGACCACGGCATCGCGTGACACGAACCGACGACTTCCTCGGCGGCAGGCTGCGGCTGACCCAACTGGCCATCGGCTATCGCGCGGGCACCGACGCGGTGATGCTGGCCGCCGCCTGTCCGGCCGAGCCGGGGCAGTCGGTGCTGGAGCTTGGCTGCGGGGCAGCGGCGGCGGCGGCGTTGTGGGGCAGGGCGGGGGATGTCGTCGTTCTGCCCGTCGCCTCTCGCCTCGGTGCCTTGGCCGCGCGGGTCGGCGTCTGCGGGCGCAGGGGTGCGGGGGGCTGTTGCGATTGCTCGCGCCTTTCGTTCTGCACGCAAATACTCAGCATCTGCGCGATGGAGAGGACCTGACGGCCGCGGCGCAGGCGATCCTGCGCCATGCTGCCGCACTCGATCTGCGCCCGAAAGACGGTGACAAGCGCGGTTTTCTGTGATGGATTCGTGACACTGACCATGAGAACAGGAGTGTCTATCCATGTCCGTCGCCTCTCACGTCCAGGAATTGCGCAGGAAGCATCAAACCCTGTCCGATGCCGTCGAGCGCGCTCAACGCCAGCCCGGAACCGACGATCTGACCCTGACCGAGATGAAGCGTGAGAAATTGCGCTTGAAGGAAGAGATCACGCGGCTGAGCCACTGAGCGAGAGATCAGCCGAACCGCGTGAGGGTGCGCTCCGCACCGCCTTTCAGGAGTTGATCTTCGGATAATCCGTCCAGGAGACGACTTCGATGATCTGTCTTTAGAGGTTCGGGCCGGCGTTGATACGCCGGCCCTTTGTCTTGCACCGAAATCCGCGGCGTTCTGAAATGCCTAACGCCGATGCGGCGGAACGCCCGGCTCTCCCCTTCGGCGCGTCCGCATGGCGGGGCTTGTCGAAGAGGAGGCCGGCGAGAATCAGGAGAAGAACTGCGCCCCGTTGGCGCTGATCGTCGATCCGGTGATGAACCCGGCATCATCGGCGGCAAGGAACACCACGCAGCGGGCGATTTCCTCGGGCTCGCCCAGGCGGCCGACCGGGATCTGCGGGATGATGCGCTCCTTCAGCACCTTCTCGTCGATGGCGCGGACCATTTCCGTGCCGATATAGCCGGGCGCGATGACGTTGACGGTGATCCCCGCCCGCGCGCCTTCCTGCGCCAGCGCGCGGGTGAAGCCGATGTCGCCCGCCTTGGCGGCCGAATAGTTGGCCTGCCCGGCCTGACCCTTCTGCCCGTTCACCGAGCTGATGTTGATGACCCGGCCGAACTTGCGGTCGCGCATCCCGGACCAGACGCCGTGGGTCATGTTGAAGACGCCGGTCAGGTTGGTGTCGATCACTTCTTTCCACTGCTGCGGCGTCATCTTGTGGAACATCGCGTCGCGCGTGATCCCGGCGTTGTTGACCAGCACCGCGACGGGACCAAGCTCGGCCTCGACCTTGCGGATGCCTTCGGCGCAGTCGTCGTAATCGGCGACGGACCATTTGAAGCTCTGGATTCCGGTCTCGTCCGTGAAAGCGCGGGCGGCGTCGTCATTGCCGGCATAGTTCGCGGCCACCTTGTAGCCGGCTTCCTTAAGCGCCTTGCTGATGGCGGCCCCGATGCCGCGTGTGCCACCGGTAACCAGCGCAACCTTGTCCATGATGTTTTCTCCCTACAGTGCCGGATCGTTACGGAAAAAGGCTACTCAGGGAAATAAAATTGCGCAATAGCCGCAGTGAATTCATGTTCCGCGTTGGCCGTTTCGGTCTGCCGGGAAGGTGGGTTGCCGCATTGCTAACCCCCCGCCTGAACCCTGCGCCCGGTCGGGTTGGGCGAGCGCCATGGCGGCACGATCGTCGGCGCGCCGAAATAATAGCCCTGCAGGCAGTCCACCCCCATCCCGATCAGGAAGGCGGCGTCCTCGGCCGTCTCGACCGATTCGGCGACGGTGAACATGTCGAAGTGATGGGCGATGGATTGCAGCGCGCGGGCGAGAACCTGGTTGTCCCGATGCTCGGCGATGCCGCGGATGAAGCGCCCGTCGATCTTTATCATGTCGAAGCAGAAGTCCTGCAGATAACGGAACGAGGTGTAGCCCGCTCCGAAATCGTCCAGCGCGAAGCTGACGCCGCGCCCCTGCAGGTCGTGCATGAAGCGGCGGACCTGATCCGGCATCTCCATCGCCGAGCTTTCCGTCACCTCGAGAATCAGCCGCTCCGCGATGCTTTCGCGCCCTCTGATCCCGTCGGCCAACGTGCGCGCCCAATCCTCGTGCCCGATGGACCGCGCGGACATGTTCACCGAAAGCCGCAGCGAGGATTCCTGCGCCAGCGTCTGCAGCCCCAGCGCCAGCGCGAGGCAGTCGATCTGCCGGCCAAGTTCGGTCGTTTCGACCTTCGGCATGAAGTCGCGCAGGGGAATCAGGCGTCCCGTCACGTCGATGATGCGGATCAGCCCTTCGTAGAAGGCGGGCCGGTCGGGGCGGTGAGCCTGCACGACCGGCTGGAAGGCCAGCACCCCGTCGCGGCGCATGACGGAATCGCGCACGGTCGCGATCGTCAGCCGCGCCTGCTGGTCGAGCGCGAAGTCGATGGGCGATGTGCGCGGCACGCCGCCATTTTCTGCCGGGCCATGATCTGCCGGAACGTCGTATCGGGACACGCTGGCCTCCTTCCATTCATGGATGCAGCCTGACGACAATGCGCTAAGATGCCGTAAACGTGCGGCGAAAACTGCCGATGAGGTTAACGGACCATGACTGACGCCCTACCGCTGCGCTGCCCCTGGTGCGGCACCGATCCGCTTTATGTCGCCTATCACGACATCGAGTGGGGCGTGCCCGAGCGGGACGGCCGGGCGCTGTTTGAAAAGCTGGTTCTGGACGGCTTTCAGGCGGGGCTGAGCTGGATCACCATCTTGAGAAAGCGTAACAATTTCCGCCGCGTCTTCGACGGCTTCGATCCCGAGCGGCTGGCCCGCTGGACCGAAGACGACGTGAGCCGCGCCCTTTCGGACCCCGGCATCGTCCGCCATCGCGGCAAGATCGAGGCGGCGGTGGGCAATGCCCGCGCCTGGCTCGCGATCGAGGATCGGGACAATTTTTCGGATTTCCTGTGGCGCTTCGTCGGCGGCGAGCCGGTGCTCAACCGTTTCGCCACCCACGCCGAGGTGCCGACCGAGACCGCCGAATCGCGCGCCATGTCAAAGGCGCTGCGTCAGGCGGGGTTCCGTTTCTGCGGCCCGGTCATCACCTATGCCTTCATGGAGGCGACGGGGATGGTCAACGACCACCTCACCTGCTGCCATCGGCACGGGCAGGTCTGATCAGTCGGCCCGCAGCTGATCCACCACCGCGATCGCGGCGGGCGAGGCCCAGTCGGCGTCGCCGATCATCCGCGCGACCTCCTGCCCCTCGGCGTCGATCAGGATCGTCACCGGCATCGCCATGACGCCCATGGCGCGGGCCAGCGCCATCCGCTCGTCGGTCAGGATCGGCAGGTTCTCGACCCCCGTCTCGTCCAGGAACTTGCGGATCGCGGGCGGCGGGTTGCGGCCCGAGGCGATGGTCAGCACCTCGAAATCCTCGCCGTTGCGCTGTTCGGCCAGCGAATCCAGCGACGGCATCTCCTCGCGGCAGGGGGCGCACCAGGTGGCCCAGAAGTTCACCAGCAGCGCCTTGCCCTGCCAGTCGGCAAGCGTGACCTCGTTGCCGTCCGCATCCTTGAAGGCAATGTCCGGAACCTCCTGCGCGCCGTCGGTCAGCTTCGCCAGCCCGGCTTCGCGCGCGGCGTCCCAATCGACCGGACCGGCGCTCGCGAGGCCCGCGTTTGCAGCGATAAGCAGCGACGTATAAAGGATGGACCGCAGCACGACATGACCTTTCGTAAAGGACGAACCGATGACCGACGCGCCCCAGACCCCCAAGACCGCGAACAGCATGTGGGGCGGGCGCTTCGCCGCGGGGCCGGACGCGATCATGGAGGCGATCAACGCCTCGATCGGGTTCGACCGACGGATGAGCGCCCAGGATATCCGGGGCAGCCGGGCCCATGCCGCGATGCTGGCGGCGCAAGGCATCATCACGGATAGCGACGCGGACGCGATCCGGGAAGGCCTGCTCACGGTCATGTCAGAAATCGACAGCGGCCAGTTCCGCTTCAGCACTGCGCTGGAGGACATCCACATGAACGTGGAGGCGCGGCTGAAGGAGCTGGTGGGAGAGCCTGCGGGGCGGCTGCACACCGCCCGGTCGCGGAACGATCAGGTGGCGACGGATTTCCGGCTGTGGGTGCGGGACCAGTGCGACGCTGCGATCGGGGGCCTTCAGGCGCTGATCGGTGCGCTTGTAGCGCAGGCCGAGGCGCGGGGGGACTGGGTGATGCCCGGCTTCACCCATCTGCAGACCGCCCAGCCAGTGACGTGGGGGCATCACATGATGGCTTATGTCGAGATGTTCGGGCGGGATCTGACGCGCTTCCGCGACGCGCGTGTGCGGATGAATGAATCCCCGCTCGGCTCGGCGGCGCTGGCGGGCACGGGCTTTCCCATCGACCGCCGCGCGACGGCGCAGGCGCTGGGCTTCGACCGGCCGACCGCCAACAGCCTCGATGCCGTCAGCGACCGCGACTTCGCGCTGGAGTTCCTCGCCGCCGCCAGCATCTGCGCCATGCACCTGTCGCGGCTGGCGGAAGAGCTGGTGATCTGGTCGTCGGCGCAGTTCCGCTTCGTCGCCATGTCCGACCGCTGGTCCACCGGCTCCAGCATCATGCCGCAGAAGCGCAACCCGGATGCCGCCGAGCTGATCCGCGCGAAGATCGGGCGCATCCTGGGCGCGACGGTCGCGCTGTTCACGGTGATGAAGGGCCTGCCCTTGGCCTATTCCAAGGACATGCAGGAGGACAAGGAGCAGGTCTTCGACGCCGCCGACACGCTGATGCTGGCGCTGGCGGCGATGACCGGGATGATCGGCGACCTGACCGTGAACAGGGACCGGCTGGAGGCGGCCGCGTCCAGCGGGTTCTCGACCGCCACGGACCTTGCCGACTGGCTGGTGCGCGAGGCGGGGCTGCCGTTCCGCGACGCCCACCATGCGACCGGGGCGCTTGTGGCGATGGCGGAAGGGCGCGGCGTCGATCTGCCCGATCTGTCGCTGGCGGACATGCAATCCGTTAACCCGGCGATAACGGATGATGTGTATGACGTGCTCGGGGTTCATAATTCGGTGGCGTCGCGCCAGTCTTATGGCGGGACCGCCCCCGATCAGGTGCGGGCGCAGGTCGCGCGCTGGAAGGGGATGATGAAGGCATGGGCATGACCGTTCGCTTCGCGGCCGTCGCCGCACTGGCCGCGCTTTCCGCCTGCGGGGTCGATGGCCCGCCCGTCGCCCCGCTGCCCGACACGCCGCGGACGCAGGGGAATACCGCCTCGGCTGCGCCGCTGGGGCTCAGCGTCAGTGGCGAGGCGGCCATCGGCATGGTCAGCCGGATCTGATCACGAACGCGCGGCGCGTGCAGGCTGCGGTTCACAAATCCGTGGATGCGCGGCAGAATTGCCCCATTCAGGCGCGCCGCAGAATGCGCGCCGGTCTTGAGGAGAGCAGCATGAACGTGATCGCCGGAATGGGCAAAGGGATCGGACTTCTCGCGGTGCTGGGGGGGCTTGCGGCCTGCGGCAGCCCCAGCGGCAGCCAGATGGAGGAGATCCCGGTCGTCTCGACGAAACCCTACATCTACAACCCGAATCAGAGGCATGCGCCGGTGTCGCTGTCGGGTTCGGACCTGGTCGGACTGGAGCCGCGTGCGCGCTGACCTGACCCCGCTTCGCCTCGCATGGCTGACGCTCGCGCTGATCGGCGCGGGCGTTTCCATTGGCGGCGGCGTCGCCCCGCCGCGCGGGGCCGACTGGGCGGCGGTCGCGGCGTTGGCCATATGGTGCCTGGCCGAGACGATGGTGCGCCGCAACTGGGCCGCGCTGCTGACCTTGCCGGCGCTGCTGCTTGGATTGGGCTGCGCGCTGCCCTTATATCTTTTCCTCCGTTCGGCCAGGATCGTCTGATGGACCACTTCAACTACTCCGGCGGTCGGCTTCATGCCGAGGATGTCCCCCTTTCCCGCATCGCCGACGAGGTGGGAACGCCCGTCTATGTCTATTCGACGGCCACGCTGACGCGGCATTTCCTGCTGTTTCAGCAGGCGCTGGACTGGACGGACCATCTGATCTGCTTCGCGGTCAAGGCGAACTCGAACCTCGCGGTGCTGAAGCTGCTGGGCGATCTGGGCGCGGGCATGGATGTGGTGTCGGGGGGCGAATACGCCCGCGCCCGCGCCGCCGGGGTGCCGGGCGGGCGCATCGTCTTCTCCGGCGTCGGGAAGACGCGCGAGGAAATGCGCCTCGCCGTCGAGGGCGGCATCCGCCAGTTCAACGTGGAAAGCGAGCCGGAGCTGACGCTGCTTTCCGAAGTCGCCGCCAGCATGGGCGCGACGGTGCCGATCGCCGTGCGCGTCAATCCCGACGTGGACGCGAAGACCCACGCCAAGATCGCCACCGGCAAGTCGGAAAACAAGTTCGGCATCCCGATTTCCCGCGCCCGCGAGGTCTATGCCCTTGCCGCCAAGCTGCCGGGGCTGCAGGTCATCGGCATCGACATGCATATCGGCAGCCAACTCACCGATCTGGAGCCCTACCGGCAGGCTTACACCAAGATGGCCCAGCTCTGCCGCGTCCTGCGCGCCGATGGCCACCCGATCATGCGGCTGGACATGGGCGGCGGTCTCGGCATCCCTTATCGCCGCGACAACGCCGCCCCGCCCCTGCCGATCGAATACGGGCAGGTGATCCGCGAGACGGTCGGCGATCTCGGCTGCGAGATCGAGATCGAGCCGGGCCGCAACATCGTCGGCAATGCCGGGGTGCTGCTGTCGCGGGTCATCTATCTGAAACACGGCGAGGGGCGCGATTTCCTGATCCTCGACGCGGCGATGAACGATCTCATTCGCCCGGCGATGTATGACGCCCATCACGACATCGTGCCGGTGATCGAGCCGCGGACCGGCGCGGAGGTGGCGCCTGTGGACGTGGTCGGCCCGGTCTGCGAGACCGGCGACACCTTCGCGCGCGGGGCCGAGCTTCCGGCGCTGGGCGCGGGCGATCTGGTCGCCTTCCGCTCGGCTGGGGCTTACGGGGCGGTGATGGCGTCGGAATACAACTCGCGCCCGCTGGTGCCCGAGGTGCTGGTCGCGGGCGACCGCTTCGCCGTCATCCGCCCCCGCCCCAGCATCGAGGAGATGCTGGCCCGCGACGTGATCCCGCCATGGCTCTAGACCGCCACACGCCCGGCCCCGAGCCACGCGCCGCCCGCCGGGCGGTATGGCTCACCCTGGCCGGGCTGTGGTGGGAAGCGGTGCTGCGCGTCTTCTGGCCCGCGCTGAGCCTGCTGGCGCTGGGCCTCGCGGCGCTGGCGCTGGGGCTGGTCGCGGCGCTGCCCGGAAGCTGGGCCCTGGCCGCTGCGGTGCCGTGGGGCGCGGCGCTGGTGGTTGCCGCCGCCTGGGGGCTGATGCGCTTTCGCCGCCCCAGCCGCGCGGCCGCGCTGGCCCGCGTCGATGAAACCCTTCCCGGCGCACCGCTTTCGGCGCTGCACGACAGGATGGCGCTGGGCGAGCGCGATCCCGGTGCGCAGGCGCTCTGGCGGGCGCATCTCGCGCGGATGCAGCGCGCCGCCCAGAATGCCCGGCCGGTCCTGCCCGATGCCGGGCTGCGCCGGCGCGATCCCTTCGGCCTGCGGCTGATGGCGCTGACCGGGGTGGCGATGGCGGTGCTGTTCGGCGGCGCGGCGCAGATGGGCGGCGGGTTGGCCGCGCTCGCATCCGGCTCGCGTCCGCTGCCCGGCGCCGCAACGCCTGCGCCGACCGGCCCCAGTTGGGAAGGCTGGGCCGCGCCGCCCGCCTATACCCGCCGCCCGACGATCTATCTCAACGCCGTCCCCGAGGGTGAGGGGGTCGAACTGCCGGAGGGCACGGTGCTGAGCTTCCGCCTCTATGGCAGCGGGGCGTCCGTGACGCAGGATATCGGCCCCGCCGAGGACGCCCCGGCCGATGCGCCTCGCTTCGCTGCGGAGCGCGACGGGACGGTGACCGTCGCCGGCCGCGAACTGCCGGTGCGGGTGCAGCCGGACGACGCGCCGCAGGTCGCCACCGGCCGGGTGCCGGAGCGCCGCGCCGACGGCCAGCTGGTGCAGGATTTCTCGGCCATCGACGACAATGGGGTCGAGCGCGGGCAGGCCATCATCTCGCTCGACCTTGGCACCGTGGACCGCCGCTTCGGGCTGGAAACCGCGCCCGAGCCGCGCGAGCCGGTGGCGCTGGACCTCGCCCTGCCGGGCGCGGGGCAGCGGCGCGATGTGCGCGGGCGGCTTTCGGCCGACCTTGCCCGGCATCCATGGGCCAACCTGCCGGTGACGGTGGTCTTTCACGTCAGCGACGGGATCGGCCAGACTGGCGAAACCGCGC
Source organism: Paracoccus sp. Z118 (assembly GCF_019061185.1). Classification (GTDB taxonomy): domain Bacteria; phylum Pseudomonadota; class Alphaproteobacteria; order Rhodobacterales; family Rhodobacteraceae; genus Paracoccus. Next base: position 141,710 of record NZ_JAHQZU010000008.1, read on the forward strand.
CGCAACGGATGGACCTGCCGGGCCGCCGCTTCTTCGACCCCGCGGCGGCGGCGCTGATCGAGTTGCGGCGCGACCTGCTCTGGTCGCGCGAGAATGCGCCCCGCACGGCGCAGCTTCTGCGGGCGATCAGCTGGCAGCCCGAGGGGGCGGCGCCCGACCTCTCGCACGAGGCGCTGACCGGCATCCGCGCCGCGATCGGGACGCTGGAATCCGGGCCGCTGAGCGCCGAGGCGCGCGACGATCTGGCCGACGCGCTGTGGCAGCTTGCCGTGCAGATCGAGGATGGCGGGCTTGACGACGCGCTGGCGCGGATGAAGCAGGCGCAGGAGCGGCTGTCCGAGGCGATCCGCAATGGCGCCAGCCCGGACGAGATCCAGAAGCTGATGGACGAGCTGAAGGCCGCAACGGACGCCTATACCGACATGCTCGCCGAGCGCGGCGAGGACCCCGCCGACCGCTTCGACCGCTCGCCGCGCGACGGGCGGACGATCACCGGCGACCAGATCCAGGAAATGATGGATGAAATACAGCGCCTGATGAACGAGGGCCGGATGGCCGAGGCGCAGGAACTGCTGGAGCAGTTCAACCGCATGATGGAGAACCTGCAGGTCTCGCGTTCGCAGGGCGGCGAGGGCGACGGGCAGTCGCGGCCCATGCAGCGCCTGAACGACACCCTGCAGCAGCAGCAGGACCTTGCCGACGACGCGATGCGGCAGGCGCAGGATAACCCGTTCGGAATGCCATCGCCGCCGCAGGGTCAGCCGGGCGGCGATCCGCAGCAGGGACAGGGCGGGCCGCAGGGTCAGGGCGCGCCCGGTCAGGATGGTCAGCCGCAGCCCGGCGGCGAGGGGAACGAGGGCGGCTCGTTGGCCGACCGCCAACGGGCGCTGCGCGAGGAGCTCGGGCGGCAGCGCGGCCTTCTGCCCGGCCGCGGCACGCCCGAGGGCGAAGCGGCGGGCGAGCGGCTCGACGAAGCCGGCCGGGCGATGGAACGTGCCGAGGAGGCGCTGCGGGGCGGCGATCCCGCCGGCTCGCTCAACAGCCAGGCCGACGCGATCGAGGCCCTGCGCGAGGGGATGCGGGCGCTGTCGGACCTGGGGCGCAGCCAGTCCGGCGAGCAGGGGGCGCAGCAGCAGGGGGCAGACGGGCAGACGCCGGCGGCCGAGGGCAGCGCGCGGCAGGGGGGCGGCGACGGCACGTCGCGCCCCGGCCTGCCGCCGACCGATCCGCTGGGCCGCGACATGGGCGGGCAGGGCGGCACCATCACCACCGGCGATCCGCTCGCCGAAGGGGGCGACCCGAACCAGCGCGCCCGCGATCTGCAGGACGAAATCCGGCGCAGGACCGGCGAGGCGGACCGCCCGCGCGAGGAGCGCGATTATCTGGGACGGCTGCTGGATCGGTTCTGACTCGGCGCCGTGCTGGCGGCAACGGGACGTATCGCGGGTCTGTGTGGGGCAGTGCCGGAATCGGGCAGCAATGCCGTTCGCGTGGCGACCCATCGCTCGCTCATCCGCTTGACTCGAGCGAGGCCCGCCACGCCTTGGTGCCGCGGCGTGCCTTGCGCCACACGCCCGCCCCCATCAGCGCAGGATCGGCCGCACCATCACGGTGGTATCGGTCGATGCCCGCGCGACGCGGCTCAGCTCCGCCGATCTCCGTCGGCGCGGCTCACTCGCGCATCCCCGACACCAGCGCGTCGGCCCGGCCCGCCAGCCAGGCGCGGCCCCGGTCGGCTTCGGCGCGATAGTCCATGAGCCGCGCGCCGAGTTCGCCTTGGTCCGCGACACGGGGCGCGAGCGCGTAAAGGGCCAGCAGGATCAGCGCCGCCATGACCGCGAGGCCGAAGCCCGCGGCATAGCCGCTGTGCCGTCCCTTGGGCGTGTGCTGCGGCTGAGCAGAGACCGGTCCGGTCTGCGGGGACGCGGCGGACGGGCCGGCATTCGGCACCGGCGCATGGGCCGAGACCACGCGGGCGATCATCGGCGGGCGTTGTGTCGGGAACGGATCCGCCGGAGCGGTGATGGTGTCGGCGGGCGGCCCGACCTCGTCCACCTGAGGCGGCGCGCTGGCGGGGGGCGGATTCGGGAGCCCGGCCGGACCCGGCGAAAGCGGACGCGCAGGCTCGCGCGCGGTTTCCTCGGACTGCCCATCCTCGGCGGGCTCCGCCTCCAGCTCGGCTTCGAGCCGCCTGGCGAGGATGTTGGCCGAGGCGGGCGGCGCGGCGTGGGTCAGGGTCGTGGCGGGCCAGAGCTGCTCCTCGGGCGTCCCTCCAGGCGGGACGATGTCGGTTGCGGCATCGGTCGCCGGGTCGGTGCCCGGCGCGGGCAGCGGCGGGGGCGAGTAATCGGGATCGTCCTGCTCCGCGTCCGGTGCGACGTCGCGCCGCCGCGCCTCGATCTCGCGCGCGGCTTCCTCGCGCAGGACCGACAGCACCGATTCGTCGAGCCGGCGGTGAAGCTGCGGCCGCTCGGATGCGACGAAGGGTTCGGGGGCGCTCGCAGGGGGCTCGCCCCCGCGCGCCGCGGCTTGCGCGGGCCGCGCTGCACCTCCGCCCTGCGCCGCGGGCGCGTGGTGCCAGACATGCCCGCAGGCCGAGCATTCCACCGCCCGCCCGGCGGCCGGGATGGCCGAGCCGTCGATCTCGTATTGCGCGCCGCAGCGCGGGCAGGTCAGCCGCATGACGTTCCGTTCCTTCCCCTCGTGTCCCGCGCGGACGCAGGCAATTCCGACCCGCCTGTTTCTGGCATTCGCCGCGGGGACGTTCTATCAACGCCCCGTCCGGTCGCCAAGCGTGGCGCCCGCAAGGCTCCGCGCGAAGCGGGGCGCGAACACCGCCCGCCGGGCCGGAAGGAGGACCCGTTGATCGACATGCAGGACGTCACCTTCGGCTATGGGGGCGGGACCGAACTGTTCCGCGGCCTGTCGCTGAGCCTGCCGCCGGGGTCGTTCCATTTCCTGACCGGGCCGTCCGGCTCGGGCAAGACGACGGTGCTGCGCCTCTGCTATGCCGATCTGCTGCCGAGTTCGGGGACCGTGACCGCCTTCGGGCAGAACGTCGCGGGGCTGGACCGCGACGGCATTGCCGCGTTGCGGCGGCGGGTGGGGGTCGTGCATCAGGATACGCAATTCCTCAACCATCTGCCCGTGGCCGAGAATGTCGCCCTGCCGCTGACCGTTTCGGCCCAGCCGATCGACATGCAGGCGATCCGCGACCTGCTGTCCTGGGTGCAGCTGACGCCGCAGTCGCGCGCCCTGCCGCCGTCACTGTCGGGCGGAGAGCGGCAGCGTGCGGCGCTGGCGCGGGCGGTGATCCTGTCGCCGGACGTGATCCTTGCGGACGAGCCGACGGGCAATCTGGACTGGGACATGTCGATGCGGCTTCTGCAACTGCTGGTGGAGCTGAACCATTCGGGCAAGACGGTGCTGCTGGCGACCCACGACCTCAATCTGGTCCGCGCGGCGAAAAGCCACGTGCAGGCGCGGGTGCTGCGGATCGCGGGCGGACGGCTCCAGCAGGCGGGGGCCGACCTGTGAAGCTGGGGCGGCGGGTTCAGGGTTTCCGGGTGCCGGCGGGCGGGATCAAGGGCGTCAGCACGGCGACGCTGTGGCGCGGCATGACCCGGCGCGAGGGCGGGATCGCCGACCGGGTGGTGCCGCCGACTGGCCATACCGCGCGGCTGACGGTCTTCAGCGCCGGGGTGATGGCGTTTCTGGCGGTCTTCGCGCTGGCGCTGGCGCTGGCGACGGGGCGGCTGGCCGACCGCTGGGCCGAGGGGCTGGCGCAGACCGCGACGATCCGCGTGACCGCCCCGGCCGAGGCGCTCGACGCCCGCACGAACGCCGTGCTGGAGGTGCTGCGGACGACGCCGGGCGTCGAAACCGCCCGCGCCCTGCCGGCCGAGGAGGTCGAGGCGCTGCTCGCTCCGTGGTTCGGCCCCGACATGCCCGTTGACGCGCTGCCGGTGCCGCGGCTGGTCGAGGTCGAGATGGCCCGGTCCGGCTTCGACCACGAGGCCGTGCAGCTGCGGCTGGAGGCCGAGGCGCCGGGCGCGGTGCTGGACGACCATACCGCCTGGCGCAAGCCGCTGGTGTCGGCGGCGAGCCGGCTGCGGGTGCTGGGGTGGCTGTCGCTGGTGCTGATCGGCGCGGTCTCCACGGCGATGATCACGCTGGCGGCGACCGCCGCGCTGGCGGCGAACGGGCAGGTGATCCACGTCCTGCGGCTGATCGGGGCGCGCGACATCACCATCGCCACCGCCTTCGTGCGCCGCTTCACCCGTCGGGCCGCGCTGGGGGCGGCGGGGGGCACGGCGCTGGGGATGCTCGCCATCGCCGCGCTGCCCGACCTGAACGCTGCGGGCGGGTTCCTGACCGGGCTGGGCTTTCAAGGCTGGGGCTGGCTGCTGCCGCTGTTGATCCCGCCGGTCGCCGGGGCGGTCGGCTTCCTCGCCACCCGCCGCGCCGCGCTGCGGATGCTGCGCGAGGTGCGATGACGCGACCGGGTTATCAGCCGGGGCCGCTGCCGGCGCTGTGGTGGCTGCGCGCGGCCAGCTATTACGTTCATGTGGGTCTCGCGACGCTGGTCATCGGTCTTTGGGGCCTGCCCAAGGCCATGCGGCAGGGGCGGACGGGTGCGCTGCGCGTGTCCGAGGTGTGGATCGGCTACATGCTCCGCGCCGCGCGCTGGCATTACGGGGTCCGGGTCGAGGTGCGCGGCACGCCGCCGGTTTCCGACTGCATCGTGGCGGCCAAGCATCAGAGCTTCCTCGACATCCTCGCCATCGCGCAGGCTTGCCCGCAGCGCGCCTTCATCATGAAGAAGGAGATCATGCGCGTGCCGATCATGGGCTGGTTCGCGCGCGAGGTCGGCTCGGTTCCAATCGACCGCGCCCGCGGCCCGGCGGCGCGGGCGGCGATGGTGGCGGCGGTGCAGAAGGCGATGCGGCGCGGGCTCGGCCAGCTCATCATCTATCCCGAGGGCACCCGCACGAAACCCGGCGAGCGGCGGCCGTGGAAGGCGGGGGTGGTCACGCTGTATGCGGCTTCCGGCCTGCCCTGTCAGCCGGTCGCAACCAATGCCGGCATGTTCTGGCCCAGGGACGGGCTGCGCGTCCGCCCCGGTGTCGCGGTCATCGAGTTCCTCGACCCCATTCCCCCCGGCCAGCCGCCCGCCGAGCTGCTGCCCAACGTCGAGCCGCTGGTGGAAGATGCGTCGGACCGGCTGATGGGCGATGCGGGGCTGTCGCTGCCGCCGCGCTGACGCTTATTTGCAGATGCGGACCTCGGGGTCGAGCCGCTTGTATTCGGCGGCCGAGATCTTGCTCATCTCCAGCGAATGGCGCCATTCGTTCTGCCATTTCCGCAGGATGCCGCCCCGGTAATACTGCGCCATCAACTGGTCCACGATCGGCGGCACGATCGTCGTGCCGGGGATGCGCGGGGCGTGAAACCCCACCGTCGCGCCCGGCCCCAGGCAGGCGTTCGGCAGCGTGATGTAGATCGTGCAGGCCGAGCGGCAGTAGCCCCGCACCTCGACCGGCCGCCCCGACCGCGCCAGATCCTCGCGGCGCGAGATCGCCTGCAGCACGTTGCCGCCCTTGTTGTTCATCAGGACGATGGGCTCGCCCCGGCCTTGCGCCTGCGCCGGTCCCGCGGTGGGTCCGGCGGCGACACAGCCGGCAAGCGTCAGGGCGGCAGCCGCGAGGATGCGCGGCACAAAGCGGTGGCGGGGAAGGGCAATCCGAGACATGGCGCGACATTGACGCGCCGTCCGCCCGATGCAACGCACGATCTGGCGAGCAGGCGCTTTGCGCGGGCGCTCGCGCACGCTATATGCGCGCCCATGACCCAGAACCCCCCGATCCTGCGCCCGGACCTCGCCCGCGCCGCCATTCCCGTCGATCGCCCGCGCGAGGGCCAGCCGACCATCGGCATGGTCAGCCTCGGCTGCCCCAAGGCGCTGGTGGACAGCGAGCGAATCCTGACCCGCCTGCGGGCCGAGGGTTACGCGATCAGCCCCGACTATCAGGGCGCGGATGCCGTGATCGTGAACACCTGCGGCTTCCTCGACAGCGCCAAGGCGGAAAGCCTGGACGCGATCGGCGAGGCGCTGGTCGAGAATGGCCGGGTGATCGTGACCGGCTGTCTCGGTGCCGAGCCCGACTACATCACCGGCGCCCATCCCCGCGTGCTGGCCGTGACCGGCCCGCATCAATACGAGCAGGTGCTGGACGCCGTCCATTCGGCGGTGCCGCCCTCGCCCGATCCGTTCGTGGACCTGCTGCCCGCGTCGTCCGTGCGGCTGACGCCGCGCCACTACGCCTATCTGAAGATCTCCGAAGGCTGCAATCACGCCTGCAAGTTCTGCATCATCCCCGACATGCGCGGCAAGCTGGTCAGCCGCCCCGCTCATGCGGTCATGCGCGAGGCCGAAAAGCTGGTTGAGGCAGGGGTGCGCGAGCTGCTGGTAATCTCGCAGGATACCTCGGCTTACGGGGTGGACCGCAAGTTCGCCACGGAAGGCGGCCACCGCGCGCATATCACCGACCTCGCCCGTGATCTCGGGTCCTTGGGGGCGTGGGTGCGGCTGCATTACGTCTATCCCTATCCGCATGTGCGCGACCTGATCCCGCTGATGGCGGATGGGCTGGTGCTGCCGTATCTCGACATTCCCTTCCAGCATGCCCACCCGGACGTGCTGAAGCGCATGGCCCGTCCCGCGGCGTCGGCCCGGACGTTGGACGAGATCGCGGCCTGGCGCGCGGCCTGCGCGGACATCACCCTGCGCTCGACCTTCATCGTCGGCTATCCCGGCGAGACCGAGGCGGAGTTCCAGTATCTGCTCGACTGGTTGGACGAGGCGCAGCTGGATCGCGTCGGCTGCTTCCAGTATGAAAACGTGCGTGGCGCCCGCGCCAACGATCTGCCGGATCATGTGCCGGACGCGGTGAAGCAGGACCGCTGGAACCGCTTCATGGAAAAGGCGCAGGCGATCTCCGCCGCGAAGCTGGCCGCGAAGGTCGGGACGCGCCAGCAAGTGATCGTCGACAGCGTGGACAAGGACGGCGCGACCTGCCGCACCAGGGCCGACGCGCCGGAGATCGACGGCAACCTGTTCATCGACGAGGGCTTCGAGGCGCTGTCGCCCGGCGATATCGTCGAGGTGACGGTGGACGAGGCGTCCGAATACGACCTCTGGGGAACGGTGTGACGGCGGGCTGGAACCCCGATGGCAAGCCCCGCAAGCCCGACCTGATCGGCATCGGGGCGCAGAAGGCGGGGACGACCTGGCTCAGCCAGATGCTCGCCCAGCACCCGCAGGTCTGGTCGCCGCCCTTCAAGGAGGTGCAGTTCTTCAACCACCGCTTCGTGCCGGAACACCGCAAATGGCTGCCGTGGCATTTCCGGCGCGGCAAGCAGAACATCGCCAAACGCTACGAGGCGAAGGGCGAACAGATGCCGGCGGCGCTCGCTGATTATCTCGACCGGATCACGAAGGGCGAGATGTTCACCAATCACTGGTACAAGCAGGTCTTCGCCCCCACACCGGACGGTGCGAAGCCGCTGGACGTGACGCCGGAATACTCGACCCTGCCCGACGAGGGGGTGGATTTCGTCGCGAAATTCCTGCCGAAAGCTAGGTTCGTCTATCTGATCCGCCATCCGGTGGACCGCGCCGTCAGCCAACTGAAGATGAACCTGACCCGCGCGGGCCGCAAACCGGCGACGCTGGACGAGTGGATGACCGAGATCGAGAACCCGGTGCTGCTCGACCGCGGCGATTATGCGACCTTTGTGCCGCGCTGGAACGCCCGCTTCGGCCCCGACCGGCTGCTCTGCATCCCCTTCGGCCGCATCGCCACCGATCCGCTGGGCGTGATGCGGCAGATCGAAGGCTTCTTCGACCTTGCGGCGCACGACTACCGCAACCTCGGCCACAAGGTCTTCGCCTCGACCTCGGCGCTGTCGGTGCCCGACGAGGCCCGCGCGGCGCTGCGGGCGAAGATGGAACATCAGTTCGCCTTCATCGAGACGCAGTTCGGCCGCGATTTCGCCGCGCAGATCCGCTGAGGACGCTCGCCGCGCTGGACAGGTGAAGGGTGCCCCGGTTTACTCCCGCGCAGGGAGAGAGGGAGCGATCCATGCATAAACTGATACTTGCGGGCGCCTTGGCCGGGCTGGCGGGGCCTGCATTCGCGCTGGACGAGATCGTCGAGAAGCAGCAATTCACGCTGACGGATTTCGTCACCGAGGGCGGGCAGACGATCCCGGAAATGACGTTGGGATACGAGACCTACGGCACGCTGAACGAGGCCAGAGACAACGCCATCCTCATCACGCATTTCTTTTCCGGCAATTCCCATGCAGCCGGGAAATACGCCGAGGATGATGCCGCGCCGGGCTATTGGGACGCGATCATCGGCCCCGGCAAGCCGATCGACACCGACGGATACTTCGTCGTGTCCGCCGATACGCCGGTGAATCTCGGCGCGAATAGCGAGACGGTCATCACCACCGGCCCGGCCAGCATCAACCCAGCGACGGGCGAGCCGTGGGGAATGGATTTCCCGATCGTCACCATCGGCGATTTCGTGGAAACGCAGAAGGGGCTGATGGACCAACTCGGCATCCAGAAATGGCACGTTGTCATGGGCCCGTCGATGGGCGGGCTTCAGGCCTATGACTGGGCGGCCCGCTATCCCGACCGGCTGGAGCGGGTGATCCCCGTGATCGCCTCGGGCTGGGCCGATGCGGACCTGATCGCCTGGCTGGATATCTGGGGCGCGCCGGTGCGGCTGGACCCGAACTGGAACGGCGGCGACTATTACGGCGGCACCGCGCCCGACGACGGCCTCGCGCAGGCGCTGAAGATCGTGACGCTGCACGCCAATTCGGCGGAATGGACCAACGGCACCTTCGGCCGCGAGTGGGCCGAGGAAGGGGCAGACCCCGCCGCCAGCTTCGACAACGAGTTCGCCGTGGTGAAGACGCTGAACGATGGCGGCGCGGCGCGGGCCGCGACCTCGGACGCAAACCACCTTCTGTATCTCATCAAGGCTAACCAGCTTTTCGTCGCCGGAGGCGGCGACAACCCGTTCGACGGCCTGCTGGCCATCGACGTGCCGACCATGATCATCCACACCGACGAGGATCTGGTGTTCCCCGGCAACGCGGTGCGCGAAGCCGCCAGCATCATCCGCTCGGACGGAACGCCCGTCGAGGTGGTCGAGATCGAGGGCACACGCGGCCATCTAGACGGGGTCCTGAACATCGCCCAGGCAGGCGAGCAGATCCGCGCCTTCCTCGACCGCGACCTGACCGATTAAGGCGCTGCGCGGCGCCGCGTCCCGCGTGGCGCCGCTTCAACTTGGCCCGCCGATGGCCTAGATACCCCTCCAACAAGCGAACAGGAGCGGCTCATGGCCTCGTATCAGTATGTCTATCACATGGACGGCGTGTCCAAGACCTATCCGGGCGGCAAGAAGACCTTTGAAAACATCCGCCTGAACTTCCTGCCCGGCGTCAAGATCGGCGTCGTCGGCGTCAACGGCGCCGGGAAATCGACCCTGCTGCGGATCATGGCCGGCATCGACAAGGACTTCTCCGGCGAGGCCTGGGCCGCCAAGGGCGCGACCGTCGGCTATCTGTCGCAGGAGCCGCAGCTCGACCCGGCGCTGAACGTGCGCGGCAACGTCATGGAAGGGGTCAAGGCCAAGCAGGCCAAGCTGGACCGCTATAACGAACTGGCGATGAACTACTCGGACGAAACCGCCGACGAGATGGCGAAGCTTCAGGACGAGATCGACGCCGAGAACCTATGGGATCTGGATTCGCAGGTGGATGTCGCGATGGAGGCGCTGCGCTGCCCGCCCGACGATGCCGACGTGGAAACGCTGTCAGGCGGCGAACGCCGCCGCGTCGCGCTGTGCAAGCTGCTGCTGGAAGCGCCCGACATGCTGCTGCTGGACGAGCCGACCAACCATCTCGACGCGGAAACCATCGCCTGGCTGCAGAAGCACCTGATCGAATATCCCGGCACGATCCTGGTGGTGACGCACGACCGCTATTTCCTCGACGACATCACGAGCTGGATTCTGGAACTGGATCGCGGGCGGGGGATTCCTTACGAGGGCAATTACTCCGCCTGGCTGGAACAGAAGGCCAAGCGGCTGGAACAGGAAGCGCGCGAGGACAAGGCCAAGCAGAAATCGCTGGAACGCGAACTGGAATGGATCCGCGCCGGCGCCAAGGCGCGGCAGGCCAAGCAGAAGGCCCGGATCAACGCCTACAATGAAATGGCGTCAAAATCCGAGCGCGAAAAGGTCGGCAGCGCCCAGATCATCGTCCCGAACGGCCCTCGGCTGGGTGGCAAGGTGATCGAGGTGACGGGGCTGACCAAGGCCTTTGGCGACAAGCTGCTGATCGAAGGGCTGGACTTCGCCCTGCCGCCGGGCGGCATCGTCGGTGTGATCGGCCCGAACGGCGCCGGCAAATCGACACTGTTCCGCATGCTGACCGGGCAGGAGAAACCCGACGCGGGCGAGATCACCTTCGGCGACACGGTGGAGCTGTCCTACGTGGACCAGTCCCGCGATGCGCTGAACCCCGAAAAGACCGTCTGGGAGGAAATTTCCGGCGGGGCCGAGGTGATCGATCTGGGCGACGCGCAGATGAACAGCCGCGCCTATGCCGGGGCGTTCAATTTCAAGGGCGGCGACCAGCAGAAGAAGGTGGGCCTGCTGTCAGGCGGCGAACGCAACCGCGTCCACATGGCGAAGCTGCTGAAATCGGGCGGCAACGTCCTGCTGCTGGACGAACCGACGAACGACCTTGACGTGGAAACCCTGCAGGCGCTGGAAGCCGCGCTGGAGGACTTCGCCGGCTGCGCCGTCATCATCTCGCACGACCGCTTCTTCCTGGACCGGTTGTGCACGCATATCCTCGCGTTTGAAGGCGACGCGCATGTGGAGTGGTTCGAGGGGAACTTCGAGCAGTACGAAGCGGACAAGGTGCGCCGGCTTGGGCCGGACAGCATCGAGCCGAAGCGGGTGAAGTACAAGAAGTTTGCGCGGTGAAGCTCGAAGGCGGGGCCAAGGCCCCGCCTTTTTTGATTGGCTCGACGTCCGTGCCTCAGCTACTGCTGCGGCTTCCCTTGAGCTTACCACCCAGCCAGCCAGCGGCGGAAGAGGCCGAGGAAACCGCACCTGCCGTTGTCCTTGACAGGGACGCAGCGAGAGAGTTCTGCTGTTCTAAAGAGCTGACGATCCGTTCGATTGCCATTTCCTCGCGCTCGTCGAGCTTCCCGTCAGCTGATGCGATCTCATGTAGCATCAGCTTGACCTCTGACTGGATCGCCTTGAACTTGCAGTCGGGGTTGGCCCGAACAAAGTCGGCCAAGGCAGACGTCATGTCGGTGAGCTTGGCCTTGTCGGCGTTCTGCTCAAGCACATCGAGCGCATGAACGACATACTCCGAATCGTATCCCCAGTTTTGAATGAAATAGTCTTCGATCACCCGCCTCTCGGAAATCTCGATTTTCCCATCGATTATCGCAACCTTGATCGCGAGCGAGCCGATCAAGTCGAGCAACGATGCTCCGAGCACATCAAGAGGAGTGTTCAGGAAATTGGGGACCACGTCGACGCGAGATCCCGCATAGCTTCTAAACAAACGCGAAACCCCGTAATACGCTCCCCCTGTCGCGACCGCTGCTGCGACTACCCAACCTACGGGCGTGGCTGCAGATACAATTCCCAGTGATGAAAGCAGCCCGGTCTTCACGAAAAAAGAGCCCGCAACCATTTGTGACTGAGCAATCGCAGCACCAGTGCCAGCGGCACCGCCAATATCCCATAGATCTGCTGCACTATTACCAAGTTTCAGGGATTTATATGCATCCTCTCCAATACCAAGGCGCGCCTTGAACCTGATGTCGTTGGACACCACTCGGCGGACGCTGTCGAAGCTGCTGATCTGCTCTTCATTTGTCAGGCTGCTCATGCCGCAAGCCCGTCCTTGAGAGGCGCAAAACGTGCTGCAACCCTGTCCAATGCATCCTTCATGGCGTGCATGCGGATGTCTTCAATCGCCCCTGCGGTGAACCCAATTAGCAGCAGAAGTTTTGAGAGAAAGACGTTTAATACGGCACCCAGAATCGGAACAGCCCCAAGTAGAGTGCTGAGCGCAAGCGCAACACCAACCCCGAGAAGAATGTTTGGCGTATTTTCTGTCAGCCAAACAGCCAAGGCAACGATCCGGCGACCGACGGCTACGACCATCGACCCTACCTTCACCGTAAACTTCGCGATATCGAAGAGAAGCGCCTTAAGGAACGTCTGATTAAGGCGTTCGGCTGCGCCGAGATGGCGGCTTGATCGGTCGGACGGGCGAGAAGCGATCCGCTGGCAGCCGGTTTCTCAG
>NZ_JAHQZU010000090.1 GCF_019061185.1 Paracoccus sp. Z118
AACGACGGCGCCATCGTCCGGCTTGTCGGCGCGCTGATGCTCGAGACCAACGACGAGTGGACGGTCGCGCGGAGATACATGTCGCTTGAAACGCTCGCCCGCGTCACCGACAATCCCGGCATCAGGCTGCCCGCTGTAGCGATCTGATCAAGCTCGGACCTCTCCGAGGGCCGGCGCTCCTACACCACGCCAAGGGGCATGACCCATCTGCCGCCCCGCACGATCCATGACTGGCGCCATTACCTGACGGTGATCCAGCGCAAGCCTGGAGCGCTGCGGAACGGTGCCCCCTTTGTGGAGCTGCCGTCAGGCTCCAGGCGGTCGCAGGACCAGATGCTGCGACGACCCGGCGGAGATCGGGAGATGGTCGATATCCTCGCCCTGGTCCTGCAGCATGACGAGCAGGCGGTGCTGGCAGCAGTCGAACTGGGCTATGTCCGATGGGGTGGCGACCAGGACCATGTGCTCAACATCCTGCACCGGCTGATCGACGGCAAGGCAACCGACAGCCCGATCATCGATACACCGCAGGCGCTGATCTTGCGTCACCGCGATGCCCTCGGGAGGGGGCATCCACGCCATCAAGGTCGATGGGGCGAGGAATGAGCGGAATGAAGATCAAATTGGAGCCAATGCCGTTGAAGTTTAAGGGGGGGCTGGCCCGAGGGGGTGGAGTATCTCCTCGCGCTTACCGTTCCGGGGCGCAGCACAATGCGCGCGATTGAAGTTTCAGGTCTGGAACCCCCTTGGGAAAGGAACAAGACGACGGCCAGCCGGGCCATTGAGTTCCTGACCTCACTCCGCATTCCCGAAGGACCGAAGGCCGGTGAACCGCTCCGCCTCGCGCGATTTCAGGAACAATTCGTGAACGGTGCCCTTGCGGATGGCGTGAACATGGCTTGCCTGTCCATCGGACGCGGGAACGCGAAAACGGCGCTTTCGGCGGGGGTCGCACTCGGGACGCTTGTCGGAGCCTTCGACAAGCAGCCTAAAGCATTTCGGTTGAACCCTGAATCGCTTTGGGTTCCGTCGCGGTGCTGATCGTGATTCCCTTCCGTTTGGGAGGACGGATCATGTCGGCGCCATTGCCATCGGCACTTCGCGTTCGGTTCCAGCGCTACATCGAGGAGGGTCTGAGCGGTCGGGCGGCGGCGTTGCGGCTGAAGCTCTCGCCAGCGACCGGAGCGCGTTGGGCACGGGCAGTCAGGACGAAAGGACATGCCGAACCATTGCCCCAGGGACGCCCCAGAGGACATGGCAAGCT
>NZ_JAHQZU010000091.1 GCF_019061185.1 Paracoccus sp. Z118
CCGGGGAGGCCGCGGAGGGCCTTCTCGATCTTCGGCACGCAGGAGGGGCAGGAAAGCTCGTCGCTGCGGAGGATGGTTTTCTGGGTCATGGTCGTTTCCTTTCGACATTCGGCGGGGCTCGTCCCTGCCTTCAGCCAATGACCTATGACTTTCGTCCGAGGTGCGATTGGGGAAACCCGAAAGCTGCCCTTGCAGGAACGCACAGCCGCTGCCTTGGCCATTGCGTCAACTACCAGCTATGTTGCATGTCACGGCGGAGCGATCCGCGAAATCCGAAAGGCAGCCTTGTATGGATGCACGGATCGACAACTGGGACGACCTGCGCCTGTTTCTGGCGGTAGCGCGCGCGGGCACGCTGTCCGGGGCCGCGCGGGAGATCGGCGTGAACCATTCGACCGTCTTCCGGCGGATCGGCGCCTTCGAGGAGACCCTTGGCGTGCGCCTCTTCGACCGGCTGCCGAACGGCTACGCCCTGACTGCGGCGGGCGAGGCGATGCAGGAGAGCGCCCTGCGGGTCGAGGAGGAGATCGCCGCCCTCGACCGCAAGGTCACGGGACAGGACCTGCGGCTGAGCGGCATCGTTCGGATCACCACCGTGGACATGCTGGCGCAGGGCCTTCTGCCGCGGCATCTGCTGGCCTTTCGCCGTGCCTATCCCGGCATCGAGATTGAACTGACCGTCGGCAATGCCACGCTGAACCTGACCCGGCGCGAGGCCGATGTGGCGCTGCGGGTCGGCAACCAACCGCCCGAAACGCTCGTCGGCCGCCGGGTGGGGCGGCTGGCCTTCGCAGTCTATGGAGCGGCCGCGGCCGAGGCGACGGCGCCGCTGGCCGAGCAGCCGTGGATCGGCTTCGACGCCGAGCACGCGCCGCTCGTGCGCGCCTTCGCCGAGTTCCTGCCCGGCGTCCGTCCCGCGTTCCGCGTCAACTCGGTCGCTGCCGCCATCGCCGCCGCCAGGGCCGGCATCGGCCTCGCCACCCTGCCGTGCGGCGTTGCGGACCTCGAGCCCGACCTCACGCGGGTCGCGCCGCTGCCCGAGAGCTTCACCCTCGATCTGTGGCTGCTGACCCACGAGGACCTGCGCCGCACCGCGCGCATCCGCGCCTTCCTCGACTTCATGGCCGAGGCGCTGGCGCGGGAGGCGCCGCTGCTCGAGGGCGCCGACCCGTAAGGAAAACGATCCTCCGGGACCGATCCGGCCCTCGCCCCCGATCCACGATCATCGTTGTCCGGCAGGGGCCGC
>NZ_JAHQZU010000092.1 GCF_019061185.1 Paracoccus sp. Z118
AATGGCCGCGGGCGTCAGCGCTGCGCTGGCCGATATCCTCCTTCCTGCGGGGCTGACGCCCGCGCTGCTGAAAGCCGAGGGGCGCTATGTCGAAGACATCTACTGACCTGACGCGCCATGCGCTGAACGGCCCCACGATGGGCACCCGCTGGTCGGCCGTGTTCTTCGCGGGTGGCATGGACCCGGCCCCCGTGCAGCACGCGCTGCAGGCGGCGGTGGACGAGGTGGACGCGCAGATGTCCACCTGGCGGCCCGACAGCGACCTGATGCGCTTGAACGCGGCACCGGTAGGCGAGTGGGTGCCCGTGCCCGCGCATCTCATGGCCGTGCTGCGCTTGGGACTGCAGGTCGGACGCGCCTCGGGCGGGGCCTTCGACATCGGCATGGGCGACGCGGTGGGGGCTTGGGGTTTCGGCCCGGCACCCGCCGACGCGGACCGCATCCGGCAGACGCTTTCCGTTCCCCGCCGCCCCGCGCACGAGTTGCTGGAACTCGATGCCGCCGCCTGCCGCGCACGGAAAGCCGCGCCGGCGACGCTCGATCTGAACGGCATCGCCAAAGGCTACGGCGTGGACCGGCTCGCCGAGAACCTGCGCGGCGCCCGCATCGACTCGGCCTTGGTCGGCATCGACGGCGAGATGCGCGCTTTTGGCTCGCGGCCGGACGGGCAGGCGTGGGCCGTGGCCGTCGAAACGCCCGATCCGCACCGCCGCGCGACGCATTCGCTGCTGGCGCTGCAGGATGCGGCGGTGGCGACCTCGGGCGATTACCGGCACCGGATCCGCGCGGGGGGCGGATATCTGTCGCATACGATGGACCCGCGTCGCGGCGCACCTTTGCTCGACCCGCCCGCCTCCGTCACCGTCGTCGCACGAACTTGTGCCGCGGCCGACGCCTGGGCGAGCGCCCTGATGGTGCTGGGCGAGGTGGAGGGCGCCGCATTGGCCTGCCGCCTCGGCCTCGATGCGGTGTTCCTCCTGCGTGAGGCGGAGGGCATCCGGTCGCTGGCGACAGGGCACCTGTTCGGCGCGCCGGTCAGGGCGGACGAGCCCCGCGTCCCTGTGCATCGGTGCAAGTCAACCTTGCCGGGTTCGCCAATTCCCCGGCATCCGCGGACACCCTATTCTTCAATCATCCAAGCACCGGCAAGCGCCGGTTCATAAACAGGAAACAAGCCATGCAACATCACAAACCGTTAG
>NZ_JAHQZU010000093.1 GCF_019061185.1 Paracoccus sp. Z118
TTCGCCTGGCGACTGACGCTCAGCCCATGGTCGCGGTCGATCATCGTCCTGCGCTCGGCAGCAGACCTGCCTTGCCGAGCGCGCCGGACAAAAAATCGTTCTCGAGCGTCAGCTCGCCGATCTTCGCATGCAAACTCTTCACATCCACCACCGGAGCCGCCTCGGCGGGGGCGACAGCGCCGAAAACGCCGGAGGCGCCGTCCAGAAGCTGCGACCGCCACTGCGTGATCTGGTTCGGATGCACGTCAAACTGCTCGGCCAGTTCGGCCAGAGTCTTCTCGCCCCTTATGGCAGCCAGCGCCACCTTCGCCTTGAAGGCCGGGCTGTGGTTCCGGCGCGGTCGTCTGGTCATGGTTTCTCCTCGCTCCTCGGCATCATGCCGATGTCGCGCGGATGATCCACTCAACGCCCTTGTTCAGATCTCCCGAGCCAGCTCAAGGAGCAAAGACGATGACGATTTCCAACGAGCTGCTGGACGACTTGCTGAAGGGCTGCAAGCGGCCGATTCAGCTCGCGCAGGTTGCCCGCCCCGTGGCGACGCAGGCAGCGGTCGAGGCCGGAGCGCGAGACGTTCGGATTGAGGAACTTCCGCACCACCGAGAGCAGATCGTCGAGCGGCAGCAGCAAGGACTTGCGCAGCGTGACCGCCTCCTGCGCCGGCGTCAACACTGTCTGCAGCCGGTGCGGCGTGTGGCTGCGGTCATGGACGCTGTCGCGCTTTCGCCATTTCCAAACCGTCTGTTCCGAGATGCCAAGGCAGTCCGGCGAGCGTCTATGTGATCATCCGGAATGGGATACCTACTCAACCAAGCTGACGATGACGTTTGTTTCGATTTCCCGGACGTTGTTGGTGTCGCAGTTCGACCGCAATGTCGAGTTTCCGGTAAATTCGACGGTGTGGCCAATGATCTGCGTGCAGCCGTTCGTCATGTTGGAGTTGCCCTGGAAGCGGACGGTGGAGGTCGGGAAATAGATCGCGCCTTGGGTCGTCGAGCCGAGCGACGAGTTGCCGAGAATCTTGTGGTCGAGGCCGCTGTCGCTTCGGCTGCCGAAGAACAGGATGCCGGCATAGGGGCCGGTTGTCGGGGCCTGTATCCTGAAATTGCCGTTGCCGTTGAGGCTGAGCGTCGCACCATTGGCCAGGTAGAACGTGACGCCCTCTCCGGCCATCGAGGCCTCGTCAAG
>NZ_JAHQZU010000094.1 GCF_019061185.1 Paracoccus sp. Z118
GGAACGTCTGATTAAGGCGTTCGGCTGCGCCGAGATGGCGGCTTGATCGGTCGGACGGGCGAGAAGCGATCCGCTGGCAGCCGGTTTCTCAGATTTCCGGCCAGTATTTCGACGGTTTGGCGGATTTCCGACGGACCTGTCCTCATGCCATCAGCCTCCTTCGGACCAGGAACAGGTTGCCGAGGGCGAACAGCGTGAAGAGCTGGGCCCGGTTCTTGGTCAGCCCCCGGTAGCGGGTCTTCACGTAGCCGAACTGGCGCTTGATCACCCGGAACGGATGCTCGACCTTCGCGCGCACCATGGCGATGATGCGGTTGATCCGCTTGTCGTCGGGATGCAGCTGGCCACCCTTGGGCGCCTTGCGCATTACACCCCAGACCTTGCCGGGCCCTTCGAAGGCTGCCTCGCGCCCGGCGCTGACATAGGCCTTGTCGGCCCAGACCGAGGTCTCCTCGCCATGCAGCAGGTCATCCCAAACCTGGCTGTCGTGCAGCCTGGCGGTCGACGTGTCGAGGCTGTGCACCGTGCCGCTGTCGGCATCCACCCCGACATGCGCCTTCATGCCGAAATACCAGTCGTTGCCCTTCTTCGTCGACGACATCTCGGGATCGCGGGCGCGCGCCTTGTTCTTCGTCGAGGACGGCGCGTCGATGATGGTCGCATCAACCAGCGTGCCCGAGCGCAGCGTGATGCCCTTGTCGGTCAGATGCGCGTTCACCTCGGCAAAGATCGCCTCGGCCAGCCCGTGCCGCTCCAGCAGGTGGCGGAAGTTCAGGATGGTGGTCTCGTCCGGGATCCGGTCGTCGCCCAGCTCGATCCCGGCGAAGCGGCGCATCGCCTCGCTGTCATACAGCGTTTCCTCGGCCATCGGATCGCTCAGCGCATACCAGTTCTGGAGAAAATGGACCCGCAGCATCGTCTCCAGCGGCATCGGCGGGCGCCCGCCCTTCGGCCCGGCCTTCGGATAATGCGGCGCGATCAGCCCGAGCAGGCGACCCCACGGCACGACCGCGTCCATCTCCGTCAGGAACTGCTCCCGACGCGTCACCTTCTTCTTCATCGCATCGCGCAGGCCGGGAATGGCGGGCTGTTTCGGCATGAGAAGGGCTCCTCGTGGGGACGCCCAAGCCTACCAGATCCGGCTGCGGACAGGAGGTTTTTCAGCGGTTCC
>NZ_JAHQZU010000095.1 GCF_019061185.1 Paracoccus sp. Z118
TGGTGATCCTGATCTCCATCCTCATGCACGGGCTGACCGTCACGCCCGTCATGCGCCTGCTCGATCGGACCCACGGCCGCGATCCCGATGCAGATTCCATTCCTCCGCCGGGTTTGCAGGGCCCAGGCGCCGGGTGATCCCAGCCGGATCGCGAGAGACGCCACGGGATCACACCCCGGATCGCAACACGCCTGCTGCAGGCGCCCACCGGGCCTGCCTCAGTTCGTGAAGGCGTTGATCAGTTCGATGACGGCTAGGACTTTCCGGGTGTCGCGGTCTACCCGGTAGGCCCGGTCGCCATCGCGATAATAGCGCCAGTCATCGCGGGTTTCGAGTTTCAGCTGCCGCGGATCTCGGACAACCACGTAGTCCCCGACCCGAAGCACATCGCCCACACGTGGATAGTAACGCTTGTCATCCTTTCGGGCCTGCCCGGGCGGCACGCAAGGCGGGTTCTTCTTGGCAAGCCCCGGCGGGCAATGATGCGCGGCGCGACCGTGCTCGCCTCGTCCTCCGTTCCCGTTGCCGTGACCGGGATCCGACATCGCCGGCGTCGCGAGCAGCGCTGCGGCAAGGGCCGCGGCGATCAGGGTGCCAAGATATCTCATGGTTCGTCTCCGTGCTTGCGCGTTCCGACCATAAACTCGCGGCGCGCGTCGGAGCACCAGACAGTCGAGATCACAAGGGGAAGAACTACCGCAAAATGGCTACCGCAGCAGCCCCTGTCTTAGACCATCAGTGAATGCCGCGCGCCTCGAGCGCTACCTGGCACTTGCAATGAAGCCGGCACGACGCCGGTGAACGTTCTGACGAAAGCGGACCAGGTGGCCGATGCCAAACCTTACCGGGGACCAGGTGGCAGGCCTGCAGCGCGGGCTTGAGGTCGTGACGCTGAATGCCAAGTCGCCGGATGCGGCGCTGGCGCTGGCGCCTTGGTGCGTCAGCGGTCAGACGGTCGCGCTGGTCGGCTCGTCGGGGGTGGGGAAATCCTCGCTGCTGAACACGCTTGCGGCGAACGCACCGGAAGAGGCGCAGCTGACCGGCAGCCTCCGCGAGGCGGACGCAAAGGGTCGACACACGACCACATCGCGCTCGCTCCATGCGATTGTCGGCGGCGGCTGGGTAATCGACACGCCCGGCATT
>NZ_JAHQZU010000096.1 GCF_019061185.1 Paracoccus sp. Z118
GCGGCCGGTCTGTCCGCCGGCGGCGCGATGGTTGCGACACTGGCGGCGACCCAGCCGGGGCTGTTCGCGGCGGTCGGCATCCATTCGGGGCTGCCCCACGGGATCGCCCACGACATGCCCTCGGCCTTCGGCGCGATGCGGGGGCAGGGCGGGCGGACGTCGCGCGGGGGCTCGGTCCGCATGATCGTCTTCCACGGCACCGCCGATGCCACGGTCCATCCCTCGAACGCCGAGGCGCTGGTGGCCGCGGCGGGTCCAGCCCTGCATGGCACCCCGCGGCGCGAGAAGGGCCAGTCCGAGGGTGGCCGTCCCTGGTCCCGCGAGCTGATCGAGGCCCCGGATGGCACGCCGTTGGTCGAATCCTGGCGGATCGAGGGCGCGGGCCATGCCTGGTCCGGCGGCCGCCCGCAGGGAAGCTACACCGACCCCGCCGGCCCCGACGCGTCAGCCGAGATGGTCCGCTTCTTCCTGCATCCGAGGCGGTGAGGACAGGCTTCGGGATGACGAGCTGTGCATGCAATACCGTCGCAGGCACCTACCGAGGAGTTTCACTAACGGGCGAGATGAGGGATGGCCAATTGGCCTGACCCTCGGCCTCGCGGGAACCATCAGGCAGCGTGCAGGCTTCGGCGTCACACGAGCGGGCAAGACAAGCGCCCGCCTGCCATGCCAGGGAGCCCGCCTTGTCCGACTATCTTGCCCAGTTCCTGTCCGCCGAAATAGGTCTGCCGCTTCTAGCCAGCCTGATCACCGGGATGCTGATCGGCATCGACCGCGAGGTGCAGGGCAAGCCCGCCGGGCTGCGGACGCATGCCCTTGTGTGCCTGGCCGCGACGCTGCTGACCCTCGCCGCCGCGCAGCAGGAACTGTGGACCTTGGATCTTGTCCCCGGCACGCAGATCGTTTCGGATCCGACCCGAATGGCGCATGGCATCCTGACCGGGA
This sequence comes from Paracoccus sp. Z118, assembly GCF_019061185.1. GTDB lineage: Bacteria > Pseudomonadota > Alphaproteobacteria > Rhodobacterales > Rhodobacteraceae > Paracoccus. Next base: position 946 of record NZ_JAHQZU010000096.1, read on the forward strand.
TCGGGTTCCTGGGGGCGGGGGTGATCTTCCGCGAAGGCCCTTCCGTCCACGGGCTGACCACGGCCGCCTCGTTGTGGATCAGTGCCGCACTGGGCATCGTCTATGGTGTGGGCAT
>NZ_JAHQZU010000097.1 GCF_019061185.1 Paracoccus sp. Z118
CGCCGTAGATGTAGACCTGCTTCATGACGGCCGACCCATAGCGGTCATAGCTTTCCATGTCGCGGGCGGCGACCGCCTCCATGGCGTTGAGCAGCCTGCTGGTCATCTCGCCGCCCCCGATGGCATCGAAGGCCAGCGTCGCGCCGGTTTCGGCTATGGCATCCTCCAGCTGCTGCCGGAAGTCCGGCTGACTGCTGTCTACGACATGGGTCGCACCGATGCCCCGCAGCAGCTCGGCCTGCGCGGGACTGCGGACGATGTTCACCAGATCGATGCCGTCCGATTTGCAGATCCGCACCAGCATCTGCCCCAGGTTCGACGCTGCGGGAACATGGATGATGGCCTTGTGGCCCTCGGCCCGCATGGTCTCCACGAAGCCGAGGGCCGTGAGCGGGTTGACGAAGAGCGCCGCCCCCTCCGCCGCCGTGGCTCCCTCCGGGAGGACGATGCACCCATCACGGCGGATCAGGCGCAGCTCGGCATACATGGCGCCGCCGATCATGGCGACGCGCTTGCCGATCAGCTCCTGCAGGTCGGGACCCGCCGCGATCACGGTTCCAGAGGCTTCGTTGCCCACCGCCATTGACTGGTCCAGCCGGGCGCTGACGGCGGGAAGCAGATGCGGAGGAACCTTCGCCGTCAGGACCGGCGCTTCCTCGGTGCCCTCTGCCCGCAGCGTCTCCATGTCGGCGGGACCGAACAGCAGCCCGAGGTCCGAGGGATTGATCGGCGCGGCCTCGACCCGGACCAGCAACTCGCCCTGCCCCGGTTCGGCGACAGAGATGCGTTCCAGGTTGATCCGCAGCGTTCCGTCGGCCGTGATGGTCGATCTCAGTTCAAGGCTGTTTCGCGGCATGATGTCCTCGCAAGCTGGCGTCCCGCCCGATCCTCGTCATCGTCGGAGCAAACGCCGTCCGCGCGGAGCTGTCCAGCCGGGCGCTTCAGCGCGGCATCAGGAAGACCTCGCGAACAGCCGCATGGTCGCCAGCCTCAAGCGCGTAGAGCGCAGCATTGGCGACCTCGTCCGCCCGGATGGCCTTGGG
>NZ_JAHQZU010000098.1 GCF_019061185.1 Paracoccus sp. Z118
AGATACATGTCGCTTGAAACGCTTGCCCGCGTCACCGACAATCCCGGCATCAGGCTGCCCGCTGTGGCAATCTGATCAAGCTCGGACCTCTCCGAAGGCCGGCGCTCCTACACCACGCCAAGGGGCATGACCGCGACGACCTACCCGCCGGCAGAATGAACCCTACCACTCGCACCCGTGCCGCGCGTCCGAAGCCCCCACAGCTTCTGGCGATCTCCATCCAGCGAAATTCTCTGAGCCCCCTTGCACTTCAATTTCCACCTCTCTAAACCCCCTCGCACCACCCCAAGCGCGGAGAGGTGCCGGAGTGGTCGATCGGGGCGGTCTCGAAAACCGTTGAGCCTTCACGGGTTCCGTGGGTTCGAATCCCACCCTCTCCGCCATTTAATTCATCAAGCCGTTGACTTTAACTGAGAAATTTGCATCGCTTCGGAAGTCACCCCCGATTGCACGTTAAATGAAGCGGCAGGAAGGCCGCTGGGTCGGCCCTCCTGCCCATGTCAGCCCCGGCATCACCCGTGCTGTCACTGCGCCGCGCAGGCAAAAAGGTGCACCTGCCGCGCCTGTCGGGGTTTGCCCACTCACCGACTAACGGGGACGCTTTGAGGGGAAAAGCGTGAGGAACCCTCGGGCGCGTCCTGCCCTATCTCGCCGGAAGCTATCAGCGTAGGCTGGCCGCCATTCATGCCCTGCCCAGCTGAGCCAGCCGGGAAGCCGCAAGCGCTGCCAGCGGCCCGGAAATCGGCCCCAGCGGCGGCCCTTGCCGCCCCATCGTCTGCCCCCCAATTCACCTGCGTCAGCGCGGCGTTGACTTCCTGTGGCGACAGGCCCGCTTCCTTGGCCCGCGCCATCGCGGCAGTGTCCCAGCGGTTGGTGTAGGAGGCCGCGCGCGGAGCCCCGGCGTAGCGCAGCGCGCGGCCGGGCGTGACGCTGGCGGCCATCGCCG
>NZ_JAHQZU010000099.1 GCF_019061185.1 Paracoccus sp. Z118
CGGCGATGGCCGCCAGCGTCACGCCCGGCCGCGCGCTGCGCTACGCCGGGGCTCCGCGCGCGGCCTCCTACACCAACCGCTGGGACACTGCCGCGTAATCCTCGCTCCAGTCGAACTGGAAGGCCTCGCCCGGGCAGAAGATCAGCGGAACGAAGGTGCCGCGGCCTGCCGTCTGCTGCTCGCGCTGCCGGTCCACCCGCCATTTCCGGGCGAAGGCCGCAACCCGGCCGCAGGAGCCGGTGAAGCCAAGCGCCACGAGGTCGGCATGGAGTTGCTTCAGCTCCGGCGCTGCTTGCGTGACTTGCCGGCTTCCGTCTTCAGCCACGCCGCCAGCTTCTCGGCAAACGGATCGAGCTTGCTCGGCCGCTCAGGCGTCGCGAACCTCGGCTCGATGGTGCCAGCGTTCAGATGCTTCCTGATGGTATTGCGCGACAGCCCGGTCCGCCGCCCCGCCTGATGAGCGATCATCGGCGGCTCACCCTTGACACCAGCACGCCGGTCGCAAGGGTGTGATCTCCGTTCACCACGCATTTCGCCATATTTCGCGGAAGGACCGACTTGAACCCGGGCTACAGCCTCCGAACCAGAATGCGGGACGACACGCGGCTCGCGCATGAACGCGTCGATGCCGCCTATCCCTCCTGCGACATCGCGGCACCCGAGGGTTTGTCGCTGTTCCTGTCGGATCACCTGCAGGCTTTTGCCTCGCTTTCAATCGCGGACGGTCCCGGACGCTTGAGGGCCGAGGCGCTGCGAACGGAATATTGCGCGGCACTTCGGGCCGATCTCGCAGCGCTCGGCTGCGTTGCGCGGCATCCGCGCAAGCTGTTGCAGGTCACGCCCATCCCGGTGCTCTATATCCTGCTCGGATCGCGGCGGGGCGCACAGATGATGCAGCGTC
>NZ_JAHQZU010000009.1 GCF_019061185.1 Paracoccus sp. Z118
GCGAAGCTCTGCGCGCCCGAGGAGGAGTGCTCGGATCAACTGTGAAGGACTGACCGCATGGAACGCAATATCGCCCAGATCGCCCTGTTCGCCGCAATGGTTGCGGCGCTGGGGGTGGTGCCGCCGATCACGCTGGGCTTCGGCGTGCCGATTTCGGCGCAGTCGATGGGCGCCATGCTGGCGGGGGCGGTGCTGGGCGCCCGCGCGGGAGCGGCGTCGATGGGGCTTTTCCTGCTGCTGGTGGCGCTCGGCCTGCCGCTGCTGTCGGGCGGCCGGGGCGGACTGGGCGTCTTCGCCGCGCCCACGACCGGCTTTGCACTGGGCTTCATGCCGGCCGCCTTCGTGACCGGGCTGATCGTCGAACAGGTCCGCCTGCGCTCGGCCGGATTGCGCGCGGCGCTTGGCGCGGTGATCGGCGGAATCGCGGTGCTGTATGTCTGCGGAGCGGTTGGCCTGTCGCTGGTGGCGGACAAGCCGCTGCCCGAGGCTTTCATGCTGATCGCGGTCTTCATTCCCGGCGACCTGCTGAAGGCGGCGATCACCGGCATGCTGGTGCAGGCGCTGGCGCAGGTCCGCCCCCAGACGCTTGGGTGGTATCGGGGGCGTGTGAGCAGCCTGCGGTCCTGACCGGGACGGAAGCGCGCTTCTTTCTGCTTCGATGAGACCCCGGATCGAAACGCATCCGCCATGAAACCTGGCGGATGATGGCCCCGCAGGAGAGTTTCCCTTGCCGAACGATCGAACCACGCCGACCGACATTCCCGCTGCCCCGGCAACGCGCATCAACCGTCAGGTCCGTCTGATGAGACGTCCGGGCGGCATCCCGCAGCGGGACGATTTCGCCCTTGCCGAGGCGCCGGTTCCCGAGCCGGGCGAGGGACAGTTCCGGGTGCGCAACCTCTATCTCTCGGTCGATCCCGCGCAGCGCGGATGGGCCTCGGCCGAGGCGAACTACGCCGCGCCCGTTGCACTGGACGGGCCGATGCGGGCGCTGGCAATCGGGGTGGTGGACGCCAGCCGCTGCGATGAGGTGGCCGAGGGCGAATATCTCTATGGCTGGTTCGGCTGGCAGGACTTCGCCATCGCGGAGCCTTCAGCCATCATCCTGCGCGCCGACCTTCCGGTCCCGCTCGCCCAGTTCGGCGGTCTCGTCGGCATCAACGGCCTGACGGCCTATCTTGCGCTGACGAAATGCGGCCGCCCGGTCAAGGGGGACAGGATGCTCGTCTCCACCGCGGCGGGGGGCGTGGGCAGCCTCGTCGGGCAGATCGGCCGCATCCTCGGGTGCCGGTGCTTCGGCCTGGCCGGCAGTGACGACAAGGTCGCGCTCTGCACCGGGGAATACGGCTACGAGACGGCGTGGAACTACAGGACTGCAGACCTCGATGCCGTGCTGTCCGATACCGTGCCCGAGGGTCTCGACGTCTATTTCGACAATGTCGGCGGCACGATCCTCGACAGGGCGCTGCGGCATCTCGCCGTCGGGGCGCGGGTCGTGCAATGCGGAACCGCCTCGGTTCCCAGCTGGACGCCGCCGCCGACCGGCCCGCGGAACGAGCGCGAGATCCTGACCCGCCGGCTGCAATGGAGCGGCTTTGTGCTCTTCGATCACATGGCCGAGTTCAGGCGCGCCTCGCGCCAGCTGGCCGAGTGGTATGCCGCGGGCAGGATCGACCTGCGGCTGGAAATCCTCGACGGCATCGAACACGCCGCAGGGTCCATCGCGGACCTCTACGCGGGGCGCAACAACGGCAAGCGGATGATCCGCATCGTGTGATGGCGCCGCACCGTGCCATCGCATGCGAACGCGTCGGTGTCGGCAACTTCCCGAGCTATGCGCGGCAGCGTCGTCCGCGCGGCTTTGGAAACCTTCTCCCCAACGGCCCTACTGCGACCGCCCCCCGCCCTCTACCCCCGCCCCTGCCGGACGCGGCGGTAGGAGACGACGAGGTCGTTGAACCGCTCGCCCTGCAGCGCGACGTGGGGATGCACGATCGCTGCAGCGCGGTCGGCGTCCTTGTCCACCAGCGCCTCGTAGATCGCGCGATGCTCGGCCAGCGATTGCCGCATCCGCCCGCGGGCCTGAAGCTGCGTCCGCCGGAACGGGGCGAGTCGGTTCAGCAGGCGCTCGGCTTCGGCGGCCAGGAACGAATTGCCCGAGGCGGCGTAGATCATGCGGTGGAAATCCCGGTTCGCGATGTAATAGGCGTCGATGTCGCCCGCGTCGGCCGCCTTCTCGCAGTCGTCCAGCGTGACCTGCAGGCGGTCGAGCCGCTCCTGATCGATCCGCTGGGCGGCGTAGCGGCCGCAGAGCGCCTCCACATCGGCCATGAACTCGAACATCTCGATCAGCTCATCCAGCGAGGGATAGTGCACGAACGCGCCCCGGCGGTGTTCCAGCCTGACCAGCCCCGACGAGGACAGCAGTTGCAGCGCCTCGCGCAAAGGCGTGCGCGAGACGTTGAACTCCTGCGCGAGCCGTTCCTCGTTCAGCCGCTCTCCCTGCGAGAACAGGCCCCTCATGATCCGCTCGATGAGCGCGTCGCGGATGACGAGGGCAGGGCGGGGGGAGCTCATGTCGCGCGACCTGAAAATGCAAACGTCACGATTCTGTATACAAACTGCTTGACAGGGCATGCAACCACTCGGCAACCTGACCGACGCAGAGGGGACTGCGCGCGGAAACTTCCGCGCGAACCGGGAGGGGACAATCATGAAAGCCATCACTCTGGCTGCAATCGCGCTTGCCGCAGGCACGGCGCTGGCCGCGCCGCTGGCCGCCAAGGAACTGCGCCTGTCGCACCAGTTCGCCGTCGGCGATCTGCGGCACAAGGTGGCCGAGATGGTCGCGAGCGATGTCGCCGCGGCGGACGTGGATCTGGAGATCAGGATCTTTCCGGCCAGCTCGCTCTTCAAGGCGAACGACCAGTATATTCCGCTGACCCGCGGCCAGCTCGACATGACGCTGTTTCCGCTGTCCTACGCGGGCGGCCAGCAGCAGGTCTATAACCTGACGCTGTTTCCGGGGCTGATCGAAAGCCACGAACACGCCAAGCGCGTGAACGAGTCGCCCTTCATGGACGAGATCGAGAAGGTGCTGAACGAAGACGATGTGATGACGCTGGTCCGCGGGTATCTGGCGGGCGGGTTCGCGTCGGTCGATGGCTGCGTCCGCCGCCCCGAGGACGTGCAGGGCAAGACCGTCCGCGCGGCCGGCAAGGGCTTCGAGGAGATGCTGGAAGCCGCCGGCGCCTCGATCGCGTCGATGCCGTCGTCGGAAAACTACAACGCCATGCAGCAGAACATCCTGCAGGCGCTGAACACCAGCTCGTCCTCGTTCGTGTCGTTCCGGCTCTACGAACTGGCGGAATGCTACACCCCGGCGACCGACAGGGCGCTGTGGTTCATGTATCAGCCGCTGCTCATCAACAAGACCACCTTCGAGGATCTGACGCCGGAACAGCAGCAGGCCCTGCTGGACGCATCCGCGCGCGCCGAGGCGTTCTACGCCGAGGAAGCCGCCAAGGAGGACGCGGCCTCGGTCGAGGTGTTCCGCGAGGCGGGCGTCGAGATCGCGGAGATGAGCGACGAGGATTATGCGGCCTGGCAGGCGCTGGCCGAGGAGTCGTCCTACAGGATCTTCGCCGAAGAGGTGCCGGACGGCCAGCGCTGGCTGGATCTGGCGACCGCCGTCGAGTGATCGGAACCGGCGGAATGGCGCCCTCCGTTCCGCCCCCAACCCCACCCGGAAAGCACTCGATGTCAGGACAAACCGTAGCTGTCCCCGCGCGGCACGGCGGCGATCCCTTCGTCCGCACGGTCCACGCCATCTCGATCTTCTGCGGTTGGCTGGCGGCCGGGCTGCTGGTCGCCAGCCTGCTGATCACCTGCCAGATGATCTTTGTCCGGGCCGTGATGGGCCAATCGACGATCTGGCAGACCGAAACCGTCATCTACATGGTCATCACAGGGGTCTGTCTTGGCCTTTCCTACGTCCAGCTGGTCCGGGGGCATGTGAACGTGGACCTGCTGCCGCTGGCCATGTCGCCGCGCATCCGCTTCGCCTGGGCGGTGACGATCAAGCTGGTGACGGTCGTCGTGATCGCGCTCATGGCCTGGTACAGCTTTGACGTGCTGCATCAGGCCTGGTCGCGCAACTGGCGCTCGCCCTCCGTCTGGGCGCCCAAGATCTGGCCGGTCTGGGCGGCCATCACGGCCGGGTTCGCGATGCTGCTGCTGCAACTGCTTTCGGATCTCTACGCGCTGCTTCGCGGGATCGACCAACCCTTCTCGCTGGAGACGACCTGATGGACCCCCTGCTTCTTGGCGTCATCGTCGGCTTGGCCACGATCGCCGTGCTGATGAGCGGGATCTCGGTCGGGGTCGGGCTGCTGACCGTGTCGGCGCTGTTCCTGCTGATCTTCGACGGCAGCCGGTCCCTGCAGATGATGCCCGAGATCTTCTTCGGCGACCTGAACTCGTTCACCATCCTGTCGATCCCGATGTTCATCGTCATGGGCGCGGCCATCGCATCCACCCGCGCGGGGGCCGACATCTTCGAGGCGATCGAGCGCTGGCTGACCCGTGTGCCGGGCGGGCTGGTCGTGTCCAACATCGGGGCCTGCGCGCTGTTCGCGGCGATGTCCGGCTCCTCGCCCGCGACCTGCGCCGCCATCGGCAAGATGGGCATCCCGGAAATGCGCAAGCGCGGCTATCCCGACACGGTGGCGGCGGGGTCCATCGCCGCCGGCGGGACGCTGGGCATTCTGATCCCGCCATCGGTGACGATGATCGTCTATGGCATCGCGACCGAAACATCGATCGGGCGGCTGTTCCTGGCCGGGCTGGTGCCGGGGGTCATGCTGGCGGGCATCTTCATGCTGTGGTCGATCTTCGCGACCTGGCAGGCGGGCGGGCTGGAAGTGTTCCAGGCCCGCAGCTATTCGCTGCGCGAGCGGCTGGAGGTGCTGCCCCGCGTCCTGCCGTTCCTGATCGTCGTGGGGCTGGTGCTTTACGCCATGTATGGCGGCATCGCCACGACCTCGGAAACCGCCGCCGTGGGGGCCGTCGCCTGCCTGCTGATGGCAATCGTCATCTACAGGATGTGGAGCCCGCGCGCGATCTGGGGCGTCCTGCGCGATTCCACCCGCGAAAGCATCATGATCCTGTTCATCATGGCCGCGGCGGGCGTGTTCGCCTACATGATGTCGTCGCTGTTCATCACCCAGTCCATCGCCGCGTGGATCACCGAGCTGGAGGTGAACCGCTGGGTGCTGATGCTCATCATCAACATCTTCCTGCTGGTCGCGGGCTTCTTCCTGCCGCCGGTCGCGGTGATCCTGATGACCGCGCCGGTCCTGCTGCCGATCCTCGAGGCGGCGAACTTCGATCCCTACTGGTTCGCGGTCATCCTGACGATCAACCTCGAGATCGGGCTGATCACCCCGCCGGTCGGGCTGAACCTGTTCGTCATCAACTCCATCGCGCCGGAAATTTCGCTCAAGACGATCCTGATCGGCTCGCTGCCCTATGTGCTGTGCATGGTGCTGGCCATCGTGCTCCTGTGCTTCTTCCCGTGGATCGCGACGGCGCTGCCCGATGCGCTCATGGGTCCCATGATCGGAGGCTGAGCATGGGACGCTTCTCGTTCTTCACCCACATGATGGCAGGGCTGCTGGAACGCGAGCCGCAGCGCGGCGGCTCGGCGGGCGGCGAAAGCATCGAGACCATGGCGGCGGCCCTGCTGTCGGGCCGGGGCGAGGTGTCGGGGATGCGGCTGGCGGCCGACATCCTCGCCCGCTACGGGGATCTGGACGAGGCGCAGCGGACCGCCTTCTTTGGCTGGATGGCCCGCGAGCTGGACGTCGATCCCGGCGCGATCATCGCCGCAGCCGAGGCCTATCGGGACGGCGGCGACGTGGACAGCTACGCCCGGCTGGCCGACGCCGCCGAGCCGTGCCGGCAGGAGCTGCTGCGCCGGCTCAATCAGGCGGCGGGGGCGACGCTCGATCTGGTGCGGATGCGGCTCGACCTGCTGCGTCTGCTTCCGGCCCACCCCGAGCTTGCCGCGCTCGATCTGGACTTCAAGCACCTGTTCCGGTCGTGGTTCAACCGCGGCTTTCTGGTGCTGCGGCCGATCGACTGGCACACGCCGGCGAACATCCTGGAAAAGATCGTGGAATACGAGGCCGTCCACGCCATCAACGACTGGTCCGATCTTCAGCGCCGGGTGATGCCGGCGGACCGCCGCTGCTTCGCCTTCTTCCACCCCGCCATGCTGGAAGAGCCGCTGATCTTCGTCGAGGTCGCGCTGTGCGACGGCGTCCCGGACTCGGTGCAGGGGCTTCTGGCCGAGAACCGCGACGTTCTTGCCGACGACGATCTGGACACCGCCGTCTTCTATTCGATCTCGAACTGTCAGGAGGGGCTGCGCGGCATTTCCTTCGGCAACTCGCTCATCAAGCAGGTGGTGGAGGAGCTGCATCAGGAACTGCCGCAACTGCGGACCTTCGTGACGCTTTCCCCGGTTCCGGGGCTGATGCGGCACCTGCGCGAACAGGACAGCGACAGCGCCCGCAAGCTGGTCGCCGCCGCCGATGCGGGCGACCGGCAGGCCCTCGGCGCGCTGGAGGGTGAGCTTCGCGCCCACGTCGCCCGCTGGCTGGTGGAAACCAAGCGCCCGGACGGCACGCCCGCCGATCCGGTGGCCCGCTTCCATCTTGGCAACGGGGCCGAGCTGCATCAGATCCACACGCTGGCGGACGTGTCCCCCAACGGCATGAAGCAGTCGGCATCGGCGATGGTCAGCTATCTCTATGATCTGGCCAGCGTCGAAGCCAACCACGAGGCGTTCGCCACGCAGAACCTGGTCGTGACATCGAAGGATATCAGGGCCTTGCTTCCGAAGGGGAAGCCGACAGGAAAGACGAAGCCATGACCAACCCGCTCCATGACGCGCTCATCGCCCCGCAGATCGACCGGACCGACCCGCTGCTGATTACCGAAACCGGCGAGATCAGCGGCGCGGGGTTCGCGGCGATGTCCCACCGCTTCGCCCATGCGCTGACCGGGCTGGGGCTGAAGCCCGGCGACCGGATGGCGGTGCAGATCCAGAAATCCGCCGAGGCGCTGGCGCTTTACGGCGCGGCGCTGGCGACCGGCGTCGTGTTCCTGCCGCTGAATACCGCCTACACCCCCGACGAGGTCGCCTATTTCGTCGAGAATGCCGGGGCCGCGCTGCTGGTCGGCGACCCCGCCGCGGCCGAGGTGCTGGAGCCGGTGGCGCGCCGCTTCGGGGCCGGGTTCCAGGCGCTGGACGGCGCGGGGCAGGGAAGCCTCGCCGATCTCGCGGCGGGGCGGCCGGACAGCTTCGACGCGGTGAGCCGCGACCGCGACGATCTGGCGGCGATCCTTTATACATCCGGCACCACGGGGCGTTCCAAGGGCGCGATGTTGACGCAGGCGAATCTGCTGGACAACGCGCAGGTGCTCGCCGAGGCGTGGCGCTTCACCGACAGCGACGTGCTGCTGCACATGCTGCCGATCTTCCACACCCACGGGCTGTTCGTCGCCTCGAACGTGTCGCTGCTGACCGGCGGGAAGATGATCTTCCTGCCCGGCTTCAGTGCCGACCGTGCGATCCGCTGGCTGCCGCAGGCGACGGCGATGATGGGCGTGCCGACCTTCTACACGCGGCTGCTGGACGATCCCCGCTTCGACCGGGCGCTGAGCGGGCATATGCGGCTCTTCACCTCGGGCTCGGCCCCGCTGCTGGCCGAGACGCATCGCCAGTTCGAGGAGCGCACCGGCCACCGCATCCTCGAACGCTACGGGATGACGGAAACGAACATGTCCACGTCCAACCCCTATGACGGCGAGCGCCGGGCCGGGACGGTCGGTCCGGCATTGCCCGGCGTCGAGGTTCGGATCACCGACCCGGAAACCGGCGAGCCCCTGCCGCAGGGCACCCCCGGCATGATCGAGGTGCGCGGCCACAACGTCTTCAAGGGCTACTGGCAGATGCCCGAGAAGACCGCCGAGGAGCTGCGCCCCGACGGGTTCTTCATCACCGGCGACATCGGCGTGATCGACGAAGCCGGCTATGTGACCATCGTCGGCCGGCAGAAGGACCTCATCATCTCGGGCGGCTACAACATCTACCCGAAAGAGATCGAGCTGCTGCTGGACGAGCAGCCGGGCGTGCTGGAAAGCGCCGTGATCGGCGTCCCCCATCCCGACTTCGGCGAGGGCGTGGTGGCGGTCATCGTCCCCGCGCCGGGGGGCGAGCCGAAGCCCGCCGAGCTCGAGGCCGCGATCTCCTCGCGTCTCGCCCGGTTCAAGCAACCCAAGCGCTATGTCGTCCAGGACGTCCTGCCCCGCAACACCATGGGCAAGGTGCAGAAGAACCTGCTGCGCGAGCGGTTCAAGGACAGTTTCCGGCAGTCGTGAACGGGTCGCGCAGGCGCGCGCCCGGCCCTTCGGACGTGTCCTCCGGGGCCGATTCCATCGGTGCTATCGCCGTCCCACGCGCAAGTTGTCCTGAACGACAGTTGCGCGGGGCAGGCGGATAGAAAAGAATGGCATCGCAGCCCTGCTGTCGCTACAGGCAGGGCGTGAAAGGGAGAGACGCATGACCAATCTGACCCGGCGCGCATTCCGCGCCGCAGCCTTCGCCGCCGCCATCGCGGCGCTGCCGCTTTCGGTGCAGGCGCGCGAATTCATCAACGTCCTGACCGGCGGCACTTCGGGCGTCTACTACCCGATGGGCGCGGCGATCTCGGACATCTACGCCAAGAATATGGAGGATGCGCGCACCCAGGTGCAGGCGACCAAGGCCTCGGTCGAGAACCTGAACCTGCTTCAGCAGGGCAAGGGAGAGATCGGCTTCGCGCTGGGCGATTCCGTCGAGATGGCGGTCGCCGGCGATCCCGAGGCGGGCTTCACCGCGCCGCTGGACAAGCTGCGCGCCATCGCCGCGATCTATCCGAACTACATCCAGATCGTCGCGTCGAAGGAATCCGGCATCACCACGCTGGAAGACCTCAAGGGCAAGCGCCTGTCGGTCGGCGCCGCCAAGTCGGGGACCGAGCTGAACGCGCGCGCCATCCTCGAAGCCGCAGGCATGACCTACGACGATCTGGAGAAGGTCGAATACCTGCCCTTCGCCGAGTCGGTCGAGCTGATGAAGAACCGCCAGCTTGACGCCACCCTGCAATCCGCAGGGCTGGGCGTCGCCTCGCTGAAGGACCTGGCGACCTCGATCCCGATCCAGGTGGTGACGGTCCCCGAGGACGTTTCGGCCAAGCTGGGCGCGGCCTATATCCCCTCGGTGATCCCGGCGGGCACCTATGACGGGCAGGACGTCGATGTTCCCAGCGTCTCGGTCATCAACATCCTCGTCACGCATGAGGATGTCTCGGACGAGACCGCCTATCAGATGACCAAGCTGCTCTACGACAACCTCGACACGCTGAAGGCGGCGCATTCGGCGGCCAACGACATCGACCCCGCCAAAGCGACCGAGAACCTGCCGCTGCCGCTGCATCCGGGCGCCGAGCGCTATTACCGCGAGGTCGGCATCCTGCAGTGATGCCGCTGTCATGACCCCTCCCCCGGCGCCGATCCGCGCCGGGGACTTCTATTTCCGAGGTCAGCATGTCCCATTCCACCGTTCCCGAGCATCCCGATCCGCAGGGCCAGGTCGATCTTGGCCTGCATGATCCGCTGGCCGACAGCTTTCCCCACACGCCGCAGGGACGGCTGCTGTTCTGGATCGCGGTTGCGTTCTCGCTGTTCCAGATCGCCACGGCGGCGCATCTGGTCGATTTCGCCAGTCAGGTGGTCCGCGCGGTCCACGTCGCATTCCTGCTGCTGCTGACCTTCCCGCTGCTGGCGCTGGCCCGCAGGCGCGGACCCGCGATGATGGCGCTGGCCTGGGTGCTGGCCGCAGGCGGCGTCGCCGTCGCCGCCTATCAGTCGTGGGAATATACCGAGCTGCTGCTGCGCGCGGGCACGCCGAACCAGATGGATCTGGTGATGGGCGTCATCAGCATCGCCACGGTGTTCGTCGCCGCATGGTGGCTGATGGGACCGGCGCTGCCGATCATCGCCGGGCTGTTCCTCGCATACTGCTTCTTCGGCCAATACCTGCCGGGCATGCTGCAGACCCGCGGCTACGACTTCGGCCAGGTGATCGAGCACATGGCCTACGGGACCGAGGGCATCTACGGCATCCCGATCTATGTCAGCTCGACCTATATCTTCCTGTTCATCCTGTTCGGCGCGTTCCTAGAGAAGGCCGGGATGATCCGGCTGTTCACCGACGTCTCGCTGGGGCTGGTCGGCCACATGCTGGGCGGTCCCGCCAAGGTGGCGGTCATCAGCTCGGCGATGATGGGGACGATCTCCGGCTCGGGCGTCGCCAACGTCGTGACCACCGGCCAGTTCACCATCCCGCTGATGAAGCGCTTCGGCTATCGCCCCGCCTTCGCGGGCGGCGTCGAGGCGACGGCGTCCATGGGCGGGCAGCTGATGCCGCCGGTCATGGGCGCCGTGGCCTTCATCATGGCCGAGACGCTGGGCGTCGCCTATGTCGAGGTCGTCAAGGCGGCGCTGATCCCGGCGATCCTGTATTTCGGCGCGGCCTTCTGGATGACCCATCTGGAAGCCGGCCGTAAGGGCCTCGTCGGCATGAGCCGGGACGAGCTTCCCAGCGCCCGCGCGGCCATCCGGGTCGGCTGGTATCTGCTGCTGCCGCTGGCCGTTCTCGTGTGGCTGCTGTTCTCGGGCTACACGCCGCTTTACGCGGGCACCGTGGGGCTGGCGCTGACCATCGTGCTGATCCTCGCGGGTTCGATCATCCTCGGCATGCCCGAAGGCGTCATCCGCATCATCCTGTGGGTGGGGCTGGGCGTCCTCATGGCGGGGCTGTTCAGCCTCGGTCTCAGCACCGCGATCCGCTGGGTCGGCATCACCGTGCTGGCGCTGCTGGCGGTGAACGCCGTCACCCGCGGCGGCCGCGAAACCCTGTGGAGCGTGATCGAGAGCCTTGCCGAAGGCGCCAAGACCGCGCTGCCGGTGGGCGTCGCCTGCGCGCTGGTCGGCATCGTGATCGGCACCATGACGCTGACCGGGCTGGCCACCACTTTCGGCAGCTTCATCGTCCAGATCGGCTCGGGCAACCTGTTCCTGTCGCTGGTTCTGACAATGATCACCTGCATCGTGCTGGGGATGGGGATCCCGACGATCCCGAACTACATCATCACCAGCTCGATCGCCGGTGCGGCCCTGCTGGAACTGGGCGTGCCGCTGATCGTCAGCCACATGTTCGTGTTCTACTTCGGCATCCTCGCCGACCTGACGCCGCCGGTGGCTCTGGCCTGTTTCGCCGCCGCGCCGATTGCCAAGGAAGGCGGCCTCAAGATCAGCATCGAGGCGATCAAGATCGCCGCCGCCGGCTTCGTCGTGCCGTTCATGGCCGTCTATACGCCCGCGCTGATGCTGCAGGACGGGGGGCCGCTGGCAAGCGCCATCGGCTACTGGCCGGCGGTCGCCTATATCGTCGCCAAGGCGGTCATCGCGATGGGGCTGTGGGGGGTCGCCGTGATCGGCTGGCTGGGCCGCGATCTCAATGTGTTCGAGCGTGGTCTGGCCGTCGCCGCCGCCTTCACCCTCGTCGCGGCGGGTCCGGTCACCGACACCATAGGCGGGGTGCTGGTCGTGGCCTTCGCCGCGCTCTGGTTCGCCCGCCGCCCGCGCGCGGTCGCATGAGCGGCTGCCTGATGGCGGGGGCAATCGCCCTTGCCGTCAGCCAGGGTTTCACGCTCGGCTGGACCCATTCGGTCGAACGGGTCGGGTGGGTCGAGGAATGGCAGATCGACGACGGCCGCCTGCATCTGACGCAGGCGGCCGTTCGCGGTTCCGGCGCGGGGATGGAGCCGGGCGAAGGCGCGGTGCTGAAGGACGGCTGGTGGGTCTGGTCGCCCGGCATCTCGGTCCCGTCGCTGTCGCTGGCGGCCTCGGGCGCGACGGGGCAGGGGTGGCGGCTCTGCACTGACAGCGGCTGCCGGATCATCGGCGCCGAGCCCGGCGCGCCGTTGCTGCTGACCCCCTGCGCGAAAGGCGTCGCGGGGGAGTGATGGGGCGCATGGCGAAAGCAGGGGGGCCGCCGTGCCCGAGGTCGATTTGCGCTGCATCTGCCGTGTGTCGGCCCGGCAGATAATCTGTTTCGCGGGGCTGCGGCGGCGGTATTGCGGACACGGGGGGCGGATCATCCCGCCAGCCGCTCCGAACCTCGCATCGCCTCAGCCCTGCTGGCGAAGCTCGCGGAAGAAGGGGACGAAATGACCGAACGTGACGTGATCCTGACCATGAACGCGGGCTCCTCGACGGTGAAGCTCGGGTTCTTCGCCATCGAGGGCGCGCAGGCCCGGCGGCTCGCGAGCGCCTCCATCGACTTCCGCGTCGATCCGCTGGAGGTGCGGCTGAAGAAGGACGGCGCGCGCACGGCGCAGGCATTGCCCGCGGCAAATCCCGGCGACATGATCTCGGTCCTCCGGCCCGCCTTCCGGTGGCTGGGGCAGCACCTGCCGCTGGACCGGATCGCCGCCGTCGGCCACCGGGTTGTGCATGGCGGCGAGATCTTCACCGGCCCGGCGCTGATCGACGATGAAACCCTCAGCCGGATGCGCGACCTTTCGGTGCTGGCCCCCCTGCACCAGCCGCAAAGCCTGAGCCTGATCGACGCCGTGCGGCAATTGCGGCCCGGCTTCCGGCAGACCGCCTCGTTCGACACCGCCTTCCACACGACGCAGGACCCGCTGAACCGCCGTTTCGCCATTCCCCGCGCGCTGCACGATCAGGGGATCAAGCGCTACGGCTTCCACGGGCTGTCCTATCAGCATATCGCCGGGGCCCTGGCGGGCGCGGGGATCGCGCCGGGGGCGAAGGTGGTCGCCGCGCATCTGGGCAGCGGCGCGAGCCTCTGCGCCATCTCGGACGGGATCAGCCGCGACGGGTCGATGGGTTTCTCCACCCTCGACGGGGTGCCGATGGGCACCCGCTGCGGCGCGCTGGACCCCGGCGTCATCCTGCATCTGACGGGGCGGATGGGCTGGGAGCCGGGCCGGGTCGAGACGCTGCTCTACCGCGAAAGCGGGCTTCTGGGCATGTCCGGCATCGACGCGGATTCGCGTGAATTGCTGGAAAGCGACCGTCCCGAGGCCGCCGAGGCGCTCGGCGTCTTCACCCGCCGCATCGCGGGCGAGGTCGCGCGGCTCGCCACCTCCATGGGCGGCCTCGACGCGGTGGTCTTCACCGCCGGCATCGGCGAGAACCAACCCCGCATCCGCCAGATGGTCTGCGAGCGGCTGGCATGGCTGGGGCTGGAGCTAGACCCGGCCGCCAACCTGGCGAACGCCACGCGGATCAGCACGCCGGACGCGCGGGTCGGCGCCTATGTCATCCCGACCGACGAGGAACAGGTGATCGCCGACGAGGCGCTGCGGGTGCTGAGCAGGGCGGCCATCCCGGGCTGACATGGCGGGATGGCGCGGCCCTCACTGGCCGGAGTAGCGCGGCGCTCTCTTGTCGAGAAGGGCGTCCACGGCCTCTCCATGGTCCTTCGTATGCTGGATGATCGCCTGGAAGCTGGCAGCCAGATCCAGCGCCGATTCCAGTGGCAGCCCCGGTGATTGCCTGAGAAGCCGCTTGTTCAGCCTGATGCTTTTCGGTGGAAACGCGGTGATCTGCTCGGCCAGCGACAGGGCGGTCGGCAGAAGCGCGTCGGGTTCGGCCACATGCGTCACGAGACCCCAGTCGAGCGCCTGCTGCGCGTCGAGCGTCCTGCACGTCAACGCCAGTTCGATCGCCTTGGCGTAGCCCACCACGCGCGGCAGATACCACGCGCCGCCGTCACCGGACACCAGACCGACGCGCAGGAAGCTCTCGGCGAAGCGCGCGTTGGTCGAGGCGACGCGGATGTCGCACATGGTGGCGAGGTCCATCCCCGCGCCGATGGCATGGCCGTTGACCGCCGCGATGGCGGGCACGTCGAGCCGGTCGAACAGGCGCGGGAGCCGCTGGATATGGTTGCGGTAAGCCTCCTGCATCTCCAGCGGGGTGCCGGTGAACATGGGGTGGTCGCCGCCCCGCATGTCCTTGACGTTTCCGCCCGAGCTGAAGGCGTCGCCGTTGCCGGTCAGGACGATGCAGCCGAGGCTCGCATCGGCATTGGCGCTGCCGAGAAATTCCGCCAGCGCGTCGATCACGTCACCGGACAGCGCGTTGCGGGTGTCGGGCCGGTCGAGCGTCAGGATGGCGACCGCGCCCCTGCGCTCGATCTGGACGGCGTCGTTCATGCGGAGTTCCTTCTCTCGTCGACGATGCAGGACCAGAGGCCGTCGGGATCGCCGCAGCCCGCGCGGCCGATGGCGAGATCGCAATCGGCCTGCCGGCCCCAGTCGTCGCGCCAGGCCCACAGGCGGCGGGTGTAACGGTGCAGCTCATGCTCTTGGGTGAAGCCGATGGCGCCGAACAGCTGATGGGCCGTTGCGGCGATCACCGTCGCGGCGTGCCCGGCCTGCGCTTTCGCCGACAGCCGCAGCAGATCGCTGCCCCGGCCCTCATCCTCGGCCTCCAGCGCCGCGGCCAGCGCCGCTTCCGTGACCGCCAGCTCGCTCGCCGCTTCCGCGAGCTTGTGCTGAATGGCCTGGAACTTCACCAGCGGCCGCCCGAACTGGACGCGCGTATTGGCATAATCCGCAGTGATCTCCACCACGCGGGCCATCGCGCCCGTCATCATCGCTGCGGTGAGCAGCATGCCCTTTGCGGCGATGTGGGGTGGCAGCGGAGCCTCGGTGCCGCCGATGAGCAGCGCGGGCATCTGCGGCAGCGGCAGGACCGACTTTCTCTCGCGGTCTGATGTGCCGGCGGCTCCTGCACGCGAGGGGGGTGCGAATGAAACGGAGGCCGGAGAACCGCCTTCCGCCGCGGGGTCGATCAGCGGCAGAAGCAGCGTCTCGACGATCGGCACCGGCGCGGCATGCCATCCGCAGCGCCATGCCACGGTCGCCGCTTCGGCGAGGGTGCCGCCCAGTCCTCCGCTTTCCTCGGGCACCAGCACGAGGTGAAGCCCCGCCTCCGTCATCTCGGCGCGGAGGGTATCGGGCAGGGCGGGATCGGCATGTGCCGCCGGTTCGGACAGCCGCCTGCCGAGAAGCCGGTCCAGCGTGTCGTCGAGCATTCGTGTCTGGCTCATCGCAGACCCATCTCCCGTGCAATGATTCCCTTGAGGATTTCGCGCGTGCCACCCCGCAGGCTGAAGCTCGGCGCGCTGAGGATGGCGGTTGCCAGCGCGCCGCGGGTTGCCTCGCCTTCGTCGAAAGGGCGGATGTCCAGAATGCGGCGGGCGACCTCGGGGATCTCCTGCTCCAGCGCGGTGCCGAGATCCTTCATGATCGGCGCCAGTGCCCCGACAGTCCGGCCCGCGGCGAGCCGGCGGTTGATGAGCAGCGACAATTGCCGGATCGCCGTCAGCCGCCCGGTCAGGCGGCCGATCTCCATCGCCGCGAAGCGGTCGGGATCGCGGCCCGCCAGCTCGGCCATCACGGACAGCAGCCCGAAGGTGGACAGGAACCGGTCTGGGCCGCTGCGCTCGAAGGCGAGTTCCTCGTTGACGAGCTTCCAGCCGTCGCCCTCGGCCCCAAGCAGGTGATCCTCGGGAACGAACGCGCCGTCGAAGGTGATTTCGTTCAACTCATCCTCGCCGCGCAGGTCGCGCAGGGGCCGGACGGTGATGCCGTCGCCGCGCATGGGAACAACGAGCTGCGACAGCCCGGCGTAACGATCCTCCGTGCCCGGCGCGGTGCGGCACAGCGCGATGACGTAGTCCGCATGCTGGGCGTTGGTGGTCCAGACCTTGCGGCCGTAGACCCGATAGCCGCCGTCCACCTTGTCGGCGCGGGTGCGGATGGAGGACAGGTCCGAGCCGCTGTCGGGCTCGCTCATGCCGATGCCGATGGTGCATTCGCCGGCTGCGATGCGGGGCAGGATGGCGCGCTTCACCGCATCCGTGCCGTTCCGCATGATCTGCGGTCCGCTCTGCCGGTCGGCGATCCAGTGGGCGCCCTGCGGCGCGCCGACGGCCAGAAGCTCCTCGCAGACGACGTAGCGCTCGAAAAGCGAGCGTTCGTGGCCGCCGAACGCGCGGGGCCAGGTCATGGCGATGTAGCCGGCCGCCGCGCAGCTGCGCGAGAAGTCGCGGTCGAAGGTCGTCCAGGTCTGGCGTCCGGGCCGGATCGTGCCGCGTTCGATCTCGCCGCGCACGAAGCCGCGGACTTCGGCGCGCAGGGCGGCCTCGTCGATGACCGGGCGCGGGGCTTCCTCGTCGAAGCGGGGGAACAGATGGGTCAGGCTCATCGGCGCTGCCTTGCCTTCGCGGGGGTGCTCATGTTTCCTCCTCTCTCCGGGTCGGCCGTCGCCCCATCGCTCAGCAGGCGGTGGAGGTTCGGCACCTGCTTGCGGAAATAATCGTCTCCGAAATGGCGGGCGACGGCGCGGTGGATTTCCTCGGCGGTCTCGTCCATCCGCCCCTCGATGCGGAACAGCGGCCCGGCGACGGTGGCCGAAAAGATCCTTCCGCCCAGGACCAGCGGGACCGAAACGCCGCCGAGGTCGGGGCTGAAGGCCGAGGCGCTGCGGAACGAGCCGCGCCGCAGGGACGCGGCGATGCTCTGCTCCACCTCCTCCACGCTGAGCGGGGTGCCGGAACCGAAGCGCTCGAACACGGCCTTGCGCAGGATCGCGGCGGTCTGCGTCGCGCTCATCTGGCTCATGATGGCCTGACCCGACGCGGTGCCATGAATGGGCACCCGCTTGCCCGGCTCGGCCGTGTAACGCACCGCGTGGGCCGACGGGACCACCGCCAGAAGCACCGCGTGCTGGCCGCTCGGCGCGGCGATCCATGTCGTCTCGCCGGACCAGTCGGCAAGATCGCGAATCAGGGCAAGCGCGGCCTGCGGCAAGGGTTCCGCGCTCGCGACATCCTGCGCGAGGGCGAGCCAGCGGCCGGTCGGATAATAGCCGCCGCGCGGCTTCGGCTCGTAGAGGAAGCCGCGTTCCACCAGCGTCTGGATCAGGTTGAACGTGCTGGACCGGGGCCAGCCGAAATGGGCGGAGAGTTCCGCGAGGCTCGCGGATTTCTGCTCGCGGGCGAAATACTCCAGCAGATCAAGGACGTTGGCGGCCTGCTTCACCAGCATGGCGCGCTCCATCGATGTTTACGGTCCATGTGTGTGGACATGCTGCCCTCGAATTCCGTCAGTGTGCGATCTGGTAGTTGACATCAGGCATAGTCCGTCGAGTATGTTCATGGCAAGGGACATGATGTCTCTATATGTGGACAATGCAGCCGGGATTTCCGGTGGGAGGAAATGCCATGGGCCCCCTTTCGGGCTTGCGCATCATCGACATGACTTCCGTGCTGATGGGGCCCTATGCGACCCAGATGCTGGGCGATTTCGGCGCGGACGTGATCAAGATCGAGGCGCCGGACGGTGATCTGGTCCGCCAGATCGGCCCCGGACGCCATCCCGACATGGGACCGCTGTTCCTCAACGCCAATCGGTCCAAGCGCTCGATCACGCTGGACCTGAAGCGGCCCGAATGCCGGGATGCGCTGCTGCGGCTTTGCGAAGGCGCGGACGTCCTCGTCTACAATGTGCGGCCCAGGGCGATGGCGAGGCTCGGCCTGTCCTACGAGGATGTCGCCGCCGTCAACCCCGGCATCATCTACGCGGGCATGTTCGGCTATGCGCAGGACGGACCCTACGCCGATCGCCCGGCCTATGACGATCTGATCCAGGGGGCATCCACGCTTCCCTACCTGTTCTCGCGCGTGAACGAGGGCAAGCCGCGCTACGTCCCCACGGCCGTGGCCGACCGCGTCGTCGGGCTGGTCGCCACGAGCGCGATCCTCGCCTCGGTGGTGGAGCGGAACAGGAGCGGGCAGGGCCAGCGGCTGGACGTCCCGATGTTCGAAACGATGGTGTCCTTCGTGCTGGGCGACCACATGGGCGGCCTGACCTTCGAGCCGCCGCTGGATCACGGCGGCTATGCCCGCCAGCTTTCCGCGGATCGCCGCCCCTATCAGACGAAGGACGGCCATATCTGCGCGCTGGTCTACAATGACGGGCACTGGCGCCGGTTCTTCGCCGCCATCGGCCGCCCGGACATGCCGCAGGCCGATCCCCGCTACCGGGACTTCGTGTCCCGGATGAAGCACATCAACGAGGTCTATGGCGAGCTTGCCCAGATATTCCTGACCCGGACGACGGCCGAGTGGATGGAGCTTCTGGAAAAGGCCGATGTCCCCGCCATGCCGATGTATGATTTCGAGGGCGTCCTGAACGACCCGCATCTGGTGGCGACCGAGTTCTTCAAGACGGTGGAGCATCCCAGCGAAGGGCCCATCCGCCAGATGGACGTTCCCGCCCGGTGGTCGCGGACGCCCGCCGTGCCGGACCGGCTGGCCCCGCGTCAGGGCGAACATGCCGCCGAGATCCTGCGGGAGGCCGGCTTCTCGGAGGAGGAGATCGCCGCTCTGGGTGCCTGTGGGGCAACGGACGATTCAGCGCCCAAGGCCGCGGCAAGGATTTGAAGGGGAAACCGGAATGAACTTCGAGCTTACTCAGGATCAGGAAGCCATCCGCGATGCCGTCGCCGCCATCTGCGCGCGTTTCGGTGACGATTACTGGCTGGCCCGCGACACGGACGGCGAGTTTCCCCACGATTTCTACGCGGCGCTGGCACGCGAGGGCTGGCTGGGCATCTGCACGCCCGAGGAGCATGGCGGCTCCGGCCTCGGCATCACCGAGGCGGCGCTGGTGATGCGCACCATCGCCGAGTCCGGCGCGGGGATGACCGGCGCCTCTGCCGTCCACATCAACATCTTCGGCCTGAACCCGGTCGCCGTCTTCGGCACCGACGAGCAGAAGGCGCGGATGCTGCGGCCGATGGCCGAGGGGCGCGAGAAGGCCTGCTTCGCCGTCACCGAGCCGGACACGGGCTTGAACACGACGCAGCTGAAGCTGCGGGCGGTGAAGACGGGCGACCGTTACGTCGTTAACGGGCAGAAGGTGTGGATCTCCACCGCGCAGGAAGCAGACCGCATCCTGCTGCTGGCCCGCACCACGCCGCTGGAGGAGGTCGAGAAGGCGACGCGCGGCCTTAGCCTGTTCTACACCCGTTTCGACCGCGACCGCATCCGCGTGCGCGAGATCGAGAAGATGGGCCGCAAGGCCGTCGATTCCAACGAGCTGTTCTTCGACGAGTTCGAGATCCCCGAGGCCGATCTGATCGGCGAGGAGGGGCGTGGCTTCGAATACATCCTGCACGGGATGAACCCGGAGCGCGTGCTGATCGCGGCCGAGGCGGTGGGCCTGGGCATGCTCGCCGTGGCGCGGGCGACGAAATACGCCAAGGAACGGATCGTCTTCAACCGCCCCATCGGCCAGAACCAGGCGATCCAGCACCCGCTGGCCAAATGCTGGGCCGAGCTTGAGGCGGCGTGGATGATGGTGATGGCCGCCGCCTCGCAATACGATCGGGGCCTGCCCTGCGGGGCCGCCGCGAACGCGGCCAAGTATCTGGCCGGCGAGGCGGGATTCAAGGCCTGCGAGACCGCGGTCATGGCGCATGGCGGCTTCGGCTATGCCAAGGAATACCACGTCGAGCGCTATCTGCGCGAGGTCTTCATCCCCCGCATCGCGCCGATCAGCCCGCAGCTCTGCCTGTCCTACCTGGCCGAACGGGTCCTCGGACTGCCGAAGTCCTACTGACCGCGCGACGGCCTTTGGGAGGGGGCTTGCCGATGACGAGACTGCCGGAGCCGGTCACAGCCGCTTCTGCCGACCTGCCCCGCTGGCTGCGGGACGGGGACCGCATCCTTGTCGGTCAGGGTTCCGGCGAGCCGGCCACGCTGATGCGTCTGCTGGCCGGGGCCGCGCAGGCGCGCAGCGGGCTGACGGCCGTCATTGGGGCAACGCTGGGCCATCTGCCGGGGGCAGAGAACGGCCTGCGCTTCGAGAGCTACGGCGCGATCGGCACCGCGGCACGGCTGCCGGAGGCATCCCTTGCGGTCCTTCCCCTCCATTATTCGCAGTTCGTCGCGCGGATCGTTGATGGCCGGCTGGCCTGCGATGTCGTTTTCGTCCAGCTTTCGACGCCGGACGAGCGCGGCCATGTCTTCCTCGGCATGGGCGATCTGCACCTGATCGACGCGGCCCGCCGCGCGCGGGTGGTGATCGCCGAGATCAACCCGCATACGCCGCCCACGCCCGGCACGCGCTGGCCGGATGACCTGCCGGTGCACCTGACCGTCAGGGCAGAGGCCGCGCCGCTTGCGCCGAAGCCGGGCGACGCGGGCGACGAGGAGCGCGCGATTGCTGCCCATGTCGCCGGCCTTGTGCCCGACCGGGCCGTGATCCAGATCGGCATCGGCCGCCTGCCGGACACGATACTGGACGCCCTGCGCGGCCATCGCGATCTCGGCCTGCATTCGGGCGTTCTCAGCGATGGTGCCGCGGCGCTTGTCCGGGCCGGCGCGCTGACCAACGCGGCCAAGGAGATCGACGCCGGGGTTTCGGTCGCGGGTGTCCTCATCGGCGGCCCGTTGCTGCTGGACCATGTGCGGCAGGACCCCGCGATCGAGGTGCGCCCCACGGCGCACACCCATTCTGCGGCGGCGATCGCAAGGCTCTCTCGCTTCATGGCCATCAATTCGGCGATCGAGGTCGATCTCACCGGCCAGATCAATGCCGAACATGCCGGTGGCCGCCGCGTCGGCGGGACCGGCGGGCAGGTGGATTTCACCCGAGCGGCCCAGGTTTCGCCGGGCGGGCGGGCCATCGTCGCGCTGCCGTCCACCGCGCGGGCCGGTTCCGTCTCGCGCATCGTCCGGCGTGCCGCCAGCGTGACGGTGGCGCGGGCCGACGCCGACACGGTCGTCACCGAATGGGGCGTGGCCGAGCTTGCGGGCGTTCCGCTGGCCGAACGCGCCCGGCGCATGATCGAGATTTCCGCACCGCAGTTCCGCGAGGATCTGGCACGCTACTGGCACGACGAGGGGAGGCATCGCCATGGCTGAGGGCGGCCCGCTGCGCGGCATCCGCATCGTCGAGATGGTCGGCATCGGCCCCGCGCCGTTCGCGGCCATGATCCTGGCCGATCTGGGGGCCGAAATCATCCGCATCGACCGCCCCGCGCCGTCAGGCAACGGCATCCCGCGCGCCCCGCGCTTCGACCTCGTCGCGCGCGGCCGCCGGGCGGTGGCGCTCGACCTGAAGCGCCCCGAGGCGGTCGCCTGCGTCCTCGATCTGGTGGAAAACGCCGATGCGCTGATCGAGGGGTTCCGCCCCGGCGTGATGGAGCGGCTGGGCCTCGGGCCGGAACCCTGCCGCGCGAGGAACCCGCGCCTCGTCTATGGCCGGCTCACCGGCTGGGGGCAGGACGGGCCGCTCGCCCGGACCGCCGGGCACGACCTCAACTACCTCGCGCTCACCGGCGTTCTCGACATGATCGGGCGCGAGGACGGGCCGCCGGTCCCGCCGCTGAATCTCGTCGCGGATTATGCGGGCGGCAGCCTGATGCTGGTGGCCGGGCTGCTCGCCGCGCTGGTGAACGCGCAGCGCACGGGCGAAGGGCAGGTGGTGGATGCCGCGATGGTGGACGGCGTCGCGCTGCTCGGCACGGCGATGACGGGGCTGCGCGCCGCCGGGTTGCATGACGGGCCGCGCGGCACCAACATCCTCGACGGCGGCGCGCCCTATTACGATGTCTATCCCTGCGCGGACGGCAAGTATCTCTCGGTCGCGCCGATCGAGGCGAGGTTCCGCGCCGTGTTTCTGGAAGGTCTCGGCTTCGATCCGGCCGGTTTCCCCGACATGGACGACAAAAGCGTATGGCCAGACGCCCGGCGCCTCATCGGCGCGCGCCTTGCCGAGCGGCCTCGCGACGAATGGTGCGCCATCTTCGAGGGGCGGGAGGCTTGCGTTGCCCCGGTGCTGACGCTGGGCGAGGCGCCCGGCCACCCGCACAACGCCGCGCGCGGCACCCATGTCTCGGTCGGCGGCATCGTGCAGCCGGCCCCGGCCCCGCGCTTCGAGAGAACGCCGCCGCCGCTGCCCGAACCGCCCGAGGACCACCCCGGCGCCGACGGGGCCGCGCTTCTGAAGGAGTGGGGCGTCGAGGCCGCGCGCGTCGAGAGCCTGATCGAAACCGGCGCGCTGGGCGCGCAGCGATAGAAAGAGAAACCGCTATGGCAGGTCTGTATTTCGAGGACTTCACCGTGGATCGGCATTTCCGCCATCCGCTGACCCGCACGGTGAACGAGGCGGACAACACGATGTTCAGCCTGATGACGATGAATCCGCAGCCCCTGCATATCGATGCGCATTTCTCGGAAGGGACCGAGTGGGGCCAGCGCCTGTTCAACTCGCTGATGACGCTGGCGATCATGATCGGCATGTCGGTGCAGGATACGACCCTCGGCACCACGGTCGGCAATCTGGGCATGAGCGACGTGCGCTTCCCCAAGCCCGTGTTTCACGGCGACACGCTGCGGTCCGAGACGCGCGTCATCTCTGCCCGCGAGAGCAAGTCGCGCCCCGATGTCGGCATCGTGGAGTTCGAGCATACCTGCTTCAATCAGCGGGATGAGGTGGTGGCGACATGCCGCCGGGCGGCGATGATGTGGAAACGGAAGGACGGATGATGCGCTCGTTCCTCTTTGTTCCCGGCGACAGCGCCCGCAAGTTCGAGCGCGCGCGCGAAGGCGCCGCCGACGCCCTGATCCTCGATCTCGAGGATTCGGTCGCCGCGGGCCAGAAGGATGCGGCGCGTGAGATCACCGCGACCATGCTGTCGGCGGAACGCGGCCCCCAGGCGCTGTTCGTGCGGGTCAATGCGCTCGATACCGGCCGGACGCTGGGCGATCTGGCCGCCGTGATGCCGCTGCGCCCGGACGGGATCGTCCTGCCGAAATGCGCGAGCGCGGCCGATGTCGCGCGGCTTTCGAACTATCTCGACGCGTTCGAGACCGCCGCCGGTCATGAGACCGGGGCGACGCGCATCGTCGGCGTCGCCACCGAAACGGCGGAATCGATCTGGAACCTTGGCGGCTACAAGGGCGCCAGCCCGCGCCTCTGGGGCATCATGTGGGGCGGAGAGGATCTGGCCGCCTCGCTCGGCGCGACCGAGAACAACGTGGACGGCGCGTTCACCAGCCCTTTCATGCTGGCGCGCAATCTCTGCCTGATGGGGGCGGCGGCGGCGGGGATCGTCGCGATCGACACCGTCAGCACCCGCATCAAGGATCTGGAGCATGTCGAGGCGGAAGCGCGGGCGGCCCGGCGCGACGGCTTCGGGGCCAAGGCCGTCATCCATCCGACCCATGTCGAGATCGTCAACCGCGCCTTCACGCCGACAGAGGCCGAGGCGGCATGGGCGCAGCGGGTCGCCGCGGCCTTTCGCGACGATCCCGAGGCCGGCGTCGTGACCATCGACGGGCGGATGATCGACAAGCCGCATGAACGCGCGGCGCAGAAGATCCTCGCCGCGCTCCGGCGCTGACGACAGCAGGAACGGGAGGGAGGCCCGAAACGCATGTTAGGACCCACGGAAGCAAAGAACGACACCGGGCTCTCGGCGATCCTCGCCCGCGCGGAAACCGCGCTGGTGTTCCTGTCCGGTGTGTCGCTGGCGGTGATCATGGTGGTGGTCGTCGCCGACGTCACCATGCGCTACGCATTCCAGCGCCCGCTGGGCTGGAGCTACGATCTCATCGGCACCTATCTGATGGTCTGCGTGTTCTTCTTCGCGCTGTCCGACACGCTGCACCATCACGGCCATATCGCCATCGACATCTTCGCGCCGAAGCTTCCGCGGCGGCTCGTGCATATCTCGCTGGCGGTCGGCTACGGGTTGTCGGCGCTGCTTCTTGCGATGATCGCCTGGCAGGCGTGGCACCGGACCTCCGCCGCATGGAACGCGAACAACCTGATCAGCGCCACCGTGCCCTGGCCGACCTGGCCGTCGTATTTCATGGTCGTCGTCGGCGCGGCGCTCGTCACCATGCGGACCGCCCTGCGCACGCTCACCCACGCCGCGTCGTTCGTGACCGGGCAGGAGCTGGCCGACCTGCCGCCCCCGCCCATCACGGCACCCCATGAATCGGAGCATGGCGTATGACCGTCACGATCGTCCTTCTGATCCTGGCCTTCTTCCTCGTGGTGGGGCTGCCGGTCGCACTGTCGATGGCGGTATCCGGCGCTGTCGGCCTCTACATGCTCGGCGGGATGCAGTTCCTGACCGGCATCCTGCGCACCTCGCCGCTGTCCACGGCCAACAGCTATGAGATCATCACCATTCCGATGTTCATCCTGATGGCCGAGTTCGTCATCATCTCGGGCGTCGCGAACGACCTGTTCCGCTCGGCCAGCATCTGGGTCGGGCGCCTGCGCGGGGGCCTTGCCATGGCGACGGCGTTGGCGGGCGCGGGGTTCGGCGCGATCTCGGGCTCATCGACGGCGGCGGCGGCGACGCTCGCCTCGACCTCCATGCCCGCGATGCTGCGCGAGGGGTATGACCCAAAGCTGGCCGGCGGGGTGGTGGCCATCTCGGGCACGCTGGCGATGCTGATCCCGCCGTCGATCGCGCTGATCCTTTACGGCATCATTGCCGACGTGGCGATCGGCGATCTGCTGATCGGCGGCGTCATTCCGGGGCTGATCGTGACGCTGGCGATCATCCTGACGGTCGCCTTCATCGTGCGGATCGACCGCGACTCAGCACCCGCCGGACGGGCCTACACGATGCGCGAGAAGTTCGCCTCGCTGAGGACGGTGGGCCCCATGCTGATCCTGCTCATCGCGGTCAGCGGCTCGATCTATTCGGGGTTCGCGACGCCCACGGAAGCCGCGGGCCTCGGCGCCTTCGTCGCCATGCTGATCGCGCTGTGGGAGCGCAAGCTGACCCTGCGCGGCTTCTGGCACGCCCTGCGCTCGACCGCGCAGACGAGCTGCATGATCCTGTTCATCATCCTCGGCGCGCATGTCTTCGGCTATTTCCTGACGCTGTCGCGCGTGACCAACGATCTGAGCATGTGGGTCGGCGCGCTGGAGCTGTCGCCGACCCTCATCATGATCATCATCCTGTTCGGCTACATCATCCTCGGCTTCTTCATGGACCAGATCGCGATCCTGATCCTGACCGTTCCCGTGATGTTGCCGGTCGTCATGCAGCTTGGCTACGATCCGGTGTGGTTCGGCGTCATCGTGGTCATCACCGCCGAGGTCGGGATGGTGACGCCGCCGATGGGCATGAACGTCTTCGTCGTCGCCCGCTACACCCGAAGGCCGCTGGGCGAGCTGTTCCGGGGCGTCATGCCCCACGTCTGGGCGCATCTGATCGTCATCGCCCTGATGCTGGCCTTCCCGGCGCTGATCCTGTGGCTGCCCTCGACGATGTGACGAAACCGCAAACCAAGAACGAAAACTGGGAGAGATCGAAATGAAACTGAACGCTTCCTTCACCGCAGCCGCCCTGTGCAGCGTGGCGGCGCTGGCGTCCGGCACCGCCTCGGCCGAGACGCTGCGCCTCGCCGACAGCTTTCCGGTCGGGCACTACATCGCCGAGAACATGACCAAGGTCTGGATGGACCGGGTCACCGAACTGACGAACGGCGAGATCGAATTCGAGTATTATCCCGCCGAGCAGATGGGCAAATCCAAGGACCTGATGTCGCTGGCCCAGACCGGCGTCATCGACATCGGCTATGCGGGCGTGTCCTATCTCGCCGACAAGCTGCCGCTGGCGGCGGTGGGCGAACTGCCCGAGGCGTTCACCCAGTCCTGCCAGGGGACCAACGCCTACTGGACCATCGCCAAGCCGGGCGGGGTTCTCGACCAGGCCGAGCTTGCGCCGCAGGATGTGCGGATGCTGTTCGTCATGGTGCTGTCGCCCTATCAGGTCATGACCGCGCGGAAGGAGATCACCGGCGGCGACAGTTTCCGCGGGCTGAAGCTGCGCACCACCGGCGGCACCAAGGAGATTGCGGTCGAGCTGCTGGGCGCCACCCCGATCTCGATCCCCGCGCCGGAAACGCGCGAGGCGCTGTCGCGCGGCACCATCGACGGCGTGCTGTTCCCCCATTCCAGCGTCCTGCCCTACGGGCTGGAGCCCGAGCTGAAATGGGGCACGCAGGACATGAACTTCGGCTCGTTCGTGGCCAGCTACGTCATCAGCGAGGACCGCTGGCAGCAGCTCTCGCCCGAGGTCCAGAAGGCGATGACCGACGCGGCAGAGGAGGTGATCGTTTCCGCCTGCGCCATCGGCGAGGAAATGGACCTTCAGGACAAGCAGGAGATGGCGGACGCCGGCGTGACCTTCGTCTCGCTGCCGGATGCCGACAAGGCGAAGATCGAGGCCGACCTCGCCGGGATCGGCGAGCAATGGGCCGCCGATCTGGACGCGCGCGGGCTGGCGGGCACCGAAGTCCTGACCGCCTTCCGCGAGGCGCTGGCCGCCGAAACCGGGGGCGAGGCTGCGGTCGCAGAAGCGCCGGCAGACGCGCCCGCCGCCGAGACTGCCGCCGAGACTGCGGCCGAGCCCGCCGCCGAGCCCGCCACCGAGACTGCGGCCGGCCAGTAAGGCACCGGCCTGACCAGCTGCCCGGCCTTGCGCCGGGCGGCCATTTCCCACAGCGGCGAACATGACGTCCTTGACAGACAAGCCCCCTCTGGAAGCGCCTACCGGGCGTTCGATCGCGATCATGGCGGGTATCGTCGTGGCTACGGGCTTCCTGTTCAACTTCGTCGTGCGGGGCGTGGTGGACACCTTCATGGTGTTCATCCTGCCGCTCGAGGCCGAGTTCGCGTGGAGCCGCTCGACCCTGACCGGCGTCTATTCGGCCTATCTGATCGTCGCGGGGCTGGCCTCGCCCCTCTCCGGCACGTTGGTCGATCGTTGGGGGCCGCGCTGGACCTACGCGCTCGGCCTCGTCGTGCTTGCCTGCGGCATGGGCGCCGCGTCGATGGCGAACGCGCTGTGGCAGATCTACCTGTTTCACGGCGTGTTCGGCGGCATCGCCGCGGCGTGTCTGGGCATCGTGCCGGCGGCGGCCCTGATCGGGCGCTGGTTCGACCGCAAGCTGAGCGTTGCGGTGGCCTTCGCCTATGCGGGCTTCGGCTCGGGCATTCTCGTCATCGTGCCGCTGACGCAGGGGCTGATCGACGGCGACGGCTGGCGGTCCGCCTATCGCACGCTGTCGATCCTGCTGCTGAGCCTCCTGCCGGTCCTCATGCTGCTTCCGTGGGAGCGGATCGCCCGCGGCAACCCGGCGCTGATGGCGGCGCGCCGCGTGCCGGATCAGGCGGCGGCGGGCTCATCCGCTGCCCCGACAGGGGCGGGGGCGCGGGGCTGGAGCATCGGAACGGCGGCCCGCACGCCCGAATTCTGGCTGCTGGTCCAGTGCTTCTTCTTCACTGCCTGCTCCACCTACAGCGTCGTCGTGCAGACCATCAGCTTCCTCGTGGACGAGGGATATCCCGCCATCGAGGCCGCGTTCGCCTTCGGGGCCTCGGGCATGCTGTCTATCGTGGGCGTGCTCGGCTCCGGCTGGCTCGCGGCCCGCAAGGGCTTTCGCTACACGGTCACGCTGTCCTTCACGGCGACGCTCATCGGCATCCTCGCCCTGCTGAGCTTTTCCTTCGTGCCGGCCGGTTGGCTGGTGCTGGTCTATGTCCTCGCCTTCGGCGTCAGCCAGGGCGCGCGCGGGCCGGTCATCTCCACCCTGTCCACCCGCATCTTCGCGCGCGGGCAGGTGGGTGCGATCTTCGGCGTGATCTTCATGACGATGTCGTTCGGCTCGGCGCTCGGGGCGTGGATCACCGGGTTCCTGCACGATCTGACGGGCGACTACCGCGCCGCCTTCCTGTTCTCGGCGGCGAGCGTCGTGGGCGCGGTGTCGCCGTTCTGGTATTCATCGCGGCTCAGGAACCCGGCGCCTCTGCCCTGGCCTCCGGCGCCGCTTCCGCAAAGGGAGAATGACTCATGAAGCTGCTCGGCGAAGGCTTTCACTGGGACGAACTGACGGTCGGCGACCGCTTCCGCACCTTCGGGCGCACCATCACCGAAACCGATATCGTGAACTTCGTGTCCTCCGTCGGGATGCTGGAGGCGCTGTTCCTGGATGCGGAATATCGCGCCGCCCATTCGGCGATCGGCGGCAGACCTGCGCCCGCGGCCCTCGTCTATGCCATCGCCGAAGGCATGGTCCTGAATGCCACGGGGCAGGGCACGGGGCTGGCCTTCCTGCATATGGAGCTGAACGTCGAGGGCCCGGTGATGCAGGGCGACACGATCCATGTCGAGATCGAGGTGACCGAGGTGCGCCCCGCCAGGAAGAACAACCGCGGGCTGGTGCGGACGAGGAACAGCGTCGTCAACCAGCGGGGAGAGACCGTCATCACCTACACGCCGCTTCGCCTGATGGCCGGCAGCGCCGGGGCGGATGGCGCGGCATGAGGGGGGCCACCGAAACCGTGCTGGACGCGATCACCGGGCGCCGCTCGATCCGGGCCTTCCTGCCGACGCCGGTCGAGCGCGCAACGGTGGAGCGCATCCTTGCCGCGGGGGCCCGCGCCCCGTCGGGCAGCAATATCCAGCCGTGGCAGGCGGTGGTGCTGACCGGCACCGCATTGAAGCAGTTCACCGACCACCTGACCGCCCACGCGCTCGCCGGGGCGCCCGGCGAGAAGGAGTATGCCTATTATCCGCGGCACTGGCGCGAGCCCTATCTGGCCCGGCGGCGCAAGGTGGGATGGGATCTCTACGGCGCGCTGGGGATCGGCAGGGGCGACCACGAGGCCACCGCCCGGCAGCACGCCCGCAACTACGCGTTCTTCGATGCGCCGGTGGGCATGATCTTCACGATGGACCGCGACATGGAGATCGGCAGCTGGCTCGATCTCGGCATGTTCCTGCAGAATATCATGATCGCCGCGCGGACGTTCGGCCTTGACACCTGCCCGCAGGCGGCTTTCGCCCACTACGCCCCGACGGTCGCGCGGCTGCTGGACATCCCCGAGGGGCGGCAGGTCATCGTCGGCATGGCGCTGGGTCACGCCGACAGGGCCGCGCCGGAGAACGGCTTTGCGACCGAGCGTGAGACGGTCGCCTCCTTCACGCGCTTCGTCGAGACCTTGCCGCAGGCGGGCGATGCGGGCCGCGAGAGGGTCGATCAGGTCGCTGGCTCCGCGGCCGACATGGCGATGAACGGATGATCGAAATCGGCGATGACACGGCGGCGCGTCGCCATCTGCGCCACCAGCGCGGCCGGAAAGCCTGCTTCGAGGCTGGGCTCAGCGGGGCGCGGGCGATGGGACCGCGTTGTGAGAGTGGATATCCGCAGACGCACGCGCGATCATCCCGCGTCAAAGGGAGGCTCGGCATGGCGCAGGACATCTTTGTCACGGTCAGTGGCCCTGTGGCTTCGATTCACGCGGAGGATCGCGCCTGATGAACATCGCGCAGTGGCTTTATCAGTCCGCTCTGGCGCGGCCTTCGGCGCCGGCGATCAAGGTCGGAGAGGGGGTCTTCTGCGACTACGCCACGCTCGCCCGCCGGGCCGAGGCGCTGTCGCGGCATCTGGCCGGCCGCGGCGTGGGGGCGGGCGACCGGGTCGCGCTGTTCGCCGCGAACTGCGCGGAGTATCTGGAAATCCTGCATGCCTGCTGGTGGATCGGCGCGACGGTGGTGCCGGTGAACTACAAGCTGCACCCGCGCGAGGCCGCGTGGATACTTGAGGACTGCGCCGCCCGCGTGATCCTCACCCGCAGCGGCGAGATGGCGGATGCGGGGCTGCTGCCCGAGGGCTGCGCCGAAATCGCCATCGACTCGGAGGCCTATCGCGTGGCGGCCCGGCCCGGCGCGGACCTCACGCGCCCGCCGTCGCTGCAAGGCGACGCGGTGGCATGGCTCTTCTACACTTCCGGCACGACCGGGCGGCCCAAGGGGGTGATGCTCAGCCACGCAAACCTGATGGCGATGAGCTTTTCCTATGCGATGGACGTGGACCGGATCGAACCGGGCGATCACAGCCTCTACGCCGCGCCGATGTCGCATGGTGCGGGGCTTTACGCGCTGCCCTATATCCGCGCAGGCGCCGCCCATGTGATCCCGGTGTCCGGCGGGTTCGACCCGGCCGAGATCATCGGGCTGGCGGGCAGTCTGGGTGGCCTCTGCTTCTTCGCCGCACCGACCATGGTCAAGCGGCTGGTGACGGCGGCGAAGGCGGCCGGGTTCGCGGGCGAGGGGATCAAGTCCATCGTCTATGGCGGCGGCCCGATGTATGGCGCCGATCTCGACGAGGCGCTGGCGCAGTTCGGCCCCCGCTTCATCCAGATCTACGGCCAGGGCGAGACGCCGATGACCATCTCGGTCCTGCCGCGCGATCTTGTCGCGGATCGCAGCCACCCGGACTGGCGCGCCCGGCGCGATTCCGTAGGCTTCGCGCAGGCCCCGGTCGAGGTCGAGATCAGGGGCGCCGATGGCGCCCGCCTGCCGCCCGGCGAGACGGGCGAGATCATGGTGCGCGGCGCGACCGTCATGCTGGGCTACTGGAACCGCCCCGAGGCCACGGCCGAGACCATCGTGGATGGCTGGCTGCGCACCGGCGATCTGGGCCGCATGGACGCCGACGGGTTCCTGACGCTGACCGACCGCTCCAAGGACGTCATCATCTCGGGCGGCACCAACATCTACCCGCGCGAGGTCGAGGAGGCGCTGCTGCTGCACCCCGAGGTCCACGAGGTCTCGGTGATCGGCACCCCCGACCCCGACTGGGGCGAAAGCGTCGTCGCCTTCGTCGTCACCGTGCCCGGCAGGGACTGCGACGCCGCCACGCTGGACGGCTGGTGCCGAACCCAGATCGCCGCCTTCAAGCGTCCCAAACGCTACATCTTCACCGACGCGCTGCCCAAGAACAGCTATGGCAAGGTGCTGAAGACCGAACTGCGCGAGCGGGCAGGCACCGAAGTTTGAACCCGCCGTGAGGGGATCGCCTTTGGTATGGGTTGACTTGGGGCGCCATGGCCGCAACGCTCAAGGCTCATGCCAACTTGTGAGGAGGTAATCGCATGACCTGGTCGAAGCCCAAGGCGGTCGAAGTGAAGTGCGGGATGGAAATCAACATGTATGGTCCCGCCGAGGATGATCGCGACGCCCGCGACGTTCTCTGACCGTCCGCAGGGATGAAACTCACGATACTTGGGGCAGCCGCCGGTGGGGGGCTGCCCCAATGGAATTGCGGTTGCGCGAACTGCGACGACGCGCGCGCCGGCCGGATCGCGCGGATGACGCAGTCCTCGGTCGCCGTATCGGTCGCGGGCGAGCGTGTGATCCTGAACGCCTCGCCCGACATCCGCGCGCAGCTTGACGCATGCGGCCTGCACCCGGCGGGCCTGCGCGGCAGCCCGGCCGCATCCGTGGTGCTGACCAACGGCGACGTGGATCACGTCGCGGGCCTCCTGAGCCTGCGCGAAAGCTCGCCTTTCACCGTCCACGCGACGTCGGCGACGCTGGACATCCTGCGCCAGCCGATCTTCCGCGTCCTGAACCCCGACCATGTGAGCCAGTCGCCGATCGCACTGGACCAGCCGTTCCAGCCGGTGCCGGGGCTGACCGTCACGCCCTTCGCCGTGCCCGGCAAAGTCGCGCTGTATCTGGAGGAGGGCGAGCCCGACACGGCGCTGATGGGCGAGCAGACAGTGGGCCTGAAGCTGGAGGCGGATGGCCGCACGGCCTTCTACATCCCCGGCTGCGCGGCCGTGACCGGCGATCTGCTGGCGCGGCTGGACAGGGCCGATCTGCTGATGTTCGACGGCACCGTCTGGGCGAATGACGAGATGGCCCGCACCGGCACCGGCGCCAAGACCGGCGCGCGCATGGGGCACATGGCGATGTCGGGGCCCGAGGGCAGCATCGCCTGCCTCGCCGGGCTGACGGGAACGCGGCGCGTCTTCGTCCATATCAACAACACCAACCCCGTGCTGCAACCCGGCTCGCCCGAACGGGCCGAGCTTGAGGCGGCGGGCTGGGAACTTGCCCATGACGGGATGGAGATGACCCTGTGAACGACCTCACCCCCAACCGTTCCGCCTTCGAGGCGCGGCTGCGCCAGATCGGCGTCGAGCGCTATCACGACAAGCACCCGTTCCACGCCCTGCTGCATTCCGGCGGTTGCACCATCGATCAGGTCCGGGCCTGGGTCATCAACCGCTATTATTACCAGTCCCGCATCCCGATGAAGGATGCGGCCTTCATAAGCCGCGTCGAGGACCCGGCGCTGCGCCGCGCGTGGCGCTCGCGCATCGAGGATCATGACGGCACCGAGGGCCAGCCCGGCGGCATCTGGCGCTGGCTGCGGTTGGCCGAAGGGGTGGGGCTCGACCCGGACTACGTCGCCTCGACGCGCGGCGTCCTGCCCGCGACGCGCTTCGCGGTGGATGCCTATGTCCGCTATGTCCGCGAACAGCCGCTGCTGGCGGCGGTGGCCTCGTCGCTGACGGAGCTTTTCGCCCCCGCGATCCACGAGCAGCGCATCGCCGGGCTGCTGGCGCATTACGATTTCGCCAACCCGCAGACGATCAGCTATTTCCAGCACCGCCTGACCGAGGCGCCCAAGGACGTCGCCTTCGGGCTCGGCTGGGTGCTGGACCACGCCCGGACCGCCGAGCAGCAGGACCAGGCGACCGCCGCGCTGATCTTCAAGACGGACGTGCTGTGGGCGCAGCTGGACGCGCTGCACTCGGCCTATGTCGCCCCCGGCCGCATCCCGCCGGGCGGCTGGCAGCCGGGCGAGGGGCTGCTGGAGCGCGCGCCATGACCGGCGCGGACCGCCCCTTCCTGCCGCGCGGGGTGCGGCTGCATCACGACCGGGTGCGGGATGTGCCGGTGCTGCTGGGGCCGGAAACCGCGCTGATGCTGGACCCGGTGGGTCAGGCGGTGCTGGCCGAGGTGGACGGGCAGCGCGATATCGCTACGATCAGCGCGGCGCTGGCCGAACGCTACGCGGCGCCCGTCGAGATGATCGAGGGCGACGTGATCGAGTTCCTGAACGACATGGCCCTGCGCCGGCTGGTGGAGGCGAGATGACCGCATTGAACCCCGTCTTGGCACCCGCCCAGCAGGTCAGGCCCCGGCCCGCACCGCCGCTGGCGCTGCTGGCCGAACTCACACATCGCTGCCCACTGTCCTGTCCCTATTGCTCGAACCCGCTGGAACTGACCGCCCGCAACGGCGAGCTGACGACCGAGCAATGGGCCGACGTCTTCCGGCAGGCGGCCGATCTGGGCGTGCTGCAACTGCATCTGTCAGGCGGCGAGCCTGCCTCGCGTCCCGATCTGGTGCAGATCGTCGCGGCGGCCCGAGAGGCGGGGCTTTACACCAACCTCATCACCTCCGGGATCGGCTTGACGGGCAAGCGGCTGGATGAGCTGGACGCCGCCGGGCTCGACCATGTGCAGTTGTCCGTGCAGGGCGTGAATGCCGGGATCGCCGATCATGTCGGCGGCTACAAGGGCGGGTTCGACCGCAAGATGCTGGTCGCGGCCGAGATCGCGCGGGTCGGCTTTCCGCTGACCATCAACGCCGTCATGCACCGGCACAACCTTCCCGATCTGCCCCGGACCATCGCGCTGGCGCATGAGCTCGGCGCCCGCCGGATCGAGATCGCCTGCGTCCAGTTCCAGGGCTGGGCGCTGAGGAACCGCGCCGCCCTGCAGCCCACGCGCGAGCAGGTGGACGAGGCCAAGCGCATCGTGGCATCGGCGCGGGCGGAATATGCGGGGAGGCTGGCCATCGACTTCGTGCCGCCCGATTACTTCGCGGATTTCCCAAAGGCCTGCATGAACGGCTGGGGCTCGACCGGGCTGAATGTCGTGCCCGATGGCAAGGTGCTGCCCTGCCACGCCGCCGAGATCATTCCGGGGCTGGAGTTCCAGAACGTCCGGACGACGCCGCTGGCCGAGATCTGGAACGATGGCGCGGCCTTCAACGCCTTCCGCGGCACCGACTGGCTGCCCGAGCCGTGTCAGAGCTGCGATCGGCGCGACATCGACTTCGGCGGCTGCCGCTGTCAGGCGATGGCGATCGCGGGGGATGCGCGGGCGACCGATCCGGTCTGCCGCCACTCGCCCCACCGCGCCGCGCTGGACGCGATCATCGCGACCGAGACGGACGCGCCGCCGCCGGTCTTCGAATACCGCCGGATGCCGCGCTGACGGTCAGGGCACGGCGCGCGCCCGCGGGGATCAGACAGTAACGCGGGGCAGGCCCAGCCCGCCCGAGGCCGCCTCGACCGCAATCGCGTCCAGCCCAGAGCCATCCTTCAGCGCGATCTCCTGCAACTGACGGCGCATCCCCGGCGCCCAGAAATTGCGCAGATGCTCGGCCACCTTCGCGCTGGCGTCGCCGCCCGGCTGGGTGCGGAAGAACGCCGCGATCTGGTTGGCCATGCGGATCAGGTTTTCGTCGCTCATGTCGCGTCCTTCGTCATGCGCGGCGGCCTCATTCCGCGGCCGTCACGATCCGGCGCGAGCGTTCCCCGCGGGCGGCGTAATCCTGCTGCCATTCGGTCGGGCCGTTCGACTGGCTGACCTGCACGGCCGTCACCTTGTATTCGGGGCAGTTGGTCGCCCAGTCCGAAAGCTCGGTCGTGATGACGTTCGCCTGCGTGTCGGGGTGATGGAAGGTCGTATAGACGACCCCCGGCGACACGCGGTCGGTCAGCGTCGCCCGCAGGCTCGTCGCCCCCGCGCGCGAGGCGAGCTTGACCCAGTCACCTTCGTTGATGCCGCGCGTCTCGGCGTCGTGGGGGTGGATCTCCAGCAGGTCGGCGTCGTGCCAGACCGTGTTGGCGGTCCGCCGGGTCTGCGCGCCGACGTTGTATTGCGACAGGATGCGCCCGGTGGTCAGCAGCAGCGGGAAGCGGGGGCCGGTGCGTTCCTCGGTCGGAATGTATTCCGTCACGATGAACCGCCCCTTGCCGCGCACGAAACCGTCCACGTGCATGGTCGGCGTGCCTGCCGGGTTGGCCTCGTTGCAGGGCCACTGCACCGAGCCGAGGCGGTCGATCAGGTCGTAATCCACGCCGGCGAAGGTCGGCGTCGTCGCCGCGATCTCGTCCATGATCTGCGCGGGATGGGTGTAGCTCCAGCCCGCCCCCATCTCGTTGGCGAGCATCTGGGTGACCTCCCAGTCCTCGAACCCGTTGCGGGGCGCCATCACCTTGCGGACGCGGTTGATCCGGCGCTCGGCATTGGTGAACGTCCCATCCTTTTCCAGGAAGGTCGAGCCGGGCAGGAACACATGCGCGTAGTTCGCCGTCTCGTTCAGGAACAGGTCGTGGACGATGACGCAGTCCATCGCCGCAAGCGCGGCGGCGACATGGGTCGTGTCGGGGTCCGACTGCAGGATATCCTCGCCCTGACAGTAGAGGCCCTTGAAGTTGCCCGCGAGAGCGGCATCGAACATGTTGGGGATGCGCAGGCCCGGCTCGGGGTCGATCTGCACGCCCCATGCGGCTTCGAACACGGCGCGGACCTCGGGCAGCCCGACATGGCGGTATCCCGGCAGCTCATGCGGGAACGAGCCCATGTCGCACGAGCCCTGCACGTTGTTCTGCCCGCGGAGCGGGTTCACGCCGACGCCTTCGCGGCCGATATTGCCGGTCAGCATGGCGAGGTTGGCGATGCCCATGACCGTGGTCGAGCCCTGCGAATGTTCGGTGACGCCGAGGCCGTAGTAGATCGCCGCGTTGCCGCCCGTCGCATAGAGCCGGGCGGCGGCCCGCAGCGCCTCGGGATCGACGCCGGTCAGGGCCGCCGTCGCCTCGGGGCTGTGGCGCGGGTCGGCGGCGAATTCGGCATAGTGCTGGAACTCGTCCCAGTCGCAGCGCTCGCGGATGAAGGCCTCGTTGGCCAGCCCCTCGGTCACGATCACATGCGCCATCGCGGTGACGACCGCGACGTTCGTGCCCGGACGCAGCGGCAGATGCTGGGCCGCCGCGACATGTGGCGATTTCACCAGATCGATGCGGCGCGGGTCGATGACGATCAGCTTCGCGCCCTCGCGCAGCCGCTTCTTCATCCGCGAGGCGAAGACCGGATGCGCGTCGGTCGGGTTGGCGCCGATCACCATCACCACGTCGGCATGGTCCACGCTGTCGAAGTCCTGCGTGCCGGCCGAGGTGCCGAAGGCCTGCCCCAGCCCGTAACCGGTGGGCGAGTGGCAGACGCGGGCGCAGGTGTCGGTGTTGTTGTTGCCGAAGACGGCGCGGGCCAGCTTTTGGACCAGATAGGCTTCCTCGTTGGTGCAGCGCGACGAGGTGATGACCCCGATGCTGCCCCGCCCATGCGTTTCCTGCAGCCCGCGCAGGCGGCGGGCGGCGAAGGTCAGCGCCTCATCCCAGCCGACCTCGCGCCAGGGCTCGTCGATGCTGTCGCGGATCATCGGGCTGAGGATGCGGTCCTGATGCTGGGCGTAGCCATAGGCGAAGCGGCCCTTGACGCAGCTGTGGCCGTGGTTCGCCTTGCCGTGCTTCCAGGGCACCATGCGGACAAGCTGGTCGCCGTTCAGCTCGGCCTTGAAGTTGCAGCCGACGCCGCAATAGGCGCAGGTCGTGATGACCGAACGCTGCGGAACGCCAAGCTCGATCACCGAGTTTTCCTGAAGCGTCGCAGTGGGGCAGGCCTGCACGCAGGCGCCGCAGCTGACGCAGTCCGAGGTCAGGAAATTGTCGCCCGCCTCGCCCGCCGCCACGACGCTGTCGAAGCCGCGCCCGGCGATGGTCAGCGCGAAGGTGCCCTGCACCTCCTCGCAGGCGCGCACGCAGCGGCTGCAGACGATGCATTTGGCGGGGTCGAAGGTGAAATAGGGATTGGATTCGTCCTTGGGCAGCCAGCGGGGATTCGCCTCGCCGCTGCTGTCGCGCGGGGCGAAGTGGTTCGCGACCTGCGGGGCGGCGTCATAGCGGACATCGCGCAGGCCCACGGCGCCGGCCATGTCCTGAAGTTCGCAGTCGCCATTCGCCGCGCAGGTCAGGCAGTCGAGCGGGTGGTCCGAGATGTAAAGCTCCATCACCCCGCGGCGCAGGTGGCGGATCCTGTCGGATTGCGTGCGCACGATCATGCCCGGCGCCACCGGCGTCGTGCAGGAGGCGGGGGTGCCGCGCCGCCCCTCGATCTCGACCACGCAGAGGCGGCACGAGCCGAAGGCTTCAAGGCTGTCGGTCGCGCAGAGCTTGGGCACCTCGATCCCCGCCAGCGCGGCGGCGCGCATGACGGACGTGCCCTCGGGCACCGTCACGTCGAAGCCGTCCACGGTCAGCGTCACGGGCGCGCCGGTCCGGGGGGGCGTGCCGAGGTCGCGGTCGTCCCACGGGATGATGATGTCCTTCATGCCGCTTCCTCCCTGCGGGGGGTGAAGTCTTCGGGGAAATGGGTCAGCGCCGACATCACCGGGAAGGGCGTGAACCCGCCGAGCGCGCACAGCGAGCCGTCGCGCATCGTCTCGCACAGATCGGTCAGCAGCGGGATGCCCGCGGGATCGCCCGCGGCGATGCGGTCGATGGTTTCGACCCCGCGGACCGAACCGATCCGGCAGGGGGTGCATTTGCCGCAGGATTCCACCGCGCAGAACTCCATCGCGAAGCGGGCCATGTGCAGCATGTCGGCGCTGTCGTCGAAGACGACAAGGCCCGCATGGCCGATCAGCCCGCCCTGGGCGTCGAATTCCTCGTAACCCACGGGCGTGTCGAACTTGCCGCGTGGCATGTAGGCGCCCAGCGGGCCGCCGACCTGCACCGCCTTGACCGGGCGGCCCGAGGCGGTGCCGCCGCCGATCTCGTCCACGATCTCGCCCAGTGTCACGCCGAAGGCAGTTTCGAACAACCCGCCGAACCTGACGTTGCCGGCGATCTGAAGCGTCACGGTTCCACGCGAGCGGCCGACGCCGAAGTCCGCGTGATGCTGCGCGCCCTTCTCGAGGATGACCGGCACCGTGGCCAGGGTGATGACGTTGTTCACCACCGTCGGCCGCGCGAGGAAGCCTTCCAGCGCCGGCAGCGGCGGCTTGGCGCGGACAACGCCGCGCTTGCCCTCCAGCGAGTTCAGCAGCGCCGTTTCCTCGCCGCAGACATAGGCGCCCGCGCCGACCCGCACCTCCATGTCGAAGACGCGGCCCGAGCCGAGGATGTCAGCGCCCAGCACGCCCTCGCGCCGGGCGCTGGCGATGGCGCGTTCCATCACGTCGATGGCGATGGGGTATTCCGAGCGAATGTAGACATATCCTTGCGTCGCGTTGGTGCCGAGCCCGGCGATGGCCATGCCCTCGATCAGGCTGAAGGGGTCGCCTTCCATGATCATGCG
Source organism: Paracoccus sp. Z118 (assembly GCF_019061185.1). Taxonomy (GTDB): domain Bacteria; phylum Pseudomonadota; class Alphaproteobacteria; order Rhodobacterales; family Rhodobacteraceae; genus Paracoccus. The sequence continues at coordinate 38,481 of NZ_JAHQZU010000009.1, forward strand.
GTCGGCGAAGGTCCCGCTGTCGCCCTCGTCGGCGTTGCAGACGATGTATTTGCGCGCGCCGGGGGCGTTCAGGACGGTGTTCCACTTGATGCCCGTCGGGAACCCCGCGCCGCCGCGCCCGCGCAGGCCGGAACGGGTGACTTCCTCGACTACCTCGGCAGGCTGCATCGCCAACGCCCGGCGCAGCCCGGTCAGGCCGCCATGCGCGGCGTAATCCGTAAGCGAAAGCGGGTCGATCAGACCGCAGCGGGCGAAGGTCAGCCGGGTCTGCCGGGCGAAGAACGGGATCTGCTCGACGGGGCCGAGGGACGGCAGCGTGCCGCCCAGCAGCGCGGGCACATCGGCGGGCGCGACCGGGCCGAACGCCTCGCGGCCGTTGCCACGGTCGATCTCGACCAGCGGCTCCAGCCAGACCATCCCGCGCGAGCCGTTGCGGATCAGCTCGATCTCCAGCCCGCGCGCCTCCGCCTCGCGCGCGATGGCCGCCGCCACGTCGCCCGCGCCGAGCGCGACCGCCGCGCTGTCCAGAGGAACCCAGATCTTCATGCGCGCATCTCCCGCAGCAGGCTGGTCACGCGGTCTTCGTCCAGCCGGGCGACGGGCCGCCCGTCCAGCATCGCGGCAGGTCCGCAGGCGCAGAGGCCGAGGCAATAGACCGGCTCGACCGTCACCGCGCCGTCGGCCGTCGTGCCGGGGCCGTCCAGCCCCAGCGCGTCCAGCGCCGCCGCCTCGACCGCCGCCGCGCCGCGTGCCTGGCAGGCCTCGGCCCGGCACAGCTTCAGCACATGCCGCCCGGCCGGCGCCTCGCGGAAATCGTGATAGAAGCTGACCACGCCATGCACCTCGGCCCGCGAGATGTTCAGCATCTGCGCGACCAGCGGCACCGCCGTGGCGGGGATGTGGCCGAAAGCGTGCTGCACATCGTGAAGGATCGGCAGCAGCGGTCCTTCGCGGCCGATATGCGCGGACACGATGCTGCGGATACCCTCATCAGGGCTGGCGTCGGTGGCGAGTGCCGGAGCGGATTGCATCTGTGATCTTTCGTATATTTCCCACATCAGAGCGGATTCATGCTTCCGAAATCAATATCGAAGTTCCGTGGACCGATAGGGAATCCCTATGGACTCCCGGCCGAGATCCGCCGCGCCTCGGCCAGAAGCGCGTCCAGCACCGGTGTTCGCGGCTCGCGCCACGGCGCCACCACGCCGACGAAGCGATTATGCGCCGCGCCGCGCAAAGGCACCACCGACAGGTCGGTTCCGGTGGCGAGAAAGCGGGCGATGTCTTCGGGCAGGATCGTCAGGCAGTTCCCCGCCATGACGTTCGCCACCAGCGCGAGGGGCGAATCGCTTTCAAGGACGATGCGGGCCGAGACGCCGGCGGCGTTCAGGCTCTTGTCGATGATCCGGCGGTTCTGCATGTCGGGGGTCAGAAGCGCCAGCATCTCGCCCTCCAGATCCTCCCACCCGGCGCTCTCGCGGCCCGCAAAGGGCGCGGCGGGCGCGCAGATGAGGCAATAGCGTTCCTCGTAGAGCGGCTCGGTGATGACCCGCCCGGTCGGTTCGTTGTCGAGATAGGAGATGCCCGCATCCACATCGAGATTGTCGATCATCGCCAGAATCTCGATCGAGGTGCGCGACAGGATGGTGAAGCGCACGTTAGGGTGCAGCTCGCCGAAGCGTGTGGTCAGCCGGGCCGCCCAGGTCAGGGCGGTGGGGATCACGGCGACCCGCAACTCGCCGGCGAAGCCCCGGCGCTTGACCTGCATCTCCTCCTTCAGCTGCCGGGCGTCGCTGACGATCCGCCGTGCCCAGACCAGCGCGCTCTGCCCTTCCGGCGTCAGCCCGCCATAGCGGGAACTGCGGAAGACCAGTTGGACGCCCAGCTGTTCCTCCAACTGCCGGATGCCGGTCGAGAGGGTCGGTTGCGTGATGCCGAGGCTGGTCGCGGCGCGGCCGAAATGCTGCTCCTTGGCGACGGCGATGAGCATTTCAAGTTTGTGCAGCATGGTCCCGATGCGGGAAACGGCCCGCCCTCATCATGGGTGGAGCGCCTTACAGGGCGGCGCGGTGGAAGTCCGAGTTGGGATCGTTCAGCACGCTTTCCTTCAGCTCCTCCCACAGCTGGCGGCGCAGCGGGGCGAATTGCGGATGGGCCATCGGATCGCCCTGCCAATCGGGCGGGGCGATCCGGCGCAGGATGCGGCCGGGGCGGGGCGACAGCAGCAGCACATGGGTGCCGAGGATCAGCGCCTCGTCCACCGAATGGGTGACGAAGACCACGCCCGGCCCGCCGACGGCGCGGGTCAGGCGCAGAAGCTCGCCCTGCATGATCTCGCGCGCCTGCGCGTCGATGGCCGAGAAGGGCTCGTCCATCAGGATCACCTCGGGCCGTGGCGCAAGCGCGCGGGCCAGCGCCACGCGCTGCCGCATCCCGCCGCTGAGCTGGGCAGGAAAAGCGTCGCTCACCCGCGACAGCCCGACGAGGCCCAGCACCTCGGCCGCGCGAAGCCGGGCCTGCGTCGGCGGCACCTCGGGCAAAGCGAAGACCACGTTGTCGATCACGGATTTCCACGGCAGCAGCCGGTAGTTCTGGAACACCGTCGCGCTGCCCCGGCCGGGCCGGGGCGGATGGCCGGCCAGAAGCACCCGGCCCGAGCCGGGTGCGATCAGCCCGCCCAGAAGCCGCAGAAGGGTCGATTTTCCGCATCCCGATGGCCCGAGGACGACCAGAACCTCGCCTCGCCTCAGGGTGAGGTCGATATCCTCCAGCACCGGACGCCCCCCGAGTTCGGCGCAAAGCCCGCTGGCAGAGAGGATCGGTGCGTTCCCGGTCGGCATCCGCCCTCAGTTCCCCGCCGGGAAGGGGCCGAGCTTGCCGAGAACCGCCTCCAGCGGGGCGAGGTCGGCGAAAGCCTCCAGCGGTGCGGGGGCGATGCCCGCGAAGTCCTCGCCCTCGTGCAGCCATGCCTGCGCTTCGGTCAGCTCCGCCGCTGTCAGCCCGCCATCAACGGTCCACGCGCCGTCGAAGGCGGCCGAGAGCATCCGCAGGTCCTCCTCGGCCATGTCGGGCCGGGCCTCCTGCATCGCCGCGATCCAGGTTTCGGGATCGTTCTGGAAATCGCGGGCGGCAAGGACCAGCGCCTCGATCACCGCCTGCACCTCGTCGCCTCGTTCGGCCAGCGTCCTGCTGGTCACGACGTTCAGCTTGGACAGGATCGGCGCGGCCTCGTAATAGCCCGCCACATCGATCAGCACCGAAACGCCGGGCGTGTCGTCGATCGCCGTGAAGCTGCCGATGCTCATGGTGGTGGCGTCGATCTGCCCCGCCAGCAGCGCCTGTGCGCGGGCCTGCGGCTGGCCGAGCGCAACGAGCTGCAAGTCATCCGGGTCGATCCCCGCCGCGGCCAGCACTCGCATCGACAGCAGGTGATCGACGCTGCCGGGACGGCCGATCCCGAAGCGCTTGCCCGTCAGATCGCCGATCGCGTCCAGTTCCTTGCCTGCGATCAGATAGGGCAGGGATTTGTTGGGCGACATCACCGCCCGCAGGTTGTCGGCCCCCGCGACGACGGATTGAAGCAGGATGTCCAGCGAGACGTTGGCCATCTCGCCCTCGCCCGCGCGCAGGGCCGTCATCACCATCGGCGACTGCTCGACGCGCACGAACTCGACCTCGACGCCTGCGCGGTCGAAATAGCCCTGCCGGTCGGCCAGTTCCATGACCGAGTTCGGGACCAGCGGCGTTTCGGCATCCGACACGATCAGCCGGAAAGGCTCGGCCGCGGCGGGCAGCGCCAGCAGCGCGGCCGAAAGGGCAAGGATGCAGAGACGCTTCATCGGTATTCCTTTCAAGGGTGCATCAGCCGTCGCGCCAGCGCAGCAGTCGTTTCTCGATCAGCCGCAGGGTTTCCGTCATGGTCCCGCCGATCACGGCAAGGACCACGACCACGGCCAGGTATTCGGCCATGCGGAACCGGCTGCCATACAGCGCCAGCAGCCCGCCAAGGCCCGCGATGGCGGTGTAGAGCTCGGCCACGATGGTATTGATGAGGCCGATGGTCGCGCCGATGCGGATGCCGGTCAGCAGATAGGGCATGGCGCCCGGCAGGATCACATGGCGCAGGATGCGCGCGCGGCCGGCGCCGGTGGCGCGGGCCATCTCCAGCAGCTCGGGATCGGCCGCCCGCACCCCGGCATAGGCGTTCAGGATCACCGGCATCACCGCGCCAAGGAAGACGACGACCAGCTTGGCCTGCACCCCGAGGCCGAGCGCCACGATGATGAGCGGGATGAACGCCACTCGCGGCGTGGCGGCCAGCGCCATCACATAGACGTCGATGGTCCGGCCCAGCATACGCCACATGCCCATCGCGAAGCCGAGGCCCGCGCCGAAGATCACGGCGATCAGGGTGCCGCCCAGATAGACGGTGAGGCTGGCCCCGAGCGCGGGCAGCAGCCGCCCTTCGCCTGCCATGCGCCAGCCCGCCTCGGCCACCGCAATGGGCGAGGCGAAAAGGCCCGGCGGCGCGACCCGCGCGATGCCGGCCCAGACGAGAAGGATCAGCGCCAGAAACCCCAGCCGCAGGCCCGCCGTCAGAAGCGCATCGCCCCGCACCCCGCCCGCACGGCGCGGATCAAGCGCCGCAAGGGGCGGTGTGCGGGAGTCTGGCGCTCGGGTCATTGCGGCGGATCTCTCTCCCATCGCGTGGATTCTCACGAGGATTCCGCCCCGTGCAAGCGCCGCGATCTACGCCCTTTGGCTGAATTGCGGCAGGGTGGCCGGGGCGGGAAGATGCCCCGCCAGTGGGACGGCTGTTCAGGGGAGGATGCTGCTGTGACCTATGAGAACGTGAAGATCCATCCGGCCGTCGATGGCGGGGTGAAGGCGGGCGACGCGAGTTTCGGCGGCGGCACGCTGCACTGCAACTGCGCGTCGGACCGCGTCGAGGTGAAGGTGAGCGGGCCGACCGCCCATAACCATGTCTGCGGCTGCACCAAATGCTGGAAGCCCGATGGGGCGATCTTCAGCCAGGTCGCCGTCGTGGGCCGCGACAAGGTGGAAGTCACCGCCAACGCCGACAAGCTGAAGATCGTGAACGAGGCGGCGCCGATCCAGCGCTATGCCTGCACCGGCTGCGGAGCGCATCTGTTCGGCCGGATCGAGAACAAGGACCATCCCTTCTACGGGCTGGATTTCGTCCATACCGAACTGTCGGACGAGCCGGGCTGGGCCGCGCCGGAATTCGCGGCCTTCGTCTCGTCGGTCATCGAATCCGGCGTCGATCCGTCGCGGATGGACGGCATCCGCGGCCGCCTGCGCGAGCTCGGGCTGGAGCCTTATGACGCGCTTTCGCCGCCGCTGATGGATGCGATCGCGACCCATGTGGCGAAGCGGTCGGGCGCGCTGCCCGCCTGATCCATCGCGGCCCGGTTCCCCAATGGGCCGGGCCGCGCTATCAATACTCAACGCGCCGCTGACGGGTGCATGTCGAAAGAAGGAGTTTCATTCATGATGCGTACCCGCGCGGCGGTTGCGGTTGCCCCCGGCAAGCCGCTTGAGATCATGGAAGTGAACCTCGAAGGCCCGAAAAGGGGCGAGGTTCTGGTCGAGATCAAGGCAACCGGCATCTGCCACACCGACGAGTTCACCCTGTCGGGCGCGGACCCGGAAGGCATCTTCCCGGCCATCCTCGGCCATGAGGGCGCCGGCGTCGTGCTGGAAGTGGGCGAGGGCGTGACCTCGCTGAAGCCGGGCGACCATGTCATCCCGCTCTACACCCCCGAATGCCGCGAATGCGCGTCGTGCCTGTCGCAGAAGACCAACCTCTGCACGGCGATCCGCTCGACGCAGGGGCAGGGGCTGATGCCGGACGGCACGACCCGCTTCTCGATGCTGGATGGCACGCCGATCTACCACTACATGGGCTGCTCGACCTTCGCCAACCACACGGTCATGCCGGAAATCGCGCTGGCCAAGGTGGACCCCGACGCGCCGTTCGACAAGATCTGCTATATCGGCTGCGGCGTGACCACCGGCATCGGCGCGGTCATCAACACCGCCAAGGTGGAGATCGGGGCCAAGGCCGTGGTCTTCGGTCTGGGCGGGATCGGCCTGAACGTCATCCAGGGCCTGAAGATGGCCGGGGCCGACATGATCATCGGCGTCGATCTGAACAACGACAAGAAGGAATGGGGCGAGAAGTTCGGGATGACGCATTTCGTCAACCCGAAGGAGATCGAGGGCTCGGTCGTCCAGCACATCGTGGACATGACCAAGACGCCGTTCGACCAGATCGGCGGCGCGGATTACAGCTTCGACTGCACCGGCAACGTCAAGGTGATGCGGGATGCGCTGGAATGCACCCATCGCGGCTGGGGCGTGTCCGTGGTGATCGGCGTGGCGCCCGCCGGGGCAGAGATCCAGACCCGCCCGTTCCAGCTGGTCACGGGCCGCGTCTGGAAGGGCACCGCCTTCGGCGGCGCGCGCGGGCGGACCGACGTTCCGAAGCTGGTGGACTGGTACATGGACGGCAAGATCGAGATCGACTCGATGATCACCCACACCATGCCACTGGAAGAGATCAACAGCGCCTTCGACCTGATGCACGAGGGCAAGTCGATCCGCTCGGTCGTGATCTACTGACGCCGCCCTCGCCTTGACATGCCGCGCGCATCTGCTTGGGTGCGCGTGGCTCATGGCGGGGAATTGTCCCCGCCCGTCCCGCTCGCGGGCGGGAAAGCGGCTATCGCCGTTTTTCGGGAACCATCTTGAAACAGGAAGACCTGCCGATGAAAACCCTGTCAGAGAACGCCGCATTCGGGGGAACCCAGGGCGTCTATTCCCACCAGTCCGCCGTCTGCGATTGCGAGATGACGTTCGCGGTCTATCTGCCGCCGCAGGCGAAATACGGGAAGGTTCCGGTTCTCTGGTATCTCTCGGGCCTGACCTGCACACATGAGAACGCCATGACCAAGGCCGGCGCGCAGGCCTGGGCCGCGGATGAGGGCATCGCGCTGATCTTTCCCGACACCAGCCCGCGCGGCGAAGGCGTCGCCAATGACGAGGCCTATGATCTGGGGCAGGGCGCGGGCTTCTACGTCAATGCGACCGAATCCCCCTGGGCGCCGCATTTCCGCATGTGGGATTACATCGTCCAGGAGCTTCCCGATCTGGTGTTCGAGCAGTTCCCGCTCGACCGGGCGCGGCAGGGGATCACCGGCCATTCCATGGGCGGCCACGGCGCGCTGACCATCGCCATGACGCATCCCGAGACCTACCGCTCGGTCTCGGCCATTTCGCCCATCGCGAATCCGGCGAAGAGCGACTGGGGCCGCAAGCAGTTCACCGCCTATCTCGGCCCGGACGAGAGCACGTGGCAGGCCCATGACGCGACCGTGCTGATGGCCGAAAAGGGCTATCCCGGTCCGATCCTCATCGATCAGGGCGCCAGGGACCAGTTCCTGGACCTGCTGAAGCCCGAGACCCTGCTGGCCGCCGCCGCGCTGCGCCGCCAGCCGGTCGATTTCCGCATGATCGACGGCTACGACCACAGCTACTTCTATGTCGCCAGCGTGATGGAGGACCATGTCCGCTTCCACTCGGCGCGGCTGGGCGAGGTCGTCTGAGCGGGCGAGGCGGTTAGCGGCAGATGAGCCGCGCACCCCTCGGACCGGCGGCGCGTCATGCGCCTGTCCGGTCCTGCCTGCCGTCGCTGGCGGCCGGAGGGATAACCGCCGGGGGCCGTGTCCGCGGCCTATCCTGCGCGGCGATCGAGAGGGGCCTCTGCATCATACTTTGGGGTGAACGGACGCCGCGCGCGTTGACAGAACGTCGGCCCGGTAGCTTCATAAGAAAGCAATAAGAGCGGCAGATTTCGCAGATCCGTGAGGAGAGGATGGCGAGGGACGTGGTTGCCGCAATTCGTGTTCGCACCAGGGAGGAGACTATGAAGAAGGGTTTTGCCGGCCTCATCGCCGGGCTCATGATGACGGCCGCTCTGCCGGCCATCGCCAACGAGTCGGTCACTGCGGGGGCCAACGATCCCACGCAATGGACCATGCAGCTGAGCAACTATGCCGGCACCAGCTATTCGGAACTGGACGAGATCACCAAGGACAACGTGGGCGATCTGCAGGTCGCGTGGTCCTTCTCGACCGGCGTTCTGCGCGGTCACGAAGGCTCGCCGCTGGTGATCGACGACGTGATGTATGTCCACACCCCGTTCCCGAACAACGTCTATGCGCTCGACCTGAAGAACGACGGCAGGATCCTGTGGCGTTATAACCCGGAACAGAACCCGGACGTCATCGGCGTGATGTGCTGCGATACCGTCAACCGCGGGCTGGCCTTTGCCGATGGCACGATCTTCCTCAGCCAGGCCGACACCACGCTGGTCGCGCTGGACGCCAAGACCGGCGAAGTGAAATGGACGGCGGTCAACGGCGATCCCACCAAGGGCGAAACCGCCACCGCCACTCCGCTGATCGTCCGCGACAAGATCTTCGTCGGCATCTCGGGCGGCGAATATGGCGTGCGCGGCCACATGACCGCCTACAACATCGCGGATGGCAGCATGGCCTGGCGGGCCTATTCGACCGGCCCGGACGAGGACATGCTGGTCGATCCCGAAAACACGACGGTGCTGGGCAAGCCGATCGGCGCCGACAGCTCGCTCAACTCGTGGGAAGGCGACCAGTGGCAGATCGGCGGCGGCACCACCTGGGGCTGGACCACCTATGACCCGGAACTGGACCTGATCTATTACGGCACCGGCAACCCCTCGACCTGGAACCCGAGCCAGCGGCCGGGCGACAACAAGTGGTCGATGACCATCATGGCCCGCAACCCGGAAACGGGCATGGCCAAGTGGTTCTATCAGAAGACCCCGCATGACGAATGGGACTATGACGGGGTGAACGAGAACATCCTCGTCGATCAGGAGATCGACGGGCAGATGCGCAAGCTGCTGGTGAACTTCGACCGCAACGGCTTCGCCTATACGCTCGACCGCGAAACGGGCGAGCTGCTGGTGGCCGAGAAGTTCGATCCGGCGGTCAACTGGGCGACCCATGTCGAGATGGACCCCACCTCGGACCAGTATGGCCGCCCGCAGGTCGTGGCCGAATACTCGACCGAGCAGAACGGCGAGGACGTGAACTCGACCGGCATCTGCCCGGCCGCGCTCGGCTCGAAGGACCAGCAGCCGGCGGCCTTCTCGCCCAAGACCGGCCTGTTCTACGTGCCGACCAACCACGTCTGCATGGACTACGAGCCGTTCCGCGTCAGCTATGCCGCCGGCCAGCCCTATGTCGGCGCGACCCTGTCGATGTTCCCGGCGCCGGACAGCCATGGCGGCATGGGCAACTTCATCGCCTGGGACGCCACCACGGGCGAGATGAAGTGGTCGCTGCCCGAGCAGTTCTCGGTCTGGTCGGGCGCCCTGGCCACCGCGGGCGACGTGGTCTTCTACGGCACGCTCGAAGGCTATCTGAAGGCCGTCGACTCCGAGACGGGCGAGGAGCTTTACAAGTTCAAGACTCCGTCGGGAATCATCGGCAACGTCTTCACCTACGAGCGTGAGGGCAAGCAGTATCTCGGCGTGCTGTCGGGTGTCGGCGGCTGGGCCGGGATCGGCCTCGCGGCGGGTCTGACCAACGCCAATGACGGCCTCGGCGCCGTGGGCGGGTATGCGGCGCTGTCGGACTATACCGCGCTGGGTGGTCAGCTCACCGTCTTCACGCTGCCCGACCAAAGCTGAGCCCCGTCTGAAGTTCAGCCATAATCGGCCGCCCCCGAGGATATCGGGGGCGGCTTCCTGCGTTCGGCAGCCGCCGGGCAAGAGAAAATCCGCGCCCCGACTAAAGGTTGAATTGCCCGGATCGCCAATCGGCCTAGGCTGCTGACAATACTCTTTGGGAGGAGAGACCCTATGCTACGTTCTGCGCCGTTTGTGGCCCTGACGATTTTCCTTGCGGGCGCCGCACAGGCCCAGGCCGTCGATGTCAAGCCCGTCACCGATGACGGCGTCCGCTGGTTCAACGCCGAAGAGGTCCCGACCTTCAACATCGCCGAGGACGGCACCGTCGATTGGCCGACCTTTTCGGGCTACCGCCGCTATCACGCCGAATGCCACGTCTGCCACGGCCCCGATGGGGAGGGTTCGACCTATGCGCCCGCGCTGAAGAAGTCGGCCCTGAACATGGAATATTACGAGTTCGTCGGCGTCGCCGCCGGCGGCCAGCAGGAGGTCAACGCCGCGCAGAATCAGGTGATGCCGGCCTTCGGGATGAACCCGAACGTGATGTGCTATCTGGACGACATCTACACCTATCTGCGCGCGCGGGGGGTCGATGCGATCCCGCGCGGCCGCCCGGCGAAGCGCGCCGACAAGACCGAAGCCTACGCCGAGGCCGAGAAGGCCTGTATGGAGGGCTGAGTGCGCCTGCTCCTGCCGATCGTCGCCGCCGCCCTCGCCTTCAGCGGGGCGGCGAGCGCACAGGTGGCCGACCTGGTGGACAGGTCGGCCTTTCGCGTCTGCGCCGATCCCGCCAATCTGCCGCTGTCCAGCGAAGACGGCAGCGGGTTCGAGAACCGGATCGCCGAGTTGATGGCCGAAAATCTCGGGGTGCCGGTCCAGTACACCTGGTTTCCGCAGGTCACGGGTTTCATCCGGCAGACGCTGAGCGCGGGCAAATGCGATGTCGTGATCGGCTTCGCCCAGGGACACGAGCTGGTTCTCAACACCAACCACTACTACACCTCGACCCATGTGCTGGTGGTGCGGGCGGACAGCGATCTGGCCGATGTGGACCACCTGTCCGATTCCCGGCTGGCGGGGCGGAAGCTGGGCGTGGTCGCGGGGGCGCCGCCCACCACGCATGTCGCCCGGCTGGGTATGATGAAGGACGCCAAGCCCTATGACCTGATGACCGACCGGCGGGTCGAGAACCCGGCGGGCGACATGCTGCGCGATGTCGAGGCGGGCGTGACCGACGGCGCCCTGCTCTGGGGGCCGATCGCGGGGCCGCTGGCCAAAGGCAACGACACGCTCAAGGTCATTCCGCTGGTCAAGGAGACCGCGACGCCGCGCCTGTTCTTCCGTATCACCATGGGCGTCCGCGCCGGCGAGGATGAATGGAAGCGCGAGCTGAACAGCCTGATCCGCCGCCATCAGGACGGGATCGACGCCATCCTGCACGACGCGGGGGTGCCGCTGGTCGATGACTACGGCAAGGAGGTCAAGGCCCCCTGACGCCGACGGCTTTTGTCCCCGGTCGCATCGCCCCGGAAAGAGGCCTCGCACCCCACCGGCGCGAGGTCTCCGCACTTGTCAGCCAAAGGTATTAGCGCCTTGGAAAACATTGACTTATGAAAAACTTATGAGCGTTTAATGCTTTGCCCCGGCCCGCCGCTGTGCCCCAATGCACGGGGGAGGACAGCATGAGACGAACGACGCTTGCAGGGGCCGGAATCTGTCTGGCACTGGTGCTGCCGGGGGCCGCTCTGGCAGAGGTGGAATATCGCGCGGCCGTGCTGCGCGTGGATGCGCCGGGTCCGATGCCGATCTCGCGGCTGGACCTGCCGCCCGAGGATCTGGGCTTCGCCGGGGGCGCGCTCGGCACCGCGGACAATGCCACGACCGGCGGTTTCCTGGGCCAGACATTCACCACCGAAACCGTGATCGCCACGCCGGAAACGGCCGAGGCCGAGATGCGGCGGCTGATCGAGGCCGGGATTCCCTATATCGTCACCCTCGCGGATGCCGGGATGACGGTGAGGCTGGCGGATGTCGCCCGCGATCTGGCGGGGGAGGAGGCCTTGGTCGTCAACGCCGCCTCGACCGACGACCGGCTGCGCGGGGCGGAGTGCCGGGCGAACATGCTGCATGTCGCGCCCTCCGACGCGATGCTGGCGGATGCGCTGGCGCAGTATCTCGTCTGGAAGCGCTGGACCGACTGGTTCCTGATCGAAGGCAGCCACCCCGAGGATCAGGCGCTCGCGCAAGCCTACCGCCGCGCCGCCGAGAAGTTCGGCGCCCGGATCGTCGAGGAGCGGGTCTATGAGGATACCGGTGGTGCCCGGCGCACCGATTCCGGCCATGTGCAGGTGCAGGCGCAGATGCCGGTCTTCACCCAGCGCGCGGCGGATCATCACGTGGTCGTTGCCGCCGATCATTCGGGCGTCTTTGCCGACTGGCTGCCCTATCACACCTGGGATGCGCGGCCCGTGACCGGTTCGGCCGGGCTGGTCCCGCAGACTTGGCATCCGGCGCATGAGGCGTGGGGCGCCACGCAGTTCCAGTCGCGGTTCGAGAAGCAGAACAACCGCCCGGCGCGGGACGAGGATTATCAGGTCTGGACCGCCCTGCGCGTTCTGGGCGAGGCCGCGACCCGCACGCAGGGCGGCGATTTCGCCGCGGTGCGCGAGTTCATCCTGTCGCCCGATTTCGATCTGGCCGCCTTCAAGGGGCAGAAGCTGACCTTCCGCGACTGGGACGGGCAACTGCGCCAGCCGGTGCTGTTGACGGCGGACCGCGTGGTCGCCTCGGTCAGCCCGCAGGAGGAGTTCCTGCATCAGGTGAGCCAGCTCGACACGCTCGGGATCGATCGGCCCGAGACGGAATGCACGAAATAGAAACGGGGGGATCCGAATGAGAATGATTGCCGCACTGGCATCGTCGGCGGCGCTGCTGGCCGGACCGGCCTTTGCCGACAAGATCTTCGTCTCGAACGAGAAGGGGAACTCGATCTCGGTTCTGGACGCGGGCAGCCTTGAGGTGATCCACACGATCACCGGGATGCAGCGCCCGCGCGGGATCACCGCGTCGCCGGATGGCAAGACCATCTATGTCTGCGCGTCCGACGACAATCTGGTGCGGGTCTATGACGCCGCCACCTACGAGGAACTGCCCTCGCTGCCCTCGGGGCCGGACCCCGAGCTGTTCGTGATGCATCCCGATGGCAAGAAGCTGTTCATCGCCAACGAGGACGACAACATCGTCACCGTCGTCGATGTCGAGACCCGGCAGGTGCTGGCCGAGATTCCGGTGGGGGTGGAGCCGGAAGGCATGGGCGTCAGCCCCGATGGCAGCATCGTGGTGAACACGTCCGAGACGACGAACATGGCCCACCTGATCGACACCGAGACCTACGAGATCGTCGCCAACGTGCTGGTGGACAGCCGCCCGCGCTTCGCCGAATACACGCCCGACGGCAGCATCCTGTTCGTGACCGCCGAAATCGGCGGGACGGTTTCCGCGATCGACACCACCGCGAACGAGATCACGAAGAAGATCACCTTCGAGGTGCCGGGCGTGCTGCCCGAAGCGCTGCAGCCGGTCGGGATGCGGGTGACGGCGGACGGGACCAAGGCCTATGTCGCGCTCGGCCCGGCGAACCGGGTCGCAGTGATCGACGTGCCGAGCCTTGAGGTCACGGATTATCTGCTGGTCGGACAGCGGGTCTGGCAGCTCGGCTTCTCGCCGGACGGCCAGTTTCTTTATACCACCAACGGCAACTCCAACGACATCTCGGTGATCGATGTCGCCAGGGACGAGGTGACGGTCTCGGTCCAGGTGGGCGAACAGCCCTGGGGCGTCGTCGCGGTGAAATCGGAATGAGGGAGGGAATGATGAAAGCAGTTTTTCTGGCCGCCGCACTGGCGCTGACCGCGGGCGCGGGTGTCGCGCAGCAATTCGACTATGGTTTCGCCGGGCTGATGGGCAAGGCGAACCGGGTGGAGCTGCCGCCGCTGACGCTCGGCTCGGGCAAGCCGGTGCAGGACGCGCCCTATGACCTGAAGTCGGGCACCTATTACAAGATGAACATCGTGGCGGACGGGTCGGCCGAACTCGCGCTGTCGGGCGGCGATTTCTTCCGCGCGGTCTGGATCAACGAGATCGTCATCAACAGCATCGAAGTGCGGCCGATGGGCGTGCATTCGCTGGAATTCGATGCGGCGGGCGAGGCCGAGATCAGCTTCATCGCCATCACCCCCGGCAGCTACACCCTGTCGATCCCCGGCTCGTCCGGCGACACCCAGAAAGCCGTCTTCAACATCCAGTAAGGAGAGCGACCCATGAAGAAGATTGTTCTTGCCGCCGTGATCGCGGCTTTCGCGGCCCCGGCCTTTGCCAATGACGAGGCCACCCCGGAGCAGATCGCCCGGATCGACGAGGCGCTGGCGGCCATGACCTGCGAGGTGGACAGCGACAACATCGAGGTGGAGGATGACGGCAGCTTCGACCTCGACGACGTGATCTGCGCCGATGGCCAGTATGACGTGAAGCTGAACGCCGACTTCACCGAGAAGGAGCGCCGCAAGGAATGACGCAGCCCTCCGGCGCCGCTTCGGCGGCGCCAGACGCCGATGCGCTGGTCATCGCGGGGGTCAGCCACCGCTTCGGCCGGGTCACGGCGCTGGATGATGTCAGCTTCACGGTCCCGAAGGGCGCGTTCTGCGCCCTTCTTGGCGTGAACGGCGCGGGCAAGACGACGCTGTTCTCGCTGATCTGCCGCCTCTACGACAGCACCTCGGGGCGGATCGTGGTGGCCGGCCATGACGCCCGCCGCGCGCCGGGAAAGGCGCTGGCGCGTCTGGGCGTGGTGTTCCAGAGCCGGGCGCTGGACGGCGACCTGACGCTTGCCCAGAACCTCGCCTATCATGCGGCGCTGCACGGAATGGGCGGGCGCGTCGCGCGGGTTCGCGCCGGGGAGGTTCTGGAACTGGTCGGCCTGTCCGAAAAATCGGGGGCGCGGGTCAGCACCCTTTCCGGCGGGCAGCAACGCCGGGCCGAGGTGGCGCGGGCGCTGCTGCACGGGCCTGAGCTGCTGCTGCTGGACGAGGCGACGGCGGGGCTCGACATCCGCGCGCGGGCCGAGCTTCTGGCGCTGATCCGGCGGCTGATCTCCGACGAGGGCGTCTCGGTCCTGCTGGCGACCCACATCTTCGAGGAGGTCGCGCCGCAGGATCATGTCGTCATCCTGCATCGCGGCAGGGTGCTGGCCGACACCACCGCCGAGGCGCTGGCATCGGGCGGCGACCTTGGCGCGGCCTTCCTCGCCATGACAGGGGCGCAGGCATGAGGGGCGCCTCCATCGCCTTTGCCGGGATCGCCCGGCGCGAGTTCCTGCGCTTCACCCGCCAGCGCGAGCGGTTCCTCGCCGCGCTCGTGCGCCCGCTGGTCTGGCTGTTCATCTTCGCGGCGGGGTTCCGGTCGGTGCTGGGCCTGTCGATCACGCCGCCCTACCGGACCTATGTGCTGTATGAGGTCTATGTCACCCCCGGCCTCTGCGGCATGATCCTGCTGTTCGCCGGGATGCAAAGCTCGCTGTCGATGGTCTATGACCGCGAGACGGGGGCGATGCGCAGCCTGCTGGTCAGCCCGTTCCCGCGCTGGTTCCTGCTGGGGTCCAAGCTGCTGTCGGCGGTGCTGGTCGCGGTGCTTCAGGTCTATGCCTTCCTGCTGATCGCCTGGCTCTGGGGGATTCGCCCGCCCGCCATCGGCTATCTGACCGTGCTGCCCGCGCTGGTGCTGGCGGGGCTGATGCTCGGCTCGCTTGGGCTGCTGATCTCATCGACCATCCGCCAGCTTGAGAATTTCGCGGGGGTGATGAACTTCGTGATCTTCCCGATGTTCTTCGCCTCGTCCGCGCTTTACCCGCTGTGGCGGATGCGGGAATCGAGCCCCTTGCTGCACGACATCTGCGCGCTGAACCCCTTCACCCATTCGGTCGAGTTGATCCGCTTCGCGCTTTACGGTCAGCTTGCACCGCTGTCCCTGGCCGTGGTGCTGGGCTGTCTGCTGCTGTTCTTCGGCGGCACGATCTTCATGTATGATCCGGCCAAGGGCCTCTGGCGCGGCCGGAAGGGGGGAAGGGGATGATCCGATATCTGACGCTCGCGGCGGCGCTGGCGCTGCCGCTGGCCGGCCATGCGGCAGGCCCGGTCGATCCCGACTGGCCCTGCATCCAGCGCCGGCAGCCGCAGCTTTCCGTGGCGCAGCTCTGGGCCGGCCCGCCCGTGGACGAGGCGATCGAGGCGCGGGCCGACGCGCCCGAGATCCGGCAGCTCGGCGAGGCGATCGCGCTGCGCCGCACCTCGCTGGAAGAGGCCGAGGCGATGGTCGCAGGCTTTGCCGAGGGCGCGAGCGCCGAGGATCTGACGGCGCTGTTCCTCGCCGCGTTCGAGCCTATCCAGACGGCGCGTGGCCGGGTCATGGCCGGGATCACCCGCTATGCCCACCAGCAGGAGGCGCTGGACAGCCAGATCGAGGACAAGCGGCACAGCTTCCAGCAGTTGCTGGACGCCGAGCCGCAGGATTTCGACGCCATCGACAGGCTGGAAGCAGAGATCGACTGGTCCACGCGCATCTTCCAGGATCGGCAGCAGGCGCTGACCTATGTCTGCGAAACCCCGGTCGTGCTGGAGCAGCGGGCCTTCGCCCTTGGCCGGATGATCGCCGGGAGGCTTCCGAAACAGCCCTGAACCGCCGTCTTTTCACAAGGCGGGACGGGGGCGGGAATTATATACTCGCTTCTTATTAAGAATGGCCTAACATCCCTGCCGAACCGTGGGAGCGGTTCGAGACGAGGGAGGTGACAATAGAACACCAACGCTTGAACGGGGCGTGTGGGTCTGGGCTGACCGGACGCAAGGTCCGCGACGTGCTGATCGTGGACGATCATCCGCTCATGTGCGAGGCGCTGTCGATGACGCTGACGGCGGGATTCGGGCTGGCGCGGGTCCGCATGGCGGCGAGTCTTGCCGCCGCCGAAGCCTCGATCCGCGAAGAAGGGGCGCCCGATGCCGTGGTGCTGGACCTCAACCTGCCGGACGTGGCGGGGGTCGAAGGGGTCGTCAGCCTGAGCGTCCGCAGCCAGGGCGCGCCGGTCACGGTCATCTCGGCCGAGGTGGATCAGGGCATGGTCGCGGCGGTGATCGGGGCGGGGGCTTGCGGTTATGTCGGCAAGTCGATGCCGCGCGCCGAGCTCATCGCCGCGTTCCGCGTCATGTGGAACGGCCAGATCGTCCTGCCCGAAGGCTATGATCCCGACGACGAGGATGAGGAGGCCGCGCAGCTGGCGCAGGCCTTCGCGACGCTGACGCCGCAGCAGATGAACATCCTGCGGCTGATCTGTCAGGGCCGGCCGAACAAGATCATCAGCTACGAGCTGTCGATCGCCGAGGCCACGGTCAAGACCCATGTCGCGGCGATCATGTCCAAGATCAACGTGCGCAACCGCACCCAGGCCGCGCTGCTGGCCAGCAAGGCGCGGCTGTTCAGCCGCTGACCGATGATGCAGATGAACGCCGGAACAATCCGCCGCCCGCAGGTCGTGGCCGCCCGAGGCGAGATCGACGCGGTCGAGGCGGGGATCGTCGCCGGCCTCGCCGGTCTCGGCCCCAGCCTGATCCTGTTCTTCGCCGCCGACGGCGCGCAGGTCGCGCCGCTGTCGGGGCGGCTGTCGGCGCGTTTCGGGCCGGACTGCTGCGTGCTGGGCTGCTCGTCGGCGGGCGCGTTCGACTTTTCCGGCTATGCCGATGAGGGCGTGATCGCCATCGGCTTTCCCGCCGGATCTTTCCGGGCCGAAGCGGTCTGGCTGTCGCGGCTGCGCCAGCATCTCGCGCTGGACTGGATGGCCGCGCTGCGCGACCTTGCCGGGCGGGTGCCGGCGCAGCCGGACCGCTCGCGCTTCGGGCTTCTGCTCATCGACGGGCTGAGCGGGCGCGAGGAGCTTGTCGCCGCGACCGTCGATGCCGCCGTGCCCGAGCTTCTGGTGCTGGGCGGATCGGCGGCGGACGGGCTGCGGTTCGATCAGACGCAGCTTGCCATGAACGGCGAGGCGCGGCCGGAAAGCGCGCTGTTCTGCATGGTCTCGACCGATTTCGCCGTCGAGGAGGTGGTTTACGACCACTTCAGCGCCGTCGGCACGCGGATGGTCGTGACCCATGCCGATCCCGACAACCGCCTGCTGACCGAGATCGACGCCGAGCCGGCGGCGGCGGAATACGCCCGCCAGATCGGCGTCGCCGTCGCGGATCTCGGCCCCAGCGCCTTCGCCCACAACCCGCTGCTCGAACGCTCGGGCGGGCGGCATTATGTCCGCGCGATCAGCGCGGTGACGCCCGACGGCGGGCTGACGCTGATGTCCTCGGTCGAGACGGGGGCGGTGCTGTCGATCGGACGGGCGCAGGGCCTCATCGACGGTTTCAGCGCCCGGATGGAGCGGCTCGGCCCGGCCGAGCTGGTTCTGGGGTTCGACTGCATCATGCGCCGCATCGCCATCGAGCAGGCGGGCGAGCAGGAGGCGGTGGCCGCGCTCTGCCGCGATTTCCGCATCGCCGGCTTCAACACCTATGGCGAGCAGCATGGCGGCATCCATGTGAACCAGACCTTTGTCGGACTCGCCTTCGTGGACCGCCGACCGAATGATGGCCCTCATGACAAGCGCGACTGACCTGCACGTTCCACCAGCCGAGCCTCCGGAGCGCCGCATTCAGAAGCTGGAGCGGATCAACGCCGCGTTGATGCAGCGGATCGAGCGCGTCGAGGAGGCCCGCGGCCCCGCCTGGGCCCTGACCCGCGCGACCGCCGTGCTGGAGCGCGAGGTGCTGGCCCGCAACCGCGATCTGGAACGGACCATGCAGGAGCTGGCGGCCAGCAACGCCGAGCTTGCCTCCGCCCGCGAGGTCGCGGATCAGGCGAACCGCGCCAAGTCCCGCTTTCTGCGCGCGGCGAGCCACGACCTGCTGCAACCGCTGTCCGCGGCCAAGCTGTTCCTGTCCCATCTGGCCGAACTGTCGCAGGACACCCACCAGCGCGATCTGGTCTCGCATCTGATCGCGACCATCGATTCCGCCGACGAGCTGATTCAGGCCCTGTCGAACATCGCCCGGCTGGACAGCCAGAATTTCCAGATGCACATGGCGCCCGTTGCCATGGGGCGGCTGTTCCGGCGCCTGCTGATCGACCTGCAACCGCTTGCGAACGCGCGCGGGATCGACCTGCGCTTCGTGCCGACCCGCGCCGCGGTCGAAAGCGATCCGGTCTATCTGCGCCAGATCGTGCAGAACCTGATCGCCAACGCGCTGAAATACACCTCCGGCTCCAGGGTGCTGGTGGGGCTGCGTCACCGGGGCGACCGGGTCTGGCTGGAGGTGCTGGATCAGGGGCCGGGCATCGCCAAGTCCGACCAGGACCGCATCTTCAACGAGTTCGAGCGCCTCTCCCGCGCCAAGCAGCCGGGGACCGGGCTGGGGCTGTCGATCGTGCGCCGCGCCTGCGAGCAGCTCGGCCATCCGCTGGAACTGCTGTCCGACCACGGCACGGGATCGGTGTTCCGGGTCGGGCTGAAGCGCGTCTCATCCGAGGAGATCGCGCTGCGGCCGCAGGGGGCGGCGGATGGCAGGCTGCCGGATGATCTGCACGGGCTGCGGATACTCGTGGTCGAGAACGATCCGGCCATGCGGCGGGCCTATGCCATGCTGCTCGGCGGCTGGGGCATGGAGGTCCGGGCCATCGGCGACATCGCCACCGCCCTTGCGGCGGCCCGCGCCGAGCCGCCCGACCTGGTGCTGACCGACTACCGGCTGGACAATGGCGAGACGGGCATCGCCGCGCTTGAAGCCTTGATCGCCGAGCGCGGGAAACGGATCGCCGCGCTCATCATCTCGGCCGAGACGGTGGGCGCCATCCGCCACGAGGCCCGCGGGCTGGATGTGGAGGTGCTGGAAAAACCCGTCGCCGAAGACGAACTGCGCCGGGCGCTGAGGGCCGCGTTGATCCGATGCCAGTGAGGCAGGCGTCCCTCGGGCCGCTGTTCTCGCGGCCGAGCCTGCGCGGCCGGTTGTGGCTCGGGGCGGCCGCGCTCGCGCTGCTGGCCGTGCTGGCTGCGGTGATGGCGGTCTATGGTCTGGCGCGCACCCGCGCGCTTGCGGCCGATGCGATGGCGGCGCAGCGCCGGGTCGATGGCTATGCCGCCCACAGCGCGCGGGTCAACGACTGGATGCTCGGCTGGCTGATGACCGGCACGGCCCGCGCGGGGTCCGCCCGCGACCCGGCGCCGGTTCTGGCGACGCTGGAGGATCTGGACCGGATGGTGGCCGAGGATCTGGCCCTTGCGCCCGATGGGCGAGAGCGTGACCTGCGGGCCGCGCAGGTCGCCACGGTCGCGCGGCTGCGGGGGATGTTCCTGCAAATGCAACGCGCGCTCGAACAGAACCCGCCCGGCAGCGCCGCCGGCGAGGCCGCCATCGCCTTCTACGGCGCGCAGGCCCCCGTGCTGGCCGCCCGTCAGGCCGAGCAGGAGATGCGCCGCCGCGATCTCGCACTGGCGCGGATGGACGATCTGTCGCGGCCGCTGTCCGGGGCGGCGATCGGCATCGCCATCCTTGCGCCGCTGGTGCTGGTCGGCCTGTATCTGGGGATGCTGCGGCCGCTGTTCGACCGCCTCGGCCATGCCACCCGCGACGCTGAGCGGCTGGCGCTGGGCCAGCTTCCGGCGGCGGCGCGGGGGCATGACGAGCTGGGACTGATGTTCGCGCGGATGCGGCAGATGGCGCGGCGGCTCGACCGGCGGCGGCAGCGGCTGGCGCAGGATTACGACCGGCTGGAAACCATCGTCGGGGAACGAACCGAGGCGCTGTCCGCCGCCAATGCCCGGCTGGCGCGGATCGACGCCACCCGCCGCCGCTTCTACGCCGATGTTGGCCACGAACTGCGCACGCCCCTGACCGTCATCATGGGCGAGGCGGAGCTTGCGGCCAGCCACGCCGATCCGCAGGTCCGGGCCGCGTTCGACACCGTGCGCAACCGGGCCGAGCGGCTGTTCCGACGGATCGAGGATCTGCTGCGGATCGCCCGCTCGGAAAGCGGGCAGCTTGAGCTTGTCCGGCAACCGGTCGAGCTTGCGCCGACCTTGGCGCTGGCGCAGTCCGATCTGGCGCCGGTGCTGAAACGGGCCGGGATCACGGCCAAGACGGACCTGCCCCCGTTGGTGGTCGCAGGGGACGGCGAATGGTTGCGGCAGGTCTTCGCGGGCTTCCTGGAGAACGCCTCGAAATACGCGGGCCGCGGCGCGACCGTCCGCATCTCCGGCCGGGCCGAGGGGGACCGGGCGGTGATCGACATCGCCGACGACGGCCTCGGCCTGCCCTCGGGCGAGGCGGCGCGGATCTTCGACCGTTTCGGCCGCCGGTCGGTCGCGCCCAACGGCTTCGGCGTCGGGCTGGCGCTGGCGCATTGGGTCGTGACGTCGCTGGACGGCGAACTGGTTGCGGTGGACGCCCCGCAGGGGCTGCACCTGCGGATGAGCCTGCCAATGTGGGAGGAGGGGTGATGGCGCGTATTCTCGTCGTCGAGGATGATCCCGACATCGCCTCGCTGCTTCAGCGGGGCCTTGCCTCGGCGGGGCACACGACCGACTGGGCCGAGACGGCCGAGGCGGCGCTGGCGCTGGCCGGCTCGGCCCCCTGCGACGCGGCGATCATCGACATGATGCTGGGCGACGAAAGCGGCGCCGCGCTGCTGGCCGACCTGCGGGCGCGGGGAGTGCGGATACCGGCGATCATGCTGTCCGCGCTGGCCCGGATCGAGGACCGCGCCGAAGGGCTTGAGGCGGGGGCGCAGGACTATGTGGTCAAGCCGTTCCAGCTTTCGGAACTGCTCGCCCGGCTCGAGGTGCAACTGCACCGCGCCGCGCCGCGCCCGGTGATGATGACGCTGGGCGGGCTGGTCTATGATCCGGCCAGCCGGCAGACGACCGGATCGGGCAAGCCCGTCGCGATGAGCGAGCGCGAGGGCGACCTGCTGACGCTGTTCCTTGCCAACCCCGGCATCGTGCTGACCCGCGGCGAGATCTTCGACCGGATCTGGGCGCCGCAGGGCGGCTCGACCGAGAATGTCGTGGATGTCTATCTCGGCTATCTGCGCCGCAAGCTGGGCAATTTCACGCCTTACGGGCTTCAGCTTCGCACGCTGAGGGGCAGGGGATTCGTGCTGTCGCTGTCGGAGGATGAGGGATGATCGACCGGATGCGCGCCGTCGGGCTGGCGCTGCTGCTGTTATTGGCCCCTGGCGTTGCCCCCGCCGGGCCGCTGACGGACCGGATCATGGCGCCGGGATTGCTGGCGGACATGCCGCAGGGCGAGGCGCTGCGCTATCGCCACGACCGCAGCATCCCCGCGCAGCCGGAAGGCGCGGTCGCCCCCGGCGCGGGCCGCGGCCTGCCCGTGCCGCGTGCCGTTGAGGGCGCGGAGTTGCGGCTGACGCCCGATGGCGCCGGGACGCTGATCCTCCATTCCGACGAGGCGGGGGAGAGCCGTCCGATCTCCGGCTTCCCGGCGGCGGGCGGCAATCCGGTCCTGCTGTTCTTTCTGGAGAACGTGGTGCGCCATCTCGCCGTCTCGACCGGCGGCAGCCCCTTCTATCTGCGCAACCGGATGGTCGAGGCGCTGGCCGCCGCCGACCTGCCCCCGCACGGCGAGGAGGCCGTGCTCGCGCCCTTTGCCGATGATCCGAACCGCGACCGCCTAGGCGGTTTCGCCGACCTGCGGATCGCCCTGCGGCTTGACCCGGCGGACCCGGCGCGGCTTCTGGAGCTGCGGGCCGAGGCCGGGGCGGCCGACTATCTGGAACAGATGACACTTGTCACGGAGGACTGAGGATGCCTGCCTTCCCGATCCGCGCCGCCCTCGCCGCGCTGCTGCTGGCGCTGCCGCCGACCGCCGGCCTCAGCGCGGATCTCGTCAACGACTACCCGACCGAGGCCCGCGCCGAGTATGTCTTCGGCTGCATGGCGGCCAACGGGCAGAGCCAGGACGTGCTGCGCCGCTGCGCCTGCTCGATCGACCAGATCGCCACGATCCTGCCCTTTGATGATTATGTGGCCGCCGAAACCGTCATGCGGATGCGGCAGGGCGGGGGGGAGCGGGGGGCGCTGTTCCGGGGAACCCCGGCGGCGCGCGACGTGCTCGCGGAACTGCGCCGGGCGCAGGCCGAGGCCGAGATGATCTGCTTCTGAGCGCCTCAGCCGAAAGTCTGAGCCGGAAAAGCTTTCCTCAACGGGCAAGGGCTGACACGATCCGGTCATGCTTGCGGAGGGGCGCCGATCCATGAGGGACGATGTGACACAGGACCCTTCGCTCGCGCCGGTGATCGCCCTCGCGCAATCGGTGCAGGCGGGCCTCGTCGGCCATGAGGCGCTGGTCGAGCGGCTGATGACCGCCATCCTGTCCGGCGGGCATGTGCTGATCGAAGGCCCGCCGGGCCTTGCCAAGACCCGCGCCGTCAAGCGCCTTGCCGCGGGGCTGAGCGGCAGTTTCGCCCGCATCCAGTGCACGCCCGACCTGATGCCCTCGGACATCACCGGAACGCAGGTGTTCCGGGCGGATGGGGGGCGCTTCGACTTCCTGCCCGGCCCGATCTTCCACGAACTGGTGCTGGTGGACGAGATCAACCGCGCCCCGCCCAAGGTGCAGTCCGCCCTGCTGGAGGCGATGGGCGAGGCGCAGGTCACGGCGGGCGGCACCACGCGGGCGCTGAGCGATCCGTTCATGGTGGTCGCCACCCAGAACTCCATCGAGCACGAGGGCACCTTCCCGCTGCCCGAGGCGCAGCTCGACCGTTTCCTGCTGCATCTCGACCTCGGCCTGCCGGGAGCCGAGGCGGAACGGGCGATCCTCGATCTGGTCGAGGCCGAGGGGCAGGCCGGACCGGGCGCCCCCACAACGGACAGGCTGGGCGGCGAGGCGATCCGCGCCGCCCGGCAAGCGGTGGCGGGCATTCATCTGGCCCCGGCGCTCAAGGATTTCATCGTGCGGCTGGTGGTCGCCACGCGCGAGACGGCGGGCGGCCCGCTCGAAGGTTTCGTCGAACATGCCGTCTCGCCGCGCGGCAGCATCGCGCTGGCGGCAAGCGCCCGCGCCCGCGCCGCGCTTCACGGCCGCGATCACGCGCTGCCCGAGGATGTCGAGGCGCTGGCGGGCGATGTCATGTCGCACCGGCTGATCCCCAGCTGGCGGGCGACGTCGGAAGGGCTGTCCTCCCGCGATCTGGTCGGGCGGCTCGTGACTCATGTCCGGCCGTGGTGATCCCGACCCCGCGAGCCTGAGCGCAGCGGCGCTCATGGCGCTGGAGCCGCAGGCGGCGCGGGGCCCGCGCGAGCTGGCGAGCCTTGCCGAGCGGCCCGGCACCACCGCCACTCGCAAGCGCGGCCAGGGACACGAGATCCGCGAGATCCGCCCCTATGTCGAAGGGGACGACCTGCGCCATCTGGACGCCGCCGCCACCGCCCGCAGCGGCACGCCGCAGATCAGGGGCTTCCACGAGGACCGCGAGCGCAGCCTGATGCTGATCGCCGATTTCCGCCGCCCGATGCTGTGGGGCACCAAGGCGCGGCTGCGCTCGGTCGCGGCGGCCGAGGCGCTGGTGATCGCCGGCTGGCGGGCGATCCTGTCGGGCGGCGCTGTCGGCGCGGTGGTGCTGTCGGATCACGGCCCCGAAGTGCAGGCGCCGCGCCCGCGCCATCGCGGCATGGCCGGCGTGGCGGGCCTTCTCGCCCGCGCGCATGGCGACGCGTTGCGGCGCGCGCGGGGCGGGCGGGATGGCCAGCGCGATCTGGCCCCCGATCTGGCCGCCGTCGCCCGGCATGTGCCGCGCGGCGCGGGGATGGTGCTGGCGACGGCGCTGGACCGGCCGGGGCGCGATCTCGATGCGGCGCTGGCCGCGCTTCGGGCGCGCGGTCCGCTGCGCGTCCTGCTGGTCGAGGACGCCTTCGAGACCGCGCCGCCGCCCACGGCCCTGCCGGTGCGGGATGGCGCGGGCGCGGGCTGGGCGGACTTCGCCGGGCTGGCGCCGGACCGCGACCGCCGCGCCGCTCGTCTGGCGATGCCGGGGCAGGAGGTGCGCCGCCTCGCCACCCATCGGGGTCCGGCATGACGCCCGAGATCGTCGGCGCCCTGCACGACCCGCGCCTGCCCGAAGCGTTCACCCGGCTCACGATCTGGGACCTGCTGCTGGCGCTCGGGCTGGGGCTGCTGCTCGCCGCGCTGGTCCTGACGCTCGCCGCGCCGCTGCTGTCGCGCCGCGTGCGCCGCCCGTCGCTTTCCGGGCGGCTCGGCCATGCCGCGTCCCTGCCCGAGGGGGAGCGGCTGCTCGCCCTTGCCCGGATCGCCCGCGAACGGGGCGTTGCGCTGCCCGACGAGGCAAGGGCCGCGCTTTACAGCGGGCAGTGCGCCGATCCCGCGTGGATCGAGGCGCTGATCCGCGCCGGGGCGCGCCGATGATCCAGCTTGCCGCGCCGCTCATGCTGCTCGCGCTGGCGCTGCCGCTTCTGGCGCGGCTGCTGCCGCCCCGGCCCGCGCCGGGGCTTGCCATGATCCTGCCCGACGGGGTCCGCGCGGCGGGCGTCCGCGGTCCCGGCCCGGACGGGCGGCGGGGGCTTGTCGCGCTGTGGCTCGTCTGGGTTCTTCTGGTGCTGGCCTCGGCCCAGCCGCAGCGGCTGGAACTGGCCCCGGATCGCAGCGCCTCGGGCCGCGACATCCTGATCGCCCTCGACATGTCGGGCAGCATGGCGACGCCGGATTTCGCGCTGGACGGCGAGACGACCACCCGCCTTGCCGCCGTCAAGCGCGTCGCCCAAAGCTTCATCGAGGCGCGGCGCGGGGACCGGATGGGGCTGGTGGTCTTCGCCGACCGCGCCTATGTGGCCGCGCCGCTGACCCATGACCTGCCCGCCGTCACCCGCGCCCTGCACGAGGCCGAGATCGGCATTTCCGGGCGCTCGACCAACATCTCGGAAGGGCTGGGTCTGGCGCTGAAGCGCATTCTGGCAGGGGACGCGGAAAGCCGCGTGATCGTGCTGCTATCGGATGGCCGCGATACCGCCGAGCTGCTGGACGCGGCGCAGGTCGGCGGGCTGGCGGCCGAGCGCGGGGTGCGCATCCACAGCGTCGCGCTCGGCCCCGAGGATCTGGAGACCCGGCCCGCGGCCCGCGACGCGGTGGACGTGGCGACGCTGCGCGAGATCGCGAGCGCGTCGGGGGGCGAGACGTTCCGCGTCCGCTCCACCGGCGATCTGCAGGCGATGGCCGAGGCGCTGGACCGGCTGGAGCCGAACCCCTCGACCCGTCCGCCCGTGGCGGTGGCGCGCGCGCTGTGGCCGTGGCCGGCGGGGGCGGCGCTTCTGCTGCTGGGCCTTGCGCTGTGGCGGCGGCTGGCATGACGGCTTTCGTCCTTCTGCGGCCGCTTTGGTTGCTGGCGCTGCTGCCGCTGGCCGCGCTGTTCCTCTGGCTGCGCCGCCGGGGTGCGGCGGGCGGGTGGGAGGCGCTGGTCGAGCCGTCGATGCTGAAGGCGCTGCGCGGGCTCGGCCTGCTGGTCGAGGGCGGCGGACGCCGCATGGCGCTGCTGCCCTGGCTCGCGGCCGGGGCGCTGGCGGTCGCGCTGTCCGGGCCTGCCGTGCTGCGGCCCGGCGCGACGGAATTCCGGGCGCTCGATCCGCTGATCCTGATGCTGGACCTGTCGCCCTCGGTCGTCGCCGACGAATCCGTGCTGAACGAGCTGCGATCCCGCGCGGCGGAGCTGCTGGCGGGGGCCGAAGGGCGGCCCGTGGGCGTGCTGCTCTATGCCGGCGACGCCTATCTTGCCTCGGCCCCGACGAGCGACGCGGCCAGCCTTCAGGGGCTGGTCGCGGTGCTGGACCGGGGCATCGTGCCGGTCGCGGGCAGCCGCCCCGACGTCGCGCTGTCGATGTCGCGCGACCTGTTCGCGGCCCCGGACGTGCAGGGCCTTGGCGGCGCCGATCTGGTGGTGCTGTCGGATGGCGGCGGCATCACGCCCCGCGCGATCGAGGAGGCCGCGCGGATGAAGACCGACGGCGCCCGCGTCTGGACCCTCGCCCTGCCGCGCGCGGCCGAGGGCGCGCCGCCCGCCGATGGGGCGGCGCTGGAGCAGCTGGCAGCCGCCGGCGGCGGGGCCGCCTTCGCCAGTGCGGCGGTGCCCGACCTGATGGCGCGGATCGCGCGGGCCCGCACGGCGCGGCTGGCAGAGGAAAGCACGGCCGGGCAGGCGTTCCGCGACTTCGGGCCGCCGATCCTGCTGCTGGCGCTGCTGGCGCTCTGGCCGCTTTTTCGGAGGCAGCGATGATCCGGGGGCTGCTGGCCGGAACCGGCGCGGTCCTCGTCCTGCTCGCGGGGCGGGCGGCGATGGCGAAGCTGCTGCTCGTGCTGGGCCTGCCGGGCCTTGCCGCGCCGCTGCTGGATGACCCGGCGGTCGCGGGCGTCGCGCATTACCGGGCCGGGGACTATGCGGCGGCGGATGACGCCTTCCGGCAGGCGGGGCGCGGCTCGACCTACAACCGGGGCCTGTCGCTCGCCGCGACCGGCGATCTGCCGCTGTCGCTGGCCTATTTCGACGCCGTGCTGTTCGGGAACCCGGCCGACAGCGAGGCGCGAGAGAACCGCAATGCAGTGAACGCCCTCATCCCGCCCCATCTGGGCGAGGCGAACGCCGCCGGACGGATCGCGGCCGAGGCGATCGCGGAACCCGGCGGCTCGCCCCTGGACGAGATCAAGCGGCTCGGCCGCCCGCTCGATTCCGGGCGGCGCGTTGCCGATGCCGCCTGGCTGGAGGCGCTGAGCGATGATCCGGCCGAGTTCCTGCGCATGCGGCTGGAGGCCGAGCACAAACGGCGCATGTCGCTTGGCCTCGTCGCCGCGGAGGAGGGGGATCCGTGGTGAGAGCGTTCCTTCTGTCCCTGCTCCTGCTCATCGGGCCGCTCGCCGGGGCGCTGCGGGCCGAGGGGAACCTGTCGCTGACGCTGATGACCGAGGCGCGGAACCCGGTGGTGGGCGAGATGATCGAGGTCACGATCCGCGGGGTCTATGACCGCAAGATCGCGCTGGAGGATCTGGTGATCGCGCCCGGCGACGCCTTCGACTGGATCCAGACCCACCCCGACGACTGGCGCGAGGAGCGGATCGACGGCCTGCCCTGGATCGTGTTCGAGCGGCGGATCGCCATCTGGCCGCGCCGCGCCGGGACGCTGCAGTTCGGCCCGGCCGAGCATCGTCTGACGATCATCGACCGGGCCAGCCAGCGGCAGCACGTGACCGTGAAGGCACCGCCGCTGATGGTTTCGGTCGGGGAGTTCCCGACGCTGAAGGGCTGGCACATGACCGGCCGCGCGGTGGAGCTGACGGACGAGCTTTCGACCGATGCCGCCCGCCTCGCCGATGGCGAGCTTGTCACCCGCACGGTGCGGCTGAAGGTGCTGGGCGCCCTGCCGGAGCATCTGCCGCCCCGGCCGGTGGTGTCGGAGAACTGGCTGATCACCTTCGCCGCCCCGGTCGAGCGGAACCTGACCCTCACCGCCGACGGCCCGGTCGCCGAGGCGGTCTGGACCTGGCAGTTCCGCCCGCATACGGGCGAGCCGGGCATGCTGGAGCCGGTGACGATCCCCTGGTTCAATACGCGCGAGCATCGGTTGGACGCCGTCCAGATCCCGCCGCTCGCGATCGGTCTGGCGAGCTTCTACACGGGTGAGAGGCCGAAGGGCCGGATCGAGGCGGGGCAGATCGCGCTGCTGTCCGGCGTGACTCTGACCGGGCTGCTGGGCGGGATGGGCGTCGCGCTGTGGCGGATGGCGCCGGATGTGACCCGCAGCGGCCTTGGCCGGCTTCGGGCCCGTTGGTCGCCGCTGCTGCGGCTGCGGCTGATGCAGGCGCGGCGGCGCGGCGATCTGCTGGCCCAGCGGCGGATCGTCGAGGAAATCGGCAGGCCGGAGGCGGAGCGGCACGCCCTTGACCGGCGCATCTACGGACGGCCCGGACGCGGTTAGGAAGCCGGGGCGCGTCGTTTGCTTACGGCGCCAGCCGCGCGGGACTTGCGCCGGTCCGGGCGGACGGCAATCCGCCCGGACCGGCCGTTCCCCCGATTCTGGCCCTTTCGTCATCACCCTGTTACACGATCATATTTGTGGCACAGGAGATCGCCATGATGCGCGCGTCGCTTTCGCAGCGCCTGGTCGCTTTCATCACCCTTCCCACGCTGCTCATGCTGGCGCTCGGGTGGTTCTGGCTGGACGACCCGGCGCTGTTCTTCAAGGAGGGGCGCACGGTCGAATTCTGCTCGGTCGTGCTGCTGTTTCAGGCCATCATCTGCTGGTTCGCCGTCCACGGCCGGGCGGGGTGGCGCGAATGGCAGATCCCCGCCCTGCTTCTGCTGTTCGCCATGCGCGAGATGGATTTCGACAAGCGCTTCACCGAGCACGGCCTTCTGAAGCTGCGGACCTATACGGGCGACGCGCCGATAGCGGTCAAGCTTCTGGGCAGTCTGGCGATTCTCTTTTCGCTGGTGGTGATCTGGCGGATCGTCACCCGCAATGCGCGGCCATGGTGGCAGGACCTGAAGCGGGTCGAGTTTCACGCCATCGCGGTCCTGCTTGCCGGGGTTCTCACGGTGGCCGCCAAGACGCTCGACGGGCTGGGGCGCAAGCTGCTGGATGTGGGAATCACCGTTTCCGCCCGCGTCAATACCCAGGCCGGACATATCGAGGAAAGCATCGAGCTCGTATCGTGGTGGCTGCTGGGCCTCGCCATCGCCCATCTGCCGGCGGCGCGGCGGGCGGCCGATCCGGCCTCGCGGGGCGCGATGGAAGGCTGGAACGCGACCGCGGCGGGGCAGGCGCCGCGGCACTGATCCGCGGCGATCATCCGCGCCCGCCGGGGTCCTGCGGCCCTGCGGCCCTGCGGCCGCGTCACAAATCCCACACCTGCGGCCAAATGCATCACCGCGAAGGCGGCTCGCCGCTGGACGGGCGGAATGTTGACGGCTAGAACCGCGGCTGCGAGGGCTGTCTGGCGAGGGTGGCCCCATGATCGTATCGGCCCGGCCCTTCCGCGCTGGCCCCGAATTGGAGAATGCCCGTGTCCCACGCAGATGATAACGCAGGAGATCACGGCGCAACCCGGAGGGACTTCCTCTACTACGCGACCGCCGGTGCCGGCGCCGTCGCGGCCGGGGCTGCCGCCTGGACCCTGATCAACCAGATGAACCCCTCGGCCGACGTGCAGGCGCTGTCCTCGATCCAGGTCGATATCAGCGGCGTCGCCGAAGGCACCCAGCTGACGGTCAAGTGGCTGGGCAAGCCCGTCTTCATCCGTCACCGCACACAGGACGAGATCGACCAGGCCCGCGCCGACGACGACGCGGCGCTGATCGACAACAGTGCCGAGAACGCCAACAAGCCGGGCGAGCCCGCGCTGGATGAGAACCGCACGCTGGACGAGGAAGGCCGCTGGCTGGTCATGATCGGCGTCTGCACCCATCTGGGCTGCGTGCCGATCGGTGACGGCGCGGGCGATTTCGGCGGCTGGTTCTGCCCCTGCCACGGGTCGCACTACGACACGTCGGGCCGCATCCGCAGGGGCCCCGCGCCGACCAACCTGCCGGTTCCCGTCGCCGCCTTCATCGACGACACCACCATCCAGCTGGGCTGAGGAGACGCGACACCATGGCCGGTATCCCCACGGATCACTACGAACCAAAGACCAGGGCTGAGCGCTGGCTTCACCGCCGCCTGCCGATCGTCGAGCTGATCGTCGATTTCGTCACCCTGCCGACTCCCAAGAACCTCAACTGGATGTGGATCTGGGGCATCGTGCTGACCTTCTGCCTCGTGCTGCAGATCGTCACCGGCATCGTGCTGGCGATGCATTACACCCCGCATGTGAGCATGGCGTTCCGCTCGGTCGAGCACATCATGCGCGACGTGAACGGCGGCTACATGCTGCGCTATCTGCACATGAACGGCGCGTCGCTGTTCTTCTTCGCCGTCTACCTGCACATCTTCCGCAACTTCTATTACGGCAGCTACAAGCCCCCGCGCGAGATCACCTTCATCATCGGGATGCTGATCTATATCCTGATGATGGCGACGGCGTTCATGGGCTATGTGCTGCCGTGGGGCCAGATGTCCTTCTGGGGCGCCACCGTCATCACCGGCCTGTTCGGCGCGATCCCCGGCGTCGGCCCGGCGATCCAGACCTGGCTGCTCGGCGGCCCGGCGGTGGACAACGCGACGCTGAACCGCTTCTTCTCGCTGCACTACCTGCTGCCCTTCGTGATCGCCGCGCTGGTCGTCGTCCATTTCTGGGCGTTCCACACCACCGGCAACAACAACCCGACGGGCATCGAGGTGCGCCGCACCTCGCGCGAGGAAGCCGACCGCGACACCGTTCCGTTCTTCCCCTACTTCGTCATCAAGGACCTCGTGGCGCTGGCCCTGATCCTGGTGATCTTCTTCGCGGTTGTCGGCTTCATGCCGAACTATCTCGGCCACCCCGACAACTATATCGAGGCGAACCCGCTGGTGACGCCCGCGCATATCGTGCCCGAATGGTATTTCCTGCCGTTCTACGCGATCCTGCGCGCCTTCACCGCCGATGTCTGGGTCGTGATGTTCGTCAACTGGATCACCTTCGGGATCGTGGACGCCAAGTTCTTCGGCGTGCTGGCGATGTTCGGGGCGATCATCGTGATGGCGCTGGCGCCGTGGCTGGACACCAGCCGCGTCCGCTCGGGCCGCTACCGGCCGCAGTTCAAGTGGTGGTTCTGGCTGCTGGCCATCGACTTCGTGGTCCTGACCTGGGCCGGGGCGATGCCGGCCGAAGGGATCTATCCCTACATCTCGCTCGCCGGCGCGGCCTACTGGTTCGCCTACTTCCTGATCATCCTGCCGCTGCTGGGCCTGATCGAGAAGCCGAGCCCGATGCCTGCCACGATCGAGCAGCAATTCAACGAACACTACGGGCAGTCCGCCCATCCGGCCGAGTAAGGAGACGTCGAGATGACCTTCAGAACCGTTACGCTGACGGCGGTCGCGGCGCTCACGCTCGGCATGACCGCCCACGCGCAGGAGCAGCGCACGATCGCCGTGCCGCTGAACGAGCCCGGCGCCGCCGCCCCGGCGCTGACCGGCCCCGGCACCGTGGTGACGCGCGGCCCGGACGGGACGAGCAACGTGGAAACCATCGGCGGCGTGCCCGCCGATGAGGCCGGCACCGCCGATTCGCAGGCGAACGTGGAGCCGACCGAGACCGGCGCGCCGGTCCCGGGTGCGATCGCCGACGCGGACGAGAGCAGCGCCGACCTGCTGGCCGAGCCGACCGCCGCCATCACGGACGCGGACATCTCGGGTGAGAGCGCATCGAGCGCCGGGCCGGGCAACGTCGCGGCGGGCACCACTGGCACCGGCGATCCCGCCGCAACCCGCGCAACCGGCGTTCCGGCCGAGCAGCCGCTGCTGCCCATGACCGACCCGGATGCCGAGGCGGAGCCCACGCCGACGATCACGACCGAGCAGACCCCGCGGCCCACCGCCGAGGGCGAGACTCCGGCCCCGCAGGCCAACCCGGCCGAGGCGCAGACCCGCGCAGCGACGGGCACCGCCGCACCCGAGGGCGCCCCCGCCGAGCCGGTCCCGACCGTTACGGCAGGCGAACCGCCCGCCGCCCCGCAGGAAGGCCTGCCCGACTCCGCGACCCTCGACGCCGTGACGGCGCCGGTCGTCGTCGAAACCGACGCGCCGGCCGTTGAAGAGGCCCCGGCTGACGAAGCGGCTGTCGAGGAGGCCCCCGCCGGCGAAGAGGCTGTCGAAGAAGCTCCTGCCGAGGAAGCCCCGGCCGAAGAAGAGGCGGCCGCCGACGAGGTGCCGCCCGAGGAGGTCGTCGCCGAGGAAGCTGTCGCGGTCGCCCACGAGCAGCATATCGAGGATGTCAGCTTCTCGTTCGAGGGGCCGTTCGGCACCTACGACCAGCTCCAGCTTCAGCGCGGCCTGCAGATCTACACCGAGATCTGCTCGGCCTGCCACGGGCTGAAGCAGGTGGCCCTGCGCACGCTGGCCGACGAGAACGGGCCGGGCCTCCCCGAGGATCAGGTCCGCGCCTATGCCGCGCAGATGTCGATCATCGACCTTGAAACCGGCGAGGAACGGCCGCGCCTGCCGACCGACTTCTTCCCCGAAGTCACCGGCGAGGGCATGGGCCCGGACCTGTCGCTGATGGCGAAGGCGCGCGCCGGCTTCCACGGTCCCTACGGCACCGGCATCAGCCAGCTCGTCAGCGGGATGGGCGGCCCCGAGTATATCTACTCGCTGCTGACCGGCTATACCGAGGAGACCAACGAACAGGCCGGCACCTTCTACTACGAGAACCACACCTTCCCCGGTGGCTGGATCTCGATGGCGCCGCCGCTGATGGACGACATGGTGACCTACGAGGACGGCTCGCCCGCCGACCTGCACAACCTTGCAATGGACGTGTCGGCCTTCCTGATGTGGGCGGCGGAACCCAAGCTGATGGACCGCAAGCAGGTCGGGCTGGTCTCGGTGCTGTTCCTGATCCTGCTGACGGTGCTGCTGTATCTCACCAACCAGCGCCTGTGGTGGCCGCTCAAGCACGGCAAGGACAAGCTGGGCGACGACCGCTGAGCGGATCGCCAGGCTGGATACACAGAACGCGTCCCATGGGGGCGCGTTCGTTCGTTTCGGGGGTGGGCTTTTCGGAGGGGCGGCATGGCCATCTTCAACTTCGGTTCGATCAACATCGATCATGTCTATCGGCTGCAGACGCTGCCCCGGCCCGGCGAGACGATCGCTTCGCGCAGCCTGACGCTGGGGCTGGGCGGCAAGGGCGCCAACCAGTCGATCGCGGCGGCGCTGGCAGGCCGCGAGGTCCGGCATATCGGCGCGATGGGCGAAGCGGACGGCTGGGCTCTGGATCGCCTGCGCGGGGCCGGCGTGGATGTGTCGCGGATCGCCCGCCTGCCGGATGAGCCGACCGGCCACGCCATCATCATGGTCGAGGACAGCGGCGAGAATGCCATCGTCGTCCATGCCGGCGCGAACCGCGCCATGGCCGAGCGGGCGGTTCTGGACGCGCTGTCCGAAATCGGACCCGCCGACACCCTGCTGTTGCAGAACGAAACCGCGCATCAACAGGCAGCCGCTGCACATGCCCGCGCGGCTGGCGCCCGCGTCATCTACTCCGCCGCGCCATTCGAGGTCGAGGCGGTGCGGGCGGTCATGCCCCATGTCGCGATCCTCGCCGTCAACGCGGGCGAGGCCGCGCATCTTGCCGCGGAACTCGGGGCCAACCTGCCATGCGAGGGGATGGTCGTGACGCTGGGCGCGCGCGGGGCGGAATACCGCGATCTCCGCTCGGGGGAGGTGACGTCACAGGGGGCATTTGCGGTGACGCCGGTGGACACGACGGGGGCAGGCGACTGCTTTACCGGCTGGTTCGCGGCGGGGCTGGATGCCGGGCAGACTGCCGCCGGGGCGCTGCGCCACGCCGCCGCCGCTGCCGCGATGCAGGTCACCCGCCCCGGCGCTGCGGACGCCATGCCGACCCTGGCCGAGGTCCGCGCCTTCATGTCGCGCCAGACCTGACCCGCCGCGCTTGCGGGCGCAGCCCGCAGCGCATATCTGCCACCCATGCGCCTTCCCTTCCTCAACCCCGCGCCTTCCGTGGCGGTGATCCGCCTGCACGGCACGATCGGCGCCGCCTCGCGCGGCGCGGGCCTGTCGGATGCAGCCCTGGGCCCCCTGCTGGAGCGCGCGTTCCGCAAGGGGCGGCCGCGCGCGGTGGCGCTGTCGGTCAACTCTCCGGGCGGCTCGCCGGTGCAGTCCTCGCTGATCGCCGCTCGCATCCGGCGGCTGGCCGCGCGCCACAGGCTGCCCGTCCATGCCTTCGTCGAGGACGTGGCGGCCTCGGGCGGCTACTGGCTCGCGAGCGCGGCCGACGATATCTGGGCCGACGACAGCTCGCTTCTGGGATCGATCGGCGTCATCGCGGCCGGTTTTGGCTTTTCCGACCTGATCGCCCGTCACGGGATCGAGCGGCGGGTCCACACCGCCGGCCGCTCGAAGTCGATGCTGGACCCGTTCCGGCCCGAAAACCCCGAAGACGTTGCCCGGCTGGAGCGGCTGATGCGGCCGATGCACGACGCCTTCAAGGCGCAGGTGGTCGCGCGGCGGGGCGCGCGGCTGGCGCAGGAAACGGACCTCTTCACCGGCGACATCTGGACCGGCCCGCAGGCGGTCGAACTGGGCCTTGCCGACGGCATCGCCCACATGGAACCGAAGCTGCGCGAGCTTTACGGCGACGACGTGCGCCTGCGCCGCTACGGGGTGCGCAAGCCGTTCCTTCGCCGGATGGGCATGTCGGCGGACGATCTGGTGGATGCGCTGGCCGAGCGCAGCCGCTGGCCGGATCTGGGGGGCTGAGCCGTGATCAAGGGCGTCATCCTCTGCCTTCTGCTGCTGATCGCTGTCGCGCTGTTCACGGGACCGGCGTTCCGCCGGATGCTGCTGCGTGTCCTGGGGATCCGCCGTGGCCGTTGAGGGCGCGGCGCTGATCACCGGCGCGGGGCGGCGGCTGGGACGCGCCATGGCGCTGCAGCTTGCGCAGGCGGGCCATGACGTGGCCATCCACTACAACCATTCCGCCGACGAGGCCGAGCGCACGGCCGCCGAGGCCCGCGGCTTCGGAGTCCGCGCGGTCGCGCTTGGGGCGGACCTGCTGGACCTCGATCAGGTCGAGGCGCTGGTGCCCCGCGCGGTCGAGCAGCTGGGTTCGCTGGGCGTTCTGGTCAACAACGCCTCGATCTTCGAGTATGACAACATCGCCACGGCGACCCGCAACTCGTGGGACCGCCACATCGGGTCCAACCTGCGCGCCCCGTTCGTGCTGTCGCAGCACTTCGCCGCCCAACTGCCCCCCGCATCGACCCCGGAGGGGCAGGAGCCCGAGGCGCACGGCCTGATCGTCAACATGGTCGATCAGCGCGTCCTGAAGCCGACGCCCGAGTTCATGACCTATTCGCTGGCCAAGGCCGCGCTCTGGTCGCTGACCAGAACGCTGGCGCAGGCGCTCGCCCCATACGTGCGGGTGAACGCCATCGGCCCCGGTCCGACCATGCGGGGAGAGCGGCAGACCGAAGCGCATTTCCGCCGCCAGCGGGCCGCGACGATCCTCGAACGCGGCGCCGATGCGGGCGATGTCACCGCCGCGCTGGACTATCTTCTGAAAGCCCGCGCCGTGACGGGCCAGTTGATCTGCGTGGATGGCGGGCAGCATCTGGCCTGGCGAACGCCGGATGTCATCGGCCCTGAATAGGGCGAGATTTCTGCACATGCGACAGGTTGTCCACCACGCACGAAAGCGCGTCCAGATTGTCGCGAAACCGTCAACTAAAACATGACCTTCCCGCGCCGATATAAAGTTCTGTTGGAAATCAATGGCCTGCAAGACTGCCCAGAAAACAGGCAAACTCCGTAAAGCCCTTCAAACGCTGGCATGGGGCGATTCAGTCCGGCGCTGCTCCACAGAGTTATCCACAGTTTCCGTGGACAGTAATCCTCTTGTCCTCCGGTCGCCCTTGCGGGGTGCTGCGGGAATCACTTTCTTGATGCGATGAACGAACCCGACCCCCTCATCCCCCCGTCCGAGCCCCCGCCGGCACTGACCGGCCACAAGCTGATCGCGGACTACTGCCGCCGTCTGGACAGCAGCCCCGGCGTCTATCGCATGCTCGATTCGCAGGGCGCCGTGCTCTATGTCGGCAAGGCGCGCAACCTGAAGGCGAGGGTGTCGAACTACGCGCGGCCGTCCGGCCACTCTGCGCGAATCGCGCGGATGATCCGCGACACGGCCAGCATGATGTTCCTGAGCACGCGCACCGAAACCGAGGCGCTGCTGCTGGAGCAGAACCTCATTAAGCAGCTGAAGCCCCGCTACAACGTGCTGCTGCGCGACGACAAGTCGTTCCCGAACATCCTCGTCGCGAAATCGCATCCCTTCGCGCAGATCAAGAAGCACCGCGGCGCGAAGTCGGAAAAAGGGGATTACTACGGCCCCTTCGCCAGCGCCGGTGCGGTGAACCGCACGCTGAACCAGTTGCAGCGGGTGTTCCTGCTGCGGTCCTGCACGGATGCGACGTTTTCCTCGCGCACCCGCCCGTGCCTTCTGCATCAGATCAAGCGGTGCAGCGCCCCTTGCGTGGGGCGGATCGAGCTGGCGGATTACCAGGCGCTGGTCGCGGATGCCGAACGGTTCCTGAAGGGCAAGTCCACCGCCGTGCAGGCCAATCTCGCCACCGAGATGGCGCAGGCGGCCGAGGCCATGGAATACGAGCGCGCCGCGGCGCTGCGCGACCGGATCAAGGCGCTGACCGCCGTCCAGTCGGTGCAGGGGATCAACCCCAAGAGCGTGGCCGAGGCGGATGTGATCGCGCTGCACATCGAGGGCGGGCAGGCCTGCGTGCAGGTCTTCTTCATCCGCGGCAACCAGGGCTGGGGCAACCGCGACTTCTATCCCCGGCTCGGCGGCGTCGAATCCCCGGACGAGGTGATGGAGGCGTTCCTCGGCCAGTTCTACGACGGCAAGGTGCCGCCGCGCATGATCCTGCTGAGCCACGGGATCGAGGACATGGACCTGATGACCCAGCTTCTGTCCGACCGCGCGGGGCGCCGGGTCGTGCTGGGCGTCCCCCAGCGCGGCGAAAAGGCGGAGCTGGTCGAGAACGCGCTGCGCAACGCGCGCGAGAGTCTGTCGCGCCGGATGGCCGAAAGCGCCGCCCAGCACAAGCTGCTGGAGGCGCTGGCCGATGTCTTCGACCTGCCCACCGTGCCGCGCCGGATCGAGATCTATGACAACAGCCACATCCAGGGCTCGGCCCCGGTCGGCGGCATGGTTGTGTCCGGGCCCGAGGGCTGGATGAAGAACCAGTATCGGAAGTTCAACATCAAGGGGACGGAGATCACGCCGGGCGATGACTTCGGCATGATGCGCGAGGTGCTGACGCGGCGCTTCTCGCGCCTGCTCAAGGACGACCCGGACCGCGCGTCCGAGGCGTGGCCCGATCTTCTGCTGATCGACGGCGGGGCGGGGCAGGTGTCGGCGGTGCAGGGGATCCTGGCCGATCTGGGCGTGGACGACATTCCGATCATCGGCGTGGCGAAGGGCCAGGACCGCGACCACGGCAAGGAGGAGTTCCACCGCCCCGGCAAGCGGCCCTACGCCCTGCCGATGAACCATCCGGTGCTGTATTTCATCCAGCGCCTGCGGGACGAGGCGCATCGCTGGGCGATCGGCACCCACCGCGCCCGGCGCACGAAGCTGGCGATGGCGAACCCGCTGGACGAGATCGCGGGCGTCGGCACGGCGCGCAAACGGGCGCTGCTGTCGCATTTCGGCAGCGCCAAGGCGGTCGCGCGGGCGGGCCTCGCGGATCTTCAGGCGGTGGAGGGCATTTCGGACACCATGGCGCGCGCGATCCACGATCATTTCCACGGGCAGGGTTGACCCCTACAGCAGCCCGGAGGCGCGGAAGCTCAGCTCGCGGTCCTTGCCGATGATGAGGTGGTCGTGGACGGTGATGCTCATCGTCTCGGCCGCCTGCACGATGCGCCGGGTCATGTCGATATCGGGCTGGCTGGGGGTCGGATCGCCCGAGGGGTGATTATGGACGAGGATCATCGCGCTGGCGTTCAGCTCCAGCGCGCGGCGCACGATCTCGCGAGGGTAAACTGGGACATGATCGACGGTGCCTTTCGCTTGCTCCTCGTCCGCGATCAGCACGTTCTTGCGGTCGAGATACAGCACCCGGAACTGCTCGATCTCGCCATGCGCCATGGCGGTGTGGCAGTAATCCAGCAGCGCGGCCCAGCTTGTCAGCACCGGGCGCTGGATGACGCGCGAACGGGCCAGACGCTGGGCGGCGGCGGCCACGATCTTCAGTTCGGTGATGATGGCGGGGCCGACGCCTTCCACATCCGCGAGCCGGGCAGGTTCGGCTGACAGCACGCGGTTGAAGTCGCCGAAACGGTCCAGCAGCCGCCGGGCGACCGGCTTCATGTCCTGCCGGGGGACTGCGCGGAACAGCACCAGTTCCAGCAGCTCATAATCCGGCATCGCCGCTGCGCCGCCCTGCATGAAGCGGTCGCGCAGGCGGGCGCGGTGATCCTTGATGTAGCTGGGCTCGCTCGCCCCCCTTGCGGGAAGGTCAACCGGCTGCACGTCGTCGGCCGCCGGATCGAACCGGAACAGCGACGGTGAGGCTTCCTGAAAGTGATTCCCGGACATGCCGCCATGCTAGACGGCAAGCCGTTAACGCGAGGTTAAGCGCCGACCCGGAAAGCAGCTCAGGCCCCCAGACCTTCCCAGAAAGTCTTGATCTTGCCGAAGAAGTTGGACGTCTGGGGGTGGTTGTCCGCGCCGATCCCGTCGAACTCGCGCAGCAGTTCCTTTTGCCGCGCGGTCAGGTTCACCGGGGTTTCCACCGACAGCTCCACCAGCATGTCGCCGAAATCGCCCTGCATGCCGGGGCCGTGGCGCAAGGGCGGCATGCCCTTGCCGCGCAGGCGCATCTGCTGGCCGGTCTGGCTGCCGGGCGCCACCTTGATGCGCGAGCGGCCGCCGTCGATCGTCGGCACCTCGACCTCGCCGCCAAGCGCGGCGGTCGTCATGCTGACGGGGACGTGGCAGGCGAGCATCCGCCCGTCGCGCATGAAGATCGGGTGCTCCCTGACCTC
This sequence comes from Paracoccus sp. Z118, assembly GCF_019061185.1. Lineage (GTDB taxonomy): Bacteria > Pseudomonadota > Alphaproteobacteria > Rhodobacterales > Rhodobacteraceae > Paracoccus. Next base: position 78,074 of record NZ_JAHQZU010000009.1, read on the forward strand.
GACGAAGATGTAAAGATCGCCCGGCGGGCCGCCGCGCAGCCCTGCCTCGCCCTCGCCGGCAAGGCGGATGCGGGTGCCGGTTTCCACCCCGGCGGGGATGTTGACCGACAGCGCGCGCTGCTTTTCGACGCGCCCCGCGCCGCCGCAGGCGGTGCAGGGATTCTTCACGATCTGGCCCTGGCCGTTGCAGGTCGGGCAGGTGCGCTCGACGGTGAAGAAACCCTGGCTGGCGCGGACCTTGCCCATGCCGGCGCAGGTGGGGCAGGTGGCGGGCTCGACCGCGCCCTCGGCCCCGGTGCCGTCGCATTCGCCGCAGGCGACCGAGCCGGGAACGCTGATCGTCTTCTGCAGGCCCGCGAACGCCTCTTCCAGAGAAACCTGAAGGTTGTAGCGCAGATCCTGCCCGCGGCTGGCGCGGCTGCGGCTCGCGCCCGCGCGCCCGCCCATCATCTCGCCGAAGAGATCCTCGAACACGTCCGCGAAGGCGGCGCCGAAATCGCCGTTACCGCCGCGCCCGCCGCCGTAGCCGTTGAACCCGCCCCCGCCGCCCTCGAAGGCGGCATGGCCGAAGCGGTCATAGGCCGCCTTGCGCTGCGGGTCCTTGAGGCAGTCATAAGCCTCGTTCACTTCCTTGAAGCGGCCCTCGGACTTGTCGCAGTCGGGATTGCGGTCGGGATGCAGTTCCTTGGCCTTGGCGCGGTAGGCCTTCTTGATCTCGTCGGCCGACGCGCCGCGCGCCACCCCAAGAACGTCATAGAAATCGCGCTTTGCCATGATTTTCCGGTGTCAGGTCTGTCTAAAGAAAAGCCGGCCCGCGGGTAAACACGGGCCGGCCAAGCGGTGCGGAACTCTTACTTCCGCTTCTCTTCGCCGAGATCCTCGAAGTCGGCATCGACGATGTCGTCGTCCACGCCGCGAGGACCTTCGTCGCGATCCGCCCCGCCAGCCGAGGTATCGGTCTGACCGGCCTTGTAGATCGCCTCGCCCAGTTTCATGGACGCATCCATCAGGTTCTGGATGCCGCCCTTGATCTTGCCGGCGTCGTCGGATTTCAGCGCGTCTTCCAGTGCGCCAACCGCCAGTTCGATCACCTCGACGGTCGAGCCGTCCACCTTGTCGCCATGCTCTTCCAGCGACTTGCGGGTCGAGTGGATCAGGCTTTCGGCCTGGTTGCGGGCCTCGACCAACTCGCGGCGGCCCTTGTCGGCCTCGGCATTCGCCTCGGCGTCGCGGACCATCTTGTCGATCTCGTCGTCGGACAGGCCGCCCGAGGCCTGGATCGTGATCTTCTGCTCCTTGCCGGTGCCCTTGTCGCGGGCGCTGACCGACACGATGCCGTTGGCGTCGATGTCGAACGTGACCTCGATCTGCGGCATGCCGCGCGGCGCGGGGGGGATGTCTTCAAGGTTGAACTGGCCGAGCATCTTGTTGTCGGCCGCCATCTCGCGCTCGCCCTGGAACACCCGGATCGTCACGGCGTTCTGGTTGTCCTCGGCGGTCGAGAAGGTCTGCGACTTCTTGGTCGGGATCGTCGTGTTGCGGTCGATGAGGCGCGTGAACACGCCGCCCAGCGTCTCGATCCCGAGGCTCAGGGGCGTCACGTCCAGCAGCACGACGTCCTTCACGTCACCCTGCAGAACACCCGCCTGCACGGCCGCGCCAAGCGCCACGACCTCATCGGGGTTGACGCCCTTGTGGGGCTCTTTCCCGAAGAAGTTGGTCACTTCCTCGATGACCTTGGGCATCCGGGTCATGCCGCCGACCAGCACGACCTCGTCAATGTCGCCTTTCGACAGGCCGGCATCCTTCAGCGCTTCCTGCAGCGGCTTGACGGTCCGCTTGATGAGATCGCCGACAAGGCTTTCCAGCTTGGCGCGGGTCAGCTTCATCACCAGATGCAGCGGCGTGCCCGAGTTCTTGTCCATCGAGATGAACGGCTGGTTGATCTCGGTCTGGCTGGAGGACGACAGTTCGATCTTGGCCTTTTCGGCAGCTTCCTTGAGCCGCTGAAGCGCCATCTTGTCCTTGGTCAGATCGACGCCGTGTTCCTTCTTGAACTCGTCGGCGAGGTAGTTGACGACCTTCATGTCGAAGTCTTCGCCGCCGAGGAAGGTGTCGCCGTTCGTGGACTTCACCTCGAACAGGCCGTCGTCGATTTCCAGAATGGTGATGTCGAAGGTGCCGCCGCCGAGGTCATAGACCGCGATCGTCTTGCTGTCCTTCTTGTCGAGGCCATAGGCGAGCGCCGCAGCCGTCGGTTCGTTGATGATCCGCAGCACTTCGAGGCCGGCGATCTTGCCCGCGTCCTTGGTGGCCTGACGCTGGGCGTCGTTGAAATAGGCCGGAACGGTGATGACCGCCTGCTCGACCTTTTCGCCAAGATAGGATTCGGCGGTTTCCTTCATCTTCTGAAGGATCATCGCGCTGATCTGCGCGGGGGAATATTTCTCGCCACGGGTTTCGACCCAGGCGTCGCCATTGCCGCCGTCCACGATCGTGTAGGGGACGAGCTTGCGGTCCTTTTCCACCTCGGGCTCGCCGATGCGGCGGCCGATCAGGCGCTTGACGGCGAAGACGGTGTTTTCAGGGTTGGTCACGGCCTGCCGCTTGGCGGGCTGGCCGACGAGGCGTTCGTTTTCGGTGAAGCCCACGATCGAGGGCGTGGTGCGCTGCCCTTCCGAGTTCTCGATCACCTTGGGCTGGCTGCCGTCCATGATAGCGACGACGCTGTTCGTGGTTCCGAGGTCAATACCGATGACTTTGGCCATGCGTTTACCTTTCTTGCGGCGATGGTGCGGGTCGCGGGTCCGATATGCGGCCCCCGGAACCCTATCCCGTTGGGGTTGATGGCCGGTTACCCGGCCGGCTTCGAAGGGGTATATAGGAAGGGCATTTTGGCCCTGCAAGCGTCTCGGAACCGCCGCGTGAACGACATCGGACAGCCATTTTCCGGGACCTTGCGTCCGACTCGGGTGTTTCGCGGCATCCCGCTGTTCCAAGGGTGTCTGGACGACGCGGCGCAGGCGGAGCTGATGGGGGACGTGCAGGCGATCTGGGACGCCGCGCCGCCGGTCAGGCCGGTGACCCGCTGGGGCAAGCCGATGTCGGTGGCGATGACCTCGGCCGGCGCGCTCGGCTGGACGACCGACCGGCGCGGCTACCGCTATGAGCCGCGCCAGCCGGACGGGCGCGACTGGCCGCCCATTCCTCCGCGTCTGCTGGCGCTGTGGGACAGCGTCACCGGAGGCGCAGGGCGGCCCGACAGCTGCCTCGTCAATCTCTATCGCGGCAGCGCCCGGATGGGGCTGCATCAGGACAAGGACGAGGCGGACCTCTCGTGCCCGGTCGTCTCGGTCAGCCTCGGCGACCGGGCGCTTTTCCGGGCGGGCGGGACCGAGCGGGGAGGGCGCACCGATAGCGTCTGGCTGGACTCGGGTGACGTGATGGTGCTGCGCGGGGAATCGCGGCTGATCTTCCACGGCATCGACCGGATCGAGCCGGGCAGCTCCGCCCTCGTGCCCGGCGGCGGACGCGTCAATCTGACCTTGCGCGTCGCGGGCTGACGCCCCTCGCGATCAGGACCGCGCCGACCAGCTGAGCGATTCCGAGTTGCGGGTGACGAACTCGATCATCAGCCCGACCATCAGGCAGCCGAGCGTGACGTAGATCGGATAGGTGATCGAGGAGTTGTGCGGCGTGTAGTTGATGAAGGCGAAGCCCCGCGCCTGATCGATGACGTGGAACAGCGGGTTCCAGTCGAACAGGTTCAGCATCATCGGCGGCAGCACGTTGGCGACGAACATCTTGCCCGAGGCGATCATGTTGATGCGCTGATAGAAGCTGCTGATGATGCCGATCCCCGACGGCCACCACGGCTTCGCCGCAAGAAAGATCAGCCCGATCGCGCAGCCGGAGCCCCACGCCAGCAGGAACATGGCGGCGACGCCCACCCAGTTTTCCAGCTCCACCGGCGTAAACAGCACATGATAGAAGAACAGGATCACGAGGCAGGCCAGTATCTGCTGATACAGCACCGCGAGCCCGGCAGCAGTGATCATGACCGCCGTGCTCAGCGGCTCGTGCTTCATCATCTGCGAAACGGACGACCCCGCTCCCGAGACGCTCCCGATTGCCTTGGTGTGGGTCATGAACAGGAAGATACCCGTCATGATGAAGATCATGAAATCGCCGCGAAGCGGCGCACTCCTGATCCCAAGCACGACGAACATCACCAGGAAGCCTGCAACCATGATCAGCGACTGCACCACCTGCATCACCAATCCGATAACCGCGTTGCTGTGCGTCCTCCGCAGGTTGTAGACCGTCTGGTGATAGATCAGCGACAGCGTGGTGAACGCGGCCTCGGCCATGTTGCGGTTGCGGCGTTGAACGAACATCCGTGCGGCATTCCGTCTGTCGGGCTGCCGCTGTGCCCGAATGGGGGACAGGGCAGGCATGTGGCGAGGCCCGGACGGGGCGTCGGACACGCCCCGCTTGCCCGGAATGGTTGCCGCGATCATAAGGGGCGTGGCCCTGCGATTCAACGCCGGGCCGGGTATCCGCGCGGGCCGATCCGCACCGAATGAAAGGAAAAGCGCATGCAATTCGATGAATTGACCGCCGTGATGCGGCAACTCGCGCTGCAAGCCGGGGCGCGGATCATGGAAATCTACGATGGCCCCGATTTCGAGGTGCGCAGCAAGCAGGACGATTCGCCCGTGACCGAGGCGGACGAGGCGGCGGATGCGCTGATCTCGGCCGGGCTGCGCGCGGCCTTCCCGGATATCCCGCTGGTGACCGAGGAGCAGGCGGACACCCATGGCCAGACGCTCTCGACCTTCCTGATCGTCGATCCGCTGGACGGCACGAAGGAGTTCGTGCAGCGCCGCGGCGACTTCACGGTCAACATCGCCCTCGTGCGGGATGGCGTGCCGGTGCGGGGCGTCGTCTATGCGCCCGCCAAGCGCCGGCTTTTCTATACGCTGCCGGACGGCCGCTCGGTCGAGGAGACGGGTCCGTTCGGGGAAAAGCCGGGCGAAGTTCGCGCCATCGGCGTCAACCCCACGCCGGACAACCGGGCACTGATGGTGGTGGCGTCCAAGTCGCATCGCGATCAGGCGACCGACGACTACATTGCCCGCTACGGCGTCCGCGACATGACGAGCGCGGGATCGTCGCTGAAGTTCTGCCTCGTCGCGACCGGCGAGGCGGATCTTTACCCCCGCGTCGGCCGCACGATGGAATGGGATACGGCGGCAGGCGATGCCGTGCTGCGCGGGGCAGGGGGCGAGGTCGTGCGTTTCGACGATCACACACCCCTGACCTATGGCAAGACGGGGTTCGAGAACCCGTTCTTCATCGCCTACGCCCCCGGCGTGCTGCTGCAACCGCAGGCCTGACACCATGTCCGTCGTCATCGTCATCCCGGCCCGTCACGCCTCCACCCGCTATCCGGGCAAGCCGCTGGTCGGGCTTGCGGGCGCGTCGGGGGAAAGCCGCTCGCTGATCCGGCGCAGCTGGGACGCGGCCATGCAGGTCCGCGGCATCGACCGGGTGATCGTCGCCACCGACGACGAGCGGATCGCGGATCACGCGCGGGATTTCGGCGCCGAGGTCGCGATGACCAGCAGCGCCTGCCGCAATGGGACCGAGCGTTGCGCCGAAGCCGTCGCCGCGCTGGGGATCACGCCCGAGATCGTCGTCAATCTGCAGGGCGACGCCCCGCTGACGCCCGCGTGGTTCGTCGAGGAACTGGTCGCGGGCCTGCGCGAACACCCTCACGCGCAGGTCGCCACGCCGGTCCTCAACTGCACCGGGGCGATGCGGGCCGATCTGCTGGAGGACCGCGCCCATGGCCGCGTCGGCGGCACCACGGCGGTCTTTGGCGCGGACCGGATGGGGATGTATTTCTCGAAGGAGGTCATTCCCTTCGTCCCGCATGACGTCGCCCCCGGCGCCCCCAGCCCGGTGTTCCACCATGTCGGCGTCTATGCCTATCGTTTCGCGCCGCTCGCCGCCTATGCCACCTGGCCCGAAGGCCGGCTGGAGCGGCTGGAGGGGCTGGAGCAGCTGCGCTTCCTGGAGCAGGGCTGCCCGGTGCTCTGCGTCGAGGTCGAGGCGCGGGGCCGCGAGTTCTGGGAGCTGAACAACCCCGAGGACGTGCCGCGGATCGAGGCGATGATGCGGCGCATGGGGCTGGATTGACCCGAGGCGGCGCGGGGGGCGTGGGCCGTCCCCCGGTCAGCGTGATCGTGGTGTCGCGCCACCGTCCGGCCGCGCTTAGCGTCTGCCTTCAGGCGCTGACGTTGCAGGATCATCCGGCGTTTCAACTGGTGCTGGTCGCCGACCCGGAGTCGGTGAACCTGCGCCCCGACCTGCCGATCCGGCGGGTGAGCTTCGACGAGCCCAACATCTCGGCGGCGCGGAATGCGGGGATCGCGGCGGCCTCGGGCGAGATCGTGGCCTTCATCGACGACGATGCGGTGGCCGAGCCGACCTGGCTCACCCGGTTGACCGAGCCCTTCACCGATCCTGCGGTTCTGGCGGCGACCGGCGTCACGCGCGGACGCGACGGCCTGGGCTGGCAGGTCCGGGCCGAGCGGATGACCCGCGACGGCCTCGCCCGAACCATTCCGCCGGGGCAGGACATGCAGCTTCTGCGCCCTGAGCAGGGCGAGCCGGTCAGCACGCTCGGCACGAACTGCGCCTTTCGGCGGCCCACGCTGCTGGAACTCGGCGGGTTCGATCCGGCCTTCGCCTATCATCTGGACGAGAGCGATCTGAACATGCGGATGGCGGCCCGCTGGCCGGAGGCCCTGACAGCCATCGTGCCGGGGGCCGAGGTCGTGCATGGCTGGGCGGGCGATCTGCGCCGGACGGGCGCCGGAGTGCCGACCGACCTGCGGGCGATCGGGCGCTCCACTGCAATCTTCTGCGCCCGCCATGGGGGCGATCCGGCGCGCGCGGCCGAACGGCAGTGGCGGCGGCTGCTGCGGCTGATGGTGGCGGGGCGGCTCGATCCGCCACAACTGGGGCCGCTGCTGCGGGGCTTTCACGCGGGCGCGACCGGGATTGCCGTCCCGCCGCCTGCGCCGGTCAGCATGACGGGAACAGCGCCCGAGGCCACTCATCTGCCCGGCACCGGCCCCCGCCCCGCGCGGCTGATTGCCGGCTGGCACCGGCAGGCGGGCCGGTTGCGGGCGCAGGCCACCCGCGCCGCCGGGGAGGGGCAGATCGTCACGCTGCTGCTGCTCACGCCCACGATGCTGCCGCATCGCGCCCGCTTTGTTTCCGCCGGGTATTGGGAACAGGTCGGCGGGCTGTGGGGGCCGTCGGAGCCGGGCGATTCGTCGGTCGCCTTCTGGCGTCTGCCTGCCCGCATTACCCGCGAATCGGCGCGGATCGGGCGCACCCGCGGATGGCCCGATTGACACGAACCGGCGGGATTCGTCCGTCCACGCCGGTGGACTGCTTGCGGCAGGTCCCGCCACTGGCTAAGCCAAAGGTGACATAACAGGGCCGTCCCACGGCGCATCCCGAACGGAGCTGGATTCCAATGATTCGCAAGGTCACCAAAGCCGTTTTCCCTGTCGCCGGCCTCGGCACCCGCTTCCTTCCCGCCACGAAGTCGATCCCGAAAGAGATCATGACCCTCGTGGACCGGCCCCTCATTCAATACGCGATCGACGAAGCCCGCGCTGCCGGCATCGAGGAGTTCATCTTCGTCACCTCGCGCGGCAAGGGCGCGCTGGAAGATTACTTCGACCACTCGCACGAGCTTGAAAACCACCTGAAGAAATCCGGCAAGGACGAGCTTCTGGACCTGCTGCGCCAGACCAACATGGAATCGGGCGCCATCGCCTATGTCCGTCAGCACAAGGCGATGGGCCTCGGCCATGCCGTCTGGTGCGCGCGCCGCCTCATCAACGACGACGAGGCTTTCGCCGTGGTCCTGACCGACGACGTCGTGATGGGCGATCCGCCCTGCCTTCAGCAGATGATCGAGGCCCACGCCGAGACCGGCGGCAGCATGGTCGCCACGATGGAAGTGCCGCAGGAAAAGACGAAATCCTACGGCATCCTGGATGTCGAGGAGGACATGGGCGCCATCGTCAAGGTGCGCGGCATGGTCGAAAAGCCCAAGGAAAGCCCGCCCTCGAACCTCGCGGTGATCGGGCGCTACATCCTTGCGCCCACGGTGCTGGGGAACCTCAACAAGCTCAAGCAGGGCGCGGGCGGCGAGATCCAGTTGACCGACGCCATCGCCGACGAGATCGAGGCGGGGCGCGACGTCTTCGGCCTGCGCTTCCGCGGCCAGCGCTACGACTGCGGGTCCAAGGCGGGCTTCCTGCAGGCGACGGTCGCCTTCGGGCTGGAGCGCGAGGAGCTGCGGGACGAGTTCGTGGAGTATCTTCACGACGTGCTGGCGATGCGCAAGGCGGCCGAGTAAGCCGTATGCCCGACAAGGTTCTGGTCACCGGCGGCGCCGGTTATATCGGCTCGCACGCATGCAAGGCGCTGGCCGCTGCGGGCTACGTGCCCGTCACCTACGACAATCTCTGCACCGGCTGGCGCGAGGCGGTGAAGTTCGGCCCGTTCGAGCAGGGCGACCTGATGGACCGCGCCCGGCTGGATCAGGTGTTCGCCGAACACGAGCCCATCGCCGTGATGCACTTCGCCGCGCTGAGCCAGGTGGGCGAGGCGATGGCCGAGCCGGGGAAATACTGGCGCGGCAATGTCTGCGCCTCGCTGAACCTGATCGAGGCGGCGGTCGCGGCGGGTTGCCTCGATTTCGTCTTCAGCTCGACCTGCGCGACCTATGGCGACCATGACGGCGTGGTGCTGGACGAAAACACCCCGCAGACGCCGCTGAACTCCTACGGCGCCAGCAAGCGCGCGATCGAGGACATGCTGAAGGATTTCGGCGCGGCGCATGGTCTGCGCAGCGTGATCTTCCGCTATTTCAACGTGGCGGGGGCCGATCCCGAAGCCGAGGTGGGCGAGTTCCACCAGCCGGAAACGCACCTGATCCCGCTGATCCTCGACGCCGTGGACGGCAAGCGGCCGGCGCTGACGATCAACGGCAGCGACTATCCGACGCGCGACGGCACCTGCGTGCGCGATTATGTGCATGTGATGGATCTGGTGGACGCGCATGTGCTGGGGCTGGAATGGCTGAAGGACGGCCGCAAGCGCACGGGCGAGGCGCGGATGGCGGGCGGGGCGGACGTGTTCTGCCTCGGCACCGGCTCGGGCTTTTCGGTGCGCGAGGTGATCGACCAGGCGAAGCTGGCGACCAACCGCGCCGTGCCCGTGACCGAAGGGCCGCGCCGCGACGGCGATGCGGTGGCGCTGGTGTCCGGCAGCGGCCGCGCGGGGGCCGAGCTTGGCTGGAAGGCCGAACGCTCCACCCTGCCGCAGATGATCGGCGATGCGTGGCGCTGGCACCAGACCGGCGGTTATGGCGGATGATCCGGCCTTCCTGCTGGACGTCACCCGGCTGATCTCTCGCCTTGGCCAGGGGCCGCTGACCGGCATCGACCGGGTCGAGGCGGCGTGGCTGTCCCATCTTCAGGGCCGCCCGCATCTGCTGGTGGCACGGCTCGGCCCCGCGCAGATGCTGCTGCCGGTGGAGGCCGGGGCCGATCTGCTGGCGTGGGCGAACGGCGATCTGTCCCGCCTGCCCAGGGTTTCGCTGCTGGAACGATTGCTGCGGCAATCCGCCCTGCGGCCCCGCGCCAAGCGGGTGCTGGCGCGGCGGGCGCTGCGGCGTATGCCGCAGAGCGGACGGGGCCTGGAACGCGGCGTTTCCCGCCGCCTGCCCGGCGCGGTGGCCTATCTGAATGTCGGCCATACGAACCTGACCGAGCCGTGGCTGTCGGGGCTGGGCTGGACCACCCGCGCGGTGCTGATCCACGACACCATCCCGCTGGACCACCCCGAACTGACCCGTGCCGGGCAGTCGGACGTGTTCCGGGCGCGGCTGGTATCGGTGCTGCGCCATGCCGACGTGATCGCCACGATCAGCGCGGCCACCCGCGACGACATGCTGCGCTGGCGGGACCGGCTGGGGATAGCCGCTCGGGCGCCGGTCGTGGTCGCCCCCATCGGCACCACGCTGGCGGCTCCGGTCCCCGCGGACCTGCCGGCCGATCTGGACCTGTCGCGGCCCTTCTTCGTCGCGCTGGGGACCATCGAGCCGCGCAAGAACCATGCGCTGCTGCTGGGCGCATGGGAGATGCTGGCGCGGGACCTGCCCGCGGCCGACATGCCGCAGCTGCTCATCGTCGGCCGTCGCGGCTGGGAGAACGCGGCGACCTTCGCCCGGCTGGATGCGCTGCCGCCGGGCGGCCCGGTCCGCGAGTTCAACGACCTTTCCGACGGCGCCGTGGCCGCGCTGCTGAAACGTGCCCATGCCCTGCTGATGCCCAGCCGCAGCGAGGGGTTCGGCCTGCCGCTGACCGAGGCGGCGGCGCGGGGGACACGGGTTCTCAGCGCCCCGCTGGCGCCGGCCCGCGCCCTGTTGGGCGACAGCGCGATCTGGCTTTCCCCCGACGATCCGGCCCCGTGGGCTGCGGAGATCGCGCGGATCGCTCGCCTCCCGCGCGAAACTTTGACGGGAATTCCCGTTCCGGGGTGGCCAGACCATTTCAGAACCGTCACCGATGCTGTAATCAGCGCGGCAAAGTGACCTGACGGGGGCCTCTGTGCCTAAGTGGTGGACCAGATACCGGCGGCGGATCAAGCTGCGGGCCAAGCGGCAGTATCTGCTCGCCCGCGCGATCCGGCGTCGGCGGGTGCTCACGCCGGTGATGGACCGCACCTCGGGGATTGCCCCCGACGCGATCCTCGGCTTCGTCGTCCAGCGCAACGAGGCGGTGCGCCTGCCGTGGTTCCTCGATTATTACCGCAAGCTGGGCGTCGATCATTTCCTGTTCGTGGACAATGACAGCGACGACGGCAGCCGCGAGTTCCTCACCCGCCAGCCCGACGTGTCGCTGTGGACCACCTCGGCCAGCTACAAGGACGCGCGGTTCGGGCTGGACTGGCTGAACTGGCTGCTGCTGCGCCACGGCGCCGGTCATTGGTGCCTGACCGTCGATCCCGACGAGATCCTCGTCTATCCCCACAGCGACGTGCGCCCGCTGCGCGCGCTGACCGACTGGCTGGACAGCTCGGCCATCCGGTCGTTCCCGGCGATGCTGCTGGACATGTATCCGCGGGGCGCCGTCACCGACCAGCCCTATTCGCCCGGCCAGAACCCGCTGGAGATCGCGTCGTGGTTCGACCCGGCGAACTACATGATCCGCAAGAACGGCGAGTTCGGCAATCTGTGGATTCAGGGCGGCCCGCGCGCCCGCGCCTTCTTCGCCGACGAGCCCGAGAAGTCTCCGGCGCTGAACAAGATCCCGCTGGTGCGCTGGTCGCGCCATTACGCGTATGTCAGCTCGACCCACATGCTGCTGCCCCGCTCGCTGAACCTCGTCTATGACGAGAGCGGGGGCGAGCGGGCGTCGGGCATCCTGCTGCATACCAAGTTCCTGTCCACCTTCGTGGAGAAATCGGCCGAGGAGCTGGACCGCGGCCAGCACTACGCCGACAGCCGCGAATACAGGGCCTATCACGCCGCCCTTCAGGACCAGCCCGATTTCTGGTGCCCCGAATCCGCGCGCTACGAGGGCTGGCGGCAGCTGGAGCATCTGGGGCTGATCTCGCGCGGGAACTGGGCATGACGCGGGCCGCCCATCTGAGCCCGGTCCCGCCCGGACCAATCCCCGGCCCCGTGCGGCTGGGGGTCGTGATGCTGTGCCACGAGAACCTGCCGCTCGCCGCGCGGATGGCGCGGATCTGGCAGCAGGGCGGGGCGACGGTCGCCATCCACGTCGATGCCAGCGTGCCCGAGGCGGACATGGCCGAGATGCGCCGCGCGCTGGAGGGTTGCGACGGCATCCTGTTCGCCCCGCGCCGGCGCTGCGAATGGGGGCATTTCTCGCTGGTGGCCGCAACGCAGGATGCGGCCGAGCTGCTGCTCGCCTCGGCGTCCGACACCACCCATGTCCTGACCGCGTCCGGGGCCTGCCTGCCGCTGCGTCCGGTGCATGAGCTGGCCGCCTATCTCGCCCGCCATCCCGGCCGCGACTTCATCGAAAGCGTCAACGCGCTGGATGTCGGCTGGGCGGTCGGCGGGCTGGACATGGAACGGTTCACGCTGCGCTTCCCGTTCTCGTTCCGCCGCCAGCGCCAGCTGTTCGACCGCTATGTGAAGCTTCAGCGCAGGCTGAAGATAAAGCGCAAGGTTCCGCAGGGGATCACGCCGCATCTCGGCTCGCAATGGTGGTGCCTGACGGCGCGGACGCTGGCGGCGATCCTGACCGATCCGCGCCGGGCCGAGTTCGACCGCTTCTTCCACCGCGTCTGGATACCCGACGAGAGCTATTTCCAGACGCTCGCCCGGCGGCACACGCTGGGGATCGAAAGCCGGTCGCTGACGCTGTCCAAGTTCGACGCGCAGGGCAAACCCTATGTCTTCTACGACGATCACCGCGACATGCTGATGCAGTCGGGCTGTTTCGTCGCCCGCAAGATCTGGCCGCGGGCCGAGGGGCTTTACGCCGCCTTCCCCGCGCAGAGCCGGACCGAGGAGCCCGACAGCTACCTGATCGACCAGCTGATCGACAGCGCCGTCGCCCGCCGCAATCTGGGACGGCCGGGGCTGTATATGCAGAGCCGCTTTCCCAGAAAGGACGCCGAGAACGGCAAGACCGCCGCGCCCTACACCGTGCTCTACGGCCTTGCCGAGGCTTACCCCGGCCTGCCGGACTGGCTGCCGGGCAAGGTGGATGCCGATGTCCACGGCCATCTTTTCGCCGAACACGAGGTCGAGTTCAGCGCCGGCCGGCGGATCGGCCCCGGCGGGTTGGCGGGCAGCCCGGCGGTGCGCGATCTGGACCCGCAGGGATTCCTGACCTCGCTGATCCGGGTGACGAAACGGCCGCAGATGTTCCAGTTCAGCCCGCGCGACCGGCAGAGCCTCAACTGGTTCATGGCGACCGATCCCAACATGCGGCTGCTCGTGATCACAGGCGCTTGGGCGGTGCCGTTGCTGCATTCGGGGATGCCGTTCGACGATGTGCGCCGCGCCGCCGCGATCTTCCAGCGGCGCGAACTGGCATTCCTGGAGATCCTCGATTCGGTCTGGGTCAAGGCAGACGTGCATCGCTGGAATCTGGCGCAGGTCGGCACCGACCCTAAGGCGCCGCTGGCCGCGCTGCTGGGGGCCGATCTGCCAAAGGATCACCCGCAGGTCGCGGATCTTTCCGGGATGCGCCCCTTCCTCGACCGGCTGCGCAATGCCGGCCTGCGCCCGCGAAAGCTGGGCGATTTCCGCCATCCGCAGCGCACGGCCCGCGCGCCCCTGCTCAAGGACGCCTCATGACCCAGCCCTTCCGCAGCTTCGTCATCTTCGCCGAGATGCGCACCGGGTCGAACCTGCTGGAGGCGACGCTGAACGCCATCAAGCGCGTCACCTGCTACGGCGAGGCGTTCAACCCCTACATGATGGGCTGGCCCGACAAGGACGAGCTGCGCGGCGTGACGATGGCCGAGCGCGACGCCGACCCGATGGTCCTGTTCGAGGCGATCCGCTCGCACCCGAACCTGACGGGCTTCCGCTATTTCCACGACCACGACCCGCGCATCCTGGACGCGATCATGGACGATCACAGCTGCGCCAAGGTCGTGCTGGCCCGCAACCCGCTGGACAGCTACGTGTCCACCCGCCTCGCCTATGCCACGAACCAGTGGAAGCTGAACGAGACGGAAACCCCGATCCCCGCCCGCATCCAGTTCGACGCGGCCGAGTTCGGGCGCACGATGTCGGACATCGAGCAGTTCCAGTTGCAGATCCTGCACCGGCTTCAGGTCAGCGGACAGTCGGCCTTCTGGCTCGGCTACGAGGATCTGCGCGACACCGGCGTGATGACCGGCCTCATGCACTGGCTCGGCCGCACCGATCTGGATCGGGTGGAAGCCGCCAGCGACCAGGTGCCCCAGAACCCGCGCGAGCTGGCCGACAAGGTGGAAAACTTCGACGAGATGCAGGCCGCGCTGGCGGCGATGGACCCGTTCCAGTCCCGCCGCCTGCCCAGCTTCGAGCCGCGCCGGGGACCGGCGGTGCCGTCCTTCATGGGCTCGAGCGCAGGGAAGGGGCTGGTCTTCATGCCGGTGAAGGGCGGGCCGTCCGATGTGGTGGGCGGCTGGCTTCGCGGCCTCGGCGGCGTCACCGACGATTTCAACCAGAACTCCCTGCGCCAGTGGAAGCGCCAGCGCCCCGGCCATCGCGGCTTCACGGTCGTGCGCCATCCGCTGCTCCGCGCCTGGGCGGCCTTTGCGGCGCTCGCGGGTGGCGGCAACGTGGAACTGCGCGAGCTGCTGCGGTCCACCCACCGCGTCCCGCTGCCCGAAGGCGGGCTGCGCGCGGTGAAGGATCAGCCCCGCGTCTTCGCCGCCTTTCTCGACTTCCTGCGCCGCAACCTGAACGGCCAGACGACGCTCGCGACCCATCCCGGCTGGGCCACCCAGTCCGAGGTCATCTCGGGTTTTTCCCGCTTCGGCGCGCCCGACCTGATCGCGCGCGAGGACCGGCTGGCTGACGATCTCGCCTTCCTGACCCGCGCCGCCGGGATCGACGCGGCTCCGCCGAAGGCCGAGGCGGGTCCCGCGCTGCTGGATGATCCGGCGCTGCGCAAGGCGGCCAAGGCGGCCTATCTGCGCGATTACGTCGCCTTCGGCTTCTCCGACCGGCCCTGAGCCGTCACCCCTGCGGTGTCATCACCTTGCGCGCCCGCGCCCGCTCCAGGCCCAGCTGGCGCTCGCGCCAGATGATCGTGATTCCCGCCGCGATGATGACCCCCGCGCCCAGCAGCATCGTCGCCGTCGCCGCCTCGCCGAACACGAACCAGCCGATCCCGAGCGCGAGGATCATCGAGGCATAGTCGAACGGCGCCACCACCGAGGCATCCGCATAGCGATAGGCCGAGGTCACGAGGATCTGCGCAAGCCCGCCCATCAACCCCGCCGCGACCAGCAGCGCGCCGGTTTCCAGACCGGGCAGCACCCAGTCGAAGGGCAGCGTGACCAGCGACAGAACCGAAGACGTCACCGAGAACCAGAACACGATGGCCGAGGTCCGTTCCTGCGCGACCATCTTGCGGATGAAGATATGCGCCATCGCCGCAAAGGCCGCGCCTGACAGCGTCAGCACCGCGCCCAGCTTTTCGGCGGTGGAGACGCCGTCCCCCGTGCCGCGAAGCTGCGGCGACAGCACGATCAGCACCCCGATCAGCCCCAGCCCCACCATGCTAAGCCGGAAGAGGCCGACGCGCTCGTTCAGGAACATGCCGGCGAAGATCACCGTCAGCAGCGGCATGGCGTAACCGAGGGCGGTGGCCTCGGGGAAGGGCAGCAGGCCGAGCCCGCTGAAGATGCAGACCATGGACACTGTTCCGGCGATGCCGCGATAGAAATGGCTCATCGGCCGGGCGGTCCGCAGCCCGACGCCAAGCTCGCCGTTCAGCGCCAGCCAGAACAGGATCACCGGAATGGCGAAGAACGAGCGGAAGAACACCTGCTCGCCCACCGGCACGTCATCGGCGGTGGCCTTCAGGATCGCGCCCATGATGGTGAACACCGTCACGCTGCCGAGCTTCAGCAGGATGCCGCGCAGAGGACTGGGGGCGGGCAGTCCGTGGGGCGTCATGCAAGCCGCCGGGCGGCCCAGCGGGCGGCATCGGCCACCGCCGGATCGGGATCGCCGGTCAGCCCTTCGGCGATGGGCCGCAACTCGCGCAGGCCGCTGTTGCCGATCGCGTAAAGCACGTTCCGCACCATCCGGTCGCGCCCGATCCGCTTGATCGGACTGCCGGAAAACCGCGCCCGGAAGCCCGCATCATCCAACGCCGCAAGCTCCGCCAACGGCGGCGCGCGATGCGGCCCGTGATAGCGCATCTCGCTCGCCTGAACGGCGAACTTGTTCCACGGGCAGGCGGCAAGACAATCGTCGCAGCCATAGATCCGGTTGCCCAGCATGGGCCGCAGTTCCGGGTCCACCGGCCCCTTGTGCTCGATCGTCAGGTAGGAAATGCAGCGCCGCGCATCCAGCTGGAACGGCGCGGGAAACGCGCCGGTCGGGCAGGCGTCCAGACAGGCCCGGCAACTGCCGCAATGCTCCGCCTCCGGCGCGTCGGGCGGCAGTTCCAGCGTGGTGAAGATCGCGCCCAGAAAGAACCAGTTGCCCAGATCGCGCGACAGCAGATTGGTGTGCTTGCCCTGCCAGCCGAGGCCCGCCGCCTGCGCCAGCGGCTTTTCCATCACCGGGGCCGTATCCACGAAAACCTTGATCTCGCCGCCGAACTGCTCGATCAGCCAGCGCCCGACGCGCTTCAGCCGCGCCTTGACGATGTCGTGGTAATCCTTGCCCTGCGCATAGACGCTGACCGCGCCCCGCTCCCGCCACTCCAGATCCTCGCGCGGATCATGCGGCGGGGTATAGGCCTCGGCCAGCATCACCACCGATCGCGCCTGCGGCCACAGCGCTGCCGGATCGCCGCGCCAGCCCATGCGCTCGGCCATCCACCCCATCTGCCCGTGCCGCCCCTTCGCGACATACTCCGCCAGCCGCCCCGCCGCCTGCGGGATCGCGTCCGGCGTCGTCACGCGCGCGGCGGTGAACCCCTCGGCCAGCGCCTGCGCCACCAGCGCATTCTTCTTCGCCCAAATATCCTGGGGGGAGCCGGCATCGCCGGCGGGGGGCAACGCCCCCCCTTTCTCAGAAATCGAGCTGCGCATAATGCGGCGCGGGCGTCACGCCCGGCACCTGATCGGCCAGCACGCTGCGGAAGGCGGGGCGCGACTTCACCGTCGCATACCAGTCGCGCAGCGTGGCCGAGCGGTCCCAGTCCACGTCCGAGATGTAGTCGAGGCAGGACAGATGCGCGGCGGCGGTGAAATCGGCAAGGCTCAGCGCGTTCCCGGCCAGCCATTTGCGCTGCTCCAGCAGGACCGTCATGTAGTCCATGTGATCCTTGACCGCGCGCAGGCCGCTCTTGACCAGCCTGCTGTCGGGATAGCCGGCCTTCATCACCTTCTTCCAGACCCGCTCGGACAGGATCGGCTTGGTGACTTCGTCGTTGAACTTGTCGTCGAACCAGGTGCAGAGGCGCCGCACCTCATAGCGGTCCAGCGCCCCGGTCGGCATCAGCGGCGGGCTCGGGACCGTCTCGTCGAGATATTCGCAGATCGCCTGGCTTTCGGCCATCAGCCGCCCGTCCAGCCGCAGCACCGGGATCTTGCCCGCCGGGTTGCGCTTGAAGATCTCGGACCCGGCCTCCCAATAGCGTTCCTCGACCAGCTCGACCTCGATCCGCTTCTCGGCCAGCACCAGCCGCACCTTGCGGCAGAAGGGGGACAGCGTGATGTGGTAAAGGCGCGGGGTCGCGGGTGCGGAAACGGGGGAAGCGGACATGGACATGCAACGGGCTTTCAGCGGGACTGGCCGGTGATACGCGCCGGACGCCCGCGTTTCAACCGCAGGGCGCGGAGGCGGCGATCAATCGCGCTGGAAACAGGCGGCGCGGCCATCTGCGTTGATCGTCGCCGCGCCGTCCGCGATCGCGCGGGCGCGGGCCGAGCCGGTCTTCGGCGCGCGGGTCTTGGGCGCGGGCAGGACGGCGGCCAGCGCGGCGGCCTGCCGCGCCGACAGCTTGTCCGGCGTGGTCCCGAAATGCGCGCGCGCGGCGGCGTCGATGCCGAAGATGCCGGGGCCGAACTCGGCCACGTTCAGATACACCTCAAGGACCCGCC
Organism: Paracoccus sp. Z118; assembly: GCF_019061185.1. GTDB lineage: Bacteria > Pseudomonadota > Alphaproteobacteria > Rhodobacterales > Rhodobacteraceae > Paracoccus. The sequence continues at coordinate 95,933 of NZ_JAHQZU010000009.1, forward strand.
GCTTGGACCAGACCGCCTCGATCATCGGGGTGTAGGCGGTCTCCAGCAGCTTGCGGACCCAGCTTCGCCCTTGCCACAGATAGACGTTCTTGGCCGTCTGCTGGGTGATGGTGGACGCGCCGCGCGATGATCCCGCGGCGATGACGTGCCGGATCTCGGTCATGTCGAAGCCCCAGTGGAGACAGAAATTCGCGTCTTCGGCAGCCACGACCGAGCGGGCGACCACGGGGGCGATGTCGTCCATCCGCACCCATTCGCGCGGCGCGGTCTCGCCCGCCGAGACGATGGTCCAGGTGGTCGGCGGGTTGATGAGCCAGTAGAGCACCACCAGCCCCGCCATCAGCGCCAGCACCCGCAGCCCGAACCAGCGGACGGGACGCCAGACGCGGGTCAGCAGGGCACGGCCAAGCCTGCGCCGCCGGGCCGGTGGCGCAGGCCGATCGTCGGCCCCGCCGATCGGCGGGGCAGGGGGGATGACGTGCCGCATGGGGCCGTCCTGTCACGCCCCCGCGCGGGGCGTCAAGTTCCGCGCCGCCCTGCGCGCGCGCCGGCGCCTTGTCGCGGCGGCCGGGTCACAGCCGGGGCGGGGCCGTGGGTTCGGCGGGGGTGTCCTCGGCCTCGACCGCGGGAACGCCGCCTGCTCCATGATGGCGGGTCGTCGCGCTGCGCAGCCGCGCCTCGTCGTGGTTGCTCAGCGAGGTCTGGATCACGTGCGAGCGGCTGCCGTAACGCTCCAGCCGGGGCAGCAGCTTGTCGAGGTTGAACTTGCGCGACAGGATGAACACCGCCCCGCTGCCGACGGGAACGGTCTTGCCGATCTCGCGGATGAAGTCGTCGTCGATCCCGTAATCGGTGGCGCTGCCCGCCAGCGCGCCAGCGCCCGCGCCGACCGCCGCGCCCAGCAGCGGGTTCAGGAACAGAAGCCCGATCAGCCCGCCCCAGAAGGTGCCGCCGATCGCCCCGGCGGCGGTCAGGTTGTTGGCCTGATGAAGCTGGTATTCGCCTTCGGTCGGACGGGTGACGACGACGGCGTCTTCCAGATCGACGAGGTATTCGGACTGCGCCTTGATCATGTCCTGGCGCAGCGCGAAGGCGTCATCCTCGTCGTCGAAGGCGATTACGATCAGGTCGGACATGAGGCTTCCTTCCGAAAGATGGAGTTGCCGACCAACCCCCCGGCCTGCCAGCCGGTTCCGCGGGACGGCGGCCGGGAACCGCCGGCATCCGGGCGCGTCCTGTCCTTGGGAAGCACGGGAGGGAGCGGGAGGATGCCCTACGTCGAATCGTCCGCGATCCGGCGAATCGAATGGAGCGGGGATGTCCTTTCGGTCTGGTTCCGCTCGGGCGACCGCTACGACTATGATGGCGTCCCCGAACGCGTCTATCGCGGTTTTCTCGCTGCCGGCTCGCATGGCGCGTTCTTCAGCCACTACGTCCGGGATCGCTACCCGATCCTCAGGAAATTGCAGCACTGACCCGGAAAGGGGGCATCGCTGCCCCCTTTTGCCGTTCACTCAGCAGGCATCGCCGCCAGATCGCCGGTCTCCGCCAGCGGGAACTTGAGATGCGGCAGCATCTCGCGCGCGCAGACCTGAAGGAAGGCGCCCTTGCTGTGCTGCCAGTCGGCCAGGATCTCCGCCGCGCGCAGGCTGCCGGTTTCCGCCGCGTGGCGTTCGACCAGCGACTTCAGCTGCGCCTCCCAATGCGGGTGGGTGACGGCGCAGGTGACGAGCGTCTCCATGTTCAGATGCCGCGGCGCGCGCCCCTCGGGGTCGTAGAGATAGGCCATGCCGCCGGTCATCCCCGCGCCGAAGTTCGCGCCGACCGACCCGAGGATCACCGCCACGCCGCCGGTCATGTATTCGCAGCCGTTGGTGCCGCAGCCCTCGATCACCACCTTCGCGCCGGAGTTGCGGACGCCGAAGCGCTCCCCCGCCCGGCCCGCCGCGAACAGGTATCCGGCAGTCGCGCCATACAGCACGGTGTTGCCGATGATGACGTTGTCCGCCGCCACCAGCGGCGAGCCCATCGCGGGCTTCACCACGATGGTCCCGCCCGAGAGGCCCTTGCCGACATAGTCGTTGGCATCGCCCGAAACCTCGATCTTCAGCCCCGGCGCGGCGAACGCCCCCAGCGACTGCCCGGCGCTGCCGGTCAGGCGCAGCGTCAGGTGATCGGGCTGGAGCTTGTTCCGCATCCCGTATTTCTGCACGATCATCGAACTGGTGCGGGTGCCGATGGTCCGGTGGGTGTTCCGCACCGCGTAGGACAGCTGCATTTTCTCGCCGTCCTCGAAGAAGCGGGCGGCGTCCTTGACGATCTCGGCGTCCAGCGTGTCCAGCACCGCGTTGCGGGGGCGCGAGCGGTCATAGACGATCTTGTCCGCGCCATCGACGGTGATGAGCAGCGGATTGAGGTCCAGATCGTCGAGGAAGGTTGAGCCGCGCGAGACCTGCGTCAGCAGGTCGGCCCGGCCGATCACCTCGTCCAAGCTGCGCGCGCCGATGGAGGCGAGGATTTCCCGCACCTCCTGCGCGTAGAAGGTGATGAGGTTCACCACCTTGTCGGCCGATCCGGTGAACATCGCCCGCAGCTTCTCGTCCTGGGTGCAGACGCCGACCGGGCAGGTGTTCGACTGGCACTGGCGCACCATGATGCAGCCCATTGCGATCAGCGCGGCGGTGCCGATGCCGTATTCCTCGGCCCCCATCATCGCCGCCATCACGATGTCGCGACCCGTGCGCAGCCCGCCATCGGTGCGCAGCGTCACCCGCTCGCGCAGGCGGTTCATGGCGAGAACCTGATGCGCCTCGGTCAGCCCCATCTCCCACGGTAGCCCCGCGAACTTGATGCTGGTCGCGGGGCTGGCCCCGGTGCCGCCGTTGTGGCCCGAGATGAGGATGATGTCGGCCTTGGCCTTCGCCACCCCTGCCGCGATGGTGCCGACGCCGGAGCCGGCCACCAGCTTCACGGTGATCCTGGCGCGCGGGTTGATCTGCTTCAGGTCATAGATCAGCTGCGCCAGATCCTCGATGGAATAGATGTCGTGGTGCGGCGGCGGGCTGATGAGCGTCACGCCCGGCGTCGAGTGCCGCAGCCGCGCGATCAGGCTCGTGACCTTCATCCCCGGCAGCTGCCCGCCCTCGCCGGGCTTGGCGCCTTGGGCGACCTTGATCTCAAGTTCCTCGCAGGCGTTCAGGTATTCCGCCGTCACGCCGAAGCGGCCCGAGGCCACCTGCTTGATCTTGGCGGAAGGATTGTCGCCGTTCGGCAGCGGCGCGTGGTGCGCCGGGTCCTCGCCGCCCTCGCCGCTGTCGGACTTCGCCCCGATCCGGTTCATGGCGATGTTCAGCGTCATGTGCGCCTCGGGCGACAGCGCGCCGAGGCTCATGCCGGGCGTCACGAACCGCTTGCGGATGCTCGTGATGCTCTCGACCTCATCCAGCGGCACCGGCTTGCCCAGCGGCTTGATGTCCAGCAGGTCGCGCAGGTGGATCGGCGGGTTCGCCCGCATCGCGGCGGAGAACTGCTTCCACACCTCATAGGACGCCTTCTCGCAGGCCAGTTGCAGCAGCCGCATGGTGTTCGCTTCCCAGGCGTGCTTCTCGCCCGAGCGACGGGCCTTGTAGAAGCCGCCGATGGGCAGCAGGTCGGCGGGGCGGTGGAACGCCTGCTCATGCACCGCCTCCAGCTTGCGCTGGATGCCGATCAGGCCGATGCCGGAAATCCGGCTCTGCATGCCGGGGAAATACTCGGCCACCATCGCGCGCGACAGCCCGACCGCCTCGAAGTTCAGCCCGCCGCGATAGGACGAGATGACGGAAATTCCCATCTTCGCCATGATCTTCAGCAGCCCCGCGTCGATCGCGTCGCGATAGCGGTTCATGGCCTCGATCAGCCCGCCCTCCATCAGCCCGCGCCCGATCCGGTCGGCGATGCTGTCCTGCGCGAGATAGGGGTTCACCGTGGTCGCGCCGCAGCCGATCAGCACGGCGAAGTCATGCGGGTCCACCGCCTCGGCCGAGCGGACGTTGATGGAACAGAAGGTCCGCAGCCCCTTGCGGGTCAGCCAGGAATGCACCGTGCTGGTCGCCAGCACCATCGGGATGCCGATCCGGTCCGCCCCTTGCGCCTCGTCCGTCAGCACGATCTGGCCCGCGCCGGAGCGCACGGCATCCTCGGCCTCGGCCCGGATACGGTGCAGCGCCTGTCCCAGCGCGTCCGGCCCCGGCTCGAACGAGCAGTCGATCCGTGTGCATTGGTCGGCAAAGGCCGCCATCAGCGCGTCGAATTCGGCGCTGGCAAGGAACGGGCTTTCCAGCATCGTGATCTCGGTCTGGGCCGAGCTTTCGTCCAGCACGTTCTTGAGGTTGCCGAACCGGGTCTTGAGGCTCATCACCCGCGTCTCGCGCAGGGAGTCAATCGGCGGGTTCGTCACCTGGCTGAAGTTCTGCCGGAAGAAATGGCTGAGCGGGCGATACTGGCGCGACAGCACGGCGGGCGGCGTGTCGTCGCCCATCGAGGCCAGCGCCTCCTTCCCGTCTTCGACCATCGGGGCGAGGATCGTTTCCAGCTCCTCGACCGTGTAGCCGGCCGCGATCTGGCGGCGGCGCAGGTCGGCCCCGGCGAAGGCCACGGTTTCCGGCAGCTCGCGCATCTGCGCCGAGGGCTGCACGACCTTCTGCACCCATTCCCCGAAGGGCTGCGAGGCGGCCAGCATGTCCTTGAGTTCGCGGTCGTGGTAAAGCCGCCCCTCGGCCATATCGACGGCGATCATCTGCCCCGGCCCCAGCGCGCCCTTTTCGCGCAGGCTCGTCTCATCGACCGTGACCATCCCCACCTCGGACCCGGCGACCAGCAGCCCGTCGCCGGTGACGACATAGCGCATCGGCCTCAGCCCGTTCCGGTCCAGCCCGCCGCAGACCCAGCGCCCATCGGTCATCGCCAGCGCCGCCGGGCCGTCCCACGGCTCCATCACGGCGTTGGAATAGGCATACATGTCGGCCCATGCCTTCGGGATTTCCGTGGCCGATTTCGACCAGCTTTCCGGCACCAGCATCGTCTTGGTCATCGGCGCGTTCCGGCCCGAGCGGACCATCACCTCGAACACCGCGTCCAGCGCCGCGCTGTCGGACGAGCCGCCCGGCACGATCGGCTTGATATCCTCGGCCATCTCGCCGAAGGCCGACGAGGCCATGCGGATCTCGTGGCTCTTCAGCCAGTTGAGATTGCCCTTCAGCGTGTTGATCTCGCCGTTATGGGCCAGCATGCGGAAGGGCTGGGCCAGCCACCATTGCGGGAAGGTGTTGGTGGAATAGCGCTGGTGGTAGATGGCGAAGGCCGACTGGAAGCGGTCGTCCTTGAGGTCGGGATAGAACTCGGCGACCTGCTCGGCCAGCATCATCCCCTTGTAGATGATCGACCGGCAGCTGAGCGTGCAGATATACATCCCCGCGATCTGCGCGGCGACCGCCGCCCGCTCGATCCGGCGGCGGATGATGTAAAGTTCGCGCTCGAAGGTTTCCTCGTCGATGTCCTTTTCGCAGCGGATCAGGATCTGCTCGATCTCGGGGCGGGTGGCGTTGGCCTTTTCGCCCAGAACGGCGGTGTTCACCGGAACGTGCCGCCAGCCGTAGATGTAGTGGCCCATCCGCAGCACTTCGGATTCCACGATGGTCCGGCAGCGTTCCTGCGCGCCGAAGTCGGTGCGCGGCAGGAAGACTTGGCCCACGGCGATCATCTTCGTCAGGTCGGGTTCATGCCCGGTGCGGCGCACCTGATCGGCGAAGAACGGCGCGGGAATCTGGACGTGGATGCCTGCCCCGTCGCCGGTCTTGCCGTCCGCATCGACCGCGCCCCGGTGCCACACGGCCTTGAGCGCGTCGATGCCGTGCTCCACCACCTTGCGCGAGGCGGTCCCGTCGATGCTGACGACCAGGCCGACGCCGCAGGACGAATGCTCATCCTCGGCCCGATAGAGCGAATGCTCCGCCATCCACGCGCGGCGGGATTCTTCCTCGGCTTGCCAGTCCTGCATCATGCGTCCCTTTTCACGTGGGGATGTTCCTGTTCGTATTCGGCCCGCGTGATGCGCGGATGATCGCCCTCGAAGGCGGCGAAGCGGTGCGCCTGATCGGCATAGACCTCGCGCACCAGCGGGAAGGCGGCGGCCCCGTCGAAAAGGCCGGGCGAAAGCTCGTAGTCGCCGCCATTGTCGCGCATCCACAGGCCGGACCCGCAGCGGGGGCAGAAGGCGCGTTCGGCGAAGTCGGACGAGGCGTAGCGGGCGACCTCGCCCGTCACGGTCACGGCGTCGGCGGGGGCGACGAATCCCGCCATGATCCCGCCGCCCCAGCGGCGGCACATGGCGCAGTGGCAGGCGCTGACCTCTCCGTTCCAGCGGGCGGCGGTGATCGTCACGGCCCCGCACAGGCAGGCTCCGTTCAGCGGCTCAGCCATGGATGCGGCCCGCTCGCGTCATCAGCACCTCGCAGTCGTATTCCGGCGTGATCGAGCCGAAGCCCGGATCGCCGGGGAAGCTGAAGCGCACCGGCGAGTCGTTGGTTTCCTGCACCTCGCCGGTCCAGTCGGTCGCCGTCTCGATCCCGCCATGGAAGCGGCGGTTCTCCTCGTTGACGAATTGCTGCCCGGCGCGCTGGATCAGCAGGTTGCCGTCGGCGTCGAAGGTCCGCAGCCGGAAGCGAGTCACGCGCAGCGGCACCCCGCCGATATCCACCGTCTCGCCGGTCAGGTCGTCGCGGCCGATATGGCGCAGCCGCTGGCCGTCATCCGCGTTGGTCCAGAAATCGAAATCGTCCCGCCCGGTGGCGAGAAGCTCGGTCAGGCTCGCCGGATCCGTCTCGCCGTCCAGCCGGTCGGTGATGCCGTTCACGAGGTCACTGCTTTCCATCCACCGGGTCTCGGCATCGATGCGCGAGCGGTAGGTGGCCCCCTCGCGCGAGAAATACTCGGCCCACTGATCGCCCGGTGCGTCGCCATCGCAGCGGTAGTGCTGCGAGACGGTGCAGCTTCGGTTCTGGACCGTCATCTCCAGCCGGCAGCCGGCGGGCGGGGTGAAGGTCGCCGCCGCGGCCGGCTGGACGGCGCCGAGGCCGAGGCCGAGGCAGGCGAGCGCGAATGCTGTCGGATATGCCATGATCGTTCCCCTATTCCGCCGCGATGCGGCTATCGGACCGGCCCAGCCAGTCCGCGATGGAATCGGCCGCCTCGCGCCCGTCACGGATCGCCCAGACGACGAGGCTCGCGCCGCGCACGATGTCGCCCACGGCATAGACGCCGGGCAGGCTGGTGCGGTGGGTCCGGTGATCGGCGCGAATGGTGCTCCAGCGCGTGACCTCCAGCCCCTCCACCCCCCACAGGCGGGGCAGATCCTCAGGCTCGAAACCCAGCGCCTTGATGACCAGTTCCGCGGGTTCGTCGTGAATCGCGCCCTCGATGATCTCGGGAGTCTGGCGGCCGGACACGTCCGGCGCGCCCAGCCGCATCCGCTGGACCTTCAGGCCGATAACGGGCCCGGTCGAGCGGTCGGTTTCGGTCGTGACCCATGCAGGCGAGAGCTTGGGGTTGTCGCCCACCCCGTCGCCGTCGATGTCGCCGCCCGCGTTGGCGACCTTGCCTTCGTCCCGCTGGGCGGCCTCGCCCACGACATGGCCCGAGAAGGCGGCGGGGGCGGAGAGCCAGACGAATTCCACGCCCTCCTCCTCGGCATTCTGCACCTCGCGTTGTGATCCCGGCATGTTGGCGCGGTCGCGGCGGTAGAGGCACTTCACCGAGGTCGCGCCCTGCCGGATCGCGGTGCGCACGCAGTCCATCGCCGTATCGCCGCCGCCGATCACCACGACGCGTTTGCCCGCCGCGTTCAGTTCCCCATCCGCGAAGTCGGGCACCTCGTCGCCCAGATCGACACGGTTGCTGGCGGTCAGATAGTCCAGCGCCGCGACCACGCCGCGTTCGGGCGGGTTGTCGATGTCCAGATCGCGGGCCTTGTAGACGCCGGTGGCGATCAGCACCGCGTCATGCCGGTCGCGGATCGCGTCGAAGCTGACCGAGCCGCCCACGTCGGCGTTCAGCACGAACTCGACCCCGCCATCCGCCAGCAGGCGGCTGCGGCGCTCGACCACATGCTTTTCCAGCTTGAAGCCGGGAATGCCATAGATCATCAGCCCGCCCGCCCGGTCGTGGCGGTCATAGACCGTGACCTGGAACCCCATCCGCCGCAGCCGATCGGCGGCGGCGAGCCCCGCAGGCCCCGCGCCGATGATGCCGATGCTTTCGGTGCGTTCGGCCACGGGCCGGATCGGCTCGACCCAGCCTTCCTCCCAGGCGGTGTCGGTGATGTATTTCTCGATCGCGCCGATGGTCACGGTGCCGTGGCCTGACTGCTCGATGACGCAGTTGCCCTCGCAGAGGCGATCCTGCGGACAGATGCGGCCGCAGATTTCCGGAAAGGTATTGGTTTCCTGGCTGCGCAGATACGCCTCTTGCAGCCGCCCCTCGGCGGTCAGGCGCAGCCAGTCGGGGATGTTGTTGTGCAGCGGGCAGTGCGACTGGCAGTAGGGCACGCCGCATTGCGAGCAGCGGCTGGCCTGTTCGGCGGCCTTGGCGTCGGCATATTCGCGGTAGATCTCGTGGAAGTCGCCGGCGCGTTCGCCTGCGCCGCGCTTCTCGGGCATCTCGCGACCCAGCGTCACGAACTTGAGCATCTTCTGCGTGGCCATCGGCTGCGTCCTTCGCTGCGTCTCTGGGATTCGTTGTAAATCAGCGACTTCAGCAGGAAAAGTAAGCAGTACTGACGTATATTCCAATTTCCTTCCGGCGCCGAGTAAGCCTTTGCAAAGGCCGCGAATTATTTAGGTCGCACAGCGGTCCCATTAGGTGGGCTATGGGCTGTTGTCCCTCCGCACCGAACTCCTGTAGATCGTTCCTGCTTTGTCCAGGGGGATTCGCATGAAGGACCTCGCCGCGCTCCATCACACCGGCTTCGGCACCGAGGACGGCACGCCGCCGATCCTCGCCGGGTTCGAATGCGGGCGGCTGCACTGGAACGGGCATGACCTGCTGCATTCGACCGACCACCTGCCGCATGGCCAGATGGCCCACCACTACGCCACCGCGCTGGAGCAGGGGGTGGCGGGCGCCCGCGACGGACTGTCCTGGCGGCACGACATCGTGGCGCGGGTGCAGGCCGCGCCCGAGGGGCTGCCGGTGATCTGGGACTTCTGCCATTTCGACCTGCCGCCGAAACCGGCCGCCCACGCGATCGCCTGCGCGACGGCGCTGCCGCCGGGGTCGTGGGCCATCGCGGTGAACGAGCCGTCCGTCGGGCGGCGGGTGTCGGGGATCACGCCGTCGAAGGCGATCGCCGCGGCCAAGCGGATGATGACCAGCGTGGACATGCTGCCGAACGCCCCGCGCTTCGCCACCTGCGACCCGTTTCACCACCTCGCGCCCTCGGTGTTCAAGGCAACGGACGAACTGGTCGCGACCGGCCTGATCCGCATGGTTGGGATCAACTACTACCCCCACCACGCCATCGAGCCGCTGCATGTCGTGCTGCGAACCGTGGCGGACCGCTATCGCCTGCCGGTGATGATTACCGAGACCGGCTGGCATGACGGCCTGCCCGCCGCGCATCGCCGCTTTCCGCATGTCCATGACCGCTGGGGCTGGCTGAGCCATGTGCGGGACGAGATCGCCCTGTCGGGTGTGAACGTCGCGGGGATTTGCTGGTATCCGTGGCTCGACATGCCGGACTGGGACCACCCGCATCGGGGAAGCTGGCCATGCGGCTGGCCGGGGCGGCAACGGTAAACGGGTCCGAATCGGACCTTCGTGCGTTGGCGTGCCAGCAGCAGGAAAGGCCAAACATGCCCCGCAGGACTTCGACTCTCGCCAGGACGGTTTCCGTCCTCGCCGCCTCGGCCCTGATCTCGCGCGGATTGCAGGCGGCGATCGAGCGCGCCGTGCCCCGCGACGGCCGGCTGATCGAGGTGGACGGCACCCGCCTGCATGTCGCCGAAGAGGGGAGCGGCCGGCCCGTCCTGATGATTCACGGCCTCGGCGGGCAGGTCCGCAACTTTACCATGCGGCTGAGCCGCCGCATGTCCGGCCATCACATGCATATCGTGGACCGGCCCGGCTCGGGCTATTCGGACGACCTGCCGGGCGACACTGGGACGCTGAAGGCGCAGGCGGCGCTGATGGCGGGGCTGATCCGCAGGCTGGGTCTGGACCGGCCGCTGGTCGTGGGCCACTCGCTTGGCGGCAGCATCGCGTTGCAGATGGCGCTGGATTTCCCCGGCCTGATCCGCGGCGCGGCGCTGATCGGGCCGGCGACCCACCGGCTGCGTTCGCCCGGAACCTCGGCCCTGCTGCGGGCGCTGCTGGCGCCGCCGCTGCTGCAACCCTTCGCGCAGACGCTCGCCACGCCGGTCTCGCTGGCGCTGTCGCCGGTGGTGGCGGAGATCATCTTCGCGCCGGAGGAATGGGAGTGGTCGGTCGGCTGGGAGGGCGGCGGGCTGATGCCGGCCCGCCCCGGCAACTACGCGGTCGTGGGGCGCGACCTGCGGATGGCGCTGGCCGAACTGCCGCGCCTGTCGCGCCGCTATGGCGAGCTGTCGGTGCCGGTCCATGTCCTGCAGGGCGAGCAGGACAACCTCGTCGATCCCCGCGAGCACGCGATCCGGCTGGCCGGTGAAAGCGACCGGGTGCGGCTGACGCTGGTGCCCGGCGGGCACATGCTGCCGATCACCCAGCCGGGGCTGGTCGCGGCGTGGCTGCGCGATGCCTCGGAGGAGGTGTTCGGCTGAGGTGCCCCCTCGGTGAGTGGGCGCGGCGCGGTAATCCGCCGGGTAGCCCCGGTCGGGTTGACCCCGCCGGACCCGCCCGCGCGGCCGATCCCTACTTCACCCGCTCCATGATCGAGACGTAGTTCGCCACCGCCGCGCCGCCCATGTTGAACACCCCGGCGAGCTTCGCGCCCGGAATCTGCATCCCCTCGGCCTCGCCCGCCAGCTGCATCGCCGCCATGACGTGCATCGACACGCCGGTCGCGCCGATCGGGTGACCCTTGGACTTCAGCCCGCCCGAGGGGTTCACCGGCAGGCGGCCGTCCTTCTGGGTGATCCCTTCGCGGATGACGCGGTGGCCTTGACCGGGCTCGGCCAGCCCCATCGCCTCGTATTCGATCAGCTCGGCGATGGTGAAGCAGTCGTGGCTTTCGACCAGCGACAGATCGTCCAGCGTCAGGCCCGACTGCTCCAGCGCCTTCGCCCACGCCATCCGCGCGCCCCGGAACTCCAGCACGTCGCGGCGGGACATCGCCATGATGTCGTTCGCCTGCGCGCGGGCGCGGAAGCCGATGGCGCGGGTCATGTCCGCCGCCGTCTCCTCGTCGGCCAGCACCAGCACCGCCGCCCCGTCCGACACCAGCGAGCAGTCGGTGCGCCGCAGCGGCCCGGCGACGCGCGGGTTCCTGTCGCTGACGGTGTTGCAGAAGGCGGTGTCGAAGTCCTTGCGCATATGGGCGTAGGGATTTTCCAGACCGTTGCGGTGGTTCTTGGACGCGATCATCGCCAGCTCTTCCGAACGGTCGCCGTGGCGCTGGAAATACTTGTCGGCGATCTGCCCGAAAAGGCCCGCGAAGCCGCCCTCGACGTCCGCTTCCTCCTTCCGGTAGGACGCGCCCAGCAGGATGTCGCCCACCTCGACGTTGGGCGTCGCCGTCATCTTCTCGGCCCCGACCACCAGCGCGATCCTGCCGCGCCCCGATTCGATGAAGTCCATCGCCCCGTGCAGCGCCGCCGTGCCGGTCGCGCAGGCGTTCTCGTATCGCGTGGCGGGCGTGTGCGCGAAACGCTCGTCGCCCATCGCCACCAGCGCGCCCTGAAAATCCTGGCGGGAAAAGCCGTTGTTGAAGACCCCGACGAAGATCCCGTCCACATCCTCGGGCGCGATGCCGGCGTGGTCGAGCGCCTTCGGCACGACCCCTGCCATCAGGGCTTCGGTATCGGGCGCCTCGACCTTGCCGAAGTTGGAATGCGCCCAGCCGACGATCTGTGCCTTGCTCATCTTCTCCTCCTGCGATGCGCGAGCGGAGCATGGCAGGTTCGGGGCGGGGCTGGCAAGCGCCGGCCGGGATTGTTCGGAGCCGGGGCTGTTCGGCGCGGGGCGGCGGATGTAGCATGGCGGGCATGAGCGAGTCCGATCCCCATGATCCCATCCGCGCCGACGGCGACCGCCTGCGCTCGGACACGATGGCACGGATGATGCAGGCGTTCGTCGAAGCGGGCGAGCTGCACCGCGTCGCCGTGAAGCATCTGGTGCTGAGCCATCAGGCCCGCGAGGGGCTGAGCCGCGTGGGGATCGAGAACCTGCGGCAGCTGGTGGACGCCAGCGACGCCGATCTGGCCCGCACCCGCTATCTGGACGCGGAAACGATCGCGGAGATCCGGGCCGAGCAGCGGCGGATGCTGGGGGCGTAGGCCGCGGCGGTCAGCCGCCCGGTTCAGTCGGCGTCGGCGAAGCGGCCCCGCGGCAATGGCGCAGCACGCCCGCGTGGGATGCGCTCGCCCCGCCAACCCATGCGCCCGCAGCCTGTCGTCCCCATGCTCTCGCTCATGCCGATGGAACCCTGCCCCTGAGCCGCTTGTTGTCCTGCGTTCCCAAGTGGCCATTTGGGGGCCGTTGCGCCAGAGCGTGGCACAAGGCCGCAGACGGCTCGCCTGACGGCGAAACCCGGCAGGAAGGAAGACCGAGACTTGCCCACCGACGACATGAACAGGCCTGCCCCTGCGGTGAAACCAGACTGGGCCAAGACCCCGCGCGACTTGCGGCGCGAGGCGCGCGGAACCCGGCGCAGCCGCTGGCCCTGGGCGGTGGTCGCGCTGCTGGCCGCCGCGCTTGCCGCCGCGATGCTGTGGCAGAGCCGGCAGGACGCCGCGCCGCCGACCATCGCCTCGACGGGCGTCGCGGCCGCCGCGGGGGAAATCCTCGTGCATCCGCTGGACGTGACCGATGTCGAGCGCGGCACCTTGCGCGATACGCTGCGGATCAGCGGCACGCTTCAGCCGCGCACGCAGGTGCAGATCAACAGCAAGCTGTCGGGCACCATCGCCGAGCTGAACGCCCGTCTCGGCGACCGGGTGAGCCAGGGCGACCTGCTGGCGCAGATCGACGCCGAGGCGCTGCGGGCGCAGCTTGCCCAGCAGGTCGCCGCGCTGGAAGCGACGCGGGCGCAGTTCGCGCTGGCGGAGACAGAGGCGCGGCGGGCCGAGGAACTGGCTGGGCGGGGCGTTTCCGCCTCGGCCGCGCTTGAGGCGGCGCGCAGCAACCTCGCCGTGCAGCAGGCCAACATGAACGTGCAGGAAGCCGCCGTCGCGAGCGCCGAGATCACCCTGAACGACGCGGCCATCCGCGCGCCCATCGACGGGATCATCGCGGAGCGTTCGGTCGAGCCGGGGCAGACGGTCACGGCCGGGGCCGCACTGTTCCAGCTGGCGGACCTGTCGGTGATGACGCTGGAGGTGCTGGTGCCGGTCGCGCGGACCGTGCAGCTTGAGACCGGACAGGCGGTGGCCTTCACCGTCGAGGGGCTGGCGGGCCGCAGCTTCGAGGGGCGGATCGAGGGGATCAGCCCGACCTCTGCCTCGGGCAGCCGCAACGCGCCGGTGTCGATCGTGGTCGAGAACCCCGACGGAATCCTGCGCGGCGGCATGTACGCGACCGGCGAGATCCTGCTGCGGACCCAGCCGGAGGCGGTCGCCGTCCCGCGCAGCAGCGTGCGCGAGGATGACGCCGGCCAGTTCGTCTTGAAGATCGTCGAGGGCGCGCTGGTCCGCCAGCCGGTGGAAACCGGGCGGTTGTGGCAGGGCGACACGATGGTCGGGATACCGGCAGGGCTGGAGGCGGGCGAGCGGATCGTGTCCGGGCGTCTGCCCGACCTCACCGCCGGCATGGCCGTCCGCGTGACCGAGGCGATGTAATGTTCCTGACCCGCATCAGCGTCGGCCACCCCGTCTTCGCCACCATGATGATGGTGGCCATCGTGATCCTCGGCCTGTTCTCGTGGCAGCGCCTGCCGGTCGAGCAGTTGCCGAACGTGGATATTCCCGTGGTCGCGGTCGTCGTCGCCTATGACGGCGCCTCGCCCGAGGCGGTCGAGAACGACATCATCCAGCCCATCGAGGATTCGATGGCGACGATCAGCGGCATCGACACGATCCAGTCCACCGCGCAGGCGGGGCAGGCGATGGTGCTGTTGCAGTTCGACCTGGACGTGACCTCGGCCGAGGCGATGGACAACGTGCGCGACAAGCTGTCGGGCGTGCAGGCGGCGCTGCCCGACCGGGCCGATGCGCCGACGATCCTGCGCTTCGACCCCTCGGCCATGCCGATCATCTCGATCGCGGTCAGCTCGCAGGTGCGGTCGATCCCGGAACTGACCACGCTGACCGAGGACATGATCGTCAACCCGCTGCGCAACGTCAGCGGCGTCGGCAGCGTCTCGGTCGTCGGCGGCCTGCCCGCGCAGGTGGACGTGACCATCGACCCCGAACGGCTGGCGGCGCAGGGGATTCCGGTGACGGACGTGATGGCGGCGATCAACGACAACGCCTCGGACCTGCCGGCGGGCGAGATCAACGAGGGCGCGACCGAGCAGTCGATCCAGATCCGCGGCAGCCTCGATACGGTCGAGGATTTCCGCCGGATCATCGTCGGCCGGCAGGGCGGGCAGGCGGTCTATCTGGCCGATGTCGCCAATGTCAGCATCGGCCCGGCCGAGGCGACCAGCCTCGCCTTTCTCAACGGCGAGCAGGCGCTGGCCGTGGACGTGATGAAGGTGCAGGGCGCCAATACCGTGCAGGTCGCCCGCGACATCGTCGCCGCCGCCGAACGGCTGAGCGCCGATGTCCTGCCGGGCGACGTGCGGGTGCAGGTGATCGCCAGCGACGCGACCGCCATCGAGGATTCGGTCGAGGCGGTCCAGAACATGCTGATCGAGGGCGCGATCCTGTCGGTGGTGATCGTGTTCCTGTTCCTGAACTCGTGGCGCTCGACCATCATCACCGGGCTGACGCTGCCGATTTCCATCATCGGCACCATGTTCGCGCTGTATCTGCTGGGCTTCTCGCTGAACATCATGACGCTGATGGCGCTGTCGCTGTCGGTCGGCATCCTGATCGACGACGCCATCGTCGTGCGCGAGAACATCATGCGCCACCTGCACATGGGCAAGGGCCATCGGGATGCGGCGCTGGAAGGGACGCGCGAGATCGGCCTTGCCGTGATGGCGACCACCCTGTCCATCGTCGCCGTGTTCCTGCCCGTCGCGTTCATGGAAGGCATCATGGGCCGGTTCTTCCTGCAATTCGGGGTGACGGTCTCGGTCGCGGTGATGATCTCGCTGTTCGTGGCCTTCACGCTGGACCCGATGCTGTCGAGCGTCTGGTATGACCCCGACGCCGAGCCGGACGCGAAGCGCGGCCCCATCGGCCGGGCGGTGGCCGCGTTCAACCGCTGGTTCGACGCCATGACGCTGCGCTATGTCGGCGTGCTGCGCTGGGCGCTGCGCCACCGGCTGACCGTCTTGGCGGTGGCCTTCGGGCTGTTCATCGGCAGCTTCCCCCTCATCCCGCTGGTCGGGACCGAGTTCCTGCCCTCTCAGGACAACGGCAAGGTGACGGTCACGCTCGAGACGCTGCCGGGATCGTCGCTGGAATACACCGGCGCGCGCGCCGCGCAGATCGACGCGATGCTGCGCGCGGACCCGGCGGTCGCCTCGACCTACAGTTCCATCGCGGGGGCGGTGGTCGGCTCGGGCACCGCCAATGCGGGGACGATCACCGTGACGATGGTCCCCCATGACGAGCGCGCGATCACCGCGCAGGAATTCGCCGCCCGCACGCGCGAGACGCTGCAATGGCTGCCCGGCCTCGAGACCGTGGTCAGCGCCGAGGACAGTTTCGGCCCCGGCTCCAAGCCCGTCGAGATCATCGTCTATGGCGACGACACCGAAACGCTGGCCCGGATCGGCGAGCAGATCGCCGCGCGGCTGGCGCAGATCGACGGGCTGGCGGATATCGATTCGTCGATGAACGCCGCCCAGCCGCAGATCGCGATCCAGGTGGACAACCTGCTGGCAAGCGAACTGGGCATCTCGCTGCAACAGATCAGCGGCGCGCTGACCCCGATGATGAGCGGGACGAACGTCGCCGAATGGACCGCGCCGGACGGCGAAAGCTACGACGTGGTCGTGCGGCTGGACGAGGCGGCGCGCAGCGAGATCGCCGCGCTCGGCAACCTGCCCATCGGGGCGAACGCCCAGACGGGAGAGATCGCGCGGCTGGATCAGGTCGCGGCGATCACCCGGACGGTGGGGCAGGCCGAGATCCTGCGTCAGGATCTGGACCGGCGCGTCACCATCGACGCCAACATCGCCCCCGCCGCGCCCCCCGACGTGCTGGCGCAGGTCGGCGCGATCACGCAGGAAATGGTGCTGCCCGACGGCTACCGCTTCGGCCTTGGCGGCGATGCCGAGGCGCTGGCGGAATCGGGGGCATCCGCCGGGTCGGCGCTGCTGCTGGCGGTGATCTTCATCTATCTGGTGCTGGCCTCGCAGTTCGGCAGCTTCCTGCAACCCGTCGCCATCATGTTCTCGCTGCCGCTGTCGCTGATCGGGGTGGTGCTGGGGCTGCTGGTGGGCGGCTCGACGCTGAACATGATGTCGATGATCGGCTTCATCATGCTGATGGGTCTGGTGGTGAAGAACGCGATCCTGCTGGTGGACAACGCCAACCAGCAGGTGCGCGAGGGCGGCGCGAACCTCTACGATGCGCTGGTGTCCGCGGGGCGGGTGCGGTTCCGGCCGATCATCATGACGACGCTGGCGATGATCCTGGGGATGACGCCGCTGGCGCTGAACCTGCATCAGGGCAGCAGCCAGAACGCGCCCATGGCCCATGCGGTGATCGGCGGGCTGATCTCGTCCACGCTGCTGACGCTGGTCGTGGTGCCGGTGATGCTGACCTATCTGGACAGCTTCGGCCGCTTCGCCGGACGTTTCCTGCCGCGCGCGCCGCGGGATGACGAATCGGGCCATGCCGCCCGGCCGCAACCCGGTCCGGCGGCCGAGTGACGCCGCGTCATTCGGGCCGCCGGCCTCTCTTCTGACCGATTTGGTCGGAATGGTTGTGCCAGCGCAAAGAGCGGTCGGTCTGCGCCCCGTATGAGTCGTTTCGGACAAGAAGACGATTTCTTGAAGGAGACGAACGAGATGAAACGCCACATCACCCTTGCAGCCGTTCTGGCCTGTCTTGCGGTCCCGGCCATGGCCGCGAACCACGAGGTCAAGATGCTCAACAAGGGCGAGTCCGGCATGATGGTGTTCGAGCCCACCTTCGTCGCGGCGCAGCCCGGCGACACCATCACCTTCCTGCCCACCGACAAGAGCCACAACGTCGAATCGATCGACGGGATGCTGCCCGAGGGCGTCGAGAAATTCGCCTCGAAGATCAACGAGGAATACGTCCTCACCGTGGATCAGCCCGGCCTTTACGGCGTGAAGTGCAAGCCGCATCTGGGCATGGGCATGGTCGGCCTGATCCAGGTCGGCGATGACGCCTCGAACCTCGCCGCCCTGGCGGAGGGCAAGCTGCCCAAGAAGGCGCGCGAGCGCATCGACGCCGCACTGGCGCAGGCCGCGCCCGCCAATGCCGAGCTGGCCAGCGCCGCGCAGTAATCTTCGAAACACCGCGGAACTCGCCCGCTGCCCGTCAGGGTGGCGGGCTTTTTCATGTCGCAACGGACCGGGCGCACGACCACGGGCGATCCCCCGCACGGTTCGTCTCGTCATTGCCTGTCTTCCACGCGAACGGGGCCGGCCGCCGCCGACACCGCGTTCTCCAACGACAGAGGCCAGCCCCCAAGGGCTGGCCTCGTCCATTGCAGAGCGGGCGCGCGGGATGCGCGCGCCGCCGGATCAGTTCGCCGCCGGGGTCGCCGGGTCCACGGCTTCCGCCGCATCCGCGCCCGAGGGGGCGGTCGTGCCCTGATCCTGCAGGCTCACCGGCTGCGGCCGCGGGGTGTCGATGTTGCGGACCGGCAGGATCGGATGGACGATCTGCGGCTGCTCGCCGGTCAGTGTGCCGAGGAACGCGGTGATGTCCTCGGCCTCGGCGTCGGCCAGTTCCGTGCCGAGCTGCGAGGTGGACATGATCCGCACCGCCTCCTCCAGATCCCAGACCTTGCCCGAGTGGAAATAGGGCGCCGTCAGGGCGACGTTGCGCAGCGGCGAGGCGCGGAAGACATACTGGTCGTCCTCGGTCTCGGTCACGGTAAAGCGGCCCGTGTCGCCTTCGGGGCGCACCTCGTCATCGGGCGCCTCGACCAGACCGAAGGGATAATACCCCTCGCCGCCGAAGTTCACGCCGGCATGGCAGGCCGAGCAGCCGTTATCTAGGAACGCCTGCAACCCGCGTTTCTCCTGTTCGTCCATCGCGCCGTCCGCGCCGAGCAGCCACTGGTCGAAGCGCGAGTTCGGGGTGATGAGCGTCGCCTCGAACACCTCGACGGCATGAGCGAAGCTGTCGAAGGTGATCGGGTCCTCGACGCCGGGGAAAGCGGCGTCGAAGGCGCTGACATAGCCCGGCATGGATTTCAGCGTCTGGATCAGGTTCTCGGGGGTGTTGTTCATTTCCACCCCGGCCTGCACCGGCCCCTTGGCCTGTTCGGCCAGATCCTCGGCCCGCCCGTCCCAGAACTGGGCTATGTTGAAAATCGCGTTCAGCATGGTCGGCGAGTTGCGCGGCCCCTGCTGCCAGCCATGGCCGATCGAGGCTTCAAGCTGGTCGGTCCCGCCCAGGCCGAGATTGTGGCACGAATGGCACGAAAACACGCCCGACAGCGACATGCGCGGATCGAAGAACAGCATCGCGCCGAGGTCGATCTTCTCGCGCGTCATCGGCGCGCCGCTGGGCAGTTCGGCCATGCGCGGGATCGGCTCGAAGAACGATGCCGCGTAGTCGCGCAACTCGGCGTCGGCGGACCCCTCGCCGGCCATTTCGGGCGCCCGCGTCATGGCCGCGCCCTGTGGCGAGACCCGCGTTTCCGCCGCGACATCCGCCGCGCTGCGACCTGCGGGGGCCTGCGTTCCGTCCGCCATCGCGGCGTCGGCGGGATCGGGCGCGCCCGCGACTTCGGGGGTGTCGATCGCCTGCGCCTCGGCGGCCTGTTCTGCCTGCGCGGCTGCCGGGTCGGACTGGCCGAGGGCCGGCGTAGCGACGAGCAGGGCGGATGTCAGGAGAAGAAGGCTTCTGGCTTGCATGGCGATGCTCCGTTTCTTTGGTTTGGTGCAGGCTGCACAAACTGGGGCGGCCGCGCTTTGACACAGATCAGATCGCGTCACGGGCGAACCTGACGCGCCAACATGTCTCTCTGACGACAGGTTCCCCGCGAAAGGCCGCTTCCCCGGCCCGTGGTGGAGGGCGCCCGGCCGTCAGCCCGCCGGATCGTCAGCTCTGACTTCTCAGCCGCACCGCCTCCCGCAGATGCCCCGGCAGGATCGCCGCGCCCTTCACATAGCGCGGCCCCAGCCGGCGCGGGCTGGAGAGCGCGCGCCACAGCCATTCCATCTTCGCCCCCCGCACCGCCGCCGGCGCGCGCCGTTGCAGGCCGGCGACGAAGTCCAGCCCCGCCCCGACCGAGGCAAAGCCCACCTCGGGCAGTTGGCGGGCGGCGAAGGCGGCAAAACGCTCCTGCCGGGGGGCGCCGACGCCCAGCAGGCACAGCCGCGCACCGCTGCCCCGGATGGCGTGGGCGAGATCCGCCGCCTCGGCCCCCTCGGGGTCGAAGGGGAAGCCGGGCGCGGTGCGCAGAACGACCTTCAGCCCCGGCGCGACCCGCTGAAGATGCGCGGCGGCGCCGTCGGCAGCCGCGGCGCTGCCGGCGATCAGCGCGACGGGCGCCCCGGCGCGGGCGGCGGCCTGCGCCAGCGGCTCGACCAGTTCCGAGCCGGGGACCAGCGCCACCGGCCGCCGCGCCACGCGCGACAGCCACACGATCGGGTTGCCATCGGCCACCACCAGATCATGGGCGGCGTAGGCTGCGCGGAACCCCGCGTCGCGGCGCAGCTTTTCCAGATGATCGACGTTCAGCGTGGCCAGGGTGAAGCCGCGCCCGCCATCCAGCCGCCGCCGCACCTCGGCCAGCAGCGCGGCGCGGTCGCGGCAGGTGATCGCGATGGTGGTGTCGCCGAAGCTGAATTCCATTCGCCTTCCCCGCGTGTCTGCCGCCCGCCGCCCGCCGCATCGAATCGCCATGCGGGGGCGGGAGCGGCCTTTCCTTTACGCTTGTTTCCCGAAAAACCGGTTAACTCGATAGTTGTCTAAATGTAGGCCTTGGCGGGTGTGCCCCGACGAGGCTACGGTAAGCGCGTAGGCTGATTTCCGCCTATCATTTTTACCTGGTATGTTGCGTGACCTCTGTTGATTCTCTCTCCGATCACCCTGAACTCCACAACTCCGTAGGGGATATCTGCATCGTCGGGATGGCGTTGCAGGTGCCGGGTGCGCTCAACCCTGCGGATTTCTGGGACAACCTGCGCGGCGGGGTCGAATCGATCTCCCGCCCGTCGCCCGAGCAGTTGCGCGAGCGCGGCGAATCGGCGGCGCGGATGGCCGACCCGCGCTATGTCCCCGCCGCCGCCATGCTGGAAGGCTTCGACGGTTTCGACGCCGAGTTCTTCGGGCTCAGCCCCAAGGACGCCGCGATCATGGACCCGCAGCACCGCAAGTTCCTGGAGTGCTGCTGGCAGGCGATCGAGGATGCGGGCCACACGCCGGAAAGCCTTGGCGCGACCGGCGTCTTCGGCGGCTGCGGGATGGGCAGCTATTTCTATTTCAACGTGATGTCGAACCGCGATCTGGTGGACGGGACCGGCGCGTTCCTGCTGCGCCATACCGGCAACGACAAGGATTTCCTGTCCACCCGCGTCAGCCATGTCTTCGACCTGCGCGGACCGTCGGTCAACGTGCAGACGGCGTGTTCGACCTCGCTGGTGGCGGTGCATCAGGCCTGCCAGTCGCTGCTGAACGGCGAATGCGACGCGGCGCTGGCCGGGGGCGTCACCATCGAGCTGCCGCACGGGCGCGGCTATGTCTATCATCCGAACGAGATCCTGTCCCCCGACGGCCATTGCCACGCCTTCGACCACCGCGCGCAGGGCACTGTCTTCGGCAGCGGCGCGGCGG
Source organism: Paracoccus sp. Z118 (assembly GCF_019061185.1). Classification (GTDB taxonomy): domain Bacteria; phylum Pseudomonadota; class Alphaproteobacteria; order Rhodobacterales; family Rhodobacteraceae; genus Paracoccus. The sequence continues at coordinate 117,199 of NZ_JAHQZU010000009.1, forward strand.
TCGTGCTGCTGCGGCGGCTGGAGGATGCGGTGCGCGACCGCGACCATATCTGGGCGGTCATCAAGGGCACGGCGGTCAACAACGACGGGGCCGACAAGGCCGGCTATCTCGCCCCCAGCGTCGGCGGGCAGGCGCAGGCCATCGTCGAGGCGCATCACGCGGCAGGGATCGGCGGCGACGGCATCGACTATGTCGAATGCCACGGCACCGGCACGGCCTTGGGCGATCCGATCGAGGTCGCGGCGCTGACCGACGCCTTCGCCCGCACCGCGCGGGGCGAGGCTCAGGCGCGGATCGGCTCGGTCAAGACCAATATCGGCCATCTGGACACGGCGGCGGGGGGCGTCAGCCTCATCAAGGTCGCGCTGTCGCTGCATCACGGGGAAATGCCGCCGAGCCTCGGCTACGAGGCGCCGAATCCCGTCATCGACTTCGAGAACTCGCCCTTCGCGGTCAACGACCGCCTGACGCCGTTTCCCGCCCGCAGCAGGCCACGGCGGGCCGGGGTGAACTCGCTGGGGGTGGGCGGCACCAACGCCCATGCGGTGATCGAGGCCGCGCCGCCTGCGCCTGAAAGCGGGGACTCCGATTGGCCGTTCCAGCTGCTGGTCCTGTCGGGCCGCAGCCGCGCGGCGCTGGATGGGAACGGCGGCGCGCTCGCCGCATGGCTGCGCGCCAACCCGGACGCGAACCTTGCCGACGTCGCATGGACGCTGAAGGAAGGCCGCCGCCATTTCGACAAGCGCCGGGTGCTGGTCGCCCGCGACGCGGCCGAGGCGGCGGAACTGCTGGAATCCGCGGACAGCCGCCGCGTCCTCAACCACGACGCCGTGCCGGGGGGGCCTTCGGTCGCCTTTCTCTTCCCCGGCGGCGGGGCGCAATATGCCGGCATGGCCCGCGATCTATACGCCACCGAGCCCGAGTTCCGCGACTGGATGGACAAGGGGCTGGAGATTCTGGCCGGGCTGACCGGCGACGATCCCCGCGAGCTGTGGCTGCCCGAGCCGGGCGAGGAGGCCGCGGCCGATGCCGCCCTGACCAGGCCGTCCGCCCAGTTGCCGCTGCTGTTCATCACCGAATACGCGCTGGCACGGCTGTTCATGTCATGGGGCGTCCAGCCTTCGGCCCTTGGCGGGCATTCGATGGGGGAAAACACCGCCGCCTGTCTCGCGGGCGTGTTCTCGTTCGAGGATGCGATCCGGCTGGTGCTGCTGCGCGGGCAGCTGTTCGACCGGGTGCCGGCGGGCGGCATGCTCAGCGTCTCGCTGCCCGCCGCCGAGGCGATGGCCGAGGCGGGCGATGGGCTGGACCTTGCCGCGATCAACGGGCCGTCGCTCAGCGTCGTGTCGGGGCCCAAGGACCGGCTGGACGCGCTGCAAGCCTCGCTCACGGGGCGCGGGATCGAGTGCCAGCGCATCGCCATCGACATCGCCGCCCATTCCCGGATGCTGGAGCCCATTCTGGACGAATGGCGCGGATTCCTGCGGTCGATCCGGCTTTCGCCGCCGTCGATCCCGGTCGTTTCGAACCGCACGGGGACGTGGCTGACGGCCGAGCAGGCGACGGACCCGGAATACTGGCTCGCCCATCTGCGCGGCACCGTCGATTTCGCCGCCTGCGCCGCCACGCTGAAGGACGATCCGACGCGCGTGATCGTGGAAATGGGACCGGGCCGCGCGATGAGCGCGCTGTCACAGGCCAACGGCATCGCCGCGAACCGGGTCGTCAGCGCCCTGCGCCACCGCGACCATGCGATTGCCGACGACGAATGGTTCGTGACCGCGCTCGGGCGGCTCTGGGCCACCGGCGTTCCGGTGGACTGGGCACCGCTGTGGGGCGAGGCGGCGCGGAACCGCCTGCCGCTGCCGACCTACGCCTTCCAGCAGCGCTGCTATTTCATCGAGCCTGCCGCCCCGCGCGTCGAGGATGTTGCCGAGCCGCCGATGCGGCGCGAGGATCTGGCCGACTGGGGCTGGCGTCCCGCCTGGCGGCAGAGCGCCCCGGACGTGGAGATCGGCCCGGATGGCCGCCCGGTCGCGCCGCAGCGCGCAAGCTGGCTGGTGTTCTTGGATGACAGCGGCCTTGGCGATGCGGTCGTGGCCCGGCTGCGGGCGCTGGATCAGGACGTGATCGAGGTCGTCGCGGGCGACGGCTACGCCGAACTGGGCGCGGATCGCTTCCAGATCTCGCCCGAGCTTGGGCGGCGCGACGTGGACATGCTGGTCGCCGCGCTGATGCTGCAGAACCGCCTGCCGGACAGGGTCGCGCATCTGTGGCTGGCCGATCCGCAGCGCGTGGCGCGGGCCGGGTCGAGCCTGTTCCACCGGCACTTGGAGCAGGGATTCTACAGCTTGCTCTATCTGCTGCAGGCGCTGGCGGATGCGGGGGCCGAGCAGGCGATGCGGCTCGTCACCGTCACCACCGGCGCGCTGGGGGTGGCTGACGAGGCGGTGCCGTTCCCGGAGAACGCCCTCGCGCTCGGCCCAGTCGGGGTCGGGCCGCGCGAGATGGAATGGCTGTCGGCGCGTCTGGTGGATGTCGAACTGCCCGCGGGGCTGCGGACGGGAATCGAGGATCGCGCCGACCGGCTGGTCGAGGATCTGCTGGCCGGTGAAGGCCCGCGCGTCGCCGCCTGGCGCGGCGGCCGCCGCTTCGCCCGCTCGTGGGTTCCCGCGCCGCTGGAGGGTGGCGCGGCGGGCGACGTGCCCGAGGGCGCGGTGGTGCTGATCACCGGCGGTCTTGGCGGGATCGGTCTGACTCTCGGGGCGGACCTTGCCCGCCGCCGGGGCGCGAGGCTGGCGCTGCTCGCCCGCTCGCCCCTGCCGCCGGAAGCGGAGTGGGAGGGGCTGATCGCCGCTGCGCCTGCCTCGGCCCGCTCCGCCCGGCTGAAGGCGGTGAAGGCGCTGCGCGAGGCGGGGGCCGAGGTCGTGACGGTTGCGGGCGACGTTGCCGACCGCGAATCGCTCGCCGCCGCCGTCGCCGAGGTCGAGCGCCGCCTTGGCCCGGTGCAAGTGCTGCTGCACGCCGCCGGGCAGGTCGACGACGGGCCGCTGCTGACCAAGACCGAACGCAGCGTCGAGGAGGTGTTCGCCGCCAAGCTGCACGGCACCCGCGCGCTGCTGGACGTCTTTGCCGCTCGGCCGCTGGGGCTGACGGTGCTGTTCTCCTCGACCAGCGCGGCGATCGCGCCGGCGGGGCAGGTCGATTACGTCGCCGCGAATGAATACCTGAACGCCGTCGCCGCCGCGCAGCCGGCCGCTTTCGGCCGGACCGTCGCGGTGGACTGGGGCATCTGGGCCGATACCGGCATGGCGGCCGCCGCGCTTGCCGGATCGGGCGAGGGCGCGCGCAGCGAGGTCGCGGGCGCGCCGCTGCTGCGCAGCCGCTGCGAGGCGGCGGGCGCGGCCAGCTTCGACGGCGCGCTGTCCACCGATGACTGGGTGATCGACGAACACCGCCTGCGTGGCGGCGGGGCGCTGCTGCCGGGGACCGGTGTGCTGGAAATCGCCGCGCAAGCCGTCGCGGCGGGTGGCGGGCGGATGCCCTATGCGCTGGAGGATGTGACCTTCCTCAGCCCCTTCTCGGTCGCGGGCGGGCAATCGCGGGGGCTGCGGGCCACGCTGACGCCGGAGGCCGGGGGGCGGCGCTTCGACATCCTCGCCGCGACGGGCGAGGACGGGGTGCGGCTGCGGACCGCCACGGGCCGGATCACCGGCGCGGATGCGGGGGCGCAAGCGCGGCTCGATCCGGCGGCGCTGGCCGCGCGGATGCCGCGCGAGGTCGCCGACCGGGGCCACCCGATCCGCTCCGCTCAGGAAGAGGTGCTGGACTTCGGCCCCCGCTGGCGGGTCCTGCGCAGCTATCGCTTCGGCGATGGCGAGGGGCTGGCCCGGCTGGTGCTGCCCGATGCCGCGCGCGGCGATCTGGACGACGGATGGCTGCTGCATCCGGCGCTGATGGACATCGCCACCGGCTGGGCGATGGAACTGATCGACGGCTGGTCTCCGCAGACCGTCTGGGTGCCGGTCTCCTATGGCCGCGTGACCGTGCGCGCGCCGCTGCCGGCCGAGGTCGTCAGCTGGGTCCGCAACGCCGACCGTAACCGCGCCGATGACGGCTTTGCCCGCTTCGACATCACCATCGCCGCCCCGGATGGCGAGGTGCTGGTCGAGGCCGAGGGGCTGACCCTGCGCCGCCTGGAGCATGGCTTTGAGGCGGCAGGCGCGGGCCAGCTTGTCCGCGACCCCGCGCTGGAGGCGGAAAGCGATCCGGGGCGGCGGCGTCTTGCCCGCGCGCTGTCGCAGGGCATCCCGCGCGCGCAGGGCCCCGAGGCGCTGCGCCGGGCGCTGGCTTCCGGGCGGCTGGTCGTCGGCGTCTCCAGCATGGATCTGGGCGCGCTGATCGCCGAAGCGGACGCGGCGGCGAGTGCCCGCACGGCGGAAGGCGCGGCGTTCGAGCGGCCCGATCTCGACACGGAGATGGTCGAGCCGAGGAACGATCTGGAACGCGCCATCGCCGGTTACTGGCGCGAGCTTCTGGGTGTGCAGGCGGTTGGGGTCGAGGACAGCTTCTTCGACCTCGGCGGCCATTCGCTGCTGGCGGTGCGGCTGTTCGCCATGATCCGCCGCAACTATGGCGCCGACCTGCCGATCTCGACTCTGTTCGAGGCGCCGACCATCGCCAGGCTCGCGGAACGGATCGTCGCGGAAACGGGCATCGACCCGGCGGCGGGCGGGAACGAGGCGCCCTCCGGCCCGCGCCTGGTTTCGGCCGCGCCAACCTCGCGCTTCACCCATCTGGTGCCGATGAACGCGGGGCCGCCCGGCGGCGGGCTGCCGTTCTTCATCGTCGCGGGGATGTTCGGGAACGTCCTGAACCTGCGCTCGCTGGCGCAGCGCCTCTCGGCGGATCGCCCGGTCTACGGCCTTCAGGCGCGCGGGCTTTATGGCCAGGACGCACCGCATGACAGTTTCGCCGAGGCCGCCGCCAGCTGCATCGCCGAGATGCGGCAGGTGCAGCCGCAGGGACCGTGGCTGGTCGGTGGCTTTTCCGGCGGCGGGCTGACCGCGCTGGAGATCGCGCTGCAACTGGAGGCGGCGGGCGAGCAGGTGGGGCAACTCGTCCTGCTGGACACGCCGCTGCCCATGCGCCCGGCGCTCGGCCGCCGCGACCGGCTGCTGATCCGCCTGGGCGAGATGCGCGAACAGAAGGGTGCCTTCGTCGGCGAATACCTGCGCAAGCGCCGCGAATGGCAGCGCGAGCTGCGGCGGCGGGCGAACGCCCCGTCGCAGGTCGGCAACCAGAGCTTCCACAACGACGCGATCCATGCGGCCTTCCTCGCCTCGCTGCCGGGGTTCGATCTGCGGCAATGGGACGGGCCGGTGACGCTGTATCGCCCGCGGCTCGACCGGCGCTGGAAGGTGTCGGGCGGGCAATGGGTCAGCACGGCGCGGGAATATGTGTTCGAGGACAACCAGTGGTCGCCGTGGCTGCCGCAGTTGCAGGTGTCGGAAGTGCCGGGAGATCACGACTCGATGGTGCTGGAGCCGTCGGTCCGCATCCTCGCCGCGCGGATCGCGCAGCAGCTTGCGGCGGTGGATGCGGATGCCGAGCCGCTGAGGGGGGCCGCCTGAGATGGCCGGAACGGTTCACACCATCATCCTGAACTGGCGCACGGCCGACATGACGATGCGCTCGCTGGACCACGCCCTTGCCGCGATGGCGGGCGTGGACGGCATGATAACCGTCGTGGACAACGACTCGGGCGACGGCAGTTTCGAGCGGTTGAGCGAATACGCGGCGCCGCTGGACCGCGTGAAGGTCGCCCAGTCGGGCCGCAATGGCGGCTTCGGCGCGGGCAACAACTTCGCCATGTTCGACGCGCTGCCGGACGGGCGGGTGCCGGATTACGTCTATCTGCTCAACTCCGACGCCTTCCCCGAGCCGGATGCGATCAGACTGCTGCGCGATCATCTCGACACCAACGCCAAGGTCGGGCTGGCAGGCAGCCGGATCGTCGGCACCGACGGGGTGCTGCACGAAACCGCGTTCCGCTTTCCATCGGTCGCAAGCGAGTTCGAGGGGGCGAGCAAGACCGGGCCGGTCAGCAAGCTGTTGCGGCGCTGGATCGTCGCGGGCCCGACGCCGGATGTCGCGGGGCCGGTGGACTGGACCTGCGGCGCCAGCCTGATGATGCGCCGCGCGATGCTGGACCGGATCGGCGGCTTCGACGAGACGTTCTTTCTGTATTTCGAGGAAACGGACCTCTGCCGCCGCGCCGCGAAAGCGGGCTGGCCCACCCATTACGTCCCGGCAAGCGTGGTGGCGCATGTCGCCTCGGGCAGCACCGGCCTCAAGGACATGGCCCGGCCGCCCGATTACTGGTTCGACTCGCGCCAGCATTACCTCCGCAAGAGCCTTGGCCCGGTCTGGGCCACCGCCGCCAATCTCGCCCATATCGCGGGCGCGGCGCTGTTCCGTCTGCGCTGCCGGATCGAGCGGCGGCAGGACGGCCCCGCAACCGGCCACATGCGTGCCATCGCCCGGCACGGCTTCGCCCGCCCCCGCAAGAGGTAGCCTTCCCATGTCCCTCGACCTGCTGTTGATCGGCAACGAATCCCTGACCCGCGAATGCGGCGCGCTGGCGCTCGCCCGCGGCCACCGCATCGCCGCCGTCGTGACCCGACATCCCGGCACCGCCGCCTGGGCGCGCGAGGCGGGGATACCCCTCCACGCCCCTTCCGCGCTGCGGAATGGCGGGCTGTCCGGGGCGGCGGTGGACTGGGTGCTCAGCATCGCCAACCTGAATGTGGTGCCGGATGCGGTGCTGGCGCTGGCCCGCAAGGGCGCGGTGAACTTCCACGATGGCCCGCTGCCGCGCTATGCAGGGCTGAACGCCCCCGCCTGGGCGCGGATGGCGGGCGAGACCACGCACGGCATCAGCTGGCACCGGATCGAGGGGGGCATCGACGAGGGCCGGGTGCTGGCGCGGCGCGACTTCGCCATCGACCCCGAGGACACCGCCCTGACCCTGAACGCCAAGGCGTGGGAGGCGGGGCTGGACAGTTTCGGTGAACTGCTGGAGCTGCTGGAAGCGGGCGCGCCGGGCACCGCGCAGGATCTGTCGCAGCGAACCCTGTTCGAGCGGGCAAAGCGCCCGCAGGCGGCGGGACGGCTGGACTTCACCCGTCCGGCGGATGAGCTGATCGCGCTGGTGCGCGGGCTGGATCACGGCCTTTATGCCAACCCGCTGCTGACGTCCAAGATCGCGCTGGACGGGCGCGTCATGGCCGTCGGGGCGATCGAGGCGGCGGAGGGGCAGGGCGCCCCCGGCACGATCCTCGCCCGCGACGGCGACGGGGTGATCGTCGCCTGCGGGGGCGGCGCGGTCCGGCTGGATGCGCTGTCGCCCGCGGACGGGCGCGAGGGCGCGCCGTCGCTCTCGCCCGGCCGGCACCTGCCGCCGCTGACGGAAGACGAGGCGCAGGCGCTCAATGCTGCTGTAGCGGAGGCCGCGCCGCGCGAGGGGTTCTGGCGCCAGCGCCTGATCGCCATGACCCCTGCGGTGCTGGAACTACTGCCTTCCGATGGCCCGGCCCACGCGCAGGAAACCCATGTGGCGCTGCCCCGGCCGGTGTCGCCCGACGCGGCGGTGGCGCTGTTCGCCGCCGCTTTGGGCCGCGCCGCCGATCTTCAGGCGCATGACCTCGCCTTGGCGGTCCCGGTTCCGGCGGAGGCTGCGGGCTATGTGGCCGACTGGGTGCCGCTGCACGCCGATCTGGAGGATGCCGGGCTGACGCTGGACGGCCTGTCCGCGCAGATCGCGGCGGCGCGGGCTGATCTGGACGGGGCGGGATGGCTCGCCGACCTGCCGCTGCGGGCGCCGGAGCTTGCGGGGATGCAGCGCCCGCTCGCGTCCGTCGCAAGTCACGACGCGGCCGAGGGACCGCGCGGGCTGACGCTGCGCCTGCCCGAGGGCGCCACGGACCGGCTGACGCTGGCCTTCGACGCGGCTCGCCTGCCGGCGCGCACGGTCGCCGGGATCGCCCGGCTGATGGCGCGGCTGTCGGCGGCGCCCTCGGATGCGCCGCTGCGGGCCGCCGAGCTTGTGACCGACGAGGACCGCGCCCGCATCCTCGGCCCGTGGAACGACACGGCGCGGCCATTCGACGACATCACCATGCACGCGGCCTTCGCGGCGCAGGCGGCGAAGACGCCGGACGCGACGGCCCTGATCTTCGAGGATCGGCGGCTCAGCTACGCCGAACTCGACGCCCGCGCCAACCGGATCGCCCATGCGCTGATGGCGCTGGGCGTCGGGCCGGATCGGCCGGTGGGCCTTTTTGCGCAGCGCGGGCCGGACATGGTCGCCGGGGCGCTCGGCATCCTCAAGGCGGGAGGGGCCTATGTGCCGCTGGACCCGGCCTATCCGGCGGACCGGATCGCGCATTACATCTCGGATTCCGGGGCGGCGGTGATCCTGTCCGATGCGGCGCTGGCGGATGCGCTTCCCGCCCAAGCCGGGCGGGTGCTGACGTTGGACGATCCGTCGATCGCGGCACAGCCCGCAACCGCCCCGCAGGACTGGGCGAGCGGCGAGGATCTCGCCTATCTCATCTACACCTCCGGCTCTACCGGGACCCCCAAGGGGGTGATGATCGAACACCGCAACGTCGCCAACTTCTTCGCGGGCATGGACGAGCGCATCCCCCATGCCCAAGGCGATGTCTGGCTGGCGGTCACAAGCCTGTCCTTCGACATCTCGGTGCTGGAAATCTTCTGGACCCTCTCGCGCGGCCTGACCGTGGTTCTGGCCGGCGACGCCATGAAGGCGGCGGTCGGCGGCGACGGGCAGGGCGGGGGCATGGACTTCAGCCTCTATTACTGGGGCAACGACGACGGGGTGGGGCCGCGCAAATACGACCTGCTGCTGGAAGGCGCGCGTTTCGCCGATGCCCACGGCTTCACCGCCGTATGGACGCCCGAGCGGCATTTCCATGCCTTCGGCGGCCCCTATCCGAACCCCTCCGTCACCGGCGCAGCGCTGGCGGCGGTGACGAAGAACCTTGCCGTGCGGGCGGGAAGCTGCGTCGCGCCGCTGCACCACCCGGCGCGGATCGCGGAGGAATGGGCGGTCATCGACAACCTGACGAACGGGCGGGCGGGGCTCGCCATCGCCTCGGGCTGGCAGCCGGACGACTTCGTGCTGCGGCCCGAGAACACGCCGCCCGCCAACAAGACGGCGATGTTCGTGGCCATCGATCAGGTGCGCCGCCTCTGGCGGGGCGAGAAGGTGGACTTCCCGACCGCGAATGGCGGCATGTTCGGCGTGGTGACGCAGCCGCGCCCGGTCTCGAAAGAGGTGCCGATCTGGGTCACGGTCGCCGGCAACCCCGCGACCTGGGCCGAGGCGGGGCGGCACGGCGCAAACGTCCTGACCCACCTCCTGGGGCAGAGCATCGCGGACGTGAGGCAGCGGATCACCGAATACCACGCCGCGCTGCGCGAGGCGGGGCACGATCCGGCGGATTTCACCGTCACGCTGATGCTGCACACCTTCCTCGCCGACAGCCGCGATCAGGCGATGGAGATCGCGCGCGGGCCGATGAAGGACTATCTGCGCGCCGCCGCCGGGCTGGTGAAGCAATATGCCTGGGCTTTCCCGGCCTTCAAGAAACCGGCTGGGGTCAGCGACCCGATGGCCATCGACCTCAGCACGCTGACCGAGGACGAGCTGGAGGGCATTCTGGAGTTCGCCTTCCTGCGGTATTTCAACGACAGCGGCCTCTTCGGCACCATCGACGACGCGCTGGCCCGCGTGGCCGAGTTGCACGACATCGGCGTGGGCGAGATCGCCTGCCTGATCGACTACGGCATCCCGACCGCGACCGTGCTGGACGCGCTGCGGCCGCTGGCCGAGGTGCTGGCCCGCGTCAACGCGGCGGCGGGCCCGGCGCGCGACGATTTTTCCATCGCCGCGCAGATCCGGCGGCATGGCGTGACGCATCTGCAATGCACCCCCAGCATGGCGCGGCTGCTGGTCGCCGACCCGAACGCCGCCCGCGCCATCGGCGGCCTTCAGGTGCTGATGCTGGGCGGCGAGGCGCTGCCGCCCGCGCTGCTGGTCGAGTTGCGGGGCCTGACCCGCGCCCGCATCGTCAACATGTATGGCCCGACCGAGACGACGATCTGGTCCACCACCGCCGATCTGGCCGACGCGGACGGGCGGGTGACGCTGGGCCGTCCGATCGCCAACACGCGGCTTTATGTGCTGGACGAGGGGGGGCGCCTGATGCCGCCGGGTGTCGCAGGCGAGCTGTGGATCGGCGGCGAGGGAGTCGTGCGCGGCTACTGGAACCGCGACGACCTGACCGGCGCCGCCTTCCGCCCCGATCCCTTCGCGCCGGACGGCCGGATGTATCGGACCGGCGATCTGGTCCGCTGGACCGAGGATGGCGGGCTGGAGTTCTTGGGCCGCATCGACAGCCAGGTCAAGCTGCGCGGCCACCGGATCGAGTTGGGCGAGATTGAGGCGCGGCTGGAAGCCGAGCCCGGCGTGCGCGAGGCGGTTGCCGTCGCTCGCACCGATGCGCACGGCGGCACGGCGCTGGTCGCCTTTGCCACGGGCGCGGCGGATCTGGATGCCGCCGGGCTGCGGGTCGCGCTGCGGGCCGTGCTGCCCGAGGTGATGGTGCCGGCCCGCGTCGTCATCCTGCCGGAGCTGCCGCTGACCCCGAACCGCAAGATCGACCGCAAGATGCTGGCGCGGATGGACCTGCCTGCGGCGACCGCGCCCCAGCCGCGCGCCGAGCCCGTTCCGCGTCCCGCCGCCCCGACCGACGGTCCCGCGCCGATGCGCGAGCCGGTGGAGTTCGAGGCCGCGGTGGCCGCGATCTGGGCCCGCGCGCTGGGGCTGGAGCGGGTGACGCCGCGCGACAACTTCTTCGCGCTCGGCGGCCATTCGCTGCTGGCGGTGCAGGTGCATCGGACGCTCAAGGCCGATCTGGACCTGCCGCGGCTCTCGATCACCGACATGTTCCGCTTTCCGGTGCTGGCCGATTTCGCCGCGCATGTCGGTGGCAAGGGCGCAAGACCGGGCGCCGCCGCCGCTCCGACCCTCGCGACGGTGGCGGCAGCGGCCGAGATTTCGCCAGCCGCACCGCCACCGTCGCAGGTCGATGCGATGGCCCGCCGGCGCGCCCTGCGCCAGCAGGGGCGCGAACGGTAGGGGCTGGGCTCAGCTATCCGCGCCGTTGCACGCGGCGCGGAACAGCCTGCCGAGCTTCGCCGCCTCAATCGCCACATCGTGACGGGCAAGCACCCTTTCCCGCCCGGCAAGGCCCATTTCGGCCAGCCGGCTGACGGGCGTGTCGGCAACCGACAGCATGGCGCCCGTCAGCCCCCGCTCGTCCCCGGCGGGAACCAGCCAGCCGGTTTTGCCGGGCAGCACCAGCTCCGGCACCCCGGCGATGGCGGTGGCGAGCGCGGGGCGGCCCTGCGCCATCGCCTCCATGACGACCATGGGAAGCCCCTCGGCAAAGCTGGGCAGCACCAGCGCGTGACTGGCCGCCAGCGCCGCCCGCACGCCCGCCTCGTCCAGCCAGCCGGTCAGCGTCACGGCATCGCCAAGGTCGTGGCTGACGATCAGCGCCTCGATCTCGGGGCGGAGCTCGCCGTCGCCCACCAGCGTCAGCCGGATATCCGCGCGGCGCCGCGCGGCGGCCAGCGCCGGCAGCAGCGCGAGATAGCCCTTCTGCTCGGCAAACCGTCCGATCGCCACCAGGCGCAGCGGGCCGCCGGGCATGGGGGGGGGCGAAGGAAAGCGAGACGGCTCGATCCCGCAATGGACGACGTGAATCCGGTCCCAGTGGCGGTGCTCGACCCAGCGGCAGAGCTGGCTGCGGCCGTAATGGCTGATCGCGACGGTGAACCGCGCATCGGCCAGCTTGTCGCCCAAACGCAGGGCGCGGGGGGCGTCGAACTCTTCGGGGCCATGAGCGGTGAAGCTGTAGCCGATCCCGGCGAGGGCGGCGGCATAGCGCGCCACATCGGCCGAATTGGTGCCGAAATGGGCGTGCAGATGGGCGATCCCCAGGGAACGGGCGCGTTCGGCCACGCGCGCGGCCTCGGCCACGTAGATCAACTGCCGGGGACCGCCGTGCTTTGCTGCCCGCAGCACCGCCCGCGCCGCCTTGGGCGCCCGCATCGCCGCGCGGGCGAAGGCGCCGCCCAGCCCGGCGGCCCCGGTTTCCAGCACGCGTTCCGTCCGCGCGTGTTCGGCGCGGTCGTCGGGATCGACAAGGGCACCCGCATCCCCGCGCATGGCGAAGCGGTGAACGGTCCAGCCGGCCTGCTCCAGCGCGCGGATCTCGCGCCGGATGAAGCTGTGCGAAGGACGGGGATAGGTGTTGACGACGTAGCCGATCGCTGGCTGGTCGCGGGACGTCATCGGCACTCTCCTGAAGCGGCGGCGGCAGATTGGCGGGGCCCTGGGGCAAAGTCCAGACGCCGGATTTCGAAGCGGAGCGGCGCGAATAGTTCAAATTTTTCGCATATCATCGGCAACGAACCGCCAATTCAGACGTTGAGAGTAAGCCTAAAGCTATCTATACGGCGGGCGGGGGGCTAGACTTCACGAAAGAGTCATTGCGACTCTTGACAAGAGGTGTGCCGTGTCCGCGTCGGCTATTCTGATCTCTGTGGGATGTGCGGCCCTGTCCGCATTGGTCACCGGCTGGTTTGCCGGTTTCTGGTGGGGCTTTGCCGCTTATGTGGTGACGGGCGCCGTGGTCCTGCTGGCGCTCGCGATGCTGTACGCAATGTCCCCCGACCACGACGAACGGGCTGCGATGCCGCCGGAGGATCGGTTGGACCCGCAGCCCGGCTGGTCAGACGCCAGTCCCCTTCCTTACCACGGCGAACGTCCGCCAGAGCGTATGCAGGTCGGTGCGAAGCGAAAGCGTGGCGCTGTATTCGGCATCGTATCGCGCGCGGGCGGCGAAGGTCGTGCCGTTCCGCTCGGCCACCTGCCACAGCCCTGTCAGGCCGGGGCGCATAAGGAAATAGTCGGTTCCCGGATACATTGAGCGCTGCTCGACCATCATCGGCCGGGGGCCGACGAGGCTCATGTCGCCCAGGACCACATTCAGCAGTTGCGGCAGCTCGTCCAGCGAGCTGCGGCGCAGGAAGTGGCCGAAGCGGGTGATCCGGGGGTCGCGGCGCAGCTTCTGGGTCGTGTCCCATTCCGCCTTCGCGGCCGGATTCGCGGCAAGATACCTCACCAGGTGCCGGTCGGCATCCGGCACCATGCTGCGCAGCTTCCAAAGCCGGAAGATCCGGCCGTTCCGGCCCACGCGCTTCTGAACATAGAAGGGGCGCGAGCCGTCGCACGCCACGATCACGGCGAGGATCGCCACGATCAGAATTACGAACGGCGCCGCTGCAAGGACCAGCGACAGATCCAGAATGCGCTTTCCCGCGTGGCGATAAACGCCCGTCAGGGGGGACGCCCTGTTCAGCGGGACGCGGGACAGTTGCGGATCGTCAGAACGGGCAGGAAGTTCTACGTGGGTAAACATGCAATGCGGCTCCCCTTCTACCGCAAGTTTTACTAAAAAACCAACTAACCTGGCAGCTTCGTTTTAACGCTCCCGTGGATCAGCTTAGGACCAGCGGCCGCGTTAAGAACAGTATAATTTTACCATTACGCTGCGGAAGGATAAATTCCTGCTCCGGACCTGCCAATAAGGGCAGGTTGCCTATGCATTAACAACCATGAAGAGAGTGAATCGGGAATGACGCCCCTCAGGCGAGAATGTCGCTTCGTGTAACGCGGTAATTGCCGGAAGAATTGATCTACTTGTGCGGGAAAATGGAGAATTCGCGAATCACTAATGCAAGCAGTTTGTGCCGGTGATTCGCGCCATCGGCGGGGCTTTGCCTGTTGCCCTCTCCCGTCCCACGGCTGCGTGGGGAGCGCCCCCGGCAGATGTGAGCCGCCGGACACGCTGCGGCGCAAAAGCCGTCAACCCTGTCTGTCAGTCCCGGCCGGGCCCGGCCGGAAAGCCCCTGCGGGCCGCCCCGCGGGCCTTCACGCTCAACGTGATCGCGCCCACACGCCGCGCTTGCGCCGCAGCCGGGTGGCGAGGCTGACGGTGACGTAGGTCGCGAAACCCACCGGATCGGCGGCCGCGACGCGCCGCAGCTCGGCCCGTCCGGGGCGGTCGTCGAAGTTCTCCATCAACGCCGGGTAGAGCCGTGCCAGTTCCCGCATCCCGTCGTCCTGCCGGCCGCGGACGCGCACCAGCGCGCCGAACCCCTCGCTGATCGGCCAGGAATAGGCGGCATCGACCAGCACCCGCTCGCGTGGGGCAAACAGGCCGCGCACGAAGGCATCGTCGGCGATGATCGCGGGAAACTCGCCCCAACGCTGCCGGCCCGCGGCGTTCACGGCAAAGAGCCCTGCGCCCGATACGCCCCGCGTCAGGAACGGCAGCCTTTGCCAGAACCGGGCATAGCGGCGCGAGACCGCCGAGCGCGGTGGGGCGACCGCCAGCCGCGCCCCTGCATAGACCGGATCGGGCCGGTCCAGCGCGGCGAGCAGTCCGCGTATCAGCCCCGGCCCGCAGACGATATCCGCGTCGAGATAAAGCCGCGCGGGATGGACCGCTTGCGCGTCCGCCGCGTTGAGGGCGCCGATCTTGCCGCCCTGCGGCCGCTCCAGCACCTCCAGCGCCCATCCACGGGCGGCGAAGGCCCCGGCATGTCGCCGCGCCGCCCCGGCGGTGTCGTCGCGGCAGCCGTTCGGCACGACGATGACCTGAAGATGCGCGCCCGGAGCGTCCTGCGACAGAAGCGCCGCCAGACAGGCGCCGATCCGCGCCTCTTCGTTGCAGGCCGGGATGATGATGCTAAGGGGGGGAGGGCTCATCTGGTGCGGCCTGCCGCAAGCGGGGAAATTCGCGGATGTCCTGGCACCGCTCGGCTTTGCGGGGTGATCGCCGCGTTGGCGGGCGGAGGGGCGGGTAAGGTCATGAGGTCAGCGGCGTGGATTTCGGCACGACGCTATCATGGCGGTTTGGGCCCGCCGCTGCAAACCGGGAAATCGGCGGCGGTTTCGTTTCATGTCGGCAAAAATGCAAACCGCGGCGTATTCGGGCCCGTGCTCTTCGGCCAAGCGCCCCGACGCGTAATTCTATCTGCAAGATATGCGGATGGCCCCGGCTGCGCAATGTTCGCAATTATGGCGTGAATTGCGCATCCAAATGCACAACCGCAAGTGTGCAGCGCCGCCGCTCTCGGCCCGCTTCGCTCAGTAACCGGCCACCAGCGCGATCAGGGCGAGGGTGCCGATGACGATCCGCCACCAGGCGAAAAACCCGTAGCCCTTGGCCGAGACGTAATCCAGCAGCCCGCGCACGACGAAAATCGCGGTGATGAAGGCGAAGACGAAGCCGATCGCGACATTCCCCAGCGCCGCCGCGTCGAGGATGCTGCGGTTCTTGTAGAGGTCGTAGGCGAAGGCGCCGATCATCGTCGGCATCGACAGGAAGAAGCTGAACTCGGCCGCAGCGCGCTTGCTCGCGCCCATCAGCAGCGCGCCCACGATGGTCGCGCCCGAGCGCGAGACGCCGGGGATCATGGCGAGGCACTGCACGACGCCGATCCCCGCCGCGCTGGTCAGGGGGATATCCTCGGCCTCGTGATAGCGCGGATCGGTCGCCATGCGGTCCACGAACAGCAGCACGATCCCGCCGAGGATCAGCATCACCGCGATCAGGATCGGGGTCTCGAACAGCACGCCCTTGATGATCGGATGCGCGGCCACGCCCACGACGACGGCGGGCAGGAAGGCGATCAGCACGGCAAGGACAAAGCGCCGCGCGCGGGGATCATGCGGGGCGGACGAGAAGATGCGCCACAGCCGCCCCGAATAGACCCCGAGGATGGCGAGGATCGCGCCAAGCTGGATCATCACCTCGAACGCCCGGCCGGGCGAATCGAACCCGAGGAAATGCCCCGCAAGCAGGATGTGGCCGGTGGAGGAGACCGGGATGAACTCGGTCAGCCCCTCCAGGATGCCGAGGAAGGCGGCGATTATGGTATCTGGGGCCATCTCAGACGTCGCGCAGCGACTTGGCCGAGTCCTTGATGACGTCGTATTGCCCCGAAGGGCGGAAGCGCCACAGATAATCCGGGATCACCGCCGCGGCCGCCTTGGGCGCGATGCCCAGATCCTCGAACCCCAGGACCTTGCCCGGCTCGCGCGTGGCGACGTTGTGGTGGCGCAGCGTGCGGGCCTGGTCGCGGGTCATGACGCGGTTCGTCACCAGCCCGCCGGTCATCCATTGCGCCGCGTCGAGCATTCCGCCCGCCGCCCCGGCCATGAAGTTCGGCACGCCGACGATGGCGCGGCGGCGGCCGGTGACGGTCAGCACCTGCCGGGCAATCTCGCGCATGGTCATGACGTTCGGCCCGCCCAGCTCATAGATGCCGCCGGGCGCCGTGCCGCCCGCGCACATCGCGGCGACGCGGGCGACGTCATCGACGAAGACCGGCTGCATCCGGGTGTCCGCGCCGGGCACGAACATGAACAGCTTGAACCGGGTCAGCCCGCCCAGCTTGTTGTAGAAGTTGTCGTCAGGCCCGAACATCACCGAAGGGCGCAGGATCGCCGCGTCGGGCCGCGCCTCCAGCACCGCGCTTTCGCCCCGCGCCTTGGTGACCGCATAGCGGGAATCACTTTCGGGGTCGGCCCCGAGCGCCGAGATATGCACCAGCCGCGGGATGCCCATCTCGGCCGAGATGCGGGCGATCCGCCCGGCGGCCTCGACATGGATGCTTTCGAAGGTGTTCTTGCCGACGCGGACGAGGATGCCGACGCAGTTGATGACGGCATCGGCGCCGGCCATCGCGGCGGTCACGGACAGGTCGTCGCGGACGTTGCACGGCACCGGCTGAACCTGGCCGACCCCGCCATAGGTGCGGACCGCCAGCGCCTCGTTCGGGCGGCGCACGGCGACGCGGACGCGCCAGCCATCGGCGGCCATGATCCTGGCGATCTGGCGGCCCAGAAAGCCGGAGCCGCCATAGATGGTGACCAGTTTCGACATGGGTGCGCCCCTCGGTTGCCGTATGGATGCCGCTTCCGCTGATAGCGAAGGGCGGCGGCGGACTCAAGCTGCGGCGGCGCGACGTGAAAGGGACAAGATTCCGCGACAGACCCTGTTGACAGCGGTCGCGGCTGTCTCTAAATCCCCGCCTCACGCAACCGGCCCAGGTGGCGGAATTGGTAGACGCGCACGGTTCAGGTCCGTGTGCCGCAAGGCGTGGAGGTTCGAGTCCTCTTCTGGGCACCATGCGACCCAAGACCCCCGACAGCGAAAGCTGCCGGGGGTTTTTGCTTCTCACGCTCCCTTTTTCACGCTTCCCGCTTCGCGCCCGCCGATCACCCGCGCCGGGTTGCCGCCGACCGTCGCCCCGGCGGGCACGTCGCGGGTGACGACCGCGCCCGCCCCCAAGGTCGCGCCGTCCCCGACCGTCACCCCGGGCAGGACGATCACGCCGCCGCCGATCCAGACATCGGCGCCGATCGTGATCGCCCGTCCGCTTTCCAGCCCCGCCGCCCGTTCGGCCGCCTCCCGCGGGTGGTCGGCGGTCAGGATCTGCACCAGCGGGCCGATCTGCGTGCGGTCCCCGATGCGGACCGGCGCCACGTCCAGGAACACGCAGCCGTAGTTGACGAAGCAGCCTTGCCCGAAATGGATGTTGCGTCCGTAATCGACGTGGAAGGGCGGGCGGATGCGGGCCTCGCTCCAGGTGCCGAGCAGCTCGCCCAGCATCGACTGGTCCTCGCCCTTGATCGTCGCCGCGTGAAGGCGCATCAGCCGCTGCGCCTCGGTCCGCATGGCGACAAGCTGCGGGTCCGCGGGATCGTAGGATTGGCCTGCCACCATCCGGTCGTATTCGGTCGTCATCTCTGCCACCTTTCCATGCAATCGCCCCGTCAACGCCCCCGGCCGCCGTCCGGCCCCTGAAACCTGCGTGAGCGGCGGCCCGCCGGGCCAGCCCGTGCTTGCGCCGAGGGAAGGGGCGCGGCAACAATGCCCCGCATCATTTCGGGGCACGCATGCTGGTCATCCTGAATCGCAACGTATTGATCTGGATTGCCGGCATCACGATCGCCGTGCTGTTTCTGCGCCAGCTCGGCACGATCCTGCTGCCCTTCGTGCTGGGGGCGGCGCTGGCCTATTTCCTCGACCCGCTCGCCGATCGGCTGGAGCGGCTGCGCTTCAGCCGCGCGAGCGCGGTGGCGATCATCGCCATCGTCCTGATCTCGCTGATGACGGCGGCGGTGCTGCTGCTGCTGCCGACGCTCATCGGCCAGTTGCGGCAGCTGGTCGAGGCCCTGCCGAACGCCGTCCGGGGCGGCTTCGACCGGCTGATGGCCCGGTTCCCCGAGCTGATGGAGGATGGCGGCTTCCTGCGCCAGATCCTCTCGGACCTGACCGAGCGGCTGCGGATGAGCGCGCTGGCGATGCTGGGCGGCACGCTCAGCACCGTCATCAGCGCGCTGGCGGTCGGGGTGCTGTTCATCGCCACGCTGACGGTGACGATCTACCTGCTCTACGACTGGGACCGGCTGGTGGCGGGGGTGGACCGGCGGCTGCCGCCCAAGTGGGCGCCGCTGATCCGGCATCTGGCCCGAGACATCGACGGCGTGCTGACCGGGTTCGTGCGCGGCCAGATCATCGTCGGCGCGCTGCTCGCCACGTTCTATTCGACCGTGCTGATGACGCTGGGGCTGAATTACGGGCTGCTGATCGGCATCGCCTCGGGGCTGCTGAATTTCATCCCCTATCTCGGCTCGATCTCGGGTTTCGGACTCGCGACCGGGGTCGCGCTGGTGCAGTTCTGGGGCAACTGGTGGATGATCGCGTTGGTCGCTTTCGTCTTCATCCTGGGCCAGATGGTCGAGGGGAATGTCATCACCCCCCGCATCGTCGGCGATTCGGTCAAGCTGCATCCGGTCTGGATGCTGCTGGCGCTGGCTTCGGGCGGGGCGCTGTTCGGCTTTGCCGGGCTGCTGCTGGCGGTTCCGTTCGGGGCGGCGCTGGGGGTGGTGGTGCGCTATGTCGATACCGCCTGGCTGCTGCGGCTGCGGCGGCAGAAGCGGGCGCTCGCCCGCCGCCCCTGAACGGGGCGCGGAACGGAACACGGACGGAACGCCCAGCAGGGTGCGGCGTTGGGCAGGGTCACACGCTGTCCGAAAGGCTGCCTCCCATGTCATCGAAAGAAAAAACCGATCCCGTCATCCCGCCCTACCGCGCCGGCTCGCTGGACGACCCGGACCTGCCGCTGAACCCGTATTCGGACAAGCAGCAGTCCTGGCCGGGCCTTGCGGAAAAGATGGACCCGCTGCCCGATCACGGCGAGAAAAGCTACAAGGGCAACGGCAGGCTCAAGGGCAAGCGCGCGCTGGTCACCGGCGGCGACAGCGGCATCGGCCGGGCCGCCGCCATCGCCTTCGCGCGTGAGGGCGCGGATGTGGCGATCGCCTACCACCCCAACGACGAAAGCGACGCGCAGACCGTCATCAAGCTGATCGAGGCCGAGGGCCGCAACGCCGTCGCGCTGCCTGCCGACCTGAAGGACGAGAACGCGGCCCGCAAGGTTGCGGACGACGCGGTGAAGCAGCTCGGCGGGCTTGAGGTGCTGGTGCTGAACGCCGGGATGCAGCAGGCGCAGGAGTCGATCGAGGACATCACGTCCAAGCAGTTCGACGACACCATGAAGACCAACATCTACGCGCATTTCTGGATCACCCAGCAGATCCTGCCGCAGTTGAAGAAGGGCGCGTCGATCATCGTCACCTCGTCGGTGAACGCGTTCTCGCCGTCGAAGAACCTTCTCGACTACGCGATGACCAAGGCGGCGGAAAAGGCCTTCGCGCAGGCGCTGGCCAAGCAGCTCGCCCCCAAGGGCATCCGCGTGAACGCGGTGGCGCCCGGCCCGTTCTGGACGCCGATCCAGGTCTCGGGCGGGCAGCCCAAGAAGGATCTGCCGCAATTCGGATCGGACAGCCCGCTGGGCCGCGCGGGCCAGCCGGTCGAGATCGCGCCGATCTACGTCCTGCTGGCCAGCGACGAGGCGAGCTACATCACCGGCGAGGTCTATGCCGCGACCGGCGGCAGCGGCACCGGCTGATCCCCGAAGCGCATGGCGGGCTGGACAACCGGCCCGCCATGATGCCCACTGAAGGGGCGACTCCGCGGCCCGTGAGGGGACCATGCTGGACCAGTTCGACGCCGTTCTGCTTGCCAGATTGCAGTTCGCCTTCACGATGTCATTCCACATCGTGTTTCCGGCCTTCACCATCGGCCTTGCCAGCTTCCTCGCCGTGCTGGAGACGATGTGGCTGATCACCAGCCGCGAAATCTATCACAACCTGCTGAAATACTGGATGCGGGTCTTTTCCGTGGCCTTCGGCATGGGCGTGGTGTCCGGCATCGTGATGACCTACCAGTTCGGCACCAACTGGTCGGTGTTCAGCGATGTCGCGGGGCCGGTGGTCGGGCCGCTGATGGCCTACGAGGTGATGACGGCGTTCTTTCTGGAGGCCGGGTTCCTCGGGGTGATGCTGTTCGGCACCGACAAGGTGGGCAAGGGCCTGCACGCCTTCGCGACCTATGCCGTCGCGGTCGGCACGCTGCTGTCGGCCTTCTGGATCCTGGCGGTCAACAGCTGGATGCAGACCCCGCAGGGCCACCTCGTCGATCCGGACGGGCGCATCGTCCCCGGCGACTGGTGGGCGATCATCTTCAATCCCTCGTTCCCCTATCGCCTCGTCCACATGGTGATCGCCGCCTACCTGACCACGGCGCTGGTGGTCGGCGCGGCGGCCGCCTGGCACATGCTGCGCCGCCGCGCGCAGGGGGAAAGCCGGATCATGTTCTCGATGGCGATGTGGATGCTGCTGCTGGTCGCGCCGATCCAGATCTTCGCCGGCGACCAGCACGGGCTGAACACGCTGGAACACCAGCCCATCAAGATCATGGCGATGGAGGGGCATTTCGAGAGCCACGCGGGCGGCGCCCCCCTTTACCTGTTCGGTCTGCCCAACATGGAGGAAGGCCGGATGGATTACGGCCTGTCCATCCCCAAGCTCGGCTCGCTGATCCTCCAGCATGACCTGAACGCGGCCATGCCGGGGCTGGATACGGTGCCGCGCGAGGACTGGCCGCCGGTGCCGGTCGTGTTCTGGTCCTTCCGCATCATGGTCGGGATCGGCTTCCTGATGCTGACGGTGGGGCTGTGGAGCGGGATCGCGCGGCTGCGCGGCACGCTTCACGAATCGCGCTGGCTGCATCGGGCGGCGCTGGCGATGGGCCCGGCGGGCTTCGTCGCCGTGCTGGCCGGCTGGGTCACGACCGAGGTCGGCCGCCAGCCCTGGGTCGTCTATGGCATGCTGCGGACGGCGGACGCGGCCTCTCCGGTCGCGGCGCCGGCGGTGGGCACGTCGCTGATGGCGTTCGTCGTCGTCTATACGCTGATCTTCGCGGCGGGCACGATCTACATGCTGCGGATGATGGCCCGCCCGCCCCATGACCACGAGCGCGGCCCGCTCCGCGGCCAGCCCCAGCACGCCGCCGGGATCATGCCCGGCGGGGCCGCCGCCGCCACCTCGGGACCGGAGCTGCGCTGATGATCCTCGACCTGCCCACGATCATGGCCTTCACCGTCGCCTTCGCGGTGTTCCTTTACGTGGTGATGGACGGGTTCGACCTCGGTCTTGCGATCCTGTTCCCCTTCGCGCGGCCGGGCGACCGTGACACCATGGTCAACACCATCGCCCCGGTCTGGGACGGGAACGAGACATGGCTGGTGCTCGGCGGCGGCGCGGTCCTCGCCGGGTTCCCGCAGGCCTATGCGATCCTGCTGCCGGCGCTTTACGTCCCGATCATCGCGATGCTGCTGGGGCTGGTGTTCCGGGGCGTGGCGTTCGAGTTCCGATTCCGCAGCCAGCGCCGCCAGCACTGGTGGGACCGGGGCTTCGTGCTCGGCTCGGTGGTGGCGTCCTTCATGCAGGGGGTCGCGCTGGGAACGGTGTTGCAAGGGGTGACGGTCGTGGATGGTGCCTATGGCGGCGGCTGGTGCGACTGGTTGACGCCGTTCTCGGTCCTGTGCGGGATCAGCGTCTGCATCGCCTACATGCTGCTCGGCGCCTGCTGGCTGATCGCCAAGACCGAGGGGCATCTGCGCGACGACGCCTACGCCTGGGCCCGCAAGCTGGTTTTCGCAACGCTGGCGGCCATCGTGGCTGTCAGTCTGGCGACGCCGTTCCTGCTGGGGCAGTACTGGCAGCGCTGGTTCGAGTGGCCGACCATCGCCGTCACCGGGCTGGTGCCGCTGCTGGTGGCGCTGGTCTGGCTTGCTTTGCTGCGGACCCTTGCCGCGCGGCGGGACCGCTGGCCGTTCTTCCTGTCGCTGGCGCTCTTCGCGCTGTGTTTCGCCGGGCTGGGCGTCTCGATCTATCCCGACATCGTTCCCGGCACCCTGACCATCTGGGAGGCCGCCGCCCCGGAAAAGAGCCAGGTGTTCTTCATGACCGGAGTGATCCTGCTGATCCCCGTGATCCTCGTCTATACCGGCTATTCCTACTGGGTGTTCCGCGGCAAGGTCGGGGCCGATGCGGGGTATCACTGATGGGCCGCAAGCTGGGCTGGTTCGTGATCCTGTATCTGGGCGGCGTGCTGGCCGTTTACGCCGTCGCGGCGTTGCTGCGGCTGTGGATCGGCTGAAGGGGGCGCTGCCCCCACGCCCGTTCCGGGCGTTCCCCCGGGATATTTGGGCACCAAAGACGGGGCTTGGGGCGGCGTAGTCTTCGGTGCCCAGGTATCCTCCGGGGGTGCGGGGGTGGATTGACCCGCTCCGATCCCGCGGCTAACCGGCACGACGTAACCCGAGGACGCGCGATGACCATCCACCTGCATCAGAACGACCTGCCCGAGGGGCTGGACCTCGGCCCGGTCGTGGCCATCGACACCGAGACGATGGGGCTCGAGCCGCGCCGCGACCGGCTTTGCCTCGTGCAGCTGTCCTCGGGCGATGGGAGCGCGCATCTGGTGCAGATCGGCAAGGGGCAGGTCGAGGCCCCCAACCTGGTGCGGCTGCTGGCCGATCCGGGGGTGGAGAAGCTGTTCCACTATGGCCGCTTCGACATCGCGGTTCTGTATCACGCCTTCGGCGTGCTGGCGGCGCCGGTCTGGTGCACCAAGATCGCGTCCAGGATGGTGCGGACCTTCACCGACCGGCACGGGCTGAAATACCTGCTGCACGATCTGGTGGGCGCCGACATCTCCAAGCAGCAGCAGACCAGCGACTGGGGCGCCGAGGTGCTGACCGAGGCGCAGATGGAATATGCCGCCTCGGACGTGCTGCATCTGCACGCGCTCAAGCTGCAACTGGAACAGCGGCTCGCGCGGGAAGGGCGGCTGGAACTGGCCCAGTCCTGTTTCGATTTCCTGCCCACCCGCGCCCGGCTCGACCTGCTGGGCTGGGTGGATGAAAACGACATCTACCGTCACTAGATCGTGCCGATGACAAGCTATCTCGACACTGCCCGCCGTGTCATCCGCATCGAGGCGGATGCCCTTTCCCTGCTGGAGCAGTCGCTCGGCGCGCCGTTCGAGGAAGCCGTTCGGCTGATCCTGGCCGCAAAGGGGCGGGTCGTCGTGTCGGGCATGGGCAAGTCCGGTCATGTCGGGCGCAAGATCGCCGCGACCTTCGCCAGCACCGGCACGCCCGCGCAGTTCGTCCATCCCGCCGAGGCGTCGCACGGCGATCTGGGCATGGTCACGCAGGGCGACGTGGCGCTGGTGCTGTCCAACAGCGGCGAGACGCCCGAGATCGCCGACATCGTCGCCCATACCCGCCGGTTCGAGATTCCCCTGATCGGCGTTGCCGGGCGCGAGGGCTCGACCCTGCTGCGCCAGTCCGATGTCGCGCTGCTGCTGCCGCAGGCGCCCGAGGCTTGCGGCACCGGGATCGTGCCGACCAGCTCCACCACCATGACGCTGGCGCTCGGCGACGCGCTCGCCATCGCGCTGATGGAGCACCGCCAGTTCACGCCCGAGCATTTCCGCACCTTTCATCCCGGCGGCAAGCTGGGCGCGCGGCTGCTGCGCGTAGCCGACCTGATGCACACCGACATGCCGCTGGTGTCCGAGGACACGCCCATGACCGAGGCGCTGCTGACCATCAGCCGCGTCGGCTTCGGCGTCACCGGCGTGACGGGCGCGGATGGCCGGCTGGTCGGCATCATCACCGATGGCGACCTGCGGCGGCACATGGACGGCCTGCTGGATCACACCGCCGCCGAGGTGATGACCCGCAGGCCCCGCACCATCGCCCCCGGCGCGCTGGCCGAAGCGGCGCTGGCGCAGATGCAGGACAGCAAGATCACCACCCTGTTCGCCGTCGAGGATGACGGCCGCCCGGCGGGCATCCTGCATATCCACGACTGCCTGCGCGCCGGGATCGTCTGATGCCGGGCGGGGGCCGCCTGCGCACCCCCATCGTGCGCGGCCTGCGTGTCGTGCTGCCGCTCGCCGCGCTGGCGATCCTGTCGATGCTGTTCCTGCTGGCCCGCAACCCGTCGCCGGACATCGCCATTCCCTATGTGGACCCCGAAGGCGGGAACCTCGCGCAGCGCACCGGCATGACCGCGCCGCGCTTCGCCGGGGTGACGCCCGACGGCGCCCGCTACACGCTGAGCGCCGCCCGCGCGGTGCCGGACGGGGACGAAGGCGCCGCCAGCGTGGTGGCGCTGGACTGGCGCGCGGCTGATGGCACCGCCGCCGAGCTTCGCGCCGGACATGCCGCGCTTCAGGACGGCACGATTCACATGACGGACGACGTGCGGATGACGACCTCGGCCGGCTGGGTGCTGACCGCCCCAGCAATCGATGCCGACACGGATGCGAGCCTCATCACCGCGCCCTCGGTGGTGCAGGCGGCGGGACCGTTCGGCACGGTCGAGGCGGGCGGCGCGGTGCTGGCCCGGAACGAGGCGGGCGAGCATGTTCTTGATTTGAATGGCGGGGTCCGTCTGATATACGACCCGCGACCCTAGGGAGAAGGCGCCATGCCGCTGCATCTGCTTCGCGCGCTGTCCGTTCTGGCGCTGCTGGGAACCGCCGCGCCGGCGCTGTCGCAGGCGGTGGGCTTCGGCGCCGCGTCGGATACCGAGGCCCCGGTCGAGGTGTCGGCCGACAGCCTTCAGGTGAACCAGTCCAGCGGGCAGGCGACCTTCACCGGCAACGTGGTGATCTCGCAGGGCGAGATGCGGCTGTCTGCCGACGAGGTGACGGTCGATTACGCCGAGACGGGCGAAAGCCGCATCCGCAGCCTGCACGCGACCGGAACCGTGACGCTGGTCAGCGGCCCCGACGCCGCCGAGGCGCAGGACGCCGTCTATGACGTGGAAAGCGGCACGGTGGCGCTGTCGGGCGACGTGATCCTGACGCAGGGGCAGAACGTCCTGTCGGGCGAGCGGGCGAATATCGACCTGAACACCGGGCAGGCGAACATGTCGGGCCGCGTCCGCAGCGTGCTGCAACCCGGCGGCAACTGATGGCGGCATCGCGCATCGAACCGGCCGCGCCGCCGGGCTCGGGCGACGGGCCGATCGGCCTGCAGGTCAACAATCTGCGCAAGTCCTATCGCAACCGCCCGGTGATCCGCGACGTGTCGCTGCAACTCGACCGGGGCGAGGTGGTGGCGCTGCTCGGTCCGAACGGCTCGGGCAAGACGACCTGCTTCTACTGCATCGCCGGGTTGATCCTGCCCGACGCCGGCCGGGTGCTGATCGAGGGGCAGAACGCCACCACCCTGCCGATGTATCGCCGCGCCCGCATGGGGATCGGCTATCTGCCGCAGGAGATGTCGATCTTTCGCGGCCTCAGCGTCGAGCAGAACATCATGGCGGTGCTGGAGGTCTCGCAGCCCTCCGCCCATCGCCGCCGCGACCAGCTCGAGGAATTGCTGGGCGAGTTCTCCATCGGTCATCTGCGCCACGCGCCCGCGCTCGCCCTGTCCGGGGGCGAGCGGCGGCGGGTCGAGATCGCCCGCTGCCTCGCCTCGTCGCCGCGCTACATGCTGCTGGACGAGCCCTTCGCCGGGGTCGATCCGATCGCCGTGGGCGAGATCCGGGCGCTGGTCCACGACCTGAAGACGCGCGGCATCGGGGTGCTGATCACCGACCATAACGTCCGGGAAACGCTGGGGATCGTGGATCGCGCCTACATCCTTCATGACGGCGCGGTGCTGAAATCGGGCAGCACGGCCGAGATCGTGGCAGATCCGCAGGTGCGGCAGGTCTATCTGGGCGAAGGCTTCCAGATGGGGTGACGCGACGGCGCCGGATGGACCCGTTGACAGATCGGGGGCGCTGTCACCAAATGAATATATGCGGGTGGCATCCCGCGCCCTGCGGGATGCGCCGCGCAGCCGATCCGTTCCGGCCGCGACCCCAAGGGCAGGTCCGGGCGGGGCATACCGCAGAAAGGACGTAACGATGCGTTACCAGATCAGTGGCAAGCAGATCGATATCGGTGAGGCGCTCCAGACCCACGTCAAGACCGGCCTGGGCGAGACCGTCGCCAAGTATTCCCAGCGACCCATCGACGCCACGGTGATCTTTTCACGGGATGCGCATGAGTTTCAGTGCGAGACCGTCGTCCACCTGTCCACCGGCCTGACCGCCCAGGCCAAGGCGCGCGACACGGAAATCTACGCCGCCTTCGAGGCCTGCCGCGAGAAGATGGACAAGCAGCTGCGCCGCTACAAACGCCGGCTGAAGGACCACCAGAAGAACCGCGTGGAACAGCCGGTTGAATACAATCCCGCTTCCAGCTATGTGCTGGCGGCTGACGAAGATGTGTGGGAATCGCAGGACGACACCGGCCTGCAACCCATCATCATCGCCGAGATGGAAACCCGCGTTCCGACCCTTTCGGTCGGCGACGCGGTGATGCAACTGGAACTGTCCGGCAGCCCGATGCTGGTGTTCCGCAACGAAAAGCACGGGGGCGTCAACGTGGTGCATCGCCGCGATGACGGTAATGTCGGCTGGATCGACCCCCGGAACCTGAACTGACGGCCCGGTTACGGCCGTAACATCCAGCCCGCCGCGGCGCCCGAGGCAAAGTGGCGGGTTGCGCGTATCAGGGCGTAGGGGACGATATCATCCATGCAGATCAGCGATATCCTTCTGCCGGCCGCCGTTCGGTCGGTATCACAGGTGTCCAGCAAGAAGCGCCTGTTCCAGGACCTGGCCGAGCTGGCGCACAGCGTCTACGGCCTCGACAGCGCCCGCACGCTCGACGCGTTGCAGGAGCGCGAGAGCCTTGGCCCCACCGGCGTCGGCAACGGCGTCGCCCTGCCGCATGCGCGGCTGCACGGGCTGAACAGGGTGGTCGCCCTGTTCATCCGGCTGGAGAAACCGCTGGATTTCGACGCGGTGGACAAGCTGCCGGTCGATCTGGTCTTCGCGCTGCTCGCGCCGCAAAGCTCGGGCGTCGATCACCTGAAGGCGCTGGCGCTGGTCTCGCGCACGCTGCGCGACGCCGACCTGCGCGCCAAGCTGCGCGCCAATGACGATCCCGTCGCCCTGCATGCCGTGCTGGCCGCCGCGCAGGACATGAAGGCGGCCTGACCGGCGCCCTGTCGGGCGGGCTGCTCAGCCCGCCTCCGGCAGATACCCCTCGAAGGTGATGTTCCGCGCGATCCGCCGCGCCGCAGCCTCCTGCTCGGGCGAGCGGATCGTCCAGCACAGCACCGGCACCCCGCGCGCGGCAAGCGCCACCACCGCCGGATTGCCCAGATCGCGATGATCGTGCGAGACGAAGCTCGCCCCCACGCGGTCGAAATCCGCCAGCCGCGCATAATCCGCCCGCCGTGCGGCCGGAACGCCGGGCCAGTCATCCGCCGCGAAATCGCAACTCGTCAGCCCGACGGGCAGGGCCGGGGCCGCCGCATGGACGGCGGCCACCGCATGCGGATTGAACGACATCACCGCCACCTCCGCCTCGTGCCCCGCCAGCAGATCGGCCACCCGCGCGGGCAGATCGCCGACGGCAGGGCCAAGCCCGCCATCGGTGTCCTTGATCTCGACCAGCAGCGGCACCCGGCCCGCGACCTCGTCCAGCACCTGCGAGAGCGTCGGAATCGTCTCGTCCGTTCCCAGCAACCGGCAGCCCGCCGCCTGATCCGGGGACAGGCCCCAGATGAGCCCGGCCCTGCCCGTCAGCCGCTGCAGGTCGTAGTCGTGGAACACCAGCGGCGTCCCATCGGCGGCCGGCTGCACGTCCAGCTCGATCGCATAACCCGCCCGCACGGCGGCCCGGAACGCGGCCATCGAGTTCTCGGGCACGCCCGGCGAGTGCAGGCCGCGATGGGCGATCGGGCGCGACAGCAGCCCTGCCGGCAGGTTGGGGCGCATCAGGCGATCTCGAAGATCGCCTCGACCTCGACCGCGACCCCGCGCGGCAGCGAGGCGGCGCTGACCGCGGCGCGCGCATGGCGGCCCTTGTCG
Source organism: Paracoccus sp. Z118 (assembly GCF_019061185.1). GTDB lineage: Bacteria > Pseudomonadota > Alphaproteobacteria > Rhodobacterales > Rhodobacteraceae > Paracoccus. The sequence goes on from NZ_JAHQZU010000009.1 coordinate 145,793, forward strand.
CCGAACACCTCGACCATCAGGTCCGAGCAGCCGTTGACCACCTCGGGCTGGTCGGTGAAATCGGGGGTGGAGTTCACGAAGCCGGTCAGCTTGACGACCCGCGCCACCTTGTCCAGCGAGCCGAGCGCCGCCCGCGCCTGCGCCAGCAGCGCCAGCCCGCAGGCCCGCGCCGCCGCCGCGCCGGCCGCCACATCCACGCCGTCGCCGAGCTTGCCCCGGATCAGCCCGTCAGGCCCGGCCGAGATCTGTCCCGATACGAACAGCAGCTTGCCGCTGATCACATAAGGCACATAGTTCGCCGCCGGCGCGGGCGCGTCCGGCAGGGTGATGTTGAGCTCGGCAAGGCGGGCGTCGATGGACATGGGGCACTCCTTCGTGAAAATCGTCGCAACCCTAACCCGCGCCATGCGGCCTGTCACCTCGACCGCACGCCAGCGTATCGGGCGGCCAGAAATATCCTGGGCTTCCGAGTGCCCGGAAAACAGTCCAGCGGACTGTTTTCAGCGAGGAAGGCCACGGCAGTGGCCAGGTCGCAGACCGCGGGGGCAGCGCCCCCCCCCCC